>NZ_FMBW01000015.1 GCF_900091725.1 Streptomyces sp. DvalAA-43 | reverse complement strand
CCGGGGGAACCTCAGAAAGTGGGCCAGGAAGCTTTCGGGGAGTGAAGGAGCCGGGGCTGACCAGCCTCGCCGTTGGGATCAGTCCCGGTTCGCTTCGCGGGAGTCGGGCTGGCCGCTTCGGCGGGATGACCGGTGGGTGATTCGCCTGGTCATCAAGGTGATCGCGGCCCAGGTGATCAACGACTCCGAGTGCTGGATCAGTCGTTCGTAGTCTCTCGCGTGGCGGCGTGCATGCATGATCCAGGCCAGGGACCGTTCGACTACCCAGCGGCGGGGCAGGACCACGAAGCCGGGAGTGTTCTTCGGCCGGCTCACCGTCTTCAACGTGAGCCCGAGATGTCTCTTTGCCCAGGTCACGAGCTGTCCGGCATAGCCGGAGTCGGCCCAGGCGATGGTGATATCAGGGTGCATGAGCCTCAGCCGGAACAGGACTTCCCTCGCTGCGTCGCGGTCGGTCATGTCGGCCGGGGTGACCATGACGAACAGCGGCAGGCCCTTGGTGTCGACCTCGAGGTGGCGCTTGCGGCCGTTGATCTTCTTCGCGCCGTCATAGCCGCGGGAGTCGCGGCCGACAGTCTCGGCGGCCTTGACCGACTGGGAGTCGATCACGGTCGCGACCGCCCCGGGGGACCTGCCCATCTCGCGGCGGATGCGTTTGCGGAGCTGGTCACGGATCTGTCCGACGACGCCGGCCGCTGCCCAGCGGGCCATGAACCCGTAACACGTGCGCCAAGGCGGGAAGTCCCGGGGAAGGGCTCGCCATTTGCAGCCGGTGTCCACGACATACCGGATCGCATCGACGATCTCGCGCCGCGGGTGCTTCTCCGGACGTCCGCCGGCGGGGGTGTCGCAGGCCGGGACGGGCAGCAGCGGCTCGATCAGCAACCACTCGTCGTCGAAGGTGTCGGAGGGGTAGAAGCGTCTGCGCGGCAACGTGACCCCTTCCGGTTCGAAACGGGGGTGGTCCCGGCCGCTTCGCGGCCGGGACCACCCATCAGGCATCGATGTAGTCGGCAATGACGTCAAGGGTCGACTCGACGGAGCTGAGCTGGGTGTTGAGGTGTTTGATCCACCTGCCCTTCGGCTGGAGGGTTGCGTGCGGGATGACGACGCCGGTGATGAACCGGCGGATCTCGGTGAGCTTTCCTCGGATGACCGCGACCTCGTATGCCTGGAGCTCGCTGGTGTCGGAACAGAACTTGTAACCGTCCGTCCGGGTCCAGATCAGGGGTGGCCAGCCCTGCTCGGCGATGATGTCGCGCAGGCAGGCCAGCCCGGACCGGGCCTGATGGGGGGAGAGTTCGCTGGATCTGACCAGCTGGGCGAAGGTCAGACCGGCGGGGCGGGCCTCGAAGAGGACGAAGCGGATGCTGTCGGCATGGCGCTGGGCGGCCGGTGATCTGCGTGCGAAAGCACGGGGCATCGTCTATTCACCTTGCAGCAGGCGGGCCAGCTCGCCGTCGACGTCGACCTTGCCGGTGTCGACCGCGGTCTCGATCCAGTCCAGCGTCGCTTCTCTGAACTAAGAAGCCGTTGTCTTTCCGGTCATGGCCGTTGAGTTTCTGCTGGTCAGGGGTGGATTCTGCGTCGGTGTGGAAGCGTGGGTGCATCCTGCTTCTTGATTGATGGGGGTTGCTGATGGCGTCGGTGCTGGGTCTGCTGGAGGCGAAGGAGTCGGCCGCGCGGGAGGCGGTCGAGCGGGCGCGAGAGGAAGCCATGAGGATCGCGGTCGTACTCGAGGAGGCCGAGCGACTGGTCGAACGGCTGGTCGTCGCCCGGGAAGCGGTGGTGGAGGTGCTGGCCGAGCCAGCCGGCCGGGGCATGGATGTGGTGGAGGAGAACGTGGTGGCCGCCGCGGTGACGGGATCACCGGTCCCCTGCCAGAGCGGGCGGCTGGCCAGGACGGTCCTCGCGCCGGACTACCAGCGGATCATCTCGGTGCTGGAGACCGAGGCCGGGGCGGGCCGGGACAGAGTGCGGGCCCGGGAACTCGCGGTGGCCCTGGGGCTGGAAACGGTGCCTGCGAAGATCGAGGGAGTGCGTTCGCGGGCGAAACGCCTGGCCGAGCGCGGGTGGATCACCGGGCATCAGTCCGGGGAGTTCAGCATCGTGACGCCGTGACGATGCGGTTCAGGCCGCCAGGGACACCGTCGTCGTGGCCGGGTGGGTGCGGCGGGCGAGGCGGCGGCTCATCAGCATGGTCATCGACCACAAGATCATGGACTCGCTGGTGGTGGGCAGCGTCTCGTAGTCGCGGGCGAGCCGACGTGAGCGCATCAGCCAGCTCAGCGTCCTCTCGACCACCCACCGCCTCGGCAGCACCACGAAACGCGGCTCGTCACTGCGCTTGACGATCTCGAGAACGACGTGGAGCTTCTCCCTGACCCAGTCGACGAGCATGCCGGTGTAGCCGCCGTCCGCCCAGATCAGACGGAGCGAGCGGTGCGAGGCCCGGGCCCGTTCCAGGAGGGGTGCCGCCGCCTCGCGGTCGCCCACGTTCGCGGCGGTGACCGCGACCACCAGCAACAGGCCGAGACAGTCCGTGATCACGTGCCGTTTGCGGCCCGGCACCTTCTTCCCGCCGTCGTATCCCCTGGTCGCGGCCGGCACCGAGCTTGCGGCCCGCACCGACTGCGAGTCGATGATGCCGGCGGTCGGCGCGGCTGTCCGCCCCTCACCGATGCGGACTCTGCCCCGCAGCCGGTCATGGAACTCCACGTCCAGGGCCTGACGGCGCCACCGGCAGAAGAACGCGTAGACCCGGTCCCACGGCGGGAAGTCTGCAGGCACCGCACGCCACTTGATCCCGTTGTCGACGACGTAGCGCACCGCGTCGAGTATCTGTCGGTGGCAGTAGCCTTCCGGCCTGCCGCCCCGACCCTCCAGCCAGGCCGGCACCGGCAGCAACGGGCGGATCACCGACCACTCCGCGTCCGTCATGTCCGAGGCGTAGTGCCGCTTCCGGCCAGGCTGGTCCGCCGCGTTCCCGTACACATGGGCGAGGCAATCGCACGACACGTCGGACGACTTGAACGATACGGGCGCGAGCGCGTACAACTGCGGCAACAGGGTCTCCTGGGCAGATCGGCAGGCTTCAACACCCCCGAACTACCAAGAGGCCCTGTCCTCATACACCGATCACCCCGAGATCACCCGATCCAGAAACCCGTTCGACCCGCATGTTCCAAGATCGGTTGAGATACGGCTTCTGAGTCTGCCGCCAGATCAAGTACTTCGGCCCAGTTGACGCGTTGATACTGCATGAGCTGGGCCCCGGCTCCACTCGTTGACCTGCCCTGCTTCAGGGTCGCGTGGCCGAGTCGGAGTTGGCTCACCCCATCGACAGTGGTCAGCAGCCGTTCCGGTACAACGACGTGCTCCTGGCCCTCGTTCTGCTCGCCCACAAGAGCGGCGTGCCCTGGAAACGGCACAACTGCCATGGCCATTCACGCCGTCCGCTCCAGGCGCTGGCGCTGCGGCTGCAACTGATGGCCGTCTTTCTCGGCTCGGGCCCGGCGCAGGGCGGCGGCCTCGGTCGCCGCGGCCTGGTGGCGGTGCTGGGCGCGGGCCTGCTCGATCGGGGCTGGTGCGTCGTTCGGCACTGCGGGCGGCTCGGGGAAGGCCCTGCGGGACAGTTCCCGCAGGGCGGCGGTCTGTCGCTCCACCGCCTGTGCGATGCCCGGATCCACCCGGGACGGCTGGGCAACCGCGCGGTGGGCTTCCAGCGCGCGCCGATAGCCCCCGCACGCCGTCTCCCTGGTCCTCGCCGGGCTGGTGGGCGCGACCGGGACCGGATCTGCCGGAGCGACGTCGGCCGGGCCCGGTGCGGGTACGGCGCCGGGCGGCAGAATCCGCAGGGAGCTCACGACGATCCGGCCCGCTGCCTTGTTGGCAGCCGCGATGACGAGGGTCTGTTCCAGGCGGGCTTTCGTCGCCCATGCCGACGACTCCGGGCACACGGTGAGCTGGCCGGGGTCCGGGTCGAAGCGGACGGCGGCGACGTGCCCGGCGAGGTCGGGAGCGATGGCCGCCCACCGTTCGCGGAGGGAGGCGCCGATGGCCGGGATCTCCCAGGCCCGGGAGGCGACCAGCGTGCCGATCGCGGTTCCCAGGCCCATCGGCTCGCGCCCGTCGCGCCGCACCATCGTGGCGGTCCGCGGCCTCTTCTTCGCCTTCTGGCCGGCGTCGTTCTTCCGGGCCGCTTCCCTCGCGGCCCGTAGCGCGACCCGGGCCAGGTCGGCCCCGGACACCTCGCCGCCCTTCATGCCTGCCCCCAGGCGGTGTGCCCGAGGACCAGGTGGTGCGTGCCTTCCAGGCGCTGTGCTTCGTTGACCAGCTGATTGCTGAACAGTCGCCTCGCGGACGGCTCGCCGTACTGGTCGATGTGGTCGAAGACGACGCTGTGGTCCTTCAACCCCCGCACCCGCCAGGCGCGGACCTGCTCGCGGGTCAGGTCTTCGAGAACGAGCTCCTGCTCCTGGTCGACGTCGTCGACCGGGACGGGCGCGGCAAGCGGACGCGGCGCGGGCAGGACGACCGGTGCCATCGGCGCGGCCGGGACGTCGTCGGCGGACTGCGCGGCCGCGGCTTCGGCACGGGTCTGAGCTGCGCCGGCCTGCCGGGCCCGGACCTGCTCCCACTCGTACGCCTTCGCCCACGCCCTGGCGGTCACGTTCTGGTGCAGCAGCTGCTCGGTTGCCGCGCGGCGCTCGGTCTCGGTGGCGTGCGGCATTGCGGCGTCGATGGCGGCCGCGACCGCACGGCGCTGATTGCGGCGGTCGGCCTGCTTCTCCGTGCAGCGCGGGCAGTCCTGTCCGGAGCCGAGCAGCATTCGGTCGTCGCACCGCACGTCGCCGCACTGCTGACGCTGGGGCAGGGCCAGGCCGATCAGCCAGCCCACCGGGTCCGTGATCGGACGGCGCAGCCGCATCTGGTTCTCCAGGTGCCGGGCGAGCCGGTCGGCGAGGACCTGCGGCGCGTCCGCGCGGCCGGCGAACCCGACCACCCTGCCCAGCTCGCTGCGGGTGGCGGCCTCCACAAGGCGGCGGGCGGCTGGACGCTTCAGCCGCGCCCATACCAGATCGACCGGGGCCAGAACGGTCCGCAGATCCTCCGGAGGCAGAGGCACCCTCCCCCGCTGCTGCCTGCCCCGACCGGCACCGGGCACCGGCCCGCAGCCGGGCTTCTTGCTGCTGATCGACGGGGACTTCTTCGGCTGTTCCCCGCGCAGCGGGCCACCGTCCTCGCGCACGCACACGCGGTCCGGCAGATCACCGGACCCGCCACGGCCTTCGCCGGAACAGCCACCAGAGAGCGAGAGAGGAGAGACGGGAGTAACCAGGTGAGAGTGATCAGTGTGAAGGGCTGCCGCAACGTCGGGCTCTGCAACGTCCGGCTCATCCGTCACAGGCACCCCGTTGACCTGCGGGTCTTCTTCAGACCCCCGTGCCTCACTTTGCACTGCCGTAACGTCGGGCTCTGAAAACACGGGGCCCGGGGCCTGCGAACGGTCCTCGCGGACAGCGCCAGCACTGGCACGGCTGTGCGCGGCAGCGACTGCCGGGATCGTCAGCCGCGTCCGGTTCGCGAGCCTGGACCCCGTCCGCAGACGCACCCGATGCACCAGGTCCCGCTCCTCCAACCGCTCCAGCACCCGCTCCGCCGCTCCCACCGAGCAGCCCAGCAGCCGGGCCAGCGTCGCCGCCGGCCGGCCACGCTTCGTGTCCACCGTGCCGCCGCACAACCGCACCCGGCCCGTCTCCCGCGCCTCCAGCACCAGCAGCAGCAGCGCCAGCCGGTCCGTCGCCGCACCACGGCCCGTGCGTGTACCGAGCAGTCCGGCCGGAGTCACCCGGCCGTCCCGGTGTGCCCAGCCCGGTGCCATCACGGCCTCCATCAGCCGCAGCAGCGTCGAGTACTCCTTCTTCTCCAAGTTCAGCGCATGCCCGACCACGTCCTGCGCCGCCCACAGCGGCAGCACCTTGCACCGGAGCCCGGCAGGCTGGTCGAACTCACCCTCCATCGTCTCGACAGAGACCAGGCCGGACCGCCGCAGGGCAGGAACGACCTCCGAGGCCGTGCGCGACTTGGACAGCCCGATCCACCGACCCAGCTCACGCGTGCGGATCTCGACCTCACCGGACTCCGACGGCGTCCGCGACGCCAGCACAATCACCGCCAGCCGCACCGGGTCCGGCACACCGTCCAGACCATCCGTATCCAGCAACGCGCGCACCGCACCCTTCAGCCGAGCACGGGCATCCTCACCCAACGCCAGCGGAGGCCCGGCCTTACGCCTCGGAGCCGGCCCGGCCTGCGCCGGAACGGACTTGTCGAAGAGGCCCTCGAACAGAGAGTCCAGGCTGGCGGCCGGTGCCGCCACGGTGCTCACCGGGCCGCCCGGCAGAGTGCGGGCACGTGAGGATGCGGACGAGAGGTAGGTGTCATGGCGGCACCGTGGTTGATGCGGGGGTTAGCCCCGCAAGCCCTGCTCTCACCGACCCTGTCCGCGCTGTTCGAGCCACCGGCGGCGGTTGTCGCGTCGGTTACACCCATGGCCAAGGATTTATGCTGCCAAAGTGAATAAATGCCCCAAAGCGCAAGCGCCTTCCTGGATGTGTAGGAAGATCGCGTGGCCCGTACCGGGGTGAAACGGACAAGGCCAAGCTGACAAGGGGCGCCGCTCTCAGGCACTATGAGAAACGACCTGCTCTCCATATAGCTGGACCGACCAGAGCCTCTCCGGGCTGGATGGCCAGATGTGTGGATGTGTCAGGTGCCGCCCCTTCATAAGAAGCGGGCGGGCGCCGATCGGGTGGGGGGAGATTTCTCCTCTCGTCTCGGTGGTGGTGAACCGTCAAACCCCTGTGGTGGGGGCCTCGCGGTTCGAGCGCGCAGCTGGTGCTGCTGCGGCTGTGGTGGCCGTGGTTAGTGGCCGGGTGTAGCGGTGTGTGAGAAGTGGCTCGATGAGCCGAAGCTCAAGACCGGGTGAAGACCGGGACTGAGCGGCCGACCTGGATGGTTAGTCCAGTCGGAGCGAAGGGCCGCGCGAGGCCGAGCGGGTGGTGAATCCGCTGAGTGGTACGCGCGGCCGGTGGCGGCTACGTCACCCCGACCCCCTCGAAACCGAAGGCGGAGTCGGCGTACCCGAATACGGCCGGGATCGTGAGGTCATCCCTCATCCGGGGCCTCCTTGATGGCGTCCGGATGCTTCGCGGCCAATCGCCGGAGGAGATGTGCGTATGCACGGCGGTTTCCGCGGTGAGGCTGGGCGAGCCCTGCCTCCCACCGTGCGATCGCAAGGCGCTTGACGCCGATGGCGTTGGCGACTTCGGTTTGCGTGAGGCCGGCAGCGAGTCGGAGTTGCTTCCGGATCTGGGGTGTGGGGAGGGTGTCCTCGTCTACCAGGGCGTCAATTCGCCTCAGCGGATCGGACATCGAAACCTCCACTGTAGGGAACCATTCTCGAAAACATACATGCCCCCGACGGTCTTCGGTAATGAGAACGAGTGTGTTGTCGTACGAGACACCGATCGACCCCGCATGGCACCCCTCCCTCCGGTGACGGCCTCTCAGCGTCTGATGTGAGAACGTGCAGGTGGAACCCCCACGTACGCCTGGATCGGAACTCCGTTGCTCCCGCTTGGCGGGAAGCCGGTTCGAGAACCGTCCCGCCACACGGGAATCTGAAGTCGAACGCCCGTCAGGGGGCGTCGGGCGAAGGTCAATCCACGGGGCACTGGCCGCCTCTCAGCACGGGCGGGTGGTCATTTAAGCAAGCGTCCATCTCTGCCGGGACGATTCTCTACGGCTTGTTGGAATTGGCAGCTAACGGGATTTCAGGGGCAGGCTGCCATCAGGCGGCTAGTGAAGCCGGCACTGCACAGGCGCTCGTATGCGCGCAATACGTCATCTGGAACCGTCTGGCTGATCATGAAGCCTTGCTTCGGGTACAGCAGCAGGCGCTGCAGGGCGCCAACCAACATGTCAATCACCAGCTTGGAATCCTGGATCTGACATACGTACGCCTTGAAGGTCGTCGGCGCAGAAGCGCTGACGACTGAAATCTCAGGCCATAGGAGTCTGGTGGTGGCGTATGCCCGTCGCTCCTCGTACGGCTTACTGACAAGCAGCACGGAGGAGACGGGAAGCCCCAATTCTTCGAGGAAAGCCTTGGTGAACTGAATGTTCTCGCCGGTGTTGCGAGCCCGTGTCTCCACGCGGATTGCCGAGGCTGGTACGCCCAACTCGATGGCACGTTCGCGGTAGTGCACCGCTTCTCCGCGAGGCATGCGAGCCTTCGTGGTGCGGCTCGTGGCGCCAGTGAAGATGATCAATGGGGCCATCTCGGCCAAATAGAGTGCCGCGGTGGCATCAGCCACGCCGAGATCGTGGCTGCCCAGGCCGACCGCGACGGAGCACGGTCGGACCTCGTGGTACATCTGGTGGTAGTCCCATAGAAGCTGAGCGTCTGCCCAGGATTGCGTCGCGATCACTGCTGATCAGTCCCCGTCCTTTGCAGAATCTGGAACCTGGAAGTCGTATTCCCAGGCAAAACGAGACGCTGCGTGGATGCCGATAGCGAACTCAACCGCCGTGTCATCCGCGGTGTAGGTGGTCCGGTGCAACTCGACCACGGGCTCACCCGCTGGCAGCTGCAGCAATTTTCCCTCGTCGTGGGTCGGGGATCGCGCGAAGATTGCTTCCCGCATGTGATCGATTTCGTACCCAGCGTCGTACAACACTCGGTACCCGCCACCGCGGCCAGCCGGCCCAGGTGTGGGATCAACCAACCGGGTGCCCTCGACGTGCTCAGGCCTGTAATAGCTGGTCAGCGTGTGGGTGGGCTGGTCGCCCTCCTTCACCAGCCGTGCGCGTGCATAGACGATGGTCCCAACAGGAACGCCGAGGCCAGCTGCCACTGTTGCGGATGCCTCGATCTGGCTGATGGTCTGGGTTTGTTCTCCGCGTCGGTACGCGCGTCCCGAAGCGACGCGGTCAGCGATGAAGGCCACTTCGTCACCATCCCGCCACTTGACCTTGTCGTAGCGGCTGATGCCGAGCCGCTTCAAAGGTGAGGGCGACCGCACCACGGTCCCGTGACCGCGTGACGAGGTGACGAGCCCCTCGGCCTCCAAAGCTTTGTAAGCCGCGTGCACCGTCGACTTTGAGCCCTCGCCAGCTTCAACGAGATCGCGGATGTGTGGCAGCTGCTGCCCAGGGGCGTACTCGCCGTTTCTGATCCGGGCAGCCAGCCGATCCGCGAGCTCTCGCCATTTTGGTGTCATGCCGGACTCCTCTCCACAGGATCAGTCAACCACAGTCCCAGGACTGTTGACAGTCCCAGGACTGCGATTGCAGAGTTCTATCGCAACGGCGCGCAGTCCTAGGACAGCGGATCGTTTGGGTATTCGTGCTGCCTGTCGGCCCCGACATTGCGAGGAGCTCCATCCATGAACATCACCTTCCGCCCCTCTGCCAGCCTCGCCACCGAGACCTTCGACGCTGAGACCCTCCAGCTGCTGGACTCGATCGAGGTGGAGCTGCCGGATTTCGGTGACATCGACCTCGACGCAGCGTTCGGCACGCCGCTCGAGATGTACGAGGCCGACGAGCTGCCGCACGAGCGGTGGGCGGGCATCGACATGGCCGTCACGCTGGGCGCCCTCAAGGACCGCTACGCCCGTATGGACGCCGCCCGCGATATTGCCGCGGACGACCCGACCATCGCCCGACGGGTCCGTGAGCGCCTGATCGACGTGCTCCTCCCCTACGCCACGCAGCTGCGCACCGCGCCGTCGGCCACCGTCACGAAGCCCCTGCCGCTCGCGGCCTAGCTCCAGCCGGACCCTCGGTCCCTACCACCGCACAGACCGACCCATCGTCGGCGGGCCACGCCAGTAGCGAGCCCAGAGACGAGAGCAGGCGGAACCGCCCGGAGGAAAGCCCGCAGGGGTGAGTACGAAGGAAGCGGCCGTTGTTTGAGAACTCCACAGCGCATCCATCACCGCAGTACCGGCCGTGACCACACCGGCCGGAGGGGGTGGAGACCCGTCGCGAGGCGCCATAACCACTGGTGGTGGCAGTCCACGCGCAGACCGCCGGGCGCAGCGTCAGCTGCGACCAGGAAGCAGTAAACGGCCAGGTTACTGGCGGTCATGCGGAGGGTGGACACCCTCGCGACGCTAAAGAACGCCGCGGCCAACCTTCACCGCCCATACCCGTCCGGACGGATCTCCCGGACGGCTCGCGGTCCGCGTCTCTACGAGATCTGGCCCCGCACCGGGGCCGCGCAACGACTTCGCAGCCCCGCGCTGCCCAGACGCTCACCGCCCGCTCTCGGGCGTCCGGTGAGCGGTGGAGAGCGCGGTGGACACCCGCTCTACCAACGACGAACCCCCAGGCGGGCATGCCTGGGGGCCGTCTTCGCAGCTCACCCTCTCTCGAAGGGCAACATGCGCATGCACAGGATGACATCCACTCAGGCCCGGCACACACGCCGGGCTGTACTCCAGGCCGCGGTCGATGCCAGCAACCGCTGTTACGGCATCGCCCCGGACCTGTTCAGCCGAGCCGACGGCGAGCCCCAGATCACCTGGCAGGCGCGCCGTGCCGAGGCGATCCGGTTCTGCACCGGCTGCCCGGTCCGCGCCGCGTGTGAGGAACTCGCGCTCCGCGCCGGTGACGGCAACACGCGTGTCGATGACATGGTGCGTGGCGGTCGCTCCGGTACGGAGCTCGCCGCCGCCCGCACCGCCCAGGCCGAGCGCCTGACCGCCGCAGCGGCTGCGGACCGCGACACCGAGGGCCGCCAGCTCGACGTCCTGACCGTCAAACTCCGCACCCAGGCGAGCACGTCCCCCGACGGCCGTTGTAGCGGAGGCCGCATTCACCAGGACGCGAACCGGGCCGAGCAGAACCGTCGGATCCGTGTCCTCGCCGACCAGGTCCGGCAGATCCGTACCGCCCGCCGCGCGCGGGCCGGGTGGGGGGTGGCGGCATGAACACCACCCTCACCCCCCCCGCGCAGGAGTGGCCGACGAGGTCGGCCGTGAGATCGGCCGCGAGGACGACCGCAGCGGAAACGGCAGCGGCTACGAGCGAGACGAGACCGACACCTCCTTCCGCCAACTCGTCAGCCGTCTCGTTGTCGACGGCGACGACCGGGCCCGGGCGGCCAGCCGCTGCGCCCGCCGGACCTACGCCGACATGGTCCCCGGCGCGTACGACCGCCAGCCGGTCCTTCACATGACCACGGGCATCGTCTTCGAGGCGAGCAAGCAGGCCAGGGGGTACGCCGCATGAGCGCCATCGAGGACCAGCAGGCGGCAGCGGCCGCTGCCGCCGAGGCCGCGGCCGCGGCCAAGGCCGAGGAAGCCCGCCAGCAGGCCGAAGAAGCCCTTCAACGGCACGCCCAGTCGGTGCTCGGACTCAACGGCAAGTGAGCGCCCCGCGCCGCCCGTGACACGGGAAGGGCCACGAAATCATTGCCCTTCCCGTGCTCTTTTCCCCAGCCGGCTGCCCGCCCTACGGGCAGCCGGCCTTTCGCGAAACCCCACTCCGGGCACAGACCCGACCCGACTGGGGGAGACACACATGCACGCGCACACCCCCGACGCCGTCACGGTCGTCGCGCCGGTCACCTACCGGTGCGACGACTACGTCCTCTACCGCGACCCCGAGAAATTCTGGACGGGCAAGCCCGGCCACACGGTGGTCTGCCGGGTCGACGCGACCATCCCCTTCGCCAGCGGCGAGACCCGCTACACCCTGGCCCGCCTGGACAGCACCGGCGGCCTGATCAAGCTGGCCCGCTCCCTGTACATGCGGCTGCTGCCGCCGGCGGACGCGATGCACGACATCGACACCGCCCCGCTCGACGCCAGTACGGGCGCGGCCGACATGGCCCCGGCCGCCATCGCCTGGCTCACCGCGCGGACCGCGACCGCGTCCCGGCGCCCGGAGCTTCCCCGCGGCTGACGGCCTGCCGGTTGCCTGATCCTGCCCGCCCCGACCGTCAAATCCTGGCGGCCGGGGCGGGCGGTGACGGGGAGCCCGGACGACCACGACCTGGAAAGGCACCGACCTGATGCTCAAGAACTTTCGCACCAGCCTGCGCCACGCACGCCTGATGCGCGCCGCTGACTCCCTGATCTTCGGACAGGACACCGAAGCGCTCGCTGCCGGCGACCTGATCGCCCTCGCCTTCGGCCGATACCAGCTCCGCATCGACGAAGGCGAAGCCGTCGACTACCTCAACGCCGGACTCGTCCGCCGCGGACACACCCGGCGCCTGACCGCTCCGAACGCCTGACCACCCGAATCCCTCACCAGAAGGAGCAGTGAGTAATGGAGCACGTGCAGGAACGGACACTGACCACCGGTCAGGGGGTGATTCTGGGGGCTGCTGCCGTTCCGATGCTTGTCGTCGGCGGTATCGGGGCCGTGGGCACCTACACCAACATCAAGTCTCAGTTCTCCGAGTCCGCGACCGCGCTCGGAGTCGTTGCGGCCGGTGAGGGAGCCACCCTCGTCCTGGCCCTCGTCATGGTCGGGGTGACCCTGCTCGGCCAGTCCTCGCCTCGCGCGGTGCGGATCGGTCTGTGGGTCTTCCCGATGGGCGCATCCGTTACCGGCGCGGTCGTCGCGTCGGGCCTGAAGGAGTCCGTTGTCTACGCGATCACCCCTATGGCGATGTGCGCGGCCGCGGAGGGCCTGGGCTTCCTCGCCCGACGGATCGTGGTCTACCGGACCCGCGTCGACATGGAGGCGCAGCGCCGCAACGCGAAGACGATGCAGAAGATTGCTGTGTCCCGGGCGTTGGCCGCGAACCATCCGTGGAAGTGGGCCCGGAAGAGTGCCGAGCTCAGGTCGTGGCGGCTGGCCCGCAGGGTCGGTGTCGGTGATGACGGGCTCGGGGCCGGCCTGGTGACGGTTCAGCGGGACCGGATGACGCAGGGCGCGGACACCGCGCTGGCTGCCATGTTCGCGCCGGCCGTCACACCGGCCCTTGCCGCGTCCGTCACGCCCGCCCTCGAACTGGGGGCACCCGTCGCCCCGTTCGGCACGCCGTCCGTGACGGATGAGTCGGACCGTCACGCCACCGGCACGGCCCGGCCCGGGCCCGTCACGGACACCGTCACGCAGGTCAGCGTGGAAACGGACAGCGATCCGTCACGGGCCGCCGAAACCGGCACGGGCCCGGACCGTGACACCGTCACGGCCACCGTCACGGACCGCGTGACGGAAACCGGCACGGACCAGACCGACACGGGTTCGAAGCGGGCCGTGACGCTGGAGGACGTCGCGGCCGTCGCGGGTGTCCCGACTCCCGTCACGGGCGAGCGCCTGACCGACGCGCAGCTCGCGGTCGTGCTGCGCCACCTGCGCTACCGGGAGGACCCGCCTCTGTCCTACCGCCAGGCCACGGCGGCCTTCCGCTCCGCCGGGTACGTCGGCAGCGAGGAACGGATCCGCCGGATCTGGGGCGAGCTCATGTCGGGCGAGGAGACGGACACACCGGCCACGGAGCCGGACTCCGACCAGGCCTCGGACCACGAGAGCGCGGACGAGGAGGACGAGGAGGAGACCAGCCCCCGGCCCTGACCCACACCTCCGGCACCACCAGTGATGGCCAGCCCGGCACCCCCGCCGGACTGGCCTTCGCTGCGACTGCCGGAATCAGTACCACGCAGTCGACGGACGGCAGCAGACCCGGTTGAGCAGACCCGGCGAGCGATCCCGGCGAGCGGAACCACCACTCCGCAGACCCGGACGAGCAGACCCGGCGAGTACCCCCGGCGGAGCCCCGCCCGAAGCCGCTCCCGGCCCGCTTTCCACGGCCCGGCCAGGAGCGGCCCCATACCCCCAACACCACATCAGGAGTGGAATCACCATGTCCTTTTTCGGCCTGGTCGGCAACGACCAGAAGCTCGCACAGCAGTACCGCGACCGCGAGTCCGCGAGTGACAAGGCGGCCCGTAAGCGCCGCGAGGGCCACCACCGCAACACGCGGGCGGCGGACCAGCAGGGCCAGGAGTGGGAAGACGCCGAGCGTTCCCGGCAGCACCGCGGCGGCTGGCGGCGCTCCCGCTGACCAGCCCGCACCACACCCCACCCACACATTCGCGCAGGGCCGCACCGACACCCGGTGCGGCCCTGCGGCCTCATTCCTCTGGAGCGCTTGTGCTGTTCGCCTGCCTGCATATCCGCCGTCCGCGCCGCCTGAACCACCTGCGGCGCCTCGCCGAGACCCCGCTCACCGCCACCCGACTGCCCGGCCCGCTCCTCCCCGCCCCGCATCCCGCCACGGTGCCGCCGCAGCTGCCCGACGGGTTCCAGCCCACCACCCCCGCCTCTGCCCCCGAGCCCACCGGACCGGCCGCCGCGGACCCGGACGAGCTGCAGGTGCGGGCCTGGCTCCACCAGTACGGCCGCCCCGACACCACCACCAGCAACGACGCGATGGAGGCCCGGCAATGACCGGCACCCCCGACAGCGGGCAGCCGATCGAGCCGACCACCGTCGAGCTGTCCGGCGAGCGCACCGACAGAGGCGCAACGCCCCCTCCGCCGCCCCCGCCTTCGGACCCTCCCACCCCACCGCCCCCGCCGGGCCCCCCGGCCGCCGGGCCGGAGCCGTTCCTGCCGCCGCCCCGCCGCAGCTCCCCGCCTCCGGCCGGTCCGCCCGCCACACCGCCGCCTCCGCCGTCCAGCGGGGCGCCGGGGCTGCCCGAGCCCCACGACTGGTGGCACGTCGGCGGAGGCAGCGGTGGAGTGACGACGGCCCCGGCCCCGGTATACGTGGCGGCTCCGCCGGTCACCTACGTGACGAACAACCACTACTACCCCGCCGCCCAGGAGCCTGCGGCCCGGTTCAGCCTGGCCCGGCTGCGCCCGGTGTGGAACGGCACCGCCGCCTTCGCCGGACTGCTCCTGGTACCCGTCACCGGCCACCTGAGCGCCGACCTGTACGGAGTCGTCTACGCCGCGGCCGCCGTCGCTGCGGTCGGCGAGCTGGGCGCCCGCATGAAGCACCGGCGCAGCAGCTGGCCGGTGCGCCTGCTGTCCTGGCACGTCGCCGAGATCAGCTTCATGACCCCGGCCGGCATCCACGCCCTCACCTACATCTTCACAGGGGTCTGAGATGACCAGCGCTCAGCTCTCTTACGGCGGCCTGGGCCTGGCGGTCGCCGTCCTCGTCCTGACCACCGTGCGCTGGTGGAGGCGCGGCCATCAGACGCCCGGCGCCGCCGCGCTGAGCGGCGGCCTGCTGATCGGGCTGCTCAGCGCCCTGTGCTCCGGTGGTCTGCTCGGCTTCGCCGCCCGCTACCTGACCATCGAGGCCACCAACCCGCTCGGCAACAAGCTGACCGGCACCGGCGACTTGTTCGCCCCGGCCGCCCCGGCCGGGATGACCGCGGGCGGCGGCGTGGCCACCACGCTCCTGCTCGTCGTCACCGTCCTGGCCTGGCGCTGCTGCGACGCCCAGCTGCGCCGTCAGATCACGGCCGGTGCCGTCTCCGGCTCGGCCTTCGGCCTGGCCGGCGGCATTTCCGGCCTGGCCGCCGTGGTGCTCGTGCCCCCGGTCAACGCCTTCGGTGACCAGATCCTCAGTCAGGTCGCGGCCGCCTACCAATAGCCCTCGCCAGGAGTCCACCGTGAACTTGCCCGTGCCGGCCGGAGCGCTGCTCGCCGGCCTCGCCTTTCCGTATCTGATCTGCGCGGTTTGTGTCATGACCCGGCCCGGGGCCACTAACCGGGCAGTCCGCCTGCTGCGGAACGTGCCGGGGCTCGGCCTGCTCGCCCTCGCCGCCGCCGTCGGGTGGCCGCACCTGGCCGACACCGTGCCGGTGCCGGTCGAACTCGCAGTCGGTGCCGCCTGCTACCTGCTGACCGTGTCCGTCAGCTGCTGGTGCCTGCCGCCGGAGCCCAGCCCGGCCCGCCGTGCAGCGCACGCCCGGCTCACCACCCTGTGGGCCGTAGCGGTCCTCGGCGCGGGCCTGACAGCCGTCGTCGCCACCCTCGCCGCCGTCGCTGGCCCGCTTGCGCGGCTGGCCGTGGGTCAGTGAGCGCCCCGTCGCCCGGCCCGTCCCGCACCGAAACCACCACGCCGTTTCACTTTCACATCGGAGGCTATCCATGCTCAACGTGCCCGCGACCTCGCTGACCGCCGGCGGCCTGGCCATCGGTCTCGCCATCCCGGTGCACTTCGCCTCGCACTGGATCAAGGCCAACTTCAAGTCCAAGAAGAAGGACTGGAAGACCCTCATCCCCTTCGCCGGCGGTGTCGCCTACGGCGGCATGGCCTCCATGTGCACTGGTGGTCTGATCGCCTTCGGCGCCGGGCTGATCACCTGGTTCGGTAACGGCGCCGGGTCGCTGGCCCTGTGGGGGATCACCGGCGGGGACGCCACCCGGGCCGTCCGCGCCACCCCGGTCGAGCTGACCGCCGACGGCAACATCGTCCTCTTCCTCCTGACCGTCGTCGTCTTCGGCCTGTGGAAGGCCATCAAGTCCGACGAGAAGAAGCTCGCCAAGCGCGGCATCGTCGCCGGTGTCCTGCTCGGCCTGTCCGCCGTCCTCGGCGGCGCGGTCGCCGTCAGCGTGATCCCCGCCGTCAACAGCTTCGGCGCGCAGCTCCTCGGCCGCGTCGGCTGACCCCCCCTTTTTTTGTTGCCGTCCCGGCGCCATCGGTCGCTCGCACCCACCCGTACCGCCCTTTTCCGCCCCGGTGGCCAGGGGCGGACCGGTGTGTGCGGACGGCCGTCACCGCCCGGCCCCCAGCCCACCTGCCTGTCCATCCATGCTCTTGGAGGAGCACCGTGACGACCCATCTGCCCGACCGGATCATCGTGGATGCCGAGTTCATCGACGATGACGAGCCGACCACTTCCCCGCCCGAGACCGAGGCCGGTGCGAGCAGGCCCGGCCTGGCCGCCCGTACCGCCACCTTCCTCAGCGCGGCAGCCCTCCGTGAGACCACCGCCGTCCGCACGGGCCTGCGCATCCTCGTGACCGAACGCGCGGGGTGGTTCAACAGCGACGGCACCCTGGTCACCGACGCCCACGTCCGCGCCGACCTCCTCAACGACCGGTACGCCACCTGGCAGCAAGAGGTGGCCCGCGAGGCGCAGCGCCTGACCGAGAAGGCCGAGGCGCTGGAGAAGTCGGCCGACGAGAGGCTGGCCGAGGGCAGTGCCGCCGACGCCGACCCGGGCGACCACAAGCGCGCCGGAACCGACGCCGAGAAGCTTCGCTCCGAAGCCGCTGCCTGGCGCGAGCGTGTCCGGCAGATCGAGGTCCAGTCCTACACCGGGCACCGCGAGCCCACCGCCGCCGAGCTCGCCGGTCATCGCAAGCGGATGGCCAACCGCCGCCGGTGGAAGTCCATCGCGATCGGCTTGGCCGCCGGATGGGGCATGGTCCAGGCCGGCGGGCCCACCCTCCTGGGCGGCATCATGACCGGGCTGATGGCCATCGGCTGGGCGAAAGGCCGGTTCACCACCTGGCGCGCAGCCCCACCGGAGGTCCCCCAGCTCGACTACGCCGCCCCCGCCGCACCAACCACCACCACGGCGTCTGCCGCCGGGGGCTCCCCCGGACCGGCCCCCTTCATCCCCGGCCAGGCCCGGGCCACCGGGGCAGCCGGACCGGTGTTCACCAAGCCCACGGCCCCGGCCGCGCCCGGCTTCACCGCCTCCTGGACACCGGCCGACGCCCCCACACCCGCCCCGGCCGCCTCGTCCGCCTCGTCCGGGCCGGGTGAGGGGGAGCTGGACTGCGAGGAGACCGACCAGCTCACCGAGGCGATGCTCGCCGCCGGAGCGATCAGCGACGGCACCCTCCGCCTCGCCCGGCCCGACTCGATCACCCGTGTGCCCGGCGGGTGGCTCGCGCATGTCGTGCTGCCCAGCGGTGACGGGGTGACCGTGGAGACGGTCCTGCCCAAGCTCGGCCAGGTCGCCGGGGAGATGGGCCTGGACCGCGCGAGATTCTTCATGGACCCGGTCCACGCCTCGGCAGGCGGCAACGCCAAAACGATCGCCGTCGCGGCCTTCCAGGAAGACCCGTTCACCACGCCGCAGGCCTCCCCCCTGACCAGCATGGAGGCCGTCGACGTCTGGGAGCACGGCATCCCGGTCGCGTTCGACGCCTTCGGCGCTCTGGTCAACCTGGCCCTCAAGGACACCAGCCTGGCACTCGGCGGCGCCTCCCGCTCCGGCAAGGGCGCGGCCCTGCGCGGCATCATCGCCGGCGCCCTGCTGGACCTGAGGGTCAACCTGCGCCTCGTCGACGGCAAGGCCCCCGGGCAGGACCGCTGGAGAAACCTCGCCGCGACCTTCGTCGACGAACCCGGCACCAAGGGCGCCAAACGCACCCGGGCCCTGCTGGAGGCCCTGGTCGCCGATCTGGAGCGCCGGGCCGCGATCCTCAAGCGGTACGGGATGGAACAGATCGACGACCCCGACCTGATCGCCGAGCTCGGCGGGCTGGAGCTCGTGGTCATCGACGAGGCCGCCGCCATCACCGGCGACAAGAAGCACGGCGCGGCGATCAAGGAGGCGCTCTCCTCGCTGGCGGCCCGGGGCCTGGCGTTCGGTATCGTGCTCGTCGTCGCCACCCAGGTCGTCACCAAGGGCAACGACGGCGTCCTGCCCCGCCTGGTCACCGGCAACATTGTCTGGAAATGGGCGATGCGGGTGACCGAGACCACCGAGTCCAACATGGCACTCTCCCAGGGCGCGGCGAAGGCCGGCTGGGACGCCTCCACCCTCGACCCCGCGATCCGGGGCATGGGCATCCTGCTCGCCGACCGCTACCGCCGCATCCGCTCCCTCTGGCTCGACGGCACCGACCTGCTCAAGGTGATCGACACCATCACCCGCACCCGCACCGCAGCCGGACGGCTGCGCGGCCAGTGGGCCGACCCGATCGAAGCCGCGATGCGCAATCTGAGCACCCCGCCGCCCGGACACACCGCACCGCAACCAGCTCCCCCAGCCGACCCGGGCGAGGAGTCCGGCGAGGACCTGGACGACGAACTCAACCCCGACACCGAGGACTGGGAAGACGACACCGAAACCGAGGACGGAGCCGAGAACGACAAGTTCGTCTCCGTCGACGGCGTACCCATCCTGCTGCTGCGCGCACACAGGACGGTCCTCGCCGCCGGCGGCCGGATCCACACCGGACCGCTCGCCCAGGCACTCGGCTACGAGGACTCACGGACGCTCGGCATCGCCCTCAACACCCTCCTGCGGGAAGTGGACGTCGAGCGCCCGGCAGGCGGCCAGCTCCGCGTCCCCGGCACCGAGAAGCCCGGCCTCGGCTACTACGCCGAGACCCTGGCCACCGCCATCGACAGATACCGAGGGTGACCATCGCACCCCAGACAACCCCTACAGCGGCATCCCAGACACCCTGTCTGGGATGCCGCCCCCGTATGGGGTCCTGACCTGCATGTATGGGTTGTCTGGGATCAGGAAAGCCCCCCGAAACCCCACCTGGAAGGCCCCAGACAACCGCCCACCAGGACCCACCCCCAACAACCCCGACAACCCATACATCTTCACGCACCGTCACACCTGCGCGAGAGGCGAACACCTCGACCTGGTCGCCCACAACACCGCTGCGAGCACTCCCCTCTGACCAGCCCGCGGGCGGACCGTCGTGCACGGCCCGCCCGGCCACCCGCTCCCTCTTCGAGATCAGGAGAAACCCAGCATGACGCATCGCCCCGCCACCTTCGCCGCCCTCCTCGGACTGGCCCGTGCCGGTAGCAAACTCGGCGACTACCCGCTTAACGCGGCGAAAGCCGTGTCCACCTTCCTTGGTGTCTCGCTGCCGAGGGGAAGCCGACGCTCGCTGTCTGTTCGAGGTGCCACGCGTGCGTCTCGGTTGGCAGGCGTCAATATTGCGACTCGGAGTGCCCTCCTGGGGGTGACGGCATGACGTCGGCAACCGTGTTCGCTGCGGTCTTCGCGGTGCTGTTTGCGTCCCATGTGTGGGCGGATCACTGCTGGCAAACAGACAGTTGGGCAGCGGCTAAGGGCCGGCCGGAGTCCGAGGACAACGGGCCGACCGTCGCCGAGTCGTGGCGGGCCCTGCTCGCCCACATCACCGTGTATCACCTGGTCATGGCCGTGATGCTGGCCGTGACAGCGGCTCTGCTCGACCTGCCAATCAGCTGGGCAGGAGCTGCGGCGGGGATCGCGTTCTCGGCCGTCAGCCATGGGTTCTGGGACCGACGCTGGCCGGTGAAGGCGTGGATGGTCTTGACCGGAAGCAGCGAGTTCGCGAAGAACCCGCAGGGCCGATACTCCGTCGACCAGGCCCAACACGTCTTCTGCCTCTGGGTCTCGGCCCTGCTGATCACCTTGGTGTGACATCAGCGCTTGCTCGTCCCGCCGGAGCTGGACTGTGCCCCCTTGATCGCCGGAGCATAGGTTTCTTCCATGACGAGCGAATGGCGAACAGACCGGATCGGAAGCGCTCTGCGGGGGGAGAACCCTGCGGTGCTGAGGCGGTTGGAGGCAGGGTTCGCGGTGATCGGAGACGTTCAGTTCTTGCCGGGCTACTCGGTGCTCTTGGTGGACGACCCCCGTGTGGAGAGGCTGTCCGAGCTTCCGAAGGCGAAGAGGTTGGCGTTCCTGTCCGATATGGACGTGCTCGGTGAAGCCGTTGAGCATGCCTGTCGGCGCCTTGACCCAGCATTTCGCCGGGTGAATTTGGAGATCCTTGGCAACACCGACGGATTCCTGCACGCCCATGTGTGGCCGCGCTTCGAGTGGGAACCGACCGACCTGGTGCACCTGCCAGTCTGGCTCTATCCCCGTGAGAACTGGGCAGATGAGCGATATGCCCTGGATGCTCGCCATGATGCCTTGCGGGAAGAGATCAGCAGAGAACTCAATCGACTGACCGCAGTGGTCTGACTACGAGCATG
>NZ_FMBW01000003.1 GCF_900091725.1 Streptomyces sp. DvalAA-43 | reverse complement strand
TCGAGCTCACGGATCCTCTTGCGAGCGGCGGCCAGCTCCGCCTGAACAGCGTCGCCGCCGGTCTGCGAAGCGGCCGGCGGTGCGGAGTGGGCGCCGGGCCGGCGCCCGTCGGCGGCCCGGATCCAGTTCCGCAGCGTCTCGGTGTTCACCCCGAGATCACCGGCGACGGACTTGATCGTCGCTCCCGGCCTCGACCGGTACAACGCGACCGCATCCGCTTTGAACTCGGCGGGGTAGTGCTTCATCCCCACGGGGACTCCGTTCTCCTGGACCATCAAGATCCAAGTGTCTCCGGTGTCCAGAACCCAGGGTCAGGCCCCGGGCAACACGATCCCCAACCCCTGGACACTCAACCACGCTTGAACGGCAGAGACCGTGGAGAGCCCGGTGCGGTGAGAGCCGCACACCGGGTTCGGCGAGCGGCACGGAGAAACGGACCGATGGCAACACCGGCACCGCGCTCCGTGCTGACTCAACAGTACGGGGTGTCGGCGGCGACGCGGTCGACCGGCAGCAGGGTGCCGTCGAGGATGACGAACGCCTTCGCCCGGATCGTCCTCATCGCCTCGGTCAGGGACGGGGCGAGGGCGGACAGGACCTCGACGTCTTCCCGTATGCAGCGGAAGACGGTTGCGATTCCGATGCCGAACCCGGCGGCGAGCTGAGCATAGGTGTCACCGCACCGCAGACGAGCCAGGGCGAGCAGGGCCTGGCGTGCAGCGGAGAGACGTCGCCACCGCGTCCCGATCTCCTGCCTCCTCACGGCCAGTTGCCCCGTCAGGAACCACAGAGTGCGACTGGACAGACCGATCGAGGACGGATAGGCAAGCACACGAAGCTCCTGACGAACGCGGGTGATCTTGGTCGAGAACCCGTCTACCAGGAGCTTCGCCCTTGCGCAGGACCGTCCAACTCGCGGTCAGCAACGCCAGCTTGGAAACGGCTCATTGATCCAGCCCGCTACCTTGGGGTCGACCCTTCGGGCGAGTTCTTGAAAGGTCAGATCTGTGCGGGTATGCAGGTGCCAGCTCCGCACTACCCGGCCGATCCTTTTCAGAGCGTCTTTACTGATCCCCAGGGCGGCCGCCAGGAACACATTTCCCTGTCGTCTCCGGTTCCTCCTGGCACGGAACGTGTACCCGAGAAACGTGAACGCTGTGTGCTCGTAGGAGCTTCAGCGGTTCCCGTCCTCGCAGTAGACGATCCGGGTCCTGGCCGGGTGCAGACGCAACCCGCCCCCCCACTACAGGGGCTTCATCACTACTACGAGCCGGTCCGCCAGCGGGTCCCGCATCGGTATTCGACCCCTCACAGTCGCTGCTGCTTAGCGATTCACTTGCGTTCGTCTTCCCAGTCCCACCTGACGCCTCTTACGGCACCTTTCCTCATCGCTCACCACGACGGTCTTCAACCAACGCGGCATGAGGTGGCATGAAGCCTCCCCCGCAGGGCGGCTTCGAAGGGCCACGAAACCTTCATCTTCCGCACAGCACCACTCTCGGAAGCTGTCCTACTGTCACCTTCCCTTGGTGCTCAGGACACAATCCCGGGCGAAATAGGCGGCTGCCCGGCGCAGGATCTCGCGCTCCAGCTGCCACTCCTGCTCGGCCTTGAGCAGCCGAGCCAGCTCCTCAGCCGCACTCACACTGCCCTCGGGCGCGGCCTGTGTCTCGTCCTTGCCGCACCCACGTCCGCAGCGATTCCGCGGTGAAGCCGAGATCTGCGGCCAACGCCGCGTACGTTCGCTTCGCGGCTGCGGCGCGGTGGAGCGCGACGGCATCCTTCCTGAACCCCTCTGGATACGGAGACTTGCGTCCCACCTGGACATCCCTCCCTGGACCGTCAAGATCCATTGTCAGGGTGTCCACTCCACGGGAGCATCCTCAGCGGGGGTCACACCCCCGGTGGTGGCCGCCGTGTGCCGGCACCCACTGTCACGGGGTGTTGTTGGCCAGGGCCAGCAGGCGGGAACGATCGCCGCTGAAGCGGTCGCGGTCGACGTTTCCGGAGATACCGCTCACCGAGCCGGTGGACGTGTACTGCCAGACGGTCCAGAACGGGAAGCCCTGTGGGATGCTGGGGCTGCCTGCGGAGGTCCAGTGCGCCACCCACAGCGGACTCCTGGCAGACATTCCGGTCCAGCCGCCGGTACAAGAGTTCCACCAGCTCGCGCTGGTGTAGATCACGACGTCGCGGCCGGTGCGGGCCTTGTACGTGTTGTAGAAGTCGAGGATCCAGGACTGCATCGCCGCGGGCGTCTTGCCGTAGCAGCTGCCCTCGATGTCCATCACACCCGGGAGCGTCAGGTTGTCGCGGGACCAGGCCCCACCATTGCCGGCGAAGAAGGCCGCCTGCTCCGCGCCCCCGGACACGTCGGGCCGGGCGAAGTGGTAAGCACCCCGGATCACGCCGGCGTTGTAGGCGCCCAGGTAGTTGGCGCTGAACGTGGGGTCCTTGTACGAGGTGCCCTCGGTCGCCTTCATCCAGGCGAACTCGATGCCCGCGCTACGGACCGCACCCCAGTTGATGCCGCCCTGCCAGCTGGAGACATCCACACCCACGGGGTTCGCCAGGAGGTTCGCCTGCGGCGCCGCGTCAAGGCGCAGCTGCCGGGTGTCCGGCTTGAAGTCGTTGTTGTCCTGGACGTAGCCCACGCCCATGTAGCCCTTGCCCGGCGGTATGCCGCCGCCCGACGGCAGCGATGCCGAGGAGGCGGTGCCCGACATCAGGCTGAGGGTCAGTGCGGCACTCATGCCGAGAACACCGGCCACCGTGAGTCCTTGCTGCGCGGTTTTGAGGGAGAGGCTCCGAGGGAACAAGGCTTCCTCCTGCTTGGTGGGGGGAGTGAAGTGCAGTGATGCCGAGTGGTACTCCGGTGCGGCAGGTCTCGACACGCCGGTGTGGGAGCGGCGCGGCAAACCGAAAGGGCGGTACACGTCCGGTCAGGAGGAATCGGCCGCGCGCTTCCCGCAGAGGGATCCCGCACACCCGATTGACGCGAACACGACACAGTGAGCCACAGAGACATGCCCGCGGTAAACAGTTTTCCGGTTCATTAAAGGTCTAGACCAATCTGCACACCGGTGAGCTGCGGAAAGGGATCAACATCGGTAGAACTTTCTTCAAGTGGCAGTCCATATAAGGGCGTTGATGGCATGAGACAGCGAGCCGATCGGAGCCACACAACCATACGGGACCTGTGCGGGAGGGCCTTTGGAACTCACGCGAGCTGCGGCCTGGGCGCCCAGAGCCGCGTGAAGGGTGCGCAGAACACTGCTGATCGGGGGAGTCCCGGCCGCACACGCGACCGCACCGGGGAGCCCGAACGGGCCACCCCGCGTTCCCCGCAGGATCCGGCATTGCTGGAGGCCGACCTGCGGCACGGACAGTGCGCCGCCGCCCTCGACCTCCCGGACCGCGAGAGGTACCTGGGCAACGGCGAGAGCATCGACTTCGACGGCTTCGTCATGGTTACCGGTGTGGCCCCACGGGGCCAGCCCGACAGCGATCTGGCCTCGCAGTCGCTCTCTGCTGCCAGCGACTCCCCCGGCCTATCCACAGGACACGGCCCGAACGGTGAGCTGAACTCGGCCACGTCGTCGCTCGTCATCGATGTGTCTTCCTTGATCAGGAGTTGCACCGTTCGTTCTGCAGGCCCTCGGTGTTGCTGGTCTCGACAATCGGGTGCCCACCCGCCGCCGTCACCATCGAACACATCCCCTCGCAGGGCCGCGGAGAACTGATGGGACGTTCGAGTCGCCGTCCGCTTCATAGGTCAACCGGTGTTCATCCAGGGCTCATTGACGGTGTCGCCCGCCGCTGCTGTAATCCACTCGCCCCTGAAAACAACGTTCCGCATTGCAGAACAGAGGAAGGGTGGAATCAGATGAAGCTGGGCAGGATCTTGGCGGTCGCGGCCGTCGCGGCCGTGACGCTCATCGGGAGCGCGGCGTCTCCCGCCATGGCCGCGACCTGGACACGGGCGGCGGACTATCAGCGGTGGACAGGTCTCAATGCGCTGGAGCGCGGGCAGGGTGTGGCGACGGACGGGACGTACTTCTACTATGCCGGGCCCGGTGGGATGGTGAAGGCCACCGTCACCAACGACTCGGAGGTCGCGTCATCGGTGGCCCCGATTCCTGGGGAGATGCGTGGGACGTACGGTAGCGATCACATAGGGGACGTGGAGTACTACGGCGGCTACGTGATCGCGCCGATAGAGGACGGTGGCAGTGACTACCAGCATCCGCTGCTGGCGCTGTACAACGCGAGTGACCTGAGCTACACGGGTCGCTATGTGCAACTGCCCCTTGCGCAGATGCCGGGCGGGGTGCCGTGGGTCGCGGTGGACGCTGCTGCGGGACTGGTCTACACCTCGCCCTGGGATCAGGATGCCGCGCAGGGCACGAACAAACTGGTCGCCTACAGTCTGAACGACCTGCTGAACCTTCCGGCCGGCTCGACACTTCCCGTGGTGAAGACCGTGACGCTGTCACAACCCCTGAGCAGGATCCAGGGTGCCGCGATGTGGCAGGGCAAGCTCTATGCCTCCGTGGACGACTCGGCGAAGTCAGTTCACTCGATCGACATCAACTCCGGTCAGGTTGCCTACGAGTTCCATCAGGACGTGGAGTCCGGAGACGAGGTTCAGGGGATCGCCGCCTGGGACTTCGGTCCATCGGGCGGTCAGCTGCACATCGTCAACGTCGGATCCGGCTGGAAGTCGATCTTCCTCTATCTGCAGCACTACACCCAGACCGGCTGAACCGGCGCAGCATCGGGAATGCGCGGAGCGGCCCCTTCGGCTACGGCCGCGGAACCCGCAGAACGCAGCTGAGGTCACCGAAGCCTGCCTGCAACTGTTCGATGTGCCGGGCAGAGCAGATGCAGCAAAGTTTCTGCGCGTGCTGCCGATCCTTCCCCCCAACGCGGGTGCCGATGTCCGCCTCGCACCGGTCCATCCACAGACTGGGCGGCCCTGGACTCCCGAGGTGGCATAGCCGATGCCCTTACCGCTGAGGGTTTGGCCGTAGCGGGTCTCTCCCCAGCTGTACGTGTCGGTTCCCCGCGTCGGGCGGCATGCCCCAAGACGTCCTCCTCGCACGATCCTCGAGAACTGACGCAGGACAGGTCGGCCGACCTCTTCCAGGAGCCGTCCGGCCGATCACGGTCATGGGCGTCCGGCATGATGCCCGGGTGAGCATCATCGTCGAGTTCTTCGCGGCTCCGGATGACGCGTCAGCGGCTCGGGTTCTCCGGACCGGGCCGCGACGCGCATTCGAGTCGCTCTCCTTCGGAAACGTCGATCCTGAAGGGGCTGTGATCGAGTGGGAGTGCCTTCTTTCCGGCGGCAACTTCGAGGAACTCGTCGAAGCTGCTGAGCCTCGTATCATCGCCGGCCAGAACGATGACGGATGCGTTGTCTTCGCCGTCTCGCCTCGCTTGTCCGCAACCCTCGCCGAGGCCGAGCGGTCGGGGTTGGAGGATGCCGCTGTCGCGTGGTCCGTACGGCATGCGGAGGGCCGCGAGGTCATGGACGCGGAGATCGCCTCCGTGATCCTGGGTGATTTGGCCGCTCTCGTCGCCAGCGCCCGGGGCCAGGTCCAAGGTGTCTACTGCTGGGTCGCGTAGGAGTTCACGGCCGGGGCGAGGTCGCGACGGATGCCGTGGGGAGGGTGGGTGCCGATGCCGGGCAGAACGTAGCCACGCTTGTCGCAGCGCAGGGTGAACGCTCGTCGACACCGACCAGTACGTTCATGCGGCCGACCTGCTGCACCACCGCACGCCGCCACCACACCTACGAGCACCTCCTCCTCGCCGCTCCACTCCCGCCGATGCGGCCCACCCCCGGCGATCCTCGACTTCGGCGACGGGGCCCGGGGCTCGGATCCGGCCCCGGCCCCGCAACTAGACCCGGTGGGACATCAAGACCGGTACACCTCAAGCACTCCAGAGGGCGCCCGTGGAGGAGGTTCCGACGGGCTGGTGGCGCCTAGCAGGGCGGCGGCCGGGATATCGCGGTTCGGTGAGCAGCACGGCCCGAAGATGTTGGCATGGTTCGTGCGGTTGGCTACGGGTGATGATCCGGAGGGGGCGCGCTGGCGGCGCGGGATCGAGGCGGCCGGCCGGTTGAGGCGGGAGGCCAGGAACGGCGTGCCGCAGGTGCCGTACGCATACGTCACACCGGAGGACCGGGCCGGGTCTGCGAGGGTCACTCGCTCCGAAGCGGTCTCCCCCGCACGGCATCGAGCACCAGTGCCAGCAACCGCCCGGACTGTTCCTCGTCCTCGCTGCGAGCCGTGGACAGCGCGACCCCGACGACGAGTTGGACCAGGTCGTCGGCAGTCAGGTCGGTGCGGGCCGTTCCCCGTTGCTGGGCCCGAGTGAGCAGACCGGTTGCCGCATCCAGGATCAGCTGATGACAGTCGAGACCCGGGGCGTCGGACTCTCCGATCATCAGGGCGCTGCCCATGCCCTGGTTGACCCGGGCATGGGTCAGGAAGGCGCGCAGCCAGTGCGCCAGGGCATCGTCGGCGGATTCCGCGGAGAGCAACGCCTCCGCCCGCCCGCAGAGGCACTCAATCCGGTCCCTGAGCACTGCGGTCAGCAGGGCGGAGCGGTTCGGGAAGTGACGGTAGAGCGTACCTGGGCCCACGCCGGCTCGGCGGGCGATCTCGTTGAGGGACGCCCCGGGGCCGACCTCGGCGAACACTTCCTGCGCCGTGGCCACAAGGCGCTCCCGATTGAGGCGCGCGTCGGTGCGCCGCGGTGGTCGAGAGGAGGCATGGCCCTGCCTGGTCGTCATCGTCACGCCCTTCGGTCGCCTCCCGGGATAGCCAAGCGGAGAGGTTCTCCGTATCCTAACGGACGCTATCCGGAGAGCCTCTCCGGATTGACTGCGTAAGGAGAACGAATGACGGACAGTGCACGCAACGAGCTCGGCCGGGTCGGGATCTGGACCTTCGCCTACGAGGGGCAGCCCGTCGGCCGTGTGCGCGAATCAGCTGCTGAAATAGAGGAGTTGGGCTACGGATCCCTCTGGTTCGGGGAGTCGTTCGGCCGCGACACGGTGGGCCAGGCGTGGTTGCTGCTCTCGGCAACCCGCCGTATCTCCGTCGCCTCCGGGATAGCCAATATCGCGTTCCGGGACCCGATCGCCACCGCCACCGCGGCGCGTACGCTCGGCGAAGCGTTCCCCGGACGCTATGTACTCGGTCTGGGCGGGCACCGGATCGACGACACCGTGCATGAACTGGACGGCTATCCCGTGCCGGCCCGCGGCAGGGCGGTAGCCACAATGCGCGCCTACCTGGATTCCATGGACGCGGTACCCGCCCACGGCCCGATACCGGACCCGGCTCCGCGCCGCGTGCTGGCCGCCCTCGGACCGAAGATGCTGGAGCTGGCCGCCGAACGCACCTGGGGCGCGCACCCCTACTTCGTACCCGTCGGGCACACCGTACGGGCACGCCAAATCATGGGACCGGATGCGTTTCTCGCGGTCGAGCAGGCGGTCGTGCTGGACACCGACCTCGGCCGGGCCCGCGAGGTGGCCACGGCACACGTCGCCGGATACGTCTCACAGGCTCCGCACCAGGAAGCGAACGTGCGTCGGCTCGGCTTCGGCGACAAGGACATCATCGGCGGACCGAGCCGTCGGCTGGTGGACGCGATCGTCGCCTACGGAGACGCAGACGCGATCCGACGACGCGTTGAGCAGCACCTCGACGCAGGAGCCGACCATGTCTGCCTACAAGTGCTCACTGCCGATCCGTCCTCGCTGCCGGAGCGTGAGTGGCGCGAGCTCGCCCCCGCTCTTGTACCACGTCAACCGTTCCGTGCACCGCGAAACAGGCAGCCCTGACCGCAGGTACCCATCGGCTGCAGACTCGTTCTTCACCGGGTAGGTGACGCCTGGCTACGCAGATAACAGCGAGAGACGCTTGTTGCCAGGTTCGGAGAACACCCGCGCCTCGGTGGTGACTGAAGTGTTGGCGAGCTCTGGGAACTGCTCTTCGGCGGGCCGGGCCAGGCTCGCGGTCAACGTGGTCCGTGAGGTGAAATGGCGTCGCAGGGCGGGGCAGGCAGCGGGACCGGAGTGTGTAGTGGGGACGATCCTCAAGGGCATGAGCCGCGTCCGTTGGCATGAGTTGACGCATGCGTACGGATCAGCGGTTGGTGTTCCGGGGCGGCTGTCACGTGTCGCGTGGGGTGACGCCCGGAGCGGCGCTTCCGCCTTGAGTGATCTTGGCCTGTGGCTCGGTGAGCTGGCTGTCTTCGACGCGACCGTCGAGACGGTTCCGTTTCTGTGGGATCTCGCGGTGACCGACTCGGTCACCAATCGCTCCGGCGTGATCAAGCTGCTGCAGACGATCCTGGAACACGCCAATCCTCCCAGAATCGAGGTGCAGCAGGCGGCTCACCGAGCTGTGCTTGACGGCAGGAGCATGGCGGACATGCTTGCCCGTGACGGGGATGCCGCTGTGCGGGCAGCGGCTCGCGACCTGGTGGCAGCGATCGACAGTCACGTATGCGGGTCCTGTCGTCCGGCGTAGCACTGCAGCTGTGGATCGTGATCTTCATGTCTGCTTGCCGGGGCAAGTCACCGCAGGTGGCGGGCATAAGCTCTGTCAGGTGTTGGCGCCGAAGTACGCAGCGGCAGCGTCGATGAAGCGGTCGTGTGCGGTCCGTGCGGTGTCCTGCGCTGCGGTGAGCTCCTCCATACTCGTGGCGGCATCGACTATGTCGTAGGTGGCGACGACCATCGTCTGTGCAATGACGTGGACGGCCGGGTCGGGCACGAGAAGGCGCAGCGCAACATCTGCTGTGCCGGGATGCCGATGCCGTTCTCGACGACGTGCGCGAATACGTCGTCGAGCACCTTCGTGACAAAGCCGCGGTGCTGGTCATGGATGAAACCGGCGGCGTGAAGAAGGGCAACCACACTGTCGGGGTCCAGCGCCAGTACAGCGGCACGGCCGCGTGGATCGAGTTCTCAGGTCGCGGTATACCTCGTATACGCCGACGCGCGGGGCCACGCAGCGGTGGACCGGGAGCTGTACAACCCGCGCTCCTGAACGTGCGACCCGGATCACTGCCGGGCAGCGGGGCTCGGCGAGGACACCGTCTTCGCAGCCAAGCCGGAGCGGGCCCGAAGGGCGAGCGGCTCTACAGCAGGGCCGTCGTCGACTTTGTCGACCCCATCTGGCAGCCACTTGCCCCCCTCGGACCTCATTGCATCGGGAAGGTCGGCAGTGGCAGACGAGGGTGACGGCGATGTGCACTCTCGTCGCCGAGACCCGGACCGACTCCGCCACGACGTCCAGGCGGCGGGACGATGGCCATCCGGCTCGTCAACTCGCAGATGAGATGTTCTCCCAGCGGGTGACCTTCCATCATTCATGGCCTATTCGTAACGAGGTTCGTGCAACGCTGCGGGCGTTGCTTCGACCTCGAAACCCTCCCGACGTATCCGAGTCAGCTGCCCTGAGAAGTTCGAGCGGCTCGGTCCACGCCACCGAAGGAGTACAGATGCCCGATACCCGTTCCGTTTCCCGAACTCGGTCCCGTGTCCTGGCCGTGTTGAGCGCCGCAGCGGTGGCGAGCGGACTGGCGGTCGCCATTCCTGCGGTGCCCGCCTCCGCCGACGGGTCGTTCGTGGTCAGCGAGGCGCAGTTCAACCAGATGTTCCCGGCCCGGAACTCCTTCTACACCTATCAGGGCCTGGTCAGCGCGCTGAGTGCCTACCCGGGTTTCACCACCACCGGCGACGATGCGACGCGCAAGCGGGAGGCGGCGGCTTTCCTGGCCAACGTAAGCCACGAGACCGGCGGCCTGAAGTACGTCGTCGAGCAGAACACCGCCAACTACAGCCACTACTGCGACGCTTCGCAGCCGTACGGCTGCCCCGCCGGGCAGAGCGCCTACTACGGGCGCGGCCCGCTCCAGCTCAGCTGGAACTTCAACTACAAGGCAGCCGGGGACGCCCTCCACATCGACCTGCTGAACAACCCGTACCAGGTGGAGCAGGACCCCGCCGTCTCGTGGAAGACCGGCCTGTGGTTCTGGGACACCCAGAGCGGCGCCGGGACAATGACCCCGCACGACGCGATGGTCAACGGCAAGGGCTTCGGCGAGACGATCCGCAGCATCAACGGCGCCCTGGAGTGCAACGGCCAGAACCCGGACGAGCGTCAGGATCGGATCAACCTGTACCAGCAGTTCGTCGGCGTTCTCGGCACCGATGTAGGCGGCGGCAACCTGTCCTGCTGATCCGGCCGACCCGCCCCGGCTCGTGGAGGTCGGGCTGTGCTTCTCCGTCCGGTCGGGGATGGACACACCCGTGCCGTCGCCCGCCACGGGAGTCGCACCTTCACGGCCGTCGAGGACACCCTCCCGCTCCACGGCCAACTGCTGAGCATCGACCGGATCGCCAGCGAACCCTCAGTCGTAGTTGCGCTTCCAGCCGCCTCCCACCGAGCGGTACCGCCCGAGGGCCCTGGACGACCACGGCCAGGCCCACCACGTGGACAGAAACGCGGCTGCGCAACACTCCCTGCCTTCGCACCGTCTCCGTCCGACCAGTCGCCAGGTCCTGCGGACCGGGGCAGGACCGCGTGCCGAGGCGGGAGTCACGCCGGTCGGCGGGCCGATTCACGGGCCCCGCCGACCGGGCCAGCCGGGAGGGCCCAGTCGTCGCGGACACGGTGGAGGGGCTGACCCGCGGACCCGGATGGTGTGCGGGAGCGAGCCCGGCGGCCCTCGTCGCCGATGTGCTGCTGGCGGGCGACGTCGGAGGGTGTCAGTCCCCCTTGGCATCATGGCATTCATGAGTCACCACATCTCCTACTCCACCGCCGACCAGGCAGACGTCCTTGCCTTCCTGGGCAGCAACGGCGACCTCACCGCGGACCAGCAGCGCTGCCTTGAGACCATGCGGAAGGCCGCCCGAGCGCGACAGGACGATCTCGACCACCAGGACATCGACTGGGGCCTGTCCATCCCCGAGGCTCTCGACCACCTCCTGGCCGGGCACACCTCCTCGGCGGCGGAGTGTGCGGGAAACGCCTACCACTCCGCGTTGCAGATCATCATCGACCGCAATGCCTCCGACCCGTACGACCTGGGCACCTACTCGAAGCCCTCGACGTTCTTCAGTCTGGTCGACGAGGAGATGCGCCGTCTGGGCGTGCCGAACGACCTGCTGCCCCACGGCTATCTCTATGGCGGACTGCCGGTCGGCTTCCCTCCCATACCCAACTCGTTGGACGGGTATCCGGCCATCGGCCACCTGCCGCTGGCCAGGACCAAGCCCGCCGCCGACGCCTACCGCGCCGTTCTCGACCGCATGGACCCGGACTTCCGCTACGACGTCCAGGAGCTCATCGAGAAGCTCGACTTCGAGCACGAGGAATGGCAGTCGGCGACGCAGAGCATCGACTGGTACACGCAGGACACCCTCTTCTTCAGCCTCACCTGACCGACCCCGGCGAAAGGCCCCCGGATCCGGCTGGTGACCGGGACCCGCGCAGGCCCGAGTCACCGCCGGTGCGGTGAGAGCCGCGGACAGCTGTGCGTGCCGGGGGCGACGGCGCATCACAGCGGTACGCCTTCGACGGAGTCCTGCGCCGCAGCAGCGCGGCAAGTACAGTCGGCTGCAAGACCGAGTTCAGAGCCACGGCCGCCATGGCAGTGCCGGCCTTCATGGAAGCGGGCGCCAGGACGTGGAGGGCGCAGACGTTCACACCCTCCGCCTGCCGTTGGCGGCCGCGATCGGCTTCGCCGTGCTCCAGGCGATGTCAGGACGGCCAATGTCCGGGCCGAACACCGTCGTGGCCGTACGCCGGCGAGCTCCCGTCCGCCGCCCGTGAACCGGCACAACCGAGCCGTGTGCGGCAGCTCAGGGAGGCAATGACGTACGCGCATCGTCCGGCCGGCTACGACGCCCGGGCTATCCGGTGGAAGGCCGGTCCGCGGTCAGTGGAACGGGATTTGTGGCACGACGTGCTGACGGCTCACTCACGAGCCGCCCGCATTTTGCGCGACTGTCACCTCAGCCCACTTTCCTCAGGCCCGGTCCTCTTGAATACTCCGTGTGCCCCTCTTCGTGGACGGACATCACCGAAGCAACAGGAGGACCCCACACTCATGACCGAAATCAATCGGCGTCGCTTCCTCCAAATCGCCGGAGCCACCACGGGGTTCGCCGCCCTGTCCGGCTCCATCGACCGCGCCGCCGCCATCCCTGCGGCGCGCCGCAGCGGAACCGTCCAGGACGTCGAACACATCGTCGTCCTCATGCAGGAGAACCGTTCCTTCGATCATTACTTCGGGTCGATGAAGGGCGTCCGGGGCTTCGGAGACCCCCGCCCGGTGACACTGCCCAGCGGCAAACCGGTATGGCACCAGTCAAGCGGCGGCAAGGAAACCCTGCCCTATCACCCGGACGCTGACGACCTGGGTATGCAGTTCATCGCAGGCCTCGATCACGACTGGGCCGGCGGCCACAACGCGTTCAACAACGGCAAATACGACAACTGGATACCCGCCAAAGGCACCGGCACCATGGCGTACCTGACACGGGACGACATCCCGTTCCACTACGCCCTGGCCGACAAGTTCACCATCTGTGACGACTACCACTGCTCGTTCATCGGTGCGACGGACCCGAACCGCTACTACATGCTCTCCGGTCACGTCGGCAACGACGGTACCGGCGGCGGTCCGGTCCTCGGCAACCAGGAAGCAGGCTACGGCTGGACGACATACGCCGAACGCCTTGAAAAGGCAGGCATCTCCTGGAAGGTGTACCAGGACATCGGCGACGGCCTCGACGCGGCCGGCGGCTGGGGCTGGATCAACGACGCATACCGCGGCAACTACGGCGACAACTCCCTGCTGTACTTCAACAACTACCGCAACGCCAAGCCCGGCGACCCCCTGTACGAAAAGGCCCGCACCGGCACGAATGCCAAGGCAGGGGACGGATACTTCGACATCCTCAAAGCCGATGTCAAGGCCGCGAGACTGCCGCAGATCTCCTGGATCGCCGCCCCCGAAGCGTTCTCCGAACACCCCAACTGGCCTGCGAATTACGGGGCTTGGTATATATCACACGTCCTCGACGCGCTCACCTCGAACCCTGACGTATGGAGCAGGACGGCCCTGTTCATCACGTACGACGAGAACGACGGCTACTTCGACCATGTCGTGCCACCCTATCCGCCGGCCTCCGCCGACCAAGGGCTGTCCACCGTCGACACCGCGCTCGATCACTACAAGGGGGGTATTGGATATGCCGCAGGCCCCTACGGCCTCGGACAGCGTGTTCCGATGACCGTCGTCTCGCCATGGTCCACCGGCGGATACGTCTGCTCCGAGACCTTCGACCACACCTCGATCCTGCGCTTCATGGAGAAGCGGTTCGGAGTGAAGGAGACCAACATCTCGCCATGGCGGCGCGCCATCTGCGGTGACCTCACATCCGCCTTCGACTTCTCCCTCAAGGTCACAGACCCGGCCGACCTGCCGGACACCACGGGATACGCCCCGCCGGACCGCGACCGCCACAACAGCTACGTTCCGAGGCCACCCGCCCAGGGCACCCTGCCCCGACAGGAGGCCGGGGCGCGGCCGAGCCGCCCGCTCTCCTACGTTCCCTACGTCGACGGGGCCGCAGACCTCACGACCGGGAAGTACAAGCTGACGTTCAGCGCAGGGGACCAGACGGGCGCCGCCTTCCAGGTGCGCTCGCAGAAGCGCACCGACGGCCCGTGGACGTACACGGCGGCAGCCGGAAAACCTGTCTCCGACAGCTGGAACTCGGTTTACTCCGCCGGTAGTTACGACCTCACGGCCCACGGTCCGAACGGCTTCCTGCGCACCTTCCAGGGCAACAACAAAGCCGCCGAGCCGGAGGTGACGGCACGCCACGACGCCGGCAATCTGAAGCTCACCCTGACGAACCCGTCGACCACCGACGCACACCTCACCGTGACCAACGCCTACGGCGGCGAGCGCCAGACGTACACGGTCCGCGCCGGCGCCACCGTCGAGCAGAGTATCGACCTGCGCGCCACCAAGCGCTGGTACGACCTGACCGTCGTCGTCGAGGGCAACACCGGATACCTGCGGCGTCTGGCCGGGCACGTCGAGAACGGTAAAGCTGGTTTGAGCGACCCGGGCATCGCAACCGTGTGAGACCCGCGCGCGACCACCGGGCGGACGGAGGGGCACACACCATGTAGGTGACGAGGTATCAGTGCCACGCGTCGGAATTCACCAAGCCTTGGGCATACGTACGAGCAAGCACACCGGCAAGAAGACCTGACCCGGCTGGGCGGGCCACCCGTCGCGGGAGGCCCGCCCGGCCGGAATCTGCGGCCATCGCACGTCGTAGGTGCGCTTGACGGACGGAGTGACCGTGTTGCCGTTGGGGTGGCCACGGACTCCGACGGCCGGGCGCCGGCCGAGGCGGTCAGCCTCCCGGACGCCGGATCACGGGACGTGGACGGCGCCCCGGGTACCTCGGCGCACGGGTGTGGACGGTGCGCGTCGTTGCATGGCGAGGCCGGTGCTTCCACCATGCGTCGGGAGGTCTCAGTCGGCTGCCGCGCAATGAGAGCGGGAAGCCCACCATCGCGCCGAGCAGGCTCAACTCGCCATGGCTCTCGCTCATCTCGGCCTGGAGGTTCTGCCCGGCTGAAATCCCGTCCCCCGAGATCGAATCGCCTCGTTGGTCGTGGTACACGGCGGCCTGGCTGAGCAGCGGCTCCGCGCTTGTGTGGGCTCCGGCGAGGCGGGCGCCTATCTGGAAGAGGCAGCGCGGTGGGTTCAGGGCCCCAGTCGTATCCACCCGGACAGTCCCCGGTCGTGGCGCCGGACAGCCGAAGCGTCGACGAGCCGCAACGTCGTCAGGCGCGCCTCTGCAGGCAGCTCTTCCTTCTCAAACCGGCGCTGCTCCATCCCGATGCACGGAAGGACTGCGCAGCCCTCGAGATCGAGTACGCCGGTGACCTGTACGCCGTGGAGTCTGAGGGACGAGATCCGGCTGGACAGGGCTGGCGGGCCCTCGAGCAGCAGCCACGCCATGATCCTGGCACCCACGCTGTGTTCGGGCCCGCGGGGTGACCGTCGCGCAGAGCGTCGGCCTCCCTGTTGCCCGTGCGCAGGTCGTCGATGTCGCCGTCGCGGGACGTGTGCCGCATCCTGGCCACTGCTGCGGTCGGCCTTCCGGCGGATCGTTGAAAGGGGTGCCGGCACACGAGCGGGCCCTGTGCGCACAGAAACGGGAACTCGAATCGGGCCATCGGCGAACAGCGGGTGACCATGCCCGCGTCTTCGAGGGAAAAATATGAGCCTAAGAGGCGACCGATGACCGTTTCACCGAGCGTCGGAGTCCACCGTGCCGAGGGCACGGACGAGCGGTTGGACTCCGACGCCTCGGTGATCGAACGGTCCTGGGCCGAGCCCGATGCCTTCGCCGTGCTGTTCGACCGCTACGCCGACGACATCCACCGGTACGCGGCCCGGCGGCTGGGTGCCGACGTGGCGGACGATCTGATGGCGGAGACCTTCGTGATCGCCTTCCAGCGACGGCGCCGCTACGACCTGTCGAGGGCTCAGGCGCGCCCGTGGCTGTACGGGATCGTCACCAATCTCGTCGGTGAGCACCGGAGGTCCGAGGCGCGCCATCTCCGTGCGCTGGCGCGGGTCGCCGCCGGCGTCCCGGACGAGGGAGGCGGCGAGCCGATGGCCGAGCGGGTGGCCGACCGGGTCACCGCCGAGAGCGCCCGAGGTGCGCTGGCGGGCTGCATCGCCGAGCTGCCGCCCCGCTATCGGGACGTGCTGCTGGTGATCGCCTGGGGTGATCTCGACTACGTGGAGGCCGCGGAGGCCCTGGGGGTGCCGGTGGGCACCGTCCGCTCACGGCTGCACCGGGCTCGAAGGAGACTGCGCGACGCATTGGGCGGGTCCGATCCCACAGCCCTGCAAGAGTTCCAGGAGGAGCCCGATCATGGATGACCTCACCTCCGTGAAGGAGTTGGAGGCGGACACGCCTCCCCTGACCGCCGAGGCCCGTGCCGCCGCCCGCACCCGGCTGATGACCGCCATCGGCCGGGAGAGCCGCAGGGGGGTCGCTCTCGCTCTGCCCAGGCGGACGGTTTTCCGTGTCGCGGTGGCCGCGACGGTCGCCGCGGCAGTGGCGGGAACCGTGCTGGTGATCTCGGCGGACGGCGGGGACCTCCCTTCCCCGAGGATGACCACCCTCAGCGCGGCGCAGGTGCTGCACAAGGCCGCGGACAGGACGCGGTCCACTGGTGCCGGCCTGCCGATCCCGCGGAACGACCAGTACTTCTACACCAAGACCTACATCACCCGAACCCCCGTGAAGGGCGGGAAGACCAGGACGTGGACGGACGAGAGCTGGCTGTCGGTGGACGGCTCCAGGCCCTCACGCCGACAGGAGCACGGCAAGATCCACAACGATCCCCCGCTGGGCGAGCACGAGCTGCAGTGGCCGCCCAATGAATACGCGAAGCTGCAGAAGTGGCCGACCGACCCCGACGAGCTCCTCAGGTGGCTCGGCCACGGGCGCGTCGAGGTCGTCGAGCCGTCCGGGGCGAAGGGGGGCAAGGCCGGCGGGCCCGCGCCCGACCCCGACAGAATGGTGTTCATGGAGGCATGCCTGCTCATGCAGGGGCCGCGGGTCATGCCGCCCGGCCTGCAGGCCGCCGCTTTCGAGGCCCTGGCGAAACTGCCACGGATCAAGGTGGACGAGGACGAGGTCGACGCTCTGGGCCGGCACGGGGTCGGGGTGTCGTACCCCCACCTGACCTTCACCTTCGTCTTCGACCGTGAGACCTACGACTACCTGGGCATTCGTCTCAAGGGCAGCAACGCGAAGCGCGTCGACGGCGAGTGGCGGCAGGTCGACAGGTACTTCGAGATGCGCAGCAGTCAGGAGGTGGGCGTCGTCGACCGGATCGGCCAACGTCCGTAACCGCTCGAAGGGCCCGTGGTGACGGGAGGAGGGACCGGGGGCGTGTCGGACGCCCCCTGCCCGGCCGTGGCCGACGAGGGAGCTGACGGCCTCCTGGGCGGGGCCCCGGCCTGCCGAGCAGTGCAGGGAATGACGGACGGACGGCCACGTGTTGGTTGGGGCAGCCAGGCGTGGGCTGAGGGTGAAGTGGGCGGGGGTCGCCCGCCGCAGGGCGTACGCCCCCGCGAGGTGGTGGGGAGGAGGAGGCCCAGGCTCGTTCGATGGAGTCGCTGACGCGGTCGAGGTTCCAGCCGAGTGATTCGGCGAGGAAGCCGGTGGTGAGCGAGCGGCCGGCGTGGGCGACGGCGTCCCTGTGGGTGCCGGGGGCGGGCTCGGTCGGGAACTGTCGACGCCGGTAAGAAGATCGTCCGCAGGAAGCGAAGCATCGTCACCGACACGCTCGGCCTTCTGGTGACCGCGGCCAGCGTGCAGGACTCCGTTGCCGGCACCGCACTGCTCGACCAGGTCGCCGCCGACCACCCAAGCATCCGCAAGGTGTGGGTCGACGGCGGATACCGCCAGCACCTCGTCGAGCATGCCGCCACCCTCGGCATCGACATGGAGATCACCGCCCGCAAGCCTGGGAGCAGGGGCTTCACCCCGATCCCGAAGCGGTGGGCGGTCGAGCGAACCTACGGCTGGCTCATGCTCCACCGCCGCCTGGCCCGCGACTACGAAACCTTGCCCACCCGCTCCGAAGCCGTGATCCACATTGCCATGACCGACCTCATGGCCCGCCGCCTCACCAGTGAGAACACCATCTCCTGGCGCGACCCGAAGAAGGCCACAGAACATCCCATCTCGGGATGAAACACCGGACGAAAACGACCTCTCAGCGCGGCGAACGGAAACCTGGGTGAGCGCGCAGGTGGGCTGTCGGCCGCGGCGGACTTCCCAGCTCCGACAGGAGTTCTGCGACACGATCCGGCAGGGAGCGCAGGGAAGCCGTTGCGGAACTGTGGCGCCAGGGCCCTGGAAACGTGGCGGAACCGTGACATCAAGGCTCCAGGATTGAGCCTGTGGACACGACGAACCGGTTCCTGACCGTGCGCCTGGGCTTCCTGTGGCGTTTCTCGGGTGTAGGGCCAGGATGCCTTCTGGGCCTTCTCTCAGCTGTCGTCCTCGGCGCGAGCGGCGCGGTGGATCGGCTGGGTGTCGGCCCCAGCCTGCTGATCGTCGCCGCAGTGGTCCCCGTCGTGGCCCTGCCCGCGCCCGTCAGCTTCTGGGTGCGCGCCGACAGCGACGGCCTCACCCTCTCCAGGGCGCTGCTACGCCGTCGCTACCACTGGCACGACATCACGGGCCTGGACATGGCCTTCGGTGAGGACCCCGATTCGGACGCACCTCGCCTCACGATGCGTCTGCGCCTGACCACGACCCCCGCTGCCGGCCGCGGACCGCTCGTCGGCGTCCTCGGCCTCGCCCCCGGCCATCAGCTTCGGGGCACCGAACCGCGTCGGCTCGCAGACCTCTTCACCCTCCTCGCCTCCCATGGTGTCCCCCTCGCCGAACGGGACTTCGCCGACCGCGTCCTCGCCGCCCACGGACTCCCTCCGCTCGCTCCTGGTCCGGACCCGATCGACGGCCGGTAGCCATCCGACCGGGGCCGTGTAGTGGTGGTGCTCGGGGCCTGAGCTCTTCAGCCGGCGGGCAGCGCTGCCGTACTCCCTCGGGGCGAAGCCGTTGTGCCGGCGACGATTGTCAGGACGGGTATGCCGGTCCGGGCGCGGGGACGGGGCCGCCGGGCCGGAACCGCTCCACCCCGACGATGTGCCGCACCTTGACGGGACGCACGATCACCGCGACCCGATGTTCCTCTGGCATGATCCACTCAAAGCGATCGACGCCCAGGTACTTGCGGGCCAGCCGGTCCATTCGGTCGTGTGCCTCCTCGCCCTCGATGAAGCGCGCCACCACACCACTGATCTGCACTCGGTCGAAGGGGTCGGTGGCGTCCGCGTGCGAGAGGTAGACGCGGGGGTCGCGGCGCAGGTTTTCCTCCTTCACCCGCCCCACCGAGGTGTTGAACGTCAGCTCCCTTTCCCCCTCCAGATCCACCCACATCGGGCTGACCTGCGGTGCTCCGTCGGCGAACACGGTGCCGACGTACCAGATGTTGGGGGCTTGCAGTCGGGCGCGGACGGCTTCATCGAAAGGCGCAGTCATCCCGGGAGGCTATCAACCATGATCGGCTGGAGAGTTCGGGGGAGCCGTGGAATTCGCCAGGTGAAGGCGATGCCGAGAAACCGTCCTCCGCGCTCCCGTTCGCTGTCGTGGGGTTGCGGAGTCGGGATGGTGGGGTCGCCGCAGAGGAAGAGTGCCTGGACGGAGGGGTCCTGCTCCTCCCCCGCGGCGAATCAGGGCACGGACGGATTCGTCCGGTACTCCGGCAGTTCACCGGACAGGGTTTCCGGTCGGTGCCGCCGGGTGGGATCAGACGTCGCAGGTGTCGAGCATCTCGGACAGAGCTTCAGTCTCGGCCGGGTTGGCGGTGAGCTGGTAGGTGGCCTTCACGCTGATCCAGGCGCGGCTGTAGGTGCACCAGTACGACTGCAGCGGCGGCTTCCAGTTCCCCGGGTCCTTGTCACCCTTCCCCCGGTTGCTGCCGGCCGAGACCGTGATCAGCTGCGAGTCGACCAAGTCGTTGGCGAAGGCGCGCCGCTCGGGGGTCGTCCACTGCGATGCCCCAGAACGCCAGGCTTCCTTGAGGGGGACGACGTGGCCGATGTCGATGCGGGAGGCGGAGTCGATGGTGAGGCCGTCGTACTCGGAGTACCAGGTGCCGAACACGGCGCGGCACTGGTCGTCCTGGACCACGTCCTGGCCGTCGCGCTGGAGCACGACCTCGCGGGTGTCGCAGGTTCCGTACTGGGTGATCCAGTGCGGGAACTCCGCCCGGGAGTAACCGGGGACATCGTCCTCCTCGGTCACGACCAGGTCCGCGAGCAGCCGTCCGGCGGTTCGGGGAGCTCGCGCAGGGACAGTGCCTGGCCAGCGGAGGCCTGGCGGGCGGGGTATGGAGGCCGACCGCGGTGGCGGTGGCCGGGGCGGCGGTGAGCGCGAGCCCGGCAAGCGCCGAAACAGCGGTGAGGAGCGCGGTGGAGCGGGAGCGGCTGTGGTCCCTGCAGGAGCTGCTGGACGAGTGGATTGTCGCCGCGTGGCAGAACCGGCCGCACGACGGGCTGCGGGATCCCGCGCACCCGGGCCGGGCGTTCACCCCGAACGAGAAGTACGCCGCCCTGATCGAGGCCTGCGGCTACGTTCCGGTGGCGCTGAGCGGCGACGACTACGTCGAGCTGCTGCCAGCCCTCTGGCGGGTGGTCAACGACTACGGCATCCGGATCAAGGACCGGATCTACGACAGCGAGGAGCTGGGCCCGATGCGGCGCCAGCACTCGGAGGTCCAGGCCAAGCGCGGGCTCTGAGAGGTCCACCACGACCCCTACGACGTCTCCCGGATCTGGGGACGCGACCACCTCGGCGACGGCGGGTGGGTGCCGGCCACCTGGAAGCACCTGCAGCGGGTTCCGGTGCCGTTCGGGGACCTGGCCCGGGACCACGTCGCCCGGCAGCTGCCCGAGGCGACGGAGGAAGAACTCGCCGACGCCGTCTCCGCTCTGCTGACCCGCGCACGGCGGCCCGCCCGGTGAGCCGGGCCCCCGGCCGGGCCGGCGCGAGCGGCGGGTGGCGGCCCGCACCAAGAACACCGGGCCCTCCATCCCGGCCCCGGCAGCCGAGCCCGCCGAACCGGTCACCGAACCAAACGACGGGGAGTCCCTGGCCGAAGTGATTCCGCTGGGGTTGTTCGACCCGCTCGAAGACCCTTGGAGGAGGCCGTGAGCGAGCCGGAGGAGCCGGGACAGCACCTGACCACCCTCCAAGGCTGGGTCCGGTTTGTCGACCGCCCTCCCGAGGCTCCGCCGTTGCTCTCCACGGAGGAGTACGCCGCCCTGCCCGTGGCCAAGCGGACGGCCTACGACGAGGACCGGCTCGACTACCACACGCGCCTGCTGGTGGTCCGCACCTCTACCGTTCAGCACACCGTCGCCACCGGCCGCCGCCTGGTCTTGGTCAACCGGCACGCGATCAGTGCCCGCCGCGGGCTGATCGTCTCGGGGCCGGCTGGCACCGGCAAGACGATCGCCATCGCCCAGCTCGGTCTGGCCCACGAGCTCCTGGACCGCTCACGCCATCCCGGTGATCTGGGCCGGATCCCGGTCGTCTACATCACCGTCCCGCCCGCCGCGACGCCTCGCATGATCGCGGTGGAGTTCGCCCGCTTCCTGGGTCTGCCGGTGACCGCCCGGTTCAACATCACCGACATCATCGAGGCCGTCGTCGGCGTCTGCACCGACGCCCGCACTGGTCTCGTCCTCGTCGACGAGCTCCACAACATCTCGCTGACCAGCCGCAACGGCGCTGAGGTCGCCGACACCCTCAAGTACTTCTCCGATCGCATCCCCGCGACGTTCGTCCAGCGTCAACGTCGAGCGGCTCTTGGCCGGCGTCCGCGGTGAGCAGATCGCCGGCCGCTTCACCCTCATCCGCACCCACCCCTTCCCCTACGGACCCGAGTGGAAAGGCCTGGTCAGGACCCTGGAAGGCACGCTGGTCCTGCTCAGGCACGAACCGTTCAGCCTGATCCGCCTCGACCGCTTCCTCCACGAACGCTGCGGCGGCATGATCGGCTCCCTGTCCCACCAGATCCGCGGCGCCGCGATCGACGCGATCCTCACCGGCACCGAGGAACTCACCAAGTACGGCCTGGAGGATGTTCCGCTCGACCTCGCCGCCTCGCCCAAGCCCCGCAGGCGGACCGCCCGGTGACCCCCTACACGGAGCCGGACCCCACCGTCTCCCGCCTCCCGCGCCGAGTGCGGCCGCTGGACCGCGAAGGCGTCGAGGCCTTCATCGTCCGGCTCGCCCAGGCCAACCATCTCCGGCCCGCCTACCTGCGGGACTACCTCTGCCGCCGCCCCACCACCGCGGGAAACCGAGCTGGGGCCGGCTCGCCGCGGCAACCGGTCGTCACCCCGCCGCTCTGCGGGAAACCCTCGAAGGCCCGGCGACACGATGCGCCGAGTGCGATGCCCCGCTCCCGCCGAAGGGGACCGCCGGCGGAAGCCCCCGGCGCCACTGCTCCGCCCGCTGCCGCCAACGCGCCCATCTGCGTCGCACCATCGGCACCCGGACCTGCAGATACTGCGGGATCGAACTGCCCCGGACTCCGGGGAAGAGCACGCCGTCCTGGTGTTCCCCACGCTGCCGCCGGATGGCACACCGCCAAGGTGTCGAGCGGCCCCCCGAGCCGCCGGCCCCGACCGCCTCCCAGGCGAAGCTCTGCACGAAGTGCGGCGAGGTCATCCACCGCATCCCCGTGAGCCGCCGCGGCCCGGCGGGCTACTGCCAGCGATGCCGAGACCAGGACTACCTCCAACGCCAGCAGAACCCCGCCCAACCTCCCGCCGGCCACAGCGTCCCCACGGGCCCGACATGCGGCTTCTGCCGAACGCCCATGGACTCGGCCTCAGCAGCCCGACGGTGGTGCTCGCACGCCTGCCGACAGGCCGCCTACCGAGCACGCAAGCTCGGCGAGATCCCCGAGCTAGGGCTGTGACAGGGCCTCCCGGACGGCGTCGATGCCGAGGGCCAGGTCCGCATGAAAACTCTGGTGAAGGTCGAAGTCCCGGGTCATGTCGACGTAGTAGCCGTCCGGCAGGGTCGACTCGGCACGCGAGAGGTCGCTGTTCAGTCCGTCGAGCTGGTCGATGATCCGGTGGGTGTCGCTCAGGGACTGCCTGAGGGCCTCGGCGAGCGGGCCGCCGGACCGAGGGGAGATGGCCGCACCGGGCCGGTGCGACGCGCGCAGCGCCGCCCGCACCGCCGCGCGCCGGAACTGGGCCAGGGCGAGGGAGGCTTCGATCCCGTCGTAGGAGACCTCGTTCGTCCAGGGATCGTCATCGGCGAGACCCGATGCCAGGAAGCCGACGCGTCGGGGGACGTCGAGGTCCTTCACCGCGTCGAACATCGGCGCTGCGAGCGCGGCGTCCTGGGCCAGTGCGACCGCGAACGCCCGGGCGTCCTCCCTCCGGAACTCGTCCCTGGTGGCCCGTGTCCCGGACCTCTCGGCCTCCTGCCGGAATCGCTCCACCTGAAGGGCGAGCACCGCTCCGAGCCGTACAGCCGCCAGTTCGGCCGCGGGAAACCCGCCGAGCGCGGCCTCGCGGCCCTGTGCGTCGCACTGGGCGAGGCCGGCCGCGTACGCCCGTACTCCGGACGGCGCGGGCTCGGCGAACGAGTGCAGCACGGGTGCGCCGAAGGGCGGCACGGGGAGCGAGGAGCCGAGGTTCCACAGCGGCGGTCCGGGGGCGCGGCGAGCGGTGGCCCCGTCCGCGCCAATGGAGCCACTCACCTCGTCCAGCCCGGCCCGCAGGTCGAGTACGGAATCCAGCGCGGTGGTCAGCTCGCCCAGCAGCTCCGCGAACCTGACGTCTGCCTCCGCGGCCCCCTCGGCCGCGCCAGCCCCATCGGCCTCCCCCGGCGCCTCGGCACCTCTGGCCTGCCGTGCCCCCGTCTCCGCTCCGAGCAGCTTGCCGACGTGGCGCAGGGTGCGGTGCACCTTCGGCATCGACAGGCCCAGCTCGTACCCGATCGCTCCCGGAGCACAGCCGGCCAACCGAAACGCGGTGACGTCGAGTTGACGCTTGTTCAACTCTCTCAGCGGGGCGAGCGCCACCACCGTCCGGGCCTGCACCAGGGCGTCGGTGCTGCCCTTCCCCAGGAGGGCTGGCACCGTCTCGTGCGCAGGGCGGAGCACCCCGCAGCCGCCGCCGACGGTCATCCGGCACGTCCAGGCCCGCAGCGCCTGCGCGGTGACCACGGGGGTTCTGGTGTCCTTCGCGGCCCCGGCCGCGTTCGCGCCCAGCAGGTCCATCCACCGCCGGGCCACCGTCATCGAGTCCTGGGCGAGTCGCGCCGCCTCCACCAGGTCCACGCCCCGCAGCAGCGACAGGGCGACGAGCGGCCCCGCGTGCGACCGGTAGTAGTCCCCGAACCCGAGCCCACTGACGGACGCCGTATCCGCCGGATCTGTCGCCATTGACCCAACTCCTCTGCGCTTATAGTCACTTGTGTTTCCGTTGGAGTTCAAGGTAGTGGTGCGACGCGCGGAGACGAACTGCCCCGCCCCACGCTCCGATGGCAAACGAGCAAGATCCGATGACAGAGGACACCTGGAGGGGGCCTCACCAGCTTTCGGACCAGGTCCATCCAGTGCTGGGTGACGACTCTGCCGGACCGGGCGTACAGCACGACGGTCTCGTCGGTGCGGCGCAGCACGGTCCGGTGGCTGTCCTTCTCCAGACTTCGGTGTGTTCATGAGACACGAAGTGACCTGTTGGTGGGTGGCGTTGGGCGGTGGGGAAGTGTGCCGGCGCCGGTCCGGGTCACGCGAAGCGTTCGTGGTCGGCCAGTACCGCGTCGATCACATCGAGATGGATGGCGACTCGCTCGTCCCTGGGGTCGGAGCACTGGGTCAACGTCAGCAGGGACTTCCACAGCGCCCAGCCTCTGGCCCTGGCCCAGGTGCCGTCGTCGTGGCCGACTGTGTGTCGGAATGCCTCGCGGCTTTCCTCGCGGAGCATCGTCCAGGCGATCACGAGATCGCAGGCGGGGTCGCCGATGCCCGAGGTGCCGAAGTCGATGACGGCCGACAGCCTGCCGTCGGTGACAAGCAGGTTGTTGCCACCGATGTCGCCGTGGAACCACACCGGCGTTCCACGCCATTGGGCCTCGAGTGCCGCTTGCCAGGTCTCGGTGGCCCTCACGGTGTCGATCCGGCCGCTGAGGGCGGTGATGCAGCGACGCGTCTCGTCGTCGTAGTGGGCGGGTGACGCGCCGCGATATCCGCTGTGCGTCCCGGCGAGAGGACCGTCCTCGGAGTCACAGCGCTGAAGGGCGAGGATGAACCCGGCGACACTGGTGGCGAACTGGGTCATGTCGTCGATGCGTTCAGGAGAGGCCGTGTCGCCGGGCAGCCAGCCGCGCACGGACCAGGGGTAGGGATATCCCGCGCCGGGGGCTCCTTTGGCCAGGACGGTGGGGACAGCCACCGGCAGCGCGGGGGCCAGGCGGGGCAGCCAGTCGCATTCCTTGTCGACCGCAGGGGCGTAGCCGGCTGCGGTGGGCAGGCGGACCGTCATGTCGTCACCGAGGCGGTAGGTGCGGTTGTCCCAGCCATCCACCGGAACCGGGACCACGGGCAGACGGCTCCACTGAGGGAACTGGGAGGTGATCAACCGCTTCACCAGCGCGGCGCTGATTCCCGCGCGTCCGTCCGGCACAGATGTAAGCACCCGCTGAGCCTCACCGGTGAGGTCGTACCAGGCAAGTGATTAACGACGCGAGACGCATCTGAATGTCTGGAGAACCGTCGAGCTTGGGCTCGTATCACCAGCCCGGCCCCTCCGGCAGGACCGGGATGGCCTGGGCTAGGACGTGTCTGCCATACCGGGCGTCTTGGTCAGCGGTCTATCCAGTCCGGCACCCACACGCCGTCCGGGGTGCGCGGCCCTGAGGTGCGCAGATGGTCGCGTAGCGCGGTCAGCACGGGGTGCTGGTCTCCGGTCCGGGACAACAGCACGTGCGTGTACACCGGGGTCGGTTCGCGCAACGGGATGCGCCGGAGGTCGTGGTTCTGGGGCCACAGGTAGCGGTCCCCGCTGCCGACGAGGGTGGCCAGCGAGGCCGAGTCGGCCAGCGCGTCCATCAGGGCCTCGTCGCCGAAGTTGGGGCCGAGCGCGTCGATGCTCAGGCCGAAGGCCTCGGACAGCGCCTGGTAGAACGCCGCCCACTCCGTGCCTGGCCTGATCCCGGGGATCCAGATGCGGTGCCCGGCCAGGTCCGCAGGACTGACCCAGGGTACGTCAGCCAGGGGGTGGCCGGGCCCGACCAGGAGCTCCAGGGGTGCGTCCAGAAGTCGTTCGGCGCTGATCCCAGCTGGGGCCTGGTCTACCGGCAGGGCGCGGAAGGACGCGTCGACGGTTCCGTCGAGCACCGCCTGGGCGGCCTGGGCGGCGTTCTCGTTGCTCAGTGTGACCGCGTCCAGGCTCATCTCGGGGTGGGAGCGGTAGAACCGGTAGACGGCCTGGGCCGGAGCGATGCGCCGGTTGAGGACGTCGACGCGCAAGGGCCGGCTGCCGGGACGCACGGCCTGCTCGGCCTGCTCGAAGGCTGCGAGGACCTTCTTGGCGTGCGGCAGGAAGACCTGCCCGTCAAGGCTCAGCCGGGAGCCTCGCGAGGTTCGCACCAGGAGCGTGACCTCGAGGTGTCTCTCCAGGGCCGCGATCCGCTTGGAGACCGCCTGCTGGCTGATCCCTAGCTCGTCCGCCGCTGCCTGGAACTGGCCGGTCTCGGCGACGGCCGCGAACGTCCGCAGCGCTTCAACATCCACATCTTCAACTTACTTCCACAACGAGTGGTTGTGGCTGGTGGGTCATGCGGTTGTTTGATCACCCGTCCTTCGGGGTGGTGGGATCGTCGTATGGCTAACCGCACAGAGCAGGTCATGTATGTCCAGACGCCTGAGTTCGCGCGTCATGTGGAACGGATCGTGGAGGTGACCGATGCGACGTCTCGACTGAACGTGCTTCCGTTCAGCGACAGCGAAGGCCGCGCGGAACTACTTTCTGTTGTGTTCGGTGGCCCGCTGCCGGAATCGGTGATGATCTACCCCCCGTTCTTTACCGAGTACGGGCTCAACACGACGTTCGGGGAGAACGTCTTCGTCAACCAGGGATGCACCTTCATGGACAGGGGAGGCATCCGTATCGGGCACGGCGTCATGATCGCCCCAAAGGTTAGCCTCATCACCGGAGGCCATCCACTGCCCCTGGCCGAGCGCCGCGAGTACCTCTCCTTCGCCCCGATCGTCATCGAGGACGACGTCTGGATCGGGACGGCTGCCGTGATCACGCAGGGGGTGACCATCGGTGCCGGTGCGGTGGTCGCAGCCGGTGCGGTGGTCACTCGTGATGTTCCAGCCGCCACCGTGGTCGCGGGAGTGCCCGCCCGGGTGATCAAGAAGATCGACTGAGCCCGGCGGGGTGCGCAACACCTCTCCGGTCTGATCCTGATGCCTCGTCACGCCCTGCTGACCGACCGGCAGTGGGACCGCACCCGACCTCTGCTGCCCTCCAGTACCGGTCGTCGTGGCAGGCCTTGGGACGATCACCGCCGCATTGTGGAGGCGTGCGTCTACCAGTACCGCACCGGTATTCCTTGGCGAGACCTCCCAGCCAGGTTCGGATCCTGGAAGACCGTGTGGGCCCGCTACCGCCGCTGGGCGGCCGACGGGACCTGGGACCGCGTGCTCGGCGTCCTGCTCGCCCGCGCGGACAACGATGGGCTGATCGACTGGCGGGTGGCGGGTGGCGGGTGGACTCCACCATCACCCGGGCCCACCAGCACGCCACCAACACCCGCCGCCCGAGAAGTGCCGGGCCGCAGCCCGAGGGCAGGGCCTCGACGCCCATCGAGAGCCCGCCGGGCACGGGATCGGTCATTCCCGCGGCGGGCTGACCACGAAGATCCACCACGCCGTGGACGGCCAGGGCCGACCGCTGGCCGTCGTCGTGACGCCCGGCCAGGCGCACGACGGCCAAGTCCCTGCCGTTGCTGCTGGGAGACCTGCGTGTCCCGCGCACCGGAGGAGGCCGACCCCGCACGAGGCCGTCCTTCGCTTCCCATTAGGCATACTCCTCCCGCGCCATCCGGGCTGGCCTCAGGCACCGCGGGATCAAGGCCACCATCCCCGAACACTCTGACCAGGTCGCCAACAGGCGGAGACGGGGCAGCCGCGGCGGACGCCGGCCCGCCGGCTCAAACAGTTCCGGGCCGTCGCAACCCGCTTCGACGAACTCGCCACCCGTTACCGGGCGGGACTGCACCTCGGCTCGCTCATCCTCTGGCTCCGCGACACCACACCGTGATCAAGCGTTGTCGGCTACCTGGGTCGGTCCGCGAAAGCCGTCTGCGTGACCGCCAGTGCGCCGAGCCGCGACATGAGCTGAATCTCTTGCTGTGATGTGACGGCAATCCACAGGGCTGTTCCCGTGTCGTCGGCGCTGAAGAGCTGCTCACCCTGCCGCCATGCCTCGGCATGGATCGTGTAAGGGGCCAAGGCCAGCAGCACGTCGAACTGTGCGTCGTCGTGGATATCAACATCGATCCCCATTCCAGGATCGCTCTTCGCAGACCGGACGCCATCGGTCACAGCGTCCTCGGCCATCAACAACGCGCGCTCGTAAGCGGGTACGACCTCCTGCGGCCAGGCTTCATCACTGTAGGCATCGAGGTGAGCGGTCTCGATGCTGTCCCGGAGGACAAGAAGTGCCTCACGGTGCGCATGCACCACGTCTCCTGCACCCAGGCCATTCCGAAGAAGCAGCTCGCGACGTGTGCCGTTACCGTGACTGATCATGCAGCTGAGCTTCTCACGCGAGGTGGCACCCAGTAACGGAGGGCTACCGCCACTTGTAAGACAGGACCTAGTAGGGCTTTGTTAGGTGGTGTCGTAGGGCTGCCATGGGGTGGGTTGTCGGCAGGTGGGGCAGGTTCCGGTCCAGGTGGCCAGCAGATGTTGGAGGAGGTCCAGGGCCTGGTAGAGGGTCAGGCCCTGGCAGGGACTTTTGGGCAGGTCCGCTGTTCGGTCAGGAACAGGTGGGCGGCGGTGACGAGGGTGACGTGGCGGTGCCGGCCGGTGAATGAGCGGCCTTCGAAGTGGTCGAGTCCGAGGGTGGTCTTCAGCTCGCGGTAGTCGTGCTCGATGCGCCACCGTAACTT
>NZ_FMBW01000008.1 GCF_900091725.1 Streptomyces sp. DvalAA-43 | reverse complement strand
TACTCCAGTCTGGTTTCGCGGCCTATCCAGCAGGTTCGTCGAGAGACCGCCGACGGTAGTGGCTGCGCCGGGCTGTTGCCTGGTGGCGTCTGCGCCAGATGGACCAGTGCAGCAGCCTGGCTGCGGTCGCGGCTGGCGGGGCGAAGACCGCGGTGAGCAGATGGCGGATCTCGGGGACGGTCAGGGAGATCGAGTCGCTGTCCTGAGCCGGGAAGTTCCGGCCGGCGGGTCGGCCGGGGGCCGCGTCGGCGGCGACGGCGGTCAGAAAGGCCAGGGCGAGCATGGCAAGCGTGATGTGCCGGTGCCACGATGTCCAGTGCCTGACCTGATAGTGGTCGAGTCCGACCTGGCCCTTGGCGGCCTGGAAACACTCCTCGATGCTCCAGCGGACACCGGCGACGCGGACAAGTTCAGCCAGTGTCGCGGGGGTGGGTGACCAGCACAGGTAGAAGGCGAGTTCGCCGGTGGTCCGGTTGCGGCGGATCAGCAGGTGGCGGTGGCTTCCGGTGCCAATGTGGATCCAGGCCCAGTCGTAGTGGCGGTAGCCTTTCGCGCCTATTCCGGCGCTGTGTCGTTGCCAGGCCGAGGCGGGCAGGCGCCCGGCGACGGTGTCCGCGCGGACTGTGGTGCGGCCGTTGTTGATCCTCACCCGGGCCGAACAGGCGACGGCCAGCACGTAGCCGGTGCCGCGTGCTTCCAGAACGGTCCGCAGTTGGGGGTCCTGGCCGTAGGCTTCGTCGCCGGTCACCCAGGAGGCAGCGATCCCGGCGTCCAGCGCGGCGATGATCATCTCCCCGGCCAGGCGGGGCTTGGTCGCGAACTCCACCGCCTCGGGTATTCCTGCCTCACGGCGGCGCTCGGGATCAGTGCTCCAGGAATGCTCGGGCAGGTAGAGCCGGCGGTCGATCAGAGCCCGGCCCCGGGCGGTGGCCAGGGCGAGGAACACGCCGACCTGGGCGTTCTCGATGCGTCCGGCGGTGCCCGTGTACTGCCTCTGCACTCCCGCCGAGGACCGGCCCTTCTTCAGGAAACCGGTCTCGTCGACGACGAGAACAGCATCGTCTTTGCCGAGGTGTTCGGCGGCGTATGAACGCAGGTCGTCGCGGACCGCATCGGCGTCCCATCGGGCATACCTCAGCAGACGCTGCAGGGGCCCGGGCCGCTTATGCCCCGCTCGTTCGGCCAGCTGCCAGCAGTTCTTCCGCTCGACGCCCGTCAGTAGCCCGAGCAGGTAGGAACGGGCCGCCGCCCGGGGCTCAACGCGCCCGAATCTGCCCGCGATCCGGGCCATGACCTGGTCGAACATCGCCCGCCATCGGTCAGGGTCTACGCTATGGCCTGCGGCCACCGCACGATCTTCGGGAGTCCACACAACCCCTGATCATCTCGCGGCGGCCGCCCGCGTCAGGCGCTGCCGTACTGGCCGTCGTCGCCTGGGCCATGGCGAGACTGCACACCGGAGTACTAACCCGCTTGCAGTACGAAGAACAGGAAGCACAGGAAGCGCGGCTCGGCCGCGATGGCCTCGGGGAACAGCTCGCGGGCGGCGGGATCAGGCTCCGGCTCGCTGATGACCGTAATCCGGAAACCCGCCCCGGTGAAAGCCTCGATCATCGCGTGCAGCGGCCTGTTCCAGCGACTCACCAGCGTGGTCTGGCCACCCATGCTCCACTCCACGGTCCACTTGGTGGTGTCGAAGTAGTCGCACTCGGCCTCGCGGCCGGCCTCACGGTGAATGAGGTGGACGGCAAATGGATGGTCGACAGACGCGATCAGCCGACCGCCGGGCCTAAGTACGCGTCGCAGCTCTGCCAGCGCCGGCCCCCAGTCCTCCAGGTAGTGCAGCACCAGGGACGCCACTACATCGTCGAACGTGTCATCAGGGTAGGGAAGCGGGCTGCCCAGCTCCGCCACCTGCAGATCCGCACCGTCGCCGAGCCGCTGCCGAGCCAGCCCCAGCATCCCGGCACTCGAGTCGAAGCCACTCACCATGGCGCCACGGTCGCGCAGCGCGGCGAACAGGGCCCCCGAGCCACAGCCGGCGTCGAGGATCCGCCGGCCAGCCACGTCTCCAGCGAGGGCCAGCATCGCCGGCCGCTCGTAGTAGGCATTGACCAGGTTGGTCTCGTTCGCAGCCGTGTACGCCTCGGCGAAGCTGTTGTAGTCGTTGGTCTTCGACGGATCCACACCCACCGAGGACGGTGAAACCAGCCTGGTGGAAAACGTGTGCTCTTGGTGCTCGCTTGAGGTCATGGTGCGGGAGACGTGTGCTGCAGTAGTTCGGTTCCTGGCCTTGCGTGCCCACAGAGCCCGGCGGCAACTACAGCTCGAATCAATGAATTTCGGGCAGGTCCGGGTGCAGTCGACCCGCACGTGATCACGAAACCGCACTGGAGTACTAG
>NZ_FMBW01000032.1 GCF_900091725.1 Streptomyces sp. DvalAA-43 | reverse complement strand
ACGGCCGGCTCGATGACGACGCGTGCGGCCGGCCTCGGGCCTCACTCCGGCAGGTCCCGCATCGCTCCTGGAGGGGCGGTTCTTCGTGTCGTGAGAGCCCGTCAGAGTCGTCTGTGACCAGTGGTTTTGAGCATCCCCGAGTTCGGGGTATGCTTTATCTCGTTGCACAGCGCAGCGCGCCCCAATAGCTCAGTCGGTAGAGCGTCTCCATGGTAAGGAGAAGGTCTGCGGTTCGATTCCGCATTGGGGCTCCGAAGAACAGGAAAGGCCCCCGCCAGCTGGCGGGGGCCTTTCCTGTTGGGGCGTGGGTTATCCGGCTGCCATGAATGCCCCATCGGTGAGGACCGGCACGACATCGGAGACGTCCGACTCCGTTGCGATACGTACGTCGTCGGGGAAGCCCCCTGAAACGAGTTCCTGCCCGGATGCGCTGGCGGTCACCGCGGCGATGACATCCGGCGTCGTCTCGAAACACGCGGCCGCTGTGGCCGCCTCGGGCGACAGAGAACCACCGCGCTGTTTCCTGAGCGCCGCGAGAACGGCTCCCGCACCCAGCAGGTCCTCCAGAGCGGGGCGCAGACTGCCGTCCGGCCAGCGCTCGCCCGAGGCGATCACGGCAACCGGGCGGGCGAGCGTTCCATACCCGTTGAGGGCGAGCCAACGGCCCACCGCCGTCGCATTGCGCAGACAGCCCGCAACGACCGTCGACCCACCGGCCGCGGCGGAGGTCGACGAGCCGTTGGGAGAAGGCAGGACCAGACGTGGTGTGAAAGGCGCGTCTCTCAGCGCCGCCGGTGACAGCGACCAGGGCGATGCCGATGTCGCCATGCGCCGGCCTACGGCCAGCCGCGCATCCATGCGCTCGGCGAAGACCGATGCCGAGGCGTCACGCCAGGCGTGCGGGAATACCCGAGTTCCGGACTCCACAGCCACCGTCACCGAGGTGGTGAACGACAGCACGTCGATCACCACGAGACACGCGACCGCCGACGAGAGCCGTTCGGCGCCTGCGGGCCCCCAGTCGAACCGTGCTCCGCTGCCCGTTTGCAGATACCAGTCGTCCATGGCGATGAGAATGGCAGGCATTCATGCACAGACAGGCCGAAGGGGCGTCGGTGTATTAGGCGGTGGGCGGTTCCGGGACGCGCATGGCGAGGATGGCCATGTCGTCCGAGGCCGGCTCGGCGGCGAAGCGTTCGACCGCCCGCAGGATGCGAGCTGCCACCGCGCCCGCCGTGAGGCCGGTACAGGTCGCCAGGACATCCGCCAGACCGTCGTCGCCCAGCATGCGGGTGCCCTCGCGGCGTTCCGTGACGCCGTCGGTGACACACAGCAGGACATCGCCGGGGGCGAGGGTGAACGACTGCTCGTACAGTTCGAGTTCCTCGATGACGCCCAGCAGGGGCTGAGGCTCGGCCGCCGCCTCGACCGAACCGTCCTGACGCAGGCGCAGCGGCAGCGGGTGCCCCGCGCAGACCACCTTCAGAAGGGCGCTGCCGTCGTCCTGGGGCCACAGCTCGCCGTACAGGAGGGTCAGGAAGCGGCTGCGGGCGCCCTCGTCCAGGATGGCGGCGTTGAGCCGCTCCAGGACGGCCGGGCCGCCGAAGCCTTCTCGGGCGAGCAGGCGCAGGGCGTGGCGGGCGAGGCCCGTGACGGCCGCGGCCTCCGGGCCCGTACCGCACACGTCGCCGATGGCGAAGCCGTAGGCGCCGTCGCGGATCGGGAAGACGTCGTAGAAGTCGCCGCCCACCTCATTGCCCTCGCCCGCCGCACGGTAGATGACCTCGATCTCGACATTGGGGATCTCGGGCAGTCCCGGCGGCAGCAGGCTGCGCTGGAGGGACTGGCTGATCGCCATGCGCTCCGAGTACAGGCGGGCGTTGTCGAGGGCGAGCGCGGCACGGCGGGAGAGGTCCTCGGCCAGTTCCAGGATCTCCTGGCGGAAATGGTCGTCGGAGGGCTTTCCGAGCGTGAGCATGCCGATGACACGGTTGCGGGCCACGAGCGGCAGGACCACCGTCTCCCCGCCCACGGCGGCCGCGGTGGCCAGCGTCGTACGGATACCGGAGCCGAGCCTGGCGGGTTCGCCGAGCCTGCCGCGCTCACCGAGACCGAGCGTCCGCATCGAACTGCGCAGGGCGGCCTGGTGGGCGGCCTCGGACGGGGCGGCCCAGACGCGGGCGCCAGGGGTCGGCACGGGGTCCGGGGGCGCGATCTTGGAGAGCAGTGCCTTGAGGCCGTCGATACGCTCTTCGTCCTCGTGCAGGACGTAGGAGAGATGCGGCTCGGACGCCTGGTCGGCGATCGTGTACACGGCGCACCAGGTGGCCAGGGTGGGGACCGTCATCTGGGCCATCAGCGCCAGGGTCTGGTCCCGGTCGAGAGTGCCGGCGAGCAGATCGGAGGCCTCGACGAGGAAGGAGAGGGAGCCGCGGCGGAGGCGCTCCAGCTCGCCCAGGCGGGCCGACTCGACCGCCAGCGCGATCCGGTCCGCGGCGAACTGCAGCCGCAGGGCCTCCTCGTTCGAGTAACGGCCGGCCGCCTCGGCGGCGACCCCCAGGGAGCCGGTGAGCCGCCCCTCGACCTTCAGCGGGACGGTGACGACGGAACGCATCCCGGTCCCGCCGAGCAGCGGGACGGCGCCAGGGACGTTGTCGAGGTCCTCGTGGACGGCGGGCATGCGGGCGGATCCGTACCGTCCGGTCCCGGCCTCCACCGGGACCCGGGCGAAGCGCTGGCGGGCGGAGGGCAGACCCGTGGTGGCCCGCACCTCCAGTTCCGTCTCGTCGTCCGTGGCCAGCAGCAGGAAGGCCGCATCGGCGTCGAGCATGTCGCGGGCCCGCTCGACCGTGCGCTGGAGCAGGCCGTCGAGGTCGTCGGGGGCGGGGGAGCCGATGAAGATCTCGAACGGGTCCGTCTTGCCGCTCTCGGCGGCCGTGTCGGAGACCGGTGCGCGGGCCGGTGACTGGAGCACGGCCCGTTCGTAGTCGCGGACGAGCAGACAGACGGTCGAGGGCTCGCCATGGGTGTCGCGGACCCGCAGGTGCGAGGCGTAGACCGGGATGGTCCGGCCGTCGGCGCCCCGGATCCCGTAACTGCCCTCCCAGCGGGAGAGCTGGAGGGCGTCGACGATGCCCGTGTTGGTGCCGGGGGTCTGGGGCCAGGCGGTGAAGTCGGTGAGCTGCTTTCCGGTGACCTGGTCCGCGGTGTGGCCGAAGAGGAACGAGGCGTCCTCGTTCCAGGCCGCGATGGATCCGGCGCTGTCGATCTGGACGACGGCCACCCGGACGCGCTCGTCGGCGACGGGGAGCAGCCCCACCGGGAGCAGCGGGCCCGCCGAGCGGATGCCCACCGGGCGTTCGGGCAGATCGAGCTGGAACCAGACATGCTTGCGGGTGGGTGAATACTCGACACCCCAGCGGGTGGCGAGTGCCGCGCAGAGCAGCAGCCCGCGGCCGTTCTCGCGATCCGGGCTGCCGAAGTCCAGACCGGTGCTCTGGAGCGGGACCTCGCGTTCCGGATAGTGGTCGGAGACCTCGATCCGGACGCCGTCCTCCGTGCGCAGACACAGCACGTCCGCGGCGGTGCCCGCGTGGACCACGGCATTGGTCACCAGCTCGCTGGTGAGGACGACCGCGTCGTCGACGACGTCCGTGTAGCCCCACCCCTGGAGGGTGTCGCGGACGAAGGCGCGGGCGGTCGCGACGGAACGTCCGACCGGGTCGAAGGTGGCGGCCGCGCGCGCGGTGATCACAGCACTCCCCATATGGTGTCTCGTCGCTTCCCCGAGTCCTGTGCCCGTTTCTCGCCGCTTCGATTCGCCTGCCAGGCTAGACGCTCGATCTCGGTGCCGGATACACGAGGGGCGACTTCGGGCAGGAGCGACCAGGAACGGACCTGTGACCGGACAAGTGTGGGCCTCTCGACAGAGGGATGTGGGACAACCTCTGGAGGTTGCACCCCGGCTGCGTCGGGCCTGGTACGTTTCAACGATTTGACGTCCGCATGGTCACCCGTCGACGGTGGGCTGTGGCGGTGAGCCAAAGAAGAGAACTGGGCAAGCTCCCAGATAGGACCCGAGCAATACGGTCAACCCCTGCGGGAGGGATCACGGTGGAGTCTGGCGTGGCGGCGCGGGGAACAGGCACGCGCACAAAAGGCGGACAGTCCGTGAAGAAACAGCGCAATGGAACCATCGACGTCGATGCGGCAGCCCTCAACAGACTGCTGGCGGGCCTGGTGGCGATGCGCGACGGGAATTTCCGCAGGCGTCTGACCGTCTCGGGCGACGGTGTGATGGCGGAGATCGCGGCGGTCTTCAACGAGGTCGCCGACCGCAACCTCCATCTCACCGGGGAGCTGGCCCGGGTGCGGCGGGTGGTCGGACGTGAGGGCAAGCTCACCGAGCGGCTGGAGACGGGTGCCTGCGAGGGCTCCTGGGCCGCCGCGATCGACGCCTCCAACGAACTGGTCGACGATCTGGCCCGCCCGGTCTCCGAGGTCGGGCGGGTGCTGTCGGCGGTGGCCGACGGTGATCTCGAACAGCGGATGGAACTGCGCTCGCACACCTCCGACGAGACGGTACGGCCGCTGCGCGGCGAGTTCCTGAAGGTCGCCCGTACGGTCAACAGCCTCGTCGACCAGCTGTCGGCGTTCACCGAGCAGGTGACGCGGGTCGCGGTCGAGGTGGGCACCGAGGGCAAGCTGGGCGGGCAGGCCCAGGTGCGCGGCATGTCCGGGTCCTGGAAGGACCTCACGGACTCCGTGAACACCATGGCGTACCGGCTGACCGCGCAGGTGCGCGACATCGCGCTGGTGACGACGGCGGTCGCCAAGGGGGACCTGTCGCGGAAGGTCACCGTCCATGTGGCCGGCGAGATGCTCCAGCTGAAGAACACCGTCAACACGATGGTCGACCAGCTGTCGTCGTTCTCCTCGGAGGTGACCCGGGTCGCCCGAGAGGTGGGCACGGAGGGCGAGCTCGGCGGGCAGGCGACCGTGCCGGGCGTGGCGGGCGTGTGGAAGGACCTCACCGACTCCGTCAACACGATGGCCGGGAACCTCACTTCCCAGGTGCGCGGGATCGCCGAGGTGACCACGGCCGTCGCCAACGGCGACCTGTCCCAGAAGGTCACGGTGAGCGCCCGCGGCGAGGTCGCGCAGCTGGCCGAGACCATCAACCAGATGACCGACACGCTGCGGCTCTTCGCGGACGAAGTGACCCGGGTGGCCAGTGAGGTCGGTGGCGAGGGCCTGCTCGGCGGCCAGGCGAAGGTGCCGGGTGCGGCGGGGACCTGGAAGGACCTGACCGACTCGGTGAACACGGTCTTCCGGAACCTGACGACCCAGGTGCGCGACATCGCGCAGGTGACCACGGCGGTGGCCAACGGTGACATGACGCAGAAGGTCACCGTGGACGTGGCC
>NZ_FMBW01000026.1 GCF_900091725.1 Streptomyces sp. DvalAA-43 | reverse complement strand
TGTCCACTACTTTAGCCGATTTCCTTGGTGACTCATAATCGAGCCGAAGGGATTGAATTACGGCATGCCGAATTCGCACCCGCCAGGGTGATTCGTAGGTAGTGGTTGGCCGCTCCGAGTTGCTCGGATGCGGTCCGATGGACCGTACCGACAGCAGTACCCGTTTCAAGCGGCTCGGGCTACATTAGGCGGCCCCCAAGGGCGAGTCAAGTTGCGCGACGGCGTGGCACATGGGCCCGGTACGGGCTCACCGTGGGGTCCCCGTCGATCCAGAAGCGCCAGGGGTGGGTGGCTCCGTCGCCGCCCACCCCGGTACGCGGACCGTTGCGCACCTGGTCACGCGGTGGTGGGGTGCCGTGCAGCACGGACAGGGGGGCGCCCGGATGGGCGATGGCGTCGGTGCCGTTCAGGGCTCGGTCGACATCGAGGGCCGTGGCCAGGCGGGCCGGGCCTTTGGCCAGTTCCCTGTCGTTGCGGGCCGAGTTTCGACGTTCACGGGTGAGGTCGGCGCCGACCTGGATGTCACCTGCGCGGAGCAGCACCCCACTGGCCCGGCCCTCGGGGCCGCACACCAGGTTGAGGCAGTGCCACATGCCGTAGGTGAAGTAGACGTACGCGTGGCCGGGCGGTCCGAACATGACGCTGTTGCGTGCGGTGAGGCCTCTGAAGGCGTGCGATCCGGGGTCGACCTCGCCGGCGTACGCCTCCACCTCGGTGAGACGGAGTTCGATGGGTCCGTCGGGGGTGGCGCGTACCAGGGTCCGGCCCAGGAGGTCGGGTGCCACGTCCAGTACGGGGCGGTCGAAGAAATCGCGTGTCAGCGGCGTACGGTCCAGGCCCTCGATCATGGCGGTCGAGGGTACCGGGAACCGACTACGGTCGTGGCGCGTATGTAGGGGTCAGGACCAAGGAGGAGTAAACATGGGCTTCAAGCGGCTGCTCGCGAGCCTGGGTGCCGGTGGCGCCTCGGTGGAGACCGAGCTCTCCGAGCTCAACGTCGTACCGGGCGGGGTCGTCCAGGGTGAGGTGCGGATCCAGGGCGGATCCGTGGATCAGCAGATCGAGGGACTCTCCGTGGGGCTGCAGGCCCGGGTCGAGGTCGAGGGCCACGACACGGAGACCAAGCAGGACATCGAGTTCACCAAGCTGCGGCTCGGTGGCGCGTTCGAGGTGCGGGCCGGGGCCGTGCACGTCGTTCCCTTCGGGCTCGAAATCCCGTGGGAGACGCCGATCACCATGTTCGCCGGTCACCAGCTGCACGGCATGAACATAGGAGTGACCACGGAGCTGGAGATCGCGCGGGCGCTGGATTCGGGCGACCTGGACCCGATCAATGTGCACCCGCTGCCGGCGCAGCAGGCCATCCTCGACGCCTTCGGGCAGCTCGGTTTCGGCTTCCGGAGCGCGGACATGGAGCGTGGTCACATCCGGGGTACGCGTCAGCGGCTGCCGTTCTACCAGGAGATCGAGTTCTTCCCGCCGCAGCAGTACCGCGGGCTGAACCAGGTCGAGCTCACGTTCGTCGCCGACGACCGTGAGATGGACGTCGTCCTGGAGATGGACAAGAAGGCGGGTCTCTTCAGCGAGGGCAGCGACTCGTACCGCGCCTTCAAGGTCGGGCTGCACGACTTCCAGGGGACCGACTGGGCGGCATACCTCAATCAGTGGCTGGCGCAGGTCGGCGGTCAGCGCAACTGGCTCTAGGGTCGGTGGAGACCCGACGACTGCAGTTACAGCGATCAGGAGAGGTGCACGTGACCGAGCCGAAGAGGGCGCCGCTGCCGCACGACTTCCATCCGGAGGTGCCGTCGTTCACGGTGGTGAGCGAGGATCTCGCCCCCGGGGCCGTGCTGGCGGACGCCCAGGTGTTCGCGGCCGGGAACACCTCGCCGCAGCTGCGGTGGGAAGGGTTTCCGGCGCAGACCAAGAGTTTCGCCGTGACCTGCTTCGACCCCGATGCCCCCACCGGCAGCGGATTCTGGCACTGGGTGGTCTTCGACATCCCGGCGTCGGTCACGGAGCTGCCGGCCGGTGCGGGCAGCGGGACGTTCGCGGGTCTGCCCGTCGGTGCCGTGCAGGCCCGTAACGACTACGGGCCGAAGGAGTTCGGCGGTGCCGCGCCGCCGGCCGGGGAGAACCACCGCTATGTGTTCACCGTGTACGCGGTGGACACCGAGAAGCTGGGTATCGACAGCGATGCGTCGCCCGCGGTCGTCGGATTCAATCTGAGGTTCCACACGCTGGGCCGCGCTCAGCTGATCGGTGAGTACACGGGGCCCGCCTAGGATCCCGCCCGCGCCGAGAGTTCCCCCGCTGTTTGCCCTGCCCTGGTCTTGGAGAGATCAGGGCAGGGCATTTTTTATTGCGTTGTCCATCACGGCCTGCCCGGCCAGAGTTGATCCGGGCCTGCCAGGGGGCGGGCGGCACACGGGAGGTGGGCGAGATGCGGGACACGCTGGTACTGAACGCGAGCTTCGAGCCGCTGTCGACGGTGACGCTGAACCGTGCGGTGGTGCTGATTCTGCAGGACAAGGCCGTCGTCGAGCAGTCGCATCCCGATCTCCGCATGCGTGGTGCCGCCGTGGACATTCCGGTGCCCCGGGTGATCAGGCTCTGCCGGTACGTACGGGTGCCGTTCCGAAGACATGCCCCGTGGTCCCGGAGGGGTGTGCTGATACGGGACCAGCACCGGTGCGCGTACTGCGGGCGGCGGGCGAGCACCGTCGACCATGTCGTACCGCGTGCCCAGGGGGGTCAGGACACCTGGCTCAACACGGTGGCGTCCTGCGCCGAGGACAATCACCGCAAGGCGGCCCGGACGCCGGAGCAGGCGGGGATGCCGCTGCTGCGGCAGCCGTTCGTACCGTCTCCGGCGCAGGCGATGCTGCTGGCCATGGGGGCCGGTGAGCGGTCGGAGCTGCCGGAGTGGCTGGACCGCGCCGCGGCGTAGGCGGCATACGTCCGTTGTCGTGGTGGACGCCCGTCTTCGGGGGGAGGCGGGCTTCCGTCCGTCAGCGGAGCAGCAGCTGGACGATGGCGACCGTGCCGACCGCGACGATGAGGGCGCGCAGGACCGTGGGGCTGAGGCGGCGGCCGATCCTGGCGCCGATCTGGCCGCCCAGCGCGGAGCCGACCGCGATGAGCACGACGGCCGTCCAGTCGAAGTCCGCGACGAAGAGGAAGAAGAGCGCGGCGACGCTGTTGACGACGGCGGCCAGGACGTTCTTGACGGCGTTGAGGCGCTGCATGGTGTCGTCGAGCAGCATGCCCATCAGGGAGAGGTAGATGATTCCCTGGGCCGCGGTGAAGTAGCCGCCGTAGACGCTGGCGAGCATCAGTCCGACGAACAGGAGCGGTCCGCCGTCGGGGCGGGCCGGGGTGCCGCTGTGTTCGCGACGGCGCTGGACCGCTTTGCTGATGCGTGGTTGCAGGATGACCAGGACGAGGGCCAGCGCCACCAGGACCGGCACGATGGTCTCGAAGGCCGTGGAGGGCAGGGACATCAGGAGGGTGGCGCCGGTGAGACCGCCGATGAGGGCGCCGACGACGAATTTGAGTACGCGGCGGCCCTGTCCTCGGAGCTCCTTGCGGTAGCCGATGGCGCCGCTGACTGAGCCGGGGATCAGGCCCAGGCCGTTGGAGACGGTGGCGGTGACCGGGGGCAGGCCGATGGCGAGCAGCACGGGGAAGGTGATCAGCGTTCCCGAGCCGACGATCGTGTTGATGGCGCCCGCGCTGATGCCCGCGGCGAAGACGGCAAGCATCTCCCAGATGTTCATGGCGAATCCCCCGTGCATGATCGGTGCTTGGTGCACTGATCATGCACGGGGCGTGTACGCGTCATTCGACCGGGGGTTGCTCCCGGCGCTCCTTGCCCGTGTCGAACCCCGGGACGCCGTTGCCGAGGTTGCCGAAGGCGCCGCTGAGGCCCTTGAGGGCGTCGCCGATCTCGCTGGGCACGATCCAGAGCTTGTTGGCATCGCCCTCGGCGATCTTCGGGAGCATCTGGAGGTACTGGTACGAGAGGAGCTTCTGGTCCGGGTCCCCGGCGTGGATGGACTCGAAGACCGTACGGATGGCCTGGGCCTCGCCCTCCGCGCGCAGCGCCGATGCCTTGGCCTCACCCTCGGCGCGCAGGATCGCGGACTGCTTCTCGCCCTCCGCGGTGAGGATCGCGGACTGGCGCGTTCCTTCGGCCTGGAGGATCGCGGCGCGCTTGTCACGGTCGGCGCGCATCTGCTTCTCCATCGAGTCCTGGATGGAGGTGGGCGGCTCGATCGCCTTGAGCTCGACGCGGTTGACCCGGATGCCCCACTTGCCGGTGGCCTCGTCGAGGACTCCGCGCAGGGCCGCGTTGATCTCCTCGCGGGAGGTCAGGGTCCGCTCCAGGTCCATGCCACCGATGATGTTGCGGAGGGTGGTGACGGTGAGCTGCTCGATCGCCTGGATATAGCTGGCGACTTCGTAGGTCGCGGCCCTCGCGTCGGTCACCTGGTAGTAGATGACGGTGTCGATGTTGACGACCAGGTTGTCCTGGGTGATCACCGGCTGGGGCGGGAACGGCACGACCTGTTCGCGGAGGTCGATGCGGTTGCGGATGGAGTCGATGAACGGAACGACGATGTTCAGGCCTGCGTTGAGCGTGCGGGTGTAGCGGCCGAAACGCTCCACGATGGCGGCGCTGGCCTGCGGGATGACCTGGATCGTCTTGATCAGGGCGATGAAGACGAGCACCACCAGAATGATCAGAACGATGATGATCGGTTGCATCGTGTTCCTCGTTGCCCTTCGGTTGCCGACGGATCGCGATGATCGAGGTCGAAATCGCGGGAGGGGCCGGGTGTCGTGCCGGCCCCGATCTCATGATGATCGACATCGAGTGTGACAGAACGTGCGCTGCCTTGTGGGTGGTTCGGTCACATGACGACTGCCGTTGCTCCGTCGATGTCGACGACATCGACCTGTTGGCCGGGGTCGAAGCTCTGGCCCTCGTCGAGCGCGCGGGCGGACCAGACCTCCCCGGCCAGCTTGATCCGGCCACCGCTGCCGTCGACCCGTTCCAGGACGACGGCCTGACGGCCCTTCAGCGCATCGATGCCGGTGGCCAGTTGGGGCCGGTCGGAACGGTGTCTCGCGGCGATCGGGCGGACCACGGCGACGAGCGCCACGGAGACCACGACGAACACCAGCACCTGGGCCACGATGCCGCCGCCGAGTGCCGCGACCACTGCCGCGGCGATCGCTCCGACGGCGAACATGCCGAATTCGGGCATCGCAGTCATGACGAGCGGGATGCCCAGTCCCACCGCGCCGATCAGCCACCACACCCACGCGTCGATGTCCACGTGGTCATGGTAGAACCGCGAACGCCCTCGCGGACAGGGCACAAGCGGGCCACTGCACCCGCCGTGCCTGTTGAGTCCGTCGTGCCCGTCGGGTCCGGAGGCCGTCGCCGTCCGCCACCGGGGACGACAAGTCCTAGGAGAGCGGCAGTCCGTGGGCCGTGTAGCGGTCGCCGGTGTGCTCGACGACGAGCGGCAGCCCGAAGCAGAGGGAGAGGTTGCGGGAGCTGAGCTCGGTCTCCATGGGGCCCGCGGCGAGCACCTTGCCCTGGCGGATCATCAGGACGTGGGTGAATCCGGGGGCGATCTCCTCGACATGGTGGGTGACCATGATCATGGAGGGGGCGTACGGGTCGCGGGCCAGCCGGCCGAGGCGGCGGACCAGGTCCTCACGGCCGCCGAGGTCGAGTCCCGCCGCCGGCTCGTCGAGGAGCAGCAGCTCGGGGTCGGTCATCATGGCGCGGGCGATCAGGGTGCGCTTGCGCTCGCCCTCGGACAGGGTGCCGAACTTGCGGTCGAGGTACTCGGTCATGCCGAGCCGGTCGAGGAAGGCGCGGGCACGCTCCTCGTCGACGGCCTCGTAGTTCTCGTGCCAGGTGGCGGTCATGCCGTACGCGGCGGTGAGAACCGTCTGCAGCACGGTCTGGCGCCTGGGCAGCTTCTCGGCCATGGCGACGCCCGCGATGCCGATGCGGGGGCGGAGCTCGAAGACATCGGTGCCGACGCCGCCGAGCTGCTCGCCGAGGACCCGGGCGGTGCCGGTGCTCGGGAAGAGGTAGCTGGACGCGATGTTGAGGAGGGTGGTCTTGCCGGCGCCGTTCGGGCCGAGGATGACCCAGCGCTCCCCCTCCTTGACCGACCAGGAGACGTCGTCCACCAGAGCGCGTCCGTCGCGGACCACGGATACGTCCACCAGCTCCAGTACATCGCTCATGGCGCGTTGTCTCCCCATGCAGTGTCGAGATCGTCGGTGCCTGTGGGCACAGCCTCCAGGGAAATCTACGCCACCGTACGAGTGCTCCCGGCGCTGGGCCCGCGTGAGGACAGGCCCCGGGCGCGTTCCCTAGGCTGTTCCCATGCTTTCGGAACCACGCTCAGGGCTGTTGGCCGCTTGGGGAAACGCGCTTCTGGCGGGACTGGTGTCGCCGGACGAGGCGGCGCTCGCCATTGTCGGGGAGGACGCGGTGCACCGCGTCGAGGGATTGCCGGGCGAGGCGGGGCCGGTCGGGCTCACGCTGGCGCTCGGGCGGTTGCGGGGTCTGGGGGTGACGGGTTTCCGGGTGGCGTTGCCGGCTCCCGGGCATCCGCTGGGGCTGAGCGGTCCGCCGGACTTCAACGCGCGGGCGCTGGAGGCCGAGGAGGCGGTGGTGGGCTTCGGCGCTCCGTACGGGCTGGTTCCCGAGGTGCGTGAGGTGGGCCCGGACGGGGATCTGCACATCGAGGTGGTGTGGCGGTGTCTGCCCGTACGGGAGGCGCCGCCGGCCGATGTGCCGTCGCTGAGCGAGGCGGAGCGGGAGCTGGCCGAGGGGCTGCGGGACGCGACGGCGGTGCTGTCGCGGCTGGACGTGGCCGGTTCGGGGCCGGTGGCCGATGCGGCGGTGGACGCGTACCGGGCACGGGCGGAGCGGGGGCGCGAGGTGCTGGCCCCGGGGTATCCGCCACGGGCGGTGCGGGTGCTGGAGCTCGCACAGCGGGTGGGGCTGCTCATCTCGGTGGCGTACGAGAACGGGCACGGTGGGGCGGTGAGCGCTTCGGAGATCGCGGCCCGGGGTGAGGCGCTGCGGCCGGTGGAGCGGGTGGCCCGGCGGGCGCAGGTGGCCGCGTACAACGCGTATGTGGAGGAGCGCGAGCGGGAGCGGTAGGCCGTGGGGGCGGGCTCCCGGCGTCGCCGGACGGGGCTCTGCGCGCCCGTCCGGCGAGGTGTGACCGTGCAGCCGTCAGCGGGCTGTGGGGCCGGTCAGCCGTTCAGGCCGAAGTTGCCGAAGGCCGGGTTGAGCAGGCCGATCACGTTGACCGTGTTGCCGACCACGTTCACCGGGATGTGCACCGGGACCTGGACGGTGTTGCCGCTGACCACACCCGGGGAGTGGGCCGCGGCGCCGTGGGCACCCGCGCCGTGTCCGGCGGCGGAGGCCGCGCCCGCACCGGCGGCGATGATGCCACCGGCGATCATGGTGACGGCAGCGGCCTTCTTCAGGTTCTTCACTTCAGGATCCTCCTAGCGTGGCTGCGGCAAAGCCGCCGCAGCACCCTGGAGAACGGCCGTCCGTCGAACAGGTTGCGCCGTCCGGGTGACATACACCCGACAGTATGAATCTCAGTTATGAATCCCGGTCCGGGAGAAGGCTGGAGAAGGCGGCCCGCTTCGCCGGCGGTCAGTCCGCCGCTCCATGCCGGACGGCCCAGAGAGCCGCCTGGGTCCGGTCCGAGAGATCCAGCTTCATCAGGATGTTCGAGACGTGGGTCTTGACGGTCTTCTCGGAGAGGACCAGCGCTCGCGCGATCTCGCGATTGGAACGGCCGTCGGCGATCAGGCCCAACACCTCCCGTTCCCGTTCGGTGAGCGTGCTCCCCCGGCCCGTACCGCTGCCCGGGTCCTCCTGGGCGAGCAGGGCCCCCGCGACCTCCGGCTGGAGCAGGACGTGGCCCGCGTGCACCGAGCGGATGGCACCGGCCAGGGCGTCCGGGTCGACGTCCTTGTACACATAGCCGGAGGCTCCGGCGCGCAGGGCGGGGACCACGGTGCGCTGCTCGGTGAAGCTGGTGACGATGAGGACCTTGGCCGGGTTCTCCAGCTCACGGAGCCTGCGCAGGGCCTCGATGCCGTCGGTGCCGGGCATCTTGATGTCCATCAGGACGACGTCGGGACGGAGCTCCTCGGCCCTGGCCACCCCCTCGGCGCCGTCGGCCGCCTCGCCGACCACTTCTATGTCGTCCTGGATCTCCAGGAACGTACGCAGACCGCGGCGGACCACCTGGTGGTCGTCGACCAGCAGCACCCTGATGATCTTGTCAGCCACCGGGCACCTCCATCTCGATCGTGGTGCCCTTGCCGGGCGCCGATTCAACGGTGAGCCTGCCGCCCACGCCACTGGCCCGGTCCCGCATCGAGACCAGGCCCAGGTGCCGGCCGGCCTGCCGGGTCGCCGCGGGTTCGAAGCCGCTGCCGTCGTCGGTGATCCGCAGCAGCGTGCCGCTGCCGTGCCGGGCCAGTGTGACGTCGACCCGGTCCGCCCCGGAGTGGCGCAGCGCGTTGTGCAGGGCTTCCTGGGAGACCCGGAGCAGCGCCTCCTCCTGGGCGGCGGGCAGGGCTCGTATGCCCAGGCTCTCGAAGGTGACCCGGGCCGTGTGGGCCCGGTCGAGGACCTGGATCTGGGTGCGGAGGGTGGCGACGAGACCGTCCTCGTCGAGCGCCGCGGGGCGCAGCTCGACAACGGCGGCACGCAGTTCCTCCGCGGCTTCCGCGGCGAGCGCGGCGACCTGCTGGAGCTCGCCCTTGGCGCGGGCCGGGTCGCGGTCCACCAGGGCGGCGGCGGCCTGGGCCGTCAGCCGCAGCGAGAAGAGCTTCTGGCTGACCGCGTCGTGCAGCTCGTGGGCGAGCCGGGAGCGCTCCTCGGCGATGGTGAGCTCCCGGCTTCGTTCGTAGAGGCGGGCGTTGGTGAGGGCGATCGCCGCGTGCTGGGCGAGGGTGGCCAGCAGCTCCTCGTCCTCGGCGGTGAAGCCGCAGCTGCCCTCGGGCTTGGGGCAGCGCTTGTTGGCGAGGAAGAGCGCGCCGATGATCTCCTCGCCGTCCCTGATGGGCAGTCCGAGGAAGTCGGACATGTCGGGGTGGGCGTCGGGCCAGCCCTCGAAGCGGGGGTCCTCGCGGACGTCGGCGAGACGCTCGGCCTTCGCCTCGTGGAGCATCGCGGCGAGAATGCCGTGCTGTCGGGGCAGCGGGCCGATGGCCTTCCACTGCTCGTCGCTGACTCCGTCGACGACGAACTGGGCGAAGCCCCCGTGGTCGTCGGGGACGCCCAGGGCGGCGTACTCGGCGTCCAGCAGCTCGCGGGCCGAGGCGACGATCGTCTTCAGGACGTCGCGCACTTCGAGATGCCGGCTCATGGCGAGCAGGGCGGCGCTCACGGCTGCGAGGCCCGACGGTGGGCGATGGCTCATGGCCTCACCGTACCGGCGGGGTTCGAACGCCGTATCGGCCTGTGGACGGCTGCGGATTAGGGCGCAGGGACTAGGTCTCCTCTCGGCCCCGGTCCGCCGTACGGACCCCGGGCCCGTACGCCCGGAGGCCGGGGTGCGGGGCCTTCCCAGCTCCGGAACCTCACACTCCGAATTGCTGGAGCAACGGTTGGTCAGGTTGTTACCCGGCCGATGTGAGGCCGGGCATAGGACCCACATCACTTACGAAGCCTGCTAGTGGACACATAAGCGCCACATCAGTGGTCATGAGCGCGGCCCGACACGTTCGAGCGGGGGCCCGGTCCACTATCGGGGTTCGTACGTCACACCTTTGCCACCAGATTTTGCTGGCGCTAAGAATTGCACTCGTCCCCGACGGAGATGCGAGAACGCCGCTTCCCGTCTTCGTCCTCCGTGAGGACTCCCGCGATTCGAAGAGGTACGTCTGCATGTCCCTGTCCAGCATCTCCGGCCGTCGCCGCCGCCTGAACAAGACCCAGAAGCTCTCCGTCGCGGGTATCTCCGCCATGGCCGTCGCCGCGCTCTCGTTCTCGCTCGTCCCCGCCAACGCCGACCCCAAGCCCGAGGCCGCGACCCCCGTGTCCGCCGCCCCCGCGGTCTTCACGTCGGTCGCCGGTACTCCGCAGGCCAAGGCCGTGCAGGCCAGCATCATCGAGCAGCACTCCACCGCCGAGAAGCTGGTGAAGGCCGCCGACCTCGCCAAGGCCAAGAAGGCCGCCGCCGTCGCGAAGGCCAAGGCCGCGAAGGCCGCCGAGGCCGCGAAGGCCGAGGCGAAGGCGAAGGCCGCAGCCCGGGTGAAGGCCGAGGCCACCGCCGCGAAGCGCACCGAGACGCAGGCCGCCAGCCGCTCCGAGGTCCGTACCCCGGTCTACGCCAACAACCTGGACGGCTGGATCAGCCAGGCCCTGGACATCATGCGGGCCCACGGCATCCCCGGTTCGTACAACGGTCTGCACCGCAACATCATGCGCGAGTCGACCGGCAACCCGAACGCGGTCAACGGCTGGGACGTCAACGCCCAGAACGGCACCCCGTCCTGCGGCCTGCTCCAGGTCATCCAGCCGACGTTCAACGCGTACCACGTCCCCGGCACCTCGTCGAACATCTACGACCCGGTCGCCAACATCACGGCCGCGGCCAACTACGCGGCCGACAAGTACGGCTCGATCGACAACGTCAACAGCGCGTACTGACCGGCGGCGCGCCGCGCCGGACCGCGTCCGCACACGCCGAAGGGCGGCACCCCGCGCGGGGTGCCGCCCTTCGGCGTGTGGTGCCGGTGCCCGCGCCTACTTGCGCATGACCTCCGGCTCGTGGCGGCGCAGCAGTCGCGCGACCACGACGCCGCAGACGACGCCGAGCAGCAGGAGTACGGAGATGTTGATCCCCCACTGGCCGGCCGAGTGCTCCCACAGCGGGTCCAGGTCGGTCGGGTTCTTGGGGTCCCACGGCGCCATGAGGTGCGAGAGGTCCAGCGTGGTGCCCGCGCCGGCGATGGCCCAGCGGGACGGCATCAGCCAGGCGAACTGCTCCAGGCCGGGAGATCCGTAGACCTGGAAGAGGATGCCGGTGAAGACGACCTGGACGATCGCGAACATGACCAGCAGCGGCATGGTCTTCTCGGCGGTCTTCACCAGCGAGGAGATGACCAGGCCGAACATCATCGAGGTGAAGCCGAGCACGATGATCGTCAGGCAGATCTCGACGGCCGGCGGCATGATCAGGCCCTCGGCCGGCAGCTCACGGGTGGCGAAGCCGATGCCGCAGATGATGACGCCCTGGATGGCGGTGATCACGCCGAGGACGATCACCTTGGACATCAGATAGGCGGAGCGGGACAGACCGGTGGCCCGTTCCCGTTCGTAGATGACGCGTTCCTTGATCAGTTCTCGTACGGAGTTGGCCGCGCCGGAGAAGCACATGCCGACCGCCAGGATCAGCATGATCGTTCCGGCGGCGCTGTTGAACCGGGACGGCGGGTCCGGCGGGGCCAGGCCGAACTTGGCCGGGATGACCACGCTGACGATGCCGAGCACGGCGGGCAGGATCACCATCAGGCCCATGAAGCCCTTGTCGGACGCGATCACCGAGACGTACCGGCGTATCAGCGTCCACAGCTGGGCCGACCAGCTCTGCGGCTTCGGCGGCCGCAGCTGCTGCGGGGGCGGCATGTGCACGGACTGCGCGGCGACGGCGTCGATGTCCGCGGCGTACATCTGGTAGTGCTGCGAACCGCGCCAGCGGCCCGCCCAGTCGTAGTCGCGGTAGCTCTCGAACGCGGAGAAGACATCGGCCCAGGTGGTGTAGCCGAAGAAGTTGAGCGCTTCCTCCGGCGGGCCGAAGTAGGCGACGGAACCGCCCGGCGCCATGACCAGCAGCTTGTCGCAGATCGCCAGCTCGGCGACGGAGTGCGTGACGACCAGGACGGTGCGGCCGTCGTCGGCCAGTCCGCGCAGCAGCTGCATGACATCGCGGTCCATGCCCGGGTCGAGGCCGGAGGTCGGCTCGTCCAGGAAGATCAGCGACGGCTTGGTGAGCAGCTCCAGGGCGACGGAGACGCGCTTGCGCTGTCCGCCGGAGAGCGCGGTGACCTTCTTGTCCTTGTGGATGTCGAGCTTGAGCTCGGCGAGGACCTCATGGATCCGGGCCTGGCGCTCGGCCTCGGTGGTGTCCGCGGGGAAGCGGAGCTTGGCCGCGTACTTGAGCGCCTTGGTGACGGTGAGTTCCTTGTGCAGGATGTCGTCCTGCGGGACCAGACCGATGCGCTGGCGCAGCTCGGCGAACTGCTTGTAGAGGTTCCGGTTGTCGTAGAGGACGTCGCCCTGGTTGGCGGGCCGGTAGCCGGTGAGCGCCTTGAGCAGGGTGGACTTTCCGGATCCCGACGGGCCGATGACCGCGATGAGCGACTTCTCCGGGACGCCGAAGGAGACGTCCTTGAGGATCTGCTTCCCGCCGTCGACCGTCACCGTGAGGTGGCGGGCGGAGAAGGAGACCTCACCGGTGTCGACGAACTCTTCCAGCCGGTCCCCGACCAGGCGGAAGGTCGAGTGACCGACGCCGACGATGTCGTTGGGGCCGATGAGCGCGGAGCCGGACTTGGCGAGCGGCTGGCCGTTGACGTACGTGCCGTTGTGGGATCCGAGGTCACGGATCTCGAAGCGGCCGTCCGGCGTCGCGTGGAATTCGGCGTGGTGACGCGAGACCTGGAGGTCGGAGACGACCAGTTCGTTCTCCAGCGCACGACCGATGCGCATGACGCGGCCGAGGTCCAGCCGGTGGAACGTGGTCGGGCTGCGGTCGCCGTACACCGACGGGGCCCCCGCGGCCCCGCCGGGACCGCCCGCGCCGGGTGTCCCCGCCATGCCCTGCTGATGCGGGACCTGGGGTTGCGCGGGCTGCGGCGGCGGGCCCTGGGGGGCCTGCTGCTGCCAGCCCTGCTGCGGCTGGTGCGGGGCGGGCGCCTGCTGGCCGGGCCAGCCGGGGCCGCCCTGCTGGGGCTGCTGAGCGGGAGCCTGCTGAGCGCCCGCGCCGTGTCCGCTGTACACATCGGCGCCCGCCGCGGCGGCGATGCTCAGCCGCGGCCCGTCAGTGGCGTTGCCCAGATGGACGACGGTGCCGGGGCCGATCTCCAGCTGCTGGATCCTGCTGCCCTGCACATAGGTGCCGTTGGTGCTGCCGTGGTCCGCTATGAACCAACTCCGGCCGCCCCAGCTGATCGTGGCATGCCGCCACGACACCCTGGCGTCGTCGATCGTCAGGTCGCCCTGCGGATCGCGCCCGAGGGTGTACGGCCTGGACGGATCGAGCGTCCAGGTCCTTCCATTCAATTCCAGTACGAGTTCCGGCACTCCGCGCCCCACTAGTTGTCCCCCGTGTCGCCCCCGTCGCAGGGGGCCTAGGGATGCTGAACATCGTGGGGAACTATTCCAGGAGCAGTCCCGGATACGAAAGTCGGGCGGGGCGAAGACCCTGCCTGGGCCTGCATCGTTACGGTGCCGACACGAAGTAACGGAGCAGGGCGCGGCAAGCATGCCGAGTGCGTACGAAATAACGGCGAACGGGATGTCCCGGGCACTGTGGCCCGCCGCTTGCCGTCCGCCGGATACCGGGCGGATCCGGACGCGCGCGGTCCGTCACGGGGCGGGCGCACCGGGCGGGGGTACGGGGGCGACGCGCCGTCCGGTCCTCGGGACGGGCCTCCGGTACCGCGGGAGGGACCGATACGGTGGAAGCACCATGAGCGCATCTCAGCCACCTCGGTCCTCCTCGTCTCCTGAGTCCCCTGAGTCCCGTCGGGGCACCGGCACACCCACCCTTCTCGTGAAGATCTTCGGGAAGGACCGCCCCGGCATCACCGCCGGGCTCTTCGACACCCTCGCCGCCTACTCGGTCGATGTCGTCGACATCGAGCAGGTCGTCACCCGTGGCCGCATCGTCCTGTGCGCGCTGGTCACCGCCCCGACCGCGGACGGCACCACCGAGGGCGATCTGCGGGCGACCGTGCACAGCTGGGCCGACTCGCTGAAGCTCCAGGCCGAGATCATCTCCGGTACGGGTGACAACCGGCCGCGCGGCGACGGGCGTTCCCATGTGACGGTGCTCGGGCACCCGCTGACCGCGGAGTCGACCGCCGCCATAGCGGCCACGATCACCTCGACCGGCGGCAATATCGACCGCATCTTCCGGCTCGCGAAGTACCCGGTCACGGCGGTCGAGTTCGCGGTGTCCGGCACCGGGACCGAACAGCTGCGGACCGCGCTGGCGACGGAGTCCGCCGGCATCGGTGTCGATGTGGCGGTGGTGTCGGCCGGGCTGAGCCGCCGGGCGCAGCGGCTGGTCGTCATGGACGTCGACTCCACGCTCATCCAGGACGAGGTCATCGAGCTGTTCGCGGCGCACGCGGGCTGCGAGGACAAGGTCGCCGAGGTGACCGAACAGGCGATGCGCGGCGAGCTCGACTTCGAACAGTCGCTGCACGCGCGGGTGGCGCTGCTGGCCGGGCTCGACGCGTCGGTGGTGGACAAGGTGCGCGCCGAGGTACGGCTGACGCCGGGCGCGCGCACCCTGATCCGTACGCTGAAGCGGCTCGGGTACCAAGTGGGGGTGGTCTCGGGCGGGTTCACCCAGGTCACCGACGATCTGAAGGAGCGGCTCGGGCTCGACTTCGCCTCTGCCAACACCTTGGAAGTGGTCGACGGAAAGCTCACGGGACGGGTCGTCGGCGACATCGTCGACCGGGCCGGCAAGGCCCGGCTGCTGCGCAGCTTCGCCGAGCAGGCCGGGGTGCCGCTGGCGCAGACCGTCGCGATCGGTGACGGTGCCAACGACCTGGACATGCTGAACACCGCCGGGCTCGGGGTGGCCTTCAACGCCAAGCCGGTGGTCCGCGAGGCCGCGCACACCGCGGTGAACGTGCCGTTCCTGGACACCGTGCTGTATCTGCTGGGCATCACGCGCGAGGAGGTCGAGGCCGCCGACGGTCTCGTCGACTGACGCGTTCGCGCGTACGACGCGTTCACACATACGGCGCAGGGCCCCGGTGCGGGAAGCACCGGGGCCCTGCGTCGTACGGCGGCGGGGTCAGTCGTTGGGCGTCCAGTACTCGACCAGCTTGCCCACTCCGTGCTCCACGCCCTTCCAGGAGCCGGTGAACTCGACGACGGCGAACGCGGCGGTGGGGAAGCCGCCACGGGTCATCCGGGCCAGGGTGTCGCCCTCGGCCGATTCCGAGAGGGCGTCGGCGACCGCGTGCATGCCGGGGTTGTGGCCGATGACCAGGAGGTCGCGCACATCGTCGGGGGTCTCGTTGATGAGGGCGATGAGCTCGCCGAGAGACGCCTCGTACAGCCGCTCCTCGTACACCGTCCGGGGGCGGTGCGGCATCTCGTGGACGGCCAGCTTCCATGTCTCGCGCGTCCTGGCCGCGGTGGAGCAGAGGGCCAGATCGAGATCGATCCCGGAGTCGACGAGTCTGCGGCCTGCGACGGGGGCATCCTTGCGGCCGCGCTCCGCGAGCGGCCGTTCGTGGTCGGAGTCCTGCGACCATTCCGCCTTTGCGTGCCTGAGAAGGACGATCCTGCGAGGTGTATCGACGCTCATACACCTCAGCTTCGCACGAAATGTGCCGCCCGGCTCAGGGTGTTGAAGGGCTTCCACGGGGTGCGCGGGCGACGTCAGCGGGTCACCAGGGCCGTGATTCGCTCAAGCAACCGGTTGACCGCCGGGGCGGTGGCGTCGGCGTGCGCCTCACCGGGTCCCACGATCAGCAGCAGCAGTGCGGCGAACGCGAGCGCGGGCAGCGCGATGGCCCACCACGGCAGCCGGACCTCGACGCTGCCCGTGGCCGGGTGGGTGGTCCGGGTGTGCGTTCGGGCCGGCATGTCCGCCTCCGTAAGTCATCGGTGCTGATACCGGAAAACTACGGTTCCGGGACGGCCGGCCCCATCCGGTGAGCCACCCAGTTCACCCTGACCCTGGCCCCCTAGGGGATGCGGGGGCTAGCCCCACCATCGGCGGCGCACGGCCGCACGGCTCAGGGTGACGCGATCGAGGCGATCACGGCGACGATCACGGTGATCAGCAGCATCGCCCCGAGGACGACGAGGAGCTTCTTCTGACCGTTCTGAGGATTCGGGTCGAGCACAGGAGACATGGGCTCAGTCTCGCATCTCAGCACTCGTTCTCGATCGTCCGGTCCCGCCCGGCCAGGATTCCGACCGCCATCTGCGGCACCATGAGGCCCGCCATCAGGGCGATCGGCAGCTCCCAGCCGCCGCTGTGCTGGTAGAGCACACCGATCAGCAGCGGTCCGGGGATCGAGATGAGGTAGCCGACGGACTGGGCGAACGCGGACAGCCGGACCACTCCCGCGCCGGTCCGCGACCGCATGCCGATCATGGTCAGGGCGAGCGGGAAGGAGCAGTTCGAGATGCCGAGGAGCAGTGCCCAGGCCCAGGCCCCGCCGGCCGGGGCGAGGTAGAGGCCCGCGTAGCCGATGAGGCCGCAGCTGCCGAGGAAGACGACGATCGGGCCCTGGTTCTTCATCCGGGCGGCGACCCTCGGGATGACGAAGGCGAGCGGTACGCCCATCGCCATGGTCACGGCGAGCAGCACACCCGCCGTACCGGCCGAGACCCCGGCGTCACGGAAGATCTGCGGCATCCATCCCATGGTGATGTACGCGGCGGTGGCCTGGAGGCCGAAGAAGCAGGCGAGGGCCCAGGCGGTACGGCTGCGGGTGATCTTGAGGGCCGGGGTGCCGGTGCCGGCGTGCTGGGCGACGGGCTGCCCCGGGGCGCCGCCGCGGTCCCGTACCACCGGTATCCAGGGCAGGATCGCGACGACGGCGAGCGCGGCCCAGACGCCGAGTCCCAGCCGCCAGCTGCCGCCCAGCGCGCTGGTCATGGGCACGGTCACCGCGGCGGCGAGCGAGGTGCCGAGGGCCAGGGCCATCGAGTAGAGCCCGGTCATGGAGCCGACCCGGTCCGGGAACCAGCGCTTGACGATGACCGGCATCAGGACGTTGCTGACGGCGATGCCCATGAGGGCGAGGGCGCTCGCGGCGAGGAAGCCGGCCGTCCCGCCGACGAGCGGCCTGATCACCAGACCGGCGGTGATGGCGATCATCCCGGCGCAGACGACCGCGCCCGGACCGAAGCGTCGGGCGAGGCGCGGCGCCATGATGCCGAAGACCGCGAAACAGAGCGGCGGCACAGAGGTGAGGACACCGGCGACGCTGCCGCTCATGTGCAGCCCGTCCCGTACCTCTTCGAGGAGGGCACCGAGGCTGGTGATGGCGGGGCGGAGGTTGAGTGCGGTGAGGACCAGCCCGACGACGACCAGCCGGAGCAGCCAGGGAGCGGGTCCTTGGGCGGCCTCGGCCGTCTGCGGGGCCGTGGGTTTCGTGGGGGTGTTCGCCGGGGTGGCGGGGCTCAGGGTCCGGGTCTCGTCATCGGGCATGAGGCCCATCATAGAATCATGGGATGATTGATTGTCCAATCCGCCGGGAGCCTTTCCGTCCCATCCGCCGGGAGCCCTTCTGAGACCATGCGCTCCAGGCACAGCGACTCCCGTCACCCCTCATCGCCCCAGCAACCCGACCAAGGAGCACCATGGCGCTGACGTCTCCGCGGCGTTCGGCACTCGCCGACCAGGTGATTGCCCAGCTCAGGAATCAGATCACCTCGGGCGAATGGCCCGTGGGTTCACGCATTCCCACCGAGCCCGAGCTGGTGGAGCAGCTGGGGGTGGCCCGCAACACCGTCCGGGAGGCCGTGCGCGCCCTCGCGCACAACGGTCTGCTGGACATCCGGCAGGGTTCGGGCACCTATGTCGTCGCCACCAGCGAACTGGCCGGGGTGATGCACCGCCGTTTCGCCTCGGCCGATCCGGTCCATATCGCCGAGCTGCGCTCCACCCTGGAGTCGTCGGCGGCGAGGCTGGCTGCCGCCCGGCGCACCGAGCGGGATCTGAAGCAGTTGGACGCGCTCATGGCGCGTCGGGAGGAGACCTGGGCCGCGGGTGACGCCGAGGCGTTCGTCGCGGCGGACGCGACGCTGCATCTGGCCGTGGTCGCCGCCTCGCACAACGACGTGCTGACCGGTCTCTACGCCGACCTGGGCGATCTGCTGCGCGACTACCTCCGGGGCGACATCGGCCACGAGCTGCGGCCGGAGAACCACATGGACCACGCCAGGCTGGTCGAGGCGATCCGGGTCGGGGACGCGGAGACGGCGGCGGCCGAGGCCGCGGGCCATGCGCTGAGCTGTCTGGTGGACCGGGTCTAGGGAACCGGGTCCAGGGTCTGCCCGGCATCGTCCGTCCGGATGAAAACCCGGATCAGGCCGGGCGGTCCGGCGACGCGTCCCGCACCCGGTGCGTGACCCAGGCGGAGCCGACTTCCTTCCAGCAGCGGTCATCGAGCCGGACGGTCCGTCCGGGGCCCACGTCGACCGGGGTGGCGTCGGCGTCTATGTCCCACCAGCGGCGGCATTCGGTGTGCAGCTGTACGCGGTCGGTGGAGGGGTACGGGTTGTGGCAGTAGGTGACGACCCGGGAACCCCGGACCGACGTACGGCATTCGGCTCCGGCGGGTTCCGGGCTGGGAGCGGCGGGGGCGGACGCCCCGGCTCCCGCCCGGCCCGCCATGGATATCCCCACCGGGGCGGCGAGTCCGGCGAGAGCTATGGCGGCCGCCAGCAGCGCCCCGGTCCGGCGACGTATGGAGCGCACGCGACCTCCTCCCGTAGCCCGACCCGAAGTCCGGTTCACCACATTCTGCGGTGGATCGACCGTCTTTTCGACTTGAGCGGGGCGAAGGGCCCGGACGCGGACGAGCCGCGTACCGCCTCCTCGGAGGCGGTACGCGGCTCGCGGGTCAGAACCTGTCGTACGGGATCAGGCACCCATCATGTGCACGCCTCCGTCGACGTGGATGATCTCGCCCGTCGTCTTCGGGAAGAAGTCCGAGAGCAGCGCGACGACCGCACGGCCGGCCGGCTCCGGGTCGGACATGTCCCACGCCAGCGGGGAGCGGGTGTTCCACACGTCGGCGAGCTCGCCGAAGCCCGGGATGGACTTGGCGGCCATCGAGCCGATCGGTCCGGCGGAGACCAGGTTGCAGCGCAGCCCGTCCTTGCCCAGGTCACGGGCGAGGTAGCGGGAGGTGGCCTCCAGCGCGGCCTTGGCCGGGCCCATCCAGTCGTACTGCGGCCAGGCGAACTGCGCGTCGAAGGTGAGGCCGACGATCGAGCCGCCCTCGCTCATCAGCGGCTTGCAGGCCATGGCGAGCGACTTCAGCGAGAACGCCGAGACGTGCATCGCCGTGGCGACGGACTCGAACGGGGTGTTGAGGAAGTTGCCGCCGAGTGCGTCCTGCGGCGCGAAGCCGATGGAGTGGACGACGCCGTCGAGCGAACCGAGCTCGTCCTTCACCAGGCCGGCGAGCCGGTCCAGGTGCTCGGTGTTGGTCACGTCCAGCTCGATGACCTTGGCCGGCCTGGGCAGCTTCTTGGCGATGCGCTCCGTCAGCGTGGGCCGCGGGAAGGCGGTCAGGATGATCTCCGCGCCCTGCTCCTGGGCCACCTTGGCGGTGTGGAACGCGATGGACGACTCCATCAGCACCCCGGTGATGAGGATGCGCTTGCCGTCGAGAATTCCGCTCATGGTGATCAGTGACCCATGCCCAATCCGCCGTCAACGGGGATGACGGCTCCAGTGATGTACGACGCGTCGTCGGAGGCGAGGAAGCGCACCGCGGCGGCGATCTCCTCGGGCTGCGCGTAGCGGCCGAGCGGCACCTGGGACACGATGCCCTTGCGCTGCTCCTCGGTGAGCACCTGCGTCATGTCGGTGTCGACGAAACCGGGCGCGACGACGTTGAAAGTGATGTTCCGGGAGCCGAGCTCACGGGCCAGCGAGCGGGCGAAGCCGACCAGGCCGGCCTTGGAGGCGGCGTAGTTCGCCTGCCCGGCCGAGCCGAGCAGCCCGACCACGGAGGAGATGAGGACGACGCGGCCCTTCTTGGCGCGCAGCATGCCGCGGTTGGCGCGCTTGACGACGCGGAAGGTGCCGGTGAGGTTGGTGTCGAGCACGGACGTGAAGTCGTCCTCGGACATCCGCATCAGCAACTGGTCCTTGGTGATACCGGCGTTGGCGACCAGCACCTCCACGTTGCCGTGCTTCTCCTCGATCTCCTTGTAGGCCTGCTCCACCTGTTCGGCGTCGGTGATGTCGCACCGGACCGCGAGAACACCGGCCTCGGTGAGCGCCGCGGGCGGCTCGCCGGAGCGGTAGGTGATCGCGACCTTGTCGCCGTTGTCGGCGAAAGCGCGGGCGATGGCGAGGCCGATGCCCCGGTTTCCTCCGGTGACGAGAACCGAGCGGCTCAACGGATCACCCTTTCCCTAGCGGTCTGGTACATCGAAAACCTATCGGTACCAGGTGCTCCACGAGGAATCGGCCCCTGACAGCGCCTCCCTCCGGGCACTGTGGGGTTCCTACAGTCGGGTACGCATCGACCGGTCGCCGCCCCGCCCGGCGCCTCGTGTGCGATGACGGCGGCGGCGTCCGAGCGGATTCGCGCCACGCACCGTGCACGGGGGACTCGGCCGGGAAACCTGTGGCCGGTCGCCCTCGGCGCACGACATGGTTCACTGCGGAGACTTGTCGAAAAGACGGAGTACTACATGCCTCATGAGGTAGATCAGTCATTCCTGGCCCTGCCCCTGCGGGCCCTCGCCGACGCGGCGCTCGCCCGCGCGCGGGCGCTGGGCGCCGCGCATGCCGACTTCCGGCTGGAGCGGGTGCGCAGCGCGTCCTGGCGGCTGCGGGACGCCCGGCCCGCCGGGTCCTCGGACACCACCGATCTCGGCTACGCGGTGCGGGTGGTGCACGGCGGGGCGTGGGGCTTCGCGTCCGGGGTGGACCTGACGATGGACGCCGCGGCGAAGGTGGCCTCGCAGGCCGTCGCCATGGCGAAGCTGTCGGCCAAGGTGATCGCGGCGGCCGGCTCGGACGAGAGGGTCGAGCTGGCCGACGAGCCGGTGCACGGCGAGCGGACCTGGGTCTCGGCGTACGACATCGACCCCTTCGACGTACCGGCCGAGGAGAAGGCGGGGCTGCTCGCCGAGTGGAGCGGCCGGCTCCTCGGTGCCGAGGGCGTCGCGCATGTGGACGCCTCGCTGATGACCGTCCACGAGAACAAGTTCTACGCGGACACGGCCGGCACCGTGACCACCCAGCAACGGGTGCGGCTGCATCCGCAGTTCACCGCGGTCGCCGTGGACGGGACCACCGGTGAGTTCGACTCGATGCGGACGATCGCCCCGCCGGTGGGCCGCGGCTGGGAGTACCTGACCGGGACCGGCTGGGACTGGGACGGCGAACTGGAGCGGATTCCCGGGCTGCTGGCCGAGAAGATGCGGGCGCCGAGCGTCGAGGCGGGGACGTACGACCTGGTCGTCGACCCCTCCAACCTCTGGCTGACCATCCATGAGTCGATCGGCCACGCCACCGAGCTGGACCGGGCGCTGGGCTACGAGGCGGCGTACGCCGGGACGTCGTTCGCCACCTTCGACCAGCTGGGGAAGCTGGCGTACGGCTCCCCCGTGATGAATGTGACCGGTGACCGCACCGCCGAGCACGGGCTCGCGACCATCGGGTACGACGACGAGGGTGTCCAGGCGCAGTCCTGGGACCTGATCAAGGACGGGACGCTGGTCGGGTACCAACTGGACCGGCGGATCGCGAAGCTGACGGGGCTGGGCCGTTCCAACGGCTGCGCGTACGCGGACTCGCCGGGCCATGTCCCCGTCCAGCGGATGGCCAATGTGTCGCTGCGGCCGGATCCGGGCGGGCTGTCCACGGAGGATCTGATCGGCGGGGTGGAGCGCGGCATCTACGTGGTCGGCGACCGGTCCTGGTCGATCGACATGCAGCGCTACAACTTCCAGTTCACCGGTCAGCGGTTCTTCCGGATCGAGAACGGCAGGCTGGCCGGGCAGCTGCGCGACGTCGCGTACCAGGCGACGACGACGGACTTCTGGGGCTCGATGGAGAAGGTCGGCGGCCCGCAGACATACGTCCTGGGCGGCGCCTTCAACTGCGGCAAGGCCCAGCCCGGCCAGATCGCGGCCGTCTCGCACGGCTGCCCCTCCGCCCTCTTCCGAGGCGTGAACATCCTCAATACGACGCAGGAGGCCGGACGATGAGCCGTCACCACGGAACCGGCTGGGGGTCCGGGGGTCGTCCCCCGGGACAGCACAGTCTCAATACGACGCAGGAGGCCGGACGATGAGCCGCGTCAGCAAGCCGCACGAGATCGTCGAGCGGGCACTCGAACTGTCCACCGCCGACGGCTGCGTGGTCATCGCCGACGAGGAGTCGTCCGCGAATCTGCGCTGGGCCGGCAACGCGCTCACGACGAACGGGGTGACCCGGGGGCGGACCCTGACCGTCATCGCGACCGTCGACGGCGCGCAGGGCACCGCGTCCGGTGTGGTGTCGCGGTCCGCGGTCACCGCCGACGACCTGGAGCCGCTGGTGAGGGCCGCCGAGGCGGCGGCGCGCGGGGCCGGTCCGGCGGAGGACGCGCAGCCGCTGGTCACCGGGGTGCCCACGTCGCCCGACTTCACGGACGCACCGGCCGAGACCGACTCGGACGTCTTCGCGGAGTTCGCCCCGGCGCTCGGCGACGCCTTCGCCCGCGCCCGCTCCGGCGGCCGTGAGCTGTACGGCTTCGCCCACCACGAGCTGACGTCGACCTACCTCGGTACGTCGACCGGGCTGCGGCTGCGCCACGACCAGCCGACCGGGAAGCTGGAGCTCAACGCCAAGTCCCCCGACCGCACCCGTTCGTGCTGGGCGGGCCGCGCGACGCGTGACTTCAAGGACGTCGACCCGGTCGGGCTGGACGCGGAGCTGGCGCAGCGGCTGCGCTGGGCACAGCGCCGTATCGAGCTGCCCGCCGGGCGGTACGAGACGCTGCTGCCGCCGACCGCCGTGGCCGATCTGCTGATCTACCAGCTGTGGTCGTCGGCCGCGCGGGACGCCGCGGAGGGCCGGACGGTGTTCTCGAAGCCGGGCGGCGGGACCAGGGTCGGCGAGCGGCTCTCCGAGCTGCCGCTGACGCTCCGCAGCGACCCGTACGCACCGGGTCTGGAGTCGGCGCCGTTCGTGATCGCCCACTCCTCCGGGGACAGCGCCTCCGTCTTCGACAACGGTCTGCCGCTGACGCCGACCGACTGGCTGCGGGAGGGCCGGCTGGAGCATCTGACGACCACCCGGCACTCGGCGGGGCTGACCGGGCAGCCGGTCACGCCGACGATCGACAACCTGGTGCTGGAGGGCGGCGGTGAGCGGTCCCTGGAGGAGATGGTGGCCGCGACGACCGGGCGCGGGCTCCTGCTGACCTGCATGTGGTACATCCGCGAGGTCGATCCGGCCACACTGCTGCTGACCGGGCTGACCCGTGACGGGGTGTATCTCGTCGAGGACGGCGAGGTCGTCGGCGAGGTGAACAACTTCCGGTTCAACGAGTCGCCGGTGGATCTGCTGTCGCGGGCCTCGGAGGCGGGCCGTACCGAGAGGACGCTGCCGCGCGAGTGGGGCGACTGGTTCACCCGGGCCGCGATGCCCGCGCTGCGCATCCCCGACTTCAACATGAGCTCGGTGAGTCCGGGCGTGTGACCCGCCTAGACTGAGCAGGAAGACCCTTACCCGTACGCATCACGAGGAGCACCGGAACCGTGACGGACATCGTCGACGAGCTGAAGTGGCGCGGGCTGTTCGCCCAGTCCACTGATGAGGACGCACTGCGCAAGGCTCTCGCGGACGGTCCCGTCACCTTCTATTGCGGCTACGACCCCACCGCGGCGAGTCTGCACGTCGGCCATCTGGTGCAGGTGCTCACCATGCGCCGGCTCCAGCGGGCCGGTCTGCGGCCGCTCGCCCTGGTGGGCGGTGCGACGGGTCAGATCGGTGACCCGCGGCCGACCGCGGAGCGCACGCTGAACGATCCGGAGACGGTCGCAGCCTGGGTGTCGCGGCTGCGGTCCCAGATCGAGCCGTTCCTCTCCTTCGAGGGCGAGAACGCGGCGGTCATGGTGAACAACCTGGACTGGACCGCGGGCATGTCCGCGATCGAGTTCCTCCGGGACATCGGCAAGCACTTCCGCGTCAACAAGATGCTGACCAAGGAGTCCATCGCCCGGCGGCTGGAGTCCGACGAGGGCATCAGCTACACCGAGTTCAGCTACCAGCTACTCCAGAGCATGGACTTCCTGGAGCTGTACCGGCGCTACGGCTGCACCCTCCAGCAGGGCGGCAGCGACCAGTGGGGCAACCTCACCGCCGGTCTCGACCTGATCCACCGCCTGGAGCCGGGCGCCGAGGTGCACGCGCTGGCGACCCCGCTGATGACGAAGGCGGACGGGACCAAGTTCGGCAAGTCCGAGAGCGGTGCCGTCTGGCTCGATCCGACGATGACCACGCCGTACGCGTTCTACCAGTTCTGGCTGAACGTGGACGACCGGGACATCTCGCGGTACATGCGCGTCCTCAGCTTCCTCGGCCCCGAGGAGCTGACGGAGCTGGAGAAGGTCACCGAGGAGCGTCCGCAGGCCCGGTCGGCGCAGCGCGCGCTGGCCGAGGAGCTGACGACGCTGGTGCACGGTGCCGATCAGTGCGCCGCGGTCATCGCGGCGTCGAAGGCGCTCTTCGGCCAGGGCGAGCTCGGCGAGCTGGACGAGGCGACGCTGGGCGCCGCGCTGTCCGAGGTGCCGCACGCGCGGGTCACCGAGCTCGGCCCGCTGGTGGATCTCCTGGTGGAGGTCGGTCTGGCGCCGAGCAAGTCGGGCGCCCGTCGCACGGTGAAGGAGGGCGGCGCGTACGTGAACAACGTCAAGGTCACGGACGGCGAGAGCGCGCCGGCCCGCGAGGAGCTGCTGCACGGGCGCTGGCTGGTACTGCGCCGGGGCAAGAAGAACCTCGCCGCCGTCGAGGTCACCGGCTGATCCCGGACCACGACCGCGCACCGCGGGCCGGGCACGCATGGCGCGTGTCCGGCCCGCGGTGCGTCCGCCCGCCGGTTCAGGTCTTGTGCCTGGACCCGCGGAACGAGGCCCACAGCATGTCGCCGACGCCGACGACCACCACCGCACCGATCAGCTGGAACAGATGGCGGATCCAGTCGATGCCCTTGGTGTCGTTGACACCGATCCAGGTGGCGACGGCATTGCCGAGCACGCTGCCGATCATGCCGAAGATGATCGTCAGCCAGAGTGGGATGTTCTGTTTGCCGGGCAGGATCGCCTTCGCGATCAGACCGAGCACCAGACCCACGATGATTGCCCACAACCAGCCCATGTCGCCTCCTCGTGCGACGCGATGTCGCGCATGTCCGCCCAGTCTCGGCCCGCGCGCCCGGCACCGCATGCCGGAAGGGTCCGTACGTGCGGCACGGATGCCGATATGTACGAACAGGGCGTGCCCCGGTCTCGAAGCCGCCGGGTGGCGGGCGTACCGTGGTTCGCGGCCCGGTCCGGGAGCGTCCGGCACGGGAATGCGGTGCCCCCGGCCCGCCGGGCGCTGGGGGAAGGGTGAGGGAGACGTGATGCGGAAGCAGAGCGGCGGCGAGGTCTTCCGGATCACGGGCGCCCGGCAGGGACTCGCGGACGATGTGCGCGGCAGGCAGCGGCGCTATGTGATCTCGATGTCCGTACGGACGGTCTCGGTGGTCCTGGCCGCGGTGCTGTGGAACGTCGAACGGTATGTCGCGATCGTGGCGCTCGCGCTCGGCGTGCTGCTGCCGTACGTGGCGGTGGTCATCGCCAACGCGGGCCGGGAGAACACCCCTTCGCTCCCTTCCACCTTCGTACCGGCGCCGATGCGTCCGGCGCTCGGCCCGGCGCCCGTGGCCGGTGCCGCGGAATCGGGTCCGGAGGGCGACGGGGTCCACCACGGCGGCGGACCGGCCTGAGCCCGGCCGGGCACGCGGGCAGCCGAAGCTCAAGAAAACCTCAGATCAATCATGAAGTTACGGTGCACCGCACCCCGGTCTGCGTGACATACTTCGTAGGCGCTCCGCATCCCCCGTCGGAGCGACAGACCGACGCCGGGCAGCTCCCCCCGTGGCTGCCCGGCGTCGCTTTTTCTCCGGCCCGGTCCACCCCGGACAGGCCCTAGGGTTGAGTCCGTGAACTCCCCTGAAACCGCAGCTGAGAGCGGTGCCACCACACCCATCTGTTCCGCCAAGGGCTGCCGGGCCGACGCCGTGTGGGTGCTCGCCTGGAACAACCCGAAGCTGCACACCCCCGAGCGCCGCAAGACCTGGCTGGCCTGCGAGGAACACCGGGAGCACCTCTCCTCGTTCCTCGGCGTCCGGGGCTTCCTCAAGGATGTCGTGACGCTGGCGGAGTGGGAGTCCGGCGCCGACGGCCGTGGTCGGTCCTAGGGCCTGACCAGACGAGAGGCCCTAGCCGCCGATCGCCGACATCGGCCGGTCGGGCTGGAGGAAGGACGGGTCGTCCAGGCCCGATCCGGCCTTCTTGCCCCACATCGCGAGCGTCCAGATCCGGGCGATCTCCTCGTCCGGGGCGTCCGAGCGCAGGGCGCCGCGCAGATCGGTCTCCTCGCGGGCGAAGAGGCAGGTGCGCACCTGGCCGTCCGCGGTGAGCCTGGTGCGGTCGCAGGCGCGGCAGAACGGGCGGGTGACGGAGGCGATGACACCGACCCGGTGGGGGCCGCCGTCGACGGTCCAGCGCTCGGCCGGGGCGGAGCCGCGCTCCCCGTCGCCCTCCTCGGTGAGGGTGAAGCGGGTGCGCAGCGAGGTGAGTATGTCGTCCGCCGTGATCATGCCGTCGCGCTTCCAGCCATGCTGGGCGTCCAGCGGCATCTGCTCGATGAAGCGGAGCTCGTACCCCTGCTCGACGGCCCAGGCGAGCAGCTCGGGGGCCTCGTCGTCGTTGAGCCCCGGCATCAGGACGGTGTTGACCTTGACCGGGGTGAGCCCGGCGTCGCGGGCGGCTTCGAGGCCGGCCAGCACGTCGTGGTGGCGGTCGCGGCGGGTGAGGGTCTTGAAGACCTCGGGGCGCAGGGTGTCCAGCGAGACGTTGACCCGGTCGAGACCGGCGGCCTTGAGCGCGGCGGCGGTGCGACGGAGGCCGATGCCGTTGGTGGTGAGGGACATCCTGGGACGCGGGTCGAGGGCCGCGCACCGCTCGACGATGGAGACGAGCCCGGGGCGGAGCAGCGGCTCGCCGCCGGTGAATCGGACCTCGGTGATGCCGAGCCGGGTGACGGCGATGCGGATCAGCCGGACGATCTCGTCGTCGCTGAGCAGGTCGGGCTTGGCGAGCCATTGCAGGCCCTCTTCGGGCATGCAGTAGGTGCACCGCAGATTGCACCGGTCGGTCAGCGAGACGCGCAGGTCGGTGGCCACCCGGTCGTACGTGTCGATGAGCATGTGGGCCCCCTCCCCCAATGGCTTCCCGGGTGCCGAGCCCGCTCTTCCGGCCGGCTGCTCCGGCTGACTCTTCCGAGACTACGCGAGAGCGGTGACATCGGCGGGGCCCGTTTGACACGAGGTGCGGCGCGGCCGTGTCGTAGGACCCTACGACACGGCCGCGGAACGGGCGGGCCGCCGGGTCAGTGCGCTCCGATGCCGGTGAGGGACTTGACCTCCAGCTCGGCGTACTTGCCCTTGTCCGGCTCCTCCTTCGAGAGGAGGGATCCGATCCAGCCGAGCAGGAAGCCCAGCGGAATGGAGATCAGGCCGGGGTTCTCCAGCGGGAACCAGGCGAAGTCGGCGCCCTTGAACATCGACGTCTTGGGGTTGCCGGAGACGACCGGTGAGAACAGCACCAGGATCACCGAGCTCGCCAGTCCGCCGTAGATCGACCACAGCGCGCCCCGGGTGGTGAACCGCTTCCAGAAGAGGCTGTAGAGGATGGTCGGCAGGTTGGCGGAGGCGGCGACGGCGAAGGCGAGCGCCACCAGTCCGGCGACGTTCATGTCGCGGGCGAAGGCGCCCAGGACGATCGCGACCGCGCCGATGAGGACGGTGGCCCAGCGGGCCGCCCGCATCTCCTCCTTCTCGGTGGCCTTCCCCTTGCGGATGACGTTGGCGTAGATGTCGTGCGCGAAGGAGGACGAGGAGGCGAGGGTGAGTCCCGCGACGACGGCGAGGATGGTGGCGAAGGCGACGGCCGAGATCACCGCGAGCAGCACGGCGCCGCTGGTGGAGCCGACCCCGCCGAGGTATTCGGCGAGCTGCGGGGCGGCCGCGTTGCCCGCCGGGTTCTTCGCCTTGATCTCGTCGGGGCCGATGAGGGCGGCGGCGCCGAAGCCGAGGGCGATGGTCATCAGGTAGAAGGCGCCGATGATGCCGATGGCCCAGTTGACCGACTTCCGGGCGGCCTTGGCGGTCGGCACCGTGTAGAAGCGGATCAGGATGTGCGGCAGGCCGGCGGTGCCGAGGACCAGGGCGATGCCGAGGGAGAGGAAGTCCAGCTTCGAGGTGCCGGTGGCGCCGTACTTGAGGCCGGGCTCCAGGAACGCCGCTCCGTGGCCGCTCTTCGAGGCGGCCGTGCCCAGCAGGTCGGAGATGTTGAAGTCGAACTTGAGCAGTACCAGGAAGGTCATCAGGAGGGCGCCCGCGATCAGCAGTACGGCCTTGACCATCTGCACCCAGGTGGTGCCCTTCATGCCACCGATGGTGACGTACACGATCATCAGTACGCCGACCAGGGCGACGATGAGGATCTTGCCCGCGTCGCTGGTGATGCCGAGGAGCAGCGAGACCAGGACGCCCGCGCCCGCCATCTGCGCCAGCAGGTAGAAGATCGAGACGATGATGGTGGAGACGCCGGAGGCGGTACGGACCGGGCGCTGGCGCATCCGGTAGGCGAGGACGTCGCCCATCGTGTAGCGGCCCGAGTTGCGCAGGGGTTCGGCGACCAGGAGCAGGGCCACGAGCCAGGCGACGAGGAAGCCGATGGAGTACAGGAAGCCGTCGTAGCCGAAGAGGGCGATGGCCCCGGCGATGCCGAGGAACGACGCGGCGGACATGTAGTCGCCGGAGACCGCGAGTCCGTTCTGGAAGGCGGTGAACTGGCGGCCGCCCGCGTAGAAGTCGGAGGCGCTCCGGGTCTGCCGTCCGGCCCAGACGGTGATGCCCAGGGTCGCGGCGACGAACACGGCGAAGAGCGTGATGATCAGCGGCCGGTGCTCGGTGGTCGAGGAGGCGGCCAGCTGGAGGGCGGGGTGCGAGTGGTACGCGGCGCTCATGCGTCGGCCTCCATACGGGACTTGATGGCCTCGGCCTTCGGGTCGAGCTTCGCGGCCGCGTGCCGCGAGTAGAGCCAGGCGATGAGGAAGGTGGTGACGAACTGGGCGAGGCCGAACACGAAGGCCACGTTGATGTTGCTGTACACCTTGGCGCCCATGAAGCCGCCCGCGTAGTTGGACAGCAGCACGTAGAGCAGGTACCAGAGGACGAAGGCGATGGTCAGCGGGAAGGCGAACGAGCGGTACGAGCGTCGCAGTTCGCCGAACTCCTCGCTCTCCTGCATCGCGATGAACGCCTCGGTCGTGGGCTGGGCGGGGCGGGCGTCCGTACTGATCTCGGGCGGCGGCGGTGCATCGGTAGCCACGGAATCTCCTCGCGACGCGGGTGCGGTGGTGTCGGTGACGGTGGGTCCTACCGGGAAGGGACCGGTGTCGGGGCATCGGTGCACTTCCCCCGACAACGGCACGGAGAGCGCGGCGAAGCGGTTCACCACGCTTCCGTACTTCTCCCGCGCGCCGATTCACGCCCGTCCGGCCGAATCCGGCCCGCCGAACTCATTGATGCGCGGGGATGATCAGCGATAACTTCACTGGTCATGTACGCGACCGGGTGCGCCCGCGTCCGGTCGCCCGGCACGGATGATGTGGAGACCCCATGGCTCATCTGGGATCCAGACGGACGCGCGCGCTCACGTTGCCCGTCGGATTGGCCCTCACGGCCTCGCTCGGCTTCCTGCCGACGGGTGCCGCCTCTGCCGCACCCGTGGACGCACGCCCCGCGGCGGCGGTGTCGACGGACGGCCCCAAACTCTCGTACGTGGTCAACACGCGGGGCGGTCACGGGACCGTCAAGCAGGTGCGGAAGGCGATAGCCGAGGCCGGCGGCACGGTGGTGATCGCCTACGAGCAGATCGGCGTCATCGTCGTCCACTCGCAGAACCCGGACTTCGCGAAGACGATCCGCCAGGTCAGGGGGGTCGATTCGGCGGGGGCCACCCGCACCAGCCCCATCATCCCGCAGGCCACCACGGACACCGGGGTCGAGCAGCCGCTGACCGCGGCGCAGGCGAAGTCCGCCGCGGCGAAGGCGACGGCGGGCCAGGACCCGATGGAGCCCCTGCAGTGGGACCTGCCCGCGATCAAGGCGGACCAGGCACACAAGAAGACGCTGGGCAGCCGCGACGTCACGGTCGCGGTCATCGATACGGGGGTCGACGACACCCACCCGGACCTGGCGCCGAACTTCGACCGCCGGGCCTCGGCGAGCTGCGTCTCCGGGGCGCCGGACACGACGGACGGCGCCTGGCGTTCCAAGCCGAACGAGAGCAACCACGGCACCCATGTCGCGGGGACCATCGCCGCCGCGAAGAACGGTATCGGGGTGACGGGCGTCGCGCCGGGCGTCAAGGTCGCCGGGATCAAGGTGGCGAACCCGGACGGGTTCTTCTACACGGAGTCGATCGTCTGCGGCTTCGTCTGGGCCGCCGAGCACGGCGTCGACGTCACCAACAACAGCTACTTCACCGACCCGTGGATGTTCAACTGCAAGAACGACCCCGACCAGGGCGCCCTGGTCGACGCCGTCGCGCGGGCCACGCGGTACGCGGAGCGCAAGGGCACGGTCAACATCGCCTCGTCCGGCAACAGCAGCTTCGATCTGGCCTCCGACGCGATCGAGGACACGCAGAGCCCGAACGACGGCACCACCGTCACCCGGACGATCAACCCGCGCGAGTGCCTGGACATCCCGGTGCAGCTGCCGGGCGTCGTGACGGTCTCCGCGACGGGTGCCAAGGGCCTGAAGGCCTCGTACTCGAACTACGGGAACGGCGTCATCGACGTGGCGGCGCCGGGCGGCGACTCCACGGCCTACCAGACGCCCGCACCGCCGGCCACCAGCGGTCTGATCCTGTCCACGCTGCCGAACGGCGCGTACGGCTACAAGGCCGGTACGTCGATGGCCTCCCCGCATGTCGCGGGTGTCGCGGCCCTGATCAAGTCGGTCCACCCGCACGCCTCGGCGGCCGCGGTGAAGGCGCTGCTGCTCGCCGAGGCCGACGCCACCGCGTGCGGCGCGCCGTACGACATCGACGGTGACGGCACGATCGACGCCGTCTGCGAGGGCGGCAAGAACCGCAACGGCTTCTACGGTGCCGGTGTGGTGAACGCGCTGAACGCGGTCCGCTGGTAGCGGGAGACGCGGCGCGGCGGGAGGGGCCGGGGTTTCGGGCGGCCCCTCCCGCCTGGTGGCACTCAGTGCCATAGTGTGGGGATGACTGATGCACGCAGGTCCGGAACCGAACAGGCCTGGGCGGCGCTCGGCGGCGATACCGCGCTTCTCGCGCACCTGGGGACGGACGGTCCGGAGGGACTGCTCCCGGCCCGGCTGCCCGTCATGGAGCTGGCCCGTTCCGCCGTCGCGGTCTGCTCGCTGGCCGCCGCCGAGCTGGCCGCGCGCCGCACCGGGCGTCCCGTGCCGCGGGTCCGCGTCGACGACGGCGCGGTGGCCACGGCGTTCACCAGCGAACGCCATCTGCGGATCGACGGGCGGGCGCCGACCACCTTCGCCCCGCTGTCCCGGTTCTGGCGCACGGCGGACGGCTGGGTCCGTACCCACGCCAACTACCCGCACCACCGGGCCCGGTTGCTCGCCACTCTGGAGCTGCCCGCGGACACCCCGGACGACGTCGCCGTGGCGGCGGCGGCCGCCTCGTTCGCCGGGCGCCGGGGCGACGAGATCGAGCACACGGTGTACGCGGCGGGCGGCCTGGCCGTGGCCGCCCGTACGCCCGAGGAGTGGGCGGCCGGTCCGCGGGGCGCCGCGGTCGCCGGCACACCGCTGGTGGCCAGGGAGCGCATCGACGGCGCGGCGGTCCGCCGGACGGCGGCGCTCACCGGTGAACCGCTGCTGCCCGCCGCCGGGGTGCGGGTCCTCGACCTCACCCGGGTGATCGCGGGACCGGTCGCCACCCGTACGCTCGCGCTGCTCGGCGCGGACGTGCTGAGGATCGACGCCCCGCAGCTCCCGGAGAGCCCGGACGCACACAGCGACACCGGTTTCGGGAAGCGGTCGGTGGACCTGGATCTCGGCAGCCGCTCCGGTTCGGCCGTGTTCGACGGGCTGCTGGCCGAGGCGGACGTGGTCGTCCTCGGCTACCGGCCCGGTGCGGTCGAGCGGTTCGGGCTGACGCCGCGGTCCCTGGCCGCGCGCAGGCCGGGGCTGGTGATCGGGCGGCTCTCGGCCTGGGGGCACGGTCCGTGGGCCGGGCGGCGCGGCTTCGACAGCCTGGTCCAGGTGGCCACCGGCATCGCGTCGGTCGAGGCCGGCACCGGGCCCGGGGGCCCGCCCGGTGCGCTGCCCGCCCAGGCGCTCGACCACGGCACCGGCTATCTGCTGGCCGCCGCCGTGCTGCGGGCGCTGACCGAGCAGCACGAGGAGGGCGGCTCGCGGCTGGCGACGCTCTCGCTCGCCCGTACCGCCGCCTGGCTGCTCGACGAGCTGCCCGCCCGGGAATCCGGCGCGGCGGCCGGGGGTGCGTACGACCCGGAGAAGTGGCTCACCGCGACGGACAGCCCGCTGGGGCGGCTGCGGCACGCGGTGCCACCGGTTGCTTTCGAGGGTTCGCCCGCCGACTGGTCGCGCCCGCCCGGCCCGCTGGGGGCGGAGGCGGCCGCCTGGCTCACGGCCCGATGAACCGCGCAGCCGCTTGGCTCATGGCCTGATGAGCCGGACGGCCGCCCGGCTCACGGCCCGATGAACCGCGCGAACGCCCTGCTCACGGCTTGATGAGCACCTTCAGCGCGGTGCGCTCGTCCATCGCCTTGTATCCGGCCGGGACGTCGTCGAGGCCCACGGTCAGGTCGAAGACGGGCGAGGGGTCGATCGTGCCGGACAGGATGTCGGGCAGCAGTTCCGGGATGTAGGTGCGCACGGGCGCGACGCCGCCGCGCAGGGCGATGTTCCGGTCGAACATGACGCCGAGGTCCAGGCCGGTGCCGCTGCCGTGCGGCACGCCGACGTAGCCGATGGAGCCGCCGTCGCGGGTGATCCCGACGGCGGTGCGCATCGACTGTTCGGTGCCGACGGCCTCGATCACCGCCTGCGCGCCCTCGCCGCCGAGCAGTTCCCGTACGGCTTCGACGGCCGCCTCGCCGCGCTCGGCGACGACATCCGTGGCGCCGAAGGTGCGGGCGATGTCCGTGCGCGCCCGGTGGCGGCCGAGGGCGATGATCCGCTCGGCGCCGAGCCGCTTGGCGGCCATGACGCCGCACAGCCCGACCGCCCCGTCACCGACGACCGCGACGGTGGATCCGGGCTTCACCCCCGCGCCGACGGCGGCGTGGTGTCCGGTGCCGAGCACGTCGGACAGGGCGAGGAGCGCGGTGAGCAGGTGGTCGTCGGTGGCCGCGGCGGCGGGGAGCTTGATCAGCGTGCCGTCGGCGAACGGGACGCGCACGGCCTCGCCCTGCCCGCCGTCGGAGCCGACCGAGCCCCAGAAGCCGCCCTGCGGGCAGGAGGTCGTCAGCCCCTCGGCGCAGTGGGCGCAGGTGCCGTCGGACCAGACGAAGGGGGCGACGACGAGGTCACCGACGGCGAAGCCGGCCACCTCGGAACCCGCCTCCTCGACGATCCCGAGGAACTCGTGCCCGATGCGCTGGCCGGGCTGCCGGGCCGCCTCGCCCCGGTACGCCCACAGGTCGCTGCCGCAGATGCAGGCCCGCAGGACCCGCAGGACCACATCGGTGGGCTGCTGGACGGACGGGTCGGGCACCTCCTGCACGCGTATGTCGTGGGGGGCGTGGATGACGGTGGCGCGCATGCGTGGGGTTCCTTGCCGGTCTCAGCTGCTGATACTCCGTGCACGGTACGCCCCGGGGGTGACACCGGCCCATTTCGGACCCGGTGCGAGGATCCCGACGGTCAGCAGGAACTGCGCCGCGAGGTAGGTGAGCATGACCCAGAAGTCGGGGGCGGGCAGCTGCGGCCAGTCCGCGATGCCGGTGGCGATCAGCGCGTCGGAGAGCAGGAAGAGCGCCCCGCCGGTGGCCGCGTACCGGCCGAGGGTGCCCGCGCGGTACGCCATCGCCGTGAGCAGCAGGCTGTAGCCGGTCATCGGGATCCGCAGCTCGGCGGGGAGACCGGGCCAGAGCAGCGCGACGAAACAGGTCAGGACCACGACGTAGACGAGCCCGGCGGACAGCGAGCCGCGGGTCCGGCCGAAGTACCACAGATAACAGACGTGGCCCACGGCGAAGGAACCCATCCCGACGAGGAAAGCCGCATCGGCGTCGGCCAGCAGGAGTGTGTCCCCGCCCCAGCCGAACAGGAGCGCCGCGACCAGCAGCCGGGGCCCGCGCCGGGCGACGGCGTACCCGGCCAGCAGCGGCATCAGCAGCGGCTTGGCGACGAGGTGGGCGGCCGGGATGTCGGCGAGCACACCGACGAGGTCGACGGCCGAGGCCACGAGGAAGGCGAGGAACAGCGGGCGCACGAGACGCTCCCGCCGGTCCGGGGCGGTGTCCGCGCTCATCCGGTGCGCTCCCGGGCGGGGGCGGCCGTGCGGGCGGCCGTCGCGGCGGGCTGCCAGCCGGGCCCGCGGAAGATCCGCCCGGCCCGCTCGCCCCAGCTGCCCGCCGCCCGTACGTCGCGGGCGATGGCGGCGTACTCGTGGGTGGCGACACGGAGCGGGTTGAAGGTGTCGATGTTCTTGGTGAGGCCGAACACGGGCCGCTCGGTCTCGGCGGTGAACGAACCGAAGAGCCGGTCCCAGACGATCAGGATGCCGCCGAAGTTCCGGTCCAGGTAGCCGCCCTGCGAGGCGTGGTGCACCCGGTGGTGGGAGGGCGTGTTCAGTACGTACTCGAAGGGCCCGGGGAGCTTGCCGATGCGCTCGGTGTGCACCCAGAACTGGTAGACGAGGTTCGCCGACGAGCAGAAGGCGAGGGCCGCCGGATGGACCCCGCACGCGATCATCGGCAGGTAGAACGGCCAGACGGTCAGCGAGGTCCAGGGCTGGCGCAGCGCGGTGGAGAGGTTGAACTTCCGGCTGGAGTGGTGGACCACATGGCAGGCCCAGAGGATCCGGATGACGTGGTGGCCGCGGTGGGACCAGTAGTAGAAGAAGTCCTGGGCGAGCAGCATCAGCAGGACGGTCCACCAGAGCACGGGGACGCGGAGCGGGGTCAGTTCGTAGACCGCGGTGTAGATCGCGACGATGGGCACTTTCCACAGCAGGTCGAAGACCAGGCTGCCCAGCCCCATGCTGATGCTGGTGACGGCGTCCTTCGCCTCGTATCCGGCGGCGTCCTCGTCGGGGTGGAAGTGGTGGAGGGCCATTTCCAGCACAGTGAGCAGGACGAAGGCCGGTATGGACCAGAGCACTACATCGGGCAGGTTCGGCGGCATGCGAGCACCGTAGAGCCGCAGGTCGGCCCGGGACTAGACGTTGTTACCAACAAGTATGCGAGACGCGGTGTCAGCAGTCTTTGGCGACTTCTGCCAATGCGGGCGTCGTACGATCCCTGCACTGGAGCTTCCATGGGGGAGGAACTGCCGTGCAGGGTCTGGAAGTTGCGCTGGTCCGGCTGGCGACGACCGTGATCGGCACGGTGACCAGGTCGCTGGTCACGCCGAGGCCCGGCGCGGGCCTCGTCCCGGACCCGGTGCGCCCCCTCCCCCGCCCGGCGAAGCCGGACCGGCTGACGCGGGTACTCGGCGACCGGCTGGACCGGTCGTACGCCGGGCTGCCGGAGCACGAGCGGCTGGCCGCGGTGGAGGCGGTGCGGGACACCTTCGCGGCGGCGGGCGAGCTGACGGCGGACCGGCTGTTCGCCGCGGGCCTGGATCCGGAACGGCTGGCCGCCGAGCTGCCGCCGCCCGCCGCGGGCCTGTCGGACCGCGCGACCGGTCTCTACGAGGAGCTGCTCGGCCGGTGCTGCGCCCATGTCGTGGAGCAGCTGACCGCCGAACCGTCCTTCGCGGCGCGGGCGGCGGTGGAGCAGACCCGCGCGGCGGAGCGGACCCGGGAGCTGGTGGCGGACGTACGGGAACGGGTCGGCCCGCACCCGGACGCGGCCGCCCTGGATTTCGAGCGGCGGTACGCGGAGTTCATGGCCGCGACGCACTGCCGGATGGGTCTGTTCGGGCTGACGCTGGGGCGGTCGGCGGGCGAGTGGCCGCTGGAGACGGCCTACATCAGCCTGACGGTGACCGGGAACGGGGCCCGGCAGACCGGTCTTGAGCACCCGGCCACGGTGACGGTCTCCGTCGAGCAGGCGCTGTCCGGGACGGACCGGCTGCTGCTGCGGGGCCCGGCCGGTTCGGGCAAGAGCACACTGGTGCAGTGGCTCGCGGTGAACGCCGCCCGCCGTACGTTCGGCACCGACCTGATGGACTGGAACCGCTGCGTGCCGTTCGTCCTGCGGCTGCGTGCGTTCACCTCCCACGAAACCCTGCCCACGCCCGAGGAGTTCCTGCGTGCGGCCGGTGTCCCGCTGCACGGCGCGGCACCGGCCGGCTGGGTGGACGGGCTGCTGGCCTCGGGGCGGGGCCTGGTGCTGGTGGACGGGGTCGACGAGGTCCCGGCGCGGCTGCGCCGGCGTACCGAGAAGTGGCTGAAGGACCTGATCGTGGCGTACCCGAGATCCCGGTACGTGGTGACGACCAGGCCGTCCGCCGTTCCGGAGAGCTGGCTGTCCGGCTCCGGTTTCGAGGCGCACTCGTTGCTGGCGATGAACCAGAAGGACATCCGCTCGTTCATCGGCCACTGGCACGGGGCGGCCCGGTCCGAATGCCTCGGGCCCGAGGAGCGCGAACAGCTCGACGGGTACGAGGCCTCGCTGCGGCGCGCGGTGGGCACCCGCCGCGACCTGGGGCGGCTCGCGACGAACCCGCTGATGTGCGCCCTGCTGTGCGCGCTGAACCGGGATCGGAGGATGCAACTACCCAGGGCCCGCAAGGAGTTGTACGACGCGGCGCTGGACATGCTGCTGGTGCGACGCGACACGGAGCGCGAGATCGTCGGCGTCGAGGGCGTCGACCTGACGCGGGAGGAGCAGACGGCGCTGCTGCAACGGCTGGCGTACTGGCTGATCCGCAACGGGCAGGCGGAGGCGGACCGCGAGGAGGCCGTCGCGATGGTGGCGGAGTGGCTGCGGGCGATGCCACAGGTGCGGGGCACGGCCGAGCAGGTCTTCTCGCATCTGCTGATCCGCAGCGGACTGCTGCGCGAACCGGCGCCGGGTGCCGTGGACTTCGTACACCGGACGTTCCAGGACTACCTGGGCGCCAAGGCGGCGGTGGAGGCCCGCGACTTCGGCGTCCTGGTCAAGCACGCGCACGACGACCAGTGGCACGACGTGGTGCAGATGGCGGTGGGGCACGCCCGCGCCGACGAACGGGCCCGGATGCTGAGGCGGTTGCTGAAGCGCGCGGGCCAGACCCGCAAGCACCGGCACCGGCTGGTGCTGCTGGCGGCGGCGAGCCTGGAACACGCCCCGGAGCTGGACCCGGCAGTGCGTGCCGAGGTCCAGCGCCAGACGGCCGAACTGCTGCCACCGCGTACGAAGGCGGAGGCGGAGGCGCTGGCCGGGGTCGGTGAACTGGTGCTGGAACTGCTGCCGGGACCGGAGGAGGTGGAGAACGAGTACGCGGCCGGGTACGTGGTGCTGACGGCTGCGCTGGTGGGCGGCGAAGCGGCGTACGAAGTGGTCAAGGGCTACCGGGGCGACGAGCGGGTATCGGTGGCATTCCAGTTGTCCGACGCGTGGGGCTCGTTCGACACCGATGACTATGCCCGGGAGGTGCTCGCGGCGGGGACCTGGGACAAGGTCAGCGTGTCCGCCACGAGCGCCGACCAGATGGCGGCCCTGCGGTACGTGCCCGAGGCCCAGGGAATCCATTTGCGCGGCGACCACCCGGACCTGTCCCCACTGATCTCCTGGCGCGGGCTGGGAAGGCTCTTCGTCTTCGACAACGAGGCCCTGACCGACATCGCCCCGATGGCCTCGATGTGCTCACTCACGGAAGTGGGACTCAGCCTGTGCCCCGAGGTCAGTGATCTGAGTCCGCTGTCTCGTCTTCCGCTGACCTGGCTGACCCTGAGCCATCTGCATCCCAAAGTGCCACTGGAACAGCTGCAACCGTTCACAGAACTCCGCTTCCTGAATCTGGGCCACCGCTTCGCCGTCGACAGCATCGGAGAACTGGCGCTGAGCAGCCCATTCAAGTTGCTCGGCCTGTTCGGGGAAGCCAGCAAGCTGAGCCTGGAGGGAATAGAGCACTGGACCGAGCTGGAAAGTCTCGTCATTGAGAGCTTGTCTCAGCTCCGCTATGTGTGCAGGGCCCCGTTCTCCCGACGCCTTCGCCATCTCACCCTCCGCTCGCTGAGCGCCCTGGAATTGGCCGAACTCGCCAGCCTCAGCACCTTGAACTCGCTCTCGCTCAACTTTTGCCGCCTGCGACAAGGGCTGGAACCGCTGCGGGAGCTGACCGCGCTGGCAACTCTCCGCCTGCACGCCGAGCCCGAGAACGCCCCCTACGACCTGACTCCCCTGGCCGGGCTCGACGGCCTCACGATCCACCTCGGCAGCGAGACACCGGCCACCGGCACCGACCTCTTCCCTCCCGAGCGCATCGTCCGCCACTCCTAGACCCCCACCGCCCCCAACAACTCCCCCGCCCCATAGGTGACCGCCATCGCCAACGCTCCCCCGCCCATGTTCCGCAGCACCGCCGGTCCCACCCTCGCCTCGCCCAGCCGGGCGCTCCACCAGCCCGTGAGGGCCAGCGCCGCCAGTACCGAGAGCACGGTCACCAGGAGCCGCAGCGACGAGGGCGGCAGCACGATCGCCAGCAGCGGCAGCAGCGCTCCCACCGTGAACGCCAGGAAGCTCGCGCCCGCCGCGTGCCACGGGTTCGTCAGCTCGTCCGGGTCGATGCCCAGCTCGACCACCGCGTGGGCGCGCAGCGCATCGCGCGCGGTGAGCTGGAGGGCCGCCTCGCGGGCGACTTCATGGCTCAGGCCCTTGCCCTCCAACAGGCCGGTCAGCTCTTCGAGTTCCGCCTCGGGGGCCTCCGTCAGCTCCCGTTTCTCCGTCGCCAGCGCGGCCTTCTCCGAATCGCGCTGGGTGGAGACCGAGACGTACTCGCCCGCCGCCATCGACATGGACCCGGCCAGCAGTCCGGCCAGGCCCGCCGTGAGCAGGGCGGCGCGGTCGCCGGTGGCCCCGGCCACGCCGACGACCAGGCCCGCGGTGGAGACCACACCGTCATTGGCGCCGAGGACCGCGGCGCGCAGCCAGTTCAGCCGTGCGCCGAGTCCGTTGCCGTGCGGTTCGTCGTGCGTCCGGGTATCCGTCACCCGGGGATGGTCTCACCCCGCCCGGCGACCTGACGCGTACCGACCCGCCCGACGGGGAGTCAGAGCGTGCGGGTGCCGCCGGAGTGCCGGACGGCCGAATAGGAGACTGTCAGTCGCGGCCCGTATTCTCTGTGACCATGCTCGACGACCGCCAGACCGCAGCACCGTGGCCGACCGCCTACCCACAGGGGTACGCGGTCGTCGACGTGGAGACCACCGGACTCGCACGGGACGACCGGATAGTGTCCGCCGCCGTCTACCGCCTGGACGCGCAGGGCAACGTCGAGGACCACTGGTACACCCTCGTCAACCCCGAGCGCGATCCCGGACCGGTCTGGATCCACGGGCTGACCAGCGATGTGCTGGAGGGTGCCCCGCTCTTCCCGGAGGTCGCCGCCCAGCTCTCCGAGCGGCTCGCGGACCGCGTCCTCGTCGCGCACAACGCGGCCTTCGACTGGTCGATGCTGGCCCGGGAGTACGCGCGGGCCTCGGTCGTCGCCCCCGTCGAGCAGCGGCTGTGCACCATCGCGCTCTCCAAGGAGCTGCGCCTTCCGCTGCCCAACCACAAGCTGGAGTCGCTGGCCGCGCACTTCGGCGTCGTGCAGCAGCGCGCCCACCACGCCCTGGACGACGCCCGGGTGCTGGCCGAGGCGTTCCGGCCGAGCCTGCACGCGGCGGCGCGGAGCGGGGTGCGGCTGCCGCTGCTGGAGTGCCGGCCGCTGACCGAGTGGTCGGACTCCCCGGTCACCCCGCGGATCGGCTACCAGCCCTCGTACGGTCAGAACAGCTGGCGCGCCTCGCGTAAGCGCCCGGCGTGCCCGTATCCGAACCCCGGGCGGTACGAGAAGGAGAAACCTCTCATGCAGGGCATGCGGGTGGCCTTCTCCGGGGACACCTCCGTCGACCGCGAGCTGCTGGAGGACCGGGCCGTGGAGGCGGGGCTGCATGTGGCGACCAGTGTGTCCCGGCTGACCAGTCTGCTGGTCACCAATGACCCGGACTCGGCGACGTCGAAGACGGTCAAGGCCAAGTCGTTCGGCACACCGATCCTGGACGAGAGCGCCTTCACCCACCTGCTGCGCGATGTGGCACCCGCGTCCGCCGCAGAGCCCCGGGCGGCCACGCCGTCATCGGAGTGAACCGGCACCGACTCGCCCGGCCGCCGCTCGCCCGCCACGCCCTCGCGTCCCACCCTGTGGCGCATGGCACGTTGTGAGGTTTGCGGAAACGACTACGGCATGTCCTTCGAGGTGCACGCGCAGGGCGCGGTGCATGTCTTCGACTGCTTCTCCTGCGCCATTCACCGCATGGCGCCCATCTGTGAGCACTGCCGGGTCCAGATCATCGGCCAGGGCGTCGAGGTCGACGGGCACTGGTTCTGCGGCGGTCACTGCGCCCGCGCCGAGGGGAAGGTGGGCATCATCGACAAAGTCTGAGCAGCGGCCGCCGGGCCCTCTTCCCCCACCCCTGCGCGATGCGCCCCACGACACAGTTGTACCGTCGTGGGGTGTACCGCTTCCTGTTGACCCGGCAGTGGCTGATCCTCGCCCTCCTCGCCCTCGTCCTGATTCCCACGATGGTCGAGCTGGGCTTCTGGCAGTTGCACCGGCATGAGCACAAGGTCGCGCAGAACTCCCTGATCTCCCGCAATCTCAAGGCGAAGCCGGTTCCGGTGGCCTCGCTCACCGCTCCGGGGCACACCGTCCCGCGCTCCGACTACTGGCGGACGGTGACGGCCACGGGCACGTACGACACCGCGCATCAGGTGGTCGTGCGCCGCAGGACCGCCACCGACGGCCGGATTGGTGTCCATGTGCTGGTTCCGTTCGACCTCAAGGGCGGCGGCACCGTCCTGGTCAACCGCGGCTGGGTGCCCTCCGCCGACAGCCAGCGCGCCTTCCCCTACGTACCGGCCGCGCCCAGGGGCGAAGTGACCCTCACCGGACGGCTCAAGGCCGACGAGACGACGAGTGCCAGCGGCATCAAGGACATCTCGGACCTGCCGGACCGCCAGGTGATGCTGATCAACAGCGCGCAGGAGGCCGAGCGGCTCTCCCGGCCGGTGCTCGGCGGCTACATCGAGCAGACCGCGCCCGAGTCCGTCGGGGACTCCCCGGAACTGATCGAGGCCCCGGACGACGGCTCGATCGGCCCGCACATGGCATACGCGGTCCAGTGGTGGCTCTTCGCCGCCGGGGTCCCGGTGGGATACGTGGTCCTGGCCCGCAGGGAGAAGCGCGACCGGGTGGCGGCCGCGGCCGAGGCCGCCGCCGGGGAGCAGCAGCCCTCCGAGCCCGAGAAGCCGGCACCCGCCACGGCCTGACGCCGTGTCCGCCGGATGCGGGCGGGTGCGTTCCGGCGGGTGACCCCCGCCGCCCGGGATTGCTTAACGAGGCCCAGGTTCGGGAACACGCCAGAACGTGACCCCACGCATCGAGGACTACGCCCTCATCGGCGATCTCCAGACAGCCGCCCTGGTCGGCAGAAACGGTTCTGTCGACTGGCTCTGCCTGCCCCGCTTCGACTCGGGCGCCTGTTTCGCCGCCCTGCTCGGCGACGAGGACAACGGCCACTGGCGGATCGCCCCGAAGGGTGCGGAGACCTGCACCCGACGCGGCTACGCGGGTGAGTCCCTCGTCCTGGAGACGTTCTGGGAGACCCGCACCGGCACGGTCAAGGTCACCGACTTCATGCCGCAGCGTGACCGGGAACCCGATGTCATGCGGATCGTCGAGGGTGTCAGCGGCACCGTCGAGATGGGCTCCGTGATCCGGCTGCGCTTCGACTTCGGCTCGGTGGTGCCGTGGGTGCGCCGCTCGCAGGGGCACCGGGTGGCGGTCGCGGGGCCGGACTCGGCCTGGCTGCGCAGCGAGCCGTCGGTCAAGACCTGGGGCCAGCAGTTCTCCACCTGCTCGTCCTTCACCGTCTCGGCGGGCGAGAAGGTGGCGTTCGTCCTGACCTGGCATCCCTCGCACTCCCCCCGCCCGGATCTGGTCGACCCGTACGAGGCGCTGGAGAGCACCCTGTCCGACTGGGCCCAGTGGTCCGCGCGGTGCAAGTACCGGGGCCCCTACCGGGAGGCGGTGATCCGCTCGCTGATCACGCTGAAGGCGCTGACCTTCGGCCCGACCGGCGGCATCGTGGCGGCGCCCACCACCTCGCTGCCGGAGGAGATCGGGGGCGTACGGAACTGGGACTACCGCTTCTGCTGGCTGCGGGACTCCACGCTGACCCTCGGCGCCCTCGTCTCGGCGGGCTATCTGGAGGAGGCCGCCGCCTGGCGGGACTGGCTGCTGCGGGCGGTCGCCGGGGACCCCGCCGACCTCCAGATCATGTACGGCCTCGCGGGCGAACGCAGACTGCCCGAGGCTGAGCTGCCGTGGCTGCGCGGGTACGAGAACTCCGCCCCGGTCCGGATCGGCAACGCCGCGGTCCGTCAGCGCCAGCTCGATGTCTACGGCGAGGTCATCGACTCGCTGCGGCTCGCCCGCGAGGCGGGTCTGGACGACAAGCCGCACGCCTGGAACCTCCAGCTCAGCCTGCTGGGCTTCCTGGAGTCCACCTGGCGCGAGCCGGACGAGGGGCTGTGGGAGATCCGCGGCCAGCGCCGTCACTTCGTGCACTCCAAGGTGATGGCCTGGGTCGCCGCCGACCGCGCCGTACGCACCCTGGAGAACAACCCCGCGCTGGCCGGTGACCCCGACCGGTGGCGGGCGATGCGGGACGCCGTGCACCGGGAGGTGTGCGAGAAGGGGTACGACCCGGAGCGGAACACCTTCACGCAGTCCTACGGCTCCCGGAACCTGGACGCCGCGACGCTGCTGATCGCCCGGACCGGTTTCCTGCCGCCGGACGATCCCCGGCTGATCGGAACGGTCGACGCGGTCCGGGCCGAGCTGGGCAGCGACTGCCTGGTCCGCCGCTACAGCACGGACGGTTCCTCGATCGACGGGCTGCCGGGCAGTGAAGGGGCCTTTCTGGCGTGCTCGTTCTGGCTGGCCGACGCCCTGATCCTGACCGGGCGTGCCGGGGAGGCCCGGAATCTCTTCGAACGGCTCCTGAAGCTCTGCAACGATGTGGGGCTGCTCGCCGAGGAGTACGACACCGTCGGCCGCCGCCAGCTGGGCAACTTCCCGCAGGCGTTCAGCCACATCGGCCTCGTGGGCACCGCCATGGCACTGGCCGGGGAGGACACGATGGAGCCCGACGCGGCAGGATAGGGGCCATGGATCTTGGACTGAAGGACCGTGTGTACATCGTCACCGGAGCGACCCGGGGGCTGGGCAACGCCACGGCACGGGTGCTCGCCGACGACGGCGCGAGGGTGATCGTCACCGGCCGGGACGGTGAGCGTGCCGAGGCGGCCGCCGCCGAACTGGGGCCGGGCGCGGTCGGCCTCGCCGCCGACAACGCCGACCCCGCGTCCGCGCAGCGGCTGGTGGACGCGGCGCACGAGCGGTTCGGACGGCTGGACGGCATTCTCATCAGCGTCGGCGGACCGGCTCCCGGTTTCGTCGCCGACAACACCGACGAGCAGTGGCAGTCGGCCTTCGAGTCGGTGTTCCTGGGCGCGGTACGTCTCGCCAGGGCGGCGGCGGCCGTGCTCGGCGAGGGCGGTGTCATCGGCTTCGTGCTCTCCGGCTCCGTGTACGAGCCGATCGCCGGGCTGACCATCTCGAACGGTCTCCGTCCCGGCCTGGCCGGTTTCGCCAAGTCCCTGGCCGACGAGCTCGGTCCCCGCGGCATCCGGGTGGTGGGCGTGCTGCCGGCCCGGATCGACACGGACCGGGCGCGTGAGCTGGACGCCCGCTCGGGCGACGCGGAGGCCTCCCGGGCGGCCCACGAGGCGCTGATCCCGCTGCGACGCTACGGCACGCCGGAGGAGTTCGGCCGGGCCGCGGCGTTCCTGCTCTCGCCCGCGGCGTCGTATCTGACCGGCATCATGCTGCCGGTCGACGGCGGCTCCCGGCACGGTTTCTGAACGGGGCCCCGCACCCGGTCGACGGCGGCTCCCGGCACGGCTTCCGAACCGGGGCCCCGCACCCGGTCGACAGCGGCTCCCAGCACGGTTCCTGAACGGAGCCCCGTCGCCGTTCGCCGGCCGGTCCTGCCCGGCGGCCGGGCGGGAGAGCCGTGGCAACCGCCCTCAGCTCACCCGCTCCGCACGGTGCTTGACCGCCCTCAGCCGCACCTCGGCCGGGAGTTCGGCCAGCCCCGCCGAATCCCGCGCATGGGCCAGCGCCTCGTCGGAGAGACGGCCGAGCGCCTCGTCCGGCGCCGCGTGCGGCTCCATCAGCAGACGGATCCTGGCCTGCGGCGAGCTGCGCCGCCCGGTCAGCGCGACCTGGGCGCGGGCCACCCCGTCCAGCGTCCCCGCCTCGTCGGCGAGCACCCCTTCCAGGGCCCGGCCCCGCAGCAGCGCACCCTCGCCGTCGCCGCTGTCCACCAGCACCTCGGCGAGGCGGGCGCGGCGCAGCTGGGCCAGCAGCCACCACAGGGCGAGGACGACCACGACGGCGAGGGCGGCGATGACCGTCGGCCACCACCAGCCCTGGTCGCGCCAGCGGTCCCGGTCGGCCTGGCTGAGGAGCACATCGCCCTTGCCGTACCAGGGCCACCAGGACGGCACGGCCAGGCCGAGCCCGGCGGCGAGCACCGCGCCGCCGCAGCAGATCAGCACCAGCCCGGCAAGGCCGAGCAGTACCCGGTTGACGGTCCTGAGCAACGGGCTCACCCCTTCTTCGCGGGCCTGCGGACATGCACGGACAGGCTCGGCGGCCGGGCGAGCCCCAGCTCCTTGATGCCGGTCCCGAGCACGGTGTCCAGATCGGCCCGTACGTCGTCGAGTTCTCGGAAGTGCGACACGGCGTGCACCACCGCCCGGCCCCGGCCCATCCGGACCCGTACCGACTGCACGCCGGACACCTCGACGGCCCGGTCGCGCAGGACCAGGGCGGCCGCGGACCGGTCGAGGGCGGCCCGTACACCGGGGCGGTCGCGGCGCATCGGCAGCAGGGCGCGGAGTCCGGGGGTGACGGCGAGCACGAGCAGCCACAGGCCGATCAGCACGGCGACCGCGGCGGCGCCGAGCAGCCAGGCACTCTCCAGCGGGCGCCGGGCGAGCTCGTCGGCCAGCGAGCGGCGCCATCGCATCGCGGGGCGGTCGGCCCGCACCGCCGCCACGTCGTAGAGCAGCAGACCGCTGCCGCCGAGGACCACGAGCGCGAGGACCGCCGCGGGGATGCGCCGGGCCGACCAGAAGCGGCCCGCCCTGCCGCCGTCCGCCCGCCGCGCGGGCACCGGGTCGTAGGCGGCGGACGAGGCCGACTGGTCGAGTTCGATGACATCTCCCCGCCCGGCCTCCTCGACGGGGCCGGTGACGGGCAGCCCTCCCGTACGGTGCTCCGGTTCCTGGGGTTCGGTCATCGGATCCTCCCCTGTGCCGCGATGCTCGCGCCCGTCGGATGCAGGCGCTCGACCTGTACGGCCACCTCGGGCACCTCCATCCCCGCCAACGCTTTTACCCGCTCGGCGACACGCCGACGCACCGCGCCGCACCGGCGGCCGATGTCGCAGGGGTATCCGAGCTCCAGGCTCACCCGTACCCGGGCGGTGTCCCGGTGCACCGTGACGGTGGCGCGCGGTGCGGCGCCCTCCGCCGCGGGCTCGTCGATCGCCTCCTTCGCCGCCTGCGCGGCGATCTTCGCGACCACCCGGTCGGCGATCCGGGTCTCCCCCCGCTCACCTGCGGCGACCCGGCCGTTCTCCCCCGACAACGCCGTCACCGCCGTCGGTCGCCGCGCTCGCGACTCCGGAAGAAGTCGCCGGGCTCCAGGTCGCCCTCCGCGAAGCGACCGGCGACGAAGCCGATCGCCCCCAGGGCGGCTACCAGCAGGAAGGCCCCGAAGCCGCCGAAGTACCCGGCGAATCCGAGCGCCATGCCGGCCACCATGCCGACCACAGCCATGCTCATCGTGCGCTCCTCAACTGCCTCGCGGACTGCCTGGCGCCAGAAGGACTACTGGAGACGTGGCTCGGGCTGGTCCTCGTCGTCTGCCTCGTCGGGCAGCTTCACATCGCTCACCGCGATGTTGACCTCGACGACTTCCAGGCCGGCCATCCGCTCCACCGCCGCGACCACGTTCTCCCGTACCTCACGGGCGACTTCGCCGATCGAGACGCCGTACTCGACGACGATCTCCAGGTCGAGCGCGGTCTGGGACTCCCCGACCTCCGCCTTCACCCCGCGCGTGACGGACTTGCCGCCGCCGGGCACCCGGTCGCGCACCGCTCCGAAGGTGCGCGAGAAGCCGCTGCCCATCGCGTGGACACCGACCACATCGCGGGCCGCCATTCCCGCGATCTTCTCGACCACGCCGTCGGCGATGGTCGTACGGCCACGGGTGGCGGCGGCGCCACCGCCGCGCTTGATGAGCGGACTCGATTCCTTGTCGGAGCCCTCGGGCCGGTTCCGCTGTGTGGTGTCGGTCATCGCCATGTTTCCCTTCGGGACAGATGGGACCTGGGGCCACTCGCTCGGGTCGTGCCGGGCCCGAGCCAAATGAAAGGCCCTCTTTGCTCACATTAGGTGCGCTTGCCCCGTCTCGCGCCGTGGATGCGGCAGGCTGGGGAAATGACGACTGCTGACGGCCCGCGCGAGGCCGACGGATGGACGGCGGCGGTACGGCAACGGCTCGGCCTCGGGCGGCTGCTACCACTGGGTGGTCCGGCGGACGGGGCCTGGATCGCGGAGCGGGCCGCGGTCGCGGTGCTGCGCGACGCGGTGGCAGAGGGGCCGGGGCCCGGCCCGGCGCTCGGGGAGCTGAGGATCTCGGTGGCCGATCCGGACACGGCGCCGGACGCGGAGGTGGCGCCACCGCCGAGTGCGCTGCCGCCGGGGCCGCTGCGGATCGAGGCGGCCATGGCGGCCGTGTCCGGCCGGCCGCTGCCCGTCGCGGCCGAGGCACTGCGTTCGGCGCTGCTGACGGCGGCCGCGCAACGGCTCGGTCTGGTGGTCGCCGCGGTGGACGTCCGGGTGACGGAACTGCTGGACGCGCCACCCGAACGACCGGCCCCCGCTCCGGTGGAGGTGCGCGCGGCAGCGGCGGAGGGGGTCGCGGGGACCGCGGCGGCGGGTGTGGCGGGTGTGGCGACGCTGACCCGGGTGCTGGGCCGTGCGGTGCACATGGGCCCGGACCACGTACGGGTCGAACTGGCGACGGACGCGGACCGCCGGGCGCTCGACGTGGCCCGTGCGGTGCGGAGCGCCGTGACGGCCGCGGTGGAGGGGCGCCCCCCGGTCGCGGTGCTGGTCACCGCGGTGGTGGAGCGGGGCTGAGCGTGGGGCGGGCTGAGCGTGGGGCGGGCCCCGGCCGGGCCCGCCCGCCGGACGCTCAGTCGGTGATGCCCGCCAGATCGCGCAGCCGACGGCCCTGCGCGGCGCGTTCGGCGACGCGCTGCTCCTCGTAACGACGGGAGACGGCACCGCTCAGCAGCGCCTTGGTCTCCACGACGGCGTCGCGCGGGGCGGCCAGCAGCGCACCGGCCAGATCGCGGGCCGCGGCGTCCAGCTCACCGGCGGGGACCACGAGATTGGCCAGACCGGTGCGCTCGGCCTCCTCGGCGTGCACGAAGCGGCCCGTGGCGCAGATTTCGAGCGCGCGGGCGTACCCCACCAGGTGCACCAGGGGGTGCGTGCCGGTGAGGTCGGGCACCAGACCGAGGCTGGTCTCGCGCATGGCGAACTGCACGTCCTCGGCGACGATCCGCAGATCGCAGGCGAGGGCGAGCTGGAAGCCGGCACCGATCGCATGCCCCTGGACCGCCGCGATCGACACGATGTCGTTGCGGCGCCACCAGGTGAACGCCTCCTGGTACTCGGCGATGGTCGCGTCGAGCTCGGCCTCCGGGCCGCGCGCCATGTCGAGGAAGGACGGCTCACCGTCGAACCCCTCGGGGGTGAACGCCTGTCGGTCGAGCCCCGCGGAGAAGGACTTGCCCTCGCCCCGGAGCACGACGACCCGCACGCTGCCGGGCAGTGCCCGTCCGGCCGCTGTCAACGCCCGCCACAGAGCGGGGGACTGAGCGTTGCGCTTGGCCGGATTGGTGAGGGTCACCGTGGCGACCGCGTCGTCGACGGTGAGTCGTACGCCGTCCTTGTCGAGCAATGGGTCGAGCGAGGTCATGGGGCGCCTCCGGATCGGTTCAGTCAGCACACACAGCTAAGTGACTGAACAGTAACCACCCGGTCGGCATCGCTGCCGGCCGGGTGGCCACCGTCGGAACCGTTGAGCCCCGGGCCGGACGACGCACCCCGGAGCCGTCAGGCCGTGGCGGCCTTCTTGCCCCGTGTCGCTCCGCCGCGTCCCCGCAGCGTCACTCCGGACTCACTGAGCATCCGGTGGACGAACCCATAGGAGCGGCCGGTCTCTTCGGCCAACGCCCGGATGCTCGCACCGGAGTCGTACTTCTTCTTCAGGTCTGCCGCGAGCTTGTCGCGCGCGGCGCCGGTAACCCGGCTGCCCTTCTTCAGAGTCTCGGCCACCCGTGCCTCCTCATGGGAAGTGCGCTCTGGACTCTCATGATCACCCCTCGGGGGCTTCCTGGCCACCCATTCGGCAAGGTCCGTGCAACCCGGTTCCCGGCCGGAGAAGGGGCGCACACGACCGGAATCCCGCATTCCGCAGGGCTGTGGCGGCCGGTGGGGCGGGGCCCCGGACGAAGCGGCAGGTCAGGGCCGTACGGGGAGCGCATCCCCCGTACGGGTGCGCCCGGCAGGTATCTGCCGGGCGCTGTGCGCGGGTACGAGAGGTACTCACACAGATGATGGATCACGCGTAGGCCGAATGATCCAGACGGAGTGGATCAGACGGACAGCGGGGCCGGATCAGGCCAGTGCGACCAGGTCCTGGTAGTCCGCGCCCCACAGGTCCTCGACACCGTCGGGCAGCAGGATGATGCGCTCGGGCTGGAGGGCCTCGACCGCTCCCTCGTCGTGCGTGACGAGGACGACGGCGCCCTTGTACGTGCGCAGCGCGCCGAGGATCTCCGCGCGGCTGGCCAGGTCGAGGTTGTTGGTCGGCTCGTCCAGCAGCAGCACATTGGCGGAGGAGACCACCAGGGTCGCCAGGGCGAGCCGGGTCTTCTCGCCGCCGGAGAGGACACCGGCGGGCTTGTCGACGTCGTCGCCGGAGAAGAGGAAGGAGCCCAGCGTCTTGCGGACCTCGACCAGGTCGAGGTCGGGCGCCGCGGAGCGCATGTTCTCCAGGACGGAGCGGTCCGGGTCGAGGGTCTCGTGCTCCTGGGCGTAGTAGCCGAGCTTGAGACCGTGGCCCTCGATCACCTTGCCGGTGTCGGGCTCCTCGGCGCCGCCGAGGAGCCGGAGCAGGGTGGTCTTGCCCGCGCCGTTGAGGCCGAGGATGACGACCCGGGAGCCCTTGTCGATGGCGAGGTCCACATCGGTGAAGATTTCCAGCGAGCCGTACGACTTGGACAGACCCTCCGCCATCAGCGGGGTCTTGCCGCACGGTGCGGGCTCGGGGAAGCGGAGCTTGGCCACCTTGTCGGAGACCCGGACGGCCTCCAGACCGGAGAGCAGCCGCTCGGCACGCTTGGCCATGTTCTGCGCGGCGACGGTCTTGGTGGCCTTCGCGCGCATCTTGTCGGCCTGCGAGTTGAGGGCCGCGGCCTTCTTCTCGGCGTTCTGCCGCTCGCGCTTACGGCGCTTCTCGTCGGCCTCGCGCTGCTGCTGGTAGAGCTTCCAGCCCATGTTGTAGATGTCGATCTGCGAGCGGTTGGCGTCGAGGTAGAAGACCTTGTTGACGACCGTCTCGACGAGCTCGGCATCGTGGGAGATCACGATGAAGCCGCCACGGTAGGTCTTGAGGTAGTCGCGCAGCCAGACGATCGAGTCGGCGTCGAGGTGGTTGGTCGGCTCGTCGAGCAGCAGGATGTCGGCGTCCGAGAAGAGGATGCGGGCCAGCTCGACGCGGCGGCGCTGACCGCCGGAGAGTGTATGGAGCGGCTGTCCGAGCACCCGGTCGGGCAGGCTGAGCGCGGCGGCGATGGTGGCGGCCTCGGCCTCGGCGGCGTACCCGCCCTTGGTGAGGAACTCCGTCTCCAGGCGCTCGTACTTCTTCATCGCCTTCTCGCGGGTGGCGCCCTTGCCGGTCGCCATCCGCTCCTCGTTCTCCCGCATCTTGCGCAGGATCTCGTCGAGGCCGCGGGCGGAGAGGATCCGGTCGCGGGCCAGCACGTCGAGGTCGCCGGTGCGGGGGTCCTGCGGGAGGTAGCCCACCTCGCCGGAGCGGGTGATGGTGCCGCCGACGGGGTTGCCCTCGCCCGCCAGGCACTTGGTGAGCGTGGTCTTGCCCGCTCCGTTGCGGCCGACGAGGCCGATGCGGTCGCCCTTGGCGACACGGAAGGAGGCGGACTCGATGAGAATGCGGGCGCCGGCACGCAGCTCGATGCCGGAAGCGGTGATCACGGTAAAACTCCAGGGCGGTTTGGACGGCTGACGGGACGAGGGCGGAGGTGTCTCGACGCCGCTAATGCACAAGGAGAATTGCCATACGGGTCATTCTACTGGCGGTGCGCAACTGCTTTTCCGCGTACGCCCGCGGCACCGGCCGGGCGGTCGCCCGGCGTCGCCGCCCCACTCCCCCGCGCGACCAGAAAGGGCATCACCGAGTGAACTGCCCGATACTCGGCGGAGGCGGTGAGGCCGGAGCGGAAGGTGGTGCCATGCAGTTCGACGACGACGCCGACCTGGACACGTCCGAGGTCCAGGACGTGCGCGGCAGCCGGATCCCGGGCGGCAGGGCCACCGTGGGCGGCGGCATCGTCGGCATCATCGCGCTGATCCTGGGGCTGCTCTTCGGTGTCGGCCCCGATCAGCTCGGCCTGTCGTCCGGCGGCCCGGACACGTCGCCGACCGCGTCTACGGCGGCCCAGGTGGAGCAGACCTGCCGGACCGGGCGGGACGCGAACACCAGGGACGACTGCCGGATCGTGGCGGTGGTCAACAGCGTGCAGGACTACTGGAAGCAGGAGTTCCAGCGGCGCCGGGGCACGTACACACCCGCGCGCACGGTCCTGTTCAGCGACCGGATCGGCACCGCGTGCGGCTCCGCCACCTCGGCGGTCGGGCCGTTCTACTGTCCGGGCGACCGGCAGGTCTACCTGGACCTCGGGTTCTTCGACGAGCTGCGGACGGAGTTCGGCTCCAGCGGCGGACCGTTCGCCCAGGCCTATGTCGTCGCCCATGAGTACGGACACCATGTGCAGGACCTGATGGGGACGCTGGGCCGGTCGCAGGACGGCCGGACCGGCGCGAACAGCAACTCGGTCCGGGTGGAGCTCCAGGCGGACTGCTACGCCGGGGTCTGGGCGCATCACGCGACGACCACGCCCGACGAGTCGACCGGGCGGCCGCTGGTCACCTCGCTGACCCAGGCGGACATCCGGGAGGGCCTCGACGCGGCGGCCGCGGTCGGTGACGACCGGATCCAGGAGAAGTTCCAGGGCCGGGTCACGCCGGAGTCCTGGACGCACGGCTCGGCCGCGCAGCGCCGGCAGTGGTTCACCACCGGCTTCCGCAGCGGCGACATGGCCCACTGCGACACCTTCCGCTGAGCCCCGGCCCGACCCCGGGGCCGTGCCGGGCCGTTGTCAGTGGCCGATGGAAGACTGAGACGCAGATCACAGAAGCGGGTCACGGGAGTACGAGAAGAGGTGAGCGCCATGGCAGGCGCACCGGTCGGCGTTCCGACGATCTACCCGACGATTCTGTACGACGACGCGAAGGCCGCGATCAGGACACTGACGGAGGGCCTCGGCTTCACCGAGGAAGCGGTGTACGAGGGCGAGGGCGGCCAGGTGCTCCATGCCGAGCTGTCCTGCGGCAACGGCAGGGTGATGCTGGGCTCCAAGGGCCGCGAGGGCGTCTTCGCCGAGGCGATGCGGGGAGCGGGTCCCGCCGGTGTCTACGTCGTGGTCGACGAGGTCGACGCCCACCATGCCAGAGCCGTGGAGCACGGGGTGGAGATCCTGATGCCGCCCACCGATCAGGACTACGGCTCGCGCGACTACATGGCGCGGGACGCCGAGGGCAATGTGTGGGCCTTCGGTACGTACGCGCCGGGGTCGGCGGGCTGACGGCCGGACGGACCCGGGGCCGGGCCCGTCCGGTGCGGGGTGTCAGGCGCCGCCGGTGTGCACCTGGAACGCGGCCCGGCGCACCGCCTTGGCCAGCGCGGGGTCCGGGTGCGCGGCGGCCAGGGCCACCAGCACCTGGACGGTGCGCGGGTGGCCGACGGCCCGTACCTCGTCCAGCAGGGCCGGCACCGTGCCCTGGACGGCCGAGTCGAGATGGCGGACCAGCAGCCCGGTCTCGCCGTGGTCGGCGACGGCCGCCGCGGTGTCGACCCAGAGCCAGGTGGACTCCTCCCGGCTGAGGACGTCCTGGGCGTCCTCGGGGTCGGCTCCGTCGTACTCGGCCAGCCAGAGCAGTGCGTAGGGGCGCAGCGAGGGGTCGGTGACGACGGCGCGGACCTCGGGTTCGGCGGGGGCGCCGACGACCCGGAGCGCCTCGAAGGCGAGCCCCCGCAGGAGCGCGTCCTCGCCGCGGGCGACGGCGAGCAGTTCGGCGACGGCGCTGCCGACCGTGCGGGCGGCCAGCCAGGCCCGGTATTCGTCGCGGGCCGGGCCGGGGGTGAGCCGGGCGCAGCCGAGCAGCATGTCGGCGGCGGACTGCTCGATGTTCCCGGCCGGGCTCTGGGCGGCCACGCAGATCTGTTCCAGCTTGACCCAGACCGCCCAGTTGCCGAGCGGGGTGAGGGTGGCGTGACCGGCGCCGAGGGTGAGTGCGCCGACGGCGGCCAGCCCCTCCAGGGCCCAGTCCAGCAGCAGCGCCACCAGGGCGGCGGAGTGCGTGGCGGGAGCGGGTTCGGCGGGTGCGGGCACCGGCTCGGGGCCGTAGGGGACTTCGCAGCGCTCCTCGCGGAGTTCCGCGACGCGCTGGCCGAGCAGGTCCAGCAGGGCGGGCACGGTGACCGGGCCCGCCGAGAGCTGGAGGAGGGAGAGGACCTGCGGCACGGCCTCGACGGCCTCGGCGACCGCGGTGGACTCGATGTCCGCGGGCGCCGGGTGGACGAGCGACCAGGCGTCGAAGAGCGCCACCCAGCCGCGGAGCACGGCGGAGTCGTCCCGGTCCCAGGCGCGCAGCCGCCAGCCGGGGCGCGCGGTGTCGCCGTGCAGTTCGACGAGGCCGGCGAGCCTGGCCCGGTCCCAGCCGGAGCGCACCTGGGCCGGGGACAATTCCAGAGCTGTCGCGGCCCGTTGGAGCGCCTGGGCGGCGAGCGGTGGTGCGCCGGGGATCGCGCCGTCGGCTGCCCAGCGGGCGATCCGTACGGCGTCGGCGAGGGCCGTCCTGGCCTGCCGGGCCAGTTCCGACCGGGGAGGGGTGCCCTCCGGGGGGCGGGGGGCCGGCCTGGTGCGCCGGGTGGTCACGGCCTTGCGAGCGGTGGCAAGGGGTCGCGGGCGGACAATTCGCAGCCTGGAGTCGCGCGGGTTACGGGACGTCACGGGGAGCAGTCTTGCTCCTGACGGCCCGAAAGCCCAAACGGAACCCGAATTCCCGGTGCAGGGGGCGGTGGGAGGGGCCCCGGACCAATCGGCCGATCCCTCCCATCAGGTCACATCAGAGGCGTCAGGAAGCGGCGCAGGGTCTCTTCGTAGTGGGCCGGGTCGGCGTTCCACATCGCCGCATGCGGAGCCTGCGGGACGGGGTGCAGGGCGATCAGGTCCGGACGGGCGGCGGCGAGGTCGCGGGACGGCTGCCAGGGGGCGAGCCTGTCGTCGGGGCCGTGGAAGATCAGGGTCGGGACGTGCAGGGCCGACGCGAGGGAGCCGTCCAGCAGCCGGGCGCCGTGCAGTCCGGTCTGCCCCTCGGCGGCGCGGACGGCGAGCGGCAGCAGGGCGGCCGGGACGCCGCGGGCGACGGCCAGGGCACGCAGCGTGGCGGCCCAGTCCAGCACCGGGGAGTCGAGGACGAGACCGCTGATCCGGTCGCGCAGCGCGGAGTTGACGGCCGCGTGCAGCGCCATCGAGGCGCCGGTGGACCAGCCGTGCAGGACGACCTTCGTGGCCCCGTACCGCACGGCGAAGCGGATCGCGGCGTCCAGGTCGCGCCATTCGGATTCGCCGAGATGGGCGAGGCCGTCGGGGGAGCGCGGGGCTCCGGCGTCGCCGCGGTAGGCCAGGTCGAGCACGGGCAGGCGCAGGTCGTGCAGGAACCTCATGACGTTCATGGGGTGTTCCCTGGTGGTGCCGAGGCCGTGCACGGTGATGACCCAGGTGTCGCGGGGGCCGGGCAGGAACCAGGCGGGCAGGGCGCCGAGCTCGCCGGGGATCTCGACCTCCCGGTGGTCGAGGCCGAGGGCCGAGGAGGGGTCGCCGCTGTGCAGTTGCGGGGTGACGCGGACCTTGGCGCCGGTCTCCAGGATGCCGCGGTCGACGCGTACCAGTCTGCGGACGACGGTGTCGGGGGCGTGGTGGGCGTGTTCGATCACCGGGCCGACCACGGCATGGACGTCCTTGCCCACCAGTCCGTACATACCGGGCCGCAGGGCGGTGAAGGAGCGGGTCAGGGTGACCTGCCCGGCCGCCGTGGCGTGCACGGTGAGTCTGCGGTCGGCGGGGAGCGGTCGTCCGGACGGCGCCCGGAGGGCGGCGTCGCTGGCGTACCGGCCGGCCGCGACCGCTGCCGCACCGACGCCGAGGATCGTGGTGACGGCTGCTGCCGTAACTGTTGCCGGGCGCACCGCTTCAGTGTCGTAGGGGGTGCGGGACCCTGCCAGCGGACGGGGGCCGGCCGGGTCAGCCCGGCTGCCCGTATCCCTTGAGCGCCTCCCCCACATCGTGCAGCTGCTGCGGCGAGAGCAGGTTCGGGGTGTGGCCGGGGACGGAGCTCGCGGTGAGCCAGAGGCGGCAGAGCCATTCCAGCTGGGCGGTCCGGTCGTACGCCTGGTCCAGGGTGGTTCCGTAGGTGACGGTCCCGTGGTTCTGGAGCAGACAGCCCGTGCGGTCCCGCAGGGCGGTGAGCATGTTCTCGGCCAGTTCGCCGGTGCCGTAGCGCGCGTAGGCGGCGACGCGGACGGGGCCGCCGAGCATGGCGGCGGCGTAGTGGATCGACGGGACCTCGGCGACCAGGGTGGAGACGGCCGTGGCGTGCACCGCGTGGGTGTGCACGACGGCGGCCGCGTCGGTGTTCCGGTAGACGGCGAGGTGGAGCGGGAGTTCGCTGGTGGGGGCCAGTTCGCCGAGTACGCGGTTGCCCTCCGGATCGACGCCGACGGCGTCCTCGGGGCCCAGCCGGTCGTAGGGCACTCCGCTCGGTGTGACCAGGATCGTGTCGCCGACCCGTGCCGACACGTTTCCCGAGGTCCCGACGACGAGGCCCTCGGCCGCCGTCCGCCGGGCGGTGGCGACGACGCCGTCCCAGGCGCGTCCGATCGCGTCCCGCTGCTGCTCGCTCATGTGCCGATCCTGTCAGCCGCGGCGGCGGACGGGTATGGGGTCGGACACAGCCGCGCACCGCGGGAAAGCCGGGCCACGCCTGCCCCGGAGGCAAGCGGAATGCTCCGGCTCCGCTTGGGAACACCCCAGCGCCCTGCCCAGTTCATCTTCCGTTCACCCAGGTTGCCTACGGTCCACTTGCCAATGACGTCGAACGATTGCCTGGGTAAATGGAACACATCACGCTGCTCCTCGCGATTGTGATCGTGACAGCTCTAGTGTTCGATTTCACGAACGGTTTCCACGACACCGCGAACGCGATGGCGACGACCATCTCGACCGGTGCACTCAGACCGAAGACAGCGGTGGCCATGTCCGCCGTTCTCAATCTCGTCGGCGCGTTCCTGTCGGTGGAGGTCGCCAAGACGATCTCCGGCGGGATCATCAACGAGGACGGGCTGCGGACAGAGGTCATCTTCGCGGCACTCGTCGGCGCCATTCTGTGGAATCTGCTGACCTGGCTGGTCGGACTGCCGTCCAGCTCCTCGCACGCCCTGTTCGGCGGCCTGATCGGCGCGGCCGTGATGTCGGCGGGCTGGTCGTCCGTCAACGGCGGCACCGTCGTCACCAAGGTGCTGCTCCCCGCGGTCGCCGCCCCGATCGTCGCCGGTCTGGCCGCGCTGCTGGCCACCAGGCTGACGTACCGGATCGGCGGGAAGGTCCGCAACGACGCCCAGGAGAAGGCCACCGCCAAGGGGTACCGGGCCGGCCAGATCGCCTCGGCCGGACTGGTCTCGCTCGCCCACGGCACCAACGACGCGCAGAAGACCATGGGCATCATCACCCTGGCCCTGGTCACCGGCGGCGTCCTGCACCCGGGCGCCAACCCGCCGGTCTGGGTCATCGTCGCCGCCGGTACGGCCATCGCGCTCGGCACCTACCTGGGCGGCTGGCGCATCATCCGCACCATGGGCAGCGGCCTCACCGACCTCAGGCCGCCGCAGGGCTTCGCCGCCCAGACCAGCGCGGCCACCGTCATCCTGGCCTCCTCGCACCTCGGCTTCTCCCTCTCCACCACCCAGTCCTGCTCCGGCGCCGTGATGGGCGCGGGCCTCGGCCGCCAGGGCGGTGTGGTCCGCTGGTCCACCGCCACCCGGATGTTCGTCGCCTGGGGTCTGACCCTGCCGGCCGCCGGTCTGGTCGGCGCGGGCGCGGAGCTCCTCACCAAGCAGGGCACCTGGGGTGTCGTCGTCGTCGCGGTGCTGCTGGTCGCGGGCTCCGGTGCGATCTGGCTGGTGTCGCGGCGCAAGCCGGTCGGCCACGACGACGTCGCGCCTGCGGACGTCGACGCCGAGCCCGCGGGCGTCGTCACCACCGCCATCGCCGCCGTCAGCCCGCCGCCCACCGCGGCCCAGGCCACGGCCCAGAACCTCATGACCACCATTCCGGCCCCGGCCGGAACCACCCAGGACCCGGCGCGACCCGCCACCGTCTGAACCGGCCGTCCAAAGGATTCAGCATGAACATCGACTGGGCAGCCCTCGGCTCCGTATTCGGCGTCTCCCTCGTGGTCACCGTCGCGCTGGTGGGCCTCTTCACCCTGGGCATCGTCGGCCTCTCCAAGCAGCCGGAACCGGCGGCGCAGGGCGGCTCCGGCTCCTCGCTGCTGCTGGCCCGCGCCGGCGCGTACGTCTGCTTCGCGCTGTGCGCGGCGGCCGTCGCGTACGGCATCTATCTGATCGTCGCCTGAACCGCTCCCGCGCACCTTCCCCGTCGGGCCGGACACCACATGTGTCCGGCCCGATGTGGGTATCAGCACACTGCGCCGTCGCAGGTCAACGGCAGGTTGACGGGCGTTCGCGGGGCGTGGTGGACTGCCGGAGCCAATTACGGCGACAGCAGAGGAAGCCGGTGCGAATCCGGCGCGGTCCCGCCACTGTCACCGGGGAGCGGTCCCCCACACCGGAAGTCACGGCACGCGCGAGCGGGCTGGAAGGCCGGGGGAACCGCGGATCCGGGAGCCAGGAGACTCTCGTCGCCGGTCACGTCGAACCAGGGCGCGGACCCTGAGTGAGGACATATCGCCATGCCTGGCCGCCCTGCGTCCGCTGTTTCGGCGCTCTCGTCGAGAGCCGTCTGTACGAAGGTCCGCCGAGGCGCGACGGCCGGCTGAACCGTGCGAGCCGACCGCATCTTCGCGTACGGCGCCACGGCCGGTCTGATCGGCGATCTGCTGCTCGGTGACCCCCGCAGGGGCCACCCGGTCGCCGCCTTCGGGCGGGCCGCGGCGGGTGTCGAGCGCCGGCTGTGGCGCGACCACCGCGGCTGGGGCGCGCTGCACACGCTCGTCTGCGCCGGAGGCGCCGCGGGTGGCGCCGCGCTGCTCACCCGTGCCGTCCGCCACAGCCCCGCCGCCTCCGTGGCCCTGACCGCCGCCGCCACCTGGTCCGTCGTCGGCGGCACGTCCCTGGGGCGCGAGGCACGGGCCATCGGCGACGCCCTGGCCGCCGGTGACCTGGGCCTGGCCCGCGAGCGGCTGCCGCATCTGTGCGGGCGCGACCCGCAGTCCCTGGACGGGCCGCAGATCGCCCGCGCCGTGGTGGAGTCCGTGGCGGAGAACACCTCGGACGCCGTGGTCGGCGCCCTGGTGTGGGGCGCGCTGGCCGGGGTCCCCGGGCTGGCCGGCTTCCGGGCCGCCAACACCCTCGACGCCATGGTCGGCCACAGGTCCCCCCGCCACCTGCGCTACGGCTGGGCCTCGGCCCGCCTCGACGACCTCGCGGGGTGGCCCGGCGCCCGGCTCACGGCCCTGCTCGCGGTGGCCGCGGGGGGACGGCCGGGCGGTGCGCTCCGCGCCTGGCGGGCCGATGCCGCCAAGCACCCGAGCCCCAACGCGGGCCCGGTGGAGGCCTCGTTCGCGGGTGCGCTCGGCGTACGGCTCGGCGGCACCCTCGCGTACGGCGGCCGGGTCGAGCACCGCCCGGTGCTCAACGGGGAGACGGGCCGGGCGGTGGAGACCGCCGACATCGAGCGCGCGGTACGGCTGTCGCGCCGGGTGGGCGCGCTGGCCCTCGGTGTCTGCGTGGCGGGACGGCTCGGCGCGGCCCTCGCCGCACGACGGATCGCGGGGCGCCGCACGGCAGGGCCCCGCATCGCAGGACGGAGAAGCACATGAGCGGCGGACTACTGGTCGCCGGAACCACTTCCGACGCGGGCAAGAGCGTCGTCACGGCAGGCATCTGCCGCTGGCTCGTGCGCCGGGGCGTGAAGGTGGCGCCCTTCAAGGCGCAGAACATGTCGCTGAACTCGTTCGTCACCCGCGAGGGCGCCGAGATCGGGCGCGCCCAGGCCATGCAGGCCCAGGCCGCCCGCGTCGAGCCGACCGCGCTGATGAACCCGGTCCTGCTCAAGCCCGGCGGCGACCGCTCCAGCCAGGTCGTCCTGATGGGGAAGCCGGTCGGCGAGATGAGCGCGCGCGGCTACCACGGAGGCAGGCAGGAAGCGCTGTTCTCCACGGTCGTGGACTGCCTGGAGCAGCTGCGGAGCACGTACGACGCGGTGATCTGCGAGGGGGCGGGCAGCCCGGCGGAGATCAATCTGCGGCGCACGGACATCGTGAACATGGGCGTGGCACGGGCGGCGCGCTTCCCGGTGGTGGTGGTCGGCGACATCGACCGCGGTGGCGTCTTCGCCTCGTTCTTCGGCACGACGGCGCTGCTCGCCGCGGAGGACCAGTCACTGATCGCCGGCTATCTGGTCAACAAGTTCCGCGGCGACGTGTCGCTGCTGGAGCCGGGCCTGGAGATGCTGCGGGACCTCACCGGGCGGCCGACGTACGGGGTGCTGCCCTTCGCCCACGGCCTCGGCATCGACGAGGAGGACGGTCTGCGGGTCTCGTTGCGCGGAACCGTGCGCGAATCGGCCGTCGCGCCGCCGCACGGCGAGGACGTGCTGCGCGTCGCGGTGTGCGCGGTGCCGCTGATGTCGAACTTCACCGATGTGGACGCGCTGGCCGCCGAGCCCGGCGTCGTGGTCAGGTTCGTGGACCGCGCCGAGGAACTGTCCGACGCCGACCTCGTCGTCGTGCCCGGCACCCGGGGCACGGTCAAGGCGCTGGCCTGGCTGCGCGAGCGGGGTCTCGCCGACGCCCTGGCACGGCGCGCGGCCGAGGGCCGGCCGGTCCTCGGCATCTGCGGCGGCTACCAGGTCCTCGGCGAGCACATCGAGGACGAGGTCGAGTCGCGGGCCGGGCGGGTCGAGGGCCTCGGCCTGCTCCCCGTACGCATCCGCTTCGACCGCGAGAAGACCCTGGCCCGGCCCGTCGGGGAGGCGCTCGGCGCGCCGGTCGAGGGGTACGAGATCCACCACGGCGTGGCGGACGTGTTCGGCGGAGAGGCGTTCGTCTCCGATGACCGGGGACACGGCCTCGACGGCTGCCGGGTCGGTGCCGTGTGGGGCACCCACTGGCACGGTGCGCTGGAGAGCGACGCGTTCCGCCGCCGCTTCCTGGCCGAGGTCGCGCGGGCCGCCGGCCGGCGCTTCGTCCCCGCCCCCGACACCGCGTTCGCGGCGCTGCGCGAGGAGCAGCTCGACCGCCTCGGCGATCTCGTCGAAGAACACGCGGACACCGACGCGTTGCTGCGGCTCATAGAGTCGGGCGCGCCGCCGGGGCTCCCCTTCATCGCGCCGGGAGCCCCCGCGGTCCCGGGAAGCCGCCGATGACCCCGGGCCCCGGCCGGGGCCGCCTCGTTCATGCCCATTCATCCGCAGGAAGGATCGCCCAGTGAGCACGCATTTCCCGTTCACCGCCGTCGTCGGGCAGCAGGACCTGCAACTCGCCCTGCTGCTCAACTCCGTCGCACCGAACATCGGTGGCGTGCTCGTACGGGGGGAGAAGGGCACCGCGAAGAGCACCGCCGTGCGTGCGCTCTCGGCGCTGCTGCCGGAGGTGGCCGTCGTCGCCGGGTGCCGTTTCTCCTGCGCCCCCGCGTCGCCGGACCCGGAGTGTCCGGACGGCCCGCACGAGGCCGGGACCGGCGTGTCGCGGGACGCCCGGATGGTGGAGCTGCCCGTCGGCGCGTCCGAGGACCGGCTCGTCGGAGCGCTCGACATCGAGCGGGCGCTCGCGGACGGCGTGAAGGCCTTCGAGCCGGGCCTGCTGGCCGACGCGCATCGCGGGATCCTCTACGTCGACGAGGTCAATCTGCTCCACGACCACCTCGTGGACCTGCTGCTGGACGCGGCCGCGATGGGCGCCTCGTACGTCGAGCGCGAGGGCGTCTCCGTGCGGCACGCGGCGCGCTTCCTGCTCGTCGGGACGATGAACCCCGAAGAGGGCGAGCTGCGGCCGCAGTTGCTCGACCGGTTCGGGCTGACCGTCGAGGTCGCCGCGTCCCGGGAGACCGATCAGCGGGTCGAGGTCGTGCGGCGGCGTCTCGCCTTCGACGACGACCCCGCGGCCTTCGCCGCCGGGTGGGCCGACGAGGAGGACGCGCTGCGGGCGAGGATCGTCGCCGCGCGTGCGCTGCTGCCCGACGTGCGGCTCGGGGACGCGGCGTTGCGGCAGATCGCGGCGACCTGTGCGGCCTTCGAGGTCGACGGGATGCGCGCGGACATCGTGATGGCGCGGACCGCCGCCGCGCTGGCCGCCTGGGCGGGGCGTACGGAGGTGCTCGCCGAGGACGTACGGCAGGCGGCTCTGCTCGCGCTCCCCCACCGGCGCCGGCGCAACCCGTTCGACGCGCCGGGCCTCGACGAGGACAAGCTCGACGACACGCTGGAGCAGAACGGCGGCGAGGACGAGGACCCGGACCCGGACGGCCCCGGTGGCGGCGGCCGCCCCCCGCGGGGCGACGGCCCCGACACACCGCCCCGGCCCGAGGGCGAGTCCGGCGACACGCCCGCGCCGTCCGTGCCCGAACAGGGGCAGGGGCAGGAACAAGGGCAGGGGCAGCCTTCCGGGGGCGGTGAGCAGCAGCCGGTACGCGCCACCGAGCCCTTTCGCACGAAGATGCTGAGCGTTCCCGGGCTGGGCGAGGGCGCGGCGGGGCGGCGGTCCCGGGCGCGTACCGAGCACGGGCGTACGACCGGCGCGCGGCGTCCGCAGGGCGCCCTGACCAAACTGCATCTGGCTGCGACGGTTCAGGCCGCCGCGCCGCACCAGCGGGCGCGGGGGCGGTCGGGGCGCGGGCTGGTGGTCCGGCGGGACGATCTGCGGCAGGCGACGCGGGAGGGACGCGAGGGGAATCTCGTGCTCTTCGTGGTGGACGCCTCCGGGTCGATGGCCGCCCGGCAGCGGATGGCCGCCGTGAAGGGTGCGGTCCTCTCTCTGCTGCTGGACGCGTACCAGCGGCGCGACAAGGTCGGGCTGATCACCTTCCGGGGCAAGGACGCCGAGGTGGCGCTGCCGCCGACATCGTCGGTGGACGCCGCGGCGGCACGGCTTGAGCTGCTGCCGACCGGGGGGCGCACCCCCGTCGCGGCCGGGCTGCTGAAGGCCCATGAGGTGCTGCGGGTGGAGCGGCTGCGTGATCCGTCGCGGCGGCCGCTGCTGGTCGTGGTGACCGACGGGCGGGCGACCGGGGGACCCGATCCGGTGGCGCTGGCGACCCGGGCGGCGCGGCTGCACGAGGCGGAGGGCATCGCGTCCGTCGTCGTGGACTGCGAGTCGGGGCCGGTGCGGCTCGGTCTCGCGGGCGGCCTCGCGCGCGATCTCGGGGGCAGTGCCGTCACGCTCGACGAGCTGCGGGCCGACTCGATCGCCGGGCTCGTCAAGGACGTTCAGGTAACCAACAGGAGGGCCGCGTAATGCCTCAGGGACAGCCGACCACCGTGCCCGACGACGGGCTCACCACCCGGCAGCGCCGCAACCGCCCGCTGCTGATGGTGCACACCGGCATCGGCAAGGGGAAGTCGACGGCGGCCTTCGGGCTCGCGCTGCGCGCCTGGAATCAGGGGTGGCCCATCGGCGTCTTCCAGTTCGTCAAGTCGGCGAAGTGGAAGGTCGGCGAGGAGAACGCGCTGAAGGTCCTCGGCGCGAGCGGCGAGGGCGGGTCCGTCGTCTGGAACAAGATGGGCGAGGGCTGGTCGTGGGTGCAGCGCGACGGCCAGATGGACAACGAGGAGGCGGCGCGCGAGGGCTGGGAGCAGGTCAAGCGCGACCTGGCCGCCGAGACGTACCGGCTGTACGTCCTCGACGAGTTCGCGTACCCGATGCACTGGGGATGGGTCGACACCGACGAGGTGATCGAGGTGCTGCGCGACCGTCCCGGTACGCAGCACGTGGTCATCACCGGGCGCAACGCGCCGCAGAAGCTGCTGGACGCCGCCGACCTGGTGACCGAGATGTCCAAGGTCAAGCACCCGATGGACGCCGGTCAGAAGGGCCAGCGGGGCATCGAATGGTGAGGGAGTCCCGGTGAACGTCCCACGTCTGGTGATCGCCGCCCCCTCCTCGGGGAGCGGCAAGACCACCGTCGCCACGGGGCTGATGGCGGCCTTCGCGGAGCGCGGCCTCGCGGTGTCCCCGCACAAGGTCGGACCCGACTACATCGACCCCGGCTACCACACGCTGGCCACCGGCCGGCCGGGGCGCAACCTCGACGCGTACATGTGCGGCCCCGATCTGGTCGCCCCGCTGTTCGCGCACGGGGCGCGGGGGTGCGACCTGGCGGTGGTCGAGGGCGTGATGGGGCTGTACGACGGGGCGTCCGGGCAGGGCGAGCTGGCGTCGACCGCCCAGGTCGCGAAGGTGCTGCGGGCGCCCGTGGTGCTGGTCGTCGACGCGTCGTCGCAGTCGCGTTCCGTGGCCGCGCTGGTGCACGGCTTCGCCTCCTGGGATCCGCAGGTGCGGATCGGCGGGGTGATTCTGAACAAGGTCGGCTCCGACCGGCACGAGGCGCTGCTGCGGGACGCGCTGGAGGAGTCCGGTCTGCCGGTGCTGGGGGTGCTGCGGCGGGCCGAGCAGGTGGCGGTGCCGTCGCGGCATCTGGGGCTGGTGCCGGTGGCCGAGCGGCGCGGCGACGCGGTGGGCGCGGTCGGGGCGATGCGGGAGCAGGTGGTGGCGGGGTGCGACCTGGACGCGCTGATGGCGCTGGCCCGCGCCGCGCCCGCGCTGCCGGGTGAGGTGTGGGACGCGGTGGCGGCGATCGGTGCCTGCGGCGGTCCGGTTCCGCCGCCCTCCTCCGTCGGTGGCCGGGGCCCGGTCGTGGCCGTGGCCTCCGGCCCCGCGTTCACCTTCTCCTACGCCGAGCACACCGAGCTGCTCACCGCCGCCGGGGCCGAGGTCGTGCCGTTCGATCCGCTGCGGGACGAGGCGTTGCCGCCGGGCACCCGGGGGCTGGTCATCGGCGGGGGTTTCCCGGAGGTGTACGCCGCCGAGCTCTCCGCCAACGCGGCGCTGCGCAAGGCCGTCGCCGCGCTGGCGGAGTCCGGGGCCCCGGTGTCCGCCGAGTGTGCGGGGCTGCTGTATCTGGCGCGTTCGCTCGACGGGCTGCCGATGTGCGGGGTCCTCGATGCCGAGGCGCGGATGTCGAAGCGGCTGACGCTCGGCTACCGGGAGGCCGTGGCGGTCTCCGACAGCGTGCTGGCGGCGCCCGGCACCCGGGTGCGCGGGCACGAGTTCCACCGGACCGTGCTGGAGCCTGGTGCCGGGGCCGACCCGGCGTGGGGCATGCACCAGCCGGAGCGGCGGGTCGAGGGATTCGTGCGGGGCGGTGTGCATGCCAGCTATCTGCATACGCACTGGGCCTCGGTGCCCGGCATGGCCCGCCGGTTCGTCGAGCGGTGCGCGGGATGAGCCTCGGGCGAGGTGTCGGCATCGGGCCGGTCGGCCGGGCGCCGGTGCGGTGCTCAGTTCGCGATGCCCACCACGAGCCAGATGAAGCCCACCCCGGCCATGGTGCACAGCAGCGTGGAGCGGGCCGGGTGTTCGTGGTGTGCCTCGGGGAGGATCTCGGCGGCGGCGAGGTAGAGCAGCGCGCCGCCGAAGAAGCCGAGATAGCAGCCGAGGAGTTCCGCCGGAAGGGTGAACAGCAGGGTGGTCGCGGCGCCCACGACCGGCGCCAGGGCGTCCGCGAACAGCATGAACAGGGCCTTGCGGCGGGCGTTCCCGTACAGGCTGGTGATCGTGTAGGTGTTGAAGCCGTCGGCGAAGTCGTGCGTGATGACGGCGAGGGCGACGGTGGCGCCCATGCCGGTGCCCACCTGGAAGGCCGCGCCGAGCGCGACGCCGTCCATCAGGCTGTGGCCGACCATCGCCGCCGCTGCCGTGAGCCCCACCTGTGGCACCCGCTCCCCGCCCGCGCCGTGTGCCGCCTGCCGTACGGCGAGCAGCCGCTCCACGAGGTGGGCGAAGAGGAAGCCGCCGACGAAGAGCAGCAGCGCGGCCGGGACGCCGAAGACGGGTTCGCCGGCGGCGTCGATCGCCTCCGGCAGCAGGTCCAGGCCGACCACTCCGAGCATCAGTCCGCCGGCGAAGCCGAGCACCAGGTGGCGGCGGTCGGTGACGCGCTGGGCGACCCAGCCGCCGGCCAGGGTCATCAGGAACGCGCCGAGCGCGACGAACACCGCCATGCGCTCTTGCTAGCCGATCGCCCCCGGTACGCGCATCTCAGCGCAGCCCTGTAGCGCAGCCCTGTAGCCCGCCCCCGTGGCGCGCTCCTCCTCTCCCCATTCTTCTCCCGCGTTCCGAAAGGACCCCGCTCCATGTCCGAAGCCGTCGACTCCGCCGCGGTGTTGCCTCCCGCGTCGCTCGCCGTCGGGGTCGGCGCCTCCAGGGGCGCACCGGTCGACGAGATCCTCGGGCTGATCCGGGACACCCTGCGTGGGGCCGGGCTCTCACCGTCGGGCGTCGCGGAGCTGGTGACCGTGGACACCAAGGCGGACGAGCCGGGCATCGTCGCCGCCGCGGCGGCGCTCGGCGTACCGCTGCGTACGTACCCGGCCGGGGAGCTGGCCCGTATCGACGTGCCCGGTCCGTCCGGCGCACCGCTCGCCGCGGTCGGAACGCCGTCGGTCGCGGAGGCCGCCGCGCTCGCGGCGGGGGGTGAGCTCCTCGTACCGAAGCGGAAGTCGGCCCCTCGGGGAAGGGCGCCGATGGTGACCTGTGCGGTGGTGCGCCGCGATCCGCGCGGGCGGGCGGGCGTCGGGCCGTCCGGCCCCGACCGTTGCGTGGAACCGGGTGCCGGGCGCATAGTCGTTCTGCCGGACTTCGGGGACGGGGCGGAGCCGCCGCGGCGGCCGGCCTCCCGCCCCGACGACGACGCCCACCCCCACACCACGGCGGCCATGCACACTCCCACGGAAAGCCCCGACGCGACCGGCGCGGGCACGCACGATCTGCGGCACCACGGTGACGCGGAGGTACGGGGACGGGACCGGGATCTGACCGATCTCGCCGTCAACGTACGGGCCGGTACTCCCCCGGCCTGGCTGAGGGAGCGGATCACGGCGTCGCTGGGCGCGCTGGCCGCCTACCCGGACGGCCGTGCGGCGCGGGCGGCGGTCGCGGCCCGGCACGGTCTTCCGGTGGAACGGGTGCTGCTGACGGCGGGTGCGGCGGAGGCGTTCGTGCTGATCGCACGGGCGCTGCCGGTCTCCCGGCCGGTCGTGGTCCATCCGCAGTTCACCGAGCCGGAGGCGGCGCTGCGCGCGGCCGGGCACACGGTGGGGCGGGTGCTGCTGCGGGCCGGGGACGGGTTCCGGCTGGACCCCTCGGCGGTGCCCGAGGACGCGGACCTGGTGGTGGTCGGCAACCCGACCAACCCCACGTCGGTGCTGCATCCGGCGGCGGTGCTGGAGCGGCTGGCCCGTCCCGGCCGGACGCTGGTGGTCGACGAGGCGTTCATGGACGCGGTGCCGGGCGAGCGCGAGACGCTGTGCGGGCGTACGGACGTCCCGGGGCTCGTCGTGCTGCGGAGCCTCACCAAGACCTGGGGGCTCGCCGGGCTGCGCATCGGTTACGTGCTGGCCGCCCCGGAGACCGTCCGGGCGCTGGAGGAGACCCAGCCGCTGTGGCCGGTGTCGTCCCCGGCGCTGACGGCTGCCGAGGCGTGCATGGAGCCGCGGGCCCTGGCCGAGGCGGCTGCCGCCGCGGAGCGGATCGCGGTGGACCGGGCCCATCTGGTGGCGGGGCTCATGGAGTTCACCGAGGTGCGGGTGGTGGAGCCGGCCGAGGCGCCGTTCGTCCTGGTGTGCCTGGACCGGGCCGCCGAGGTGCGGGAGCGGCTGCGGATGCTGGGGTTCGCGGCGCGGCGCGGGGACACGTTTCCCGGGCTGGGTCCCGATTGGCTGCGGCTGGCCGTGCGCGACCGCGCCACGACCAACCGCTTCCTTCAGGCGTTCGACCAGGCCCTGCAGACGCTGGGCGTGGCGGTGCGCTGACGGGGCAGCCGGTGAGAAACCGGCTGCCCCGCCCGGTCTGCGGAAGGTCAGCCCTGGGCGCGGCGCCTGGCCAGGATCACCGCCCCGGCGCCCACCGCCAGCAGCGCGGCCGCGCCGCCCGCGATGTACGGAGTGGCGGAACTGCCGCCGGTCTCCGCGAGGTTCGATCCCGCGGCCGGTTCGTGGCCGGTGCCGGTCTGCGGCTTCACACCGCCGTCGCTGCTGCCGCCGTCGCCGGAGGCACCGTCGCTGGAACCACCGCTGCTGGGACCGCCGTTGCCGGAGCCGCCGTCACTGGAACCACCGCTGTCCGCCCCGCCACTGTTCGACCCCCCGTCGCTCGAACCTCCATTGCTGGTACCGCCGTTGTCCCCGCTGCCCGGTCCGGTCGCCTTCGGCGTCTCGCAGGTCGCCTCGACGAGGGTGACCTCGCCCTGCACATCGGCGACGTTCAGCTTGAGCGGGTTGACGGAGACCTTCAGCCGCAGCGCGGTCGCCGCGGCGGTGCGCGAGGTGGTGTGCGTCTTCGAGAGGTCGAGGGTCACCTCACCGACCCCCGGAACACTGATCTGCGTGGTGCCGCCCGCGCTGAGGTCGATCCGCTTGCCGAGGATCGACACATGCCCCAGCACGTTCGACTCGGCGACCGGCTTCCGGCCCACCTCGCAGACCGCCTTGGAGGTGACCTTCTCCACCTCGATCAGCGAGAGCAGCGGCAGTCCGGGGACGTGGACCCGGGCCTTGGCCAGGTTGCTGTAGCCCTCGGCCCGGTGCTTGTCGACGGTCGCGTTCGAGGTGGCCACATCGGCGGCGAGCACGCTGACCGGCCGGCCGCCGTCCACCCCGTCGAGCCGCACACTGAGCGCGGTCTCCTTGGCGTCGGCGGGTGCCTTCACCTCATTGAGCGTGGCCCTGAGCGGCACGTCGACCGTCTTGTTCAGGAGCGAGACGTCGAGTGCGGTACGGAGCACAACCGCACTGGCCTTCCCGCCGCCGGTGGTCGTGGTGGTCGCGTCGGCGGCCTGCGCCGGGGCGGCGACCAGCAGGGCGACAGGTGCGGCGGCGACCGCCAGGGCGGCCAGGCGGAAGGTGTTGCTGTTCAAAGTGGTGGAACCCCCACAAGAGACATGGAGCCACCGGCGCTGTCCAATGGGGGACATCGAGAGCTCCGGTGGCCTCGACCCCGAAAGCTTTACGCACGGAGGGTGAACTGGCGGACACCTGACGTGAGTTCACCCCAAAGGGGGGTTTCCGTGCCTGTATTCGAATATCTCGGTACGTGCGTTCCTCGGGGTCACCCGATCCGCCGAGCGCGGAGGGCGCCGGGGCCGTCTGCGCCGGGGTGCGCGGAAAAGTGTCTCAACGACGGGACAGGGCTTCGGTAACTGCCCGTCAACACGACGCACCCCCGGCCACAGGCCACCCGACAGGGCTCTCAGCCGATCACCCGCCCGTTCAGCACCACCCGCCGCGGTGCCGCGAGCACCCGTACGTCCGCCCGCGGGTCCTCGTCGTACACCACCAGGTCCGCCGGGGCGCCCTCCTCCAGCACCGGTCGCCCCAGCCACCGCCGGGCGCCCCAGGCCGTCGCCGACAGCGCGTCCAGGGCGGGGATGCCCGCCTTCACCAGCTCGGCGACCTCGTCCGCCACCAGTCCGTGGGCGAGCACGCCGCCCGCGTCGGTGCCGACGAAGACCGGGACCCCGGCGTCGTACGCGGCGCGCACGGTGTCGTAGCGCCGTTCGTGCAGCCGCCGCATATGGGCCGACCAGCGGGGGAACTTGGCCTCGCCGCCGTCCGCGAGCGAGGGGAAGGTGGCGATGTTCACCAGGGTGGGGACGATCGCGACCCCGCGCTCGGCGAAGAGCGGAATGGTGTCCTCGGTGAGCCCGGTGGCGTGCTCGATGCAGTCGATGCCGGCCTCGACCAGATCGCGCAGCGAGTCCTCGGCGAAGCAGTGCGCGGTGACCCGGGCGCCGAGCCGGTGCGCCTCGGCGATGGCCGCCGTGACCTCCTCGCGCGGCCAGCAGGCGGTCAGATCGCCCACCTCGCGGTCGATCCAGTCGCCGACCAGCTTCACCCAGCCGTCGCCGCGGCGCGCCTCCTGCGCGACGTACGCGACCAGCTCGTCCGGCTCGATCTCATGGGCGTAGTTCCGGGTGTACCTGCGGGGCCTGGCGATGTGGCGCCCGGCCCTGATGATCTTCGGCAGGTCCTCGCGGTCGTCGATCCACCGGGTGTCGGCCGGTGAGCCCGCGTCCCGCAGCAGCAGGGCACCCGCCTCCCGGTCGGCGAGGGCCTGCTGCTCGCTGGTCGCCGCGTCGACGGCGCCGTGGTGGTCGAGCCCGACGTGGCAGTGGGCGTCCACCAGGCCTGGCAGCGCCCAGCCGGTGACGGTCACCGCCGCGTCGGCGCCGGGCGGTCTCCCGTACGAGATCCGCCCGTCGACCGCCCAGAGCTCGTCCCGGACGTCCTCGGGACCGACGAGCACCCGCCCCTTCACGTGCAGCACCTGCGATGCCTTGTGATCACTCATGGGCAGCACTGTACGAGGCGGCGCGCGGGGCCCTGGGTACGCTTCGACGGAAGCACCGTCCGTACGCGCCACCGCGCACCGAACCGGCCGGCCTCACCCGACCCGACCCGAAGAGAGCACCACCGTGACGCATCCGTTCCTCGACCTCGCCCCGCTCACCGCCGCGCACTTCGCGGCCATCGAGCAGCGGGTGGCCGGCCTCCTCGCCACCGAGCAGGATGTCGTCATCATGCAGGGCGAGGCGCTGCTCCCCCTCGAAGGCTGCATCCGGGGCGCCGCCCGGCCCGGCTCGACCGCGCTGAACGTCGTCACCGGGCCGTACGGGCAGACCTTCGGGAACTGGCTGCGGGACTGCGGTGCCCAGGTGATCGATCTGGCGGTGCCCTTCCACACGGCGGTCACCGCCGACCAGGTCGCGCGGGCGCTGGCCGAGCATCCGGAGATCGACTTCGTCTCCCTGGTCCACGCGGAGGCGGCGACCGGCAACACCAATCCGGTCGCCGCGATCGGTGAGGTGGTCCGTTCGCACGGGGCGCTGTTCATGCTGGACGCCGTCGCCTCGGTGGGTGCCGAACCGCTGCTGCCGGACGTGTGGGGCGTCGACCTCTGTGTGATCGGCGCGCAGAAGGCGATGGGCGGCCCGGCCGGGGTGTCCGCGGTGTCGGTGAGCGGGCGCGCCTGGGAGCGGATCGCCGCCAACCCCCAGGCCCCGCGCCACTCCTACCTCTCGCTGCTGGACTGGAAGGAGCGCTGGATCGACGGCGGCCGCAAGGCCCTGCTGCACGCCCCCGCCCAGCTGGAGATGCTGGCGCTGGAGGCCTGTGTGGAGCGGATCGAGGCCGAGGGCCTGGACGCGCTGATGGCCCGTCACTCCGCTGCCGCCGCGGCGACGCGCGCGGGCGCGGTGGCGGTCGGCGGCGGTCTTTCGCCGTATGTGCACGAGGCCGGGGCGGCGGCGCCGGTCGCGACGACGCTGCGCGCCCCCGAGGGGGTCGACGCCGCCGGGCTGGTCGCGCGGGCGCTCGCGGCCGACCCCTCGCTGCCGCTGATCGCGGGCGGGGGCGCGCTGTCCAAGGAGATGATCCGGGTCAATCACTACGGTGTGGATGCGACGCGGGGCGCGGTGCTCTCCTCGCTCGCGGCTCTGGGGGCGGCGCTGGCCGATGCGGGCCGGCAGGTCGACTTGGAAGCTGCCCGCAAGGCCGTCTCGGAAACCTGGCCGAGCGAATAAATACGCGCCGTAACACCCTTATTCCATAAATGCGGGGAGCTGCCTTGTTCAGAGCAGCTCCCCGCATTCTTCTGCCCGCTTTCCCGGACCCTAAACACCCTGCTTTCCCGGAGCCTCTGCCACACAATTCCGTTGCGTCACCCGCGAGTTACACCTATGTGACCGACTCCACATCGGAGCCGTTATGCCGGATAAATGACACCCAAAACGGGGTGAATCGCATCCTGGTCGCGCCGACGCACGCGCCCGCCTGATAGCACAGCGGACCGCCCCGCCCAACCCCTCACCTCGATGCAATTTCAGAATTTGCTGGGTAAATTCAATTCGCATGACCGCCGCACCAGCAGAATTTGCCCGTGCCCGCACCGAATTCATCGGCATCGACGCCCCACGAGTGGAGGACGGAGCCGCGATCTGGCGCATAGCCCGCGACTCCGAGGTCCTGGACCTCAACTCCTCGTACAGCTACCTGCTGTGGTGCCGTGACTTCTCGGCGACCTCCGTGGTCGCCCGCGACGAGGCCGGCGAGCCCATCGCCTTCGTGACGGGATACCTCCGGCCGGACCGCCCCGGGACGCTCGTCGTCTGGCAGGTGGCCGTCGACCACGGCCACCGCGGGACCGGCCTGGCGGGCAGGCTGCTGGACGCGCTGACCTCGCGGGTCGCCGCCGAACAGGGCCTGGCCTCGGTCGAGACGACCATCACCCCGGACAACACCGCGTCGGACCGGCTGTTCACCTCCTACGCGCAGCGCCACGACGTGCCCCTGGAGCGCACGGTCCTCTTCGACGGCGGGCTGTTCCCCGAGGACACGCACCTGCCCGAAGTCCTGTACCGCATCGGCCCGTTCCACGCCTGAGCGCGGCCCAGCCCGCCCGCATCGCCGCCCGTCGCACACCCCCCTCAAGCAGGAGAATCCCTGTGACCATCACCCCGCCCGCCCTGAGCGTCTTCGAGACCCTGGAGTCTGAGGTACGGAGCTACTGCCGGAACTGGCCCGCGGTGTTCGACCGCGCGCAGGGCGCCCGGCTGACCGACGAGGACGGCCACACCTACCTGGACTTCTTCGCCGGCGCGGGATCGCTCAACTACGGCCACAACAACCCCGTCATGAAGCGCGCGCTGATCGACTACATCGAACGGGACGGCATCACCCACGGCCTCGACATGGCCACCACCGCGAAACGCGCCTTCCTGGAGTCCTTCCAGAACAACGTGCTGCGCCCGCGCGACCTCCCGTACAAGGTGATGTTCCCCGGGCCGACCGGGACCAACGCGGTCGAGGCCGCGCTGAAGCTGGCCCGCAAGGTGAAGGGGCGCGAGTCGATCGTCTCGTTCACCAACGCCTTCCACGGCATGTCGCTGGGTTCGCTCGCCGTCACCGGCAACGCCTTCAAGCGGGCCGGGGCCGGAATCCCCCTGGTGCACGGCACCCCGATGCCGTTCGACAACTACCTCGACGGCCGGGTGCCCGACTTCCTCTGGTTCGAGCGGCTCCTGGAGGACCAGGGTTCCGGCCTCAACAAGCCCGCCGCGGTGATCGTCGAGACGGTGCAGGGCGAGGGCGGCATCAATGTGGCGCGCCCCGAGTGGCTGCGCGCACTGTCCGACCTGTGCCGACGTCGCGACATGCTGCTGATCGTCGACGACATCCAGATGGGCTGCGGGCGCACCGGGGCGTTCTTCTCCTTCGAGGAGGCCGGCATCACCCCCGACATCGTCACCCTGTCGAAGTCCATCAGCGGCTACGGCCTGCCGATGTCGCTCTGCCTGTTCACCCCGGAGCTGGACATCTGGGGACCGGGCGAGCACAACGGCACCTTCCGCGGCAACAACCCGGCGTTCGTCACGGCCACCGCCGCGCTGGACGCCTACTGGGCGGACGGCCAGATGGAGAAGCAGACCCTGGCCCGGGGCGAGCAGATCGAGCAGACGCTCCTCGCGATCTGCGACGAACACGCCGGGCTCGGTGCGCGGTTCCGGGGCCGCGGCCTGGTGTGGGGCGTGGAGTTCACCGATCCCGCGCGCGCCGCCGCGATCTGCGCCCGCGCCTTCGAGCTGGGTCTCCTGATCGAGACCTCCGGTCCGCAGAGCGAGGTCGTGAAGCTGCTGCCGCCGCTGACCATCACCCCCGACGAGCTGGACGAGGGGCTGCGCACACTGGCCCGCGCGGTCCGCGAGACCGCCTGATCCCGGACCCGCCCCGGCGCGGGTCCGACGAGAAGCACCACCGCAGAGAGAAAGGCACCGACCCACCGTGATCGTCCGATCGTTCAGTGACATCGAGAACACCGACCGGCATGTGAAGGCCGCTTCCGGCACCTGGGAGAGCAAGCGCATCGTGCTCGCCCAGGAGAAGGTGGGCTTCTCCCTCCACGAGACCACGATGTACGCGGGTACCGAGACGTCGATGTGGTACGCCAACCACATCGAGGCCGTCCTGTGCGTCGAGGGCGAGGCCGAGCTCACCAACGACGAGACCGGCGAGAAGCACTGGATCACCCCCGGCACGATGTATCTGCTGAACGGACATGAACACCACACCATGCGGCCGAAGACCGACTTCCGCTGCGTCTGCGTCTTCAACCCACCGGTCACCGGGCGGGAGGAACACGACGAGAACGGTGTCTACCCGCTGCTCACCGAGGAGGGCTGAGCCATGACCACCGATGCGCGCACCGACCTTTACCCGACCCGCGGCGCCGCCGAGATCACCACCCCCCGCCAGGACCCGGTGATCTGGTCCGCACCCGGCGCCCCGGGCCCGGTGGCGGTGAAGGATCTCCAGTCCTTCGAGCGCGACGGCTTCCTCACCGTGGACCAGCTGATCACGCCCGACGAGGTGGCCGTCCTCCACACCGAGCTGGACCGGCTGATCGCCGATCCGGCGGTGCGGGCCGACGAGCGCTCGGTCATCGAGCCGAAGTCGCAGAAGGTGCGGTCGGTCTTCGAGGTCCACCGGATCAGCGAGGTCTTCGCCCGGCTGGTGAGCGACGAGCGGGTGGTGGGCCGGGCCCGCCAGATCCTCGGCTCGGACGTGTACGTCCACCAGTCCCGGATCAACGTCAAGCCGGGCTTCGGCGCCTCGGGGTTCTACTGGCACTCGGACTTCGAGACCTGGCACGCCGAGGACGGTCTGCCGAACATGCGGGCGGTGTCCGTATCGATCGCACTGACCGAGAACCACGACACCAACGGCGGGCTGATGATCATGCCCGGTTCGCACAAGTCGTTCCTCGGCTGCGCGGGCGGGACGCCGAAGGACAACTACAAGCAGTCGCTGAAGATGCAGGACGCCGGCACCCCGTCCGACGAGGCACTGACGAAGATGGCCGACCGGCACGGCATCAAGCTCTTCACCGGCAGGGCCGGTTCGGCGACCTGGTTCGACTGCAACTGTATGCACGGCTCGGGCGACAACATCACTCCGTACCCCCGCAGCAACGTCTTCATCGTCTTCAACAGCGTGGAGAACGCCGCCGGGGAGCCGTTCGCGGCACCGGCGCGGCGGCCGGAGTTCATCGGGGCCAGGGACTTCACAGCGGTGAAGTGAGGCCCTGCCGGGCCGGATCGGGGCAGGGGGCGGAGCGGCGGCCGTCGCACCGCCCGCCCCCGCCGAAAGCCGGTGGACCACGACGGCCCCGCCCGGAGACAGTGGGGCCCATGACCTCACTCGTACGTCACATCACGATCGACTGCGCCGACGCCTACGGGCTGGCCGGCTTCTGGGCCGAGGTGCTCGGCACACGGCTCTCGGACGACGACGCCCCCGGGGATCCCGAGGTTCTCGTCGAATCCCCCGGCGCCGCGCTGCTCCTCATCCAGGTGCCGGAGCCCAAGAGCACCAAGAACCGCCTCCACCTGGACATCCAGCCACAGGACCGGACCAGGGACGAGGAGGTCGAGCGGCTGCTCGGCCTCGGCGCCACCCTCGTCGCCGACCACCGCAGGCCCGATGGGCGGGGGTGGGCAACGCTCGCCGACCCCGAGGGCAACGAACTGTGCGTCGAGTGCGGTGCGGCGGAACGGGCGGCCCTGACCGGGACCCGGCTGCCGGTCACGGCGGACGACGTGACCACCGCGGTGCGCCTCGCGGTCGACGCGCTCCGGGAGTCCCCGGTGGCCGACTGGGACATTCCGGCCGGGTCGCTGGAGTGGACCTGCTGGGAGACCGCGGAGCATCTGAGCGACGACCTCTTCTCCTACGCGACCCAACTGGGCCCGCGACGACCGTCGCTGGACGCGAACCTCCCGTACCGCTGGGGCCCCGACCGCGAGGGCGGTCCGTGGAACGCGGTCTTCGCGGACCGGTCGGCCGGGCCCGCCGGGCTGCTCCAGACGCTGGAGGCGAGCGGCGCGCTGCTCGCCTCGATGGTGCGGACGGCCTCGCCCGAGCTCCGCTCGTACCACTCCTACGGGGTGTCCGACCCGGAGGGCTTCGCCGCGATGGGCATCGTGGAGACCCTGGTGCACATGCACGACCTCGCCGCGAGCCTGGAGATCGGCTGGAACCCGCCCGCCGGCCTCTGCGACCGGGTGCTGGCCCGGCTCTTCCCGGGCGCGCCGAAGGACGACGACCGGTGGGCCGTGCTGCGCTGGGCCACCGGCCGCGGCGAGCTGTCCGGCCACCCGCGCGTCACCTCGTGGAAGTGGCACGGCGCGCCGCTGGACGGGACCGGCCCGGCGTAGCACGGGACGGGCCCGGCCGGGCGGCCGTTCGGGGTGACGTCGAGAATCCGCGGACCGGTAGTCTCCCGCCATGAGTGATCGATCGGCCGCCCACGGAGACGGCATCGGCCAGGCCGGGGGAACAGCAGGGTATGCCAGGGAGGCGGACGCGCTGGCGGCCCAGTACGAGGCGGTCGCCTTCGGTGACGTCCACCGTGACGTGCTGGGCCTGGTACCCCCCGGGCCTGCGCGGATCCTCGACATCGGCGCAGGTACGGGCCGCGATGCCGCCGCGTTGGCAGCCCTGGGACACAGCGTCGTGGCTGTCGAGCCGACGACGGAACTGCGGGTACACGGACAGCGGATCCATGCAGGCAGCGCGATCGACTGGGTTGACGACGTTCTCCCTGACCTGACGCTACGTCAGTACCCAGGCCGGTTCGACGCGATCTTCGCCACCGCGGTGTGGATGCACCTGGACGCCGGGGAGCGTGAACAGGCGATGGCCAGGATCGCGGCTTTGCTGGTACCCGGCGGCCGGTTCTTCGTCACCCTCCGCCACGGGCCCGTGCCCGAAGGCCGCCGCATGTTCGAGGTGTCCGCTGCCGAGACAGTCGAGCTGGCCGCCGCACACCGCCTGCAGACGGTCCTGAGCAGCGAGCGTTCCGACCTCCATGGCCGGGGCAGTGTCTGGTGGAGCTCCCTCGTGTTCCAGGCGGAGGACTCCCTCAACGCACTCGCCTGAGCGGAAGATGTGGATGACGGCTCTCCACCCGGTCAGCCGAGGGTCATGCCGGTGCTGACAGGACAGCCGTCGATCAGGCGCGGGCGGTACCGGATCATCTCGGGCTTGCGCGTGACGGCCCGGGTGATCCGGCCCGGGTGAGCGGCGGCGAGGTTGCCGATGTCTCGTCGACCGGCGACCAGATGTCCTCTTGCGGATTGAGGTCGGGGGCGTAGGCCCGTGTTGGAACACGGTGAGCCGGTCGGCGTCGGCCTCGAAGAACTCCCGCAAGGGTGCGGCCATGTGCATGCGGAGGTCGTCCCGGACGAGCACGATCCGTCCGCCGAACCGCGCGCGCGTGCGGAGGACCAGGTCGCGGTGGTTCTTCCAGCCGAAGCCTTCTGGTTCGTCCGTGCAGCTCCGATGTTCGCGAATCGCGTTGACACGATGCCGCGAACCTCGACAGGCGCCTGAGCGCCGAGCGTATTTCTACTCCAGCAGCTTTCCTCCGGTGCAGTAGCTTGCCAACGCCCCCTGGGAACAGCCGGCTGCCGCAGCGCAGACAACGGAGGATCATGCATGCCCCGAGAAGCTCCGTACCTCGCAGTAGCCGATGTCCTGCGCGCACGAATTCTCGCGGGAGAGTGGCACATCGGCGAGCGCCTGCCGTCCCGGGCACGGCTCTCCGAGGAGTACGGGGTCGGGCGCAACGTCATGCAGAGGGCCATGGACCGGTTGACTGAGGCGGCTGCGTCGACCTGGGCCGGGGGGCTGAAATGCCCGGGGCCCGGGAGGGCAGCGACGACCTGGCAGGCGGGACCGCGGGCGAATGCGGTTGATGGTGCTTTGGTGGGCATGATTTTCTGCTCCGGCCTGCGGCAGAGGTTCTGTCGTGTCGTGCGACAGGGGGAGGGGAGAGCGGTGCCCAAGATGTCAAGGTTCGACCAGCGGGCGGTTGCTCTGGTGGAGCTGCGGGGGACGCGGACCGAGTGCGACATGTTCGAGGAGGCGCTGGCGGACCGTGGGTGGCCGGTGCTGGAGAAGCGCGGCGGTACGGCGAGCGTCGTCACCGACCGCAGCTTCTGGTACACGATCGAAGCGCGATTTCCGGGGAGCCGGATCAACGCGGTCCGGGGTGCGCGCGAGCGGATAGAGCTCATTTCCGATGAGCTGCAGCTGGATCTCAACGTCGAAGTGGCCGATCGTGTGGTCCGGGACCCGGCCGATCGCCCGCAGTGGTACGCGTACGACCGGCCGGTGACGCATCCGCATACGGTTCCGTTGCCCCGGAGGGAGCGTTGGGCGGAGCGTTGGAACACGTGGCGTGCGGAAACCCTCGGACTCCGTGACACCGGCCGGTTGATTACCGCGACGTCATCGTCGGCCGCACAGAACCATGCTTCCCGGCCATTGCCCGGAATCCGGTCTCAGCCGCGACGGGTTGCCGCGCGAAGGTCTGGCGGTGCGACTCGACCGATACCGGCGGGCATCGGGACACGACGCCGCTCACGGCAACAACTCAGCTGGTTGTTTGTGCTGATGGCGGTCTGGTGCTGGTCAGGCGCACGGGTGGCCGACGTGTGGCAGGGCGGGTTCGCCTCCTGGTGCGGATTCGGGCTGTTCGCGCTCTGCCTGGTTCCCGCCGGAGTCGCTGTGATCCGTAGAGGCTTCCCGCAGGCATCGCAGACCGAGGCATTCGTCGGAGCCGGAACTCTCGGGGCAGTCGGGGTCGGTCTCGGAATGAACATGGTGCGTATGCAGCCGGAGGCTGGGAACGCGTCGCACGGGCTCACCTACCTCATGGCCGGTTTCATCGTCTTCAACGGGATTCGTCTTCTCGTCCGCCAGTGGAGCTGGCGGGCCGTGGCTCCGTGGCTGATTCCGACGATCCTGCCGATCGTCCTCGGTTTCGTCCCGTCGATCGGAGTCGGTCTGCATGCCTCCTACCTGGATGCGTTTGATCTCAATGCCGAGGATGTCGATGTGCCGCATGTCTGGCAGTTCATTGCCTCGGTCAAGTTCACGGCCGTGATGAACCTGTGGCTCATTGCGCTGGCCGGACTCGGATACATGCTGCATCTGCACTGGCTGGTGCGGGAACGATGGGTGGGGTACGCGTTCCTGCTCGTCCTCTCGGCCATGCTCTTCCTGGCGGGTGCGTGGGGCCGCGGGCTGGAACCGGCAGGCGCGGCAGGCCGCGATGCCGTCGCCGCAGCGAAATCCGGGCGCACTCCCGCCCCGTACTTCGGTATCGCCCCCGAGTGGGTGTGCGCTCACCCCATCGGCGAGGTGGAGGCGATCCCGGTCGACGGCGGCGAGTTCGTTCCCACCCGGCCTTACCTCAAGGTCGGCGACGCGGGCGGCACCGCGGTCCTGTGGGACGCGAGCAAGGAGCAGGCGCTCAAGATGCCGATGAACAAGCTCCGTATCGTCCCGGAGGACAGGCGCCCGGCGTCGTGCGGGTAGCGCCGGGCGGCCCGCGCTTCGCCCGGCGCTGTCGGTGACCGGGGGGAATGAGGGCCTCCGCTCCCGTGTTGTGCACGGGAGCGGAGGGTGGCTCCGCGCCACCTGAGCCGTACGCCGTCCGGGCCGTACGTACGAGGACACGGAGAGAAGAAGAGACATGCGCGTCGAGATCTGGAGCGACATCGCCTGCCCCTGGTGCTACATAGGGAAGGCCCGTTTCGAGAAGGGCCTGGCCGGGTTCGCCCACCGCGACGAGGTCGAGGTCGTGCACCGGTCCTTCGAGCTCGACCCCGGGCACGCCAAGGGGGAGACCGCGCAGGTGGTCGACATGCTGGCGCAGAAGTACGGGCGCACCCGTGAAGAGGCGCGGGCCATGGAGGCGAACGTCGCGGCCAACGCGCAGGCCGAAGGGCTCGGCTACCTCACCGAGGGCCGGGACCACGGCAACACCTTCGACATCCACCGGCTGCTCCACCTGGCCAAGGCCCGCGGCCGCCAGGACGAGCTGCTGGGCCTCGCCTACCGGGCGAACTTCGCCGAGGAGCGGTCCGTCTACGACGGCGACGTCCTGGTCGAGCTGGCCGTCGAGGCCGGGCTCGACGCCGACGAGGCGCGCGCCGTGCTCGCCGACCCGGAGGCGTACGCCGACGAGGTGCGGGCCGACGAGCGTGAGGCGTCCGAGCTGGGGGCCAACGCGGTGCCGTTCTTCGTGCTCGACCGGCGCTACGGCATCTCCGGCGGCCAGCCCGCCGAGGTCTTCGCCCAGGCGCTGGAGCAGGCGTGGAAGGACCGCCCGCTCACCGCGATCGGCGGGGACGCCGCGGCATGCGACGCCGACGGTGCCTGCGAGGTCCCGCAGGCCTGACCCGCGGCGCCCGGGGCTGTTTCCGGCGGCACGGACAAGCGGCACGGATAAGCAGTGCTTGGGTGTTCCCTTCAACATTTCGCAATTGACCAGGGATTGAGGGGGCCCCAGGCTGGGCGCATGGAGACTACTTCGCTCAGCAGTGCGGTGGACGGCGAGTTCACACCGAGGACGACCTATCTCAACACCTCCACCTGCGGGCTGCTGCCCCGGCGGACCGTGGCGGCCGTGCGGGCGCTCGCCGAGGCGATCGCCTCGGGCGTCACGGACGGTTCCGGCGACTCCGAGGTGGTGGAGGCGGCCCGGGGCGGCTTCGCCCGCCTCGCCGGGGTCGACGCCACCCGGGTCGCCGTCGGCAGCTCGGTCTCCGTACATGTCGGGCTGATCGCCTCCTCGCTGCCTCCGGGGGCCGAAGTCGTGGCGCCCGAGGGCGAGTTCAGCTCCGTCGTCAGTCCCTTCGCGGTCCGCGGCGACCTCAGGATGCGTTATGTGCCGCTGGACCGGCTGGCCGATGCGGTGGGGCCGGACACCGCGCTCGTGGCCTTCTCCTCGGTGCAGTCGTCCAACGGCCGGGTCGCCGACCGGAAGGCGGTGTGCGCGGCGGCCGCCGCCCATGGCGCCCGGACCCTGCTCGACGCGACCCAGTCGGCCGGCTGGCTGCCGCTGGACGCCGGGGAGTACGACTACACCGTCACCGGCGGCTTCAAGTTCCTGCTCTGCCCGCGCGGCGCGTCGTTCCTCACCGTCACCGAGGAGGCGCAGCGGACCCTGCCGCCGGTCTTCGCCGGCATGTCCGCCAGCGACGATCCCTGGGGCAGCACGTACGGCCCGGTCGAGCAGCTCTCCCGGACCGCCCGGCGCTACGACGAACCGCCCGCCTTCCTCTCGTACCACGGCGCCGAACGGTCCCTCGCGCTGCTGGGCGAGGTCGGTGTGGACGTCATCCACTCCCATGTCACCGGGCTCGCGGCCCGCATGCGGGCGGGGCTGGCCGGGCTGGGGCACGAGGCGGTGCCGGAGGAGTCGGCGATCGTGGCCGTGCCCGGACTGGGTGACCGGGAGCCGGAGCTCGCGCGGGCCGGAGTGGTGGTCTCGAACCGGGCGGGAAGCCTGCGCGCGGCCTTCCACCTGTACAACACGGAGGCCGATGTGGACCGGGCCCTGGACGTGCTCTCCGGCTGAGCCAGGCCGCCGGGGAATCAGCGGGGGCCGGGGCAGTCCCCGGCCTCTCGGCAGAGGTTCGCCTCGACCTTGGCGAGCAGCCGGGCCAGCTCCTCGCGTTCGGCGGGGTCGAGACCGGCGAGGGTGTGGTCCTCCAGGTCCGTCCAGGCCCGCCGGACGTCGGAGTGCAGCGCACAGCTGTCGTCGGTGGCCTCGACCAGGACGGCCCGGCGGTCGTCCGGGTCGGGGCGGCGGCGTACGTGCCCGGCCTGTTCGAGGCGCTGGAGCATCTTGGTGACGGTGGAGGGGTCGAGGTCGACGGCCTTGATCAGCTCGGCCTGGCGCACCGGACCGGCATCCCACAGGCACATCATCACGAACTCCTGACCCGGGTAGAGCCCGAGCCCCCTGAGCAGCCTGCCCGCGGCGATCCGGTGCAGCCGGGCGACCCGGGCGAGGGCGTGACTGACCGGGCCGCCGAGGGCCGCGCTCGGCAGGTAGGTACAGGCGGGGTCGGCGGATCCGGTGGGCTCGGCCTGCATGGGGACTCCTCGGGGCGGCGCTCCGGCCGGCTCCGATGCCGGGTCCGGCGGCTTTCTGCGAACTTTACATTGGTCGGCCAAGTAATGGGCTACAGTGGCGCGAGCAGAGATAATTGGCCGACCATATAAATTCTCCGGGGAGCCCCCATGACCACCGCGTTCGACCCGATCGACCTTGTCGGCACCCAGCTCGCCAACCGCATCGCCATGGCCCCGATGACCCGCAGCCGGGCCGGTGAGGGCGGCACCGCCACGGATCTCGTCGCCGAGTACTACGCCCAGCGCGCCTCGGCGGGCCTCATCATCACGGAGGGCGTCCAGCCGTCCGTCGTGGGCCAGGGCTACCCCGCCACCCCGGGGCTGCACAGCGCGGAGCAGGTCGCGTCCTGGCGCCGGGTCACCGACGCGGTGCACGCGGCGGGCGGCCGGATCTTCGCCCAGCTCATGCACGCGGGCCGGATCGGCCACCCGGACCTGCTGCCGGACGGACTGACCCCGGTCAGCGCTTCCCCGGTCCGGCCCGCCGGCCGGCTCTTCACCGGCACGGGCCTGGAGGACTTCACCACCCCGCGCGAACTGACCGGCGACGAGGTCCGGCAGACCATAGCCGACTTCGCGACGGCCGCCCGCAACGCGGTCGACGCCGGTTTCGACGGGGTCGAGCTGCACGGCGCCAACGGCTACCTCATCCACCAGTTCCTCGCCCCCAACACCAATCTGCGCGAGGACGAGTGGGGCGGCTCGGACGAGGCCCGCATCCGGTTCGCCGTCGAGGTGGTCAAGGCCGTCGCCGCCGAGATCGGCGCGGCGCGCACCGGGCTGCGGATCTCGCCCAAGAACCCGTACAACGACATCGACGAGCCCGCCCCGGAGGCCGTCTACACCGCGCTGGTGCGGGAGATCGAGCCGCTCGGCCTCGCCTATCTGCACGTGATGGAGGCGGTGGAGATCCGCGAACTGACCCTCGCGCTGCGCAAGCAGTTCTCCGGCACGTTCATCCTCAACGCCCTGACGGACGGGCCGACCGGACCGGACGACCACACGATCGTCGACGACGGGATCGCCGACCTCGTCTCGTACGGTGCGCTGTTCATCGCCAACCCGGACCTGCCGGCCCGGCTGAAGGCCGGCGGCCCGTTCAACACCCCGGACGCGTCGACCTTCTTCGGCGGGGACGCGAAGGGGTACGTCGACTACCCGGCGCTGGAGAACACCCAGGCCTAGAAGGACAGGGCAGCTCGCGACGGACAGAGTCAAGCCGCCCAGGCTACCGGGTTGGATTCCGGCCCGTTGAGCCAGGGCGAGCGATGCAGCTCAACGTGTCGGCTGCCCCGTCTGTGACTCCCCTGTGGGACATGGGCGGGGCTCCCTGCTGTCCCGGCACAGTCGCCGTTCAGAGCCCCGCGGTAACCTGTGGTCCCGCGTTCCCCGTTGTCACTCCCCGTCGTCGAGCTCGACGATCGGCCGGTCGGCGACCACGGCCACCAGCATCATCGGCGCGTCGCCGTCGCACTGGTTCAGGGAGACGGCGACCCACCTGCCCTCCACCGGCCCCCACACCGCCAGGTCGCCGAGGCAGTCGGTGTCGCACAGCGCCCGGTACAGCGGCGGCAGGGGCTCGTCCGCCTGGTCGCGGAAGATCGGCACCCGCATGCACACCATCCGGTGGGCGCCCCATCGGTGGTCCAGCTCACCCACGAGATCGGCGAGATGAGCCGAGGCGGCCTCCTCGGCCTCCTCCCACTCGCGTGCGTACGCGCCCACGAGGTCGTCGCTCTCCCAGAGCGGCACGATCCGGAAACCCTCGCCCGCGGTCGCGCTCCACTCCCCGGTGTCCGGCTCGCCCTCGTCCACCGTCGGCCCCTCGGCCGGTACGGGTCCGGCGAGCAGCGCCTCGATGTCGCAGACCGCACGGCCGGTCCCGAACGTCTCCCCGCTCCGGGCGGTCACCGCGCCACCGCCCGCTGGCCGAACCCTGACATCTTGGGCATCGCTCGCCCCTCCCCCGGTCGCACGACACGGCAGAGCCCCTGCCGCGGGCCAGAGCAGAAAATCATGCCCGCCGAAGCGTTATCAACCGCATGCACCCGTGGGCCCGGCCGCCGGGTCCGCGCCGCCCTCCCGGGCCCCGGGCGAGGATCAGTGCGGCCAGGAAGGAGCCGGGGATCGAGTCGTCGGGCGCACCGGCGCACTCCACGCCACGGGTCACACAGTTCGATGGCACGACGGAGGTGCGAGAGGTTTCAGCTGCCGTCCCGCAGGTCCCCCACCCCCGTCGCGCGGAACGCGATCCGGTCGAACGACGCCTCGCAGCCCTCGCCCGTCGGTGACTGGACCAGGAAGCCGATCGACGCGTCGGCCGCGTGCTCCGGGTCGCCGAGGGCGAAGACGCGGACGAAGGTCCACCGCTCGCCGTCGGCCGAGGCGTGGAAGGCGAACGCGTTGCCGGTGCGGCTGAGGCGCAGCCAGCAGCTGTCGCCGTCCACGACGAAGGAGTTGACGTCGTCGGAGTGGCCGCGGGTGACGACCGTGCAGACGGTGGGGCGGTCCGGGGAGAGTTCCAGGCAGATCTTGGCCCACTCCCGTTCTCCGACGTGGAGGTAGAGCACCCCGGCGTCGAAGGCCGCCGCGAAGCCGACCTTCACCCGGGCGAGCAGCTGGAAGTCGCCCCGGGGCGCGGGGCCGAGCAGACGGGGGGCGTCGCTCGTGGAGTCGAGGGACGCGCCGCCGGGCGGTACGAACCGGTCCTGACGGGCGCCCGCCCGGCCGGTCAGCACACCGCCCTCGTACGCCCAGTCGGCGTCGGGGCCGAACGGGCTGAGCTCGAAGGGGAGTTCGGGGAGTCGAGGGGTCATGCCGGGCGTCCGTCCACCCGGCGGGGAAGGCCGAGGGGGTTGTCCTCGCGGAGTTCCGGCGGGAGCAGGGCCTCGGGGGTCGTCTGGTAGGTGACCGGGCGCAGCCAGCGTTCGATCGCGGTGGCGCCGACCGAGGTGGAGGTGGAGGTGGTGGCCGGGTAGGGGCCGCCGTGGTGCTGGGCGGGGGCGACGGCGACGCCGGTCGGCCAGCCGTTGACGAGGACCCGGCCGGCCAGCGGGGTGAGGGCCGCGAGGAGCCCGGGGGCGTCCGCGTCGGCGCCGTCCGTGGTGGTCTGGAGGGTGGCGGTGAGATTGCCGGGGAGGCGGGAGAGCACGGCGGTGATCTCGTCGTGGGAGGTGTAGCGGGCGACGACGGCGACGGGGCCGAAGCACTCCTCCAGGAGTGCGTCGTGCGGGCCGTCGGCGGCGAGGAGGTGGGCCGGGACGGTGAGGAAGCCGGCCGCGACGGTGTGGTCGCCGCCCGCGCCGGGGGTGACCGGGGCCTCCACGTCGGGGAGTTCGGCCCGGGTCCGGACGCCCGCGACGAAGGCGTCGCGCATCCGGTGGTCGAGCAGGACCGCGGCCTCGGTGTCGCTGACCGCGTCGGTGAGGGACTTCAGCAGCCGGTCGCCGGTCTCGCCCGCCGGGGCCAGGACGAAGCCGGGCTTGGTGCAGAACTGGCCCGCGCCCATGGTCATCGAGCCCGCCAGCCCGGCGCCGATCTCCTCGGCGCGCTCGGCGGCGGCCGCCTCGGTGACGACGACGGGGTTGAGGGAGCCCAGCTCGCCGTGGAAGGGGATGGGGCGGGGCCGGGCCGCCGCCGCGTCGAACAGGGCGCGTCCGCCGCGTACCGAGCCGGTGAACCCGGCGGCGGCGACGAGCGGGTGCCGGATCAGCTCGATGCCGGCGTCGAAGCCGTGCACCAGGACCAGCACGTCCTCGGGCAGGCCGACCTCCGCCGCCGCCCTGCGCAGCACGGAGGCGCACAGCTCGGAGGTGGCGGGGTGGTCGGGGTGCGCCTTGACGACGACGGGGCAGCCGGCCGCCAGCGCGCTCGCGGTGTCGCCGCCGGGGACGGAGAAGGCGAGCGGGAAGTTGCTGGCCGCGTAGACGGCGACGACGCCGAGCGGGAGCTTGTAGCGGCGCAGGTCGGGCCAGGGCGGGGTGCGGGTGGCGTCCGCGTGGTCGATGTGGATGTCGAGGAAGGCGCCCTCGTCGACGACCTCCGCGAAGGACCGCAACTGGGCTGCGGTGCGGGCGAGTTCGCCGGTCAGCCGGACCGGTCCGAGCGCGGTCTCCGCGTCGGCGGCCTCGATGACGTGCTCCCCGGCGCCGGTGAGCAGATCGGCCGCGGTGCGCAGGAAGGCGGCGCGCACGGTGCGGTCGGCGAGCGATTCCCGTACCGCGTGGGCGGCCCGGACCGCACGGTCGACCTCCTCCGCTGTAGCCTCCACCGCAACCTGCTCACGCGGGTTCCCGGTGCGGGGGTCGACGCTCCAGACTGGTGCTGCTGCCACCGTGATTCCTTCCGCTCACTGCCACGCATCAGAAGTTGTTCGGTATTCTGAACAGAGTTCCTGATCGTGAATATGAAGCGACTCTATTTCCGGGCGTTCGGTGTTGGCAAGGAGTCGCCGGATCAAGAATTCTCAGGGTTTCGCACGTGGGTTGGAAGGGGCGTAGGGCGATGTCGGTTGCCGAATCCGGTGGGGCACAGGTCAAGTCCGCCGTACGGACGGTGGAGCTGCTCGAATACTTCGCGGGGCGGCCCGGCATGCACTCGCTCGCCTCGGTGCAGGAGGCCGTCGGCTACCCCAAGTCCAGCCTCTACATGCTGCTGCGCACCTTGGTGGAGCTGGGCTGGGTGGAGACCGACGCGACGGGCACGCGGTACGGGATCGGCGTACGGGCCCTGCTGGTCGGCACCTCGTACATCGACGGCGACGAGGTCGTCGCGGCCTCCCGGCCGACCCTGGACCGGCTCTCCGACGACACGACGGAGACCATCCACCTGGCCCGTCTCGACGGGACGAACGTGGTGTACCTCGCCACCCGGCAGTCGCAGCACTATCTGCGGCCCTTCACCCGCGTCGGCCGCCGGCTGCCCGCCCACTCCACCTCGCTCGGCAAGGCGCTGCTGGCCACCCACAGCGACGAGCAGGTCCGCAAGCTGCTCCCCGAGACGCTGCCCGCGCTGACCGAGCACACCATCACCGACCGCGAGAAGCTCATCGAGGAGCTGCACCTCATCCGCGAGCAGGGGTACGCGGTGGACCGCGAGGAGAACACCCTCGGGCTGCGCTGCTTCGGCGTCGCCGTCCCGTACCGCACCCCCGCCCGCGACGCCATCAGCTGCTCGGTGCCGGTCGCCCGGCTCACGCCCGCGCACGAGCAGATGGTGAAGGACGCGCTGTTCGACGCCCGGGACCGGCTGACGCTCGCCACCCGGAGGCTCTGAACCATGGGGACGACCAGGGGGATCACCCTGCGCGAGGTCCAGGACGGCGATCTGCCCCTGTTCTTCGCCTTCATGTCCGACCCGGAAGCGGTCAGGACGGCCGCCTTCACCAGCGAGGACCCCACCGACCGGCGGGCGTTCGACGCCCACTGGCGGTACATCCTGGCCAATGACTCCGTCATGATGCGCACGGTGGTCGCGGACGGTGCGGTGGTCGGCAACGCCGGGGTGTACGGGCCCCCGGGCGACCGCCAGGTCACCTACTGGATCGACCGGGCGCGGTGGGGCCGCGGGCTCGCCACGGCCGCGCTGTCGGCGCTGCTCGACGCCGTACCGGAACGCCCGCTGCACGCACGGGCCGCGGCCGACAACACCGGCTCGCGCCGGGTGCTGGAGAAGTGCGGATTCGTCGTCACCGGGACGGACCACGGGTACGCGCACGCCCGCGGCGAGGAGACCGACGAGCTGCTGTTCACCCTGCCGGGCTGACCGGCCACCCGGCCGCCGCCCCGCCACCGCACCACGGCGGCCGTCGCCCCCGAGCGCTCCGGTCCGGCATGAGAAACCGGTGAGAACCGGCGCATTCGGGAACGGCACGCGGCGCCCCGTTCGTCCCTCGGGCGGGATGAACAGAACGATCAGGCGCGCCTCGGTCTTCTGCCTGCTGCTGGTCCTCGCCCTGCTGGGGCGGGCGACCTGGGTGCAGGCGTACCAGGCACGGGCGCTCGCAGACGACGACCACAACCGGCGGAACACCATCGCGCAGTACGCGCAGCCGCTCGGCGACATCATCGTGGCCGGATCCCCGGTCACCGGATCGAAGAGGACGGTGGGCAGCGATCTCGCGTACAGACGCACCTACACACAGGGCGAGCTCTACGCGGCCGTCACCGGCTACAGCTCGCAGGCGTACGGCGCCACACAGCTCGAAGGGATCTACAGCCATGTGCTGGACGGCACCGACGACCGGCTGAGGAACCCGTTGGGCGCGGTGACCCGCGAGCAGGGCGCCCCGGGGAACGTCCTGACGACGATCGACCCGGACGTGCAGAAGGCCGCGTACGAGGCGCTCGGCGACGACAAGGGCGCGGCGGTCGCGATCGACCCGAAGACCGGCCGGATCCTGGGCATGGTCTCCACCCCCTCGTACGACCCGTCCTCGATCAGCGGGACGACGGACGGCGAGGCCTGGCAGAAGCTCCTCGACCACGAGGACAAGCCGATGGTCAACCGCGCGCTGCGGCAGCCGCTGGCGCCCGGTTCGACGTTCAAGCTGGTGGTGGCGTCCGCGGCGCTGGAGAACGGGCTGTACGGCTCGGTCGACGAGCACACGGACAGCCCCAATCCGTACACGCTGCCCGGCACCAGCACCGTGCTGCGCAACGAGAGCGCCTCGGCGCCCTGCGAGAACGCCACGCTGCGCACCGCGCTCCAGTACTCCTGCAACAACGTCTTCGCGAAGGCCGCCGTCGACCTCGGCCAGGACAAGGTCAGGGCGATGGCGGAGAAGTTCGGCTTCAACGCCGACAAGCTCGATGTGCCGGTACGGGCGTCCAAGAGCGTCTACCCGTCCGGCATGGACCGGCCGCAGACGGCGCTCACCGGCATCGGCCAGTTCGAGGTCACCGCGACGCCGTTGCAGATGGCCATGGTCTCGGCCGCCCTCGCCAACGGCGGCGAACTCGCCGCGCCGCACATGGTGTCCGAGGTGACCGACGCCAAGGGCGGCGCGCTCCAGGAGTTCGCGGACGGGGACACCCGGCGGGTGGTCTCGCCGTCCACCGCCGAGGAGCTGCGCAGCGCCATGGTGACCGTCGTCGAACAGGGCACCGGCACCAACGCCCGGATCGCCGGGGCCGAGGTGGGCGGAAAGACGGGTACCGCGCAGAACGGCGTGGGCAACAGCAGGACCCCGTACGCCTGGTTCACCTCGTACGCGAAGGACCGGGCCAGTGGCAAGGAGGTCGCGGTCGCCGTGGTCGTCGAGGACTCGGGCGCGGCGCGCTCGGAGGTCAGCGGCAACGGCCTGGCGGCGCCGGTCGCCCAGAAGATGATGAAGGCGGCACTGGCCCGCTGACCGGCGGCGGGAGCCGTACGCCGGGTCCGGCGCGGTCGCGTGGCACGAGCACGCACCCGCGCCGGACGGGTGTGCGGACCTCCGGCAGGTGCCCTACGGCCCGCGCGGGGCCGGCTCCTCGCGCCGCTGCGTAATAGGGCATCTGCCCGATGCCTCCGGCCCTCCTCGGCCAGCAGCCTTGACCCATGACGAAGGCGCGGGCCGGGAGGTCGTGGTGAGTGCGGTGGCGGGGTCGGCGACGGTGCGGGTGCTGCGGGACCGTACGGCGGGGCTGTTTCTGGTGGTGGTCGTGGTCTCGGGCTTCGGGACCTCGGCGATGTGGCTCGCGGCCGGGGTCTGGGTCAAGTCCCTGACCGGGTCGGACAGTCTGGCGGCGCTCGCCGTGTTCGCCATGTGGCTGCCGGTGCTCCTCGGGCCCGCGCTCGGGGCGGTCGCCGACCGGATCCCGGCGAAACCGCTGCTCCTCGGGTCGAATCTCGTCATGGCGGGGCTGCTCGCCACGCTGCCGTTGGCCGATTCGGCGGGCCGGATCTGGATCCTCTTCGTGGTGCTCGTCCTGTACGGCGTGAGTTTCGTACTGATGGGCGCGGCCGAGTCGGCGCTGATCGCCGGGGCCGTCGACGCCCGGCTGCTGGGCGATTTCAACGGGCTGCGGATGATGGCGAGCGAAGGCATGAAGCTGCTGGCGCCGCTGGCCGGTGCCGGGCTGTACGCGCGGTTCGGCGGCGGGGCCGTGGCGCTGCTGGACGCGGCGTCGTTCGTGCTGGCGGCCGGGGTCTGCGCGCTGCTGCCGGCCCGGGAGCCCGCCGGGGTCGCGCCGACCACAGGTTGGCGCGGCGAACTCACCGCCGGCATCCGGCAGGTGTGGGGTTCGCCGGTGCTGCGGCCGCTGGTGCTGGCGGGCGCGGCGGCGATGCTGTGCGCGGGGTTCAACGGGGCCGCGGTCTACGCCGTCATCGACGGTGTGCTGGGGCACTCCCCGACGTACGCGGGTGTGCTGTACGCGGTGCAGGGCGCCGGGTCCGTCGCGGTCGGGCTGCTGGCCGGTCCGCTGCTGCGGCGGCTTCCGGAGCGGGTGTTCACGGCGGCCGGGATCGCGCTGTTCGCGGTGGCGGTGGGGGCGCGGGCACTGCCGTACGACGCGGTGGCGCTGGTGGCGAGCGCGGCGGTCGGGGCCGGGCTGCCGTGTGTGCTGATCGCCGCGACGACGGCGGTGCAGCGGGAGAGCCCGGAAGCGGTGCTGGGCCGCACCTCCGCGACCGCCAACACGCTGATGATGGTGCCGAACGCGGTGGCGCTGGCGCTCGGCGCGGGCCTGGTCGCGCTGGTGGACGTCCGGGTGCTGCTGCCCCTGGTCGGTGCGGCGGGGCTGCTGACCGCGGTCCTGCTGGTGAGGGGCCGGCGGGGGCGGCTGACGGACACCCCCACCGGCCCGGCTCCTTCACCGTCGGAGGCGTGAGAGCGCTCCGGCGACGGCCTCCAGGTCCGGGCCGGAGGCCAGCCCGGCGTGGTACAGCCGCAGTTGGTTCGCGCCGAGCGACGCGGCGTGCGCGGCGTCCCGCTCCAGTGTGGCGGGGCTGCCGCCCATCCCCGTGACCACGGAGAAGTTGGCCGCGAGCACCCCGTCGTGGCCGTCGAACGGGCCGAGCACGGCCTCGCGCGCCGGGTCGTCGCCGGTGCAGGGCAGCACCACACCGTCCGCCACGGACAGGATGTGCGCCGGGTCGACCCCGACGTTGGCGCCGGTGCGGTGGGGCGCGGGGTCGGCGTGCAGCAGCACCTGGAACCCCGGCCCGGCGGCCGCCCGCACGGCGGCGACCGCGGACTCCTGGAGCGTACGGGCGACCGTGCCGCGCCACTGGAGGGTGGCGGCGGTGAGATCGGCGCCGAGCAGCCTCTCGATGCCCGCCCGGCCGCTCTCCGCGGAGCCGGAGCCGGCCCAGACTGGCTCCAGCGCACCGCGCACGGCCGCGGCCAGCGCGTCCGGGTCCAGCCCTTGTCCGGCATAGCCGGTCCGGCAGTCGGGGCAGAAGCAGAGCGACATCAGATACTGGGCGGCGTCCCCGAGCCCGACGCCCGCGATCTTGTCGTGGGCGTGCAGATGCGCGAAGCCGTACCAGCCGCAGGACTCCAGCTCGGTGCCGCGCGCGCCGGGGCGCACCGCCGCCTCCGCCGCCAGGGCGAGCAGGTACGCGCGGACCGCGGGCCGGGCGATGCACGGCGCCCAGGGGTAGCGGTCGCCGTACGCGTTGACCACGGAGGTCTCCGGATGTTCGGCGCCCAGCCGGGAGTTGTGGGCCAGGACCACCCAGGTGTGGACCTCCAGCCCGGCGCCGGTGAGGGCCTCGGCGGCCTCGGCGAACGGATCGTCCGAGGCCACCCAGGACTGCCCGTGGGGGCGCAGCTCCTGCCCCGCCCACCGGTCGGGGTCCGGCGGGTAGAGCACCGCGGCGTGCTCGGCGGTGACGATGCGGCGGCCGGGGTGACGCGGGGTCAGCGCCCGGGTGGAGTGGTAGGCGGCGGCCAGCGTCACCTGCTGGACGCCCAGGTCGGCGACGCGGGCGGCCGCGTCCGGGTCGCCGATGACGTCCCAGGGGTAGAGGAAGGCCGAGGTCTTCACCCGCGCCGCTCCTGCCCGTGCTTCTCCAGTACGGCCCGGCCGCGCGCGATGATCGCGGTGAGCTCCTCGATGTGGGCGGCGGGCGGCTCGGTGAGCGGGGTGCGGACCTCGCCGACGTCCAGGCCGCCCAGCCGGACCCCGGCCTTGACGAGCGAGACGGCGTAGCCGCGGCCCTTGGCGCGCAGCTCCACGAGCGGCCGGTAGAAGTGGTCGAGCAGATCGCCCGCCAGTTCCTCGTCGCCGCCGTCCATCGCCCGGTAGAAGGCGAGCGCGATGTCGGGCGCGAAGGCGAAGACGGCGGAGGAGTAGAGCGTGACGCCGATGCCCCGGTAGGCGGGGCCGGTGAGTTCGGCGGTGGGCAGCCCGTTGAAGTAGAGGAAGTCCCGGCCCGGCAGTTCGGTGCGGACGGCGCTGACGATGCGCTGCATCAGGTCGAGGTCGCCGTAGCCGTCCTTGAGGCCGATGACGCCCGGTGTCCCGGCCAGTGCGACGACGGTGGCGGGCGTGAAGACGGCGTTGTCGCGCTGGTAGACGATCGTCTCCAGGGAGGTGGCCGCGGCGAGCGCGGCGTAGTGGCTCAGCAGCCCTTCCTGGTCGGCGACGACGAGGTACGGGGGCATGGCGAGGAGCCCGTCCGCGCCCACCTCCTCGGCGAGCTTCGCGTACTGGATCGCGAGCGCCGTGCCGTATCCGGCCCCCGCGACGACGGGCACCTCCCCGGCGGTCTCCTCGACAGCCGCGGCGACGACGCCGCGGAACTCCTGCGGCGTCAGCGCGTGGAACTCACCGGTGCCGCAGCAGGCGAAGACCGCCGCCGCACCGGCGTCGATACCGGTGCGCACATGCGCGCGGAAGGCATCGAGGTCGACGGCACCGTCCGGTCCGTACGCGGTGACGGGGAAGAAGAGCGGCCCGGCGACACGGCCGAGTCGGGCGGCAAGAGGGGCTGAGGTCACTGGCGCTCCCTGAGCGGGTTCAGGCGTGCACAATTCTGATCGGCGTCCATATTCATGAACGCCCTCACGCTAAGCCAGCCGCCCGGCGCAGGTCAAGGAGGGGAACACGCCCGACGACCGGCCCCGAAAACGGAGTTCGTCACCCCGGAGGGCCAAGTCACCGACTCCAGGTGTGCGAGCACCGGTCGCACACTTGACTCGGTACGCCGCGACTTCTTAGCTTGTCCATGCATATGAATGTCATCCATAGATTTGACGTCCCACGGGCAGGTGCCGCAGGTATCGCGGAGGCCGTGCCGCGTGCCCGGTCCGCCCGTGGGCAGCTACGCACCGAGGAGATCCGCGTATGCCCGCTCCCCGCACCGTCCTGCTGACCGGCGCCGCCGGCGGCCTCGGCACCCTGATGCGCGGGCTGCTGCCCGCGTACGGCTACGAGCTCCGCCTCTTCGACGCCGTCCCCGTCGAGGGCGAGCCGGACGCGATCACCGCCGATCTCGGCGACCGGGCGGCGCTGCGCGAGGCCGTGCGCGGTGTCGACGCGATCATGCACCTCGCGGGCATCTCCCTGGAAGCCTCTTTCGACAAGATCCTCAGGGCGAACATCGAGGGCACGTACAACCTCTACGAGGCCGCGCGCGAGGAGGGAGTGCGGCGCGTCGTGTTCGCCTCCTCCAACCACGTCGTCGGCTACACCCCCCGGCCGCTGCCCGGCGACCCGCTGATCCCCATCGACGCCCCGCGCCGCCCCGACACCTTCTACGGCCTGTCCAAGTCCTTCGGCGAGGACCTCGCCCAGCTGTACTGGGACCGGCACGGCATGGAGACCGTCTCGGTCCGCATCGGCTCCTGCTTCCCCGAGCCGACCTCGGTACGGATGCTCTCGGTCTGGATGAGCCCCGAGGACGGCGCCCGGCTCTTCCACGCCGCGCTCACCGCCGAGGACGTGGGGCACACCGTCGTCCACGGCTCGTCCGACAACACCCGGCTGTGGTGGGACCTGACGACGGCCCGCGCACTGGGCTACGAGCCGAAGGACGACTCGGAGCCGTACGCGGCCCGGCTCGTCGCCGAGCAGGGCGAACTGGACCCGGACAACCCCGACCACGCCCACCTCGGCGGCCACTTCTGCACCCATCCGCCGATCTGGCCGCGCTGACGACGGCACGGGCCGGAGGTCCGCAGAGGGCTGGAGAAGTCCGCAGGGGTCCGGAGGAGTCCGCAGGGGTCCGGAGGAGTCCGCAGGGGTCCGGAGGAGTCCGCAGGGGTCCGGAAAGGGCTGGAGAGGTCCGCGAAGGTAAGGGAACGGCAAAGCGGGGTCGTTCGTTACCCCGAGCATGACCGCTATGACCCCCGGCTCGAACATCCCTCTCTCCGCGGCCCGCGTGGCCGTGGACGTCTCCGCCCCGGTGCGGCTCGACGTTTCGGGCCTGCTGCTCACCGTCGACGGCAAGGTGCGCTCCGACGACGACTTCATCTTCTACAACCAGCCCGACGGCCCCGGCGTGACCTACCGCTCCGGCGGCGGCACCGCACCGGACGCGATCGTCGTGGACACCACCGCGGTCCCGTCCGGCATCGAGAAGATCGTCGTCACGGCGAGCCCGGACGCGGCGGGCCAGACCTTCCAGGGCATCGAGCCCACCGCGACGGTCCGCAACGCCGACGACGGCAGCGTGCTCGCCACGTTCACCCCGCCCCGGCTGGGTGCCGAGACGGCGCTCGTGGTCATCGAGGTCTACCTCCGCAACGGCGCATGGAAGGCCCGCGCGGTCGGCCAGGGCTACGCGAACGGACTGGCCGGCATCGCCACGGACTTCGGCGTCTCGGTCGAGGAGGAGCCCGCCGCCGCACCGGCCCCGGCAGCCGCGGCACCCCCGATGCCCGCCGCCGCACCGGTGGACCCCCGGACCGCCGCTCCCCCGGCCCCCGCCGCTCCCCCGGCCCCCGCCGCGCCTCCGGCTCCGCCCGCCGCACCGCCCGCCACCGGCAAGATCAACCTCGACAAGGGCCGGGTCAGCCTCCAGAAGAACCAGACGGTCTCCCTGGTCAAGGCCGGTCGGCCGCTGCTCTCCCAGGTCAAGATGGGCCTCGGCTGGGAGCCCGCGTTCCGGGGCAAGGACATCGACCTCGATGCCTCCGTGATCGCCTACGGCCCCAACCGGAACCACCTGGACAGCTGCTACTTCGGCAAGCTCTCCATCCTGAACGGCGCGATCAAGCACTCCGGCGACAACCTCACGGGCGAGGGCGCGGGTGACGACGAGGTGATCGTCGTGGACCTGGGCCGGATCCCGGCGGAGGCGACCGGTCTGGTCTTCACGGTCAATTCGTTCACCGGACAGAAGTTCACCGAGGTCGCCAAGGCCTACTGCCGGCTGATCGACGCGGCCACCGGCGAGGAGCTGGTCCGCTTCGACCTGACCGGCGCCGAGCCGCAGACCGGCGTGATGATGGCCAAGCTGATCAAGCAGTTCTCCGGCGAGTGGGAGATGACGGCCATGGGCGACTTCGTGAAGTCGCGCACCGTCCGCGGCATGGTGAAGCCCGCCGCCCAGGCGCTGTAGCGCGGTACAGGGCTCCCGACACGGCTTCAGGGGCACCTGCGGGTGCAGGTGCCCCTGAAACCGGAGAGCCTGACGGGACGCGGACGCTGCGCGTACTCGTCGCCTCTCTCAGAGCTTGGTCAGCTTGGAGTACGGGCTCAGAATCCTCCCCTGCCGCCCCGAGAAGTCGATGAGGACCGCGTCGTTGTCGCCCTCGACGGCGAGAACGCGGCCGAGACCGAACTGGTCGTGCGACACCCTGTCGCCCACATCGAACAATTCGACCGGTGGGGCCGCCTGGGCCGGGCGGTTGAAGGGACTGGACGGCAGGTGGCGCCGGGAACCGGCTGACTGTTTCATTACCTTGAGTATGCGCCCTGGGAACGCCCGACGCCATGCCCGTTCACCGCTGGGGGCGCACTGATGCCGGATTCGTGACCCTGCGGACCGGGGCCGGTCCGCGTCCGGGACCGCCTCCGGCAGCGGCGTCACGCGCGGACGCCGCGCCCGAAGGCGCCCCGGAGGCGGGGCGTGTCCGGCCCCCGTCACCGCCCCGGCGCGGACTTCCCCGCACCGGCACTCCACGCACCGGGGCACCCGTACGAGCTACCGCTGCTTCTGCGGCTGGCGCTTCCACGGGCCGGTGATGGCGAGCATGATCCCCGGCGTCTGGATGTTGGCGTACAGCGTCCGGCCGTCGGGCGAGAACGTGACACCGGTGAATTCGCTGTACTCCGGCTCCGCCGCGCTGCCGATGTTCAGCTCGTTGCGCGCGATGGGGTAGGTGCGGCCGCTCTCGGTCGCCCCGAAGAGGTGCTGGATGCCGTCGCCGTCCTCGGCGATGACCAGGCCGCCGTAGGGCGAGACGGTGATGTTGTCCGGGCCGTCGAAGGCGCCGTCCTTCGACGGGTCGGCGTTCACCCCGAGGAGCACCTTCAGTGTCAGGGTGCGGCGCTTCGGGTCGTAGAACCAGACCTGGCCGTCGTGCTGGACGGGGCTCTCGGAGCGGGCGAACGAGGAGACGATGTAGGCGCCGCCGTCGCCCCACCACATGCCTTCCAGCTTGCGGGCGCGGGTGACCTCGCCGTCGGCGAACTGCTTGCGCACCGAGACGGACTTGGCGTCCCGGTCGGGTACGTCGACCCAGTCCACGCCGTACACCGTGCCGATCTTCGTGGCGCGGGACAGGTCGTCGACGAACGCGCCGTTGCGGTCGAAGCACTTGGTGGCCTGGAGGACACCGGCGTCGTCGGCGAGCGTGCGCAGCTTGCCGCGGCCGTGCCGGAAGCCGTGCGGCGGGACCCAGCGGTAGAGCAGTCCGTTGGGGCCGGAGGCGTCCTCGGTCAGATAGGCGTGGCCGAGCCGGGGGTCGATGACGACGGCCTCGTGGGCGTACCGGCCGAACGCCTTGATCGGGCGCGGGTCGCGGTTGGCGCGCTTGTCGTACGGGTCGACCTCGAAGACATAGCCGTGGTCCTTGAGCAGGCCCTTCTTGCCCGCCTTGTCCTCGGTCTCCTCGCAGGTGAGCCAGGTGCCCCACGGGGAGGCGCCACCGGCACAGTTGGTGGACGTACCGGCGATGCCGACCCATTCGGCGGTGCGGCCGTCGCGGCGGGTCTCCACGACGGTGCAGCCGCCCGCCGCGACCGGGTCGTAGACGAGGCCCTCGGTGAGCGGCACCGGGTGTTCCCAGTCGGCGCGGACGCCGCTGAGCTCGTGGTTGTTGACGAGCAGGGTGACGCCGCGCGGGCCCTCGAAGGTGGCCGTGCCGTCGTGGTTGGAGGGGGTGTACTCGCCGGACTCCAGCCTGGTGACACCGCTGTGGGTGATGACCCGGTACGAGAAGCCCGCGGGGAGCGCGAGCAGGCCCTCGGGGTCGGCGATCAGCGGACCGTAGCCGGGCTCGCGGCCGTGCCCGTGGTCATGGCCGTGCCCGTGACCGTCGTGGCCGTGGTCGTCGTGGCCGTGCTTCGGGTCCCCGGCGGCCAGGGCGCCCGGTGCGGTGGCCAGCGCCGCGACGGTACCGGTCAGCGCGATACCGGCACCCGTGAGGGCGGACTGTCTGGTGAATTCCCTGCGCGTGAAGGGCATCACGTACTCCTGGGGCGACTGGGCGGGTTGTTGGCGCGCCCACCGTCGCGCCCTTGTGCCAACACCGGCTGAACGGCGGGCGACGCTCAGGGGCATCCTTCCTGTGCACTTGGCCGGATCGGGTGCCCTGAAGTCGCCGTCCGCCGCGCCTCTCGTCCGTTGGCGCAGCCCTCGCCGACGCCTGACCTGGCGTCAGGCCTCCTTGCGCGAACGGGCCTTGAACGCCGCCTTGCGGGCCTCCTTGGCCTTCTTCTTGTCGCCGTGCAGCCGTCCCATCGCTTCGAGGACGTCCGCGGTCGCCGGGTGCTCCACCCGCCAGGCCTCGTCGAAGAAGCCGCTGTGCTGGCCCGCCAGGCCCTCGACCAGGCCCTGGAGCTCGTCCAGATCGCCGTCGGCCTCCAGCTGGGCCGCGATCGTGTCGATGGCGAGCCAGAAGATCATCGACTCCGGCGGTGCGGGCACCCCGGCAGCGCCCAGCTCCGCGAGCCAGACCCGGGCGAGGCCGCCCAGCTCGGGGTCGTCCAGCACCGCGCGGACCGCGGGCTCCGCCTCCGCGCCGACCAGGGCGAGGGCCTGCTGGCAGTGGAGCCTGCGCAGCGGCGCCTCCGGGTCCGTGCCGCGTGCCGCCGCCAGGAGTTCGGCCGCCGCGCCCTCCGCACCGCCGCGCCGGGCGAGCCACAGCTCGACCTCGCTCCCGGCCGCCGCCTCGGGGTAGTACGCGATGCCGCCGAGCAGTACGTCGGCGCCCTTGTCCGCGAAGTCGCCGATCGCCGGGGCGTCCACCCCGGCCTCCAGCATCCGGGACCGCAGGCCGTACAGGCCGAGGGGGGTGAGCTTCACCATTCCGTACCGGGTGACGTCCTCGTCGTCCACCGGCGGGGTGGCCTGCTCGCCCTCCTCGACCAGCAACGCCTCGTCCACCGGGCGGTATTCGACGATCCCGATGGGTTCGAGGACCCGGAACTGGTCGTCCAGGCGCATCATCGCCTCGGACACCTGCTCCAGGATGTCGTCGGTGGGTTCGCCCATGTCGTCGGGGACGATCACCGACGCGGCGAGGGCGGGCAGCGGGACGGGGGCCGGGTCCGTGCCGCCGTGGCCGTCGCCGACGGTGAGCAGGTACAGATTGCCGAGCACCCCGTCGAGGAACTCCGCCTCCGCCTCCGGGTCCCAGTCCAGGGACTCGAAGTCGATCGAGCCGTCCTCGCCGACGAGTTCGGCGAGGTCGTCGAAGACGGGCGCGGTGGCGTCGGCGTGGACGGCCTCCAGGCCGTCGAGCCAGATCGCCAGGACGTCCTGCGGTGAACCACCGGTGATCAGTGCCAGGTTCGCCCCGGCGGAGGCGGTGCCCTCCGCGTCCGGACCGGCGTCCTCGTCGGGTTCCTCCACGTCGACGAGGGCCGCGTCGACCGCGAGCCGCCACGCCTCGCTCGCCTCCGCCGCACCGTCCTCGTCGGCCGGCAGGCCGAGGTGCTCGGCCGCCGCGGGCAGTTGTGCGTCGACGAGCTCGCCACCGGCGCCGACCCTCGTCCCGGGGTCCGCCCAGCGGGCGAGCCGGACGGCGCGGGCGAGCAGCGGCGCGGCGAGCGCGTCCCGTGCCAGCTCGGCCTCGGTGCGCAGCCGTACGGGCGGCAGGGTGGGGCGCTCTGCGGACATCTGCGGGTTCTCCTCGGGGCGTACCGGGCGTATGGACCGGGCGTACGGACCGGGCGCGCTGGACGTACGGATCAGGCGCACCGGGCGTACCGATCGGGCGGCACCAGCGTAGACGCATTTCGCCCCATGCCGCCCGGTTCATGCAACGGACAGCAGCAGTCCACCCGGGAGACCTTGACAACGGCCTTGCGCACACAAGAGATTGACGCGCGTAGACCTCTCCTCTGACCCTCGATACCCCCGGAGCCCCGATGCCTGCCGCATCCTCCAGAACCACCGCCGTCTCCGCCGTAGTCACCGCCGCGCTCGCCGCCGGTCTGCTCACCGGCGCCGCCACCACCTCCGCGTCCGCCACCGCCTCCGCCCCGGCCGTGGACGGCCAGGTCCGGATCCACGACATCCAGGGCTCCACCCGGACATCTCCGCTCGTCGGCCGGCAGGTCGGCGAGGTGACGGGCATCGTCACCGGAGTGCGGACGTACGGCTCGAAGGGCTTCTGGTTCCAGGACCCGCACCCGGACGCCGACCCCGCCACCAGCGAGGGCATCTTCGTCTACACCGGCTCCGCGCCGACCGTCGCGGTCGGTGACGCGGTCACCGTCTCCGGCACGGTCACCGAGTACGTGCCGGGCGGTCTCGGCTCCGGCAACCAGTCGCTCACCCAGATCAGCAAGCCCACCGTCGCCGTGGTGTCCTCCGGCAACGCCCTGCCCGCGCCGGTGCGGATCACGGAGCGCTCGGTCCCGTCCCGGTACTCCCCCGCGGGTGATCCGGCGGCCGGCGGCTCCGTGAACGCGCTGCCCCTGCGGCCGTCCCGTTACGCCCTCGACTACTACGAGTCGGTCGAAGGGATGAACGTCAGCGTCGGCACCTCGCGGGTGGTCGGCGCCACCGACGCGCACGCCGAGCTGTGGGTGACGGTGAAGCCGCGCGAGAACGACGCCCGTCGCGGCGGCACCGTCTACGGCTCGTACGACGCGCAGAACACCGGCCGGATCCAGATCCAGTCGCTGGTGCCGCTCGCCGAGCAGCCCTTCCCCAAGGCCGACGTGGGCGATGTGCTGACCGGGACGACCGAGGGCCCGCTCGACTTCAACCAGTACGGCGGCTACACGCTGACCGCCCGCACCATGGGCACGGTCGCCGCCAAGGGCCTGCGGCGGGAGGTCACCCGCAAGCAGCGCGGTGGCGAGCTGGCCGTGGCGACGTACAACGTCGAGAACCTCGACCCGACCGACCCGCAGGAGAAGTTCGACGCGCTCGCCGCCGCGGTCGTCGACAACCTCGCCTCGCCCGACATCGTGGCGCTGGAGGAGATCCAGGACAACAACGGCGCGAAGAGCGACGGCACGGTCGCCGCCGATCTGACGGTGAAGAAGTTCACCGACGCGATCGTGGCGGCGGGCGGCCCGGCATACGAGTGGCGCTCGATCGACCCGGAGGACAAGAAGGACGGGGGCGAGCCCGGCGGCAACATCCGCCAGGTGTTCCTCTTCAACCCGGAGCGGGTCTCGTTCACCGACCGGGCCGGCGGCGACGCGACGACGGCGACCGGTGTCGTACGGGAGCGGGGCCGTGCCGCCCTGACCTACTCCCCCGGCCGGATCGACCCGGCGAACACGGCGTGGAAGGACAGCCGCAAGCCGCTCGTCGGCGAGTTCCGCTTCCGCGGCCGTCCGGTCTTCGTGGTCGCCAACCACTTCGCGTCCAAGGGCGGCGACGAGTCCATCGTCTCGGAGCACCAGCCGCCCACCCGCTCCTCGGAGGTCCAGCGGCACGCGCAGGGCCAGGCGGTCAACACCTTCGTCAAGAAGCTGCTGAGCGTCCAGAAGAACGCGGACGTCCTGGTCGTCGGCGACATCAACGACTTCGAGTTCTCCGGCACCGCCAAGGCCCTGACCGCCGATGGTGTGCTGTACCCGGCGATCAAGTCCCTGCCGCGCTCGGAGCGTTACACCTACGTGTACCAGGGCAACAGCCAGGTCCTCGACCAGATCCTGACCAGCCCGTCGATCCGCGACTTCCAGTACGACAGCGTGCACATCAACGCCGAGTTCGCCGACCAGAACAGCGACCACGACCCGCAGGTTCTCCGCTTCCGCCCGTAGCGGCGCTACGCGCCCGCCCCCGGCCGCATGCTGAGGGCGGGCGCGTACCGGTGCACCCCGCCGCCGGTCACCCCCGGGTACGTCCGCACCCGTTCCCACTGCGGGGTGCTCGACCCGACCCCGGCGCCGGGCGCGGCCAGGGCGTCGATGTGGGCGGCGGCGCTCTCCCATTCGGCGTAGTTCAGCACCCGTGTCCCGTCGGTGCTCACATGGAAGTGCCCGGAGACGCCGCCGGGGGCGGGCGCCGGGTCGGTCCCCAGCGCCTCGAACACGGTGTCCACCCAGTCCCGTTGCCGCGCCTTGTCCGCTCCCTCGAACTCGACGTCGACGATCACGACGCAGCCCGGCTCCCGCCCGTCGCCCTCCCCCAGCGACGTGGAACGGTAGAGCTCCAGGGTGTGCAGCCCGAGCCGCCGGATGCCCGGCACGGCGGCGTCGATGTCCGCGTTCCGCTCGTCCCTGCCGTGCCGGAAGAAGTCCTGGTACGCCTGTTCACCACTCCACTGGCTGTAGTGGAACAGCGTCTTCCCGTCCTCACCGGCATGGACGGTGTACGAAAGCAGTCCGGGATGCGGCCAGTCCCGGCCGCCCCACGCCGCACGGATGGCCTCGACCGCCGCTTCCCGGCGCTCCGGAGTTCCGACATCCCAGGTGCTCGCCTTGACGAGTCCCACGTCGTTGCGGGCAAGATCGGGGCGGGAGACGAATCGCACACTCATGAAGGGTCCTCCTGACCGGGGCACCGGGGCGGTGCTCCCCTGCCGACCACCCTGATACGTGAAGTGCGCTCGAGGTCAACAGCACGCCTCGTCGACACCGTCAGCACAACGAACGGAGCACCGCATGGCACCGCATCTGAGGACGATCAGCCGCGAGGAGCATCTGGCGTTCGTCGCGAGCCGTCCCGCCGCGAGCCATATGCAGGTCCCGTCGTGGGGCGATGTGAAGCCCGACTGGCGCGCGGAGAGCATCGGCTGGTTCGACCGGGACGGCGCGGGCCGGGAGCGGATCGTCGGGGCCGGGCTCGTCCTGTACCGGCCGATCCCCCGGGTGAAACGCTATCTGGCATATCTGCCGGAGGGCCCGGTCATCGACTGGCACACCGAGGGCCTGGGGCAGTGGCTGGATCCGATGCTGGCGCATCTGAAGGGGCAGGGCGCGTTCTCGGTGCGCATGGGCCCGCCGGTGGTCGCGCGCCGCTGGGACGCCCGGACCGTCAAGGACGCCATCGCCGACCCGGCCGCCGGACGGCTGCGCGACGTGCCGCCGGACGACGAGGAGCCGTCGGCCGCCGAGGTCGTGGAGCGGCTGCGTGCGCTGGGCTGGCGGCGGGGCGGGGAGGAGAGCGAGGACGGATTCAGCGCGGGGCAGCCCCGGTACGTCTTCCAGGTGCCGTTCGCCGGGCTGTCGCTGGAGGAGATCCGGGGCAATCTGAACCAGCAGTGGCGGCGCAACATCAAGAAGGCGGAGAAGGCGGGCGTCAAGGTCGTCGAGGGCGACTACGAGGACCTCCCGGCCTTCTACGAGCTGTACCGCGAGACGGCCGAGCGGGACCGCTTCATCCCCCGTCCGCTCGCCTACTTCCAGCGCATGTGGACCGTGCTGCGGGCCGAGGACCCCGACCGGATGCGGCTCTATCTCGCCCAGCACGACGGGGAGACCCTCTCCGCGGCGACGATGCTGACCGTGGGGAACCACGTCTGGTACTCCTACGGCGCCTCGACCGGCCGCAAGCGCGAGGTGCAGCCCAGCAACGCCATCCAGTGGCGCATGATGAGCGACGCGCACGAACGGGGCGCGGCCGTCTACGACCTGCGCGGCATCACCGACACCCTGGACGAGGCCAACCATCTGGTGGGCCTGCTGCGCTTCAAGGTCGGCACGGGCGGCCGGGCCGCGGAGTACATCGGCGAGTGGGACTACCCCATCAACAAGGTGCTCCACAAGGCCTTCACCCTCTACATGGCCCGCCGCTGAGCGCCGCCTCCCCATGTCCCGCCGCTGGGCAGGTCGGCGCCCGTGACAGACTCGCGGGCATGATCCTGCGCACCGCCACCCGGGCCGACCTGCCGGCCGTCCTCGCCCTGCTCGCCGACGAGGAGCGGGTCGTCGATCCGGCCACGGTCGTGGTCGACGACCCGTACGAGCGGGCCTTCGCCGCCATCGAGAGCGACCCGCGCAACGAGATGCTGGTGCTGGTGGACGGCGACACCGTGCTGGGCTGTGCGCAGGCGACGTACATACCGGGGCTCGGCAAGCGCGGCGAGGAGCGGGCGCTGATCGAGGCGGTACGGGTCAGGGCCGACCGGCGGGGCGGCGGGCTGGGGCGGGAGCTGATGACGCAGGCCATGGACCGGGCCCGGCAGCGGGGGTGCGGGCTGATGCAGCTGACCAGCGGCAAGCCGCGCACGGCCGCGCACCGGTTCTACGAGTCGCTGGGCTTCGCCCGCAGCCACGAGGGCTTCAAGCTCACCCTCTGACCCCGTTCCGGTGCCGCTACACGGGACCGGTCCGCCACGCGGTCATGTTGAGCTCGTCGAGCAGCCGTACGTCGCTGCCCTTGAGCGGGAAGGTCCGCGCCTCCAGACCGGGGGCCGGTGCGACCTCCAGGGCATCGCCCTCGATGAGGTCGCCGCCGGTCGGGGTGGAGACCCAGGCCAGCAGTGAACGCGCCGTCTTCCCCGGCTTCAGCACGATCTCCTGCGGGCCCCGGTCGGTGCCCATGTAGGACGAGCCCGGGTTCACCGGGACGGGCAGCGGATCACCGGCCTCGTCCAGGGCCCGGACGGACGGGTAGCCGTGGACCCGGTACGGCTTGCCGCCGCAGTTGGTGAGGGTGAGCCCGACAGCGCGGTGGCCGAGCGCCGCCTCCACCTCGCCCATGCCGACGACGACACCGGAGGACGGGCAGCCGCCCCGGGGCGTGGGAGTGGGGGCGGGCCCCTGCGCGGCCGGTGGCCGGTCCGGGAGCACGACGGAGGCGCTCGGGAACGGTGTCGGCAGCTTGTCGGCGTGCACCAGGTACGAGCCGCTGGGGGTCGGTGTCGGTACCGGCTCGCCCTCGCCCGCCGGTACGAGGAACCCCGCGCATCCGGAGAGCGAGAGGCCCAGTCCCCCGGCCAGGAGCACGGCCGCCGACGGCCTTCGTCTCCCGGTCCTCGTTCCGGTCCCCGCCCCCGCCAGTCCCCGCACGCTCACGCACCCACCCCGGTCTCGGCCTGTCGCATAGGCGTTCGATCATGCCAGAGCGCGGAGCCTTGCCCGGCGACTGTTGAGTTCTTCTTGCCCCGCACCCCGAGCAGATCTAAGTGGACCCTCATGGTCCGGTCGACCGAGACTTCGAGGATGACCACAACGGCACCTCTCTTCGGCCGCGCGCTCTGCGCCATGATCACTCCGTTCACCGCCTCCGGCGACCTGGACCCGGACGCCGCCGGGAAGCATGCGGCCGCCCTGGTCGCCGACGGCTGCGACGGCCTGGTGCTGAGCGGCACCACCGGCGAGTCCCCGACCACCACCGACGCCGAGAAGACCGCGCTGCTGCGGGCGGTCCGGGCGGCGGTCGGCGACGGCGTGCCGGTCGTCGCCGGGGTCGGCAGCGCGGACACCCGGCACACCGTGGAGCTCGCCCGGCAGGCCGAGCGGGCGGGCGCGGACGGCCTGCTGGTGGTGACGCCCTATTACAGCCGGCCGCCCCAGGCCGCCGTCGAGGCGCACTTCAGACGGGTCGCCGACGCGACCGGCCTCCCGCTGATGCTGTACGACATCCCCGGCCGCACCGGCACCCGCATCGAGCCGGAGACCCTGCTGCGGCTGGCGGAGCACCCCCGTGTCGCGGCCGTGAAGGACTGCGCGTACGACCTGCTCGGCTCCACGAAGGTGATCGGCGCGACCTCGCTGGCGTACTACTCGGGCTGCGAGGAGCTGAATCTGCCGCTGTACGCGGTGGGCGCGGCCGGCTATGTCAGCACGGTCGCCAATGTGGCGCCCCGTCAGCTGCGTGCGGTCCTGGACGCGTTCGACGCCGGGGACACCGCCGGGGCCGCCCGGCTCAATCTGCTGAACGCCCCTCTGGCCGAGGCGATGATGGCGTCCGGGCTGCCCGGCACGGTCACGGCCAAGGCGCTGCTCGGCGCCGGGCCGGTCCGCGAACCGCTGCAGCCCGCCGGACGCGGGGCGACCGACGGGCTGCGGAGGATCTACGGGGAACTGCTGGCCGCCACGGACTAATTGTGGCTGTGCAGGACGTCGTTGAGGCCGTCCCAGACCGCGTTGTTCGGGCGGGCCTCGACGGCGCCGGAGACCGAGTTGCGGCGGAAGAGGATGTTCGAGGCGCCGGAGAGCTCACGGGCCTTGACGATCTGGCCGTCCGGCAGCGTGACGCGGGTACCGGCCGTGACGTAGAGCCCGGCCTCGACGACGCACTCGTCGCCGAGCGCGATGCCGACACCGGCCTCGGCGCCGATCAGGCAGCGCTCGCCGATGACGATGCGCTCCTTGCCGCCGCCGGAGAGGGTGCCCATGGTGGAGGCGCCGCCGCCGATGTCGGAGCCGTTGCCGACGACGACACCCGCGGAGATGCGGCCCTCGACCATCGACGTGCCCAGGGTGCCCGCGTTGAAGTTGACGAAGCCCTCGTGCATGACGGTCGTGCCGGCGGCGAGGTGCGCGCCGAGCCTGACCCGGTCGGCGTCGGCGATCCGGACGCCCTTCGGCGCGACGTAGTCGGTCATCCGGGGGAACTTGTCGACCGAGGTGACCTGGAGGTGCAGGCCCTCGGCGCGGGCGTTCAGCCGCACCTTCTCCACGTCGTCGACGGCGACCGGGCCGAGCGAGGTCCAGGCGACGTTGGTGAGGAGGCCGAAGAGTCCGTCCAGGCTCTGGCCGTGCGGCTGGACGAGTCGGTGCGAGAGGAGGTGCAGGCGCAGGTACGCGTCGTGCGCGTCGAGCGGCTTGTCGTCGAGCGAGGCGATGACCGTACGGACGGCGACGATCTCGACACCGCGGCGGGCGTCCACGCCGATGGCCTTGGCGGCTCCCTCGCCGAGGAGGTTGACGGCCCCGTCGGGGGTGAGCCGTTCGGTTCCGGCGGGGCCGGGCTCGGCGGTGAGCTCGGGGGCGGGGAACCAGGTGTCGAGAACGGAACCGTCGCCGGCGATGGTGGCGAGGCCGGCGGCGACGGCGCCGGTGGTGCGAGCAGGAGTCGTGTCGGTCATGACACGCAACCTAACCGGCGAGGCACCGCGGGAGCCAACCGGTCTCGCCGGATGGTCGCGGCGCGCGCCCCGGAGCCCGCCGAATGGTCGCGGTACGGGCCCGGAGGCCCGGCGGACGGCCGCGAGCCGGCGCCTGAGCCCCGGCCACCCGGTCAGCCGGGCTGCGCCTGCCGTCCGGGGGCACGCACGGGAGCCGACTCGCGCACCGGCCCCCGCAGCCGCCGCGCCGCCAGCACCGCCACCCCCGCACCGCAGGCCAGTACCGCGCACGCGGGCCAGAGCAGTCCGGGCGCGTGGGCGTAGAGCGCACCGCCGAGCGGCGGCGCCAGCACCTGGCCGCTGATGGAGGCGCCCGCGTACAGACTCTGGAAGCGGCCCTGCGCATGGGCGGGGGCCTGGTCGGCGACGTACGCCGTCGCGGTGGTCTTGTAGAGGATCTCGCCCGCGGTCAGCGAGGCCATCATGGTGATGGCGAACAGCGTCCCGGCCCCCGGGATCAGCACCGCGTAGCCCAGCCCCACCAGCAGCAGCCCGGCGCCCACGATGCCCAGGGGCGCCCGTCGGCGCAGCACATGCGCCGCGGGGAGTTCCAGCAGCAGGATGACGCCGCCGTTGACCGAGAGCAGCCAGCCGTAGAACTGGGCGCCGTGGCCGTGTTCGGAGAGGAAGACGGGCAGGGTCGAGTACTGCTGCCGGTAGACGAGGTCGACGCAGAGGATCGCGGCGAGCAGCACCGGCACGGCGGGCCTGGCCCGCAGCTCCCGCCAGAGGCCGGGCGCGCCGGGATCGTGGGCGGGCCGGGTGTGCGCGGTGCCGTGCGCCGGGAGCACCGCCGCCGCGTACCCGGCGAAGAGCAGGGTGCCGAGGCCGTCGGCGACGAACAGCCAGTCGTACGAGAAGCGGGCCGCGATCAGCGCGCCCAGCGGCGGGCCGACGGCGAACGCGGCGTTGCCCCCGGCCCGTACGAGGGCGAAGCTCTGGCGCCGTCCGCCCTCGGGGACGGAGACCGCGACGAGCGCGGAGTTGGCCGCGCGCACGACGCCCGCCGCGTACTGCGCGAGCGGCAGCACCCCGTACATCGCCGCGACCGGAAGGAGCGGCAGGGCCGCGAGTGCGGTGCCGCTGACCAGCGCGCCGGTCAGGAGCATCCGGCGGTGGCCGTAGTGGTCGCCGAACCAGCCGCCGGTGAAGTTCCCCGCGACCAGGCCGACGCCGCCGATGCCCGCGACGAGTCCGGCCTGCGGGACGCCCAGCCCGCGCGGGCCGGTCAGATAGAGGAAGAGATAGACGAACGTGAAGCTGACGACCCCGTTGAGAAAGGAGCCGAAGGCCAGCAGCCGCACCGTGCGCGGCACGTCCCGCACCACCCCGAAGAAGCCCATCTCCAGCACCCCCCGTGAGTTTCCTTTGGGAACGGACTATGACATCATGCTTTCCTGCTGGTCAATCCGGTAAGAGGTGGATGCGGGAGACCGACGGAGGAGACCATGCCCCAGCGCACCAGCCTGGCCGACGCCGACTGCGCGATCGCCCAGGCGCTCGATGTCGTCGGCGACTGGTGGACCCTGCTGATCGTGCGGGACGCGGCACGCGGGGTGCATCGCTTCGACGCGCTCCAGGAGGAGCTGGGCGTGTCCCGCAAGGTGCTGACCGAGCGGCTGCGGCTGCTGGTCGACGCGGGGGTGCTCTCCCGGGAGCCCTACCAGGACCGGCCACCCCGCTACGAGTACCGGCTGACCCGGCGGGGCCGCGCCCTGCTGCCCGTGCTGATCGCGCTCCAGGACTGGGGCGACACCTGGGTGCTGGGGGACGGGGAGACGATGGCGACGGCCGCGGAGAGCTCGAAGGAGGCGGCACGGGTGCACGCCCTGGTGGGCACGCGCCTGCCCGAGCTGCGGCTGATCGACCACGAGGGAGCCTCGCGCGACCCGGTCGCCGGCACCCCGTACACCGTTCTGTACTTCTTCCCCGGTGCCTACACCCGCCGTGACGCCTATCCGCCGGGCTGGTCCGAGATCCCGGGCACGAGCGGCTGCACGCTCGAATCCTGCACGTACCGCGACCGGTCGGCCGAGTTCACGGCGGCGGGTGCGAGCGTGTGCGGGATCTCCACCCAGCGCCCGGACGAGCAGCGGGCCTTCGCGGAGGCGGAGCGGCTGCGGTTCCCGCTGCTGTCCGACGCGGAGCTGGAACTGACGGCGGCGCTGCGCCTGCCGACCTTCCGCACGGGGGGAACCAGCCGGCTGAAGCGGCTGACCCTGGTGGTGGACCGCGACCGGACGGTGCGCGAGGCGCTCTACCCGATCACGGACATCGAGGAGAGCGTCCGGGCGGCGCTGGCGGCGGTACGGAACGGGGGCCCGTCCGGCGCCTGAGAGGCGGCGGGGCGACCCGCGTGTCGCGGCCGTCCCGGGCGCGGGAACGCCCGGCGCTCGCGCGTAGGCCGTCAGCCCGCGATCCGTCCCAGCATCTCCCGCGCGTACGCCTCGTCGTACGCGCCGCCGGTGAGCAGCACCTGGAGGCAGATCCCGTCCATGAGCGCGATCAGCGCACGCGCCGTGGCCGGGTCGGTACGCCGGGACAGCAGCTCGGCGGTGCCGTCGGTCCACTCGGCGGCGACGGGGCGCAGCGCGGGCCTGCGGAGCGCGGCGAGATAGAGCTCGTACTCCAGCTCGGCCCGTCCGCGCCCGCCGGAGAAGTACTCCCCCAGCAGCCCGGCCAGCTCCTCGGCGAGGTCGGCCTCCGGGTCGGCCAGCGCCTCGCTCTCCCGCATGACCTCGGCGAAGTTCTCGTTCGACCGGCGCAGCGCCGCGGTCAACAGCTCGTCCAGCGAGGCGAAGTGATACGTCGTCGAGCCGAGCGGCACATCGGCCTCGGCCGCGACGGAACGATGGCTCAGCCCCGCGATGCCCCGGGCGCCGACCACCCTGATCGCGGCGTCGATGATTCGGTCGCGCCGCTCGGGGTCGTAGCGGCGCGCCATCAGTGGGCCCCGCCCAGGTTCAGCACCACCACTCCGGCGATCACCAGCGCTATGCCCGCCAGCTTGACCGGGCTGCCGGACTCGCCCATGAAGAGGATGCCGATCGCGGCGATGGCGGCGGTGCCGATCCCGGCCCAGATGGCATAGGCGGTGCCCACCGACAGCGTCTTCAGCGTCTGGGCGAGCAGCCCGAAGGCCACGAGGTATCCCGCGACGGTGATCAGCGAGGGCCAGAGCCGGGTGAAGCCCTCGCTGTACTTCATGGCCGTCGTACCGGCCACCTCCGCCGCGATCGCCGCGGCCAGCAGTCCGTATCCCATGTGTACGAGTGTACGCATCGCCGGATGCGCGGAAGCACGGCGGCTTCCGGGCGGCCAGGACGTTACGGTGTCCCGACCGACAGCACACCAGTACGACGAGAGACGACGGAGCGACAGTGGCGCAGGACGCAGGGTGGGGCGGAGCACCGTACGGAGGACCTCCGGGCTGGGGGCCGTGGGCGCCACCGCCCAAGCCCGGGGTGATACCGCTGGCGCCCTTGAAGCTCGGGGACATACTCGGCGGCGCCTTCAGCACGCTGGGGCGCTACTGGAAGCAGCTGTTCGGCATGGGCGCCGTCGTGTTCGGCGGGGCGCTGGCGATCATGGTGGTCACGGTCGTGATCGCGTATTCCGTGGTCAGCGGCCATCTGCACACGGTCTTCTCGCTCAGCGCCGACGAGGAGCCGCGTTCCTCCGACGTGATTCCGCTCGTGGTCGGTCTCGGCGTCATCTGCCTGCTCGCGGTGATCGTCTTCTCGGTCGCGACGGCCATGATGTACGCGACCGTTCCCACCGTGCTCCAGGAGGCGGTGCTGGGCAGGCCGACCACCTTCTCCGCCGTCTGGCGCCGCGCCTGGTCGCGTGTTCCGACGGTGATCGGGACGGTGATCCTGACGTATCTGATCGCGATGATCCCGATGGTGCTCATGGTGGCCGGGTTCTTCGCGCTCGTGATCGGCGCGATCACCCTGGCGCACGACACCGGCGCCACCCTGTGGGTCGTGCTCGGCTTCCTGGGCGCCTTCGCCACGGCCCCGCTCGCGATCTGGCTCTGTGTGAAGTTCTGCCTGGCGCCCTCGGCCGCGGTGTTCGAGGGACAGTCCGCGGTGGCCGCCCTGCGCCGCTCGGCCCAACTGGTGCGCGGCGACTGGTGGCGGATCTTCGGGACGGGCCTGCTGGCCCTGGTCCTGGCCTCCGTGGCGAGCTACATCGTCCAGATCCCGTTCTCGTTCCTCGGCATGTTCTCCGGCGTCATCGGCGGGACGACGCTGGACGAGGACCCCAACCCCACCGCGATCGTCTTCGCCATGAGCGGCTACATGGTGATCATGGCCCTGGGGCAGCTGGTCAGTCAGTTCATCACGGCGGTCTTCCCACCGCTGGTGACCGGCCTGCTCTACGTCGACCGGCGCATGCGCACGGAGAACCTGGGCCCGGCCCTCGCCGAGGCGGCGGGTGTACCCGCGCAGCCCGGTCCGCGGTACGGCTTCTAGGACCGCGCCGCGCGGGTACGCCCGCGTCCGCCTCCGAAGGAAACGGCCACGCCCGGCGGGCGTGGCCGTTCGCGTCCCGCAGCGCGGATCCGGCCCGTCCGTCAGCTTCCGACGGTGAACCAGACGGCCCGCGACTTCTTCCACTCGGCGTGGTCGAGATCCTTCGCCTCCGTGCCGTCCCCGTACAGATCGGCCGATCCGGCATCCGTGATCAGCTGTGCGCGGGCGCCCGGAGCCGTGAGGTCCGGAACCTCCACGACGGCCTCCCAGCCGCCCGGGTCCGCCGTCGGCAGATCGGCCCGCTTGACCGGCGCGTGTCCGGCGACACCGTCCCAGCGGTAGAGGGCGTACGGGTCGGCGTTGTCGTCGGCCGCCCAGGAACCGGCCACGATCAGATACTGGTCGGCGGCGTTCTTCCGGATGTCCCGGATGCTGAGCCCGCCGAGGTCCAGCTCGATCGGCTCGCCCATGACCGCCTTCTTCCCGCTGCCGGCCACCTTGTCGAAGTTGGTGACGGGCACGATCAGGGCCTTGCCGCCCGACTTCGGCGGCACCAGCGGCGCCCGGAACCCGAGGTACGCGGTGGTCGTCGAGCCGGGTGCGAACTCCAGGCCCTCGATGTTGAACCCGTCGATCTGCTTGGGCACTTCACCGTCCGCCGTCCCCGCGGCGAAGCCGAGCCGGTCGCCGTTGGCCTTGTCCCAGGCGACGAGGTCGTCCCGGAGCTTCTTGTACGAGCCGCCCACCGTCAGCTGCGTGGCGGCGCCCGACCCGGTCACCTCCGTGGTGAAGACGGTGTTGCGGGGGGCCTTGTACTCGCCGTCCTTGTTGTTGCCCAGCGAACCGGTCCAGTAGATGGTGTTGCCGACCCGGGCCGCGCCCTCGATGTCGACCTCCTTCGACACCCCGAGCTCCGAGCCGACGTCCCAGCTCTTCACCGGCCCGCCGGAGATGGAACGGTCGTACAGGCGCAGGGTGTTGGACTCGTCGTCGGCCACGACCACGTACCCGCCGCCGACGTCGACGGCGGCCGAGGCGTCCGAGGAGCCGGTGAGGTAGCGGGTGTCGGCGGCGTTCCGCACGGCGGCGGAGGCGGCGTAGTGCAGCTTCTTGGTGGCGGTCTTGCCGCCGAGCCCGGTGACCTTGATCGTGAGGTCGGTGTAGCCGCGCCCGTGTGCGGCGACCGCGAGCTGCCGGGTGCCTCCGGTCCCCGTGACGGTCACATCACCGGTCCCGGCGACGGACGGCTTGGAGGAGGCGGAGGCCGCGACGCCCAGCGCGGCCACGTCGGCACCGCTCTGCGCGACGGTGACGGTCACCACGGGGTCGGCGGTCGCGCCGACGGCGCCGGAGAGGTAGGAGACCGAGAGCCCGATCGTCGGTGTTCCGTAACTCGCGGCCTGCGCGGGGGTGTTGATCCCCAGGGCCGCCAGCAGGAGAACGCCGCCCGCGGCGGCGGCCACCCTGCGGTCGGGGAGCGAAAACTGATGCAGCACGGCATGCCTCTCGTCGGCGTGATGTCGCGGGTACGCTCCGGTACCCGTACCAACGGCGGGCGCACATCATGCGTACGGCAGACGAAACAACGACGAACGGCCACCGGCGCGGAGCCGGTGGCCGTTCGTCGTTCTCGGTGGACGGGACGTCCGGGACGCCCCCATCACCTCAGGCGTACCAGGCGTCTCAGACGTCTCAGACGTTGAAGCCCAGGGCGCGCAGCTGCTCGCGTCCGTCGTCCGTGATCTTGTCCGGGCCCCACGGCGGCATCCAGACCCAGTTGATCCGCAGCTCGTTGACGATGCCGTCGGTCGCGGACTTCGCCTGGTCCTCGATGACATCGGTCAGCGGGCAGGCCGCGGACGTCAGCGTCATGTCGAGGGTGGCGATGTTGGCGTCGTCGATGTGGATGCCGTAGATCAGGCCCAGGTTGACGACATCGATGCCCAGCTCGGGGTCGACCACGTCGTACAGGGCCTCACGGACCTCCTCCTCGGAGGCCGGCTTGGTGGTGAGAGTCTCGTTGTCGCTCATGCCGTCTTCCCTTCGGACAGCGCTTTCGCCGTCGCGTCCTTCCACGCCATCCAGCTCAGCAGCGCGCACTTCACCCGGGCCGGGTACTTCGAGACACCGGCGAACGCGACCGCGTCCTCCAGCACCTCCTCCATCGCGTCGTCCGGCTCCAGCTGGCCCTTCGACTGCATCAGCTCCAGGAAGGTCTCCTGGATCTTCTGCGCCTGGCCCAGCTCCTTGCCGACCAGCAGGTCGTTCAGCACCGAGGCGCTGGCCTGGCTGATGGAGCAGCCCTGACCCTCGTACGACACATCGGTGAGGGTCTCGCCGTCGTACTTCACCCGGAGAGTGATCTCGTCGCCGCACGTCGGGTTGACGTGGTGCACCTCGGCGTCGCCGTCCCGCAGGCCGCGCCCGTGGGGGTGCTTGTAGTGGTCCAGGATCACTTCCTGGTACATGGAATCAAGCTTCACCAGTCAACCCTCAGCCGCTCTGCCAATTAACCGAAAAAGTTCCGTACGTGTTCCAGTCCGTCCACCAGGGCGTCGACCTCGGCGGGCGTGGAGTACAGATAGAACGACGCTCGCGTCGTCGCAGGAATTCCGTACCGCAGGCAGACCGGCCGTGCGCAGTGGTGTCCGACCCGGACCGCGATGCCCTGCTCGTCGAGCACCTGGCCCACGTCGTGCGGGTGGATGTCACCGAGCGTGAAGGAGATCGTGGCGCCGCGGTCCTCGGCCGTCGCCGGGCCGATGATCCGGAGGTCCGGGACCTCCAGGAGCCGCTTCACCGCGTACTCGGTGATCGCGTGCTCGTGGCGGTAGATCTTCTCCATGCCGATCGCCGAGAGGTAGTCCACGGCCGCGCCGAGGCCGACGGCCTGGGCGATCGGGGGCGTACCGGCCTCGAACTTGTGCGGCGCGGGGGCGTACGTCGACGAGTGCATCGACACGGTCTCGATCATCTCGCCGCCACCGAGGAACGGCGGCAGGTCCTCCAGGAGCTCCTGCCGTCCCCAGAGCACGCCGATGCCGGTCGGGCCGACCATCTTGTGACCGGTGAAGGCCACGAAGTCGGCCTGCAGCGCCTGCACGTCCAGCACCATGTGCGGGGCGGCCTGCGAGGCGTCGATGCAGACCAGCGCGCCGACCTGCTGGGCCCGGCGGATGATCTTCTCGACCGGGTTGATCGTGCCCATGATGTTGGAGACCAGGGTGAAGGAGACGATCTTCGTCTTCTCCGTGATGATCTCGTCGATGTTGGACAGGTCGAGGCGGCCGTCGTCGGTGATGCCGAACCACTTCAGCTTCGCGCCCGTGCGCTGCGAGAGCAGCTGCCACGGCACGATGTTGGAGTGGTGCTCCATCTCCGTGGTGACGATCTCGGTGTCGTGGTCCACCCGGTAGGGCTCATCGGCCCAGCCGAGCATGTTGGCCACGAGGTTGAGCGACTCGGAGGCGTTCTTGGTGAAGATCACCTCGTTGCGGCTGGGCGCGTTGATGAACGCGGCGACCTTGTCACGGGCGCCTTCGTACAGCGCCGTGGCCTCCTCCGCGATCGTGTACACACCGCGGTGCACATTGGCGTTGTGCCGCTCGTAGTACTCGTTGAGGGCGTCGAGCACCTGGCGCGGCTTCTGCGAGGTCGCCGCGCTGTCCAGGTAAACGATCTTCTTCCCGTCGTGGACCGTACGATCCAGCAGGGGGAAGTCCTTGCGGATCGCCTCGGTGTCGAGGAGGCCCGGCAGCTGTGTCACGCGGAAGCGCCACCCTTCACATATGCCTCGTAGCCCTCGTTCTCCAGCTTGTCGGCGAGCTCGGCGCCGCCGGACTCGGCAATGCGGCCGTTGGCGAAGACGTGCACGAAGTCGGGCTTGATGTAGCGGAGGATCCGCGTGTAGTGCGTGATCAGCAGGGTGCCGACCTCGCCGGTCTCGCGGACCCGGTTGACGCCCTCGGAGACGACGCGCAGGGCGTCGACGTCCAGACCGGAGTCGGTCTCGTCGAGGATCGCGACCTTCGGCTTGAGGAGCTCCAGCTGAAGGATCTCGTGGCGCTTCTTCTCACCGCCGGAGAAGCCCTCGTTGACGTTGCGCTCGGCGAACGCCGGGTCCATCTGGAGGCCGGCCATCGTCTCCTTGACCTCCTTCACCCAGGTACGCAGCTTGGGCGCCTCGCCGCGGACGGCGGTGGCGGAGGTGCGGAGGAAGTTGGAGACCGAGACACCGGGGATCTCGACCGGGTACTGCATCGCGAGGAACAGGCCGGCGCGGGCCCGCTCGTCGACGGTCATCTCCAGGACGTCCTCGCCGTCCAGGGTCACCGAACCGCTGGTGATCGTGTACTTGGGGTGACCCGCCAGCGAGTACGCGAGGGTGGACTTGCCGGACCCGTTGGGGCCCATGATGGCGTGGGTCTCGCCCTGCTTCACGGTCAGGTCGACGCCCTTGAGGATCTCCTTCGTGGCGTTGTCGGCCTCGACGGAGACGTGCAGGTCGCGGATTTCAAGCGTTGCCATGGGTGACTCAGGACTCCTGGGTGACGGAGACGAGCACATCGTCCCCTTCGATCTTGACGGGGTATACGGGGACGGGGCGCGTCGCGGGAAGGCCGGACGGCTTGCCGGTACGCAGATCGAAGCTGGAGCCGTGCAGCCAGCACTCGATCATGCAGTCCTCGACCTCTCCCTCGGACAGGGAGACGTTCGCGTGCGAGCAGATGTCGTTGATCGCGAACACCTCGCCCTCGGTACGGACGACGGACACCGGGACGCCGTCGAGCTCCACCCGCTTCGGGGTGTCGTCCTCCAGCTCACTCAGCGCACAGGCTTTGACGAAGGCCATCAGACGGAAGCCTTCAGCTCGGCCTCGATCTTGTCGAGCAGCCGCGCCTCGACGTCCGGCAGACCGATCTGCTGGACGAGCTCGGCGAAGAAGCCGCGCACGACGAGCCGGCGGGCCTCCTCGGCCGGGATGCCGCGGGACTGGAGGTAGAAGAGCTGCTCGTCGTCGAAGCGGCCGGTCGCGGAGGCGTGGCCGGCGCCGACGATCTCACCGGTCTCGATCTCCAGGTTCGGTACGGAGTCGACCCGCGCGCCGTCGGTGAGGACGAGGTTGCGGTTCATCTCGTAGGTGTCGGTGCCCTCGGCCGCGGCCTGGATGAGGACGTCACCGATCCACACGGCGTGCGCGCCGTCGCCCTGGAGCGCGCCCTTGTACGCGACGTTGGACTTGCAGTGCGGGGTGTTGTGGTCGACCAGGAGGCGGTGCTCCTGGTGCTGGCCCCGGTCGGTGAAGTACAGGCCGAAGAGCTCGGCCTCGCCGCCGGTGCCCGCGTAGGCGATCCGCGGGTGGAGGCGCACGACGTCACCGCCGAAGGTGACGACGATCGACTTGAACGAGGCGTCCCGGCCGACCAGGGCGTTGTGCTGGCCGACGTGGACCGCGGTCTCGTCCCAGTCCTGCACGGAGACGACGGTGAGCTTCGCTCCGTCGCCGAGGACGTAGTCCACGTTGGCGGCGAGCACCGCGTCGCCGGTGTGGTCGATGACGACGACGGCCTCGGCGAAGGCACCCAGCTCGACGACCTGGTGCCCGTAGGCCACGCCGCCCTCGCCGTGCACCGCGATGCGGATCGGCTCGGTGAGCACGGCCTCCTTGGCGACCGTGACGACGGACGCCTGCTCGAAGGAGGAGTACGCCTGGGCCGCCACGCGGTCGACCGGGATGCCGGCCTTGCCGAGCCGGGAGTCGTCACGGCCGACGGTCTCGACGGTGACGCCCTCGGGGGCCTCGATCGCGACCTTCACGCCGCCGCCGGTGGCGGTGGCCGTGCCGTCGTGCAGCCCGCGCAGCCGTTCCAGCGGGGTGAACCGCCACTCCTCCTCACGGCCGTGCGGGACCGGGAAGTCCGCGACGTCGAAGGACGGGGGCGCGCTCATGCGCGTGGCGACGGTCGACTCGGCGGCCACCGCGATGGAACCGGTGGTGGTGGAACCCGCCGGGAAGTTCTGAGCCTCAGCCATGGCTGTCGTAGTGCTCGCTTTCTCTGTCAGTGGTCGGGGGATCCGGTCGTCAGGCTGCGCTAGCCGACCGAACCCTCCATCTGCAGCTCGATCAGCCGGTTGAGCTCAAGGGCGTACTCCATCGGCAGCTCCTTGGCGATCGGCTCGACGAAGCCGCGCACGATCATCGCCATCGCCTCGAACTCCGTCAGACCGCGGCTCATCAGGTAGAAGAGCTGGTCCTCGGAGACCTTGGAGACGGTCGCCTCGTGCCCCATCGACACGTCGTCCTCGCGGACGTCGACGTAGGGGTAGGTGTCGGAGCGCGAGATCGTGTCGACCAGCAGCGCGTCACAGAGCACGTTGGACTTCGCGCCCGGCGCGCCCTCGCCGATCTCGATCAGACCGCGGTAGGAGGTACGGCCGCCGCCTCGCGCCACCGACTTGGAGACGATGTTGGAGGAGGTGTTCGGCGCCATGTGGACCATCTTGGCGCCGGCGTCCTGGTGCTGGCCCTCGCCCGCGAAGGCGATGGAGAGCGTCTCGCCCTTGGCGTGCTCGCCCATCAGGTAGACGGCCGGGTACTTCATGGTGACCTTGGAGCCGATGTTCCCGTCGACCCACTCCATGGTCGCGCCCTCGTAGGCCACGGCGCGCTTGGTGACCAGGTTGTAGACGTTGTTCGACCAGTTCTGGATCGTCGTGTAGCGGCAGCGGCCGCCCTTCTTCACGATGATCTCGACGACCGCGGAGTGCAGCGAGTCGGAGGAGTAGATCGGGGCGGTGCAGCCCTCGACGTAGTGGACGTAGGCGTCCTCGTCGACGATGATCAGCGTCCGCTCGAACTGGCCCATGTTCTCCGTGTTGATACGGAAGTAGGCCTGCAGCGGGATGTCGACGTGGACACCCTTGGGCACGTAGATGAACGAGCCACCGGACCACACGGCCGAGTTCAGCGAGGCGAACTTGTTGTCGCCGACCGGGATGACGGTGCCGAAGTACTCCTTGAAGAGCTCCGGGTGCTCCTTCAGCGCGGTGTCGGTGTCGAGGAAGATGACGCCCTGCTCCTCCAGGTCCTCACGGATCTGGTGGTAGACGACCTCGGACTCGTACTGCGCGGCGACACCGGCGACCAGGCGCTGCTTCTCCGCCTCCGGGATGCCGAGCTTGTCGTAGGTGTTCTTGATGTCCTCGGGCAGGTCCTCCCAGGACTCCGCCTGCTTCTCCGTGGACCGCACGAAGTACTTGATGTTGTCGAAGTCGATGCCCGACAGGTCGGAGCCCCAGTTCGGCATGGGCTTCTTGTCGAAGAGGCGCAGGCCCTTGAGGCGCAGCTTCAGCATCCACTCGGGCTCGTTCTTCTTCGCCGAGATGTCGCGGACGACCTCCTCGGAGAGCCCGCGCTTGGCTGTGGCGCCTGCCGCGTCGGAGTCGGCCCAGCCGAATTCGTACGTGCCCAGACCCTCGAGCTCAGGGTGGGCAGTCTCCGTAGGGAGCGTCATGCGGGGTTCCTCCCGGCCGTGCTTGCAGATGCTGAATGGGTGGTCTGTGGTGCGGGGTGGCCGCTGCGCGGAATGTACGTCGTGCACACACCGTCGCCGTGGGCGATGGTGGCCAGACGCTGCACATGCGTCCCGAGGAGGCTGGAGAAGAACTCCGTCTCCGCCTCGCACAGCTGCGGGTACTGCTCGGCGACATGGGCGACCGGGCAGTGGTGCTGGCAGAGCTGCTCGCCCTGCTGCGGGCCGGGCGCGCTACGCGCCGTAGCAGCGTACCCGTCGGCGGACAGGGCCTTGGCCAATGCCTCGGTGCGGGCCTCGGGGTCCGCGGCCTCGACCGCCGAGCGGTACGCCTCGGACTGGGCCGCGATCCTGGCGCGGGCGAAAGCGATGACCGCTTCGTCGCCCGAGGTCTCGGCGATCCAGCGCAGGGCGTCCGCCGCGAGCTTGTCGTAGGACTGGTCGAAAGCGTCCCGGCCGCAGTCGGTGAGGGCGAACACCTTGGCCGGGCGGCCACGCGTCCGCGCCCCGTAGACCCGCTGCTCACGGGCCTCGACGACCTGGTCGGAGACAAGGGCGTCGAGATGGCGGCGGACCGCGGCCTGGGTGAGCCCGAGGCGCTTGGCCAGCTCGGCGACGGTGGACGGGCCGTGATCCAGGATGGAGCGCGCGACCCGGTTGCGCGTCGAGCGCTCTCCGGTCGCGAGTTCCTCCTGCGGAGCCTCGCCAACGTATTTCACAACGCCATTGTTGCGTAATTCATCCGGCCCTGACAACCACGGTCCGAAACGATCTATGGTGCCATTCATCACTTAGGGTTACCTAATTCGGCCCCGGGAGACGGGGTCATTCCGCCCCTGCCTAGACTTACCGGCCATGAAGAGCGAGTCGGCCGTAGAGGTCCGCGGCCTGGTGAAGCGGTACGGCCGCAAGACCGCTGTGGACGGCCTCGACCTGTGTGTACGCACCGGTGCCGTCACCGCCGTCCTCGGTCCCAACGGCGCCGGCAAGACCACCACCGTCGAGATCTGCGAGGGCTACCGCCGCCCCGACGCCGGGACGGTCCGGGTCCTCGGCCTCGACCCGGTCGCCGACGCCGCGAAGCTCCGGCCCCGGATCGGCGTGATGCTCCAGTCGGGCGGTGTCTACTCCGGCGCGCGCGCCGACGAGATGCTCCGCCACATGGCGAAGCTCCACGCCCACCCGCTCGACGTCGACGCCCTGATCGAGCGGCTCGGCCTCGGCAGCTGCGGCCGCACGTCCTACCGGCGGCTCTCCGGCGGCCAGCAGCAGCGTCTCGCCCTGGCCATGGCCGTCGTCGGCCGTCCCGAGCTGGTCTTCCTGGACGAGCCGACCGCCGGTCTCGACCCGCAGGCCCGCCGCTCCACCTGGGACCTGGTGCGCGAGCTGCGTGCCGACGGCGTGTCGACCGTCCTCACCACCCACTTCATGGACGAGGCCGAGGAACTCGCCGACGACGTCGCCGTCATCGACGCGGGCAAGGTCATCGCCCAGGGCAGCCCCGAGGCGCTCTGCCGCGGCGGCGCGGAGAACACCCTGCGCTTCACCGGCCGCCCCGGTCTCGACATCGGTTCGCTGCTGAAGGCGCTGCCCGACGGCACCGAAGCGGCCGAGATCCTCCCGGGCGCGTACCGCATCGGCGGCGACGTCAACCCGGAGCTGCTGGCCACCGTCACCTCCTGGTGTGCCCAGCACGGAGTCATGCCGTCCGGCATCTCCGTGGAGCGGCACACGCTGGAGGACGTCTTCCTGGAACTGACCGGCAAGGAGCTGCGCGCATGAGCGCCGGTACGTACACCCCGCGGCCGGGCGGTGCCCCGCTGGGCCGCATGATCACCGCGCAGACCGCCCTGGAGACGCGGATGCTGCTGCGCAACGGCGAGCAGCTGCTGTTGACCGTGATCATCCCGACGCTGCTGCTGGTGCTGTTCAGCGCGGTCGACATCGTGGACACCGGCGCGGGCGAGTCCGTCGACTTCCTGACGCCCGGCATCCTCGCGCTGGCCGTGATGTCCACGGCCTTCACGGGCCAGGCCATCGCCACCGGCTTCGAGCGGCGGTACGGGGTACTCAAACGGCTCGGGGCCTCGCCGCTGCCACGCTGGGCGCTGATGACCGCCAAGACCCTCGCCGTGCTGGTCACCGAGGTGCTCCAGGTGGTGCTGCTCACGGTGATCGCGTTCGCGCTGGGCTGGTCGCCCCAGGGCAACCCCTTCGCCGTCCTGCTGCTGCTGGTGCTCGGCACGGCGGCCTTCTCCGGGCTCGGGCTGCTGATGGCCGGGACGCTGAAGGCGGAGGCGACGCTCGCCGCGGCCAACCTGGTCTTCCTGCTGCTGCTGGTCGGCGGCGGGGTCATCGTGCCGCTGGACAAGTTCCCGGACGCGGTGCAGTCGGTACTCGGGCTGCTGCCGATCGCGGCCCTGTCGGACGGTCTGCGCGAGGTGCTCCAGCACGGGGCGTCGATGCCCTGGGGCGACCTCGGCATCCTGGCGGTGTGGGCGGTGCTCGGGCTGGGCGCGGCGGCGCGATTCTTCCGCTGGGAGTGAGAACACGCGCCGGGGCGCGACTGCGGGCGGCGAAGCCCCGGACGCGCTCCGTCGACGATTCGGGGTAACTCGTCCCCCTCGTGAAAGCTTGCACAAGCCGCCGCCTACGATGGTGCGCGTGCCCAAGCTGACCCGAGCCGAAGTCGCTCAAGCCGTGCGGAACCCGCTCCTGTACATCGCCGAGCGATGGACCCCTTCGCCCCGTACGGTCCGCCGTGCGGCCCTGTCGGCCGTCGTCATGGCCGTGCTCATCGTCGTGACCGGCGGCGCGGTCCGCCTGACCGGTTCCGGCCTCGGCTGCCCGACCTGGCCCAAGTGCACCGACGAGAGCCTCACCGCGACGAGCGAGATGGGCTTCCACGGCGTCATAGAGTTCGGCAACCGGATGCTGACGTACGTCCTGTGCGCGGCCGTCGGATGGGCGATCATCGCCGCCCGGTCCGCCAAGCCCTGGCGCCGCAGCCTGACCAGGCTCGGCTGGGTGCAGTTCTGGGTGGTCATGGGCAACGCCGTGCTCGGCGGCATCGTGGTGCTGGTCGGCCTCAACCCGTACACCGTCGCCGCGCACTTCCTGCTCTCCACGGCGCTGCTCACCGTCGCGATGGTGACCTGGCAGCGGACCCGCGAGGGCGACGAGGCGCCCCGGCCGCTGGTCGGCAAGGCGGTGTCCCAGCTGACCTGGCTGCTGACGGTCGCCGCGGGGCTGCTGATCGCGGTCGGCACGGTGGTCACGGGCGCCGGACGGCACGCGGGCGACTCCAGCGATGTGCACCGCATTCCGATCGACTGGAAGATGATCGCGCAGCTGCACGCCGATCTGGCCTGGGTCGTGGTGGCGCTGACCGTCGCGCTCTGGTTCGTACTGAAGGCCGTCGACGCGCCGGCCGGCCCGCTGCGCCGCGCCCGCGACCTCTTCCTGGTGCTGATGGCGCAGGGCGTGATCGGGTACGTGCAGTACTTCACCGACACGCCGGAGATCCTGGTCGGTCTGCACATGCTGGGCTCGTGCATGGTGTGGATCGCGGTCGTGCGGGTGCTCCTGTCGCTGCGCGAGCGCCCCGTGGCCCTGACCCCGGTGCCCGGCCCCGCGGCCGGGCAGCCGGAGCCCGCGGCGGCGGGCTGACCCCGGGCGGCCTCCCCCTCCGTACGCCGATCGCCGGACGGTTCCTTCCCGGAACCGTCCGGCGATCGGCGTACGGGGGAACTCCGCGGTCAGGCCTCGTCGGCGGGGCCGCCGATCTGGATGCCGGCCATCCGCGTCCACTCGTACGGGCCGGTGCGGACCTTCGCGGCGAACTCCCCGTCGAAGGAGTCGTGCATCGTGATCCCGGCCTTCCGCGTGGCGCTCTCGGCGATCGCGTAGGAGGGGGCGACCAGATCGCCCCAGCCGCCGTCCTCGCCCACGAGCACGATGCGGGCGCCCGTCTGCCCGAGGTAGGCGAGCTGTCCCTCCGCGCCGCCGTGCGCCTTGGAGAAGGCGCCGATCTCCTTGGCGAGCTTCGCCGCCCTGCGCTCCGCGCGGGCCGCCTGCTTGCCGCTCTCCACCTGGGTCTCTGCCGTCTCAGCCATGTCCAGGATGCTACCGACGAGTAGCCCGACGCGCGACGGGCGGGGTGCGTGGCCTGGGCCACGCACCCCGCCCGTCGGCAGGGATCGAGGAGCGGACTACCTCAGGAAGGGGTCGACCGCCACGGCGACGAAGAGCAGCGAGACATAGGTGATGGACCAGTGGAACAGCCGCATTTCCTTGAGCTTGCCCCCGGTCACGCCGGCCTTGGCCCGGTTCTGGAGGCCGTGCGCCTCCCAGAGCCAGAACCCGCCGGTCGCCAGCGCCACCACCGTGTAGAACCAGCCGGTGTAGCCCAGCGGGGTCAGCAGCAGCGAGACGGCCACCATCACCCAGCTGTAGACGACGATCTGGCGGGCCACCACCCGGTTGGACGCGATGACCGGAAGCATCGGGACGCCGACCCGGGCGTAGTCCTCCTTCACCTTCATGGAGAGCGGCCAGTAGTGCGGCGGCGTCCAGAAGAAGATGACGGCGAAGAGGATCACCGCGGCCCAGGACATCGAGTTCGTCACGGCCGACCAGCCGATGAGGACCGGCATGCAGCCCGCGATGCCGCCCCAGACGATGTTCTGCGAGGTCCGGCGCTTGAGCAGCATCGTGTACACCACGACGTAGAACAGCAGTGCGCCGAGCGACAGCGCCGCCGACAGCCAGTTCACCAGCAGCCCGAACCAGACCGTCGAGATCGCCGCGAGGGCGAAGCCGAAGGCCAGGCACTCGCGCGGGCTGACCATGCCGGTGACCAGCGGGCGCTGCGACGTACGGTCCATCAACGCGTCGATGTCACGGTCGATGTACATGTTCAGCGCGTTGGCACCGCCGGCGGAGAGATATCCGCCGATAGTGGTAACGACAACGAGCCACAGGTCGGGCACGCCCTGAGCGGCGAGGAACATCACCGGAACAGTGGTGATCAGCAACAGCTCGATGATCCGCGGCTTGGTCAGCGCCACGAAAGCCTTGACACGGGCCCCGAACGGGCGATGGCCCCCTGGGCTGGGAGTCAAGGCGACCCCTGCGGGTCGGGACTCGACGGCCGTCACGCACACCCCTGACAGAGAAATCCCAGCAAGCTCCGGGCGTGAAGGCCCAGTAAAGACTTGCGCGAACCAGACCACTGTAGACGTTGGGGACAGGCCGATCTTCGCGGGGGTGGGTCGTGTTGAAGCGGCACGGGAGCGGACCCCTGAGCTGGGGGTCCCGTCCGGCGGAGCGACGCATGAATGCCGGGGCCCGCTCATCGGAGTGGCGCATAAGTAAGGAGAAGCGCTCATCGGAGTGGCGCAGAAGTGAGCCGTCGCGCTCATACGGGAGGCGAACTCCGCAGGCCGCCTGCACCCTGGAAAGCAGCGGAAAATGCTTGTTCCGGCGGGGGTAGGCTCGACAACGCCCGGTGCGGTCACAGTCACCGGTTTACAACAGTGGAGAGGAGCCCTGACTCAGGGTGAGCACCAAGCCGACCACCACAGACCTCCAGTGGACCGAATTGGACCAGCGGGCCGTGGACACCGTCCGTGTCCTCGCGGCGGACGCCGTACAGAAGGTCGGAAACGGCCACCCTGGTACGGCCATGAGCCTCGCTCCCGCCGCGTACACCCTCTTCCAGAAGGTGATGCGCCACGACCCCGCCGACGCGGACTGGGCCGGCCGCGACCGGTTCGTACTCTCTGCGGGTCACACCAGCCTGACCCTCTACATCCAGCTCTACCTGGCCGGGTACGGCCTGGAGCTCGACGACCTCAAGGCCTTCCGTACCTGGGGCTCGAAGACCCCCGGTCACCCGGAGTACGGCCACACCACCGGCGTCGAGACGACCACCGGCCCGCTGGGCCAGGGTGTCGCCAACGCCGTGGGCATGGCGATGGCCGCCCGCTACGAGCGCGGCCTGTTCGACCCGGAGGCGGCCCCCGGCACCTCCCCCTTCGACCACATGGTGTGGGCCATCGCCGGTGACGGCTGCCTCCAGGAGGGCATCTCCGCGGAGGCGTCCTCGCTGGCCGGCCACCAGAAGCTGGGCAACCTGGTCCTGCTCTGGGACGACAACCACATCTCCATCGAGGGCGACACGGAGACCGCGGTCTCCGAGGACACCCTGAAGCGGTACGAGGCGTACGGCTGGCACGTCCAGCGCGTCGAGCAGCTGCCCAACGGCGATCTGGACCCGGCGGGTCTGTACCGCGCGCTCCAGGCCGCCAAGGCCGAGACCGGGCGCCCGTCGTTCATCGCGGCCCGCTCGATCATCGCCTGGCCCGCGCCGCACGCCCAGAACACCGAGGCCTCGCACGGCTCGGCGCTCGGTGACGAAGAGGTCGCCGCCACGAAGCGGGTCCTGGGCTTCGACCCGGAGAAGACCTTCGAGGTGGCCGACGAGGTCATCGCCCACACCCGTGAGGCGCTGGACCGCGGCCGCGAGGCCAAGGGCGAGTGGGAGAAGTCCTTCGCCGCGTGGCGCACCGCCAACCCGGAGCGCGCCGCCGAGTTCGACCGGATCTCCGCCGGCGAGCTGCCCGCGGGCTGGGAGGACAAGCTCCCGGTCTTCGAGCCGGGCAAGGGTGTCGCCACCCGTGCCGCCTCCGGCAAGGTGCTCCAGGCGCTCGGCGAGATCATCCCCGAGCTGTGGGGCGGCTCCGCCGACCTCGCGGGCTCGAACAACACCACGATCGACAAGACGTCGTCGTTCCTCCCGGCGGGCAACCCGCTGCCGGGCGCGGACCCGTACGGCCGCACGATCCACTTCGGCATCCGCGAGCACGCCATGGCCGCGGCCATGAACGGCATCGCGCTGCACGGCAACACCCGCATCTACGGCGGCACCTTCCTGGTGTTCTCCGACTACATGCGCAACGCGGTGCGCCTGTCCGCGCTGATGCACCTGCCGGTGACGTACGTGTGGACGCACGACTCGATCGGTCTCGGCGAGGACGGCCCGACCCACCAGCCGGTGGAGCACCTGGCCTCGCTGCGCGCCATCCCGGGCCTGAACATCGTCCGCCCGGCCGACGCCAACGAGACCTCCATCGCCTGGCGCGAGATCCTGCGCCGCTACACCAAGGTGTTCGGCAAGGGCGCCCCGCACGGTCTGGCGCTGACCCGCCAGGGCGTGCCGACGTACGAGGCGAACGAGGACGCGGCGAAGGGCGGATACGTGCTCTTCGAGGCCGAGGGCGGCAAGCCGCAGGTCCTGCTGATCGGTACCGGCTCCGAGGTCCACCTCGCCGTCGAGGCGCGCGAGGAGCTCCAGGCGGCCGGCATTCCGACCCGGGTGGTCTCGATGCCGTCGGTCGAGTGGTTCGAGGAGCAGGACCAGGCGTACAAGGACAGCGTGCTGCCGCCGTCCGTGAAGGCGCGCGTCGCCGTCGAGGCCGGCATCGGCCTGACCTGGTACCGCTACGTCGGTGACGCCGGCCGGATCGTGTCGCTGGAGCACTTCGGTGCCTCGGCCGACGCCAAGGTCCTCTTCCGCGAGTTCGGCTTCACCGGCGAGCACGTCGCCGCCGCCGCGCGGGAATCTCTCGCGGCAGCCACGCGCTGACGCCGTTATACGACTAGTAGGAGATGCAATTCTCATGACAGACGCACTCAAGCGCCTCTCCGACGAGGGCGTGGCGATCTGGCTCGATGACCTGTCGCGCAAGCGGATCACCTCGGGCAACCTCGCCGAGCTGATCGACCAGCAGCACGTCGTGGGCGTCACCACCAACCCGTCGATCTTCCAGAAGGCGATCTCGCACGGCGACGGTTACGAGCAGCAGCTCACCGACCTCGCCACCCGCAAGGTCACCGTCGACGAGGCCATCCGCATGATCACGACGGCCGACGTACGGGACGCCGCGGACATCCTGCGTCCGGTCTTCGACGCCACGGACGGCCAGGACGGCCGGGTCTCCATCGAGGTCGACCCGCGTCTGGCCCACCGCACCGACGCCACCGTCGCCGAGGCCAAGCAGCTGGCCTGGCTGGTGGACCGGCCCAACACGCTCATCAAGATCCCGGCGACGAAGGCCGGTCTCCCGGCGATCACCGAGGTCATCGGCAAGGGCATCAGCGTCAACGTCACGCTGATCTTCTCGCTGGAGCGCTACCGCGAGGTCATGGACGCCTACCTGGCGGGCCTGGAGAAGGCGAAGGCCGCGGGCCTGGACCTCTCCCTGATCCACTCGGTGGCCTCGTTCTTCGTGTCCCGGGTGGACACCGAGATCGACAAGCGCCTCGACACCGTCGGCACCGACGAGGCCAAGGCGCTCAAGGGCAAGGCGGCACTCGCCAACGCCCGGCTCGCCTACCAGGCGTACGAGGAGGTCTTCTCCTCGGACCGCTGGGCCGCCCTCGACCGGGCCCACGCCAACAAGCAGCGTCCGCTGTGGGCCTCGACCGGCGTCAAGGACCCCGCGTACAAGGACACCCTGTACGTCGTCGACCTGGTCGCCCCCGGCACGGTGAACACCATGCCCGAGGCCACCCTGGACGCCACGGCGGACCACGGCGAGGTCACCGGCAACACCATCGCAGGCACCTACGAGCAGGCCCGCGCCGAGCTCGACGCCGTGGCGAAGCTCGGGATCTCCTACGACGACGTCGTCCAGCTTCTTGAGGACGAGGGCGTCGAGAAGTTCGAGGCGGCCTGGATCGACCTGCTCAACTCGACCGAGGCGGAGCTCAAGCGCCTCGCCCCTTCGGAGGGCTGACCACCTTGTCTGGTGTTCCCGGAGCCAACCCGCTTCGTGACCCCCAGGACCGACGGCTCCCGCGCATCGCGGGGCCGTCGGGTCTGGTGATCTTCGGGGTCACGGGCGATTTGTCCCGCAAAAAGCTGATGCCCGCTGTCTACGACCTGGCCAACCGAGGCCTGCTGCCGCCGGGGTTCTCCCTCATCGGTTTCGCACGCCGCGAATGGCAGGACGAGGACTTCGCACAGGAGGTCCACGACGCCGTCAAGCAGCACGCCCGTACGCCGTTCCGCGAGGAGGTCTGGCAGCAGCTCATCCAGGGGATGCGCTTCGTCCAGGGCAACTTCGACGACGACGAGGCCTTCGAGCAGCTGAAGACCACGATCCAGGAGCTGGACAAGGCACAGGGCACGGGCGGCAACTTCGCCTTCTACCTGTCCGTGCCGCCGAAGTTCTTCCCCAAGGTCGTCCAGCAGCTCAAGAAGCACGGGCTCGCCGACCAGAAGGAGGGTTCCTGGCGGCGTGCCGTCATCGAGAAGCCCTTCGGCCACGATCTGAAGAGCGCTCAGGAGCTCAACCAGATCGTGCACGACGTGTTCCCGCCCAACGAGGTCTTCCGGATCGACCACTACCTGGGCAAGGAGACCGTCCAGAACATCCTGGCGCTGCGCTTCGCCAACACGATGTTCGAGCCGATCTGGAACAGGTCGTACGTCGACCACGTCCAGATCACGATGGCCGAGGACATCGGCATCGGCGGCCGGGCCGGCTACTACGACGGCATCGGCGCCGCCCGTGACGTCATCCAGAACCACCTGCTCCAGCTGCTGGCGCTGACCGCGATGGAGGAGCCCGGCTCCTTCCACCCGAAGGCCCTGGTCGCCGAGAAGCTCAAGGTGCTCACGGCGGTGGAGCTGCCGGAGGACCTGGGCAAGCACACCGTGCGCGCCCAGTACGCGCACGCGTGGCAGGGCGGCGAGGAGGTCCCCGGGTACCTCGAAGAGGACGGCATCGACCCCAAGTCGAAGACCGACACCTACGCCGCGATCAAGCTGACGATCAACAACCGCCGCTGGGCGGGCGTGCCGTTCTACCTCCGTACCGGAAAGCGGCTCGGCCGCCGGGTCACGGAGATCGCGGTCGTCTTCAAGCGGGCCCCGTACCTGCCCTTCGAGTCCGGCGCCACCGAGGAGCTGGGCAGCAACGCCCTGGTCATCCGGGTCCAGCCGGACGAGGGCGTGACCGTGCGGTTCGGCTCCAAGGTGCCCGGCACCTCCATGGAGGTCCGGGACGTCACGATGGACTTCGCGTACGGCGAGTCCTTCACGGAGTCCAGCCCGGAGGCCTACGAGCGGCTCATCCTCGATGTGCTGCTCGGCGACGCCAACCTCTTCCCCCGGCACCAGGAGGTCGAGCTGTCCTGGAACATCCTCGACCCGATCGAGGAGTACTGGGACAAGCACGGCAAGCCCGCGCAGTACCCGGCGGGCACCTGGGGCCCGGCCGAGGCCGACGAGATGCTCGCACGAGACGGACGGAGCTGGCGCCGGCCATGAAGATCGATCTCACGGAGACCACTTCCAGCAAGATCAACCAGGCGCTGGTCTCGGCCCGCCGAGCCATCGGCACCCCGGCCATCGGCATGGTGCTCACCCTGGTCATCGTCACCGACGAGGAGAACGCGTACGACGCGCTCAAGTCGGCCGGTGACGCCTCGCGCGAGCACCCCTCGCGGATCATCGCGGTGATCAAGCGGGTCAGCCGCTCGCCGCGCAGCCGCCGGGACGCCCGGCTCGACGCCGAGGTGCGGGTCGGTTCCGACGCGGGCACCGGCGAGACGGTCGTGCTGCGCCTCCACGGCGAGCTGGTCAACCACGCCCAGTCGGTGGTCCTGCCGCTGCTGCTGCCGGACGCCCCGGTCGTGGTCTGGTGGCCCGAGGACGCACCCGCCGACCCGGCGAAGGACCCGCTGGGCGCGCTCGCTCAGCGCCGGATCACGGACGCGTACTCGGCGGAGCACCCGGGCGAGGAGCTGGCGGTCCGCGCCGACTCGTACACCCCGGGCGACACCGATCTGGCCTGGACCCGCATCACGCCGTGGCGCTCGATGCTGGCGGCCTCGCTCGACCAGCAGTCCGCCCAGGTCGTCTCGGCGACGGTCGAGGGCGAGTCGGAGAACCCGAGCTGCGAGCTGCTCGCCATGTGGCTCGCGGACCGGCTCAAGGTGCCGGTCGAGCGCACCGTCTCCGCCGGCCCCGGTCTGACGGCCGTGCGGATGGAGACCAAGAACGGCGTCATCGTCCTGGACCGTCCCGACGGTTCGCTGGCCACGCTCTCGATGCAGGGCCAGCCGGACCGCGCGGTGGCGCTCAAGCGGCGGGAGACCGCCGAGCTGCTCGCCGAGGAGCTGCGCCGTCTGGACCCGGACAACACCTATGCGGCGACGGTGAAGTTCGGCGTGGCGAAGCTCGCCGGACAGGCGGCACCGACGCCGGCCGAGCCCGCTGCTGCTGCCGCCCCGGCCGCGGCGAAGAAGACCGCGGCCAAGAAGGCGGCGTCGAAGTGAGTGCTCCTCAGCTCGTCGTGCACCGCGACAAGGAGCTGATGGCGCAGGCCGCCGCGGCCCGGCTGATCACGAGGATCGTGGACGCCCAGGCCGCACGCGGCTACGCCTCGGTGGTCCTCACCGGCGGGCGCAACGGCAACGGCCTGCTGGCCGCGCTCGCCGCCGCCCCCGCCCGGGACGCGATCGACTGGTCGCGGCTCGATCTGTGGTGGGGTGACGAGCGGTTCCTCCCGGAGGGCGATCCAGAGCGCAATGTCACGCAGGCCCGTGAGGCCCTGCTGGACTCGGTGGAGCTGGACCCGTCCCGGGTGCACGCGATGCCCGCCTCGGACGGCCCGTACGGCAACGACGCCGACGCGGCGGCGGCCGCGTACGCCGAGGAGCTGGCCGCCGCGGCCGGTCCCGAGGACCACGGCCCGGTGCCGACGTTCGATGTGCTGATGCTGGGCGTCGGCCCGGACACGCATGTCGCGTCGCTCTTCCCGGAGCTGCCCGCGGTACGGGAGACCGAGCGCACCGTCGTCGGTGTGCACGGTGCCCCCAAGCCGCCGCCCACCCGCGTCTCGCTCACGCTGCCCGCGATCCGGGCTGCGCGCGAGGTGTGGCTGCTCGCCGCGGGCGAGGACAAGGCGGAGGCCGCGGAGATCGCGCTCTCGGGTGCCGGGGAGATCCAGGCCCCGGCGGCCGGTGCGTACGGACGCAGCCGCACCCTGTGGCTGCTGGACGCGGCGGCGGCCTCCCGGCTGCCGCGTGCGCTGTATCCGCCCGCCTCGCCCTGATCGACCGTCAGTACGCCGACGCACAGGCCCGGTTCGCTCCTCGGAGCGGCCGGGCCTGCCGCGTGGAAGACTCGGCCCATGGTGCGTATCGGAACCGTGGTGATGGGTGCGTCGGACGTACGGCGGGCGGCGCAGTTCTGGAAGGCGGCGCTCGGCCTCGTCGAGCGCGAGCCGGCGGAGGACGACTGGGTGGTGCTGGTCCCGGCCGAGGGATCCGGCGTCGGGCTGGCCCTGGGGCGCAGCGACGCGCCGGTGCAGGAGGTCCCCCGGGTCCACCTCGATCTGTACACCGGGAAGCAGGACGCCGAGGTGGACCGGCTGATCGCGCTCGGCGCGGTGCGGGTCGACTGGGATCTGTACCCGGACGACCCGGACTTCGTCGTACTGGCGGACCCCGAGGGCAATCGCTTCTGCGTGATCGACACCACGCGCGGCTGACCCGGGTCAGCCCAAGGGCGGGACGCGCTCCAGGAAGGGCTCCAGCAGGCCGGGCACGGCCTCGGCGGCGAAGCCGAGCCCCTGGCTCACACCGGTGTCGTGCGCCGTGTACGCGCCCGCTCCGGCGGCCGTCGTCGCGGTGACGCTCAGCACCCCGGACCGCCGCTGGAAGTACGTCTGCCGGACGGTCCAGCCGATGACCCCGGCCCGCTCCAGCGCGGCGGTCGAGCGCCGGACCGTACCCGCCCTCACCACCAGGTAGTCGCCGCTGACGGCGTGCCCGAGGCCGCGGTAGGCGTCCCGGGCCAGGAGGACGCCGACCGGCAGCCCCACGACGGCACAGCCGAGCGCGGTCCAGAGCAGGACCGGGGTCAGCAGCGCGCCCAGCAGGGCCAGGACGGAGACCGGGGCCCCGACGGCCCAGCATGCCCGGCGCAGCCTGCGGCCGCGGGCCGCGAGGGGGTGTGCGGTCAGCGGGGCTCCGGTCGGGGACGTGGTCTCGCGCAGGACGTCCGCGGCCACCGCGTCGGCGACCCGCCTGGGCACGGCGGGCAGCAGGGTGTTGTGGTCGCCGTGCTGCTCCTCGTCGTCCTTGACGAGTCCGGTGGTGATCGCGTCGACCCGGGCCGCGCCGAAGGTCCGGATGCCGAGCGGTTCGACGAGGTCGACCCCGCGCAGCCGCCTCTCCTCGATGGAGACGGACCGGGAGGTGAGCAGTCCGCGCCGGATGCGCAGGGTGCCGCCGGGCTCGCGCTCCAGCCGGTAGTTCCACCACATCTCGACCCACAGACCGAGCGCGCCGACGACCCCGGCGACCACCGCGGCGAGGGCGAGGAGCACGATCATGGTGAGCAGCGAGGTGTCCCGGAAGCGCTCGCCGATCCACTCGATCACCTGCCCCTGCGCCCCGAACCAGTCGCTGACCTGGAGCACCGCGCCGCCCGCCGCGCAGCCGAGCGCGGGGGCGACGAACGAGACCGGTGCGTAGCGGATCCAGCGCGGGTCGAGGGCGGCGAGCTCGCCCTCGCGATGGGTGCCCGGGGAGCCGGCGGCCGCGCGTTCCAGCAGTGCGCGGCGGAGCCGTTCGCCCTCGGGCCGGGTGACCGGGTCGAGTTCCAGGGTGGAGTCGTTGCCGGAGTGCTCGCCGGTGCCGATGCGGACGGTGACCAGGCCGAGGATCCGTTGCAGCAGATGGGCGGTGAGGTCGACGCTGCGGATGCGCTCCCGGGCCAGCGAGCGCTTCTTGACCAGGAACAGCCCGGTGTGGAGCTCGACCCGCTCGGCGCCGATGCGGTAGCGGGTGCGGCGCCACCGTACGTAGTCGCCGCCCGCCGCGGAACCGATCAGCAGGAGGGAGCCGGTGAGGACCCAGGCGACGGCGGCCCCGAAGCCGAGGCGCCCGGACAGGCCGAGCGTGGTGGGCACGGCCGCTCCGGCCACCACCCCGCCGGTGACGAGCGCGCTGGCGAGGACCGTGCGCCGGTCCAGCCGCCGCCAGTCGGCCGGGGCGGCCGCGCCGGGGCCCTGGGCGTGGCTCCGGTCCCGGTCGTCCCCGGCTTCCGGGGAGGGGGAGAGCGCCGCCTCGGAGCTCATGTGGCGTCCCCGGGGGTGTCCTGGGTGATCCGGGTCAGCCGCTCGGCCAGGCCGGCCGCCGTCTCGTGGTCGAGGCCCTCGATCCGCACCGCGCCCTTGGCCGACGCGGTGGTCACGGTGACCGTGGCGAGCCGGTAGAGCTGTTCGAGCGGTCCGCGCACGGTGTCCACGGTCTGGATCCGGGACATCGGGGCGATCCGCCACTCCTGCCGGAAGACCCCGGTCCTGACATACACCGCTTCGTCGGTGACCTCCCAGCGGTGGGTGCGGAACCACCAGGCGGGGAGGAGGACGGCGCAGCCGGTGCCGAGGACCGCGAGGACCGCGGCGGGCAGCAGCAGCCAGAACCTGGCGGGTGCGATGAGCGCGCCCAGCAGGGCCAGGACGACCACGGGGGCGGCGGTCAGCAGCAGCCACTGGGCCCGCCACCACCCCACGGCCCTCGGATCCAGCGTGTTGTTCGGCGGCCGCAGCCGCACCGTCCCCTCCCCCGTGGTCATCGGCTCAGCGCCCCCGGCGGGCGCGGTACGCCTCGACGAGCGCGGCGGTCGAGCTGTCCAGCTGCTCGCCCCCCTCGCCTCCGGTGAGCACCGGCTCGATCTTCTTGGCGAGGACCTTGCCGAGCTCGACGCCCCACTGGTCGAAGGAGTCGATGTTCCAGACGGCGCCCTGGACGAAGACCTTGTGCTCGTACAGCGCGATCAGCTGGCCGAGGACGGACGGGGTCAGCCGGTCGGCGAGGATCGTCGTGGTCGGGTGGTTGCCCTTGAAGGTCTTGTGCGGCACCAGCTCCTCGGCGACGCCCTCGGCACGGACCTCGTCCGGCGTCTTGCCGAAGGCCAGCGCCTGGGTCTGGGCGAAGAAGTTGGCCATCAGCAGATCGTGCTGGGCGACCAGGCCGGGCAGCAGGTCGGCGACCGGCTCGGCGAAGCCGATGAAGTCGGCCGGGATGACCTTGGTGCCCTGGTGGATCAGCTGATAGTAGGCGTGCTGACCGTTGGTGCCGGGGGTGCCCCAGACGACCGGTCCGGTCTGCCAGTCGACCGGATTTCCGTCCCGGTCCACGGACTTGCCGTTGGACTCCATGTCCAGCTGCTGCAAGTACGCGGTGAACTTGGACAGATAGTGGCTGTACGGCAGCACGGCGTGCGACTGGGCGTCGAAGAACGCGCCGTACCAGACGCCCAACAGGCCCAGCAGCAGCGGGACGTTCTCCTCGGCGGGGGCGGTGCGGAAGTGCTCGTCGACCAGGTGGAAGCCGTCGAGCATCTCGCGGAACCGGTCCGGGCCGATGGCGATCATCAGCGAGAGGCCGATGGCGGAGTCGTACGAGTAGCGACCGCCGACCCAGTCCCAGAACTCGAACATGTTGGCGGTGTCGATGCCGAACTCGGCGACCTTCCCGGCATTCGTGGACAGCGCCACGAAGTGCTTGGCGACCGCGTCCTGACCGGCGTTCAGGCCGGTCAGCAGCCAGTTGCGGGCGGAGGTGGCGTTGGTGATGGTCTCGATCGTGGTGAAGGTCTTCGACGCGATGACGAAGAGCGTCTCGGCCGGGTCGAGATCACGTACCGCCTCGTGGAGGTCGGCGCCGTCGACGTTCGACACGAAGCGGACGGTCAGCTCGCGGTCCGTGAAGGAACGCAGCACCTCGTACGCCATGGCGGGGCCGAGGTCGGAACCGCCGATGCCGATGTTGACGACGTTCTTGATGCGCCTGCCGGTGTGACCGGTCCACTCCCCCGACCTGACCCGGTCGGAGAACGCCGCCATCTTGTCCAGCACGGCGTGCACACCCGGCACCACGTTCTCTCCGTCGACCTCGATCACGGCGTCGCGCGGGGCACGCAGCGCGGTGTGCAGGACGGCGCGGTCCTCGGTGGTGTTGATCTTCTCGCCGCGGAACATCGCGTCCCGCAGCTCGGCCACCCCGGTGGCGGCGGCGAGCTCGCGCAGCAGCCGCAGCGTCTCGTCGGTGACCAGGTGCTTGGAGTAATCGACATGAAGATCGCCGACCCGGAGGGTGAATCCGGTACCGCGCTGCGGATCGTCCGCGAAGAGCTCTCGCAGATGTGTCGTTCCCAGCTGCTCACGGTGCTTGCCCAGAGCGGTCCACTCGGGCGTCTGGTTGAGCCTGGTGCGGCTTCGTGTATTCATCCCGGATATCAGCCCAATTCTTCTCGTGCCTGCAGATGCCCCGCTGCACCTCCAACCTAATTGATCAGAAGGGCCGACGAGACAAATGCAGACCCGCGGCACGGCAAAGGCCCGTCCGGCGGATCTGGGCCGGACAGGCCCGGAAGCGGCCCGGCCGGACACCCTGTGGGTGCCCGGCCGGTGAACTTCTAGATTTCGCCCCGGAGTTTCGCCAGGGCCTCGGCGAGGATCGCCTCGCCGTCCGCGTCGCTGCGCCGTTCCCGTACGTACGCGAGGTGTGTCTTGTACGGCTCGGTGCGCGGCGGGTCCGGGGGGCTGTCCCGGTCCTGGCCGGCCGGGAAGCCGCAGCGCGGGCAGTCCCAAGTCTCCGGTACCTGCGCGTCACTGGCGAAGCTCGGCTGCGTCTCGTGCCCGTTCGAGCACCAGAAGGAGATGCGGAGGCGAGGCGCGGACTCGCCGCGCTCGGCCTCCCCCATCGGCCCCGCTCCGACCCGGCTTCCCCGGATCGCGTTGCCACTTGCCACGGTCGTAACTCCCTGCGTGATGGTGCTCGAAGATGCCCCAGTCTACGTAAGGCCCAACGCGCGTCCAGTGAAAGGAGTTACACCGTCACCGGGAATCGCGTACGACGGGTCAGTTGTCCAGCTTGATCAGCAGACCAAGCACAACAATGCACGCGAACCACGCCAGGCCGACGACCACGGTGATCCGGTCGAGGTTCCGCTCGGCGACCGAGGAGCCGCCGACCGAGGACTGCATGCCGCCGCCGAACATGTCGGAGAGGCCGCCGCCCTTTCCCTTGTGCATCAGCACCAGCAGCATCAGCAGCAGGCTGAAGACGATCAGGGCGATCTCGAACGCCAAAATCACGGCTGGTCCCTACTTTCCGGAATTCCTCTGGACTGCATGTACGAACAACGGGGGCCGGGAGGCTACACCCTCCACGGCCCCCGCAAGGGTACGACGGATCCGCGCTACCGCATACTCACTGGTCGCGGAAGCGGACGATCTTGACGAACTCGTCGGCGTCCAGTGCGGCACCGCCGACCAGCGCACCGTCCACGTCCGGCTGCGCCATGATCGCGGCGACGTTGCCGGACTTCACCGAGCCGCCGTACTGGATCCGGACGGCGTCGGCCAGCTCCTGCGAGTACAGCTCGGCCAGCCGGCGGCGGATCGCACCGCAGACCTCCTGGGCGTCCTCGGGGGTGGCGACCTCACCGGTACCGATGGCCCAGACCGGCTCGTACGCGATCACGATGGACTCGGCCTGCTCGGCCGGGACGTCCTTCAGACCGCCGTCGAGCTGCGCGAGGGTGTAGGAGACCTGGTCACCGGCCTTGCGGACGTCCAGGCCCTCACCGATGCAGAGGATCGGGGTCAGGCCGTGCTTGTACGCGGCCTTCACCTTGGCGTTGCAGATCTCGTCGGTCTCGCCGTGGTACTGACGGCGCTCGCTGTGGCCGACCGCGACATAGGTGCACCGCAGCTTGGCGAGCATCGGGCCGGAGATCTCACCGGTGTAGGCGCCGGAGTCGTGCGCCGAGATGTCCTGGGCGCCGTACTTGATCTTCAGCTTGTCGCCCTCGACCAGGGTCTGCACGGAACGCAGGTCGGTGAAGGGCGGCAGGACGGCGACCTCGACGGCGTCGTAGTCCTTCTCGGTCAGCGCGAAGCCGAGCTTCTGGGTGTGGGCGATGGCCTCGAGGTGGTTGAGGTTCATCTTCCAGTTGCCCGCCATCAGCGGGGTACGAGTGGTCATGAAAGGTCAGTCCTCCAGTGCGGCGAGGCCGGGAAGCGTCTTGCCCTCGAGGTATTCGAGGCTGGCACCGCCACCGGTCGAGATGTGTCCGAAAGCATTCTCGTCGAAGCCCAGGGTGCGGACGGCCGCGGCGGAGTCGCCACCGCCGACGACACTGAAGCCCGAGGAGTCGACGAGGGCCTGGGCGACGGCCCGGGTGCCCTCGGCGTAGTCGGGGTGCTCGAAGACGCCCATCGGGCCGTTCCAGAAGACGGTGGCCGCGTCGGCGAGCTTCGATGCGTACAGCTTGTTGGTCTCGGGGCCGTTGTCCAGGCCGATGAACCCGGCCGGCATGGCGTCCGCGGGCACCGTGCGGTGCTCGGTCGGGGCCTTGGCCTTGAGGTCCGGGAACTGCTCGGAGACCACGACGTCGACGGGGAGCACGAACTCCACGCCCTTGTCCTCGGCGCGCCTGAGGTACTCCAGCACCGCCGGGATCTGGTCCTCCTGGAGGAGGGAGCTGCCGACCTCGTGGCCCTGGGCCTTGAGGAAGGTGTACGCCATGCCGCCACCGATCAGGATGCGGTCGGCGCGCTCCAGGAGGTGGTCGATGACGCCGAGCTTGTCGGAGACCTTGGAGCCGCCGAGCACCACGGCGTACGGACGCGCGACGTTCTCGGTGAGCTTCTTCAGGACGCCGACCTCGGTGGCGATCAGGTCACCGGCGGCGTGCGGCAGCCGGGCCGGGAGGTCGAAGACCGAGGCGTGCTTGCGGTGCACGGCTCCGAAGCCGTCGCCCACGTACAGGTCGGCGAGCTCGGCGAGCTGGTCGGCGAACGCGCCGCGCTCGGCGTCGTCCTTGGACGTCTCACCGGGGTTGAAACGGAGGTTCTCGATGACGGCGACCTCGCCGTTCCCCAGCGCGGCGACCGTGGCGCGGGCGGACTCGCCGACCGTGTCGGTCGCGAAGGCCACGTCGGCGCCGATGAGTTCACCGAGGCGGGCGGCGGCGGGCGCCAGCGAGAAGGCCGGGTCCGGGGCGCCCTTGGGGCGGCCCAGGTGCGAGGCGACGACGACCCGCGCGCCGGCCGCGACGAGCTTCTCCACGGTCGGCTGGACGGCACGGATACGGCCGTCGTCGGTGATGGTGGTGCCGCTCAGCGGCACGTTGAGGTCGGCGCGGACGAATACGCGCTTGCCGGTGACCCCTTCGGCGATCAGTTCGTCGATCGTCTTCATCTTGCTGGACTCCTTGGAGGGCGGGAGAGCGTGCGACGGGGCCCGAACGGCGCGTCGTTGCGCTGTTCGAGCCCCGTGCTCACATCGAGGTGCCTGCCGGTTCGACGGTCAGAGCTGGTTGCCGACGAAGACGGTCAGGTCGACGAGGCGGTTGGAGTAACCCCACTCGTTGTCGTACCAGCCGAGGATCTTCACCGACTTGCCCTCCTGAACCATGGTCAGCGAGGAGTCGAAGGTGCAGGACGCCGGGTCACCGACGATGTCCGAGGACACGATCTGGTCCTCGGTGTAGTACAGGATGCCCTTGAGGTCGCCGTCGTCGGCGGCCTTCTTGAACGCGGCGTTGACCTCGTCCTTGGTGACCTCGCGCTGCAGCTCCACGACCAGGTCGGTGGCCGAGCCGGTCGGGACCGGGACGCGCATGGCGATGCCGTCCAGCTTGCCCTTGAGCTGCGGGAGCACCAGGGCGGTGGCCTTGGCGGCACCGGTGGTGGTCGGGATGATGTTCTCGGCGGCGGCGCGGGCGCGACGCAGGTCCGAGTGCGGGAAGTCCAGGATGCGCTGGTCGTTCGTGTACGCGTGGACCGTCGTCATCAGGCCCTTGACGATGCCGAAGTTCTCGTCGAGAACCTTGGCCATCGGCGCGACGCAGTTGGTCGTGCAGGAGGCGTTGGAGATGACGTGGTGGTTGGCCGCGTCGTACTTGTCCTGGTTGACGCCCATCACGATGGTGATGTCCTCGCCCTTGGCCGGAGCCGAGATGAGGACCTTCTTGGCGCCGCCGGCGATGTGCTTCTCGGCGTCGGCCTTCTTCGTGAAGATGCCGGTCGACTCGATGACGATGTCGACGCCCAGCTCACCCCAGGGGATGTCGGCCGGGTTGCGCTCGGAGAGCACCTTGATCGTGTGACCATCGACGGTGATGGTGTCGGCGGTGTGGCTGACCTCTGCCTTCAGACGACCCAGAATGGTGTCGTACTTCAGCAGGTGGGCCGTGGTCGCGGTGTCACCCAGGTCGTTGACAGCCACGATCTCGATGTCCGCACCCTGCTCCAGCAGCGCGCGGAAGTAGTTACGACCGATGCGGCCAAAGCCGTTGATGCCTACGCGGATCGTCACGAACCGATCTCCTCGTTAGGTACGCGGGGCTTTCACCCCGGCGAGTTGTATGAGATGTCCCCGACCGCCTCCGACCCTACCTCTCCGAGGGGCCCGGGGTGACATCGAGCGGGGCCGTAAGAACCGCCGAGGCCCGTACTCCTCGGTAGGAGTACGGGCCTTCGAACGCTCGGCCGCACACGCAGCCGCCATTACGCAGCGTCAACACCCCGGGAGGCTCCGCGCGTCCCGGATCCGGCCGGAATCACCGCCGTCGGGGCTCAGCCCACCAGGCCGTCGGCGAGCTCCTCGCTGAGGGTGGATTCGGTGCCCGGGATACCCAGGTCCTGGGCCCGCTTGTCGGCCATCGCCAGCAGCCGGCGGATCCGGCCGGCGACCGCGTCCTTGGTCAGCGGCGGGTCGGCGAGCGCGCCCAGCTCCTCCAGGGACGCCTGCTTGTGCTCCATGCGCAGCCGGCCGGCCGCCGCGAGGTGCTCGGGCACCTCCTCGCCCAGGATCTCCAGCGCGCGCCCCACCCGGGCGCCCGCGGCGACCGCGGCCCGCGCGGAACGGCGCAGGTTGGCGTCGTCGAAGTTGGCCAGACGGTTGGCGGTGGCGCGGACCTCGCGGCGCATCCGCCGTTCCTCCCAGGCCAGCACCGAATCGTGGGCGCCGAGCCGGGTGAGCAGGGCGCCGATCGCGTCGCCGTCGCGGACGACGACCCGGTCCACCCCGCGCACCTCACGGGCCTTGGCCGCGATGGAGAGCCGGCGCGCGGCGCCGACCAGGGCGAGCGCCGCCTCCGGGCCGGGGCAGGTCACCTCCAGCGAGGAGGAGCGGCCCGGCTCGGTGAGCGAGCCATGGGCGAGGAAGGCCCCGCGCCAGGCGGCCTCGGCATCGCAGGTGGCCCCCGAGACCACCTGCGGGGGCAGTCCGCGGATGGGGCGGCCGCGGCCGTCCACGAGACCGGTCTGCCGGGCCAGCTGGTCGCCGCCCGCCACCACCCGTACGACGTAGCGGGAGCCGCGGCGCAGCCCGCCGGGCGCCATCACGATGAGCTCCGAGCTGTGCCCGAAGATCTCCAGGATGTCCCGCTTGAGCCGGCGTGCCGCCATCGAGGTGTCCAGTTCCGCCTCGATCACGATCCGGCCGCTCACCAGGTGCAGCCCACCCGCGAACCGAAGAATCGCCGAAACTTCTGCCTTCCTGCAGCAGGTCCGGGTCACGGGAAGCCGAGAGATTTCGTCCTTCACCGCCGGCGTCATCGCCATGGGCCGATCCTTCCATGCATCCGAAAAATACGGTCGTACGCGGCGGCCAACAGCTCCGGGTCGTGAATCGGAACGCCGTCGGGTGAGGCCACCGGCGCCAGCTCGACCGCGGCGCCGAGCCGTTTGGCGGCATCGGCGAGGGACTCACGATCGGGCACAGCGGCTTCGTCGGCCAACACCACGTCCAGGGCGAGTTTAGGGGCGTGTCGTCCCAAAACCTCCAAATGACGCTGCGGGGAGAAGCCATCAGTTTCACCGGGTTGCGGTGCGAGGTTGAGCGAGAGGACCTTGCGGGCCTTGGTCTCGACGAGCGCGTCGAGCAGTTCGGGGACGAGCAGGTGCGGGATCACGGAGGAGAACCAGGACCCCGGGCCGAGCACCACCCAGTCCGCGTCGAGGACCGCGGCGACGGCCTCGGGGACGGCCGGCGGGTCGTGCGGGACGAGGTGGACGGACTGCACCTCGCCGGGGGTGAGCGCCACGGTGGCCTGTCCGCGCACGGTGTCCACGTCGTCCGGACGGGCCGGGTCGTGTCCCCGGACGAGCGCCTGGAGCTCCAGCGGCACGGCGGACATGGGCAGCACCCGGCCCTGCGCCCCGAGGAGGCTGCCGACCAGGTCGAGAGCCTGGACATGGTCGCCGAGCTGCTCCCAGAGGGCGACGATCAGCAGATTGCCGACCGCGTGCTCGTGCAGGTCGCCCTTGGACTGGAAGCGGTGCTGGATCACCCGGGCCCAGGTCTGGCCCCAGTCGTCGTCGCCGCACAGGGCGGCGAGCGCCTTGCGCAGGTCGCCGGGCGGCAGGACGCCGAGCTCCTCGCGGAGCCGGCCGCTGGAGCCGCCGTCGTCGGCGACGGTGACCACGGCGGTGAGATCGCCGGTGATCCGGCGGAGCGACGTGAGCGACGCGGACAGGCCCATGCCGCCGCCGAGGGCGACGACCTTGGGCTGTGCGCCGCGCTTGCGGCCGGACAGCGCGGAGGCGGCCCTGCGCAGCCGCCGCAGGCGCAGGTTGCGGCTGGTCACTCGCGCCCCATGTCCCGGTGGACGAGGACGGTCTCGATGCCTTCGGTCGCGAGCCGGGCCGCCAGCTTCTCGGACATGGCGACCGAACGGTGCTTGCCGCCGGTGCAGCCGACGGCGATCGTCACGTAGCGCTTGCCCTCGCGGCGGTACCCGGCGGCGATGAGCTGGAGCAGTTCCGTGTACTGGTTGAGGAACTCCTTGGCGCCGGGCTGGTCGAAGACGTAGGCGGAGACCTCCTCGTTGAGCCCGGTGAACGGGCGGAGCTCGGGGACCCAGTGCGGGTTGGGCAGGAAGCGGCAGTCGACCACCAGGTCGGCGTCGACCGGCAGGCCGTACTTGAAGCCGAACGACATCACCGTGGCGCGGAGCTCCGGCTCCTCGTCGCCGGCGAACTGGGCGTCCATCTTGGCGCGCAGCTCGTGCACGTTGAGGCTGGAGGTGTCGATCACCAGGTCGGCGTCGCCGCGCAGCTCGCGCAGCAGGTCGCGTTCGGCGGCGATGCCGTCGACGATCCGGCCGTCGCCCTGGAGGGGGTGCGGGCGGCGGACCGATTCGAAGCGGCGGACGAGGGCGTCGTCGGAGGACTCCAGGAAGACGATCCGCCGGGTGACGTGCTTGGACTCCAGGTCGGCGAGGGAGTCGCGGAGATTGTCGAAGAAGCGGCGCCCCCGGACGTCGACGACGACGGCGATCCGCGCCACGTTGCCCTGCGAGCGGGCGCCGAGCTCGACCATGGTGGGGATAAGGGCGGGCGGGAGGTTGTCGACGACGAACCAGCCGAGGTCCTCCAGGCACTTTGCGGCCGTGCTGCGGCCGGCGCCCGACATCCCCGAGATGATCACCAGCTCGGGAATGGTCGCGTTCCCGTCGCTCGTCTCGATGGTGGTGCCCGTACTCACGTGTCCTGCTCCGTCTGCTCGGTCGGTGCCGTCGTGCTCGACTTCTTGCTCGCGCTCGACTTCTTGCTCGCGCTCGGCCTTTTGCTCGCGCTCGGCTTCGTGCGCGTTCTCACGCTCGGTCATGTCGTGCTGCCCCCGTCGTTCTCTTCAATGATCTCTCCTGTCGCCGTGTTCACGGCGGGCGCGGCCGGGGCGGTCGAGGCGAGGGCGACGGCCACTGATTCCGCCGTCCTGCGGCCTATTCCCGGAACCTCGCAGATCTCGTCGATTGTCGCCTGCTTCAGCTTCTTCACGGAGCCGAAATGCTTGATCAACGCCTGTTTCCGGGTTTCGCCGAGACCGGCGACGGCGTCCAGGGGGCTGGAACGGATGCGTTTGGCCCGCTTGGCGCGCTGGTACGTGATCGCGAAGCGGTGGGCCTCGTCACGGACGCGCTGGAGGAGATAGAGGCCCTCGCTGGAGCGGGGCAGGACGACGGGGTCGTCGTCCTCGGGCAGCCAGACCTCTTCCAGGCGCTTGGCGAGGCCGCAGACGGCGATGTCGTCGATGCCCAGCTCGTCGAGGGCCCGCTTGGCCGCGGCGACCTGCGGCTGGCCGCCGTCGACCACGACCAGCTGCGGCGGATAGGCGAACCGCTTGGGCCGCCCGTCGTCCTCACGGGGCTCGACGTCCGGCTCGGAGGCGGTGTCGGGGGCGGCGGTGGTGTCGGGGGCGGTGGTGTCCGCACCGGGCGCCGGGACCGGTCCGCTCGGCGCGGGGGTCTCCTCCCACTCCCCCGTCCGCTCCTTCTCCTGGAGGTACCGCTTGAAGCGGCGGCCGATCACCTCGTGCATGGACCGGACGTCGTCCTGGCCCTCGAAGCCCTTGATCTGGAAGCGGCGGTACTCGCTCTTGCGGGCGAGACCGTCCTCGAAGACGACCATGGAGGCGACCACGTCGTCGCCCTGGAGGTGCGAGATGTCGAAGCACTCGATGCGCAGCGGGGCGGTGTCGAGGCCGAGCGCCTCGGCGATCTCCTCCAGGGCGCGGGAGCGGGTGGTGAGGTCGGAGGCGCGCTTGGTCTTGTGCAGCCCGAGGGCCTGCTGGGCGTTGCGCTGGACCGTAGCCATCAGGTCCTTCTTGTCGCCGCGCTGCGGGATGCGCAGGCTGACCTGGGAGCCCCGGCGGCCGGCGAGCCACTGGGAGACCGCGTCCGGGTCCTCGGGCAGGGCCGGGACGAGGACCTCCTTGGGGACGGAGTCGCCCGTCTCCTCGCCGTAGAGCTGCTGGAGGGCGTGCTCGACCAGGCCCGAGGTGTCGACGTTCTCGACCTTGTCGGTGACCCAGCCGCGCTGGCCGCGGACCCGGCCGCCGCGGACGTGGAAGATCTGGACGGCGGCTTCGAGCTCGTCCTCGGCGACCGCGATCAGGTCGGCGTCGGTGGCGTCGGCGAGCACGACGGCGCTCTTCTCCATGGCCCGCTTGAGGGCCTCCACGTCGTCGCGGAGCCGGGCCGCCCGCTCGTACTCCATCTCCTCGGCGGCCGCCATCATGTCCTTCTCCAGGCGGCGGATGTACGTACCGGTGCGGCCGGCCATGAAGTCGCAGAAGTCGTCGGCCAGTTCGCGGTGTTCCTCGGGGGTGACGCGGCCGACGCAGGGGGCCGAGCACTTGCCGATGTAGCCGAGGAGGCACGGGCGGCCGGTCCGGGCGGCGTTCCTGAAGACCCCGGCGGAGCACGTACGTACCGGGAAGACCCGGAGCATCAGGTCGACGGTCTCGCGGATCGCCCAGGCGTGCCCGTACGGGCCGAAGTAGCGCACGCCCTTCTTCTTGGCACCTCGCATGACCTGGACGCGCGGGAACTCCTCGTCGAGCGTGACCGCGAGATACGGATAGCTCTTGTCGTCGCGGTACTTGACGTTGAACCGCGGGTCGAACTCCTTGATCCAGGAGTACTCCAGCTGGAGGGCTTCGACCTCCGTGGAGACGACCGTCCATTCCACCGAGGCGGCCGTGGTGACCATCGTGCGCGTACGCGGGTGGAGCGCGGCCAGGTCCTGGAAGTAGTTGGCCAGGCGCTGGCGCAGGTTCTTGGCCTTGCCGACGTAGATCACCCGGCGGTGTTCGTCGCGGAACTTGTAGACCCCCGGGGAGTCGGGGATCTGTCCCGGCTTGGGGCGGTAGCTGGAGGGGTCTGCCATGTGTCCCACCCTACTTGCGGGCAGTGACAGTACGGCCGGTCCGGACGTGGTGCCGTGCTCCGGGGCGCGGATCGCGGGAGCGCGCCCCGGAGCACGGTGTCAGTGGCCGGCCGTGCCCTCCCGACGGCGACGGCGGTTGCGCAGGGCGGTGAGGCCGCCGAGGGCGAGCACGAGGAGGGCGCCCGCTCCGGCGGCGGTCGAGGTGGCGGTCAGCGCGGGGCCGGACGCCGTACTCGCGGCGACCGCGCCGTGCTCCCGGCCGCCGGGCTCCGGGGCGGTGGACGGGGCGTAACCGCCCGCCTTGCCGGAGCGGGCGTATCCGGATCCGGGGAGCTTGTCGCCATAGGCGGCGCGCACCCGGGCGCGGTAGGCGGCCAGCGTGGTGCCGCGGGCGCCGACCGCGCGGACCGCGTCCTGGTCCAGCGGGAGCACCCGGGTCCCCTTCTGGACGAACCAGGCGTCCACCTGTGGCTCACGGAACACCGTCCCGCCGGGCAGCTTCCGGGCGCCGGCGGCGGCGTACCGCGTCTCGTCGTCGCCGGTGGCGATGTTCACCACCTGCCAGCCGCCCTCCTTCCCTTCCTTCGGAAGGGTCCACAGGGACGCCTTCTGGCCGTCCGAGGAGACGGCCGTGGTGGCGAGGTAGTCCAGCCGCGCGACGGGCGCCCCCGGCTTCCCGGCCACGAAGTCCGGATCGAGGCTGTGCACGGGGACGGCGGCGCCCTCGATGCGTGGTGCGGCCGCCGACCTGGCGATCGTGCCCTCGCGGGAGAAGAAACGGGCCAGGGTGTCCAGGGTCGCGGGGTCGGTGGCGGCCTGCCGGGCGGCGGCCAGGGCGGCCGGTCCGGCGGTGGGTCCGGTGGCGGCGGCCGCTCCGGGGGCCGCGACGGTGAACAGGGCGGCGCCGGCCAGAGCGCCGGTGGCGGCCAGGGCGGCGGCCGCGGACCGGGCGGCCCGCGGGGGCCGTGCGGCGTGTGCGGACCGTATGAGGCGTGCGGTGCGTGCGGTCTCGTGGCTCATCCCGTCACGCCCCGATCCGGTAGAGGGAGTGGGTCCAGGAGAACTCGTTGTTGTTCACGTACCAGGCGTGCGAGGCCCAGTTGTAGCGGTTGCTGGAGGGCCAGGGATCGCCCCAGTAGACCCAGCTGTTCGCGTCGTCGTACCCGTACAGGACATGCATGTGGCCGCCGCCCGACGACCACTGGATCCGGGTCTCGACGGGGCGGCCCGCGGCGATCTCGGCCTGGACGGTGGGGTAGCGCAGCCAGCCGGTGACGTAGGAACCGGGGTTGATCCCGGCCCAGTACAGACCGTCCTGGACATTGCCGAGCGAGGCCTGTGAGTTGGGGCAGTCGTAGCCCTGCGCACGGCCGAAGGCGGCGTTGCAGAACTGGTTCTGCGAGTAGTTCCGGCCGAACCAGGTGGCGATGGTGTTGCCGGACGCCGCCCAGCACCAGTTGGTCTTCTGCTGGGCCTGCATGGTGATGTTCAGCCGCTGTGTGGCGGCGACGGCAGGGCCGGCCGGGGAGGCCGGGGCGGGGGTCCGTGCGACGGAGACGCCGGTGGCGGGTGCCGGGGCCGCCGAGGCGGTCGCCATCGGCACGGCGAGGAGTACGGCGGCCAGGGCGGCGGTGGCCGGGAGCCGTCCCTTGCGGATTCTTCGGTTACGCATGACGTTCCTCCGAGGCGGGGGTGTGGGATCGGGGGAGCGCGTCCGGACGCTGTCCGAGGAGCATCAACCGTTGTCCGGGGCGGGTCAACACGCTTCAATGCGGGGGAACATCGCGGTGTGAACGGCGTGGCGGACACGTGAACGGCCCTCCCCCGGCCACCTGCGGCACCGCCCCCACCGGCGTGGTCCTCCCAGGCCGCGTCGTGAACGTTCACCTGGAGGACTCATGCAGCACACCGAGGCCGAACTGGCGCAGGTGCTGCACACCGGCCCGTTCCATCTGGCCCTGCGCACCGCGCTCTCGGTGCGGGGGCTGCCGCTCCAGCGGGTGCAGCACCATCTCGCGCACCGTGGGGTCAAGGTCGGGGTGACGAGCCTGAGTTACTGGCAGCAGGGGGCCAGGCGCCCACAGCGTGCCGAGTCCCTGCGGGCGGTGAAGGCGCTGGAGGAGGTGCTGGGGCTGCCGGAGAACTCGCTGCTCCGGTTGCTGGGGACGGAGGGCGTGCGCCCGGAGACCGGCCGTCCGGCGGCGCGTTCGTACCGTTCCCTGCTGGAGTCGTCCGGCACCGTGGAACGGCTGCTCACGGCCATGGGGGCACCGGTGGACGGCGGCCTGCACACGGTGGGGCACCACGAGCGGGTGCGGATCGGTCCGGGGCGTGAGCTGCGGCAGCGCGAGTCGCAGCATGTGGTGCGTGCCCACCGGGACGACATCGACCGCTACCTCGCCGTCCACCGGGGCGATCCGGGCTGCGATCCGGAGCGGGTGGCGGTGACCGCCGGGGAGAACTGCCGGACCGGGCGGGTCCGCTGGGACCGCGGGACGGGGGTGCTCGTCGCCGAGCTGCTCTTCGACACCCGGTTGCGGGCGGGCGACACGTACCTCTTCGGCTACGGCTTCGCGGACGGCACGGGAGGGCCGAGCCGCGAGTACGTGCGGGGGTTCAGCTTCGGCGGTGGGCAGTACGTGCTGCAGGTGGCCTTCGACGAGGCCGCGCTGCCGGTGCGGTGCCGGCGCTTCGCCCAGGTCTCGGCGGGGGCGCCGCGCGGCGCCCGTACGGATCTCACGCTGACCGGCCGGCACCGGACCGCTCACCTGGTCGAACAGGGGGTACGGCCCGGTCTCGTCGGCATCGACTGGGACTGGGAGTGAACCGAACCCCCGTGCGGTGCCGGGGGTTCGGTCCCCGGCCGGTGTCCTGATGCTCGGTCCCGGCCGGTGTCCGGCGTTCGGTGCCGGACGGGTCAGGCGTCGGGGCCCGCGACCAGCTTTCCGCTCTCGACCCTGACCGGGACCGAGGGCAGCGGCGCGGTCGCCGGGCCGTGCATCGCCTTGCCGGTCGTGGTGTCGAAGTGGCTGCCGTGGCAGGGGCACTTCCCCACGTTGTCCTCGACCTTGTCCAGCAGACAGCCCGCGTGGGTGCACTGGGCGCTGAACGCCTTGTACTGGCCCTTGGCCGGGCAGTTCACGATGACCCGCGCGTCGCGGTAGAGCTTGGACCCGCCGACCGGGACCTCGTCCGGCGCGCCGAGCTCGACGGGTGCGGTGGGCGTCGGCGTCTCGGCGTGGCCGAGCTTCGATTCGGTCGAGCAGGCGGACACGCCCAGCCCGGCGGCGCCGACGAGAGCGGCCCCCTTCAGCACGGTGCGGCGGGCGGCGGGCTGGCCGGACATGCGGTCTCCACTGGTCGGAGGGGCTGATGGGCACCGGGCTCGGCTGGAGCACCGCGCGTACCAGGAGTACCGCGGGGATCGGAGCCCATCGGTGCCATCGGTGACAGAACCGACGATACCGGCGGCGGCGGACGGCTCTGCGGGCGGGCCACCCGAGGCGGGTTGTCCCTGGTCAGCGGATCAGCTCGTCCCTGGTCGACGGATCGGCTGGTTCCCGGTGAACGGATCGGCTTGTTCCTGGTCGGCGGATCGGCGGCGGCAGAACGGGAGCGGCGGCCCCCGGAGATCCGGGAGCCGCCGCGCCGCGAGGGTGTCAGGCCTTGCGGGCGCGGGTCGCCTTCTTCGCCGCGGGCTTCTTCGCCGCGGCCGCCGCGGCGGTCTTGCCCGTCCCGGCCGTCTTGGCGGTGGCGGACTTCGTCGTCCGTCCCGCGCCCGTCCTGGCCGTCGCCGTCTTCCTCGCCGGGGCCGCCTTCGCGGCGACCGCCTTCTTCGCGGCCGTCTTGCGCACCGGCTTGCGGGCCGCGGGCACCGCGGCCTCGCTCACCCGCTCCGGGTCCAGGATGCCCTGGAGGAACTTGCCGGTGTGGCTGGCCGGAACCCCGGCGACCTCCTCCGGCGTCCCCTCGGCGATGACCAGACCGCCGCCGCTGCCGCCTTCGGGGCCCATGTCGATCACCCAGTCCGCGGTCTTGATCACATCGAGGTTGTGCTCGATGACGATCACCGAGTTGCCCTTGTCGACCAGCCCGGAGAGGACCTTGATGAGCTTGCTGATGTCCTCGAAGTGCAGACCCGTGGTCGGCTCGTCCAGGACGTAGACCGTGCGGCCGGTGGAGCGCTTCTGCAGCTCGCTGGCGAGCTTCACTCGCTGGGCCTCACCGCCGGAGAGCGTCGGCGCGGACTGGCCGAGCCGCACATATCCGAGGCCCACCTCGTTGAGCGTACGGAGGTGGCGGGCGATCGTCGGAACGGCCTCGAAGAACTCCAGGCCCTCCTCGATCGGCATGTCCAGCACCTCGGCGATGGACTTGCCCTTGTAGTGGACCTCCAGGGTCTCCCGGTTGTAGCGCGCTCCGTGGCAGACCTCGCACGGGACGTACACGTCCGGCAGGAAGTTCATCTCGATCTTGATGGTGCCGTCGCCGGAGCAGTTCTCGCAGCGGCCGCCCTTGACGTTGAAGGAGAAGCGGCCCGGCAGATAGCCGCGCACCTTCGCCTCCATCGTCTCCGCGAACAGCCTGCGGACATGGTCGAAGACGCCGGTGTACGTGGCCGGGTTGGACCGGGGCGTGCGGCCGATGGGCGACTGGTCGACGTGCACCACCTTGTCGACCAGGTCGTCGCCGTCGACCCGGGTGTGCCGGCCGGGCACCGACTTGGCGCCGTTCAGCTCGCGCGCCAGGTGTGTGTAGAGGATGTCGTTGACCAGCGTCGACTTCCCTGAACCCGAGACGCCCGTGACGGCCGTGAGCAGGCCGAGCGGGAAGGAGACGTCGATGTCCTGGAGGTTGTTCTCCCGGGCACCGTGCACCGTGAGCACGCGCTGTGGGTCGACGGGGCGCCGGATGCCGGGCATCGGGATCGACTTCTTGCCGGTCAGATACTGACCGGTGATCGACTCTCCGTTGGCCAGCAGCTCCTTGAGCGATCCGGAGTGGACCACCTTGCCGCCGTGCTCACCGGCGCCGGGGCCGATGTCGACGACCCAGTCGGCGACCTTGATGGTGTCCTCGTCGTGCTCGACGACGATGAGCGTATTACCCATGTCGCGGAGCCGGACCAGGGTCTCGATCAGCCGGTGGTTGTCCCGCTGGTGCAGGCCGATGGACGGCTCGTCCAGCACGTACAGCACGCCGACCAGACCGGAGCCGATCTGGGTGGCGAGCCGGATGCGCTGGGCCTCGCCGCCGGACAGGGTGCCGGCCGCGCGGTTGAGCGAGAGGTAGTCGAGGCCGACGTCGACCAGGAACTTCAGCCGCTCGTTGACCTCCTTCAGCACCCGCTCGGCGATCTTCTTGTCGCGGGCGTTGAGCTTCATCCGGCCGAGGAAGTCGGCGCACTCGCTGATCGACATCGCGGCGACCTGGGCGATGGACTTCTCCATCACCGTCACCGCGAGGACGATCGGCTTGAGCCGGGTGCCCTCACAGGCCGGGCAGGGCACCTCGCGCATATAGCCCTCGAAGCGCTCCCGGCTGGAGTCGCTCTCGGCGTCCGAGTGCCGCCGCTTGACGAACTGCACCGCGCCCTCGAAGGCCGGGGTGGTGTACGCGCGCTCCCGCCCGTAGCGGTTGCGGTAGCGGACCTCGGTCTGGATCTTGTGGCCGTGGAGCAGGGCCTTCTTGGCCCGCTGCGGCAGCCCGGCCCAGGGGATGTCCGTACGGAATCCGAGGGCGTCGGCGAGCGCGTCGATCTGTCGGCCGAAGTATTCCTTGGTGTGGCCGTGCGACCAGGGGTGGATCGCGCCCTCGTCGAGCGACTTCTCCTCGTCGGGGACGATCAGCTCCGGGTCGACCTCCATCCGCGTGCCGATGCCCGTGCAGTCGGGGCAGGCGCCGAAGGGCGAGTTGAAGGAGAAGGAGCGCGGTTCGAGCTCCTCGAAGGAGAGGTCGTCGTACGGGCAGTAGAGGTGCTCGGAGTACATCCGCTCGCGCTCGGGGTCGTCCTCGGGGAGGTCGACGAAGTCGAGCACGACCATGCCTCCGGAGAGGCCGAGCGCGGTCTCGACCGAGTCGGTCAGCCGGCGCTTGGCGCTGTCCTTCACCGTGAGACGGTCGATGACCACCTCGATGGTGTGCTTCTCCTGCTTCTTCAGCTTGGGCGGCTCGGAGAGCTGGATGGTCTCGCCGTCGACCCGGGCCCTGCTGTAGCCCTTGGTCTGCAGATCGGCGAAGAGGTCGACGAACTCTCCCTTGCGCTCGCGCACCAGCGGCGAGAGCACCTGGAAGCGGCTGCCCTCGGGCAGGCCGAGCACCTTGTCGACGATGGCCTGCGGCGACTGGCGCGAGATGGGCCGGCCGCACTCCGGGCAGTGCGGCTTGCCGATCCGGGCGAAGAGCAGCCGGAGGTAGTCGTAGACCTCGGTGATGGTGCCGACCGTCGAGCGCGGGTTGCGCGAGGTCGACTTCTGGTCGATGGAGACGGCGGGCGAGAGGCCCTCGATGAAATCGACGTCCGGCTTGTCCATCTGACCGAGGAACTGGCGGGCGTACGAGGACAGGGACTCCACGTAGCGCCGCTGGCCCTCGGCGAAGATCGTGTCGAACGCGAGAGACGACTTGCCCGACCCGGAGAGCCCGGTGAAGACGATCAGGGAGTCGCGGGGGAGGTCGAGCGAGACGTTCTTGAGGTTGTGCTCGCGAGCGCCACGGACGATGAGACGGTCGGCCACGCCGGTCCGCACCTTTCTGGAGAGAAATGGGGGAACTGAGCCCCTGTCCCAGGGTATGGGGGGCGCCACAGCGATGTACGAAGCTTTCGACTCCGAGCGTATAGCACGCACATTCGATTTATGGACGGCCACGGACTCCTTCACCCGAATGAGTGGCGAGGCTAGGCTCAGCCTCATGATTGATCATGCGCGCGACCTGGACGCCGTACGTGAAGCAACCGATCGACTGCTCAGCGCCACCGGAAAATTGGACGCCGACGCACTCACCGAGCCGTCGCGGCTGCCGGGCTGGAGCCGGGGCCATGTCGTTGCGCACCTCTCTCGTAACGCCGACGCGCTCGTAAATGTTCTCCAGGGCCGGCCCATGTACGCAGACAGCGAAACCCGCGACCGCGACATCGAGCGCGGCGCGCCCCGGTCGCAGGCCGAACAGCTGGCCGACCTGGCCGGGAGCGCGGACCGCTTCGAGGCCGCCGCCTCGGCTCTGGCCGACTGGTCCCGCACGGTCACCCTGCGCAACGGTGTGACGGACTCCGCCTCCCGGCTCCCCTTCCGCCGCCGCGTCGAGGTCGAGCTGCACCATGTCGACCTGGGGATCGGCTACGAGCTGGAGGACCTGTCGGACGAGTTCGTCTCGCGGGAGATCGACTTCCTCGCCGAGCGGTTCGGCGGGCACCCCGATGTCGTGTCCACGGAGCTGTCCGACGACCGGGGCCGGGTGTGGACGACGGGCGGCGGCGCGGAGGGCGGTCCGGTCGCGGTGCGCGGCACGGCCCCCGAGCTGCTCGGCTGGCTCAGCGGGCGGCGGGACGGGGCGACGCTGACCGTCGAGAACGGCCCCCTGCCCGCGCTGCCCCCGCTATAGGCTGAGCCGTATGACGTACAGCGGAGCGGTCAAGGTCGGCGGACCTGCGGAAGTGCATGAGCTGACGGATCTGATGATCTCCAAGGTCGCCGTCGGCGCGATGAACAACAACGCGTATCTGCTGCGCTGCCGGGCCACCGGCGAGCAGCTCCTGATCGACGCGGCCGCCGAGCCCGGGACGCTGCTGCGGCTGATCGGTGACGACGGCATCGCGTCCGTCGTCACCACCCATCGGCACGGCGACCACTGGCAGGCGCTGGACGAGGTGGTGGCGGCGACTGGGGCGCGCACCTACGCCGGGCGGTACGACGCCGAGGGCATCCCGGTCCCGACCGATGTCCTCGTCGACGACAACGACACGGTCCGGGTGGGCCGGGTGACCCTGACCGCCCGCCATCTCGTCGGTCACACCCCGGGCTCCATCGCGCTGGTCTACGACGACCCGCACGGCGCCCCGCACCTGTTCACCGGTGACTGCCTGTTCCCCGGCGGGGTCGGCAATACGCACAAGGACCCCGACGCCTTCGCGAGCCTGCTCCACGACGTGGAGACCAAGCTCTTCGACCAGCTGCCCGACGAGACCTGGGTCTACCCGGGCCACGGCCACGACACCACGCTCGGCGACGAGCGACCGCAGCTGCCGCTGTGGCGTGCCCGCGGCTGGTGACAGCGGCCGCACCGGGCCCCTGCGCATGAGGTGAGAAGCACCGGCCGGGACGGGCAACGAACCGTTGCGCGCCCCGGCCGGTGCCGGTTCCCGTCCTGCTGGACGGCTGTCCAGCCGTCCAGCTGTCCGCCGGGATCAGGCGTCTATGCCGGCGCCTTTGTCCGCGGTCTCGTCGGCGTCCTCGGCCGCTTCCGTCCGGGCCTGCTTCTTGTTGGCGACCAGGCTGGTGATCGTGGTGATCACCAGCACGCCGCAGATGACGCCGAGGGACACCGGGATGGAGATCTCGGGGACGTGCACACCGGACTCGTGCAGTGCGTGCAGCACCAGCTTCACGCCGATGAACCCGAGGATGACCGAGAGTCCGTAGCTGAGGTGGACCAGCTTCTTCAGCAGCCCGCCGATCAGGAAGTACAGCTGCCGCAGCCCCATCAGGGCGAAGGCGTTGGCGGTGAAGACGATGTACGGGTCCTGGGTCAGGCCGAAGATCGCCGGGATGGAGTCCAGGGCGAACAGCACATCGGTGGTGCCGATGGCGAGCATGACGACCATCAGCGGTGTCAGGACGCGCTTGCCGTTGTTCCGGATGAAGAGCTTGGTGCCGTGGTAGCGGTCGGCCACCCCGAAGCGGCGCTCGATCGTCTTGAGGAGACGGTTCTCCTCGAACTCCTCCTCTTCCTCGTCGGCCCGCGCCTCCTGGATGAGCTTCCAGGCGGTGTAGATCAGGAACGCGCCGAAGATGTAGAAGACCCACGAGAAGTTGGCGATCACGGCGGCGCCGGCGGCGATGAAGATCGCCCGCAGCACCAGCGCGATCAGCACACCGACCAGCAGCACCCGCTGCTGGAGGTGCGAGGGGACCGAGAACTTCGCCATGATCAGGACGAAGACGAAGAGGTTGTCGACACTGAGCGACTTCTCGGTGATGAAGCCGGCGAAGAATTCGCCCGAGGCCTGGCTCTCGCCGAAGAGCAGCAGGCCGAGCCCGAAGAGGGCGGCCAGCGCGATCCAGACGATCGTCCAGATTCCGGCTTCCTTGGTCGTCACGTCATGGGGCTTGCGCCCGATGAAGAAGTCGACGGCGATAAGGGCTGACAGACCAAGAATGGTCAGCACCCAGAGGGTCCATGAAACGTCCACTGCGCCTCCGGCAGTTCGCTACGGCTACTGATCAGCGTCGTCGCTGCCGGAGGTCTCTTCCACCCGGGCGCACGGGATGCGCGCCTCGGGCCGACGCCCCGGGACCGGTCACGGTCCGTATTGACGGGAACGCCGCGTATGGGAGTACTCCCCTCCGCTCAATGAACAGTACAGGGAACACCAAGGAAAGGTAAAGAGCAGGGTAAAGATCTTTCAAATGCACAGGTCAGGGCGGTGCGGGGGCGGAGCCGGTACGCCCGGCTCAGGAGCGCCGGGAGCGGCGGGCCGCGGCCACCTGGGCGAGCACCTGCTCCAGGACCCGGCTGCCCTGCGGGATCCGCGGCGGCTCGTACGTCCAGGCGTGCCCCACCCAGGGGTCGGCCAGGTGGTCGTCGGCGACCGGGGTGATCCGCAGCAGCGAGCGCCACAGCGGGTCGAGCACCGGCCCGTACGCCCTGGCGTCCTCCCGGTCCGCGACCATCATCAGATGGACGCCGACCGAGGGCCCCTCGTCGGCGAGGTAGCGCAGCTGGGTGACGGACCGGTCGTCGAAGCCGTGCGGGAAGTCGTTGACGATCAGCAGCTGCTCGCCCGTGTCCAGATCCGGCGGGAGCGAGTCGGCGGCGCCGGCCCGGATCGCCATCTGCACCAGGTCGACGCGCCGGGTGAGCCGGGCCAGGACCGAGGCCACGCCTCCGGCCCCGGAGGCGGGCGGACCGGCGAGCGCCCCGGACCGGACCAGAGGTGCGAGCGCCCCGGCCGCCGAGCCCGCGGGGTCGATGACATGGACCGAGAACTCGTCGGCCGGGTAGACGGCCAGCAGCCGGGCCGCGTGCGCGACCGCGGTCTCCATGGCGAGGCCGCGCAGCCGGGCGCCGTCCGTCAGGGCCGCGTCCTCGGAGGAAGTACGGCCGCTGTCGACCCAGATGCCGCGCTCCAGCGGCAGCCGGACCAGCAGCGGGATGCGCAGGCCGGGGTTCTCGGGCAGGTGGAGGTCGCCGATGCGCAGCGCCATGGGGATCTCCATCGGGACGCGGTAGGCGTGCCAGACGGGGTTGTCCCAGCCCGCGAACGGGGCGGGCAGCGCGGGTTCCACCACGGCGGCCTCGGCGGCGAGCTGGGCGAGGTCACGGTCGAGGGCCTCGCGTGCGCGCGTGGTCAGCTCGTCGCGCTTGGCCCGCGCCTCCGCTCGGGCCCGGTCCCCCGCGCCGCCGATCCGGCTGCGCGGGTCGGACAGGGTGCGTTCGAGCTCCTGGTCCATGCGGGACTCGGCGAAGTCGACGGCGCTGCGGTAGGCGGCGGTGGTGCGGGCCAGGTCCTCGAACATGCCCCAGATCTGGTTGTAGAGGCGCTCGTCCATGGACCAGCCGGTGGCGTCCCCTGCGACGGGCTGTGCGGGGCGGCCCGGCTCGGCGGGCGGCGCGGTGGGCGGGGGCGGCGGGGGCGCGGATGCCTGGCGGCGCGGGTGCGCGTAGTTGATGGGGCCGCCGGTCGTGGCGGCGGACGGCGGGGTGACCGGCTCCGCGAGCGGCTCGGGCGGCTGGGCGGCGGGCCGACGACCGTCCGGGGGCAGCACGGGGCCGGCGCCGGATCCGACCCGGTCGGCGTCGGGGGTGCGCGGCGGGGGCGGGGTGACCGAGCGGGCCGTCGCCCGGGTGACCGCGTCCTGGATCGAGCGGGCCAGCTCGGCGGCGCGGGGCAGGCCCTGGTCGGCGAGCATGGCGTCGAGGCCGCCCGCGTAGCCCTGACCGACGGCGCGCACCTTCCAGGCGCCCTGGCGGCGGTAGAGCTCCAGGGCCGCGACCGCGGATTCGGTGTCCAGGCCGGTGAGGGTGAAGGTGGCGATCTCGGTGCCGTCGAGTCCGGTGACGGCGACGAACGGGGAGGCGACCGCGCCGAACCTGACCGGGCCGCCGATTCCTGTCGGCAGGGCCAGCAGGACGGTGACCCGGTGCACCGGGGCGGGCAGGGCGTCGAGGTCCACGGCGAGGCGGTGGTCGGCGGCGGCCTGCCTGGACACCTCGATCCCGGGGAGCTGGGGCGATCCCGGGTGGGCGATCCATTCGGTGCCGCGCACCGTGCCATGCTCGTCCGCCAGCGTGGCACCGGCCACGACGGGCGTGCCGGCCGCTACCCGGATCTCCAGACGGGTCTGGGGCAAGGTGTGGTTCTGCCCCCGGACCAGCTCGGCCGTCATTGCCCTGTCCCCTCGACGATTCGCTGCTGTGCTGTGCAGTGCTCTGCGGTGCTGGTGCGACGTGTGCGACGCGGCGTGGTGCCTGCCGACGCGGTGTGCGTGCGACGCGTTGTGATGCGTATGGGTGCGACGCGATGTGGTGCAGCTCCCGGCGGCCGATGCCTCCGGGAGCTGCGCGTACCGATGTGTACCGGCTTGGCCGGACCCTGGCTACAGGTGCGGCAGGATCGCCGGCATCAGGTCCTGGAAGGTGCGGCCGTTGGCCGGGTTGCCGAGGGCGGTCATCTGCCACCCGTTCCCCGAGCGGTGCACCTTCGCCATGATCTGGGCGGTGTACTGCCCGCCGCCGTCCAGCGTGTAGCGGGCGAGCTCCTGGCCGTTGGTCTCGTCGACGATGCGGCAGAAGGCGTTCTGCACCTCCTGGAACGTCTGGCCGGTGAAGGAGTTCACCGTGAAGACGATCTGGTCGATGTGGACCGGCACCCGCTGCAGGTCGACGAGGATCGCCTCGTCGTCGCCGCCGGAACCGGCGCCGCCGACCAGGTTGTCCCCGGTGTGCTTGACCGAGCCGTCGTCACTGACCAGATGGCGGAAGAAGACCACGTCGACCGGCTGCTTGTCGGCGAAGAGCACCGCCGACGCGTCGAGGTCGATCTCCCGCGTACGCGAACCGAACAGTCCCCGGCGCGGCGCCGCCTGCCAGCCCAGCCCCATCCGTACCGCGGTCAGGGTCCCCCCGTCGCTCTTCTGCAGGCTGATGGCCTGACCCTTGGTCATATTGACCGTCACGCGCTGTCCCCTCTCCGCTTTCCCCGCAACCGTCCGTGCGCGGTTTCCCAGCACCCTACGCAGTCGCGCCGGTGACGTGACCGCTCGGGGCCGTTTTGTGTCGGTCCTGCAACACACCGAGTGCGGCGGGCTCAGGCGAGACCCGCTTCCCGCATCTGGCGCAGTTCCTTCTTCAACTCCCCGACCTCGTCGCGCAGTCGCGCCGCCACCTCGAACTGGAGGTCCGCGGCGGCCGCCCGCATCCGGTCGGTCATCTCCTCGATGATCCCGGCGAGTTCGGTGGCGGGCCGGTCGGTGACCGTTTCGCCGCCGCCCTTGGCCTTCCTGGATCCGGCCGACTTGGCGCCCAGCGCGGGCACGGGGGCCTTGGCGCCCTTGGTCTGGCGGTAGCCGGTGCCGAGCAGCTGCTCGGTGTCGACCTCCTCGCGGGCGATCGTCGCGACGATGTCGTTGATCTTCTTCCGCAGCGGCTGCGGGTCGAGACCGCGCTCGGTGTTGTAGGCGATCTGCTTCTCGCGGCGGCGGTTGGTCTCGTCGATGGCCTGCGCCATCGCCGGGGTGATCTTGTCCGCGTACATATGGACCTGGCCCGAGACGTTTCGGGCGGCACGGCCGATGGTCTGGATCAGGGACGTCCCCGAGCGCAGGAAGCCCTGCTTGTCCGCGTCGAGGATGGCGACGAGCGACACCTCGGGCAGGTCGAGGCCCTCGCGCAGGAGGTTGATGCCGACCAGTACGTCGTACTCACCGGAGCGCAGCTCGCGCAGCAGCTCGATGCGGCGCAGCGTGTCGACGTCGCTGTGCAGATAGCGGACCTGGATGCCGAGTTCCAGGAAGTAGTCGGTGAGGTCCTCGGCCATCTTCTTGGTGAGGGTGGTGACCAGGACCCGCTCGTCCTTCTCGGCGCGGGTGCGGATCTCGTGGACCAGGTCGTCGATCTGGCCCTCGGTGGGCTTGACGACCACTTCCGGGTCGACGAGACCGGTGGGGCGGATGATCTGCTCCACGAAGCCGTCGCCCCGGGACAGCTCGTACTTCCCGGGGGTGGCGGAGAGGTAGACGGTCTGGTCGATCCGGCTCAGGAACTCCTCCCACTTCAGGGGGCGGTTGTCGAGCGCGGAGGGGAGCCGGAAGCCGTGGTCGACGAGGGTGCGCTTGCGGGAGGCGTCGCCCTCGTACATCGCGCCGATCTGCGGCACGGTGACATGCGACTCGTCGAGGACGAGGAGGAAGTCCTCGGGGAAGTAGTCGAGGAGGGTGTTGGGGGCGGTGCCCGGCGAACGGCCGTCGAAATGCATCGAGTAGTTCTCGACTCCGGAGCAGGTGCCGATCTGGCGGAGCATCTCGATGTCGTACGTGGTGCGCATCCGCAGCCGCTGGGCCTCCAGCATCTTGCCCTGCTTCTCCAGCTCGGCGAGGCGCTGCTCCAGCTCCCGCTCGATGCCGTTGACCGCCTTCTCCATGCGCTCGGGGCCCGCGACGTAGTGGCTGGCGGGGAAGACGTGGAGGGACTGGTCCTCGCTGATCACCTCGCCGGTGAGCGGGTGGAGGGTGGAGAGCGCCTCGATCTCGTCGCCGAACATCTCGATGCGGACGGCGAGCTCCTCGTAGACCGGGAAGATCTCGATGGTGTCGCCGCGGACCCGGAAGGTGCCCCGGGTGAACGCGAGGTCGTTGCGGGTGTACTGGATCTCGACGAAGCGGCGCAGCAGCTGGTCCCGGTCGATCTCGTCGCCGACCTTGAGCTGGACCATCCGGTCCACGTACTCCTGGGGCGTACCGAGGCCGTAGATGCAGGAGACGGAGGCGACCACGACGACATCGCGCCGGGTGAGCAGCGAATTCGTCGCGGAGTGGCGCAGCCGCTCGACCTCCTCGTTGATCGAGGAGTCCTTCTCGATGTAGGTGTCCGACTGCGGGACGTACGCCTCGGGCTGGTAGTAGTCGTAGTACGAGACGAAGTACTCGACGGCGTTGTTGGGCAGCAGCTCGCGGAACTCGTTCGCCAGCTGGGCGGCGAGCGTCTTGTTCGGTGCCATCACGAGCGTGGGGCGCTGCAGCTTCTCGATCATCCACGCGGTGGTCGCCGATTTGCCGGTGCCGGTCGCGCCGAGCAGGACGACGTCCTTCTCGTCGGCGCGGATGCGCCGCTCCAGCTCGGCGATGGCCGCGGGCTGGTCGCCACTGGGCTGGTAGGGACTGACGACCTCGAAAGGCGCCACCGAACGTTCGATCTTCGAAACGGGCCGCATGCAACCACCGTACGACCCGCCACTGACAACCGGGCCGGGTCGGTCTGCGCACCGGGCCGAGTCGGCCGATGTACCGGGCCGGATCCGCCTGCCCACCGGGCCGGGGTCACCATTCGCCCGGCGGGGCGGGGTCGCGTGGCCGGGAGTGGAAGGATGCCGGGTCGGCGTGCGTCCCGAACCTCGGCACCTGCCGCTGGGCCGGGATGCCGGGGGGCCGGCCGGCCCCGTTCAGGGCCCTGGGGTCGTTCCAGTCCGGGGTGCCCATCACCATCAGCGGATCGAACATCACGACCACCGCGGCGAGGAGCAGGAAGCAGCCGGGGCCGATCAGCAGCGGCACGAGCGGTGCGGTCGCCCCGTCGGCCGTGGCGTTCTCGGGGAGGGCGCCGGGGTGCAGATGGACGCTGAGCGCGGCCATGCCGGTGTAGTGCATGCCGCTCACCGCGACGCCCATGACGACGCTGGCTCCGAGACTGGGCAGGAAACCATTGACGGCGACGGCCGCCCAGAGCGCGGCCGTGGCGGCCACCACGGCGATGACGACGGAGAGGGACACGGTGATCGTGTCGTACTCCAGCTGTCCTTCGAGACGTATTCCGGCCATCCCCAGGTAGTGCATGGTGGCCATGCCGAGTCCGGTGATGGTGCCGCCCGTCACCAGGGCCATTCTGGTGGCGCCGCGGTATCCGACGATGAAGATGCCGACGCCGACCATGCCGATGGCGACCGCGAGACTGGCGAAGGTGATCGGCTTGTCGTAGCCGATGGTCACCCCCTCGACGGTGAAGCCCATCATCGCGATGAAGTGCATCGTCCATATGCCGGAGCCGATGGAGGTCGCGCCGAGGGCCAGCCAGCCGGCCTTGAAGGAACGCTCGGTGCGCAGCGAGCGGTTCATACAACGCAGTCCGAGGGCTGCGCCGAGGCAGGCCATGAGGAAGGCCGCGACGGGCGTCACCGCTCCGTAGCTGAAACCGTCGATCGTGCCCTGCATGCTCGTACGCCCTTCGCGGAAGCCCGGGTTCGGGGTGACCCTAAGGCGCGAGTCCCGGCAAACAAACAGAAGAGCTGCATTTTATCGAGCAGGAATCCGGCCCGTGACCCGGTGTCGCCGGCCGCGTTCACGTTGTGGCCATCCTTCGCCTGTCCCCTGTTGGGGCGCGGCTGTCACTCTCGGCCCGTCCGCAACTCTGACGCAAGGAGTACACGTGTACGCACGCACCGCTACCGCCGCTCTCGCTGCCGCCGCCCTGATGGGAACCGGCGCCGTTCTGATGTCGACCGCCGATACGCGGACCGCGGACAGGGCCGGCGCCGGGCACGTGACCGCGGTCACCGGTGTCAGCACCGTGAGCGCCCTGACCACGAACGCGAAGCGGACCGCGCCCGTCGTCTTCGCCCACCGGGGCGCCTCGGCCTATGCGCCGGAGAACACCCTGGCCGCCGTCGACAAGGCCGATGCGCTCGGCTTCGACTGGGTGGAGAACGACGTCCAGTTCACCAAGGACGGTGTGCTGGTGGTCGTGCACGACACCGATCTGAAGCGGACCACCGATGCCGAGGAGGTCTTCCCGGACCGGACCTCGTGGGCGGTCAAGGACTTCACGGCGGCGGAGATCGCCCGGCTGGACGCGGGCAGCTGGTTCGGTCCGCAGTTCGCCGGGACCCGGGTGCCCACGCTCAAGCAGTACCTGGACCGGGTCGAGCGCAACCGGCAGAAGCTGCTGCTGGAGATCAAGAGCCCCGAGATCTACCCGGGCATCGAGAAGGAGACCCTTCGGGTGCTGCGCCAGAAGGGGTGGCTCGACCGCGCCCACGTGAAGAACCGGCTCGTGATCCAGAGCTTCGGCGCGGACAGCGTGAAGAAGGTGCACCAGCTGCGCCCGGACATCACTACGGGCTTCCTCGGCACCCCGGCGGTGGCCGAACTGCCGTCGTACGCGGCCTTCACCGACCAGATCAACCCCGCCTACACCTCGATCTCGGCCGACTACGTGGACGCGGTACACGCGCTGAAGGGCGCGCACGGCAAGAAGCTCCGGGTCAACACCTGGACGGTCAACGACGCCGAGACCGCCACGAAGGTGGCGGGCCTCGGCGTGGACGGGATCATCACCAACACCCCCGACGTGGTGCGCGAAGCCACGGGCTGACCGAGAACCGGGCCGGTTGTCAGTGGCCGGCCGTACGGTGGTTCCCATGGACAGCAACGGGGTCGTCGAGTGGGCCGTCGTCGGGAGCGACATCGGCCCGCTGCTGCTTGCCGCGACCGGCTCGGGGTTGGTGAGCGTGGTCTTCCACGCCCGTCCCGAGGTGCGGGAGAAGGCGGTCGGTCAGCTGAGGGTACGGCTCGGCGCGGAGCCGGTGGAGAGTCCCGGCTCCGCCCGGCTCGCCGAGCCGATACGTCAGCTCGCTGCGTATTTCGCGGGCTCCTCGCGGGAGTTCTCGCTCGGCCTGGACTGGTCGCTGACGTCCGGCTTCAACCGCCAGGTGCTCCGCGAGCTGGCCTCGGGGGTGCCGTACGGGACGGTCGTCGGATACGGGGATCTCGCCGGGCGGGTGGGACAGCCGGGGGCCGCCCAGGCGGTCGGGGTGGCCATGGCGTCCAACCCGCTGCCGGTGGTGGTGCCGTGCCACCGGGTGGTGGAGAGCGACGGCGGGCTGGGCGGTTTCGGCGGGGGGCTGGAGACCAAGCGGCAGCTGCTGGCCCTGGAGGGCGTGCTGCCCCAGCCGCTGTTCTGAAAGAGGGTGCTGGTCCGGCCGCCGTTCCTGAAGGGCGCAGGCGCCCCGGGGTGAGCCCGGTCCCGCGTGCCGGGACGGACCGGCCGGACCGTCCCGAACCCGGTTTCGTACCTGTGTGCGGGCTGGCACACTGCGCCAGTGACCAACACCCTCGACGCACCTGACACCCCCACCGGGCCCGGCAGTCCCGCCGCCCGGGTCCCGGCGGACGAGCTGCCCGGACTGCGGCGCAGAACGTCCGCGGTGCTCATCGGCAGCCAGATACTCGGCGGCCTCGGCGTGCCCATCGGCATCGCCCTGGCGCCCGTGCTGGCCACGGAGGTGAGCGGCTCCGAAGCGCTCTCCGGGCTGGCCCCGACCGCTTCGGTGACCGGGACCGCGCTGCTCTCGCTGCCGCTGGCCGCGCTGATGACCTCGCGTGGCCGGCGCCCCGGCCTCGTACTGGCGTATGTGATCGGTGCGCTCGGCGCGGGGCTCGTGGTCCTGTCCACCCTCGTGGAGAGCTTCCCGTTGCTGCTGCTCGGCATGGCCGGGTTCGGCGCGGGTTCCTCGGCCAATCTGCAGGCCCGGTTCGCCGCCGCGGATCTGGCCGAGCCGGACCGGCGCGGCCGGGCGATCTCCACCGTCATCTGGGCCACCACGATCGGCTCGGTCCTCGGGCCGAACATCGCCGCCCCGGTGGGCCACCTCTTCCGCGGCACCTCGATACCCGAGAAGGCGGGCCCGTTCGTCTTCGCGGCCGGGATCTTCCTGCTGGCCGCCGTGGTGGTCGGGGCGCTGCTGCGGCCGGACCCGCTGCTCACGGCAAGGGCGCTGGCGCCGCAGGGCGACGGGTCCCCGGCCGGCCGTTCGCTGCGTGCCGGGGTCACGGCGGTCCGGGCCTCGCCGATGGCACGGCTGGCGCTGGTGACGGTGGCCGTCTCGCACACCGCGATGGTGTCGATCATGGTGATGACCCCCGTCGACCTGAGCCATCACGGCGCCGGGCTCCAGCTGATCGGCCTGGTCATCAGCGGCCACATCGCGGGGATGTACGCGTTCTCCCCGGTGATGGGCTGGCTGTCGGACCGCTTCGGCCGACTCGCCGTGATCGGTCTGGCGGTCGGGCTGCTCTCCTGCGCCGCACTGCTGGCCGGAACCGCGGGCCCCAGCCACGGGCAGACGGCGGCCGGTCTCTTCACGCTCGGCCTCGGCTGGTCGGCGGGGCTGGTCGCCGGTTCGGCGCTGCTCACCGACTCCGTGCCGCAGGCGGCCCGCGCGGCCGTGCAGGGCCTGTCGGATCTGACCATGAACACGGCTGCGGGCATCGGCGGAGCCGTCGCCGGGGTCGTCGTCGCCCAGGCGAGCTACGGCTGGCTGAACGTGGCCGGGGCCTGTCTGCTGCTGCCGATGGCGGCGCTGGCGCTGCGCCGGGCGCTCGCCCGGCGCACGGAACCGGCTGCGCCCGCCGCGGCCGGTGCAGCCGATGCGGTCAATGCGACCGATGCGGTCGGCGCACCGGCACCTCCGCACGACGCCTGAGCACCCCAGGGGTTTCAGCGGCTCCCGGGGTTTCAGAGGCTGATGTGGTACGCCTTGCGCAGCGTCTCGTGCACGGTCCACGTCGTACGGTCGCCCTCGCGCAGCACACAGGCGTCACCCGGCCCGATCTCCAGCGTCGCGCCGCCCTCGACCGCCACGGTCGCGCGCCCGCTGACGACCACGAAGAGCTCGTTGGCCTCGGTGTCGGTGACGACGCCGGGCGTGATCTGCCAGATGCCGCGCAGCTGCTTGCCTTCGGGCGACTCCCAGAGCACCTTGCCGGTCACCACGGGCTCGCCCGAGACGATCTGCGCGGGGTCGAGCGGTTCCGGTTCGAGTTCGGCATCCGGAATGTGCACGGCGAAGGAGGCAGGAGCTTGATCAAATGTGGTCATGGCCGGTCACCTTAGCGACCGCCCGGTGGCGCCCCGGCAGCAGGATGCGCCGAGTCGCCTCCGGGCGGCCGGAAGCGAACCCGGCCGTCCGGTCCGGAGCCCGACGACCGCCCGGTCCACGGCCCGACAGCCTCCCGATCCGGAGCCCGGCGGCCCTCCGATCCGGGACCCGTCCGATCCCAGCCACACGGCTCCGCCGTCCCGGCCCGCACGTTTGAGGCGGGCGCGCCCGCGACAGGGATGTGGACATGTCATTGAACGCGTCGCACGGCGCACACCCCTGCGCCCCCGTCCTCTCCGCAGAGGTACGGGCGGCCCTCGCCACGCACCACCCCGTCGTGGCCCTGGAGTCGACGATCATCGCCCACGGTCTGCCGCGCCCCCGCAATCTGCGGGTCGCCGAGGAGCTCGAAGGGCTCGTACGGTCCGCGGGTGCGGTGCCCGCGACGATCGCCGTGCTCGACGGAAAGGCCCGCATCGGCCTGGACAAGTCCCAGTTGGAGCGGGTCGCCTGCGACACCGCGATGCGGAAGCTGGGGCACCGGGACCTCGCGCCCGCCCTGGCGGCGGGCGCGAGCGGCGCGACGACCGTGTCCGCGACGGCCTTCCTGGCCGCCCGTGCCGGACTGCGCGTCTTCGCGACCGGCGGCCTCGGCGGCGTACACCGGGAATGGACGCGGACCCAGGACGAGTCCGCCGACCTCCGGCTCCTCGCACGGACCGGCATCACCGTGGTGTGCGCCGGGGTGAAGTCGATCCTGGACGTCCCGGCAACGCTGCAACGACTGGAGACGCTGGGGATCCCGGTGCTCGGTTACGGCACCGACCGCTTCCCCGGCTTCTATCTGACCAGTTCGGGCGAGCCGGTCGACTGGACGGTGCGGACGCCCGAGGAGGTCGCGGCGGTGATGCGGGCCCAGGACGTGCTCGGCGGCCCCCGCTCCGCGCTGATCGTCGCCAACCCCGTCTCCCTGGCCGACCAGTTGGAACCCGCGCTCCACGACCGCGTGCTGGCGGAGGCCCTGGCGGAGTGTCAGGAGCGTGGCGTGGTGGGCCAGGCCGTCACACCGTTCCTGCTGGACCGGCTGATGCGGGGCACCGGGGGCGCCTCGCTCGAAGCCAATCTGGCCGCCGTGCGCGGAAACGTATCGCTGGCCGCGCGGATCTCCGGCGCGTGGACCGACGCGTCCGAGGACCCGGCGGCCGGGGCATGACCGACGGCGGCCTGCTCGTCATCGGGGACGTGGTCACGGACGTGGTGGCCCGGCACGGAACGGCGCTGGTCCACGGCACGGACACCCCGGCCCGGATCCGCACCCTGCCCGGCGGGGCGGGCGCCAACGTCGCCTGCTGGGCGGCACGTTCGGGATGTTCCGACGTACGGTTGCTGGCCAGGGTCGGCGCCGACAGCGCGGACTGGCACCGCGACGCGCTGCGGCGGGCGGGGGTGCGCTGCCTGCTGGCCGTGGACGACGACGTGCCGACCGCCACCGTCGTCGCGCTCGTCGATTCCGCGGCCGAGCGCACCTTCCTCACCGACAGCGGCGCCGTGCTCCGTCTCTCCCCCGACGACTGGTCGCCGTCGATGCTGGACGGCGTCGCCCATCTCCATCTCTCCGGCTATCTCCTCTTCGCCGCGACGAGCCGCGCGACGGCCCTGCTCGCCCTGCGGGAGGCACGGCGGCGAGGGATCCCGGTGAGCGTCGATCCGGCCTCGGCGGGCTTCCTCGCCGAGCTGGGCGTCGACCGGTTCCTGGCCGTCGTGGAGGGCGTCGATCTGCTGCTGCCCAACTCGGACGAGGCCCGACTGCTCACCGGACTGCCCGAACCGGCCGACGCCGCAGCCAAGTTGAGCCTCCAGGCGGACCGGGTGGTCGTCACGCTCGGCGAGGGCGGGGCGCTGCTCGCCACCGCGGGCGCGGTGACCCGGCGCGTCCCGGCCGTTCACGTGCGCGGGGCGGTGGACTCGACCGGGGCGGGCGACGCGTTCACCGGCGGATTCCTCGCGGCGTACCTGGCAGGGGCGGATGACGCCTCGGCCACGGCGGCGGGCTGCCGGGCGGGAGCGGAGGCGGTCACCACCGTGGGCGGCCGCCCCGACCCGCAGGACCGCGCCCCGGGCCCCTGACCACGGGGCAAACCGCCACCCCGCCCTCCCCACAACCACAACACCGAACCGTCAGGCCGTCGCTCCGCCCCATCCGGCCCAGGCCGGGTGCAGTGGGTCGTCGGCCCGTACGACCACGTCCGCGCGGTCGCCGGGCGCCGCCTCCTCCTCGTACCGCGCGAAGGCGGGCAGCGTCCAGTGCTCGGCCTGCCCGGTACGGCGCCGCAGCGCGCCCTGCGACAGCCGCAGATGGACGCTCAGGTCGAACGGGAACCAGTGCCCGAGCAGCAACGGGCCGTGCACCACCAGCACTCCGCCCTCGGGCAGCGGCCGGTACGGGCTGCGCGTGGCCCGGTCGGTCACCGGATCCCAGAGGTCGGGCAGCACCCGCCCGCTCCCCCCGGCCTCCAGCGGTCCGAAGACCTCACGCCACAGCGCGCCCGTGTCGAACCAGCTGTCGTAGTACGAATCGGGGTCCTCCTTGCCGTACTCGTACCGCAGACTCGCCGGACGCAGGAACCCTTCGGTGGACACGACCAGCACCGCCCGGCCCCGGACCCGCAACGCCTGCGCGACCCGCTCGGCCAGGTCCCCGGTACGGGCCGCCGGGGCACCGTCGACGGCGACCTTCAGCCAGGGTCCGCCGTCGGCGGGTCCGAGGGCGTCGGCACGCGCGGCGAAGGCTTCGGCCAGCCGCTCCCAGGTGATCGCTTGGAATCGCACCCGCCCATCATCGCCCCGGGTCCCGGGCTCAGTCCCGGCCGTCCCACCAGCGGGGGGCGTCCATATCGGGCTCGTCGGGGCCGACGAAGCGGAACGGGACGCCGAGCCGCTCCGCCAGCTCCCGTCCCGTCCGCGCCGCCTCGCCGGTCCCCGCCGCGCCGATCCGGAAGTCCGCCAGGGCGACGCCCTCCCACGGCCGGGCCAGCACGGCGGTCAGCACCACGATCCAGCCCCGGGTGTCACCGTCCCAGACCGCCTCGACGGCCACGGGGTCGCGGGGCAGGGCGCCGGCCGCGGCGGCCAGGGTGTCCACGTCGTGGCGGAGCGGGGGCGGCATGCGGTCCGCGAGCGCACGGTGGCGCCCGGTCAGCACGTCCATGCACAGGTGCAGGTCCGGACGGGGTTCGATGCCGCTCTCCCGCATCGCGTGGACGGCCTGGATGTCCCGGCCCACCAGGACCAGTTCGTCGACCCGCTCACGTACACCGGCGGGAAACGTCCACCACAGGAGCTGTACCAGGTGGCTCCCGGCGAGGCGCAGCACACGGTCGGCGAGCGGACTCAGGCCCGGTTCGCGGACGGCCGCCGTCTCGGCGAGACGGCAGATGTCGTCGAACCACCGCCCGGACGGGCCGTCCGGCGCTCCGGCGCGCCGGAGGCCGCGCTCCAGCAGCCCCTGGGCGTTCTGCGGCTGTCCGCGCAGTACGGCCTTGGTCGCCGCGACCGCGTTGGCCAGCGCGCTCGCGTACGGCGACCAGTCGTCACCGTGCGCCGCGGAGTGGCCCTCGCCCCGGGCGGCCGGGGACGCCGCGATCTCCAGATCCACCCGCCAGAACAGCGGAAGCCCCCGGAAGGCGGCGAAGACCAGCCGCCGCTCCCGGGAGTTCCGCGACTCCGGGTCCGTACGCAGGGAGTCCAGCGGCCGCACCGCTTCGAGCACCTCGCGGACCGAGGCGAGGCAGGCGTCGAACCGGTCGCCGGGCACGGTCCAGGCGAGGTCGATGTCGCTGTAGGCGTCCGCTGTTCCCCGGGCGAGCGAGCCGCGCAGCTCCGCCCGCGAACCGGGGCAGTGCGCGGCGAGCGCCCGCATCAGCTCCTGCGCGAACGCGGCGCGGCGTACCGGGTCGAGTTCGCCCTCACCCGTTCCGCCCCGAGGTTCCTCCCCGTTCATGGCCGCTCCCTCCCTCGCCAGAAAATGTGCCGTCCCCGGCGGGTCCGCCTTCTACGATCCCCTCATGGACCTCGAATTCGCCCGCACGTTCGCCGCCGAGTGGCTGGACGGCTGGAACTCCCATGATCTGGAACGCATTCTGACGCACTATCACGAGGACGTGACGTTCAGCTCGCCCGTCATCGCGCAGCTGACCGGCGACGCGTCCGGCACGGTGCACGGCAAGGAGGCGCTGCGGGCGTACTGGGCGACGGGGCTGGAGCGCATCCCCGAGCTGCGGTTCGAGCTGGTGGACGTCCGGGTGAGCGTCCATGCCCTGGTGATCGACTACCGCAACCAGATCGGCGGCCGGGTCAGCGAGGTGCTGGCCTTCCGCGACGGGCTGGTGATCTCCGGCTTCGGGGCGTACGGGGAGACGCTCGCCAACTGACTTCCGGCCAACCGGAATCCGACCAACTGACGTCCGGCCGGCCGCCGCCGGTGGCCTCGCGGGACGGGCGGCGGGAAGCCTTTCGGGCCGGCACCGATGTCGCGCGGGCCCAGCCACAGAGCCCCCCTCCGGACCGGATCGTCACTCGCCGCGCAGCTCGGCGGCGAGCGGCCCGTCGCCCGACACCTCTACGCGCCCGCCCGCGACGGCCTCGGCGAGGGTCAGCCCGCCCCGCGCCAGCTCCAGGCAGACCTCGACGTCGAGGGCGATACGGGCATCGGCGCGGGCGGCGGGACCATCCCCGTAGACGGCCGCCCCGCCCTCCTCGCCACCAGCACGTACATGGAACTCGCCCTCGTCCAGGTGCACTTCGACGGTCCCGGCGTGGGCCAGCCCGTCCAGCGCGCGCAGCAGCGGCAGGGCGAACCAGTGGGCCCGGACCGCGTCGGTGGGCCGCCGTTCGGCGAGCGCGGGCGCGCCCCACTCGGCGAGGGCGGCGAGTACCGGCATCAGCGCGTGGCCGCGCGCGGTCAGTTCGTAGACCGAGGCGGCGGCGGGCGGCGGAAGCCGACGGCGGGTGGCGAGGCCGCTCTGCTCCATGTCCCTGAGCCGGGAGGCGAGCACGTCCGTGCTGACGCCCGGCAGGTCGGCGTGGAGGTCGGTGTAGCGGCGCGGGCCCGCCAGCAGTTCACGGACGATCAGCAGGGTCCACCGGTCGCCCACGGAGTCGAGGGCACGTGCGGCGGCGCAGAACTGGTCGTAACTCCGGCGGCGGACCGGGCGTGTTGCGGGCTGTTGCTGACGTGGCATGCGACGCAGTCTAGACATGTTGTTGGACTTTCCAAGCCCAAGCTTGGTAAAACCAAGTATCGCAATCAGGTCGGGGAGGCCACCGCATGGAATTCCGGCAGTCCAGCAAGCTCGACGAGGTCTGTTACGAGATCCGGGGCCCGGTCATCGAGCACGCCAACGCCCTGGAGGAGGCGGGCCACAGCGTGCTCCGGCTCAACACGGGCAACCCCGCGCTCTTCGGTTTCGAGGCGCCGGAGGAGGTCGTCCAGGACATGATCCGGATGCTTCCGCAGGCCCATGGCTACACGGATTCGCGCGGCATCCTGTCCGCCCGCCGCGCGGTGGCGCAGCGCTACCAGGCGATGGGGCTGCCGGATGTCGGGGTCGACGACATCTTCCTCGGCAACGGTGTCTCCGAGCTGATCTCGATGGCCGTCCAGGCGCTGCTGGAGGACGGCGACGAGGTGCTCGTCCCGTCCCCCGACTACCCGCTGTGGACCGCGGTGGTGACCCTCGCGGGCGGCAAGCCCGTGCACTACACCTGCGACGAGGCCTCGGACTGGAACCCCGACCTCGCCGACATGGCGGCGAAGATCACCGACCGCACCAGGGCCGTCGTGATCATCAACCCGAACAATCCGACCGGCGCCGTCTACCCGCGCGAGATCCTCGACGGAATCCTCGATCTGGCGCGCAGGCACGGCCTGATGGTGTTCGCCGACGAGATCTACGACCAGATCCTGTACGACGACGCCGAGCACCACAGCGTCGCGGTCCTCGCCCCCGACCTGGTCTGCCTCACCTTCAGCGGTCTGTCGAAGACGTACCGGGTGGCGGGCTTCCGCTCCGGCTGGATGGTGGTCTCGGGCCCGCAACAGCACGCCCGCGGATATCTGGAGGGGCTGAACACGCTCGCCTCCATGCGCTTGTGCCCCAACGCGCCCGCGCAGTACGCCATCCAGGCGGCGCTCGGCGGCCGGCAGTCGATCCGGGAGCTGGTCGCGCCGGGCGGCAGGCTGCACGAGCAGCGCAACCGGGCCTGGGAGAAGCTGAACGAGATCCCGGGGGTGTCGTGCGTGAAGCCGAAGGGCGCGCTGTACGCGTTCCCGCGCATCGACCCCAAGGTGCATCACATCGTCGACGACGAGAAGTTCGTGCTGGATCTGCTGCTGCGGGAGAAGATCCAGGTGGTCCAGGGCACCGGCTTCAACTGGCCGCGGCCCGACCATTTCCGCATCCTCACGCTCCCGTACGCTGACGATCTCGACGCGGCGATCAGCCGCATCGGCCGCTTCCTGACCGGATACCGCCAGTGATCGGATGCTCCCGGTGACCTGCCCCGCCTGCCGCTTTCCCGTGCATACCCAGTTCGCCTCGGCCGAGCTCGTCGGCCCGATCGTGGAGGGCGGACTCGACCCGGCCACCGACCCGGCCTGGGCGGAGTCAGGGGCGGCCTCACCGGCCGAGTACGCGCGCTGGTCGGGCCATCTGTGCGGTATGACCTGCCTGCGCATGGCGCTCGGGGCCGGGGCCCCGTCCCTGTTCGCGCTGCGCGACGGGGCGCTCCGGTACGGCGCGTACACACAGGACGCGCAGGGGGAGATCCGGGGCCTGATCTACGCCCCCTTCGCCGAGTACGCACGCGAGGTGCACGGCGTGGACGCAACGGTGCACCGCCATCTCGCGGCACAGGAGATCCTCGGCCTGCTGGACGCCGGGCGCACGGTCATGGCCTCGGTGCACTACGGCATCCGGCACCCGGGGCGGCCGGCCCCGGGGCGGGGCGGGCACCTGGTGCTGCTGACGTCCCGTACGGCCGACGGCACGGGCGTCCACTTCCACAACCCGTCGGGCACGACGGCGGGGACCAGGGCCGCGGATCTCGCGCTGCCCGACTTCGAGCGCTTCTTCGCGGGACGCGGGGTGTCGCTGCCGACGAGCGTCTGAGCGGCGCCTCGCGGAAAACGGGAGCGGGCCCGGGGGCGTAGCCGGCCCCCGAGCCCTGAGGTGCCACCCATGCGGCACGCCGACACTTTTAAGGACCCGTGTCAGGTTGATGTCGCCGCGTCCTGCCTTTAGACGACCGCAGATCGAAGCTCTGCGGGCCGGAGTCGAACCGGCATCTCGACGCCCATGGGCACGGGCCCGTTTGATTCGGCGATGGGTGGCGAATGCTGAGTCTGGAGCAAGAGTCTGAGATTGATCGCGGTCTGCCTCTACCATTTGGGCCACCCCGGCCCGTTCGTGCGCCGGGGCGCACGGAGTGCCGGGGGGAGGACTCGAACCTCCACTGGAACCGCGTCGTCACGACAAGCTTCAGTTTCAGCTTGCGCTCCTCGCGCACCCCGGCCGCAATGAATCGGCCGGGGAATCAATGGTCGGTCACCCGAAGAGGTAACCGAATACCGCATCACCCACCCGCTGGTCCGTGACGTCCGCGCCGTTGGCCTCCTCGCGGGCGTACTTCACGGCCTGCTGGAGCTTCTCCACCCGGTCCAGCAGCTCGTTGACGCGCCGTGCGGGAAGGGCGCCGGAGAACTTCACCGTCGTCCAGTAGCCGATCGGGATGTCCTCGTAGTACACCTCGACCTGTGCCGGGTGCTTGTCGGTGGCCTCCGCCTTCACGTGGTTGCGGGGCACCTTCTTCGTACGGAGGGTCCGTACCGGCTCGGTCTTCCAGGAGTCCGTCGACGGGTCCTGGGTCCAGGCCTCGGCGGCGTCGAGCACCGGCAGCTTGCGGATGAAGGTGTTGAGGTCCGTCAGCTGCTTCTCCAGGAAGAGCAGATACGAGACCGGCACCTCGCTCACGAGCACCCGCCCGTCGACCTTGACATCCGCGCGGGCCGAGCAGTTGGCCCAGTCCTTCGTGGCGGTCACATCGAAGAGCCGGGTCAGGGTCGCCGCGGTCTCCCGCAGCACGTCCTCGGCCTTGATCTGCACCAGCGTCGACTCGGGCGGCAGCTGTTCGCCCTCCTCGTCCTTCGGCTGGTACGTCCGGGAGATCCCGGCGAGCAGGCCGGTCTTCTGGAGGCCGTGATGCGCCGCCGTCAGGTCCTGGTGAGCCTTGGACTTGACGCCCTTCTCCACTGCGATGATCTGATTGAGTTTCGCCACGTCGAGGAAGCTAGCAACGCCGCATCCATCAGAACAAACGCTTTTCCCACAGTCAGTTGGCCGAATTACCGAGGGGCCGTTGCCCGGATGACCGGACGGGGATCATCGGCCGGTAGTCCGGACGGGGATCATTCGCCGGGAGTCCGGGCGGGCAGGGCCGCGGTGAGGTCGACCTCGACGAGTTGTCCGGTGAATCCGAGCCGTGCGACTCCGAGGAGCGTGCTCGCGGTGGTGAACGCGGGCCCGATGACCGAGCCGGTCAGCCGGCGCCAGGCGGCCCCCAGGATCGCGACATCGTCGCTGACCACGTAGATCACCGAGCGGACGACCCGTTCCGGTCCGGCGTCCACGGCCGCCAGAGCGACGAGGGCGTTGGCCGCGACCTGGTCGATCTGGGCATCGAGGTCGCCCGGACCCACCAGGGTGCCGGAGCGGTCGAGTGGGCACTGCCCGGCCAGATAGGCGGTCCGGCCCGCCTCCACGACGGTGATGTGGTGGTAGCCGGGGGTGGGGTGCGACTTCTCCGGGTCGATCCGGCTGATGTCCGCGGTCATGAAGGCGAGTCTGGCGGCCGGGGCCCCGGGGTGCGACGGGAATTCCGGCAACGCCCCGGACCGACCGTACGGGTGGTTTCCCTCGGATGCCCATGTCCTTGCCGCTGTCCGGCGGGGGCCGCTTGTCACAGTGAGGCCGCGCATCAGCACCACCGGCCCGCAGGCTCCCCGCTCGCGCACGGACTCCGCCCTCGCGGGCTCTCCCCCGCCCGCGTCCGCACATCACCGGCCCACCGCCTCCCCCAGGCACCGAACGAAGGTATCCGCCGTGCCCCGTTTCCTCCCCATCACCGCCCCGAAGCGCCCCACCAGTACGAAGAAGCGCACCGCGCTCACCGCGACGACCGCCGCCCTGGCCGTGCTGGCCGTGGGAACGCCCGTCGCGTACGCCACACTCGGCGACGAGGCCCCGGCGGCCTCGCGGTCCACGGCGCGGGCCGCCGCCTCACGCGGGAAGGACTACATCGAGACCCGGCTCCTCTTCGGCACGGAACGCCCGGACGGTGGACCCGCAGTGACGGATCGTCAATTCCTGGCCTTCGTCGACGAGGAGGTGACACCGCGCTTCCCGAACGGACTGAACATCCAGGACGGCCGGGGACAGTGGCGCGACTCCCAAGGTGTCATCGGACGGGAGCGCAGCTACGAACTGACCCTGCTCTACCCCGCGTCCGAGGCCCGTGTGCGCGACACCCAGGTCGAGCGGATCCGCGACGCCTACGAGAAGGCCTACGCCCAGGACTCGGTGGCCCGGATCGAGGAGCGCACGACCGCCGACTTCTGATGCCCGTCCGCAGACCGCCGGTCACCGGTCGTCGGTCGTCAGCGTCCGGCGAACGGCGACCGCGCGGGTGTCTCCGTCGCCCGGTCGGGTACTGTGCCGCCGCCGGGTACGGGACCGGTCACGGGGCCGGTACACGAGGCCGGACGGACGCACGGAACGGGGAACGATCCACATGGGCACGCCAGTACGTCACTTCACGGCCACGACACCGGACGGCCAGGTGTTCACGGTCAATATCGAGCGGGACTTCCGGTTCGACCCGTACCGCGACTCCCTCGTCTGTACCCACTGCGACTGGTCGCCGTCACTGCTGACCATGAAGAAGATCGTCGACATGGCCGGGGAGCATCTGGCATCGGCGCACGGTGCCGACCGGGGCCTGTCCCAGCAGGACAACGAGGGGTTCCGCAAAGCACGGCTGATCATGCTGCCGTTCGTCGCCGTGTTGCTGATCGCTCTCTTCGTCTATCTGCAGAACTCCTGAGAGCAGGCCGGCACCGGTGCCGGCCTGATTCAGCCCCCGCTGAGTGCCATGAGCGCGTTCACCGGGTCGGTGTCCGGGGTGGCGCGGGGCCACCAGTCGTCCTCGCCCGGCTCGGACTCGTAGCCGTACCAGCGCCCGTCGTGGCCGAAGCGGAGCTGGAGCGTGCCGCTGGGGTGTGTGAGGTGGTTGCGCCGGGGCTGGAAGCGGGGGAAGCCGGCGGCGAAGAGCGCGGGGCGGGCCCGGTCGAACGGGCCGGCCGGGGGGTCCCAGGGAGTTTCCAGGACGGCCAGCCCTCCGGCGCCGCCCTGGCGCCAGGCCGCGACCGCTCGGGCCAGGTCGGTGGTGGTGCGACCGGTGGCGTAGGCCAGCTCGCGGTAGAGGGCGCGGGTGGTGGCGGTGAGCCCGGCGGTGGGGCGGGACGCGGCCAGACGGACCGCGTCCTGCCAGGGGGTGAGTCCGGCGAGCGGGTCGGTGCCGGTGGTGAGGAGCGCGTGGGCGCGGGCCGCCGCATCCGTGGCGAGGTGGTCGAGGGCGAGCGGGTCGCGTGCCCCGGGCAGGCTCGGGTACGAGGGTGGCTGCGCGGGATGCGGCAGCACCGGCAGCGGGGCGGGGAGCGGCGGGAGATAGCGGCCGGCGAGGGCTTCGCGGGCCGGTACGGAGGGGGCCGCGGGGGCCGCGGGGCGTTCCCGGGCGGAGTGGGCGGCGTTGCGGCGGCCCAGCTCTTCGAGGAGTTCTCGTTCGCCCCGGCCGCGCAGCAGCAGCAGGACGAACGGGTCGGTGTCCAGAAGCCGCGCCATCTGGTAGCAGAGCGCGGCCACGTGCTTGCAGGGCCAGCCGTGGTCCGGGCAGGAGCAGCCGGGGTCGAGGTCCCCCGCGGCGGGCAGCAGCCCGATGCCGGCCTCGGCCGCCGTGTCGGCCAGCGAGTGCGGCATCTCCTTGGTGAGCAGCGCGGCGAGGTGGCCGGGCCGCGCCGCGACCGCGTCGAGAAAGGTGTCCCAGTCGGGGTCGGCGAGGGTCCGCAGCCGCAGTTCGCAGCGGTAGGGGCGGGGGCGGCTGCCGTGGACGTAGGCGACGACCCGTCCGGGGGTGACGGTGATCGCGGCGACCTTTCCGCTGTCGGCGTACGTACGGCCCCGGGAGAGCCGGCCCTCGTCCATCGAGAGGGATTCCAGGGCGGCCACCCAGGCACGGCCCCACCAGCTGTCCGCGAAGGGTTCGTCGCCGACGGAGGTGCGGGGCGGTACGGCCTCGAAGGTGCGGCGCAGGTCGTCGGGGCCGGGGCGCGGGCGGGCGGCGGGACGGGGGTCGTGGCCGGGGTGCGGGCGGGGGCTCATGCCGGCCTCCGGAGCGAGACGAGATCGGCCAGATCGCGGACGCTGAGCTCGGTCAGCGCGGTCTCACCGGTCCCGAGGACCGTGTCGGCCAGGGCCCGCTTCGCCTCCAGCAGCTCGCCGATCCGGTCCTCGACGGTGCCTTCCGCGATCAATCGGTGCACCTGCACGGGCTGTGTCTGGCCGATGCGGTACGCCCGGTCCGTGGCCTGTTCCTCGACGGCCGGGTTCCACCAGCGGTCGTAGTGGATGACATGGGCGGCCCTGGTGAGATTGAGTCCGGTGCCCGCGGCCTTGAGGGAGAGCAGGAAGACCGGGACCTCGCCGGACTGGAAGCGGTCCACCATCCGTTCCCGCTCGGCGACCGGCGTTCCGCCGTGCAGCAGCTGGGAGGGGACGGCCCGCGAGGCGAGGTGGGCGGAGAGCAGCCTGGCCATGGTCACGTACTGGGTGAAGATGAGGACGGAGCCGTCCTCGGCGAGGATCGTGTCGAGGAGTTCGTCGAGCAGGGCGAGCTTTCCGGAACGGCCGACGAGGCGGGTCGGCTCCTCCTTCAGATACTGCGCGGGGTGGTTGCAGATCTGCTTGAGCGAGGCCAGCAGCTTCATGATCAGGCCGCGCCGGGCGATGCCCTCGGACGCCTCGATGAACGTCATCGTCTCGCGGACCGCCGCCTCGTACAGCGTGACCTGCTCGCGGGTGAGGAAGACGGGGTGGTCGGTCTCCGTCTTGGGCGGCAGTTCGGGGGCGATGCCCGGGTCGGACTTCTTGCGGCGCAGGAGGAAGGGCCGGACCAGGCGGGAGAGCCGTTCGACCGCTTCGTCGTTGGCGAGCCCGGCGGCCGTACCGGTGTTCTCGACGATACGGGCGTGCCGGGCCCGGAACGCCTTGAGGGGGCCGAGCAGTCCGGGGGTGGTCCAGTCGAGCAGGGCCCAGAGCTCGGAGAGGTTGTTCTCCACCGGGGTGCCGGTGAGGGCGACTCTGGCCGGGGCCGGGATGGTGCGCAGCGCCTTCGCCGTGGAGGACTGGGGGTTCTTCACGTGCTGGGCCTCGTCCGCGACGATCAGTCCCCAGCCGTGGCCCGCCAGTTGCGCCGCGCTGGAACGCATCGTGCCGTAGGTGGTGAGGACGAAGCCGCCGTCGGGTTCGGCGAGTGTGCGGTCGGTGCCGTGGAAGCGGCGCACGGGGACACCGGGGGCGAAGCGGTTGATCTCCCGGTGCCAGTTGCCCAGGAGGGAGGCGGGGCAGATCACCAGAGTGGGCGCGGGGTGGGCGCGGTGCAGATGGAGGGCGATGAGGGTGATCGTCTTACCCAGGCCCATGTCGTCGGCGAGGCAGCCGCCCAGGCCGAGCGAGGTCATCCGGTCCAGCCAGGCCAGGCCGCGGAGCTGGTAGTCGCGGAGCGTGGCGTCGAGGCCGGGCGGCGGGGCGATCGTGGTGTGCTCGGCGGTGATGCGCTCACGGAGTGCGGCCAGCGCGCCGATGGGCACGGCCTCGACCTGCTCGCCGTCGACCTCGGCGGTGCCGGTCAGGGCGACGGCGAGGGCGTCGACCGGATCGAGCAGACCGAGCTCCCGCTTGCGTGCCTTGCGGACGAGCGCGGGGTCGACCACGACCCACTGGTCACGCAGGCGCACCACCGGCCGGTGGGCCTCCGCGAGGAGGTCCATCTCCGCCTCGGTGAGCCGGTCGTCGCCCAGCGACAGCTGCCAGTTGAAGGCGAAGAGCTGCTCGGCGTCGAAGAACGAGGTGCCGTCGGTGGCCGAACCGGGCGCGGGCCGCACGACGGCGGAGGCGGTGAGCGAGCGGACGAGCTCCCTGGGCCAGTGGACACTCACCCCGGCCGCCGCCAGCCGGGCTCCGGCGTCGCCGAGCAGCTCGTACAGCTCGTCCTCGGTCAGGGCGAGCACATCGGGCACCGGCTGGTCCAGCAGCCGCTCCAGCGGCGCCCAGACGCGGGCGGCGCGGCGCAGGGCGAGCACGGCGTCGATCCTGGCCCGCGGGCCGAACGGCTCGCCCGCCCCGCCGTTCCACAGCGTGGCGGCGTCGGTGACATAGGTCGGATCGGCGAGGCTGTGCACCTGGGTGATGGCCGCGGCGGCGTGTCGGGCGGCGCCCGGGGTGCGGCCGCCGGGGCCGCCGGGCACGGTGAATTCGGCACCGTCAAGGCCGGGAGCGTCGGCGCCGTCGGAACCGGGGGCTCCGGAGGTGTCGACCGTATCGGCCGTATCGAAGAGCTCGTACGCCGACAGGTCGAGGCGCAGCGACACGCGGACGCCCGCGTCGAGCCCGGACGCCACCTCGACCGCCCATTCGCGGGCTCCCGGCAGATGCTGGGCCTCGCGGGCCGCGAAGGGTGCCCCCATCGCATACGCCGCTGCGGGCGTGCGGGGCAGGGTGTCGGCGACCGCGTCGAGGAACGATCCGAGCAGCCACTCGGGGTCGGGGAGGCGGAGCGGTGTGCGGTCCGGCAGCGGGACGGCGTGGCCCTCGGCCGGCATGGCGGCGGCGATGGCCCGGAGGTGGGCGATGTCCTCGGCGTCGCGCGGCCCTGCCCGCCAGGCGTCGTGGTCGTCCCCCGTCAGACCGGGGAGCAGCCTGCCGCGCGCCGCCAGGCCGAGCGCCTGGAGCGCGGCGGCGCCCCAGCACCGCGCGGCGGGGTGGGCGGACTCCTGGTGCCGGGCGCGCACCAGCAGCGGCAGCGCGTCGGCGACGGGCAGCAGAACCGCGGGGACCGTACGTCGGCGCACCCCGTCCCCCTGGCCGTGCCGGCCGACGACGGTGATCTCGGCCGTACGCGCGCCGGGGGCGGGACTTGCCGGGTCCGCCGGGTGTCCGCAGACCTCGCCGGGCTCCGGGAGCGGGCCGCCGTCGGGATCCCAGAAGGCGACGCTCCCCTCCCTCGGCAGCGCTGCGGGCAGGAACACGGCGGCACAGCGCAGAAGACGGGCGGCGGAGGCGTCCTGCCGGTGTGGTGCCGTGGTCATCGGTCCCGCTCCCCTCCCGCCCTGATCCTCGTGATCGCCTTGTTCCTCATGACTCCTGCGAGTCTAGGCGGGGGGTCTGACAACCGGTCGCGCGGCTGCATTTCAGCAGGTCAGGCACGATATGGAACGCCTCGGTCCGGGCTTGCCGGGCCGAGGCGGGGAACGCCGGACGGACGGTCCGGTTCAGTGCTTGGCCAGCGGCTTCGCACTCGGGCGGGAGGGCCGCACCGGAGCAGCGGCCGGGGGCGCGGGCATGGGCGCGGGTGCCGCCGCCGTCTGCTGCGACGGAGCCGGTGCCGGGCGCCGGGCCGGTCCGGGGCGCGGCCGTGGTGCGGGGCGGGGCGCCTGCGCGTGGAGCTGCTGCGTCGACTGCTGCGCCCGGACCGCCTGCGGCGGCTCCGCCGCCTGCTGCCGCACGGACTGCTGCTGTGCGGGCTGCTGCACGGGCTCCTGCGGTACGGGCCGCTGCCCGAGCTGCTGCTGTTGTACGGGCTGCTGCGCCCGCTCCAGGAAGCGGAGCAGCTCCACCGGGAACGGCAGCACCAGCGTGGAGTTCTTCTCCGCCGCGACCGCCACCACCGTCTGCAACAGACGCAGCTGGAGCGCGGCCGGCTGGGAGGACATCTCCTTCGCCGCCTCGGCGAGCTTCTTCGACGCCTGGAGTTCGGCGTCCGCGTTGATGACCCGGGCACGCCGCTCACGGTCGGCCTCGGCCTGGCGGGCCATGGAGCGCTTCATCGTCTCCGGCAGCGACACGTCCTTGATCTCCACCCGGTCGATCTGCACGCCCCAACCCACCGCGGGGCTGTCGATCATCAGCTCAAGGCCCTGGTTCAGCTTCTCGCGGTTGGACAGCAGATCGTCCAGATCGCTCTTGCCGATGATCGACCGCAGCGAGGTCTGCGCCATCTGCGACACCGCGAACCGGTAGTCCTCCACCTGGATCACGGCACTCGCCGCGTCGACGACCTTGAAGTAGATGACCGCGTCCACCCGCACCGTCACGTTGTCCCGGGTGATCCCGTCCTGGGCCGGGACCGGCATCGTCACGATCTGCATGTTGACCTTGCGCAGCCGCTCGACGCCCGGGAGCACCATGGTGAAGCCGGGCCCCCGTACGTCGTTGCGGAGCCTGCCGAGCCGCAGCACGACGCCCCGCTCGTACTGCTTGACGACCTTGGCCGCCGCCGCCGTGTACAGCGCGCATGCCGCCACCGCCGCCACTATCGCGATCACGAGCTCCTGGACCATGGTGGCCCCCTGAAAGCCGGAAACTGCCTGGGTCTTCCTGTGGCGAATGAATCACTCGCCCCTACCACGATATGCCCGATATGAACAGATATGAACACGGCCCGGTCTCCCGGCGCCCGGGGCCTCCCCCGCCCGGCCGCGCACCGGATGCCGGGGCGCCGGGGAGCGGGCAGGGTGACCAGCGTCAGCACGTACTCCGTACGTACTCCGCGGCCCGCCCGGCACCGGTGCCGGTGCGACGGGCCCGACGAGACACCGGACGAGACAGACGAGGACCCGCCCATGCCCGTGATCGCCCACCGACGCCGCCTCGGCATCGCAGCCGGGACCGCGCTCCTGACCCTCACCGTCGCCGGCTGCTCCGGCCTCGGCCGGACCGCGGTCGGGCCGGTCATCTACACGACGGAGCGGGACGCCGTGATCACGGTCCAGAGCCCGCCCGTGAAGGGCTGCCACCGGCTCGCCCCCGCGGGCGCCAAGGAGGTGAACAACGGCACCCTGGTCGACATCATCCTGTACCGCACCCCCGACTGCACCGGTCCGGGCACGACGTACCTCGCGAGGTCGTTCACCGATGTCAACGCGGGCTCCGCCCTGCCCTGGCGCAGCTTCAGCACGGTCCACTGACCGGGCGGAGCGCCCCCGGCCGCTCACCGGAGCACGGCGCGCGTCCAGGTGCCGTCATCCGCCCGACCGCGCAGCCGTCGGGCGTGATCGCCCCGGGCCCCGTCCCCCGGACAACCCTCACGCACCAGTTGTCCGCTCACGCACGGCCGGACGAACGGCCGTTGACGGCGGTTCCGGACGCGAATTCCTCCGGCCGCCGGTCGCCGTTGCGCGTTCACACCGAGCGACGGGCCACCAGTGCCGCGCTGATGTGCTGGAGATCGGCCGGGCGGGCCGGGGAGAGGCCGGTCAGCCGGTCGATGCGGCGAATGCGGTAGTCGACGGTGTTGGGGTGGATGTGCAGCGCGGCCGCGGTGGCCCGCCGGTCCAGGCCCAGTTCGAGATAGGTCTCCAGGGTGCGCAGCAGCTCCGGCTTCACCTCCAGCGGCCTCAGCAGCTGCGCCAGCCCGTGCAGGGCCTCGCTGGGCCGGCTGAGCTGGTACTCCAGCAGGACATCGGCCAGCCGGTAGAGGCCGGGAGGCCGTCCGGTACGGGCGACCAGATCGACGATCTCGGCGTTACGGGCCACGGCGGCCGGTACCGCCTCCGGTTCCGCGGTCTCCGCGGCGGCCGTGATGGGCACACCGGCCGCACGGGCCGCCTCCTCGATCAGCGCGCACAGACCGCCCGGCCCGTGCCACGGCGGCGGTGGCTCGGCGGCGGGCAGCAGCACCGTGCCGCCGGAGGCGTCGAGGGCGGTGAGCGCCGGCGTACCGGCGAAGTGGTCGAGCGCCGTGCGGACGCGGCGGATCTTGCGCCGGGCCGCGATGCCCGAGCCCGGCCCCGGTGACTGGCCGAGTTCGTCGGGGTGCGGGGCCAGCGCGAGCGTCATGGTCAGATAGCGGGCGGCGGGGCGCAGTCCGGTGCGGTGGGTGAAGCGGTCCAGGGGTTCGCCGGTCAGCAGGGCGGCCATCAGGGCGTGCCGGCCGCCGTGTTCCTGGCTGTCGAGGATCTGCCGGGCCTCCAGGTAGGCGCTGCTGACGGCGGACGTCAGCTGCTGCTGGAGGACCATGATGCGGTCCATGATCTCCAGGACGGTGGGGAGATCGCCGGGCAGCGCCCCCTCGGCGGTCTCCTGCCAGCACATCGCCGTGCCGACCTGGTAGGCGGTGAGGATGGCGTCCAGCGGCACACCCTCCTCGGCGCGCTGGGCCGCCGAGTCGCGCTGCTGCGCGAGTTCGGCGTCCGTGGCGGGGCGGCGGTGCTCGACGACGTCCGCGAAGAGCCGCAGATTGTGCTGGACGATGTCGGCGATGTCGCCGGAGATCTCCTCGTGCGGCAGATCGGCGTAGACCGGCAGATCAGCCAGGAGCCGGGCGACGACACGGCCGGTCAGGGCGGGGACCCGGGCGCGCAGATACGCGGCCGCCGGACGCCCGCCGATGGTCAGCGGCCGGCCCTCCGGCCCCGCCGGGACACCGTGCTCCCCCGTGCTGACGAGCGGCCGCTTGTCACGCGTCACAAGGTCCCCCGCGGAAGTCTGCGTTACCCACCAGTTAAACGACGGCACTTGAGTCTGCATGATGACCGGCGTCACACGCCATCCCACGTCCCGCCCCCCACCGTCGGAGGATTCCGTGAACCTGCCGCAGCACAAGGGTTTCTGTCGATCCGTCAGGACCATCGTGGGCGCGCTCGCCCTGACCGGTCTGGCGGTGGGAACCGGCGCGGTTCCGGCATCCGCCGCCACCGAGGACGGCGCCACCTCCTATGTCGCGCTCGGCGACTCCATGGCCTCCGGGCCGCTCATCCCGGACATCACCGGGCCGGTGGCCTGCGGCCGCTCGACACACAACTACGCCCACGAACTCGCCTCGCGCCTCGGCGCGTCACTGCGCGACGTCACCTGCAGCGGCGCCGCGTCCAAGCACATGACCGAGAAGCAGTCGCTGTCGCTGCTGGACATCCCGATGGGTTCGGCACCGCCCCAGTTCGACGCGCTGCGCCCGGACACCGACCTGGTGACGCTGACCATCGGCGGCAACGACACCGGCCTGGTCGGCATCGCGCAGAAGTGCACCACCCTCGACCCGAACGCCACCCCGTGCAAGGAGAAGTACAACGAGGGCGGCGTGGACCAGGTGGGTCAGCGCATCGCCGAGTTCGCGCCGAAGCTGGGCGTCGTACTGGACTCGATCCACCAGCGTTCGCCGCACGCCCGGGTGATCGTCACGGGGTACGGGCTGTACATCAAGCCCGGCGGCTGCTGGCCGCTCCAGCCGGTCCTCCCTGTGGACGCCGACTTCCTCCAGGGCAGCGTCGACCGGATGAACACGGTGATCGCCGAGCAGAGCGCCGCGCACGGCGCCGAGTACATCGATCTCGCCACGCCCAGCAAGGGCCACGACTCCTGCCAGGCCCCGTCGGACAAGTGGGTCGAGGGCTACGTGCCGACCGCGGCCGCCGCCCCGCTGCACCCCAACCGGAACGGTGAGGAGAACTACGCCGCCCTCATCGGTGCCCACCTCCAGGGGAGCTGACCGGAGGTGCGACACCGCCTGCTGCGCGGGCTGACGGCGGCGGCGCTCTGCGCCGCCGCCGTGCTCGTCCCGGACTCCCCCGCGGCGCGGGCCGCCGGGGAGTCCGGGTCCGGCTGCGACCCGCTGGCCCCCGCCGAGTGCCTGCTGCCGTTCCCGAACGACTGGTACACCCGGCCCGACCCGGCCACCGACACCGGCCGCCGGGTGTCCTTCGGCGCCACCACGCTGCCGCACGCCGCGACCGGCCGCCCCGTCGACCCGACGGCCTGGAACCGGTCCGACGGCTTCTCCCCCGGCTCGACGCTGATCGCGCACGTCCCCGGCCTCGACCCGGCGGCGACCGGCACCGCCCCGCTCACCGACATCGGCCGCTCCCTCGCCCCGGACGCCCCCGTCGTACTGCTGGACACCCGGACCGGGGAGCGGTGGCCGTACTGGGCCGAGGCGGACGCCAACGCCACCGACCCCGCGCGCCGGGCCCTGCTGATCCACCCCGCACGCAACCTCCGCGACGGCCACCACTACGCCGTCGCCCTGAGACACCTCAAGGACGGCGCGGGGCACCCGATCCCGGCCGCCACGCCGTTCGCCGCCGTCGCCGGGAAACCGCTGCCCGCCGGAGATCCGCTGCACACCCGGCAGCAACGGCTGCGCCCGGCCCTCAGGGCCCTGCACCGGGCCGGAGTGCGGTCCGAAGGGCTGTACCTCGCCTGGGACTTCACCGTCGCGAGCACCCGCAGCCTCACCGGCGACCTCCGCACCGTCCGCGACGACGCGTTCCGTCGGCTCGGCGGCCGTTCGCCCGCGTTCGCCGTCACCGGTGTCACCGACTTCACGGCCGACCAGGACCCCCGGATCGCCCGGGAGGTGACCGGCCGGATCAGCGTGCCCGGCTATCTGGACCTGCCGGGCGGCCCGCCCGGCTCCGTACTGCACCGCGGCCCCGACGGCCTGCCGCGACGGCTCCCGCAGAGCACCCAGAGCGCCATGTTCCGCTGCGAGATACCGCGCTCCGCCTTCCGCGCCCCCTCGCACCCCGCCCTCTACGGGCACGGCCTCCTCGGCCGCCGCTCCGAGGTCGGCGCGGGCAACGTCAAGGCGATGGCGGCGGAGCACGACTTCACGTTCTGCGCGACGGACTGGATCGGGATGGCCGAGGAGGACATCCCCGTGGTGCTCGGCGTCCTCGCCGACCCGAACCTCTTCCCCGCCGTTCCGGAACGCACCGAACAGGGCATGCTGAACGCCCTCTTCCTCGCCCGCGCCCTGATCCACACCGACGGACTGACCACCGACGCGGCCTTCCGCGACGCGCACGGCCGCCCGCTCGTCGACATCCGGCACGGCATCGGCTACGACGGGAACAGCCAGGGCGGCATCCTCGGCGGCGCCCTGGTCGCCGCCTCGCCCGACATCCGGCGCGGCGTCCTCGGCGTCACCGGCATGAACTACGGCCTGCTCCTCAACCGCAGCGTCGACTTCGCACCGTTCCAGCAGGTCCTGGACGCCGCCTACCCGGACAAGCTGCGCCAGCAGATCGTCCTCCAGCTGTTCCAGATGGTGTGGGACCGGGGCGAGACCGACGCGTACGCCAACCACCTCACCGACCGCCACCAGGTACTGATGCACATCGCGTACGGGGACCACCAGGTCGCCAACGCGGCGGCCGAGGTGGAGGCACGCACCATCGGCGCCCGGCTGATCACCCCCGCGCTCGCCCCGGGCCGCAGCCCGGACACCGTCCCGTACTGGGGCATCGGGACCGTCGCCGCCGGACAACTGCCGTACCGGGGCTCCGCGATGACCGTGTGGGACAGCGGCACACCCACCCCGCCGCTCACCAACACCCCGCCCGCCGGGCCGCAGTACGGCCACGACCCGCACGCGGACCCCCGCAACTCGTCGGCCGCTCGTCAGCAGAAGGCCACCTTCCTGACCACCGGCCGTGTCATCAATGTCTGCGGCACCACGCCGTGCACCGCCGCACCCACCTCCTGACACCCCCCACACCCCGACAGGGACGCAGACAAGGAGCACCATGCGCACGCACCGCATCACCCAGGCAGCCGTCGCGGCCGTCCTGCTCGCCGGTACGGTCCTCGTCCCGCCCGCCCTCGCCGCCACCCCCTCCGGCGCACCGGCGGCGAGCACCGGGGCCGTACGGGCCGCCGCCGTGCCGTTCACCGCGGCCACCGCCCGGCGCTCCGCCGACGGCGGCTACACGCTCTCCTGGTCCTCCGCCGCCGGATCGGTGACCGTCACCGCCGTCACCTCCCCCGACGCCACCACCGGCACCCCGGTGGGCACCGCCCCCGGCACCGGCTCGCTGACCGTCCCCGCCGGAACCCTCGCCGAGGCGGGGCGCTGGTACTTCCGGCTGGTACCGGACAGCGGCTCCCCGCTCGTCGTCGCCGAACGCTCGCTCGGGATCGACTCCGCCCGCAACTTCCGGGACATCGGTGGCTACCGCACCACCGACGGGCGCTGGGTACGCCCCGGTCTGGTCTACCGCTCCAACAAGCTCAACAGCCTCACCGACGCCGAGCAGCAGCGCCTCCTCTCCCAGCACCTCACCCTCGACGTGGACCTGCGCAACGCGGTGGAGCGGCACGACGACCCGGACCGGGTGCCCGCCGGGGTGACGTACCAGGTCGCCGACGTGGTGTCGCTCAACCACGGCATCCGCTTCCACGACTCGGCGCTGATGACACTGGCCGAGGCCATCGCGGCCGGACTGTTCTCCGGCTCGTCCGACCTCGGCCAGTCCATCGGCTACCCGTTCATGGTCAACTTCGTGGGCGCCGACTACGCCTTCCGCGACCTGGTCACGGCCGTCGCGACCAACGACTCCGGCGCGACGGTCTACCACTGCAGTTCGGGCAAGGACCGCACCGGCTGGAGCACGGCCGTCCTGCTCACCCTGCTCGGCGTCCCGCGCGAGACCGTCGAGGCGGACTTCCTCGCCAGCAACGACTACCTGGGCAACCCGAAGGCCGTCGAACTGAGCTGGCTGCGCGCGGCGTTCGACGAGGTGGACCACCTGTACGGCGACTTCGGCACCTACGTACGCGAAGGTCTCAGGCTCGACGACGCGACGGTGGCGGCGCTGCGCACCAAGCTGCTCACCGGCTGACGCATCGACCGACGCACCGACCGACGCACTGTCACCATCCGGCGTACTGACCAGAGATGCCCCCGTCGCCCGGCGACGGGCCGCCGTCCGTCAGTACGCCGGGTAGCGGTCGGCCGGCCAGCCGACCGCGTGCTCGAACTCCACGCACAGATCGTCGGCCACCTCGGTGATCACGGCCCGGCCCTCGGTCGCCACCAGCCAGGACGGCGGAAGGCGCACATCGCCGTGGCGGGCGCCGAGCAGATTGCCGCAGACCGCCCCCGTGGAGTCGCTGTCGCCCGAGTGGTTGACCGAGAGCAGCAGTGACCGGGCCACCTGATCGGCGCCGGGCAGCACGAGGGCGCAGTACACGGCGATCGCGAGGGCCTCCTCGGCGACCCAGCCCGCGCCCAGCGTCTCCACCTTCTCGCCGGTCGGCGCGCCCTGTGCGGCCAGGTCGACGGCGGCCCGCAGCGCCGCCGTCGTCTCCTCGTGGCCCGGGTGGCGGCGCAGCAGCTCCATCGCCCGCAGGACGGCGCCCTCCGTCGAGTCGCCCTCCAGGAGGTACGCGACGATCGCGGCGAAGGCCCCGGCCGCGTACGCGCCGGTGGGGTGACCGTGGGTGATCTGCGCGCACCAGTAGGCGAGCCGGAAGCCCTCCTCGGCGTCCTGCGCCACCAGCCCGAAGGGGGCGGACCGCATCACCGTGCCGCACCCCTTGGACCCGGTGTTGACGGGCCCGGGGTCACCGAGCCGGCCGGTCGGTTCGGGAACGTGGCCGGTCGCGAGCCCGGTCAGGCAGGCGTTTCCGGGGGCCCGGCGTGCGTACAGCCAGGGCTGTTGCCTGAGCCAGCCGGTACGCACCGGGTTGTCGCCGCCGCGGGCCGGCGGCGCGGGGTGGTTCTGGGTGTCCAGCCAGCGCAGATAGGCGTTCCGTACGATCCGGGTTCCGGCGCCGCCGTCCTCGGTGCCACCGCCCTTCGACGCCGCCCGGGAATGGGCCCTGATCAGCCCTTCGGCCGTGAACAGGGTCATCTGCGTATCGTCCGTGACCCGTCCGACGACCCCCTCGTCGTCCGGGAGGAGTCCCTGTACGCCGTGCTCACCGTGCGCACGGCGGATACCGGCCAGGGACAGGAATTCCACCGGATTTCCCAGCGCGTCCCCGATCGCCCCGCCCAGCAAAGAGCCCCGGACCCGCGACCTGCGGCCTGTGCGGTCCTCCCACGATGCGCCGTTCACGCACGATCCCCTCGATCCGATGTCCACATGTCCCAAAACGCCGTCGTGGGTCCATCCTGGTAGGAGAGGCGATCGCCATGCGTACCGGCAATGAACCGACGACTGCCCGCAGTCCTTTGCGGCTGCGGTTCTGGCTGAGTCTATGGGGGCTGGTCTGGGCCGTCTTCGGCGTGGTCGCCTTCACGATGACCGGCCGGCCCGGCTGGGCCGCCGCATGCGGCCTGCTGCTCCTGCTGGTCCTGGTGGACCTGGCGGTGATCGTCCACCACATCCACCAGGGACCGCACTACCAGCCCGGCCGCAACATCCCACCGTACGAACCCGACCACGGCGGGCGCGGCAGGTACGGGCACTGACCCCGGGCCGGGGGCGCGCCCGCCCGGCCCGGACGTCAGTCCTGGGCCGGGAAGCGGGCCGCCTTCAGATACTCCGGATTCGGGTCGAGGGCGGCGGCCAGCCGGAAGTGGCGGGCCGCCCGCTCGGTGCGGCCGGAGCGCTCGAAGGTACGGGCCAGCGCGAAGTGCGCGAAGGCGTTGTCCGGTTCACGTTCCAGGACGAGTTCGAATTCCAGCTCGGCGGGGCGCAGCTGGGCGGCGGCGAAGAAGGCACGGGCGCGCAGCAGCCGGGCGGCGGTGTTCTCCGGATGGGCGGCGATCACCGAATCCAGCAGCTTGACCGCGCCCCGTGGGTCGCGCGCCGCCAGCAGGTGTTCGGCCGCGCGGAAGTCGATGACGTCGGTTTCCGGGGTCCTCTCGGGCACGGTGTCGTCCCTCCCTTCCTCACCGGGTCCTCAACGTCCGGCCGGGGTCCGGTATTCCGGGGCGGGGCCGCGGCCCGCACGCCGGGGTCAGCCGGCCGCGGCCCGCCCGGTCAGCTCCGACCAGACCTTGCGGACCTGCGGCTCCAGGTCCGCCAGCGGTCCGTCGTTGTCGATGATCAGATCGGCCACGGCCCGCCGCTGCTCCCGGGTGGCCTGGGCGGCCATCCGGGCGCGGGCCTCTGACTCGGTCATGCCGCGCAGCCGTACCAGCCGGTCGAGCTGGGTCCCGGGGCTCGCGTCCACGACGACGACCAGGTCGTAGAGCGGCGCCAGGCCGTTCTCGGTGAGGAGGGGCACGTCGTGGACGACGACCGAGTCGGGCCCCGCGGCCCGCTCCAGCTCGGCGGAGCGGACGCCGACCAGCGGGTGGACGATGGCGTTGAGGGCGGTGAGCCGGTCGGTGTCGGAGAAGACGATCGAGCCGAGCTTCGGCCGGTCCAGGGTGCCGTCCGCGGTGAGGATGCCGGCGCCGAACTCCTCGACGACGGCCGCGAGCCCGGGTGTCCCCGGCTCGACGACCTCACGGGCGATGCGGTCCGCGTCGATCAGCACGGCTCCGTATCCGGCCAGCAGCCGGGACACCTCACTCTTGCCGGCGCCGATCCCACCGGTCAGGCCCACTTTCAGCATGACCGGCAGCCTAGTACGCACGAGGCGTGGCGGAAGGGGTCGGAGCCTGTCGGATGACCTCCCACCGGGCGGCCGCGCCCTGGCACGCACGCTGTCCGGTCCGAGGTCACCCGACAGCCTCTCAGGCGTCGCCCTCGCGCTCCGCGAGAAACCGCTCGAATTCGAGGCCGATCTCGTCGGCGGACGGCAGATCCACCGGCTCGGCGACCAGATTGCCGCGGGTCTCGGATCCGGCGACCGCGTCGTACTGGTGCTCAAGGCCCTCGACGAGCGAGACGAGCTCCTCGTCGCCCTGGTCGATCTGGCGCGCGATCTCGGTCTGGGTGCGATGCGCCTCCGTGCGCAGCGCATGGGCGACGGTCGGCAGCACCAGGCCGGTCGCGGCCGTGATCGACTCCAGCGCGGTGAGCGCCGCGTCCGGGTACGCGGAGCGGGCGACGTAGTGCGGCACATGGGCGGCGACACCGAGGACGTCGTGTCCGGCCTCCATCAGCCGGTACTCCACCAGGGACTCCGCGGAACCGGGCACCTGCGCCTCGTCGAAGGGGCTGCGGTGGCCGGGCATGAGGTCCGTGCGGTTGCCGTGCGGGGTGATGCCGACGGGGCGGGTGTGCGGGACGCCCATCGGGATCCCGTGGAAATTGACGGCGAGGCGGACGCCGAGGCGCTCGACGATCTGCTCGACGGCGGCGGCGAAACGCTCCCACTCCACATCGGGCTCGGGCCCGGACAGCAGCAGGAAGGGCGCTCCGGTGGCGTCCTGCACGACCCTGACGTCGAGCGTCGGGGTCTCGTAGGCGGCCCAGCGGTCGCGCCGGAAGGTCAGCAGCGGACGCCGTGCGCGGTAGTCGACGAGACGGTCGTGGTCGAACCTGGCCACGACCTGGTGCGGCAGCGTTTCGAGCAGGCCGTCCACGATCTGCTCGCCGGTCTCACCCGCGTCGATGTATCCGTCGAAGTGGTAGAGCATGACCAGGCCGGCCGACTCCTGGGCGAGCGCCATGTCGACGACGGCCAGGCCCTTCGGCTCCCATTCGTACAAACTCTGCGGATCAGGCACGGTTACCGCTCCTCCTCGTGTTCGTCGAGAAGAACGTCCGGCAGGGCACATGCATTCCCGGACTGTGCCCTTTCACCCGCCGGTTCATGCCGGAACATCCGCCGGTTCACGCCGGAACCCGTGCCAACCCCGGGGCGCCGAGACCGCGGTGGGGCGCACGCCCCGCCTTCCAGGACACCGGCGTTGACGTTCATGTCACTGAACGGCCGGGCAGGGAAGCCGAGTTCAGGAGACGGCCGGGGCCGCCGGAGTCCTCGCCGGAGCCCGTCATGAGCCGTCGGCTTCCCGCGCATCACACGGGCGTTCCCCTGTTCACCCGACCCTCCCGGGCAATGGTCCAGACATTGACACGGCCACACCGCGTCCCTACCGTCACTGGGCAGAAAGTTCAGAGACTCGCCCCACATTCATGTACGAGAACCTCGAACTCCTTCGACGGGAAGGCACCCCCATGCGCACCCGCACGCTGCTCCCGGCCCTGCTGGCCACCACGCTCGCCACCGGCGGCCTCGCCCTCGCCTCCGCCACCACGGCCGGCGCGGCGACGGTCATCGATGTGAGCACCGCCGCCCAGCTCAAGTCCGCGCTCACCGCCGCGGCCCCCGGCGACACGATCCGCCTCGCGGACGGCACCTACACCGGCAACTTCAAGGCGACCGTCACCGGCACCGCCTCCGCCCGGATCACCCTCACCGGCTCCGCCAAGGCCGTCCTCACGGCCGGCGGGGGCTACGGGCTGCATCTCGACGGAGCCTCCTACTGGACCGTCAAGGGCATCACCGTCACCGGCGGCCAGAAGGGCATCATGGCCGACACCGCCACCGGCGTCGTCATCGATTCGGTGACCGTGCACGACCTGGACATGGAAGGCGTCCACTTCCGCAAGTCCAGCAAGGACGGCATCATCCGGAACTCACGGATCTACGACACCGGGCACGACGGCCGCGGCATGGGCGAGGGCGTCTACGTCGGCACGGCCGGCGATCTCTCCGACCGGAGCGACCGGGTCCAGATCCTGGACAACACCATCGGCCCGGGGGTCGGCGGCGAGAACGTCGACATCAAGGAGGGCACCACCGGGGCGCGGATCACCGGCAACACCTTCGACGGCAGCGGGCTGACCGGCGCCAACTACGACGACTCCTGGGTCGACGTGAAGGGCAATGACGTCCTGGTCGAGAACAACAAGGGCTCCCGTACGACCAACAACGGCTACGAGACCCACACCCAGCAGAGCGGCTGGGGCTGTGGCACCGTCTTCCGCGACAACACCTCGGACCTGACCGGCGCCAAGGGCGACAAGCGGATCGCCATCAACGTCACCAACTACGGCACCGGCTGCCCGACCACCGTCTACCGCAGCAACACGGTGACCGGCGGCAAGGGCCTGACCAACATCGCCGTCACCCCGTAACCGCCCCTGCGGAAACGAGTGTGGCCCGCTCCCCGGAGGGAGCGGGCCACACTTTCAGCTACTGCGGTCGATCAGCGACCGGAGGGGGTGCAGAGCGTCAGCTCTGGCCGCCCGCCAGCTTCTCGCGCAGGGCAGCCAGGGCCTCGTCCGACGCCAGGGCGCCGGAGTTGTCCGCGGACTCCGAGGAGTACGAGCCGCCACCGCTGCCGCCGGAGGCAGCCGGGGCGCCACCGGCCGGGGCGGCAGCGCCCTCGGCAGCAGCGGCCTCGTCGGCCTCGCGGGACTTGATGACCTGGGCCTGGTGCTGCTCGAAGCGCTGCTGCGCCTCGGCGTACTGCGTCTCCCACGCCTCGCGCTGGGTCTCGTAGCCCTCGAGCCAGTCGTTGGTCTCGGGGTCGAAGCCCTCGGGGTAGATGTAGTTGCCCTGGTCGTCGTAGGACGCGGCCATTCCGTACAGGGTCGGGTCGAACTCGACCGAGGCCGGGTCGGCACCGAAGGACTCGTTGGCCTGCTTCAGCGAGAGGCTGATGCGACGGCGCTCGAGGTCGATGTCGATGACCTTGACGAAGATCTCGTCGTTGACCTGGACGACCTGCTCCGGGATCTCCACGTGGCGCTCGGCCAGCTCGGAGATGTGGACCAGACCCTCGATGCCCTCGTCGACGCGGACGAACGCACCGAACGGAACGAGCTTGGTGACCTTACCGGGAACGACCTGCCCGATCTGGTGCGTACGGGCGAACTGCTGCCACGGGTCTTCCTGCGTCGCCTTGAGCGACAGGGAGACGCGCTCGCGGTCCATGTCGACGTCGAGAACCTCGACGGTGACTTCCTGGCCGACCTCGACAACCTCGGAGGGGTGGTCGATGTGCTTCCAGGAGAGCTCGGAGACGTGCACGAGACCGTCGACGCCGCCGAGGTCCACGAACGCACCGAAGTTGACGATCGAGGAAACGACGCCGGAGCGGACCTGACCCTTCTGCAGGGTCGTGAGGAACGTCTGGCGGACCTCGGACTGGGTCTGCTCCAGCCAGGCACGGCGGGACAGGACCACGTTGTTGCGGTTCTTGTCCAGCTCGATGATCTTGGCCTCGAGCTCCTTGCCCACGTAGGGCTGGAGGTCGCGGACACGGCGCATCTCGACGAGGGAGGCCGGCAGGAAGCCACGGAGGCCGATGTCGAGGATGAGACCACCCTTGACGACCTCGATGACGGTACCGGTGACGATCCCGTCCTCTTCCTTGATCTTCTCGATCGTGCCCCAGGCACGCTCGTACTGAGCGCGCTTCTTGGACAGGATGAGGCGGCCTTCCTTGTCCTCCTTCTGGAGAACCAGGGCCTCGATCTCGTCGCCGACCTTGACGACCTCGTTCGGGTCGACGTCGTGCTTGATCGAAAGCTCGCGGGAGGGGATGACGCCTTCGGTCTTGTAACCGATGTCGAGCAGGACCTCGTCCCGGTCGACCTTCACGATGACGCCGTCGACGATGTCGCCGTCGTTGAAGTACTTGATCGTCTCGTCGATCGCGGCGAGGAAGGCTTCCTCGTTACCGATGTCGTTGACCGCTACCTGCGGGGTGGTGGCGGTGGTCTCGGTGCTGCTCGTCATGTGGGAAAGGGCTCCGGTACGGACAGTGAGTCGTAGGTACTGCTACGCCGGGAGCCCGTATCACCTCTGCAGAAGCCGGACAGCTCGGGAAGCACCGAACCCGCCGGACGGGAGGCGCCTCGTGAACCGAGGGGACATACAACAGACGCGAGCGCGGCCTGCTAGGTCTGAGGCGCGCAGGCTCGCAGCGCAACTTGTAGCATACGGGGGCAGCCGGGCACGGTCAATGCGCGAAGGCGCACACCGGGGGCGCAACGGCTCATATCCGGCACAACTCGTGTTCCCCGAGGCCAGATCGGCCCCGGGAGACATTCCATGGGCACGGGAGCCGTGCCCACAGGTACCCCCAGGTACGTACCGCGTGCGGCGGGGTGAAGGCAAACTACAACGACGGACACGATGAGCCAAGAGATCTACGCGGCCGAACCCGAGGCGACCCGCCGCGACGCGTCGGAGGCCGAGAGCAGCCGGGCCAGTCGCGGCTGGTGGGACCGGAACGCCGACGAGTACCAGAGCGACCACGGCGACTTCCTCGGCGACGACCGCTTCGTCTGGGGTCCGGAGGGCCTGGACGAGGAGGAGGCCGGCCTGCTGGGCCACACCGCGTCGCTGCGGGACCTGGACGTCCTGGAGATCGGCGCGGGCGCCGCCCAGTGCTCGCGCTGGCTCGCCGCGCAGGGCGCCCGCCCGGTGGCCCTGGACCTCTCGCACCGGCAGTTGCAGCACGCGCTGCGGATCGGCGGCGGGGTCCCCCTGGTGGAGGCGGACGCCGGAGTGCTGCCCTTCCGGGACGGCTCCTTCGACCTGGCGTGCTCCGCCTACGGCGCGGTGCCCTTCGTCGCCGACCCCGTGCAGGTCTTCCGCGAGGTGCGCCGGGTGCTCCGCCCCGGGGGCCGCTGGGTCTTCTCGGTGACGCATCCGGTCCGCTGGGCGTTCCCGGACGAGCCGGGACCGGAGGGGCTCTCGGTCGCGGCCTCCTACTTCGACCGCACTCCCTACGTCGAGCAGGACGAGCGGGGCGACGCCGTGTACGTCGAGCACCACCGGACGGTGGGCGACCGGGTGCGGGACGTGGTGGCCGGCGGCTTCCGGCTGGTCGACCTGGTCGAGCCGGAGTGGCCCGCCTGGAACCACCAGGAGTGGGGCGGCTGGTCCCCGCTGCGCGGCAACCTCATCCCCGGCACGGCGATCTTCGTCTGCGAACGGGACTGACCCCGTACCGCCCTCGGGGTACGGGAGCGGAGGCGCACCGTACGAGACTGGGGGCGTGATCCGTACCGATGCCCTGGACCAGTTGCCCGTACGCACCGCTGTGCCCGCCCTGGGGCGGGCACTCGACGACCGCGGGGTCGCGGTGCTGTGCGCGCCGCCCGGCACCGGCAAGACGACCCTCGTACCGCTGGTCCTGGCCGGTCTGACCGGGGACGGGCCGGTGCGCAGGGTGGTGGTGGCCGAGCCCCGGCGGATCGCCGCGCGGGCGGCGGCGCGGCGGATGGCGTGGCTCATCGGCGAGCGGGCCGGCGGCCGGGTGGGGTTCACGGTCCGCGGGGAGCGGGTGGTGGGGCGCGACACGGTGGTGGAGGTGGTGACCACCGGTGTGCTGCTCCAGCGGCTCCAGCGCGACCAGGAGCTGGCCGGGATCGACGCGGTGATCATCGACGAGTGCCACGAGCGTCATCTGGACGCCGACACGGTCGCCGCGTTCCTGCTCGATGTGCGGGAGGCGATCCGGCCCGATCTGCGGCTGGTCGCCGCGTCCGCGACCACGGACGCGCAGGGCTGGGCCCGGCTGCTGGGCGACGCCCCGGTGATCGAGGCGCAGGGGGTCGCGCATCCGGTGGAGGTGGTCTGGGCACCGCCCGCCGTGCCGGTGCGCCCGCCGCACGGGATGCGGGTCGATCCGGCGCTGCTGACGCATGTGGCCGCGACGGTGCGCCGGGCGCTCGCCGAGCGGGACGGCGACGTGCTGTGCTTCCTGCCGGGCGTCGGCGAGATCGGCCGGGTGGCGGGCCAGCTGTCCGGGGCGGCCGCCGAGGTCCTCCAGGTGCACGGGCGGGCCCCGGCGGCGGTGCAGGACGCGGTGCTGGCCGGGTCGTCCGGCGAGGGGCGGCGGGTGGTGCTGGCGACCTCGGTGGCGGAGTCGTCCCTCACCGTGCCCGGAGTACGGGTCGTGGTCGACTCGGGCCTGGCCAGGGAGCCGCGTACCGATCACGCGCGGGGGCTGAGCGCGCTCACGACGGTGCGGGCCTCCCAGGCGGCGGGGCAGCAGCGGGCGGGCCGGGCCGGGCGGGAGGCGCCCGGGACGGTGTACCGGTGCTGGGCGCAGGCCGAGGACGGCAGGCTCGCCCGGTTCCCGTCACCGGAGATCAAGGTCGCGGACCTGGCGGCGTTCGCGTTGCAGGCCGCGTGCTGGGGCGATCCGGACGCGTCGGGGCTGGCGCTGCTCGACCCGCCGCCCGCGGGAGCGATGGGGGCGGCGCGCGAGGTGCTGACGGCGGTCGGCGCGGTGGACGCGGGCGGACGGGTGACCGGCCGGGGCGTACGGATGTCCCGCCTCGGCCTGCATCCCCGGCTGGCGCGGGCGCTGCTGGACGGAGCCGCCGAGGTGGGCGGGCGACGGGCGGCCGAGGTGGTGGCGCTGCTGAGCGAGGAGCCGCCGCGGGAATACGGGGACGACCTGGCGGCCGCGCTGCGTACCGCCCGGCGGGGCGGGGACGGCTACGCGGCGCGGTGGCGGCAGGAGGTCCGGCGGCTGTCCTCGTCGGTGCGGGACGTGGCCGGGGGCTCCGGTCCGGACGACGCGGCCGTCGGTCTGGTGGCCGCGCTGGCGTTCCCGGAGCGGGTGGCACGGGCCCGCGGCGAGGGGGTGTTCCTGATGGCGTCGGGGACGGGCGCGGAGCTGCGGGACGGCTCCGGGCTGCGCAGTGCGCCCTGGCTGGCGGTCGCGGTCGCCGACCGGCCCGCGCACGCGGCGTCCGCACGGGTGCGGCTGGCCGCCGTCATCGACGAGGACACGGCGCGGGCGGCCGCCGGGCATCTGCTGCGCGGCGGCGAGGAGGTCCGCTGGGCCGACGGCGATGTGGTGGCCCGCCGGGTGGAGCGGCTGGGCGCCGTCGAGCTGTCGGCGCGCCCGCTGAAGCAGCCGGCACCCGCGCTGGTGCGCGAGGCGCTGGTGGCGGGTCTGCGGCGCGAAGGGCTCGGGCTGCTGCGCTGGACGCGGGAGAGCGAGCAGTTGCGGGAGCGGCTCGCCTTTCTCCACCGTGAGCTGGGCGCGCCCTGGCCGGATGTGGCGGAGGACGCGCTGCTGGAGCGTACCGAGCAGTGGCTGGAGCCCGAGCTGTCACGGGCCCGGCGGCGCTCCGATCTGGCGCGGATCGACGCGGGGCAGGCGCTGCGGCGGCTGCTGCCGTGGGCGACGGGTGAGGCGGTGCGGCTGGACGAGCTGGCGCCGGAGCGGATCGAGGTGCCGAGCGGTTCCCGGGTCCGGGTGGAGTACGGCGGGGCACAGCCCGTACTCGCGGTGAAGCTCCAGGAGCTGTTCGGTCTGCGGGAGACCCCGAGGGTGGCCGGGGTGCCGGTCCTGGTCCATCTCCTCTCCCCGGCCGGCCGTCCCGCCGCCGTCACCGCGGATCTGGCGTCGTTCTGGCGGGACGGCTACCGGGCCGTGCGGGCGGAGCTGCGCGGCCGCTATCCGAAGCATCCGTGGCCGGAGGATCCGACGACGGTGGAGGCGACGCGGTTCACCAAGGCGCGGCTCAAGCGGGAGTAGGTCCGGGGTCCGGCTCAAGGGGAGTGGATCCAGGCACGGCTCAAGCGGGAGCCGGTCCGGGGTCCGTCGTCCCGGCCGGGCGGCGGGAGCGTGCCTCCAGCCACAGGGCGAGGGCGAGCAGTCCGATGCCGAGGGCCAGGAAGCCCCAGGGCAGGTAGGAGGTGAGCAGCAGGACCAGCAGGCGCTGGGACTTGACCAGGTCGACGATCGATTCGACGTAGTCCGGGCGCATCTTCACATGCCCGGCGAACACGGTCATGGTGTCCTGCGGCATCCCCATCTTCTTGGCGTTGCGCAGCTCCTCCTTGTGGATCTCCTCGCCGTTGACCGGTGCTCCGGTGACGGGGTCCACCCAGAACATCCGCTTGGTGGTGTACCAGCGGGTCATGCCCGTCTTCGCGATCTGTTCCGGGCTGACGCCCTTGATCGGCATCTTCTTCGGCATGGGGACCTTGGTCCACGGGATGGTCTGCTCGAAGTAGTAGACGTCCATGCCGTGGAAGGTGCGGGTGCCCTTGTAGTGGATGGGCGAGCTGGTGCGGGCCTGGGCGTCGAAGTACTCGTAGTCGCGCTTCTGGGTGAGGAAGGGCCACTTGAACTCGATGCCCTCGCGCCGGACCGGGTCGCCGTCGACGGATTCGCCGGTGGCGTGGACGGGGGCCTGGCTGTGGGCGTCGAAGATGTAGCGCTCGGGGATCTCAGAGACCATCTTGCCGTCCGGGCCCACCACGTAGCTGAGGGCGTCCCAGACGACGACGTCGCGGCCGGCGCTGCGTTCGATCTTCTCGGACTCCTCGACGTTGCCCTTGAGGGTCTGCACGATGGTGACCTTGGGGACCTTCTTCACCTTCATGTTGTCGTTGTAGTCGAGGAGGGTGGCGGGCTTCGCCTCCAGCACCGTTTCCTGGTACTGACTGGGCGGGATCTTCGCCAGCCTCGGGAAGGCGTACCAGCGCGTCAGTGGCGACATGGCGGCGAAGAAGACGGCGAATGCCAGGAGTACGAGGCTGGCTCGGCGGCGCATGTGGTGCCCTCCCTCGGCTTCTGCTTTCCGGAACTAGTTCTTGGGGCCCGGGACGGTGGTCAGCAGGGGTTTGGGCGAGGTCTCTCCGGGCGGGGCGCCGATCGCCGTGATGGTGAAGACGAGCGCGAGGGCTGCGGCCAGCCCGATGGCGGCGGCGACGAGAGCACGCATGCCGGTCCTCCCGGAGAGCGCGGATCTGATGGGTCGTCAGGGTCGGGGCACCGTAGCAACGCGGGCGCGAGATGAGAACACGTAGAACAGCCCCTCTGCCGGGTGGCGGCAAAGGGGCTGCTCCGACGTGCGGACGAACGGGGTCAGTCGGCGGGCGTTCCGGGGGTCTCGGACGCCCCGGGGGTCGGGGACGCCCCGGCGGTCTCGACCTTCAGCTCGATGACGAGGGTGGCGCCGCCCTCGGTGGTCAGGCGCAGCTTGTAGGTGCCCTCGGTGTCGTCGGCGTAGATCGTGGGGAGCTTCAGGGTGCCGTCGGCGCCGGTCTTCAGCTCGGTGAGGGTGCGGACCGTCTTGCCGTCGGCGTCCTTGAAGTAGGGGCCCTTGTCGTTCTCGGCCGGCTCGTCGGCGTCGGTGATCATGGTGGCGGTGACGGCGACACCGGCCGCGACCGCGTCCTTGTACGTGGCCTCGACCTCGACGGTGTCGGCGAACTCGGTGCCGGGCGCCGCGGTCAGTGCCTTGTCGTCGGTCCTGGCGATCGCGTCGGCCTGCCGGGCGGTGACGGTCGCGGCGTAGGTGACGGGGGGCAGCGAGCGCCCGGTGGCGGTGGCCCGCACCGTGAACTTGCCGGTCTTCTCGCCCGCTTCCAGCACCGGGGCGGTGACCGTGCCGTCGGTCCCGGTGCGGAGGGTGACCGACTTCTTCCCGCCGTCGAAGGCGGCGTCGGTGTCACCGGTGATGGTGAAGGTCACCGACGCCTTGGCGAGCGGGCCGCCGAGGCCGTTCTTGGCCCGTACCTTGATCCGCTCGGCGAACTCGTCGCCCGCGGTGGCGGTCAGCCGGCCGGTGCCCGCGTTCTCCAGGCCCGCGAGGGTCTGCGCCGGCGGGGTCGTGGGCGGGGTGGTCGGAGGTTTCGTGGGCTTGGTCGGGCCGGTCGATCCGCCGTCACCCGGCTTCGGCGGGTCCGGGCTCGGCTTCGGCTTGTGCGTTCCGGACGGCGAGGGCGACGGATCCGGGTCGCGGTCCGCGCCTCCGCCGAGGCCGGGCGGGAGGGCACCGGTTCCGTCGGGGATCTCGTGGGTGCCGCGGTTGTAGTAGTCGAACCACGAGCGGACGGTACGCAGGTAGGCGTCCGAGTGGTTGTAGCTCAGGACCGCCCGGTCGAGATCCGCGGCGAGCGACAGATCACGGGAGCCGGCGCAGAGGTAGTGCCCGGCGGCGAGCGCCGCGTCGTAGATGTTGTTGGGGTCCTTGCGGCCGTCGCCGTTGCCGTCCTGGCCCCAGGTCGCCCAGGTGGACGGGATGAACTGCATCGGGCCGACGGCACGGTCGTGGGTCGAGTCCCCGTCGTACGCCCCGTTGTCGGTGTCCTTGATCATGGCGAAGCCCCGGCCGTCGAGGACCGGGCCGAGGATCGGCGAGAACGTCGTGCCGTTCGCGTCGACCCGGCCGCCGCGGGCCTGGCCGGACTCGACCTTGCCGATCGCGGCGAGCAGCTGCCAGGGCAGCCGGCAGGCGGCGTCATCGGCGGCGAGGGCCTGTTCGGCCTTCTTGTACGCGGCCAGGATCGAGGCCGGGATGCCGGATTCCGCGCTGCCGGTGACGGGCAGGTTCGTCGAAGTGCCCGGCCTGTCGGGGGTGTTCAGCGGGGGCAGGTCCGTGTAGTACGGCGAGTTGCCGGTGGCCGCGCTGTCGTCGGGCGGCGGTGTGGTCCCGCTGGACTGCTGGTCGCCGCTCTGGGTGACCAGCGATGTGCCGGAGGCCCCCGAGGCGGAGAGCGCCGCCACGACGGCGGCGGCCACAGCGGTCGTGGTCGCCCCCTTGCGAAGTCGGCGACCGAATTGCGCTGCCATAACCTCTGGCCCCTCCCCTTCGACGGCTGTCCACGCTCCCCAGCAGCAGGACTCAGGCGACCCTACGGCAACTTGTGCTGCCGGGACACCGTGCACTGACCGGTTCTTACCTCTTTTTCACGTTCCGGACAGCAAGTTGTAAGGCGGTGGCCGGGCTGATTGCACGTCAACGATCAGGCAGTCGCACAGCCGTGGTCGGGCACGTCGTACGGCCATGGCCGGACGAGTCGTACGGCCGTGGGCAGGCACGTCGTACGGCCGTGGTCGGGCCTGCTGCGGCGGCTCGCGCATACTTGCCGCCATGCCGTTCACACTCAGCCATGCCGCCGCCGTTCTCCCGGGAATGCGGCGGGACGGCACGGCGCGCGGACCGCTGTTCGCCTCGGCCCTCGTCGCGGGCTCCTTCGCCCCCGACATGACGTACTACGCGGACACCGCGATCCCCGGCGCCATGGAGTTCGGGCAGGTCACGCACTCGGTGTGGGGCGTGTTCACGGTCGATGTGCTGATCACCACGGCCGTGGTGGCGCTGTGGCTGCTGCTGCGCGAGCCTCTGGTGGCGCTGCTGCCGGGCCTCTGGCAGGGGCGGGTGCACGCGTTCGTACGGGGGCGGCCGGGCACCCGGGGTGTCCGGGAGGCCGCGGGGTTCGTGCTGTCGGCGGTCGTCGGGGCCGCCACCCATGTCGTCTGGGACGCCTTCACCCACCATGACCGGTGGGGGGTGCGTCTGGTGCCGGTGCTCGACGGGAGCGTCGGCGGACTTCCGGTGTTCCAACTGGTGCAGTACGGCAGTTCGGCGGTGGCCCTGGCCGTGCTCGCCGGGTTCACGGCGTCGGGGCTGCGGCGGACCGGGGAGCGCCCGGTGCCCCCGTCCGTGCCGGTGCTTGACCGCCGGGCACGGTGGTCGGCGGGGGTCCTGCTGGGCGTCTGCGCAACGCTCGGAGTCGTCCACCGGTGCGCACGCTGGTACGCGTACTTCGGGCACGTCGACACCCCGCTGGACATCATCCCGACCGCCTGCTTCGGCGCGGGAGCGGGGCTGGCGGTGGGCCTGGTGCTGTACGGGGCCTGGATGCGGCTGCGGCGACCGCGCACGCCCGCACCCACGGCGGCAGGGCGGGCATAGGGATCCGGGCCGGCACCGGGGGTCCGTCCGGCACCGGGGGTCCGTCCGGCACCGGGGAGGTCCGGTCCGGCACGGACACCGCGGGCGGCCCGGGGGATCCGGACGGAGCCAGGGGCCTCGCGCCCCCGGCCGCCCGGCTCCCCCGGCACCCTCGGCGGGTCAGTGCGCCGCGGACTCCCAGTCCGTACCGACACCCACCGAGACATCCAGTGGGGCACGCAGCTGCACGGCCGTGGACATCTCGCGGCGGAGGATCTCCTCCAGCTGTGCCCGCTCGCCCTCGGCGACCTCCAGCACGATTTCGTCATGGACCTGGAGCAGCATCCGGGACTTCAGCTTCGCCTCGGTCAGCGCCCGGTCGACCTGGAGCATGGCGACCTTGACGATGTCCGCGGCCGTGCCCTGGATCGGTGCGTTGAGCGCCATCCGCTCAGCCATCTCGCGGCGCTGGCGGTTGTCGCTGTTGAGGTCGGGGAGGTAACGGCGGCGGCCGAAGACCGTCTCCGTGTATCCCGTGGCCCTGGCCTCCTCCACCACCCGGTGCAGATAGTCACGCACTCCGCCGAACCGCTCGAAGTAGGTGTCCATCAGGCCGCGCGCCTCGCCCGCCTCGATGTTCAGCTGCTGGGAGAGACCGAACGCGGAGAGCCCGTACGCCAGTCCGTAGCTCATCGCCTTGATCTTGCGGCGCATCTCCGGGTCGACCGCCGACTTGTCGACGCCGAAGACCTGCGAGGCGACCGTGGTGTGCAGGTCCTCGCCGGAGGTGAACGCCTCGATCAGGCCCGCGTCCTCGGAGAGGTGGGCCATCACCCGCAGCTCGATCTGGCTGTAGTCGGCCGTCATCAGCGTCTCGAAGCCCTCGCCGACGACGAAGCCGCGACGGATGGCCCGGCCCTCGTCCGTACGGACCGGGATGTTCTGCAGATTGGGGTCGGTGGAGGAGAGCCGCCCCGTCGCCGCCACTGTCTGGTTGAACGTGGTGTGGATACGGCCGTCCGCCGCGATCGTCTTGATCAGGCCCTCGACCGTGACCCGCAGCTTGGCCTGCTCACGGTGGCGCAGCATGATCACCGGGAGCTCGTGCTCGGTCTGCGCGGCGAGCCAGGCCAGCGCGTCGGCGTCCGTCGTGTACCCGGTCTTCGTCTTCTTCGTCTTGGGAAGGCCCAGCTCGCCGAAGAGGACCTCCTGGAGCTGCTTGGGCGAACCGAGGTTGAACTCACGGCCGACCGCCGCGTGCGCCTCCTTCACCGCCTGCTGCACCGCACCGGCGAACTGCTGCTCCATGCCCTCCAGATGGGCCCGGTCGGCGGCGATGCCGTGCCGCTCCAGCCGGGCCAGCAGCGCGGACGTCGGCAGCTCCATGTCGTGCAGCAGCTCCGCCGCACCGACCTCCGCCAGCCGGGTGGTGAACGCGTCGCCCAGATCCAGGACGGCGCGGGCCTGCGCCATCAAGGACTCGGCCTCGGCCTGGTCGTCCGCGCCGAAGGCCAGCTGCCCGTCGGACGCCGCGGCCGGCGCCAGCTCACGGCCCAGATACTCCACCGCCAGCGCGTCCAGCGCGAAGGAACGACGGCCGGGCTTGACCAGATAGGCCGCCAGCGCGGTGTCCATCGTGACGCCGTCGACCCGCCAGCCGTGCTCGGGGAAGACCCGCATGGCGCTCTTCGCGTTGTGCATGACCTTGGGCCGGGACGCATCGGCGATCCAGGCGGCGAACGCCTGCTCGTCGCCCTCGTCGAGCTGGGCCGGGTCGAACCAGGCCGCCGCACCGTCCGCCGCGGCCAGCGCGATCTCGGTGACCGTGCCGCTGCCCACCGCCCAGGTGTCGACCGTGGCCACACCGAGCGGCTGCCCGCCGTGCCCGGCCAGCCAGGGCGCCAGCTCGCCCGCGCCCAGTACCACACCGTCCAGCTCGACGCCCGCGGCGGGCGCCGGGGCCTCGTCCTCGGCCGCGCCCGGGTCCACGGCCAGCAGCCGCTCGCGCAGGCTCGGATTGCGGATCTCCAGGACATCCAGCACACCCGTCACCGCCGTGCGGTCGTACGGCGCGCGCGCCAGGTCCTCGGGGGTCTTCGGCAACTCCACGTCACGGACCATCTCGGTCAGCCTGCGGTTCAGCCGCACCGCGTCCAGGTGGTCCCGGAAATTCTGGCCCGCCTTGCCCTTGACCTCCTCGGCCCGCTCGACCAGCTCGTCGAACGAACCGAACTGATTGATCCACTTCGCGGCCGTCTTCTCACCGACACCGGGAATGCCCGGAAGGTTGTCCGACGGGTCACCGCGCAGCGCCGCGAAATCCGGGTACTGCTGCGGCGTGAGCCCGTACTTCTCCTCGACCTTCGCCGGGGTGAAACGCGTCAGCTCCGAGACGCCCTTGGTCGGGTACAGCACCGTGACGTTGTCCGTGATCAGCTGGAACGAATCCCGGTCACCGGTGACGATCAGCACCTCGAAACCGGCCGCCTCGGCCTGCGTGGCCAGCGTGGCGATGACGTCGTCCGCCTCGAAACCGTCGACCGCGAAACGGTCCGCGCGCATCGCGTCCAGCAGCTCGCCGATCAGCTCGACCTGCCCCTTGAACTCGTCCGGGGTCTTCGAGCGATTCGCCTTGTACTCCGGGAACTCCTGAGCGCGCCAGGTCTTGCGGGACACGTCGAACGCCACCGCGAAATGCGTCGGCGCCTCATCACGCAGCGTGTTCGCGAGCATCGACGCGAAGCCGTACACCGCGTTCGTCGGCTGCCCCGACCCTGTCGTGAAATTCTCCGCAGGCAGCGCAAAGAACGCCCGGTACGCCAGGGAGTGCCCGTCCATCAGGAGCAGGCGCGGTCGGTTGTCTGCCGTCTTCTTCGATGCCGTCTCAGCCACGCCCCCGATCCTGCCACGGACCACTGACATTCCCGACCGACCCGGCTCGCCGCCCTTCCGCCCGGCGCCGCGTGACAGGATCGTAAGAAGAAAGAAGAACGAGGAACACGGACAGCCACGACGCGCACCGCGCAGCTACGCAGCCGGCCCGAGGAGGAGCACACCATGGCCACCAAGCCGCCCACCGGTGACCCGGTCCAGGACGCGCCGCACATCGAGCCGCCCCAGCACGCCGCCGCCGGACTGCCCGCCGTCGCCCACAGCCTGCGCATCGCCCAGCAGCAGATGGGCGTCCGGCGCACCGCGCAGACCCTCCTCAAGGTCAACCAGAAGAACGGCTTCGACTGCCCCGGCTGCGCCTGGCCCGAGGGCGACGAACGGCACACCGCCGAATTCTGCGAGAACGGCGCCAAGGCCGTCGCCGAAGAGGCCACCCTGCGCCGGGCCACCCCCGACTTCTTCGCCGCGCACCCCCTCCCCGACCTCGCCACCCGCAGCGGGTACTGGCTGGGCCAGCAGGGGCGGATCACCCAGCCGATGTACCTCCCCGAGGGCGCCTCCCGGTACGAGGCGGTGACCTGGGAACGCGCCTTCGCCATCATCGCCGAGGAGCTGAACGCCCTCGCCTCCCCCGACGAGGCCCTCTTCTACACCTCGGGCCGCACCAGCAACGAGGCCGCGTTCCTGCTCCAGCTCTTCGCCCGCGAATTCGGCACCAACAACCTCCCCGACTGCTCCAACATGTGCCACGAGTCCTCCGGCTCGGCGCTGACGGAGACCATCGGCATCGGCAAGGGCAGCGTCTCCCTGGAGGACCTCCACCAGGCGGACCTGATCATCGTCGCCGGACAGAACCCCGGCACCAACCACCCCCGCATGCTCTCCGCCCTGGAGAAGGCGAAATCCGCGGGCGCGAAGATCATTTCGGTGAACCCGCTCCCCGAGGCCGGCCTGGAACGGTTCAAGAACCCCCAGACCCCCCTCGGCATGATCAAGGGCGCCCCGCTCAACGACCTCTTCCTCCAGATCCGGATCGGCGGCGACCAGGCCCTCTTCCGGCTCCTGAACAAAATGATCCTGGACACCGAGGGCGCCGTCGACGAGACCTTCGTACGCGACCACACCCACGGCTACGAGGAATTCGCCACCGCCGCCCGCGAGGCCGACTGGGAAGAGACCCTCACCGCCACCGGCCTCGACCGCGCGGCCATCGAAGAAGCCCTGGCCATGGTCCTCGCCTCGAAGCGCACCATCGTCTGCTGGGCCATGGGCCTCACCCAGCACAAGCACTCCGTGCCCACCATCCGCGAAGTCGTCAACTTCCTGCTGCTGCGCGGCAACATCGGCCGCCCCGGCGCCGGCGTCTGCCCCGTCCGCGGCCACTCCAACGTCCAGGGCGACCGCACCATGGGCATCTTCGAACGCCCCGCCCCCGCCTTCCTCGACGCCCTCGACCGGGAATTCGGCATCACCTCACCACGCCACCACGGCTACGACGTCGTCCGCTCCATCCAGGCCCTGCGCGACGGCGACGCCAAGGTCTTCTTCGCCATGGGCGGCAACTTCGTCGCCGCCACCCCCGACACCGACGTCACCGAGGCCGCGATGCGCCGCGCCCGCCTCACCGTGCACGTCTCCACCAAACTCAACCGCTCGCACGCCGTGACCGGCACCCGCGCACTGATCCTCCCCACCCTGGGACGCACCGACAAGGACGTCCAGGCGGGCGGCAAGCAGTTCGTCACCGTCGAGGACTCCATGAGCATGGTCCACGCCTCACGCGGCAACCTCACCCCCGCCGGCCCCCACCTGCTCTCCGAACCCGCCATCATCGCCCGCCTCGCCCGAGCCGTCCTCGGCCCCCGATCGGCCACCCCCTGGGAAGGGTTCGAGAAGGACTACGCGACGATCCGCGACCGCATCTCCCGCGTCGTCCCCGGCTTCGAGGACTTCAACGCCCGCGTCGCACAACCCGGCGGCTTCACCCTCCCGCACGCCCCCCGCGACGAACGCCGCTTCCCCACCGCCACCGGCAAGGCCAACTTCACCGCCGCCCCCGTCGAGTACCCCGAACTCCCCGAAGGCAGACTGCTGTTGCAGACCCTGCGCTCCCACGACCAGTACAACACCACCATCTACGGCCTCGACGACCGCTACCGCGGCATCAAGGGCGGCCGCCGCGTCGTCCTGGTCAACCCCGACGACGCCCACGCCCTCGGCCTGCCCGACGGCGCGTACACCGACCTCGTCAGCGAATGGAAGGACGGCGTGGAACGCCGCGCCCCCGGCTTCCGCATCGTCCACTACCCGACCGCCCGGGGCTGCGCCGCCGCCTACTACCCGGAGACCAATGTGCTGGTCCCCCTCGGCTCCACCGCCGACACCAGCAACACCCCGGCCAGCAAGTCCGTCGTCATCCGCTTCGAGAACACCGCCGCATGACCCGACCCCCAGGGCCCGTCCGGCCCTGATCCTCCGGCCGGGGCCTAAGCGTCCGCTCAGTCGTCTGATAAGAACAACCCACACGGAAACGAAGCCGTGAACCACCGCAGACGATCGGAGCCGGCCCATGGGCGAGCACACCACACCCACGTTCCCCCAGGAGATCATCGACGAGTACGCCGCACTCGGCGTCGACCTGCCCGCCCTCTTCTCCGCCGGCCACCTCGGCGAACGCATGGGCGTCACCATCGTCGAAGCCTCCGCGGACCGCGTCGTCGGCACCATGCCCGTCGAAGGCAACACCCAGCCCTACGGACTGCTCCACGGCGGCGCCTCCGCCGTCCTCGCCGAAACCCTCGGCTCCATCGGCTCCATGCTCCACGGCGGCGCCGGCAAGCTCGCCGTCGGCGTCGACCTGAACTGCACCCACCACCGCGGCGTCCGCAGCGGACTCGTCACCGGCGTCGCCACCCCCGTACACCGCGGCCGCTCCACCGCCACGTACGAGATCACCATCACCGACGAACAGGACAAGCGGGTCTGCACCGCACGCCTCACCTGCATGCTCCGTGACACCCCCCGGCCCGACGCCGCCTGACCGACCCACAACACACCGCACGCACCGCGACACCCCTGCCCGGCCGGAACACAATCCGGCCGGGCAGCGTCATATCCAGCCACAACCACCCACCCACGCCTACGGATTGACAGCCGAACACCCCAACTTCCTTGACCGGAAACCCTGTTGCGCACCACCCCCGGCACCCGAACCACACCCACCCCGCACCCCACGCACACAACACCGCGTCGACCACACCACCCCCGACCTCACACTGCGTAACCAACGGCCGGTCCACGGAAACCCCCCGCACGACCCCGCCGAACCGCCCCCACCACCACCGCACACCCCAACAGCCTGCGCACACCCCACCCCGCACCCCACCAGGCGACAGCACCAAGATCTACCCAAGCCCCTTAGCAGAGCTGCAAGTTCTCAGAATGCGGTCACTTCACCATCCAGCAAAAAACCGTACATGTCAGCACAGCCACCTCAAGCCTTCCTCAACGGCATAACAAGACAGTCACATCCTGCGGCGGACCCATCCCCGACCCCCACACCTACGCCTAGAGTCACCGCCAGTCACCGCGCCGCCGGGCGCGTCTGCAGCACGGCCCTGTACCAACCAGTACGGCCCGGCGAACGACACGGCACCTCAAGCAGAGGAGGCCGCGCCAGGGAAAGGACCTTTCGTGCGACACCGTTCTTTGCTCATACTCACCACCGTGCTCACCACCGGAGCACTGACCCTCACCGCCTGCGGGTCGCGCGACGACAACAAGAAGAGCAGCGACAGCGGCGGCACCCAGACCGTCGTCATCGGCGTCGACGCGCCCATCACCGGCGACCTCTCCGCCCTCGGCCTCGGCATCAAGAACTCCGCCGACCTCGCCGCCAGGACGGCCAACAAGGAAAACACCGTCCCCGGCATCAAATTCGAGGTCAAGCCGCTCGACGACCAGGCACAGCCCTCCGTAGGCCAGCAGAACGCCCAGAAGTTCATCGACGACGACACCGTCCTCGGCGTCGTCGGCCCCCTGAACTCCGGCGTCTCCCAGTCGATGCAGAAGCCCCTCAACGACGCCAGCCTCACCCAGGTCTCCCCCGCCAACACCGGCACCGAACTCACCCAGGGCGAGAACTGGAAGACCGGCGACAAGAAGCGCCCCTTCAAGACCTACTTCCGCACCGCCACCACGGACCAGATCCAGGGCGCCTTCGCGGCGAAGTACCTCTTCAACAACGCGAAGATCAAGCAGGTCTACCTCATCGACGACCAGAAGCCCTACGGCGCCGGTCTCGCCGCGTCCTTCAAGAACACCTTCACCACCCTCGGCGGCAAGATCGTCGGCGCCGACCACGTCAACCCCGACGACCGCGACTTCAACGCCGTCGTCACCAAGGTCAAGAAGTCCGGCGCCAAGGCCGTCTACTACGGCGGCGAATACCCCGCCGGCGCACCCCTGAGCCAGCAGCTCAAGGACAGCGTCCAGATCCCCCTCATGGGCGGCGACGGCATGTACAGCGCCGACTTCATCAAGCTCAACAAGAAGGCCCAGGGCGACATCGCCACCTCCGTCGGCAAGCCCGTCGAAGAACTCGACTCCGCCAAGAAGTTCATCGCCGACTACAAGACCGCCGGATACAAGGACGCCTACGAGGCCTACGGCGGCGGCACCTACGACGCCACCTGGTCGATCATCGAAGCCGTCAAGATCGCCGTCGCCGACAACGGCGGCAAGCTCCCCACCGGCGACGACGCCCGCGCCAAGGTCCTCGCAGCCATGGCCAAGGTCAAGTTCGACGGCGTCACCGGCCCCGTCTCCTTCGACGAATACGGCGACACCACCAACACCATGATGACCGCCTACCAGGTCAACGGCGGCAAGTGGACCTCCAAGCTCAGCGAGGCCTACAAGCCGTAACGAACCCCCCGGGCCACGCCTGACCCGCACCAGACCGCGCGGGAGCGCCACCAGCCCTCCCGCGCGGTGCCATATCCGAACCACTCCACGGAGGCCCTGCGGTGAACGAACTGCCGCAACAGCTGGCCAATGGACTCATCCTCGGCGCGATGTACGGACTCATCGCGATCGGCTACACGATGGTCTACGGAATCATCCAGCTCATCAACTTCGCCCACGGCGAGATCTTCATGATCGGAGGCTTCGGAGCTCTCACCGTGTACCTCTGGATGCCGGCCGGTGTCTCCCTCCTCGCAATCATCCCACTCATGATCATCGGCGGCGTCATATGCTCCGTCGCCGTCAGCACAGCCGCCGAACGCTTCGCCTACCGGCCCCTGCGCAACGCCCCCAGACTGGCCCCGCTCATCACCGCGATCGGACTCTCCCTCGCACTCCAGCAGGCCATCTGGAAGTGGTACCCCGACGCCAAGAAGGACCGCTCCTTCCCCCAGTTCAAGGGCGAAGCGATCGACATCTTCGGCGCCCACATCCAACGCGGTGACCTCTTCGTCCTCATCACGGCACCCATCTGCATGATCGCCCTCGGCCTCTTCGTCTCCAAGACCCGCTCCGGCCGCGGCATGCAAGCCACCAGCCAGGACCCCGACACCGCCAAACTCATGGGCATCAACACCGACCGCATCATCGTCATGGCCTTCGCCATCGGTGCCGCGTTCGCCGCCGTCGCCGCCGTCGCCTACGGGCTCAAGAACGGCCAGATCGGCTTCAAAATGGGCTTCATCATGGGCCTCAAAGCCTTCACCGCAGCCGTACTCGGCGGCATCGGCAACATCTACGGCGCCATGCTCGGCGGCGTCGTACTCGGCATCGCCGAATCCCTCGCCACCGGCTACATGAGCAACGTCCCCGGCATGGAACTCTTCGGCGGCGGCGCCTGGAAGGACGTATGGGCCTTCGTCCTCCTCATCATCGTCCTCCTCCTCCGCCCCCAGGGCCTGCTCGGCGAACGCGTCGCGGATCGGGCGTGATACGGATGACCACCAACCACACCACACCCGCCCCCTTCCTGCCGATCCCCGCCCCCGCGGCCCGCATCGGCACCGCCGCAGGCGCGACCCTCGCCCTCATCGGCACCTTCCTCGCCTGGACCTGGACCGACCAATTCCCCGGCGACCTCACCGTCACCGGCTACCCCGGCGGCCTCCAGGTCCTCACCCTCATCAGCGCCGCACTCACCCTGCTCCTCGCCCTCTCCGGGTACGGCATCCGAGGCCTGCGCTGGCTCACCCCCGGCGGCACCAACAGCCCCGTCCGCCTCCTCGCCCTCGGCACCCTCGGCACCACCGGCTACACCATCGGCGCCATCGCCTACGACCTCGGCGGCATCGTCAACCTCGAACCCGGCGCCTGGGTCAGCGGCATCGGCGCACTCATCGCCGCCCTCACCGCACTCGGACTCCCCGGCGACCAACCACACACCGACACCCGAGCCACCGCCTGGCAACGCTTCCGCAACAGCCTCGGCGCCCCCCAGGCCCCCCGCCCCAAAGCCCTCCCCTCCTGGGCCGAAATCCTCATCATCGTCGCCGCGTTCGGCATCGGCCTCTACGTCTTCGCCTACGGCATCGACACCGACTACACCGAACTCTTCATCGGCTTCCTCATCACCACCGGCTTCGCCTTCACCGCACTCCACCGAGCCGGACTCGTCTCCCGCCTCACCGCGCTGACCACGAAGCACCGCAACATCACCCTCGCCGCAGCCCTCGTCGCCGCCGTCTGCTTCCCCTTCACCCAGCAGAAAGAGGAATACGCGCTCATCGGCGCCAACATCCTCATCTTCGGCACCGTCGCACTCGGCCTCAACGTCGTCGTAGGCCTCGCCGGCCTCCTCGACCTCGGATACGTCGCCTTCCTCGGCGTCGGCGCCTACGCCGCCGCCCTGGTCTCCGGCTCCACCATGTCCGCCATCGGCGTCGAATTCCCCTTCTGGGCCGCCGTCCTCACCGGCGCCGGAGCATCACTCGTCTTCGGCGTACTCATCGGCGCACCCACCCTCCGACTCCGCGGCGACTACCTCGCCATCGTCACCCTCGGCTTCGGAGAAATCTTCCGCCTCACCGTCAACAACCTCAACGGCAACAGCGGACCCGACCTCACCAACGGCTCCCAAGGCATCCCCAGCATCCCCGACCTCAACTTCTTCGGATTCGACTTCGGCCTCAAGCACAACATCCTCGGCTTCGACCTCGGCAGGTCCGCCAACTACTACCTGCTGATGCTCGTCTTCACCGCCGTCGTCGTCCTCGTCTTCCGCCGCTCCGGAGAATCCCGCATCGGCCGCGCCTGGGTCGCCATCCGCGAAGACGAAACCGCGGCCACCGCCATGGGCATCAACGCCTTCCGGCTCAAACTGCTCGCCTTCGCCCTCGGCGCCACCCTCGCCGGACTCGCCGGAACCGTCCAGGCACACGTCAACTACACCGTCACACCCGAGCAGTACCAGTTCGCCGGCTCCGTACCCCCCAACTCCGCCTTCCTCCTCGCCGCCGTCATCCTCGGCGGCATGGGAACCCTCAGCGGACCCCTCGTCGGCGCCGCACTGCTCTACCTCATCCCGGCCAAACTCCAGTTCATGCAGGACTACCAGCTCTTCCTCTTCGGCATCGCACTCATCCTCCTGATGCGCGTGCGCCCCGAAGGACTGGTCGCCGACCGCAGGAAGCAACTCGAATTCCACGAGAACGACCAGCCCGACGTACCGGAACCACGGCAGTCCGAAGAAACCGGCGCCGGCATCGCCAAGGCGGGGGCGTGAACACCATGACCACCACCAAGACCCCCACCACCGTCCTCGACGCCAACGGCGTCACTATGCGCTTCGGCGGCCTCACCGCCGTACGCGACGTCGACCTCACCGTCAACACCGGCGAGATCGTCGGCCTCATCGGCCCCAACGGAGCCGGCAAGACCACCTTCTTCAACTGCCTCACCGGCCTCTACGTCCCCACCGAGGGCAAGGTCAGCTACAAAGGCACCGTCCTGCCGCCCAAGCCCCACCTCGTCACCCAGGCAGGCATCGCCCGCACCTTCCAGAACATCCGGCTCTTCGCCAACATGTCCGTCCTGGAAAACGTCCTCGTCGGACGCCACACCAGGACCAAGGAAGGCCTCTGGTCCGCCCTGCTGCGCCTCCCCGGCTTCACCAAGGCCGAGAACGCCAGCCGCGAACGCGCCATGGAACTCCTGGAGTTCATCGGCCTGGCCGACAAGGCCGACCACCTCGCGCGCAACCTCCCCTACGGAGACCAGCGCAAGCTGGAAATCGCCCGCGCACTCGCCAGCGACCCCGGACTCCTCCTCCTCGACGAGCCCACCGCCGGCATGAACCCGCAGGAAACCCGCGTCACCGAAGAACTCATCTTCGCCATCCGCGACCAGGGCATCGCCGTCCTCGTCATCGAGCACGACATGAGGTTCATCTTCAACCTCTGCGACCGCGTCGCCGTCCTCGTCCAGGGCGAAAAGCTCGTAGAAGGCACCCCCGACATCGTCCAGAGCGACGAACGCGTCGTCGCCGCCTACCTAGGCACCCCCTTCGAAGGCGCCCCCGGCGCCGAAGAAGCCGCCGAGGTCGAAGCCGCCGAGGCCAGCACCGCCAAAGCCACGGCCGCCACGGACGCCGACAGCAACACCAGCACCAGCACCGAGGAGGAGGACACCCGATGACCGCACTGCTAGAGGTCGAGGACCTCCGCGTCGCCTACGGCAAGATCGAAGCCGTCAAGGGCATCTCCTTCACCGTCGAGGCCGGCCAGGTCGTCACCCTCATCGGCACCAACGGCGCCGGCAAGACCACCACCCTGCGCACCCTCTCCGGCCTGCTCAAACCGGTCAGCGGCCGCATCGTCTTCGACGGCAAACCCCTCACCGACGTCCCCGCACACAAGGTCGTCTCCCTGGGCCTCGCCCACTCCCCCGAGGGCCGCCACATCTTCCCCCGGCTCACCATCACCGAGAACCTCCAGCTCGGCGCCTACCTCCGCAACGACAAGGCAGGCATCGAGAAGGACATCCAGCGCGCCTACGACCTCTTCCCCATCCTCGGGGAACGCCGCAAGCAGGCCGCCGGAACCCTCTCGGGCGGCGAACAGCAGATGCTCGCCATGGGCAGGGCCCTCATGTGCCAGCCCAAACTCCTGATGCTCGACGAACCCTCCATGGGCCTCTCCCCGATCATGATGCAGAAGATCATGGAGACCATCGTCGAACTCAAGGCCCAGGGCACCACCATCCTGCTCGTCGAGCAGAACGCCCAGGCCGCACTCTCCCTCGCGGACCACGGCCACGTCATGGAGGTCGGCAAGATCGTCCTCTCCGGCACCGGCGCGGACCTCCTCCACGACGAATCCGTCCGCAAGGCCTACCTCGGCGAGGACTGACGCACACGAGAAAGGCCCGCGCCCCGGACATCTCCGGGACGCGGGCCCTCTCCATGCCCGGGGACGGACGACTACTCCGCCGCCCTCTTCTTCTCCTCGGCGTCCTCGATCAACGCCTCGGCGAGCTGCTGCATCGACAGCCGACGATCCATCGACGTCTTCTGGATCCACCGGAACGCGGCAGGCTCGGACAGCCCGTAATCCGTCTGCAGAATGCTCTTCGCCCGGTCCACCAGCTTCCGCGTCTCCAGCCGCTGCGCGAGATCCGCGACCTCGTTCTCCAGCGCCTTCAGCTCCGCGAACCGCGACACCGCCATCTCGATGGCCGGCACCACGTCGCTCTTGCTGAACGGCTTCACCAGATACGCCATCGCCCCGGCGTCCCTGGCCCGCTCGACGAGATCGCGCTGCGAGAACGCGGTCAGCATCAGGACCGGCGCGATGGACTCCTCGGCGATCTTCTCGGCGGCGGAGATCCCGTCCAGCACCGGCATCTTCACATCGAGGATGACCAGATCCGGCCGGTGCTCCCGCGCCAACTCCACGGCCCGCTGCCCGTCCCCGGCCTCGCCGACGACCGCGTAGCCCTCTTCCTCCAGCATCTCTTTGAGGTCGAGACGGATCAGGGCCTCGTCCTCGGCGATGACGACGCGGGTCGTCAGCGGCGGAACGTGCGACTTGTCGTCGTCGGCGGGCTGGGGCGACTCGGGGGTAGTCACGGGGCTCCTCGTTTCAAGGGCAGGCATAGCTTCTATGAGCCTACCTAGCAGCGGAGCGGACATGTCACCCGGTACACTTTCCGGCAGCAGCCTCGCCGGGTTGGTGGAATGGCATACACGGATGTCTCAAACACATCTGCCCGAAAGGGCTTGCGGGTTCGAATCCCGCACTCGGCACGCACAAGAGAAAGCGGATGTTCACGTTCTCGTGAACATCCGCTTTCTGCTGCACGCGGTAGCACATAGTCACTCATAGTGTTCACATGAACTTTCACGGCCCGGAGTTACGTCAGAGGGCACTCACGCTCCTTCGTGGCGGCGCAAAGAACGCGGACGTGGCACGGAGGCTGAACGTCCCCGCAGGCACGATCAGCTACTGGAAACACATGGACCGCGCCAAGCGTGGCGAGTGTCCGGGAGCCCATCGTTCATACTGCCCCCGGTGCGAAGGGGAGCTGGATCGGTCGGCGTACGCCTACCTCCTGGGCCTCTACCTCGGCGACGGACACATAGTCCAGAACCAAGCGATGCACACGCCCAGCCTGTCGATCGCCTGTGCAGATTCCTGGCCTGGACTGATGGAACTGTGCGAGAACGCTATGCGCGCCGTCTTCCCTGAGAACTCCGTATGCAGAGTCCGCAGGAAAGGGTGCCATCAAGTGAAGATGTACTCGAAGCACCTCTGGTGCCTCTTCCCTCAGCACGGACCAGGCAAAAAGCACCAGCGCCGGATCATCCTCGAAGCCTGGCAGCGGGACATCGTGGACGCACACCCCTGGATGTTCATCCGTGGCCTGATCCACTCCGACGGATGTCGCATCACCAACTGGACCACGCGCCTCGTCGGCGGGGAGCGGAAGCGCTACGAGTACCCGCGCTATTTCTTCGCCAACAAGTCCGACGACATCCGCAAGCTCCTCTCCGACACTCTAGACAAGGTCGGAGTCGAGTGGACGACCCTCGCGCGCGGCAGCGACCCGTTCAACATCTCCGTCGCCCGACGGGCGTCCGTCGCTCTCATGGACGCCCACGTCGGGCCGAAGCACTGACGACCGGCCTACTTCGGGCTGTCGTCCTCGCCGATGTGGTGCACCCGCACCAGGTTCGTCGAGCCCGGGACGCCCGGCGGGGAGCCGGCCGTGATGACCACGATGTCGCCCTTCCGACAGCGGCCGATCTTCAGCAGCTCCTCGTCGACCTGGGCGACCATCGCGTCCGTCGAGTCCACGTGCGGGCCGAGGAAGGTCTCGACGCCCCAGGTCAGGTTCAGCTGGGAACGGGTGGCCGGGTCCGGGGTGAAGGCGAGGAGCGGGATGGGTGAGCGGTAGCGGGACAGTCGCCGGACGGTGTCGCCGCTCTGGGTGAAGGCGACCAGGAACTTCGCGCCGAGGAAGTCGCCCATCTCGGCCGCCGCGCGGGCCACCGCGCCGCCCTGGGTGCGGGGCTTGTTGCGGTCGGTCAGGGGCGGGAGGCCCTTGTCGAGGATGTCCTCCTCGGCCGCCTCGACGATGCGGGACATCGTGCGGACCGTCTCGATCGGGTACTTGCCCACGCTGGTCTCGCCGGAGAGCATCACCGCGTCCGTGCCGTCGATGACGGCGTTGGCGACGTCGGAGGCCTCCGCCCGGGTGGGGCGGGAGTTGTCGATCATCGAGTCGAGCATCTGGGTGGCGACGATGACCGGTTTGGCGTTGCGCCTGGCGAGTTTGATCGCGCGCTTCTGGACGATCGGTACCTGTTCCAGGGGCATTTCGACGCCGAGGTCGCCCCGGGCGACCATGATGCCGTCGAAGGCGGCGACGATGTCGTCGATGTTCTCGACGGCCTGGGGTTTCTCCACCTTGGCGATGACGGGGAGGCGGCGGCCCTCCTCGTCCATGATGCGGTGGACGTCCTCGATGTCGCGTCCGCTGCGTACGAAGGAGAGGGCGATGATGTCGGCGCCGGTGCGCAGGGCCCAGCGGAGGTCTTCGATGTCCTTCTCGGAGAGTGCGGGGACGGAGACGGCGACGCCGGGGAGGTTGAGGCCCTTGTGGTCGGAGACCATGCCGCCTTCGATGACGGTGGTGTGGACGCGGGGGCCGTCGACTTCGGTGACTTCGAGGGTGACGCGGCCGTCGTCGACGAGGATGCGTTCGCCGGTGGTGACGTCGGCGGCGAGGCCGTCGTAGGTGGTGCCGCAGGTGTGGCGGTCGCCTTCGACGGGTTCGACGGTGATGGTGAAGGTGTCGCCGCGTTCAAGGAGTACGGGGCCTTCGCGGAAGCGTCCGAGGCGGATCTTCGGGCCTTGAAGGTCGGCGAGGATGCCGACGCTGTGTCCGTTCTCGTCGGATGCTTTGCGTACGCGGTGGTATCGCTCTTCGTGTTCGGCGTAGGTGCCGTGGCTGAGGTTGAGGCGGGCGATGTCCATTCCCGCTTCGACCAATGCCTTGATCTGGTCGTATGTGTCGACGGCGGGGCCCAGGGTGCAGACGATTTTTGCTCGGCGCATGGTTCGACCCTAGACCTTACCTACGGGTAGTTGATTGGCGTGCCGTGACTGCTCAACGACCTTTGGATGAAAGGTTGTTGACAAGTGTTGAATTGTGCGGCGGGGCGCTCGGATGAGCATTTCGTCCGGGTGGGACAGCGGGTGGTCATCAGATCGAAACCCGCAGGGGGTGTTGCGGGGTGTGGCTCCTGGGTCATTATCTACGCGCGTTGTGTGCGGTGGTCCTTGCTGTCGGGGTGCCGTGCCGTGCGAGAACCGGGTTGCGTGAGAACTGAGATGTGGGAGACGAAATGCCGCTGAACCGTAGGACGTTCCTGGGCACATCGGCGGCTGCCGGTGCGGGTGTGGCGATCGCGGGGGGTTCCGCGGTGCCGGCCGCGGCTCATGGGCACGGGCATGGGCATGGCCATGGGCGTCCGCCGAAGCGGTACTCGTTCACGGTGATGGGGACGACGGATCTGCATGGGAATGTCTTCAACTGGGACTATTTCACCGACAAGGAGTTCGACGACAAGGATCACAATGATGTCGGCCTGGCGAAGATCTCGACTCTGGTGAACCAGGTGCGCCAGGAGAAGGGGCGCGCCAACACGCTGATGATCGATGCGGGTGACACGATCCAGGGCACGCAGTTGTCGTACTACTACGCGAAGATCGATCCGATCACGGCGAAGCGTGGTCCGGTTCATCCGATGGCGCAGGCGATGAATGCGATCGGGTACGACGCGGCGGCGTTGGGTAACCATGAGTTCAATTACGGCATTCCGGTTCTGCGGAAGTTCGAGGAGCAGTGTGATTTCCCGCTGCTGGGTGCGAATGCGCTGGATGCGAAGACGTTGCGGCCGGCGTTCGCTCCGTATGTGATCAAGAAGATGCGTACTCCGCATGGTCGGGATGTGAAGGTGGCGATTCTGGGTCTGACCAATCCGGGTATCGCGATCTGGGACAAGGCGAATGTGAGCGGGAAGATGGTGTTCCCGGGTCTGGAGGAGCAGGCGGCGAAGTTTGTGCCGCGGCTTCGTTCGATGGGTGCGGATGTGGTGATTGTTTCGGCGCATTCGGGGAACAGTGGTACGTCGTCGTACGGTGATCAGATTCCGTATGTGGAGAATGCGGCGGGTCTGGTGGCGGAGCAGGTGCCGGGTATCGACGCGATTCTGGTGGGTCACGCGCATCTGGAGATCCCCGAGTATTTCGTGGAGAACAAGCAGACGGGCAAGAAGGTGGTGCTCTCCGAGCCGTTGAAGTGGGGGCAGCGGCTGACGCTGTTCGACTTCGATCTGGTGTGGGAGAAGGGCCGCTGGGTGGTGGAGCGGGCGGGTTCGCAGGTGTTGAACTCCAACACGGTGGCGGAGGACCGGAAGATCACGAGGTTGCTGGCGGACGAGCACAAGAAGGTTGTGGCGTATGTCAATCAGGTGATCGGTACGTCGACGGCGGCGATGACGACGGCGGAGGCTGCGTGGAAGGACGAGCCGATCATCGATCTGATCAATGTCGTTCAGGCGGAGACGGTGAAGGCGGCGTTGGCGGGTGGTGCGTATGCGGCGCTTCCGGTGCTTTCGCAGGCGTCGTGTTTCTCGCGTACGGCGCAGATTCCGGCCGGTGATGTGACGATCAAGGATGCGGCGGGGCTGTATCCGTTCGAGAACACGCTTGAGGCGCGGCTGCTGACGGGTGCGCAGTTGAAGGATTACCTGGAGTTCTCGGCGAGGTATTACGTGCAGACGGCGGCGGGTGTGCCGGTGGACACGGCGAAGTTGACGAATGCGGGCAATACTCCGGATTACAACTATGACGCGGTGTCGGGTCTGACGTATGAGATCGATATTGCGAAGCCGAATGGTTCGCGGATTGTGAATCTGTCGTTCGAGGGGAAGCCGATCGATGCGGCGGCGCAGTTTGTGCTGGCGGTGAATAATTATCGGGCGAGTGGTGGTGGGAACTTCCCGCATGTGGCGGGTGCGAAGCAGTTGTGGGCGAATTCGGAGGAGATCCGGAACACGATCATTGCTTGGGTGCAGGCGAAGGGTTCGGTGGATGGTGCGCAGTTCGCTTCGGTGGACTGGCGTCTGACGCGTGAGGGTACGCCGGTGTTCTAGGCGGTGTGGTGGTGGGCGGCCGTTCTCTCTTGTGTGGAGGGGGCGGCCGCCTTTTTGTGTGGTGGGGTCAGTTGTGCTGGGTGAGGGGGATGAGGTCGGGGTCCTGGGTGGGGTGTGGGGGGTGTGGGGGGTGAGGCCGAAGGTGGTGAAGGCGGTGCGTTCGGGGAGGGGTAGGGGTTGGTGCCGGTGAGGTCGTTGAGGATGGTGGCGCTGCGCCAGGCGGCGAGTCCGAGGTCGGGGGCGCCTACGCCGTGGGTGTGGCGTTCGGCGTTCTGTACGTAGATGTTGCCGGTGATGGTGGGGTCGAGGTCGAGGCGGAATCGGTGGTCGATGCGGGGGCGTTGGGAGGCGTCGCGGCACATGTGGGGGTGGAGGCCGGTGAGGATGCGGTCGAGGGAGCGTTCGCGGTAGCCGGTGGCGAGGATGACGGCGTCGGTGGTGAGTCGGGTGCGGGTGTTCTGTTGGGTGTGTTCGAGGTGGAGTTCGATGCGGTTGTTGGCGAGGCGTCCTGCGGTGCGTACGGAGACGCCGGGGGTGAGGGTGGTGTGGGGCCAGCCGCCGTGGAGGGTGCGGCGGTAGAGCTCGTCGTGGATGGCGGCGATGGTGTCGGCGTCGATGCCTTTGTGGAGTTGCCATTGGTGGGGGACGAGTTCGTCGCGTACGGATTCGGGGAGGGCGTGGAAGTAGCGGCTGTAGTCGGGGGTGAAGTGTTCGAGGCCGAGTTTGGAGTACTCCATGGGTGCGAAGGCTTGGGTGCGGGCGAGCCAGTGGAGGTTTTCGTGTCCGGTGGGGCGGGCGCGGAGGAGGTCGAGGAAGATTTCGGCGCCGGATTGGCCTGAGCCGATGACGGTGATGTGGTCGGCGTCGAGGAGTTGTTGGCGGTGGTGGAGGTAGTCGGCGGAGTGGATGACGGGGATGCCGTCGGCTTCGGTGAGTGGTTTGAGGGGTGCGGGGATGTGGGGTTCGGTGCCGATGCCGAGGGCGATGTGGCGGGCGTGGGCGCGGCCGAGTGCTTCGGCTTCGCCTTCGTCGTCGAGTTGGGTGAAGTCGATTTCGAAGAGGTGGCGTTGGTTGTTCCAGCGGACGGCGTCGACCTGGTGGCTGAAGTGGAGGTTGGGGAGTTGGCTGGTGACCCAGCGGCAGTAGGCGTCGTATTCGGCGCGTTGGATGTGGAAGCGTTCGGCGAAGTAGAAGGGGAAGAGCCGGTCGCGGCTGCGTAGGTAGTTGAGGAAGGTCCAGGGGCTGGTGGGGTCGGCGAGGGTGACGAGGTCGGCGAGGAAGGGGACTTGGAGGCTGGCTCCGTCGATGAGGAGGCCGGGGTGCCAGTGGAAGGCGGGGCGTTGTTCGTAGAAGGTGGCGGTGAGGGGGTGGTGGGTGGTGGGGGTGCCGTGGGCGAGGGCGGCGAGGGAGAGGTTGAAGGGGCCGATGCCGATGCCGATGAGGTCGTGTGGCTGGTCGGTGTCGGGGGTGGGCAGGTCGGTCATCGGGGGGTGTTGCCTTCCGCGAGGTCGTGGGTGAGTTGGTTGACGAGGTCGAGGAGTGTGTGGAGGTGGTGGGGGGTGGTGTGGGGGTTGAGGAGGGTGGCTTTGAGCCAGAGGCGGTTGTGGGCGTGGGCGCGGCCGAGTACGGCGTGGCCGCGGGTGAGGAGGGTGCGGCGGATGGTGGCGACGGTGGTGTCGGTGGCGTTGGTGGGGCGGAAGAGGACGGTGCTGATGGTGGGGTGGTCGTAGAGGTCGAGGGTGGGGGTTTTGTCGATGAGGTCGGCGAGGTGGTGGGCGGTGGTGAGGGTGCGGTCGATGAGGTCGGCGAGTCCGGTGCGGCCGAGTGCTTGGAGGGTGACGGCGATTTTGAGGGCGTCGGGGCGGCGGGTGGTGCGGAGGGAGCGGCCGAGGAGGTCGGGGAGGCCGGCTTCGGTGTCGTCGTCGGCGTTGAGGTAGGGGGCTTGGTGGTGGAGTGGGGTGAGGTGGTTGCGGTGGGGGACGGCGAGGATGCCTGCGGGTGCGGGTTGCCAGCCGAGTTTGTGGAGGTCGAGGGTGACGCTGTGGGCGCGGTCGAGGCCGTGGATCTTGTTGCGGTGGGTGGGGCTGAAGAGGAGGGGGCCGCCGTAGGCGGCGTCGATGTGGAGTTCGGCGCCGTGGGTGGTGCAGAGGTCGGCGATGGCGGTGAGTGGGTCGATCTGGCCGGTGTCGGTGGTGCCGGCGGTGGCGGTGACGAGGAGGGGTTGGTGGCGGTGGTGGGTGAGGGCTTGGTGGAGTGCGGTGAGGTCCATGACGCCGTTGGGGGCGGGGATGGTGAGGGGTGTGGGGAGGCCGAGGAGCCAGGCGGCGCGGGTGATGCTGTGGTGGGCGTTGGTGGCGCAGATGGTTTGTACGGGGCCGTTGCGTTCGCGGGCGAGGAGGAGGGCGAGTTGGTTGGATTCGGTGCCGCCGGTGGTGATGAGTGCGTCGGGGGTGGGTTGGTGGGGGTAGATCTCGGCGGCGAGGGCGGCGGTGGTGTCGGCTTCGAGGGCTGAGGCGGCGGGGGCCTGGTCCCAGGAGTCCATGGAGGGGTTGAGGGCGGAGGCGGCGAGGTCGGCTGCGGTGGCGAGGGCGAGGGGTGGGGTGTGGAGGTGGGCGGTGCAGAGGGGGTCTGCGGGGTCTGCGGCGCCTTCGGTGAGGGCGGTGACGAGGGTGCGCAGGGCGTGGTGGGGGCCGGTGCCGTGGTCGGGGATGAGGGGGTGGGTGGCGGTGCGGGTGTGGGGGGTGACGGCGTCGGGGCCGCCGGCGGGGAGGGGGCCGTCGCGTCGGTGGGCTCCGTCGTGGAGTGCGGTGAGGACGGTGTCGATGAGGGGGCGTAGGGCGGTGGGGCCGGTGGTGGTTCCGGCGAGGGGTGGGAGTGGTGGGGGTGGGGTGGGCATGGTGGTGGGGCCCTTCGGGGTGCGGGGCGGGGCATGGGTCGACGTGCCAGCTTGTCCGGGTTTCCGGGGGCGTGGTCGTGGAGTGGGGTGAGGTGAACTCGAAAGAGGGATGGGCGTTGGTGTCGGGGTGAGTTCCGGTGGTATGGGGGTGCGGGGGTGGACATGGGTGTGCCCGGCGTCTCCCCTGTGGGGTGGCGCCGGGCACGGGTGGTGCGGGTGTGGGGTGGTGGGTCAGTGGGCGTTGCGTACGGCGAGGGCGCGGCGCAGGTCGTCGATCTGGTCGGCGAGCCTGCGGTGGAGGGCGGGGGTGAGGGTCTTGTCGTTCAGGGCTTGTTCGCCGTGGTTGAGGCTGTCGTGGTCGACGGCGTACGCGGGGAAGGCGTAGCGTCCGACCGCGTCGGCGATGGCGGGGCCGCGGCGGGCGGCGAGTCCGGTGGCTTCGGGGTAGTAGCGGGGTACGTACTCGTGTACGAGGTCGGCCTGTTCGGGTTGCCAGAAGCCCTGGGCGATGGCGATGAAGAGGTAGTTGGAGAGGCTGTCGTCGTGGAACAGGGTGTTCCAGGCGGTGGCTTTGGCTTCGGGGGTGGGGAGGGCGGCGCGGCAGCGGGCGGCGCCTTCCTGTCCGGTGGCGCTGGGGTCCTGTTCGAGTGCGGCGGCGATGGTGGTTTCGTCGGTGGCGCCGAGGACGGCGAGGCGGGTGAGGATGCGCCAGTTGAGTTCGGGGTCGAGTTCGGGTCCGCCGGGGACGGTGCCGTTGGTGAGCCAGTCCTGGATGGTGTCGGGCTGGGTGGCGGCGTCGATGAGGTGGCGTACGGCGGTGAGGCGGAGGCCTGGGTTGTGGCCGTCCTCGGTGCGGCGGATGAGGTCGCGGCAGAGTGCGGTGAGGGTGGCGAGGGCGGCGGGGCGTTGTTCGGGGGCGAGGTAGCGGCGGGCGATGTGGGTGCCGGCGAAGGCGAGTACGCCTTGGGTGAGGGCGAGGTCGGTTTCGTGGGGGAGGTGGGTGCGGGCCGCTTCGAGGTAGGTGGTGGGGGCGAGTTGGCCGTCGCGGACCATGTCGCGGGCGGCGTTCCAGATGACGGCGCGGGTCAGGGCGTCGGGGATGCCGGAGAGGTTGGTGAGGACGGTGTCCCAGGACTGGGCGTCGAGGCGGATCTTGGCGTAGCTGAGGTCGCCGTCGTTGAGGACGAGGAGTGCGGGGCGGTGGCCGGGGTGCGGGTCGGGTGTGCCGGCCTGGGGGACGTCGATGTCGAAGCGGTCGCGCAGGACGAGGCGGTCGGTGGCGGTGTGGGTGTCCGGGGCGTGGTCGTAGGCGCCGACGGCGATGCGGTGGGGGCGGTTGCCGTGGTGGTCGACGGTGAGGGCCCAGGTGGAGTCGGTTTCTTCGACGTGGGAGGTGAGGGTGTCGACTCCGGTGGTGCGGAGCCAGGCGTCGGCCCAGGCGTGGACGTCGCGGTCGGTGGCCGATGCGAGGTTGTCGATGAAGTCGGCGAGGGTGGCGTTGGCGAATTTGTGGCGGGCGAAGTGGGTGTTGATGCCGGCGAGGAAGTCTTTTTCGCCGAGCCAGGCGACGAGTTGGCGCAGGGCGGATGCGCCCTTGGCGTAGGAGATGCCGTCGAAGTTGAGCATGGCGGACGCGGTGTCGGGGACGGCGTCCGGGTCGGGGGCGACGGGGTGGGTGGAGGGGCGCAGGTCGGCGTCGTAGCCCCAGCCCTTGCGGGCGACGCCGAAGTCGACCCAGGTGTCGGTGAAGCGGGTGGCTTCGGCGAGGGTCTGGTAGCCCATGTATTCGGCGAAGGACTCGTTGAGCCAGATGTCGTCCCACCAGGCGAGGGTGACGAGGTCGCCGAACCACATGTGGGCCATTTCGTGGGCGATGACCATGCCGCGGGTCTGGCGTTCGGTATCGGTGACGGCGGAGCGGTAGACGAATTCGTCGCGGAAGGTGACGAGTCCGGGGTTTTCCATGGCGCCGGCGTTGAATTCGGGGACGAAGGCCTGGTCGTAGGAGTCGAAGGGGTAGGGCTCGTCGAACTTCTCGTGGAAGCGGTCGAAGCAGGCGCGGGTGATGTCGAGGATCTCGTCGGCGTCGGTGTCGAGGTGGGGGGCGAGTGAGCGGCGGCAGTGGATGCCGAAGGGCAGTCCGGCGTGTTCGGTGGTCACGGAGTGCCAGGGACCTGCGGCGATGGCGACGAGGTAGGTGGAGATGATGGGGGTGGTGGCGAGGGTCCAGTGGCCGTTGCCCTGGTGGTCGGCGATGCCGTTGCCGAGGACGGTCCAGCCTTCGGGGGCGGTGACGGTGAGCGCGAAGACGGACTTGAGGTCGGGCTGGTCGAATGCGGCGAAGACGCGTTGGGCGTCGTCGAGGCAGAGTTGGGTGTAGAGGTAGGTCTCGCCGTCGGTGGGGTCGGTGAAGCGGTGCATGCCTTCGCCGGTGCGGGAGTAGGTCATGGCGGCGTCGACGCGCAGTTCGTGGGTGCCGGGGGTGAGTGCGGTGAGGGGGAAGCGGTTGTCGACGAGGTCGGCGGGGTCGAGGGGGTGTCCGTCGAGGCTGATGGAGCGCAGGGTGGCCGGCTTGAGTTCGACGAAGGTGTCTCCGGCCGCGGTTGCGGTGAACTGGATGACGGTGCGGGAGTCGAAGGTCTCCTCGCCCGTGGTCAGATCGAGGTCGATCGTGTACCGGTGTACGTCGAGGAACTGGGCTCGGGTCTGCGCTTCGTCGCGCGTCAGTACGGACATGTGTCCATGCTGCCGTATGCGGTGGGCGGGCCGCAGGCGGGTTCTCCCATGGCTGAGGGGGGTCGCCGGGTGGGTCCGTACTGGCGCGGCCGTTGGTGTCCGGGGGGTGTTCCGCGCGGTGCTGTGGGCGCTCGGTCGTGCGGTGCTGTTGGCGGTGGGTGCTCGGGGGTCGTTGCGGTGCTCGCGTCGTGTGCGGTTCGGCCGGGGTGGTGCCGGGCCTGGTGGGGGTGGGCCTGCTGGTCCTCCCCCACTGCGCGGCTGCCGGGCTGCCCGCGCCTCGGGCGCGGGCATGGGGCTCCGTCGTACCGGCGGGCTCAGGCCTCCGGGTTCGTGGCTGATTCCTCTGCGATCCGTTCGTGGTGGCGGATGACTTCCGCCACGATGAAGTTCAGCAGCTTCTCGGCGAAGGCCGGGTCCAGGTGGGCGCTTTCGGCGAGCTGCCTCAGCCGGGTGATCTGCCTGCTCTCGCGGGCGGGGTCGGCCGGGGGGAGGTGGTGGGCGGCCTTGAGGTGGCCGACCTGCTGGGTGCACTTGAAGCGCTCGGCGAGCATGTGGACAACAGCGGCGTCAATGTTGTCGATGCTCTCGCGCAGCCGGTTCAGTTCCGCGTTCACGGACTCGTCGATGTCCCTCGTCGTCATGGTCAGTGAGCTTAGGCCTTTCGTTCGGATCGGGCCGGATCAGGGAGCGGGGTCCGGTGCCGTGCGTCGCAAGGCGGATGAGGGAGTCGACGCGGAGCGTCGTCGATCGACGTCAACGCGGCGAGGTGCGGCACCGGGGCACGCGAGCCCGGCATGATCCGGGCGGGAGGTCTTAGACGGCCGGGCCCTGCGGGGTGATCGTCGGTGGGTGCTCGGGGTCGGGGACCTGGTCGCTCCAGCCGCCGGGGACGTTGCGGCCCTGCTGTTCGCGGAAGCGGACGGGGGCGGTGCCGACGCGGCGGGCGAAGAGGCGGGAGAAGTACGCCGGGTCGTCGTAGCCGACGCGTCGGGCGACGGCGGCGACCGGCAGGTCCGTGGCGGCGAGGAGTTCCTTGGCGCGGCCGAGCCGGATGGTGAGGAGGTAGTCCTTGGGGCTGCACCCGGCGCCCCGCCGTACCGCGGTGCGCAGTTCGGCGGGTGTCATGCCGTGCCGGGCGGCGTGTTCGGCGACGGACAGGGACTGGAAGGCGTCGCGGGCCAGGGCGTGCAGGACGGGGTCGCCGTCGGGGCTGACGTCGGCGCGGGCGCGGCGCAGGGCGACGAGGAGTTCGTGGACGGCGGCGCCGGTCTCGACCTCCAGCAGCGGGTTGCCGCGGCGGGCCGCGCGTACGATCCGGCCGATCGCGGCGCGTGGGGCGGCGGTGTCCGCGAGCGGGACGAGCGGGCGGTCGGGCTCGATGTAGCCGAGTTCGGTGTAGGTGGTGGTGGCGGGGCCGGTGAAGTCGACGAAGCTCTCGTCCCAGCCGGTGCCGGGGTCGGCGCCGTAGTGGTGCGGGGTGCCGGGGGTGAGCCAGATCAGGCTGGGTGCGGTGACGGGTGTCCGGCGGCCGTCGGGGCCGGTGAACCAGCCGCTGCCGGAGTGGATGACGACGGCCACGTGGTGGTCCAGGGTGCGTGGGCCGACGGTCGGCAGTGCGCCGTGCTGGAGTCCCACGCCCAGGCAGACGAGGCCCAGCCGGTGGTGGAGCGGGCTGGGGGTGAAGAAACGCATCCAGGTGTGGTACATCGGCCGTCCTTCCTCCCCTTCTTCGTGTCGGTTCTTCGTGTCGGTCCGGAATTGGTCCGAACAATTGTGTCCAAACAGCAGTGATCTTTGTCCATGGACCGGCTGGACGCCAGGGGGCGAGGCTGGTGGCACCATTCCTCCCGGGTTCGCCCGCTCCGTGGTGCGTGCCGTCGTACGGTCCCGGGGTCTCGCGGTGCCGGGGGGCCACACGCACAGGAGAGTACGAGCACGATGGCTGACTTCACCGTGGGGGACGACCACTTCCGGCTCGACGGGAAGCCCGTACGGCTGCTGTCGGGGGCCCTGCATTACTTCCGGGTGCACGAGGCGCAGTGGGATCACCGGCTGTCGATGCTGCGTGCCATGGGGCTGAACTGTGTCGAGACGTATGTGCCGTGGAATCTGCACGAGCCGCAGCCGGGCCGGTTCCGGGACGTGGCGGCGCTCGGCCGGTTCCTGGACGCGGCGCAGCGGGCCGGGCTGTGGGCGATCGTCCGCCCGGGTCCGTACATCTGCGCCGAGTGGGAGAACGGTGGTCTGCCGGTCTGGGTGACGGGGCGGTTCGGCCGGCGGGTGCGGTCGCGTGACGCGGAGTATCTGGGGGCGGTGGAGCGGTGGTTCACGGCGTTGCTGCCGCAGGTGGTGCAGCGGCAGATAGGGCGCGGCGGGCCGGTGATCATGGTCCAGGCGGAGAACGAGTACGGGAGTTTCGGCTCCGATCAGGTCTATCTCCGGCGGGTGGCCGGGATGCTGCGTGAGCGCGGGGTGACGGTGCCGCTGTTCACGTCGGACGGGCCGGAGGACCACATGCTCACGGGTGGTTCCGTGCCGGGGCTGCTGGCCACGGCGAACTTCGGGTCGGGTGCGCGGGAGGCGTTCGAGGTGCTGCGCCGTCATCAGCCGAAGGGGCCGTTGATGTGCATGGAGTTCTGGTGCGGGTGGTTCGAGCACTGGGGTGCCGAGCCGATCGTACGGAGGCCGGCGCAGGCCACGGAGGCGTTGCGGGAGGTCCTGGAGTGCGGGGCGTCGGTGAACGTCTACATGGCGCACGGGGGAACGAATTTCGCCGGGTGGGCGGGGGCGAACCGGTCCGGTCCGATCCAGGACCAGGATTTCCTGCCGACGGTGACGTCGTACGACTACGACGCGCCGGTCGACGAGTACGGCCGTGCCACGGAGAAGTTCCGGCTGTTCCGCGAGGTGCTCGCCGAGTACGTGGACGGGCCGCTTCCGGAGCTTCCGCCGGAGCCGGTGGGGCTTGCGGTTCCGGTGCGGGCGGAGCTGACGGAGTGGGCGTCGCTGGATGCCGTGCTGGAGGCGCTGGGTGATGAGGAGGCGGCGCCGTCCGGTGTTCCGCCGACCTTCGAGGAGCTGGGTGTCGACCGGGGTCTGGTGCGCTATCGGGTGGGTGTGCCCGGTCCGCGCCGGCCGTACGAGCTGAGTGTGACGGGGCTCCGGGACCGGGCCGTGGTGCTTGTGGACGGGGTCCGGGCGGGTGTGCTGACCGAGGAGGACAGCACCCTGGGCGAGCCGGTGGCCGGGCCCGCGGAGGTCGAGCTGTGGGTGGAGTCGCTGGGCCGGGTCAATTACGGGCCGCGGCTCGGTGAGCCCAAGGGGATCACGGGCGGGGTGCGGCACGAGCGGCAGTATCTGCACGGGGTGCGGGCGCGGGCGCTGCGTCTGGACGCGTTCGAGGAGCCGGGCGCGGTGGCGGAGGTGGCGTTCGGCAGTGCCGAGGGGGCCGGTTCCACCGGGCTCTTCCGGGGGACGTTCGAGGTCGCCGGGGTGGACGGTACGGACCACGCGGGGCTGGAACTGCCGGGCTGGACGCGCGGGTTCGTGTGGGTGAACGGGTTCTGCCTGGGGCGGTACTGGTCGGTGGGTGCGCAGCGGACGCTGTATGTGCCGGGGCCGGTGCTGCGGGAGGGGGCCAACGAGGTGTGGGTGCTGGAGCTGGAGGGTGCGGGCGCGCCGTATGCGGAGCTGGGTCCGGGGGTGTCCGTCCGGACGGACACCCCCGGGGATGATGCTCAGGTGTGACTCGGCGACCGGCCGGGCCCTGGGTCAGAGCGTGGCTGCCGCGGCCGCGATGTTGGCGGCGAACGTCGAGACCTCGCTGTACACGCCGGGGTAGCCGGGCTCGGCGCAGCCCTGGCCCCAGCTGACGATGCCGACCTGGATCCAGGCTCCGGCGTTGTCCTTGCGGAACATGGGGCCGCCGGAGTCGCCCTGGCAGGTGTCCACACCGCCGGTGTCGATCAGTCCGGCGCAGATCTCGTCGCCGGGGACGAGGTCGCTGCCGTAGGCGGCCTGGCAGTCGGCGTCGGAGACGAACGGCACGGTGGCCTTGAGGAGGTAGCGCTGCTGGGCGCCGCCTTCGGTGGCCGCGCCCCAGCCGGCGATGGTGAAGGTGCCGTTGTTGTACGCGGTGTTGGTGGCGATCTTCAGGGTCGGCTGGTCGATGGGCTTGGCGAGCTTGATGAGCGCCCAGTCCTTGCCCGCGCCGTTGTAGCCGGGGGCCTGGAGGACCTTGGTGGACTTGACCTTGACCGCGCTGGAGGACTGCAGGTCGACGACGCCCGCGGTGGCGGTGATGGAGGTGTTGTTGCCCGAGCCGTCCACGCAGTGCGCGGCGGTGAGGACGATGTCCTTGGCGTAGAGGGCGCCGCCGCAGCCCATCGAGAGCCGGACCATGAACGGGAATTCGCCCTGGGCGGCGCGGGTTCCGCCGACGACCGGCTGGGGGGCCGCGGATGCTCCGGCGGGCTGGAGGCTGACGGCCGCGAGGACGACGGCGGCTATGACGGAACATCTCTTCACGGCACGCAGAAGCTGCTTCAAGAGACTGCCTTCTTTCGTGGGGGGTGCTTGTGGGGGGTGCGTATGAGGGTGCTTGTGGGGAGTACCTGTGCCCGAGCCGGGTTCTGACCTGCGGGCGACACAGCACCGCACCGTTGGTCATGCCCCCGACAAAGGCATGGTTCGGATTATCGGGAAATGATCACGGCGCCCACAAGGATCACTTTTCGGCCAAGATCATCCACAATGCTGCGGCTACAGTGAAAGCCGGTCGATCCTCGCGGATTGGGGGGACATGGCGGACGGCAGCGGGAACCACGTCCGGAGCACCGGCAGCCCGGTGGTCCACGGCTTCCCGCATCTCGAAACGGTCCGGTCCGCGATCACGGCGCTCTACCGGCGGCTCTCGTACGACGGTGTCCGCGGCTACGCCACGAGCCTCGCCCCCGTCGACGCGGCCTTCTCCGACCAGGACGATCTGTATCTCGGCGCCCAGCGGGTGGCCCGTTCGGTGGTCCAGCATCTGCACCTGCCGGACGCCCGCATGATCGTCGGCTTCCGGACGATGGAGCACGCCGCCGGCGTCGAACTGGCAGCGGGGCCCGAGTACTTCGTCGAACTCAACGACCGCTTCCGCACCCACCGCAGGGACATCGGCGCCGCGCTCGCGCACGAGGTCACCCATGTGCTGCTGCACCGCCTCGGCCTGGAGTTCCCCGGGACGCGCGACAACGAGATCCTCACCGACACCGTGACCACCTACCTCGGCGCGGGCTGGCTGCTGCTCGACGCCTTCCGCGAGGACGCGGTCTCCAGCCAGAAGCTCGGCTACCTCACCCCCGAGGAGTTCGGATACGTCCTCGCCAAGCGGGCGTTCGCCTTCGACGAGGACCCCTCGCCGTGGTTCACCAGCCCGCAGGCCTACGAGGCGTTCACGGCGGGGCGGGAACGGGCGCTGCGGGACTCCCGACAGCCGCCGCTCGCGGCGGCCGGCTGGGCGGACCGCCGCCGTTACGCGAAGGACCGGCGGCACGCCCAGGCCCGTCCGGGCACCCCCGCGGCCCCCGGTGCTCCGTACGCCTTCGAGAGCGGCCCGGCCGGGCCGGGGGTCTCCTTCGCGTGCCCGACCTGCCACCAGCGCATCCGCGTCCCGGTGCGCGGCCGGGTGCGGGCCCGGTGCGGGCTGTGCCGGACGGTCCTGGACTGCAACACCTGAGCCGTGCCGCCGCGACGGCCCCGGTGTTTCCCGTGCCACCGCCGCACGTCCGGCGGGAAGGACGGCCGCGTAGCCTTCGGAGCGGACCGGGAAGAGTCACGGGTCGGTGCGGGAGGACGGGATGACGGTGTCCGGGGGCGGCTGGTCATGGCTGCTGGACGACGTCGTCCGCGTGGTCTTCTCGTGGGACGAGGAACCCGCCCTGGCCGCGCGCCGTCTCGACGGCGTGCTCCGAAGGGTGACCCCGCACGAACTGATCCGGCTCGAATCGGGCTACCGGAGCCGGCGCTACAGCCTCGGCGCACTCGGTCGCGGTGCCCTGCCCGGTGACCTGACGCCGGACGATCCGACGGCCGACGCGACGGACGACCGGTACGGCACGGCCGTGGCGGCCCTGATGTCGTTCGACCGGTCGGGGTATCTGCGGGAGGCCGGCGTCGCGCGGCTCGCCGACACCGATGCCCCCTTCGCGGTGCCCTTCCTCCTGCTGCGGCTGAACGACCCGGTCGAGCAGGTGCGAGTGCTCTCGCAGGACGCGGTGGCCGCGCGGCTCCGTCCCGAACACGTGGGACTCCTCGTCGAGCTCCTCCCCCTCATCGACGGGCTGCGCCGGCGCCGCAGGGCCGGCCGGGTACTGGCCGCGGTGGAGGAGCTGCTCCACCGCGGCGGCATGGAGGCGCTGTGGAACGGTGCCCGGTCGGACGACCCCCTGGTGCGCGAGAGCAGTCTTCGGTGGCTCGCCCGGACCGATCCGGTCGCGGCCGCCGGGACCGCGTTCACGACCCGGGACCCCGCCCTGTGGCAGTGGGCCGCCCGCACCGCCACGTCCCCGCGGCTGACCCCGGCCGAGCAGGACGCGCTGCTGCCGCTCCTCGAAGGCAGCAGCAGCCCCCGTATCCGCCTGCGGGCCCTGCGGGCCAGGGCCCGGCAGCCGCACGGCGAAGCACAGCTGCGGCGGGCCGTGCTCGACCCGGACGCCAGGATCCGCTACCACGCCCGCGCCACGCTGTACGCCCGCGGGCACACGGATCTGGCGCCCCGGGTGTACCGCGACGCCCTGGCACCGGCCGCCGTGCCGGACACCACCGCCATCGGCGCACTCGGCGGACTGGCCGACCTCGGGAACGCCCGCGACGTGCCCCGGATACTGGACTTCACCGCCCACCCCAAGGCCCGCGTACGCGCCGAGGCCTGGCGGGCCCTGAGCATCCTGGCCCCGGAGGAAGTGAGCCGGAGAACCGACCGGCTGGCCGCCGACCCCAGCAACAAGGTGCGACGCCACCTCCCCGCCCCGCCCGCGGACTGACCGACGCCGCAGCGACGTCCGGGGCGCGGCTTCGTCACTCCGTCACGCGGGGTCGCCCCACCCGAGGTACCGCTGGACGCACGAGGGCGCCCGGATCGGATGATCCGGGCGCCCTCGTGATCCGCTACACGTCCTGCACGGTCACATGCCCCGTACAGGCTCCGCGCGCCTGCGCGGCTACGTACTCCGTACGACTACGCGGCCCTGCGGCCGCGTCCTGCCGCCGCGCCGCCGCGCCCGGCACCGGAGCGCCCG
>NZ_FMBW01000012.1 GCF_900091725.1 Streptomyces sp. DvalAA-43 | reverse complement strand
CCTGCCCACCCCGCTGGCCACCACCCTCATCGACTTCAACGGGGGCGGGACCGGCTCCTTCACTCTCGACATCGCTCGCGGACGGTGAGGAACCCGGCGAGGGCGCTCTGCCGGGCCGCGGCGTCCAGGAGCTGCATCAAGACGCTCAGGGTGAGCGCAGGAGCGGGCGAGGACGAGGGCACTGCCGCCGTTGGACCCGAGGACACCGGGTTGGCGGAGCCGGGCGGGGTCAAGGATGTGGTGGGGGTGCGTCATCGAACGTCGAGACCAGCCGCTACGAGGCCGTGGGTCGGGACTTCCTGCGAATCACCCAGCGCTCCTGAGCCTGTCGTGCCGGGCCTTGGCCGCGCCCTGCACGAAGGTAGTCAGCAGCCCCAGTAGCAGACCGCCCCCGGCCCACACGATGGCCGATTTCGAGACAGTGAGGAAGAGGATACAGGCGGTCGCGGCGTATGCGATCAGCACAACTGCGATCGGAGGGGTCCGGTACCACCATGGCCGGGTCATTGGTCTCCCACGTGCTCTCGGGGCGGGCGCTATGTCGGCATCGGGGTTGTCTGTGGCAGTGCAGGTCCACACCCGTCCTCCGAGGCCCCGGTAGATCGTCAGCGTGCCAGTTGGAACACGATCGCGGCCACGGTGGTTCCGAGGATCGTGCCGGCGACGACCTGGTTGCGGGTGTGGTCGCGCAACTCGACTCGGGACCACCCGACGAGGACGACCAGGAGGAACCCGAGTGCCATCCAAGGTCCGTAGGTCTGGACCAGCATGGCGCAGGCGCCGGCGGATACGGCCTGGTGCACCGAGATCTTCCAGGCGAGTGTGATCGCAGCGAGGATTGCCAGGGTGGCGAGCATCGACACGATGAGGGCGATCATTGTGTGCGGTGCCCCTGCGGCGGTCATCAGGGCGATCCCGGTGGCGACGGAAAGCAGGATGACGGCCATGACGATCAGCCTGGCGCGCTTGGCGCCGACGTGGCGGTCGCCCCAGTGGCCTTTCCGGATTCCGTACTTGATGAAGGTGATGGGAATGATGGCGGCAAAGAGTGCGCCGGCGACTCCCCATGCGACTCCGGTCCACTGGGCAGTGCGCCAGCCGATCAGGAGCGTGACGGCGATGATCCAGTTCTTCGGCTCAAGCCAGTCCGTGATCCGGCGTGCCAGCTTGGACTCTTGGGGGCGGATTTCAGTTGCCACGGGGGGAGAGCCTTTCCGGGCTGGCTGCGGGGACGGTGGTCGACGGTTCTTCCTGGCGGGAGAATTCGGCAACGACTGGCGAGGCCGAGTATGCGTGTGACACGGCGCGAAGCCACGCTATTTCGCTTGGCCGGTCCCTCCCAGTTACGCCGAGCTGGGGGTAAGTAACTCCCTTTACTTGCTTCCCTATTGGGGCGATGCGTGCGGCGACGGAAAGCCAGGACGCTTCCGCGACCGCCTCAATCTCCGTGTCGCTTACGCCACTTCGCCGGGCGAATGACCGAGCGCGCTCGTGGAGCTCCGCCGAAACGTATTCGCGGAGCGCGAGGCTGGCGTCTTCGATCTCGATGACGCAGCGTTCAAGCCGGAAGGGGACACGCCTCTTGGCGATGGATGCGGAGAGGACTACATAGGGTGTTGCCTGCGTGAGTTGATGCCACAGAGGTTGGACTCGGCGAAGCGTGTTCCAGGACTCGACGTACTCCACGGCGACGGAGATCGGGGGCAAGCAGACGCCTAGCGCGATCGACAGGATGGCCAGTTGCTTGAGGGTTGTGGAGAGAAGATCTTCCAGCTCTGGGTTCTCGGCCCCTGTTGTGAGCTGGAGGGTGACGAATCCAATGCGCTGCAGGGCATAGAGGCTCCCGAGCATCGTCCCGAGCCCTAGGAACCCGAGGCCGGCCTTTCCGAGCAGGGTGCGGCTGTGCCGGACACTCGCGAGGAAGAGCCAGGTCGCGACGATCATGGCTACGCCGATGTACAGCGTGAAGGCGGCCATGTACAGCACCGGGTAGATGGCTCGCTTGCCTTCGCCGACTCTTACTGCCCCTCCTGGCATCCAGTTGGCCATTGCGTAGAAGGCGAGCATGAGGGGCAGGGTGGTGCCGATTGCCGCTATCCGGGTGCGGTGCGCCAGGCCCTGTGGCCGGACGACGGCGATGACGAAGTCCAGCAGGAATGCAGCGGAGCTGACGCCGAGGAGGTGCTTCAGCAGCGGGGGCAGCCCGGTGATGCCTACATGGTCGTTGATGGCCGCCTTGATCTCAGGGACTTCGAGTGTCATGGCCGCAGCCAGGGCCGCGAGCGTGAGTGCGAGGCTGCGCTGCTTGTGGGAGTGGCGGATGGAAGGCAGGCGCCACAGGGCCACGAGCCACAGCGCGCAGGCGACGATGGTGGGGGTGTTCATGAGCGGCGGTTCTTTCTTGGATGGACCAAGGCGTCGTCCAGTCGCGCCATGGCGCCGGACCGGCCTGGGGCGCGGCCCGAGTGGGCGAGCTCTTGGAACAGCTGTCCGAGGCACGAGGCAGCCATCTCGGCGTCGTACTCGGTCTCGGTGTCATAGCTGGTTCGCCCGAGGGCAGTGAGCACGGCGGAGGGGTCGATGGCCTCCGGGATGACCGACAGGAGCGACTCTACGACGCTCGCGTTGTCGCCGGCATGTCCGAGCAGGAGATGCGCCAATTCGTGGCGCACTATTTGGGCGCGATGCCGCTCACTCGTCGCTGCGACGTGAAATATGTGATCTTCACTGTCAAACGAGAGAACAATTCCGCATGGAGTATCCACGCCACCCAGGTCAGGCAATTCATGGAGGTACAGGGGGCGCCCACGTCTGATCGCCAGTTGATGGCATATTTCATCCACCGCATAAGGGTCAGATATTTCGATGCCCCGCAATTGCACCTCGCACTGTCTTCTCAGCTGCGCCTCTCTTCGCGCGTAACGCCGATTAAACATGGAACGAGATCCTTGCTCCCCCGAGCAAAAGCACTTTCATGGTCTTTCAAAAGCACTTTCATGGTCTTTATTGGCGGGCGCACAAGAATTATCTGTGGCCTGAGCGGAGCTTTACACAAGGCGCACCGCAAGCCAAGGAGATCTTTAAGGACTCATGAAGGCAAAACCGTCAAAAATGGGATACCGGGTGAGGTAGGTCACTCACTCTCCGGGGCTGTCGAGCCCTTCCCAGCGGCGTGCCTGAGTGATCACCGATGCGATCATCTTCAAACTGTCGGCCGAGAGGCCGTGGGCTCGCAGCGCAATCCCGCGGACTTCACTGTCCTTGACGGCGTCGATCAGTTCGAAGGCCGCCGGAACCTTCTCGACTTCCTCCGCGTCGTCGAAGTCGGGAAAGAAGTATTCGGGCCTGACCTTGAAGTGACGTGCCAACGCCTCGATCGTGTTCTTCGTGGGGTTGGGCTTCGCGCCGTTGCGGATCGACGCGATCGTGCTCGCCGCCACCGTGATGCCGTCCGGCCCACCGGACGCAGCCTCGGAGATGGCCCGAGACACCTCAGCGTTGGTGTACCGGTTCCCGGTCGCCGGGTTCTTCCTGGCGTCGAAGAGGCGGTTGAGCTTGTCGGCGAGGGTGGGGTGCCGGCCTTCGGAGGCTGCGGCAGGTACATCAGCCGATCCGCTGCTCTCCGTCATCGCCCGGCTCCTCTCCTCTGCATCATCAGGCATCCAGGGACACTGTAGTAGAGATACGTGACCAAGGCGCACTTCAGAGCACTTCAGTATTGAACGTGGGGATTACTTTGGCGTAGGTTCCAGGCACGGCAACACCAAAGTGTTGCCGTGCAGGTCAGGACGGCTGAGGGCTGCAGTCCTGCCATGCCCACGGCACCCGCATGCCCCGAGGACCTCATGAGCCGTCACCACGCGTCGTGCGCCACCGCGCGACTTCTACAGGGTTTAAGAACCAAGTCTGGATCTTGACGGCAGGTCGTGCGATGTTCGTCGTCGCCTGGGCAGCCCGCCCGGCTCGATGGAACACGAGGAGTCGCGGTATGCGGACAGTCAGGGCGTCGTAGGCCCGGCTCCGGACACAACAGCGACGGCGTCCGAGAGGTGCAACTCTCGGACGCCGAACGCTGAACGGCTAACCGCCCCGGCAAGGGCGGACATCGCCACCATCACCACGCTGATCCCTTCCACGGGGCGTCTCAGCGTGGCAACGCCAAAGGAGAGTCTTGCATGCGCTCCGCCATGCGCGAAAGTCCCCGCATTCTGACCTGCGCGGCAGCCGCCCATCTCCCCTCATCCATCCGCGGCTGGCTCGGATGCGCTCCGGTCACTGACCCGGCACACGCATCCCGTCTGACGGACGGGAGTGGCCGATGAGTGCCGAAACCCGGGAATGGGTGTGGGAGCACAGCACCAGCCGGGGAACCGCGCGCCTGGTCCTGCTGTCGATAGCCGACCGGGTGGCCGACGAGCAGTGCGTCGCCTGGGCCTCCCTGACGAGCCTGGCGAAGCGCGCGAATGCCTCCCGGTCCACGGTGCGTGATGCCCTCGACCGGCTGCTCGACGACGGCGAGCTGGAGCAGCTCGACGACCTCGTCGGCCCCCAGCGCAGCACCGTCTACCGCCTGCCCCTCGCCGCGAGGGCCGTGGCAGAAGCCGCGAGGGAGCAGGAGGCGGACGACGACGGTGCCGCGCCTGTGGACGAGCCCGAAACCGACCCGGCGCTCCGAGTCTCGGCGCTGCGCCGGTACGGCATCCGCCTCCGTGAGGTACCGGAACCCCCAACGACGGGCCGGAAACCGGCAGGGCCGAAAACCGGCACCTCACGACGGAAACCGGTACCCCGGCGTACCGGAAGCCGGTACCCCGATGTACCGGGATCCGGCACACAGAACCGTAGTGAACCGGATTTGAACCGTAGGTACAGCAGTGGTGGCACCGCCGTCACTTCGGCTGCCGAATGGCGAATCGACCCAGACACCCACGCCTGGACCCGCCTACAAGGACATCTCGACCGCCTCGGTGCGCAGGGTCTGGCCGATGCCGACGCGAAGTGGCGTCTGCACCGCACCGGCTGGAAGCGCCGGTCGGCGGGCGCCTGGGCTGCCGACTGGCGCTCCTGGATCGCCCGTGAGCACGCCCCGGGCCGCCCGGACCTCAACTCCCTGCCCGGCAACAGCTCTGCCCGGCCCGGCGGCATGACCCGCGCCGAAGCCCACACCGCAGCCCTCCTTGCCGCCCTCGACGAGCCGACCGGAACGGAGTAGCCACACCGTGGATCGCCGCGAAATCGCCGCCCTGCTGGCCTACATCGGCCGACTCGACCCCCGCACCATCCGTACCGACCGGGGCGAGGCCCGCGACCAGCTTGCCCAGTGGCACGAGCTTCTGGACAACGTGCCCATGGCCACGCCGCACGGCTGGGACGCCCGGACCGTCGCCCGGCAGCACATCCGCCTCTCGCCGTACCAGATCCTGCCCGCGGACATCGGCCGCCCGTGGGAGAGCTACCGGCGCGACCGCTTGGGCCAGCACACCGACCCCACCCCCAGCGTCGACCCGGACGACCAGGCGGCCTGGACCGCCGAACTGGTCGGCACCCGGCACGCCGTGGCCTTCGGCACCGCCCAGCCCGCGCAGGCTCGGGCGATCACCAGCGGTCGCCGCCAGATCGATCCGGAACTGGAAGCGCGGCTGCGGGAAATCGGCTCCTGCATACCTCCTGCGGCCCGAGCCACCCTCATGCCCTACCGGCCCGCCCGCGCGGCTCGCGAGGCAGCCGTGGCTGCCGGGAAGTCCGACGTGCTCTCGGTCCGCTGCCCGTGGTGCCGGGCCCAGCCCGGCGCCCCGTGCTTCCGCAGCAGCGCACGCGGCAATGTCCCGCTCGGCGCCCCGCACCCGAGCCGTCGCGACCTCGCCGACGCCGAGCGGGCCCAGGCACCCGAGCAGCCCGCGTTGGCCTGACCGGCCCGCCGGTGCACCCCCGTCCGGTGCATCGGCTGCAGCACCACCTCTTCCGCCCCGGCTGCGACGCCTGCCTGGGCTGCAGCCGGCATCGACGCCGCGTCCGCCCGCTGTCCAGCCCCGGCCGGCCGACGCAGCAGCACATCGGAGACCGCCTTGCGCCACATCACCACCTACGACACGCCCACCGGCCTGCGCGGCATCGGCGACACCAGCTGGCACACCCGCGGTGCGTGCCACGGCATGGACGTCGAGGACGCCGACGCGGTGTTCTTCCCGGGCCCCCGGGACCACGAAGACATCGCCGAGGCCAAGGAGCTGTGCGGCTGGTGCCCAGTACGCCGCGACTGCCTCAACTACGCCCTGGAGAACAGCCTCAAGGAAGGCATCTGGGGCGGGCTCACCGAGGCCGAGCGACGCCCCTGGCACGACGGACTGTCCCAGCGCCTCGACTACCAACGTGTGACGGCCATCTTCCGGGGACGCGACGTGCACCTGACTGCGGCCGAGCGGCAGATCGTCATCGACCACGCCTACGTCCGGGGATGGCAGCCAGACCGGCTCGCCGTCGCTCTGCGGATCAGCCGCACACACGCCCGTGACCTCCTCCAGCAGGCCGCCACCAAAGTCTTCGACCGCGACCGCACCCATGGCGTGCCCCGGCCCAAAAAGAAGCGGACGAAGGCCACCCCGCCCGCAGTCGGCCCCTCGCCCGCCAAGCCCGGCACACGCCAGCCGGTCTGCCGCCCGGTGACATCTGCCTCGGCGCACGCCCCTCTCGGAAAGGCCGCATGACCCACCCCGTCCTGTCCCTCGGTGCCGCTCCGGACCTTTCCCTCCTCCTCGCAGCCGGTGTGCCCGCCGCCTTCGCCCTGGTGCTGACCGCCTGGACAGCCCGGCGCCGGAGCACACGCTCGCAGAAACGTTTCGGCGGCCCGGCGGTCAAGGTCGCGGCCGTCGCCGCCCTCGGCTGCACCGCCTACAGCGCCGACACGAGCTGGCGCTTCGCCGCCGACTACCTCGACATGGCGGGCACCGCCGAGCGGGCCGGCATGTTTGCCGCGGCCGAACTGGCGCTCTTCGCGACCGCGCTGATGGCGCGGCAGAATCTGGCCGCCCAGGGTGCCCCCGGTCTGCCGGGCACACTGGTCTGGGTGATCACCGGAGTGCAGGTGATCCCCGCCTACGCGGAGAGCGGTCTCATCGGGGGTACGGTCCGAGCCTTCGTCGGGCCAGTCATGGCAGCGATGCTGTGGCACCAAGCCATGGGAATCGAGCTGCGCCTGCGCACCCCGGGCGCTGCCTCCCACGGGTTGATCGCCGTCCTGGGACGGGAGGTGCGCGAGCGGCTGCTGTCCCGCCTCGGCATAGCCACGCGAGACCGCGACGCCGCACAGATCACCCGGGACCGGGCCACCAGCCGCGCGGTCGCCCTGGCCGCTCGCCTCGCAGAGCGCACCCCCGAGCAACAGCGAAGCCGGCGCGGCCGACGACTTACCCGGCGGCTGTCGAAGGCGGTCGGCGGGGCTTCGGTCGGCGCTGATCCCCTACAGCGCGCGAAGCTGCTCGATCAGCTCGCCGCCCGGCGGCACGCGCTCGCGCTCGCCACGGTCCCGCTGCCCTCTCCCTGGTCCCCGGAACACAGCACCACAACAGCCACGGTCCCCTCGCCGCAGACCGCGAGAGCGCCGGTCCCCGTGGCCGGTCCCGACGAGTCGGACGGGGACCGGGGACCGAGCGGCCTGAGGGGACCGGTCCCCGAGATCGCGGACTCGAAGGCAGCGTCATGCGCGGGGACCGAGGGCCACAACGGTGGGACCGGAGCGGAGGCCAGGGCCCCGGAGAGGGACACGGTCCCGGGGACCGGTCCCGCCGATTCGGAAGCCTCGGCGGGGAGCGCCGGAAGCGTGGGGACCGGCCCTCCTGCGCGAGAAGTGCCTGCTCAGGGCCCTGATTATCGGGGACCGTCCGCCGCCGATTCGGGGACCGAACCCACCGGGGACCGGGGACCGACCACCCCCGACACGGGGACCGAACCCACCGGGGACCGGGGACACAAGGTTTCTCTCCGGCGGAAGCCGACCACGAAGATCAACAAAGGGAAGCGAAGTGGCCGGTCCCGCAGCCCTCAGACGCAGCGTCTGCCGCGCGAGCTGGAGCAGTCCGTGGACCAACTCGTCCAGCAGGTCCGCCCCCACGTACCCGCCCTGCTCGAACGGGACGGCAACGCAGCCATAACTCGTGTCCAGCTGCGGGAGATCCTGCGGCGCGAGGGCCTTACGGGCGGCCGAAACGACCGCCTGAGCCACGTCCTCCATGAACTACGGAGCGACAACACCAACAAGACAAGGGGCACCGCACGATGAAGACCTGCCGCCGGTTCAAGACTGTCCGCGCAGAGTACGAGCGGGAGATCGGCTACATGCTCGCCCACTCCGAACGGCACGAGGGTAAGCCAGCAGCAAAGTCCAGCGCGAAGCAAGCCACGTCAACGAAGGCGCGGATGGCCAGGGCACTCACCAGCCACGTCAGTCGCTGCCCCGAGTGCGGCTGAACCAGCAAAGCCGCAGCTCAAATCCCCCAACCCGCGACGGGTGGCCCGGCTCCGTGCCGGGCCACCCCCCTGCTCCAGGAAACACGCCGTGATCCCGCACCCCACCCGCTCATCCGAGCCCACGACCGCCGAGGCCAGCGCCTGGGCCGACGTCCTTGTCCGACGAGGGCTGCTTCACACCGCAGTTCTCGCTCCTACGGGCCAGTGGCTCGTCCAGTTCCGGCACGACGGCCCCGTCCGTGTCCTTATGGGACCGGTCGATGTTGTCGACCTGGCCGCCACCATCCAGCACCGCATCCGCTCTGCGAGGCCCGAATCCCGATGACGCACCCGACCCGGACCGCCAACACCCCGGAACCTGCACACGACTCCAACTCGGGCTCAGGCCGAGCAAGTTATCCCAATTGCATTGCTCCCGTCGGGAGCAATGCAATTGGATTCCCCGCCCCTGAAATGGCGGGAGGATCGGACCGGCACCAGGGGGCGCCGGTCCGGGGGGATGCGACCGAGGGCGGATCGCATCCCCAGGGGAAGGAACAACACACCTGCCACAGCCCACGCTGCACTCATGCCGCGCCCGCCAAGCCGCGCTCGCGTCAGCGCCTCCACGACGCGAACAAGCGTAAACACCAGCCCAGTTGCCGCATGAACGACGACGAGTTCCAGCAGCTCGTCCGCGCCGCCACCGTGTGCCAGATGAGCGTCGCCAGTTTTCTCGCCCACGCAGCGCTCAGAGCCGCCCGTGACCTCAACCGCACAGCCGCCGAAATAGCTTCGGAACGCGAAGTGATTGATGAACTTTTTGCCGTACGCCGCCACCTGAGCCAGATCGGCAACAACCTCAATCAGGTGGCCAAGGCCACGAACTCCGGTGCGGACGTTCCGCATGCCACGGCCGTCCTCAACGCCGTCCGCGCCGCCGCCCAGCGCGTGGACACCTTCGCCCAGCACTACCTCGACACCGAAACACGAGCCGGATGATCCCCCGAGTCCACAAGCGGGGGTCGCGCACCATCGGCCTGCTTGCCTACCTCTACGGACCCGGCACCCACGAGGAACACACCGACCCCCACCTCGTTGCGGCGTGGGATGGTTTCGTCCCTGACCCCGGCCGCGATCCGCAGGCGACGCTCAAGCAACTCCAACAGCTCCTGGACCAGCCGGTCGACGCCCTGGCGGCATCGCGCCGTCCGGCCAAGCACGTATGGCACCTGTCAGTCCGTGCCGCCCCAGAGGATCCGGTCCTGACAGACGAGCAGTGGGCACAGATCGCCCGACGCATGGTCGCCGCGACCGGCATCGCCCCGGCGGACGACGACGCGGGGTGCCGTTGGGCTGCCGTACGCCACGCGGACGACCACATCCACATCATCGCCACCCTTGTGCGCGAGGACGGCCGCAAGCCCCGGCTGCACAACGACGCAAAGCGCTCCCAGGCCGAAGCCCGCCTGGTCGAAGCCGAGTACGGACTCAAGCAGCTCAACACCGGGGACGGCACAGCCGCCCAACGCCCCACCAGCGCCGAGCGCCACAAGGCCCAGCGCCAGGGCCGCGCGCGCACCGCACGCGAGGAACTGCGCGAGACCGTACGCCAGGCGGTGACCGGCGCCAGGAGCGAGGCGGAGTTCCTCGGCCGACTGGCCGCCGCCGGCCTCCTGATCCGCACGCGTGCCGCCCCCTCCGGCGACCTGCTCGGCTACAAGGTGGCTCTTCCCGACGACCGCAACAAGGACGGCGAGCCCGTGTTCTACCCGGGCGCGCGCCTCGCCCCCGACCTGTCCCTGCCCCGGATACGGGAGCGCTGGTCCGCCGACCACTCGGCCCAGACCCCACCCACAGGTGCTCCCAGGGCTGCATCGAGCCCGTCTGCCGCACGTCGGCAGACCGCGTCAGCCGCATGGGCGGCGATAACGATCATCGAACAGGGCCGGGGCGCGGTCGCCGCCGCGTACATCGCGTCGGCCGGCGAGGTCTTGGACGCGCTCGCGAAAACGTCCGCTGCTCACACCCGTCGCGACCTGCGCGCCGCCGCCGCCGCGTACGAGCGTGCCTCCCGCTCTCACATCCGTGCCGAGCGGGGACACGACCGTGCCCTGCGTCAGGCCGCCCGCGACCTCGTCCACGGCGGTCCCGCCCTCGGCCGCGGCGAGGACGGCGCGACCACCGCGATGGCGATCGACATGCTGTTCTTCCTCGTCACCGCAGCCGTTCACTGGCACGCGAAGAACGGCCACGCACAGCAGGCCGCCGCCGCCCTCCAAGCCGCCGAACACCTGCGTTCCGCCTATCGGGCCGCCGCCGCTCAGCCACTCACGGCGCTCTACCAGCGCGGCCGGCGCCTGAATCGCCCCCTGCTCCAGCGGCAGACGGCAATGCTGCGCGGGACGCTGCCGGAACTGGCCGAGAAGATCCTCGCCGAGCCCGGCTGGTACGCCCTGGCCACGACCATCGCGGACGCCGAAGCCGCCGGCCACGACCCAGCCACCCTCCTGTCCAACGCAGTAGAGCGCCGCGAACTCGACACCGCGGACTCGGTCAGCGACGTACTGGTGTGGCGGCTGCGGCATCTCGCCGATCTGCCTGCCGACACCTCTGGAGCATCCGAACACGGCACGGTGGAGAAGCTGTCGGCCATGCGTCCTGGAGCGTCCCACCCCACGTCACCTGGCCGGCATCGCGGCGAGGAAGCTGGCAACACACGATGAACCCGAACTGCCGGAGCGTCTACGCACGGTCGTCGCTGACGTCGAAGCGGCCGAAGAATCGCGCACAGAAGCTCGATGCGAGGTGGCGAGGTGGCTCGGGACGAACAGAGAACTGAACAAGCTCACTTGGGACAGCGGCAAGATGACGAGGGACGAGACACCGGCCTCGTGGAACATGACTGTGAACTTTGTGAATTGAAACCGCCTGCGACGTGAGGGACGATCATGACGCGTGCAGGACGAAACGAAGGAGACGCCAGGGTGTTTCACCGGATACGCCGCCGGGCCGCAGAGCCCAGCGAGATACAGCGCCGGTACTCCGCGCTGTCGGCGCAGCTGGAGGGCCAAGTACCGCCGGAGATCGAGCGAGCGCCTGCCGAACCGGAGCACGCCGAGTCGCCCACCGCGGTGAACGACTTTCTCCCGCCGGAGCTGCGCGTGCCCAGCCACGACCAGCTCGATGGCCGAATGACCTCCTGGAAGCAGCCCCTCGTCATCGATGGCGAGATGGTCGCTTGTGCCGAGTGCGGCGCATACCGGGACTGGCTCATCCTCTCTACCCGCGACCAGATCTGGCTGCGCTGCCGGGCCGGCCACCAGCAGCAGGAGATCCGTCTCGACACCGCCTGGTACAACCGGCACACTGGCCCCTCGGGCACGAGGCACGCCACGTTCGAGGACTGCCTGCGCCACCTCGGCCACTGACCCCCACTCCTACGACCCCACCGGGCCTCCGGGGCCCGCACTGACCACCCGTCGCCTAACCAAGGGGTCAGTTCCAGCATGCGCGTTCGCCACACCACCGCCCTCGGCTTCACCGCCCTCACGCTCCTCACCGTGCCCGCCTGCTCCACCGACACCACCGGAGCGAAGCCCGCCGCCGTCTCCTCCGCCCAGGCCGGGCCGCCGGCCCGTGCCGCCCAGAACACCGCTCCGCTGTCCTCGGCCGCATTGAAGAAGCGCCTGCTCGACCAGAGCGACCTCGGCAGCGGATACCTGCGCAAGCCGGAGCGCCCCACCCAGCACGACGACGTCACCGTCATCGGCTGCCCGGCCCTGAGCGCGCTGGGCGGCGACGCGGCAACCGGTGGCGGCACGCTCGCCTTCCCGCGCAAGGCGAAGACGGCCTTCACCTACGGCGGCAGCAGCTCCGAGGTCGCCGAGGAGCTGTACAGCGACAGCGCGAACAAGCTGTCCGAGGGCATCGAACGGATCTCCGACGCCATGACCGAATGCCCGACCTATCAGGTCATCGTGGGCGGCACCCCGATCGACATGGCCTCGCAGAAGCTGCCCGCGCCCCACGGCCTCGGGGACGAGCAGTGGAGCCAGCTCCTGACGTTCTCCACCGGAGGACGGAGCACCGTGGTCAAGCAGACCGCGATCCGGGACGGCAGCCTGCTTCTGGTGGTCTCCGGCTCTCCGGCCCTCGTCGACCGCCACCTCGACAAGGCCCTCGCCAAGGCCACGGCAGCCAGCTGAACGGCCCCGGCGCACTACTGCCCCCGACCAAGATGGTCGGGGGCAGTAGTGCTGTGCGGCTCGCCCCGCTGCACCGTCCAGCAGGTTCCTAACGGGACGTGAACCATGTTGCGAGTCCACTCCCCATCGTCGTGACGAAGGCCGTGACCACGGCCGTCACGAGCCAGGGCGGGATGCGTTGAACGATGACGTGCACTCCACCGCAACGGAGTTCAAGGGCTGGCTGCTGCTTCTCTTCGGTTCGAGGCATATGGCTATTCAGCCGCACTGGAATGTGGCATCGCTACGCCATACCTTGGCCATCTTGCCCCACTTCAACGTGCCGCCGATTACCACATGCTGAACGACACCGCCACGCCAAAGTGTGGCCACTTTGCCCCGTTTGAGACGCCGCCGATGCCACGTGAGGAATCCTCACCGCTACACCGAGCCGACCCCACTACACCCCACTTCCTCGAAGGCGGTTCACCTCCAGCAGGGCGGGCCCGACACCTTTTGCTCGTCGCCCAAACCTCCCTCCTCCGACTCGATGGCCCGCCCGAGCCTCGGAGGGAAATGCCAGAAGCCCGGCCCTCCATTCAGGAGGACCAGGCTTCGTCCGGCGGGCTGAGGGGCACCGTCGATTTCTAGGCCGGCGCCCGCAGCAGTCGCTCCCGGGTGGCCTCGGGCAGGACCCGGCGCAGGACCGGTGCGGTCGAGCTGAGGGAGGCGGCGAAGGCGGCGACGAGGTCGTGCGGGACGCTGGCGCCGAAAGACACCGCCCACAAGCACGGTGCGCCGATGGCGGGCGTGGCCCATGCCTGCCATCCGGCCGGTCCCGCCTCGTCGGCCTCGGTGGTCAGGGCGCGCGGGTCGGCGTCCTGGATGAGGGCCGGCACCTCGCCGAGACTGAAGTGAGAGGTGAACGTCGGGTCCGTCGCTGCTGCCTGGGGCTGGTCGATGTCACGGAGCCATCCGTGCCCGGCGACGGCATCGAGGACCAGCTCGGGGCCAGCGAGCGGCACGGCGGGCTGGTCGCGGGCATCGAGTGCGACGAGGAAGTCGGCCACCGCCTCGCCGGGAACGTCGGGGGTGAAGTAGGCCGACCATTCGGCGAGCGGACCGCTCGTGTCCGCTCGGGCAGAGACCTGCCAGGCGACCTGCCGGTCCCCCAGGTGGAACGGCTCGTCCGCCAGGACCCACTGCGCCCATCGGAGGGTGTCGGGGGCGATGTGCAGGACGGTGCTGCGCAGGACCTGGCGGTCCTCCGGTGCCTCGTCCGGCTCGTGCCGACCGCGGACGATCGTCAGGCTTGTCCAGCCCAGGCCAGCGAGCGTGTCGGAAACGACGTCGTAGAGGCGCTGGTCGTCGCCTGCCAGATACCGAGGACCGACCCAGAAGGCGGGCTGGCCGCCGGGCGGAGTGGATGAGGCGAGCGGGATGTCGGGGTACAAAGGCGCCTCCAAGGACTCGGTGCGGATCTAGTTGCCGCCGGCACTGCGGCGAGGGCGGCGCGGGGGTGCCTGGACGGGGCCCTGCCAGGTCAGGGCGACGGCGACCTCGGGCGGCAGGTGGCCAAGCTGCGTGTCCTCGTCCCGCCCTTCGGCGAGATAGACGACGGTCTGGCCGGTCTCGTCTACGGACTGCACGACCTGCGCCAAGCGGTGTGCCATCGGAAAGAACGGGTTCATGGCCTGGCGGACCGGAGCGCTCCGGTCGCAGTCGGACAGCAGGGCGATCAGATCACCGACGGTCATGTCCGGGGACGTCACGAACAGCCTCCTGAGGAGGGGAATGGTGAGTGATGGAAAGGCCGGGGGCCAGCCCGTTTTCGGAGCAAGCACTGCCTGTGGGCACCTGCGCTGTCACGCGCGATGCGAGGTCTCCAGCACGCGCGCCACGGCAGCGGCGACAATGTCGGCCGGCGTCTCGGTGTCGAACGACATGTGGTAGCCGGGCACCTTGGCCGTGCCTGTGACGGCGATCTTCCATCCCTCACCGTCGGTGCCGGGACGGCCGGACGGAAACCAGCCGAGGTAGAAGCGGCCGTCCTTCGAGCTGACATGCACGTCAGCTCGGTCGTCCACAATCAGGTGGAAGTCTTCGCCGGGAAAAAGGTCCAGCACGAGCATGGGCTGGCCGGGGCCAAGCTGCCAGTCACGCAACCGCAGGGCTTCGGCAGTGGTGGAGAATCCGGGACCAACGGGCGTCACGGCCACAGGCAATCACCTCTCTGACCTGGGATTTCCTGCAAGGTCGTCTACATTGACATGCTCTCGCAGAGGTTGGCCAGTCTTTCGGGAGTCTTTCCTGTCTGCCTCGGGCGAACTTTGTCCGTTGACATCGAACCCAGTCGTTTTGCCATCGAACCGAGCCCTGACGATTCCGGCATGCCTCCGCCCGCAAAAAGGCCGCGCCACCGTGACGGTGACGGACGCGCTTCGGCGGCCTGTTTTGGGAGTGAAGCCCTACGGCTGGGGCTTGCCGGTCTCCTCGTAGATCTCGACAACGTCGCGTGCCTGCCAGGCCAGCCGGTAGGCGAGGACGATGATCTGGAGGAGTTCGGCCGCGCTCGGCAGTTCCTTGTCGGGGAATTGGGCTTCGACGTGGCGGTAGTGGACCGTGTGGGCGACGGCGGCGACGCCGGCGGGGAGCAGTCCGTCGTCCTCGGCCCTCTGATAGGTCGCCACGATGTTGGATGACCAGCTTCCCGGGATGTCGCCGTAGTAGCAGTGCGCCAGTTGCAGGGCGCACACACGCAAGACCTCCCAGCTCGATGCGATGGCCCGCTTCGGGTCGCTCGGCGCGACCGCAACCGCGTCCCCAAGGCTCAGGCCGGTGACGATCTCGGGGATTCCGGCACTGGTGCGCACGGAGGTGAGCCAGTCGGGTACCGGCTGCGCCGTGGCCGGTCGTCCCCGGGCCGCAACCCACCGAACACGCAGATCGTCTGCGTCTGCGCCGAGTGCGGCGGCGAGCCTTTCCACGACCGGCCAGGTTGGCAGGCGGCGCCCCGCGAAGGCTTCGCTGATCGTGCTCTTGCCGTACCCGGTCCGTGCGGCCATGTGCCGCGTGGAGGGCACGCCCGCCGCGGCGTGCAACTGGCGGAGATGGCAAAGGGTTGTCCCGTAAACGATCTTCTGGTTCTCCGGGGAACGGTTGGTCGCCCGCCACGCGTCGCGTGTCCCCGCACTGGACGCACCCCGGGGCGGAGACCGTCTACGGGAAATGCCCCGGCTCCGACAAGTATTCCAATATGCCTATCCCTAAAGCAGGGGGAGCGGTTGCACTCTCCCGGGGGACTTCGCATCGGCGTTCCGCTAGCTAGGATTCCCACCGAGCCTCGCCGTGCAATCCCATATGGGAATGTGAGTCGGAGGGGGAATCGACTCTTCGTCGCGGCAGGCCATTCGGTTGGAGCGCGAGAGAGGGGAAGTTCATGCAGATCGAGAACGGTGTTGTGGCGAGCGAGGTCGAGGGCGTTCGGTGGGTGAAGGCCCGGTCGAGCCAGGGGGATGGCAACTGTGTCGAACTGGCCAAGCTGGACTCTGGTATGGCGATCCGGAACTCTCGGTTTCCGAGTAGTGGTGCGCTGCTGTACACCTCCGAAGAGGTGCGGCGCTTTATTGCGGCGGCCAAGCTCGGGGAGTTCGATCATCTGATCGAGTGATGCCCGAGCTTGGGCCAAAGCTTGGAGCTGCGGGCGTGCGGGGTGCATCCTGGGGCTGATACTGGCATCTGTCCTCTCGGGAGCTTCGCATGCCCGCTGTTCCTCGTGTACGGCCGGACGACCAGGAGGCGACTGTCACTCAGTTGCATCCTGGCCCCGACGTTGCCAACCTCATGTTCGGCGAGTTTCTGAGGCAGTGTCGGGAGGAACGGGGACTGAAACAGGCGGAGTTGGGCTACGCAATTCGCGCATCAGTCTCCAAGATCAGCCGACTGGAGCGTGGAGAGAGTCCGCCGCGAACTCGTGACGTGATGGACCTCGCTGACTTCATGAAGCTCAGCCACCAAGAGCGACGGACCATAGAACGTCTGCTGGACCAGACACGAGATGGTGCCTGGTATCAGAAGTTTAGCGACGTCACCCCGACCTACTTGAGGCGACTGATCGCACTGGAGGGTAGCGCACGGGAAATCCGTGCGTACGAGAACCAGGTTGTTCCCGGAGTTCTCCAGACCCGTGAATATGCTGTGAGTCTCGCGAAGACGGTGAAGAAGGACGAGCGCGAGGCGGAGCGCGTCGGTGAGATGCGTCAGGAACGTCAGGAGAAGCTGCGAGAAGCGCGGTTGCAGCGGTCCCTGCGGCTAACGGCCCTCATCGACGAGGGAGTTCTGCTGCGACCTCGGGGCGGGCGCGGGGTGATGCGGGAGCAGTTGGAGTATCTGCTGGAGCAGGCGGACGTCAAGAGGACGAACATTCGAATCGTACCGTTCGGTTGCGGTGCCGATGTGACGCCTCCGTACGCCATCGCGCAGTTGGATTTTCCTGCTCAGGGCCCGTCGGATCTGGTGTATGTGGAGCACATCAACGGGGCTGACTACATCACGCGCCCTGACATCGTGGACAAGTACCGCAACGACTTGCACCAGCTCATGGCGGTGGCGGCCGACCGGGTGGAGAGTAAACGGCTGATCCGTGAGGCCATCAAGGGCTACCACTCGTAGGACGATGGCCCCACGGAGGAGGCGGCCTTCTGCAACGCCCTTTAGATGCTGGCGACTCCGCCCCACTCGACCCAGTCGGTGGCCCGGAGCTCCGGTGGGGGCGGCGGCGTGTCGGCTTTCCAGTCGACGACGTCGACGAGCCCTGGCTCGATGATCGTCAGGCCCTCGAAGTAGGCTCGCACCTCGTCCGGTTTGCGGACTCTTCCCCAGTGTCCACCAGTGGCTTCGTCCATCAGCTGAGTGACTTTGGTGCGTACGGCGGCATTATTGCTGACGAGTTGGCAGATGACGAGGAAGCTGCCGGCGGGAAGCTTCGTGGCGACACGCTTGATCATGGCGCCGGGGTCGCGGTCATTGTTCGTGTCGGCGAGGCAGTGCAGAACGGAGACGAACAGGGCGGCGATAGGTTTCTTCCAGTCGAAGAACTCCGCGGTGGCCCGGAAGATGTCCTCGGAGTCGCGCATGTCCGCGTCTATGACCATGGTGTTGTCGTTCTCGTCCAGGGTCGTGCGGCCGAAGGCGTGGACCATGGGGTCGTTGTCGACGTAGGCGACGCGGCAGTCCTCGTACAGGTCCTGGGCGACTTCATGGACGTTCTCCAGGGAGGGGAGCCCGGAGCCGTGGTCGAGGAACTGCCGGATGTCATGTTCCTCGACGAGGTAGCGGACGACCCGGCCGAGGAACGCCCGGTTGTTCCGGGCGAGGAGCTGGGTGCTGGGTGCGATGCGCAGCAGCTCGTTGCAGGCATCGCGGTCCACCGCATAGTTGGTGACGCCTCCTAAGAGCGCGTCGTACATGCGGGCGACACTTGGGGTATCCATGTCGATGTGGTGAGTTTGGGGTTTCTCCCCGTAGACCATCTGCCCTCCTTTCGACCTCATTTGAAGATCGGGGTTGGGAAGAGTCCATGGTAGAGCGATAGTTGAGCTGGCGGCAGCCCTCCTTGGAGTGAATGGTGCGGGAGAGTACGGGTGGACACTTGGTGTGAAACGCATCAGCCCGAACTTCCTCCGCGCGCGCTCCGTGTGTCCTGCGCGCACATGCCCGCCCGGCCCCCTCTGAGTCCTGGAGGGCAGCCGAACTCAGCGCCGCACGTACGGTGTGGTTGTCCGTCCCCATGAGCGCCGCAGCGCCCGGCAGGGTGAGGCCGGCCCAGGCGGTGGTGGAGCCGGACCAAGCATCGGCCTGCACCGTGGTCAAGTGACAGCGCCGCTGCGGCCCGCCGGGGCGGAACTCAGCCGCGCCACCGACCGCTGCATTGAGGATGTTCCACGCGTCCGCGGCGAGGCACTCACTTCGCAGAGCCTCCGCCCACCGGGAGGACAGGGTGGTGAATGCCTCGGCCACGGCCTGGGCAGCACGTCCTGCGTCGCCGGTCCGTAGACGGGCGCAAGTCGGATGCAGACGCTCGTGCAGCTGGCGGAAGGCGTCGTACTCCAGGGAGCGGTCGGAAGGCGCCTGGACGTGGGCGGGAACGGGGTGTACGTCAGGCCACGTGATGGTGACCCTCGTTGACGGCCTCGGCGGTCGACCAGCACTCCCAGAAAGGCTGAACGATGCTCGGTTCCGCTCCAAGGGAAGCGGTAAGCCGCTCGGTCCCCGACCAGTCCGGAATGCGGGTGCCGGCGATCGCGTCAGCGACGGCTTCCGGAGCGAGGTGCGCGAGCGCGGCCAGAGTCTCGGTATCCGGCTCGCCCGCGGCCACGTGCAGCACCCGCAGCACGTCCCCCACACAACGCTTGACCTCAACCACCCGCTGCTCGCCCGGCACTCGCTCCCCAGAGGCCGCTTCCCACACCGTACGAAGGATCCCGGGCTGCCCGCCCAGAAGCGACGCCAGCATGTAGGTGACGGGCCATGAGGCGATCAATTCGCCCCCCAGGCTCAAAGTGACCGCATCGCGAGGCAGGCAAGCCTGCACGGCCACATCGTCGACCGAGACGGGACCGGTCTTCAGCAGGCCCGTCAGGTACGTCCGCAGAACCCGTGCAGCCGCCCGCTGCAACCGACAGGAGGGACGGGCGAACGCCCAGTCGAGCGTCCTTTCCGCACCCGGAGTCTGCGAACAGGCTCCTCGGGCGGCAGATGGAACCGGCCGCGACGCGAGTATCGCTGCGACCTTCGTCTCGCTCCAGCTTGCGCGGGCCGAGGCTGCGGGGACCCCGGCCGCCTCGCCAATGCCGGCCCACCCCTCACCGGCCGCCCTCTCCTCCTGGACTGCGGCTGCCACATAACAGCGGATCTCGCGGTTTAGCAGCTGCGACAGCTTGAACCGCACCTCCAGCGGTGCGTGGCGCCGCTCCTCGTCCAGGAGCTGCTGCACGCAAGCTTGGATGTTGGAGGCGATCGCCGAACTTTGCCCTGCCGTCGTCCGTGGCACCGGGGTACGCCGGGCGCGGTCCCGTGCCTCTTGCGCGCGCCGGCGGCAGCGGGGGTCGCAGTACTTCCTGCGCGCGCCCGTCTTCGCGGTTTGCTTCAACTCTTTCCTGCATGGTGCGTACGCACAGCGGGCAGGTTCCATAGGCATATGCATGAGGTGTCCGTATCTCCACATGGGTCGGCCGATAGACAGCCGACTGAGAGGGAATCGCGTACCGGGTGACGGGTGGCCAGGCCGCTGGCCTGGCCACCCTTACCGCTTCAGCCCCGCAGAATCAGGGCGACCAGCACGGACAGGACGAAATCCCACGGGAAGGGCTCGGCATAGAGCGCGAAGCAGCCGGTGATGCCAAGGGCGGCGATCACGCCCAGGCGGCGGCGCCTGGCGCCCGCCTGGCCGGTTTCCCGGCAAGTGCACGTAGGCATACTGGAGACGTAGGCCGGGGCGGCTTTAGAGGACCCTCGGCCTTTTCGGAGGAACACCATCTACTCCTCGGAGTCGGTTGGGTGCTTTCGGTGTGCCCCAGAGGCTGGACCCTCTGGGGCGTGCACCCACGCGCAGTGGTCGCGCGGCGACCCTGCGTTTCACGAGACTACAGCTCTCAGAGGAATGCACCGAAGCTCATTGCAATCCTCGGGCCCTTGACCAAACGAGAATCGCCCCCAGCGGCTTCAGCGCTGGGAGGACCCATTTTCCGCACTTCACTCTGCAGTTCTGGCGTTATTTGATCGAATCGTCGTTGAAATTGCTCGATCAATGCTCCGGTAGGGTGCCGAACGCTTCGGCGGGACCGTAGATGTAAATCTCCAATGCACGTGCATATGGGAATTAACGATCTTCGCGTTCGCGAAGCCTGTTCCTCGTCGCCACGGGGCGCCAGTGCTCGCCACGGGGCGCAAGCCCTTCTCGCATCATCAAATATGGGTGCATACACCGTGAAACCGGCAGACTGTGAGCATTTCCGTGACTGCCGTGGCGCACGGTGCGTTTGCCCAGTGAATTCGCGCGTGACGTAACGAATGAGGAGACGCTCCGGCGTGCTTTACCTGCTCGTGTGATTAGCATCTCGAATCGAAAGTGGCAATCGAACGGCTGCTCTGTTGCAATCTCCGTGACGGCAAGGGTCGGGCCACCAGTTCCGTCTGCCTCGGCGCATGCGCAGCCAGCGAGCGCGCGCATGGTTGGTGATAGCGCGTCAGAACCTTGATTGTTGATCATGGTGAGTGTGGTGGGGGCCGGGCTCTTGCAGCAATCATCCGCAGCCAGCGGATCACCGGGCTCTCGCCCGATGTGATCGCTGAGATCGGTCCGTTGTGGCACGAGTGTCACTAACCTCGATCTCTCGCGAGGGTCCACCGACTCCGTCGGTGGACCCTTTCGCTTTCCGGAGCTGATGGTGGGCAGGCCGGTGGCCCGGCTGTCGTGGCGGGTGGGCGCCGGGTTCCACTGCCCGGGGTGGGTGATGCTGTCGCAGGGACGGTGGGTTGCTGGTCAGCCGGGGTTGGGCAGGAGCGCGAGCCGTTCAAGGGCTTCTGTGATCTCGCCGGTCCAAGGCCAATGCCGGGCGACGCGGAGAATCCTGCGCCGACCGGTGATGACGAGCTGGCCGGCTGCGGAGAACAGGCGTAACCGCAAGCGACGTGGTTCCCAGAGCCTCGCCCGGCCGGTCAGCGCGAGCATGGGCATCCAGGCCAGCAGGTCGAACGCGATCTGGACGATCTCCATCCAGACCCGATTCTGGGCGGTGTCGTGCAGGGGCAGGTTGCGTAGACCGGTGGCCCGAGCAGCCCGGATCCGGTCCTCGGCCCGTGCCCGGAGCCGGTGACGCAGCTTGAGCTCGGCGATCGGTCGGCCGGTGGTATTGGTCGCGAAGCACGTGATCCGCATGCCGTCCGCGTCCGTGATCCTCAGCTGGGCTCCGGGATGGGGCCGTTCCTTTCGCACGATGAGCCGCATGCCCTTGGGCCAGCCGTGAAGGAGCTTGCCGGTGAGCTCGGCGACCCAGGCCCCGTTCCGGGCCTCACCGTCGGCCTCGACGGCCGGGGTCCAGGCCGAGGTGGGGGCCTTCAGCACGTATTCGTGGATCGCGTCGGTGACCGTCATGCCGACCGAGTAGGACAGCCATCGGCCCCGCTTCGCGAGCCAGGACACGAAGTCGTGGGTGCCGCCGGCGGAATCCGTGCGGATCAGCGTCTGCCGTCCTCGTCGGTAGCGCCTGGGCAGTTGGGCCAGGGCGAGTTGGGCGGTGGTGATGTGGTCGGCGGCGGTGTTGGAGCCCGCGTTTCCCGGTCGGAGGAGCGCGGCGACGGGCTCACCGATTCCGCCCGGTCCGTGGTCGACGAAGGCCGTCAGGGGGTGATGGCCGTAGGTCTTCTTCCAGGTCGCGGCCGCGTCCTCTTTGTCGGAGTGGGCGATCACGAGGACGCCGTCGAGATCGACCGTGACCTGGCCGTCGGCGTCCGGGGCCGTATCGCCCGCCAATGACCGGGCACGATGCCGGACTTCGGAGCGTGCGGACCGGACGGCCTGCAGGGCTTTCTCGCCGGATGCCGCGAGGGTGTCGATCAGACGGGAGACGGTCGGGCCGGAGGCGACCGGGCCGAAGACAGCCGGCTCACACCGCAGCGCTGTCGCCCAGTGCGACCGCCAGGGCCACGTCCACGAGAACCTTGCCGGGATCGTGGACGGCCCGCGGCTTCCGCCACGGAGCCAGAGCTGCGGATATCACCTGGTCAAAGCCCGTCTTGCGGACCGTCTCCAGCAGCAGGACCGCACCGGCCTGCGAGACCACCTACCGACCGTCTCCCTGGACACGGACACGTGGGTACGACGAGATAGGCTTTCTCACCTGGAAAGTGCTCTTTTCCTTGCAGTCAACAGGACCCTCAGCAAGTCCTATCGTTGCAGGTCAAGGGCACTTTCCGTGTTTCTGATCAACTCTTGGACAGCCCACCTCGTGAAAGCGCGAGGCTAGCCATGCTCTCGAGCGAAAGGTTCTCCGCCTCAGAAGCTCACGCATAGTGCCGAGGCGGGGGTGCCGGCCTGTTTCTATCGTCGGTATACGCAAGAGGCCCCCGGAGATCCGGGGGCCTGCTGGTCGGCAAGTGATCGTGGGATTAGCTGGTTTCGCCGTTGCTGTCCTGGACAGGGTCGGCTGGCTTGCGGCGGCGGGCAGCGATCAGAGCGCCGCTACCGGCGGCGACAAGGAGTCCGCCGACGCCGAGAAGCCAGGGTGTGGCGTCGGCTCCGGTGTGAGCGAGGGAGCCCTTCGGGGCCTTCGGCGTTGTTTTGTCGGACTCGGCTGACGCGGGAAGCGAGGGATCAGCACTCGGCGTGGCCGAGCCGGGAGCAGCGAGAGACGTGCCGCCGGAGGAGTCGTGAGTCGGCTTGTCCTCTGGCGTAGAGGGGGTGGGGGCGGGCTTGTCCGCAGGCTTGCCGGACGGGTCAGGCTTCGGAGTGCTTGCGGTCTTGGCGTTGGTGACGGTCACGGTGACCGGGGCCGCGGGGCCGGCGGCGAACGTCTTCACGGTCTTGTAGAGGTCGTAGCCCCTAGGGGCCTTGATCTGCTTGACCCAGAATTCGGCCTTCCGGCTCGGCACCGGCAGCTCGCCGGAGGCCGTGCCCTTGGCCCCGGTGGTGAGAGTGAGCAGCGTCTTGTCGCCGCTGCCGATGTTCACGGTCGCGCCGGTCAGAAGCTTGCCGGTCTTGTCGTCCTTGGCCTGGAGGAGGACCTTGGCGGCTTTGAACGCGTCGGTGATGGTCAGCCGCGTGGTCGCGCCCGGAGTGACGATGACGTCTTGGTCCGCGGCGACCTCGTGGAGCGGGCTACCGGAGGCCGTCTCCTTGAGCCGGTAGACACCGGGGGGCAGGTCGGGGAAGACAAGTGTCCCTTGCGCATCGGTCTTCCCTCGTCCGGCTTCCTGGCCAGCGGAGTCGAGCAGCAGGAACGCGGCGCCGGGGAGGATGTCCCCTGCCGTGTCCTTCTTGGTGATCGTGATGCTGCCCGCCGCCGGAACCGGTGTCTCGGCGGGGGCAGCGGAAGCCGAGGGCGTCGGCTCGGACGGCTGGGCAGTCGCGGCAGGTGCCCACACGAGGGTGCCCGTCACCGCAGCGACGGCGGCAGCGGATCGGACGGCGCCGCGGACAGTGCGTGCATGCACGAGAAGTGGAACTCCTTGATCAGGTGGAGGGAAGGTCATCGGGCCCGGCCTGGGACGGGCCCAGAGAAAGGCAAAGCGACGGGTGAGCAGCCGGGGGGCCGCTTGGCTGTCGGAGTGGCCATATAGAGGTGCTGTCGAGCATGAACGGGCAGGTCTCTGACTGCACGTTGCACCGGCTCGGTAGAGACCAGTGAGGCGGTGAAGGCCGCGACGAGCGCGGTGGGCGTGCCCGACGAGAGTTCCGCACTCCAGTCCGGCTCCCAGATGTCCCCGCCCCACACCCGCCACTCCGGCCTGTCGGCCGCCCTGTTGACGTACTGGTGCACGCCTCCAAGCAAGTCCGGGGCAAGGAAGGTCTGGATGTCGCTGGTCTTGACGTTGTGGCTCCACCCGCGGTCGAGCAGCAGCGCGTACCCCTCGTATCGCTCCGTCGCACCGTCAAACAGCCGGCCCTGGTCGTAGAGGTCGAGCAGCTCGGCGTGGACGTCGCGCAGCAGTTCTGCGGGGGTAGTGGCGTCGAAGACGGTCTGCCAGGTCAGCTCGCCGAAGGGGACACGGCTCGCGCCGATGGTCCACGTCCCTTTGCCCCGCTTTTCGGGTTCGGGAGCGAAGCGGGTCCACAGCCGCGCGCAGGGACTGCTGGCGAACACCATCCCTGCGTCTGCCGGATGGAGGTGCCAGCCATCATCGAAAGGGAAGGGCCACACCGTGTGGAGGTCCAGCGCGCCGGGGCCGGCAAGGCGGCGGGGGAGAACGTTCACGGTCTGGTCGGGGTCGAGGTCGTTGAAAGGGTCGAGGGGCAAAGCGGGGGCTCCTGCTTGAACGGGCCGCGCAAGACCTGCGAGACGGAGGTAAGGACGGAGACTCAGCGGGCGCGACCGCTGCTCGGGGCAGCCGGCAAAGGGGCCTTGTGAGCGGTGGGGCTCGCAGCACGGCTCGGCGCGGTCGCGGCCCAGGCTCCGGGGAACCAGACGGCGCTGTAGCGCTGGATGGCGTCGCGCAGCCCGGTGGTGACGGCTCCCTCCCATGGAGGCCGGCCGGGGCGGTGGTACTTGTCGAAGGTGCCGTACTGCTTGGTGTGCGGGCGGGTGTTGGTGGCTTCGTCGCGGCGGTGGAAGGTGCCGTGATCCAGGAAGCTGAGTGCTACCGAGTCGATCTCGCCCTTGTCCGCGTGGACGACCGCCAGGCACAAACCGCCATACGTGTCTACGTGCTTGGTTCCGGTGAAGTCGATCCGCAGTCGTAGTGGTGAGCCCGAGACAGGGGACGCGTAGTAGGTGGTGCCCACGACGGTGCTGTCGTGGAAGGGGAGGCACAACTCGGCAAAGAACTCGGGGGCTTGCAGGGACAAGAAGGGTCTCCGGTCGGGGGCGAGCTGGGGCTATCGGCGGGGGCCGGGCAGGGCAGGGCGGCTGGTAGTGCTCCAGCGCGGGACGCTGGAAGCGGGGAGCGCGGTCGGGCGGCGGGATGTGGCGGCCCGTTGCACGTCGAGCGGGGTGGGAGCCGACGGTTGGGACGGGAGGATGGGGGTGAGCCGAGCCATGTCCTTGAAGTAGCTGAGGGTGTCCTGGCGCCACCGAGGCAGTGGTGCCGGGTCGGAGACGCATTGAGTGACGGCTGTGAGCAGGGCGACGGGGGTGTCGGTGCTGGCCGTCGCGTACCAGGCGGGCCGGTCGATGGACTTGCCGGCCCACAGCTGCCAGCGGGCGTCGCGCGTGGTCAGCTCGGATTCCGGATCGAGGTCCCCGGTGGTGATCTCCATGCCGGCGAGCCCGTCCGGGGCCTGCACCGTGAAGACGCCCGGGCGCGGGCGGTCGATCTGCCAGCCCTGCTTCAGGAGCGGGACGATGGCGCGGAAGGGCTCGTGCTCGTCGCTTCTGGCGTCCGGCCGGGCGAGGTAGGCGCCCGGCCCCTGCTCGTACGCCGTGGCGAGGACGGTGGTGAAGGCGGCCACGAACTCCGTGGGCACGCGATCGTTGAAACAAACACCCCACGTCGGCGGGCCGAACGGGTCCTTGTAGGCGTTGAGGCGCCAGAGCCCGTCGTCCTCGCCTTCGGGCAGATAGCCCAGACGCACGCGCCGGTCGGGGGCTGTCACGTACACATTGCCGAGGTCGTCGTGCTGGAGGTCCCAGCCGAGGTCGAGAAGCGGGGTGAGGGCGGGGTCGCCGGTTCCGGTGGTGCTGGCGAGGTAGCGAGGGGAGACATAGATGTCGCCGTCAATGTCTGTGAAGAGGTCAGATTCGATGAGAGGTTCCTGTGGATGTCTGCGCGAAGCGGCGGGGCGAAGTGGCTGCGCAGGCGCGTCAGCCGGACGCGGGTTCCGAGCCCAGGCGCCGACGACGCGCAACCCAGTAGGTGGCCCCTCCCGCAATGAGAAGCAAGCCGGCAGAGCTAAGCAACCACGCCGTGGCCTCGGAGCCGGTGTGGGCGAGGCTGCCGGAAGGTGGCGTGTCGGCGGGAGGCGAGAACGGCGGAGTGGTGGGCGGAGTCGTCGGGTGCGTGGTCGGCGGGGTCGCGGTGTCGGCCAGCGTCACGGTGACGGTGGTACCAGGCTTCGCGGTGAACGTGAGCGCGTCGGCGTCGCGTTGATAGCCGGCCGGAGCCTTGACCTCGGTGGCCCAGTAGCGGGTGCCTGCCTTGAGCGCGACGTCCAGCTTGGCCGTAGCGGTGCCGTCCTTTCCTGTCGTCAGGGAGAGCACCTGCTTGCCCGGGCGGTGCTTGCCGGACGGGTCGACGGTGTCGGCCCTGATGTTGATTTCCGCTCCGGCCAGGGGCTTGCCGCTGTCCTTGTCCGTCTTGCGGACCAGCAGCTCGGCCGTCTTGAACGGGTCGATGACCGTGACGGGGTTGGCGTGGGCGGTGCGTCCCTCGGCGATGGTGATGTCCCGGTCCGGCACCAGCTCGTGGACGGTGTCGCCGGTGGAGGTCTCGCGCAGCCGGTAGGTGCCCGGGGCGATACCTTCGAAGACGAGCACTCCCCTGGCACCAGTCTCCCCTTGAGCGACGATCTTGTCGGTCCTGTCGAGGAGCTGGAACCTGGCGCCGGTCAGGATGCTGCCCTCGGGATCCTTCTTGTGGATCTCCACCCCGCCCGGAGCGGCTTCCACGTCCACGGTGGCCCCGTCCTGGGCGGTGGTCGTGTCGCCGGCCAGCAGCATGCGCTGCGCGGCCGGGTTCTGGGGGCTGAGGACCTTAAGCTGCGCCCCGGCCAGGCCGGTTGCCGTGGCCATGACCTTGGCCTTCCCGGCGCCTCGGGGCGTGAACGACCAGCTGCCGGAGCCGTTCCTGTCTGTGGTGACTGTGCCCTCTGCCGTACCGGAGCCGGACTCGGCCAGGGAAACCTCGACGCCGGGAATGGCCTCGCCGGTGAGGGTGGAGGTGAGCTTCACCGAGACAGAGACCTTCTGCCCCGCGTGCGTCTGGGTCACCGACGGAGTGATGTGCAACGCGTACGGGCCCGCGAGGTGCTGTGCCTCGTCGATGTAGCGCAGCGCGAGGGTGCGAGCGGTGGGTGAGACCACCGGGTAGGCCAGGCGTTCCCGGCCGCGGGGGCCGTTGATGCCGTACGCACCGCCAGCCAGCCATTCGTAGACGGCGGCATCCACCGCGGCGGCCTGCGCGTTGTTCCGCGTCTGCCCGTACCGGCCGATCACGTACGAGGCGTACGCGAGGTTCGCCGCAGGTACGGGCTTGCCGGTCATCGACGAGGTCCAGGACGTGACGGAGGCCGGTGCACTGTAGCGGCCCGCATCGGCGGGCCCCTTCCGCTCCGGGTCACCACAGTAGGTCTCATTGGGGCCCCACACGCTGGGGCCGGGAGGACCGTAGGCGCCGATGTGGGAGGTGCCGGCGTTTCCCTCGGAGTCGGGGATCGTGTAGCCGGGGCCCAGGACAGTGGAAGGCGAGGGGGCGGCCTGGGCCGGCGACCAGGCCAAGGTTCCGGATATGCCGGCAGCTACGAGGACAGCGACCGAGCGAGTACAAAGACGCATGGGGATCCTGAATCGAATGTGGGGTAAGGAAGTTGGTGTGTCGGTGCCAGGGCGGTTCCTGTTCAGCGGGGACGGTTGGGGCCGTGCTGCGGCGGTTTCACGCTCGGCACCGGGCCGGAAGAGGGTGACCGCGGGTCAACCCTGCGGTGGGTGGGTGTGCAGTGCCGGATCGCGTCCTTGCGGATGATGCATCACTTTCTTGCGCGGACGGGCCGACTGGACAGGACGTCACACATTCGGGGCGCCGTCAGCCCCAGAGGCCATGCGCGTGTCGACAGTGACCGTCACATGGCCGGTGGCCAGGCGCAGGCGCTCCTGTGCGTCTTCTGCCGTGGGGGCGGTGACGAGGATGTGGCCGATGCGGGCGGTGTCGAGGTCGCCGTCGGGCGGGAGGACGGCCCGGTCGCCGGGTTCGCGGAGCCATCGGACTTCTTCGAGCCAGTCGACGGTGTGGGCGAACCGGGCGTCGATCGAGCGGTGAGTGAGGGTGCCTGTGGCATCCGGGTACAGGATGCGGATGGCGGCGGCCTGGTGCCGGGTGGGAGCGAGGTTGGGGGCGGTGCCGCAGGCCAGGTCTGCTGCGATGCGAGCGAGGTCGAGGCCGGTGGCGAGCGAGACGAGGCGGCCGATGAGGTCGCCTCCGATCCGGGCGTTGACCTCGATGATGCGCGGGCCGCGGTCGGTCAGGCGCAGTTCTACGTGCTGGATGCCGGTGGTGATACCGAGTGCGGCTACGGCGGCAGTGGCGACGGGCGCCACTTCGGCGAGCAGCGGGTCGTAGGCGTCGACCGAGTGTGCGATCTCTTCGAAGTACGGGGCGAAGCCGACCGTCTTGCGGGTGACGGCGACAGCTGCGGTGACGCCGCGGTGGGTGACACACTCCACCGATACCTCGGGACCGTCGAGGTATTCCTCGACGAGCACGTCGTCGGACTCGCTGCCGACTCCCCCGGCGCTGGCGGTGGCGAAGGCGTATCCGGCTGCCAGGTTCTCGCCGTTGTCGACGCGGATGACACCGAGACTGGCCGCGTTGGAGGCGGGCTTGAGGACGACCGGGTAGCCGATCGATTCCGCCGCGAGGAGGGCCTCCAGTAGCGACCTGGTGCGAATCGAGGTGGCGGATCCGACCCGGTGCTCGGCCAGTACGGTACGGGTGCGCCCCTTGTCGCGGCACGCTCGCATCGCCTCCGGGCCGGAGCCGGGTAGACCGAGGTGCTCGGCGAGCCGAGCCGTCGGCACGAGCTGGTACTCGTCCCACGTGAGCACGCCGGACACATCGTGACGGGCGGCGAGTTCACGGCCGGCGGCGACAACCGCGTCCGGGGCGGTGAGGTCGGTGACTTCCCAGTCGGCGATGAGCGGGGTCTGCCAGGTGGGCTGGGAATCGGTGACGATCACCACCTTGCATGCTGCGGCCACCTGCTCCAGGCAGTACCGGCGGTAGACCTCGTCCCCCGGGGAAACGACAAGAACAGTGCGAGAAGGCAAAAGAACTCCAGGAAATATGGATACGAGAGGTTCAGTAGCGGTGCATGCCGGCTTCAGGCGGCGCGGCGTCGGCGAAGCTCGAACGCAGGGGCCCACTGGGGGTGGTCGGCGAGCAGCTTGCGGGCATACAGCGCCGTGTAGTTGTTGTCCAGGCCGCGCATGTCCTTCGGCAGCCGCCAGCGCAGAGTCTCGAACAGCTGCTTGAGACCGAGGCGGGTGTCCCCGGCTGCCAGCCGTTCCGCGGTCAGCTGCTCCAGGGCGCGGTAGACGTAGGGGTGGGCAGAGTCGAATGCGTGGAACCGGTCGGTGATCGTAGGTCGGGCCCCTGCGCGGGCTGACGGCCGGGACGCGGGCCGGGCGGTCTGGGGCGGTGCGGGGCGGGTCGTGGGGGTCAAGTCGATCTCCGGGAGGCAGGCGGCCGAAATCGCGTGGGGAGGTCAGGCGGAACGGGTGTGCAGGGCGGGGAGGGTGCGCAGGCGGGTGAAGGTGAGGCCCAGACCGAGGGCCTGCAGAACGGCGCAGGCAGTGATCGTGTGGCCGAGCAAGGCGGGTGGCGCGGCGGCGACCAGGACGCCGGCGACGGGGAAGGGGGCCAGCAGGAGGAGGACGGTCAGTGCGAGGGTGCTACCGAACACCGGGGCGGGGACCAGGTGGGATCGCAGGGTGCGCAGGACCACCGTCATGCCGCCCTCGGCAGCCATGAGGACGGCGATCAGCACGAGGTAGGCGTGGTACGTGTGGGTGAGTGAGACGGCCAGGCATGCCGAGGCGGCGATCGTGGCGCAGAGAGCTCCGACGGGCCACAGGCCGAAGCGTTCGATGGCCCAACGGCACATGGCGACCGCCCCGAGCGAGGCAACGGCGGCGGCCGACCAGATCAGGCCCACGTCGGCGGTGGAGCGTCCCATTTGCTGCACCACGATCACCGGGGCCGCGGCCTGCAGCAGGCCGGTGGCCAGATTCGACACGGCCAGCCCCGTCACCAGCCAGCCGAGGGCAGGAAGCGACCGCAAGGTCGACCAGCCGGTGCGCAGCCCCCGGAGGACGGGCTCGGGAGCGGCAGTGTGTCCCTTGTCGTGTCGGCGAGTGGTGAGAGCGGAGGCGAGCAGTGAGAAGGCGGCGATCACGATGAGCATCGCGGTTGCTCCGGCCCACTGCAGCAGCAGTCCGGCGAGAGCGGGGCCGGCCAGAGTGGCGACCTGGTCGATGCCGAGCAGGACGGACTGCACGCGGTGCGCGCGGTCGCCGGCATCCCGGCTGGCCGTGCCGCCCGCTGTCTCGGCGGCGATGTAGGAGAACTCCGTGAGCACGCCCGTACCGGCGGCGAGCAGCATGACGGTGATCGTGGTGCTGGGTCCGCCGCCGCTGAGCTGGGCCAGGGCGAGGGCTGCGGCCAGGACCACGGTGGCCCGCGCTGCCGAGGCGAGACGGAACACCCGGGTGGCCCCGTAGCGGTCGACCATGGCGCCTGCGACTGCGAACGCGGCCAGTCGCGGGATCCACTCCAGTGCGAACGCGAGGCCGGTCAGCGCTGCGGAGTTGGTGGCGGCGAGCACCAGGAGCGGGATGCCGTACGTGGTCATGGCGGAGCCGCCGGCGTCCATGCTGCGTGGCAGGTAGATACCGCGCAGCAGTGCTGTGGTGTGGCGGGCGTGCCGGGGGCCGCCAGTGATCAGGTCGGTCATCGATGCTTTCTTCGAGAAAGCCGGCCCGCTGGAAGAGGGAGCCTGGGCCGGCGGGAGGAAGGGGCTATGCGCGGGGGGCGGCGATGTGCGCGGGGCGGGGCTTGTGCCGGGGCTGGCATCTGCTGAGGTGAGTCCCGTTCCAGCGAAGCCCGCTGGTCTGCGTAAGAGTTGGTGAGCATGCGCAGCAGGCGGATGCCTTCGCCTCGGCGGGCGATGAGCATGTCGATGGACACGCCGGTGATTTGCAGAAGCCCGTCGGTGGTCGCGTGGTGGACGGTGTCCCGCCCGCTGGTGATCCGGTCCAGAGTTCGGCTGGCTGTTTCCGCCTGGTCGAGGAGTTGGTGCTGTACCTCGTCCGCGGACGCGGCTGTTTCCTGGATGAGCTGGACGAGAGTGTCCAGGGCGCTGCCGGACGGGTGGGTGGTCAGGGTGATGCCCTGGGCGGCAAGCACATCGCAGCGGTCTTCGTGCCAAGGGCGCTCACCGCTCTGCGTGGCGGGATCACGCCGCTTCCGGGAGGTCCTGGAGGGCATCGGCCGGTTCGTCGTCGCTCCAGTGGGAGTCGATCCAGCGGTCCAGGGCCTCACGCAGTCGGGCGAGATCCTCAACAGCCTCCACAGGGCCTGCTGGTGGTGCAGCGACCGGGCGCTGAACGGGGGTGAGGAGCTGAAGTGTGGCCCGGACACGGGTGATGAAGGTACAGGTGGAACTGGGGTGGTTGTGGGTCCGGGCCCATCGGGCGGTGGAGTCGTAGAGGTCGGCCAACTGCAGGCCGGCGTCGGTGAGCCCGAGCCCGGCTCCGGACCGGATGCTAACCAGACCGAGGGTTTGAACCTGCTCGATGGTGTGCCGGATCCGGCGCCTTGTGAGATCCGGAAAGATGCGCGCCAGCCCGCGGGGCGGAACGGGGCCGTTGTCGTCGATCTCCGTGATCAGGCGGATCAAGTCGGCGGATGCCAGTGCCGTGCACGCTCGCGCGACCTGTCCCTGGGATGTAGCGGTGGTCACCGGCCCGGCCCTCCCGCCGTGAGCGCGGCCTTGGGACGGGACGGGGCGGTGTGGGAGAACAGGTCGCGGTTCTGCCAGGCCGGATGGTGCGCGGAACGTGCCGGTGCGGTCGTCATGGGGGCGGGGCGCCGGGAGTGGGGGGCGGCCTGGGTCTGCGGGCCGGTACGCACGGAGTGGTCGGTGTGTCCCCAGACCGGATGCTGGGACGTGTGGGTGAGCGGCCGACCGGCAGACCACGCGGACAGGGCTCCGAAGACGCCTCCGAGACCGTCGCCGGCCTCGGACAGCCGGTAGGGTTGCCCGGCGCCGGCTGTCGTCACCAGGCCGTCGTCGACGAGCTGCCGCAGCGGCGGATAGATACTGGTCCAGTAGCCGTCGGGTATGACGATGCTGGCCAGGGCCCGCGCGCTGGTCTCCTGGCGGGATTTGAGTACCCACAGGATCGTTGTGGCGTGCCGGCGGGTGAGCAGGGTGAGGCTGTCCTCGATGTTCTCGATCGCGGACGTGGGCGTGTCCGGCTTCTCCAGAAAGCGGTCGGCCCACCCGGCGATCAGCGGCAGTACAGGGAGCAGATCCGTGCCGCGCCCGGTGAGACCGTAGGTGACGTGCCGCGGTGAGTGCTCGACGCGTTCGACCAGGCCGGAGTCGCACAGCGACCGGACCTTGGGGTGAAGCTGTCCGCTCTGCAGCCAGGGCAGCTTGACCGCGAGGTCCGTGTAGCGCTGGGGCCGTCCGCTCAGCGCCAGGATGATCCGTACGGTCCAGCGTGGGGTGATCATGCCAAGGGCTTCGGTGACCCGGGCGATGTCGGCATCGGTGTCCGGGGACAGACCGGTGGTGGTCAAGGGAACTCCTTGGTTGAAGAAGGGTGGTCAGCGCCCCGGTGTCGCGCTCGCAGGCCGACCGGGCGGAGCGGGCACAGCCGGCGTGGTGGTGGCGGGGGCCGGCTCGGGCGGGGAAACTCGGCCCAGGCTCTGGAGGACTGCGGTGACCGTCGTGGCCTGGGTGTCGCGGACGGCGACCGCATCGGCGAGACGGCGGGCACAGTCGAGTACGTGCGACACCTCGTGTCCACTGATGTGCCGCCCGGGTTGGACGAGCTGGGCGAGGCGGTCGCGGTGGACGGCGATGCTCCGCTCCGCGAAGGCGAGTTCGTGGTGCATGCCGAGGAGGGCCGAGAGCATGCCGGGGGGCTGGTCCTGAACGTGGGATTCGAGGGTGGCGAGCGGTGCGCCGTAAAGGTCCTCGATCCGTCCGGCTATCTCGGCGGCGGTGAGGAGGGGCAAGCGGGGGCTTTCACGGTCGGCGGGCCCGGGGTATCCCGGCACGTGGGGGTGCCGGAACGGCGGAGGGTGGCAGGGACGCGACGGCTATCGGCTGCGCGAGGCGGACGGGCCGGGGCTGCTGGTTGGGCGGGGGCATGGTGTGCAGCAGCTCGCCGAGCGCGGCGCGGTAGCCATCGCGGGCATCGAGCGCCGCTTCCAGCCACTGCGAGTCGAACCGGAGCTTGTCCGCCGACAGCTCGCCCATGTCCCGGTCCGGCGCCATGTCGGCGTGTACCCGGTCCCGGACGCGGGCGACCTGCTCCTCGGTCAACGCGAGGAAGGAACGCAATTCCAGGGCACGGGCCAATGCGGCAGAAGTATCGGGCCCGGTCACACTCGCGTACAGCTCGGCGACCGGAGCGCCGAAGACCTCCTGCAGCCGGCCGTCCACGCTGCTGGGCTTGAGGCTGACGCTCACAGGGTGGCCCTTCCCGCTCGCGGAACCGACGCCGTCGCGGGGAGGTGCGGAGCGGTGGTCTGCACCGCCGGGCCTTTCCTGGAGCCGCGGTTGAGACGGGCGAGGCGATCTGCGGCAAGGCCCTGCTTCCCCGGAGCGTCCGGGTCCAGGAGCCACCGCACAACCAGCGCCCGGCCGTCGCGCGCGGATACGGCCGCATTGACCCGCTGGGCGAGGTGCATCGTCGGGTCATCGACCTCGCTGGGCCGCGTTTCCAGCGCGGCAAGAAGGGTGTCCTCCGCACGGTCAAGCACAGCCTGAGAGTCGAGAAGGAGACCGTGGTACTTGACGACAGCGGTGGCATCGGGGTTCGCGTCCGGCGCGGCGGCGACTGCGGCCTTCAGCTGGGCCAGGCCCATTCCGAAGCGGGCTTCGATCCGCTCGGTGAGCACGCCCACGACATCGTCGCTGCCGTCGGGTATGTCGTCGGACAAGGGAGAACTCCTTTTCAGGAAAAGTGACGCCTGGGGGCGCAAATCAGCAGCCGTCCCGGCGGAGCAGTCAGGTAATGCGCGGGCCTCTGCGGGTCTTTCAGTCCAGACACATGCGGATGTCGCGGTAGACGTACGTGCCGGAAACCCAGCCCTTGACACCGGTCGTCTTGTCCGTGATGTAGAGCCAGTTACCGCTCTTCTTGTGCACGGTGAACTTGTGGCCGCGGTAGAGCACGCCGAGCGCGGTGGACTTCGTGGTGGCCTTGGACCTGATGGTCACGGCCTTCGTGTGCACCTCGTACGGCAGCGGCGGCAGCGACGAGCAGCTGCTCGCGAGCGCCGAAGCGGCCACGGGTGCCGCGCTCGCGGTGGTGGCGGACAGCACCGGCAGAGCAAGGGCACCGAGCATCGCTGCGGACAAGGCAATTCGGGTTGAACGCATGTGGAAGAAACCTCCGTGCAGGAGAGAGGAATGAGTGAGAGGCGGCCGGGGGGACGTTTCCCGTCGGCCTCATAAAGAGTCCGGACAATCGCCGGTTTGGCCAACCGGCGATCGTGGGCTATGTTGCCGCCCCAATCCGCCCGGATATTCAGCCGTGTTGTTCAGCGAGACCGGCCAGGAGGGCGTGGAGCAGGCGCATTTGCCGGGAGATGCGGGCGAGTCGGCACCGAGGATGACCGCACCGGAGGGAGAGGGCCGGCCGTGCCGCTGAGCCTGTCGTGGCACCACTGGAGGGCTTCTTGGACGGTGTCGAAGCCGCCCTCGCGCAGGGTGTGGGTCCACGCGTCGGTGTCGACCTCCTCGACCACGACGCGGTACGGAGACGGGGCACGCTCGTGCAGGGAGCGCAGGGCCACGACGGTGACCCAGTCGTCCGGGTCGTCCTGGGTGTAGGAGTAGCCCATCGCGTAGTGGTCGCCATCACCCACGAGGCGCTGTCCCAGAGCCCGCGTCGCCTCATCCGCCGGCGGAGGGCCCAGCTCGGGGTCGAGGCCGATGGCATCGGGAGGACAGCCTCGGTGGATCAGCCAGGACTGTGCCATCGCGGGCAGCGGCAGCGAAGCGTGCTCGAAATCGAAGCTCCGCTTCTCCCGATCCCGTTGCAGGTGGACGGCCACGTATTGGGCGTCGCCGGGGTGGCCGTAGGTGGCTGAGCGGTCGAACAGGACGTAGTAGCTGTGCGCTCCGTCGGCAGTGTGGTGCTCAGCGAAAGGGACGAGCAAGTCCTCGTCCACCGCCATCTGGTGGTAGAACGCGACGTTCATCTCCTCGTCGGCGTCGAACTCGTCGAGTTGGAAGTCGACTTCATCGCAGTTCCCCTGGGCGGGTGTCGATGTGGTGGAGGTCAAGAAGGGCCTTTCTGCTGGGAAGTCAACGCCGCTGTGTGGGGGCGGACGGCCACGCCCCGGGCCGGCCTGCCCTCGGCGGCGCTTGGGATGTGGTGAGCCGACGGGCGGCGGCCCGTGCCGCTCGTCCGGCGTCGGTCAGCGCGACCGGCTGGCCGGCATGCACGGGAGTGTCTGCGTCCCGGGTGACCAGACCGGAGCCTTCCAGGCGCTGCAGCTCCTCGTAGGCGATGCGGGTTCCGGAAGCGGTGGTCACCGACATCCGGTTGGTCAGGAGGTGCTGGTAGAGCTTGGCTCCGCCGACGATGGCGAGCAGCGTCGCCTGGTCGGCAGTCGACAGCGGGGCTCTCCCGCCGACCGGCGCCGTTGCTGCGGCGGCTTCGATGTGCTCCAGTGCGGCGATCACCCGCTGCGCGGCACCGTCGCGTACGTCGGCGGCCTGCTCCAGTTGTTCCACGGTGCGGTCGATGCGCTCGAAGAGGGCGCCATCGACGGGAAACTCTCCGCTGGACAGGCGGTGGAGGAGGACTCGGTAGAAGGTCACACCGCTTTCGGCTCGGTCCAGCTCGCGGTGCTGGTCGGCCAGGCTGGCAAGTGGGTCATCGAGGATGCCTCAGTCTCGATGGGCCCACAGAGTGTCGGTGTCATGACCGGTGACAGCCTCGATGCGGTGGTCGAGGGAGGAGACCGCACGCCGGACTGGCGGTGCGGGATCAGAGGGCATAGGCGGGGCTCCAGGCAGTTCAGCGGGAATGACGTTGCGAAAGGTTCTGCGCGGGGCGGGGCTGGCCCGGCAGCGCGGAGGACGGTGGCCCCGGGCTCGGCACTGGGCCGCGGGTGATGAGCTGAGGGGAGCGGGTACGGGCCGCGTGGGTGCGGGCACTCAGCGGTCGGCGCGACATCCCAAGACGGCGTCCGACCTCGTCATAGACCTGGTTGCCGGCCCGGGGCCGGACCGCAACCACATGGATCTCCCGCTGGTGCGCGGATGATTCCGGCGCCGTGCGCAAGCCGTAGACGACGCGCCACTCCCGCCGGGAATCCACGAACAATTTGCGGTAGCCCTCCAGGTCACCGGTGAGCCGGAGCCCGAAGCGCCGAGCGTTCACGACTTCCTGCAGGTAGGTGAGGGTCAGGTCCCGGATGTCGCTGGGGGCCTGGAGGAGATCGGTCAGGGCACGGGGATCGAAGCTCAGGCCAAAAGCGGGCCGCTGCTGCCCGCCGTTCACGACGTCGGCATCTCAGGCTCGCCGGGCCCGTCCTGTTCCGCTTCGGTCGCCGTCCCCTTCCCCGACCGGGCCGAGGGCGGCGGGCCGGGCAGGATCCGGTGTGCCGGTCGCTCCGGGGCGGTCATGCACGCCGACAGCGGCCCTCCTGGCGCACGGATCGCAGCAATCGCGTGCGTGAGGAAATCCCGGTGCCACACGAACAGGCCGCTCAGCCCGGCCTCGGGATCCTTGTGCTGCTGGTACGCGAGCCACAGGGCGTGAAGCCAAGCGACGACGTCGTCGTGCTCCTGCCACTGCAGGCACCAGGGCGTCGCCGTAGTGACTTCCGACCCGTAAACGGGCAGCAGAAAGTCGTCGACCCAGTCGGACAGGGCGTCGAGTTCGTCCTCGCGTTCCTCCCCGTCCAGCTCCATGATGGACCGTGGTTCTGGCGGGGCAGCCGGGGGCGGACCGCCGAGCCCCGGCATACCGAACGCCGCGAACGGTGAGGGGCCGGTGGGGGCCGGCGCGGAGGCGAGATGGTCGAGCTGCTGCGACTGCTGCGCCGACTGCTCCATCAGCCGCCGGACGCTGGCCTCAATCCCTTCCAACTGCAGATCTGGGATACGGACCGGCTCCAACCCGTCGGCCGGGGGTTCTACGGGTTCAGTCATGTTGAGAGTGGTCTCCTGGAGGGCGTGGAAACGGGGACAGTGAAAGCGATATCGGGCAGACCGCCCATTGGGCCATGGACGAGGCGTTTCGAGGCGCAGCCGTTGACCGGGAACTGGCGCTGGTTGCCGCTGCAGAGATGCCGTTGCGGCGTCAGGCGGTGAGACCCACGTCGTCCTGGGTCAGCGTTTCGCGGATCGTCTCCGTGAGCCGTTCGGCCGCGATGGACGCGTAGTCTTCGGTCTTCTCCACGCCGATGAAGTCGCGGCCTTCGAGCAGGGCAGCGACGCCCGTGGAACCGGAGCCGGCACAGAAGTCGAGGACTGTGCCGGCCTCGGGTGCGATCTTGACCAGTTCGCGCATGACCTCGACGGGCTTCTGGGTGATGTGCTGACGCTTCGCCCCCGAGGGCTGCGAGGCGCTGTAGAGGCCGGGCAGGTAGACGGGGTTCCGGGAGCCGTCGATCGCTCCCTTCGAGGCCCAGACGATGAATTCGCAGTTCTGGGTGAACCGGCCCTTCTGCGGCCTGGCCTGTGGCTTGTGCCAGGCCAGCACTCCGCGCCACAGCCACCCGGCGGCCTGGATCGCGTCCGTCGTGGTGGGCAGCTGCCGCCAGTCGGTGAACAGGAGCGCGGTTCCGCCCGTCTTGGTGAGGCGGTGTGCTTCGGTCATGATCTGCGTCAGCCAGAACCCGTACGACCGCTGGTCCATGTTCTCGCCGGTGAAGTCCGGCAAGGCGTGCTTGGCATCGGCGGAGGTGTACTTCGCCTTTGCCGAGCGGCTGGTCCTTTCCTTCGCGGTCCGCCCGCCCGAGTTGTACGGGGGGTCGGTGATGACGGAGTCGACGCAGTCGTCCGGCAGGCTGGTGAGGACGCTGAGGGCGTCGCCCTGGTGCAGGGAAAAAGGCAAAGAGGAACCCCGATTCGGGTGGAGGGACGGAGGGTGCATCCGTCTCGCAGGCGTGTCCCCGAGGGCCGGATCTGGGCATACAGAAGCCCAGGGCCCGAGAGCGGGGAGGCGAGAGGAGTTCCAAAACTGTAGGGGCGAATTCGCCGACGACCAAGAAGTGCCCTGGCGAGGGGCCGGATTCCGGCACCTCACGTCGACTTTTTGGTCAACCGCCGATCCGGGCCTACTGTTTTTGAACCGCCCGGCGCACACCACGTCTGGCCGTTGTTCTCCTGCCCCCGACACATCTGGCCCGTCTGCGGGTCCAGCTCAGCGAGCGGCAACTCGCCTGTGTCGGCCATTCCCTGATCGCCCACCCCGGTCGCCGCGTCCCTTCCACCACGCCATGCACACGCGGCACACCGGATCACGCACCCCAAGGACACCTGCATGACATGTCGCTACCCGCCCCTGCCCACATGCCGTGACCGGCGATCGGGCCACACGGATTGAAGGCGATCGCCGCCGGCATCGGCGTCGTCTTCCTCTCCCCGCTCCTGCTCGCCGGCACCGGCATGATGCTGGCCGTTTCCGCCAACGCCGTGCAGAACAGCGTGTCGGTCAACAACTGCCTGACCGACATCGACGCCGACGACGTCGCCCAGCAGGTCGCCAAGATCCTCGACGGTGCGTCCGGCAAGAACGCTCACATCGAGGGCCTGGACCTGCCCGCCGAGCAGGTCCCCAATGCCCAGACGATCGTGGCCACCGGCCGCAGCCTCGACGTCCCCAGGAAGGGGCAGGTCATCGCGCTCGCCACGGCGATGCAGGAGTCCCGGTTGCGCAACCTCAACTACGGCGACCGGGACAGCCTCGGCCTGTTCCAGCAGCGTCCTTCACAGGGCTGGGGCACCGCCCAGCAGATCCACGACCCGGTCCACGCGAGCGAACAGTTCTACAAGGCACTGCTCAAGGTGAACGGCTGGCAGCAGATGACCGTCACCCAGGCCGCGCAGGCCGTCCAGAAGTCCGGCTGGCCGGATGCGTACGCGACGTGGGAATCCCTGGCCACCGCACTCCAGGCGGCCATTGCCAAGACCTTCCCCGGCGCCGACAAGGACACAGAGGATCAAAGCAAGCAGACCGATAGCACCGGCTGCGCTCCGGACAAGGACGGCTCCGGCTTCGGCCGCATCCCCGAGGGAAGCATCCCAAAGGGATACAAGATCCCCAAGAACGCTGCCCCGAAGGCACGCAAGGCCATCGAGTGGGCGATGTACCAGCTCGGCACGCTCTACCAGTGGGGCGGATCCTGCACCGACTCGCACGGACCCGACCCGATGCGCCGCTGCGACTGCAGCTCGCTGATGCAACAGGCGTACGCGCACGCCGACATCACGCTCACCCGCACCACGTACACGCAGGTCAAAGATGGCAAGGCGGTCTCGCCCAGCCAGCTCCAGCCCGGTGACCTGATCTTCAGCCGCGGCACCGCTGCCCGCCCCGAACACGTCGGCATGTACATGGGCGAGGGCCTCGTGATCGAGGCGCCACGCACATCAAAACCGGTCCGGATCACCCCGATCAAGGACTGGGACATCCTCGCCGCCCGCCGCGTCCTCTGACGTTGCCCCGCCCGGACACCGCTCCGAGCGGCCCGCCGCCGCGGCCATCTCCCGCGCCCCGAACGCGCCTCTCCCTCGTCTCTCCTCTTCCCCGCCAGCCCTCGCCTGGCCCGCGCATGCAAGGAGCCCCGCCACACCTATGTCCCTCCCTCTCACAGACCGCGTCATCCAGCTCGCCTACGACCCGGGCGTCTCCCCCCAGGGCGGCGGTCTGCCCGGCCTGAGCGTGCTGAAGAACGTGGTCAACAGCATCAACCTGTTCGGGATCATCGCCGTCGTCGGTGCCCTCGCCGTCTCGCTCGGCGTGTGGGCCTGGGGCCACCACACCGGCGGCCACCAGGCAGAGGCCAACGGCAAGAAGGGCGCCCTCGTCGCCGCGGGCGCCGCCCTCGGACTCGGTGCCGCGAACGGGATCGTCGCGTTCTTCTCAGGCTTGGGGTCGCAGGTCCACTGATGCAGAAACGACTCCCCATCCTCTCGCTGTCCTCCTACGGCGTTGGCTGGTCGGCCAACAAGCGCATCGCGATGGTCACTCTGGTCGTCACCGCCCTGATCGCCACCGCCGCCACCGTCGCCTGGCTGTCCGGCAGCAAGGACACTCGCCAGACCCCGGACCACACCACCCAGGCCCCAGCAAGCAGCCCGTCCACCTCCGAGACCGCCCCGAAGCCGGCTGCCGGGACCGGGTCCGTGGCCAAACCCCCGCAGATCTCCGAGCCCGTCGCCTACGCCAAGGCCGCGGCACAGATGCTGTGGTCCTACGACACGCGCAACACCGGCCGTGACCAGCAACTCGCCGGCATGCGTGCCTGGATGACCGACGAGACCGCGTACGCGGACTGGGCCTCGGTCTCCGGCCAGGTCCCTGACCCGGTGCTCTGGTCGCGGATGGCTGACCAGAACCAGCGCGCCACCGCCGGCATCACCGAGGGCCACTTCCCCAGCGCATTCAAGGCAGCCCTGGCCGACGACCCATCCGCGATCACCAAGGCGTACGTCTACGTCGTCACCGTCAACGGCACGCAGCGGATCGCCTGGAAGAAGGGCGGCGGCGGATCCGAGGAACGCGCCGTGACCCTCGCCGTGCAGTGCCGCCCCAACCACGACTGCACCCTGGCCGCCATCGCTCCTAACGTGACGCAGTGACCCGCACCTGAGACAAGAAAGGAGGAACTCCCATGGGTTTCTGCGATCTCCCCCTGACCGACAAGCTATGCGCCGTCGGCGACGCGGTCTCTTTCGCCTCGGACCCCGCCCAGGCCATCGGCAACTGGATGATGAAGTCGGCGGGTGAACTGGCGGCAGCCGCCGCCGACCTGGCGGCCGAGGTGGTGAACACCACCACGAACGTGGACCTGAACGCCGGCTGGTTCCGCGACAATTACGAAATGCTGCTACCGCTGGGCCTGGTCCTGCTGGTCGCTACGTTCTGCGCGCAGCTCGTCCGTGCCGCAATCAAACGCGACGGTCAGGCCCTCACCCAGGCATTTACCGGCACCATGTCCGGCGTTCTGTTCGCCTTCTGCTGCATCGCCCTGACCACGGTCGCCATCGAGGTCGTCGATGTCATCAGCGACGGACTGTTCAAGACCGCGCATCTGAGCATCGAGTCGGCGGTACGTCGCATTGTGATGGTCAACATGATCGCGTCCCTGTCCGGCATGGGCTGGCTCGTCCCGGTCGTCGCCGGTCTCGGCTCCGCCGTCGGCGCCTTTCTCTACTGGTGCGTGATGATGGTCCGCAAGGTCGGAATCCTCGTCATGGTCACCCTGGCCATTTTCGCCTCGGCCGGCGGCGGCTGGGAGGTCGCACGGCGCTGGCGCAGGGGCTGGATCGAAGCCACCGCCACCCTCGTCGTCAGCAAGCTGCTGATGACCGTGATCTTCGTGCTCGGTATCTCCGCCATGGGCAAGACCGAGGCCAAGGATGGTGTCGCCGCACTGGCAGATGTCATGTCCGGCATCGTGGTCATGGTGCTGGTGCTGCTGTGCCCGTACGCGGTCTTCAAGTTCGTGCACTGGGCAGCCGACGGCACCGACGGCGAGTCCATCCACCGCGCCGGCGGCGCCGGAGCACAGATCGCCAGGGCGCATGCCGAGAAGGCCGGCCGGAAGGTGGCAGCGGCAGCAGCCACCGCCGGAACCGGTGGTGCCGCAGCCGGTGCGCAAGCCGCCCCTCAAGGCCCCGACGCCGGCTTCCCCGGCGACATCGCCGCCAACCCGACCGGCAACACCGGCAACGGCAACGGCAAGGAAGATTCCAGCACCGGTCTTCTGGAGAAGGCCGTCCAGCCCCCGCCGACGAGCGTCTCCGACGACACCAGCGGCCAGATGGGGGGCAGCTCGGTCCCCGATCGCTCCGAAACCAACCCCGTGCCCGGTCAGAGCCGCGGATGGCAGTCCGACCCGCCTACCACGACCCCGCCGCCGCAGGGCGCACCGCCGTCCTCCGGGTCCCAGCACGCCACGACCAGCGCAACGGCTGGGCCTCCGCCTCCGACCGGCCTCTGATCCTCTGCCCGCTTCCCGGGGGCGGGGCGTGCTCCTTATGCCCCGCCCCCGGGCCCCCTCCGCGCCTCCAGGACCCGCCCCTTGTCTGACCTCTCTGTCGCCCCGGTCACGGTGAAATTCCCGCACCGGTCTCGCCGAGGCATCCTTCTCGGTCTCACCCTGCCCCAGCTTGTACTCGTGTCCTGCGCTCTGACGCTCTTGCTGGTTGCGATCATCTCCACCGGACTTCTCGGCGCCATTGCCCTGACCCCCCTGTGGGTGGCGGTCGCCGCCCTGGTCACGGTCCGCCGCAACGGCCGGTCCCTGATCGACTGGGCTCCGATCTTTGCCCGCTACGCGCACCGTCGCCGCACCGGGCAGTCTCTGTGGCTCGCCCGGCCCGTCACCCGGCCCCGGCAGGACGGCGTCCTGCACCTGCCCGGCACCGCCGCCTCCCTCAAGGTCGTCGCCCCCGGTGACTCCGTGAACCAGGCCGCGGCCGTGCACGACCCGCACCAGCAGACCCTCACCGCCATCGCCCGCGTCTCCTCCCGCGCCTTCGTGCTGCTCGACCCGGCCGCTCAGAACCACAACGTGAGCAGCTGGGGCCGGGCCCTTGCCGGAACCGCCCGTACCGGGCACGTCGCCACCGTGCAGGTCCTGGAGCGCACCGTCCCCGACTCCGGTGACACCCTCGCCCGGCACTGGGCCCACAACGGCCGCCCCGAGGCCCCGGTCGCCGGGCAGGTCTACTCCGAACTCGTCGCTGCCGCTGGCCCCGCCGCAGCCCCGCACGAGACGTACATCGCGATCTCCCTCGATCTCAAGGCCGCCAAGCGCCTGATATCGCAGGCCGGCGGCGGGCTGCCCGGCGCCTTCACCGTCATGGAGCAGACCACGGCCAGCGTCGCCCAGGCCGCCCGGAACGCCGGCCTGATGGTCACCGGGTGGCTCACCGCCCGGGAGATCGCCGCCGTCATCCGCACCGCCTACGACCCCAAAGCCCTCTCCGCCCTGCAGCAGTGGTCCGAATCCGGCCGGGCCGAAGCAGACCCCGCAGCAGCCGGTCCCGTCGTCCAGGTCGAGGAGTACGACCGGGTCGCCACCGACTCCGCCCGCCACGCCACGTACTGGGTGGAGAACTGGCCGCGGACCGAGATGGGCGCCGGGTTCTTGCACCGCCTGATGTTCACAGCCGGCGTCCGCCGGACCCTCTCCCTCATATACGTGCCTCAGCGGCTTGAGTCCGCACTGCGCGACGTCCAGCGCAAGAAGGCACAGATCATCGCGGACGCCAGCGAGCGCACCCGGCGCGGCCAAGTCGACAGCGAAGAGGACTCCATCGAGTACGCCGACGTCAAGACGCGTGAGCGGCAGCTCATCGCCGGGCATGCCGATGTCTCACTGACCGGTCTGGTCACCGTCACAGCCGAGACCGATGCCCTCCTGGACGCCGCCTGCGCACAGATCGAGACCGCCGCCGTCACCGCCGGCGTCGACCTGCGCCGCTTGTTCTTCCAGCAGCCCGACGCCTTCGCCGTCTCCGCGCTGCCACTGGCCCGCACCACTCTCTGACCCCGCTGCCCCACGCACCACCGGCGGCAGGAAGGACCCACGTCCCTTTGACCTCTCCTCCGCGTGCCGACGACGCGCACCCCTACCTCCGAGCCGCCACCGCCGGCGTCCGCCACCACACCCACGCCCTGGGACGGTCGGCCCCGCCGGAGCCGGCGGACCGCCTCCACCTCGATGTCGTCCACGCTCATCTCACCGCCCTGCTAGGGCTCGTTGATCAGCTCGCCGGGTCGGCACGTTCCCCGCATCCGGGCGCAGGCCGGCACCTCGCCTCCGCCCACACGCGCCTGTGGCAGGCCGCCGCCGCCGTGCACGACGCCTTCCACCTGCTGCCGTCCGCCTCCGACTCCAGCGAATGCCGGCCGGAGAGTCTTCCGGAAGGCCCGCCGTTCATGACGATCTGCCAGCGCCACCTCGCCGCCGGACACATTGTCCGCCGCAAGACCACCCCCACCGACCTCGACCGCCCGCCCCACATCACTGCATGCCTGCGATGACCGCTCCTCGCAGGCGAAACGAGGGCCCCCGATGAGCCACCGGCCCACCCGCCGCACCTCCGCCAGCCCCCTGTTCACCCCGCACGGAACCGACCGGGCCAGCCGCAAGGCCGCCCGCCGCCAACTCGCCGAAGCCACCGCCAAGGCCCGCGCCGAAGCGGCCGTGCACCTGGCGGACAGCGCGCCCACCGACCACGAAACACCCGCCCCGCTGTATCCGGTCAGCGGACGCCCCGGCCCCAGCTCCGCCCGCGGTAGCAAGCTGAGACTGCCCTCCCACCGTATGACCACCGCAGTCGCCGCCGGCGCGTACCCCTTCCTCGCCGAAGGCGGGCTCGGCGCCGAGGGCATCTATGTCGGCCGCGATGTCCACGCCGAGGCATCGTTCGTGTTCGACCCGTTCGCCCTGTACGGCAAGGTCGACGGGTTCACCAACCCGAACGTGCTGCTGGCCGGGGTCATCGGCCAGGGGAAAAGCGCACTGGCCAAAAGCTTCGCGCTCCGGTCGGTCGCCTTCGGCTACCGCATCTACGTCCCGTGCGACCCGAAGGGGGAGTGGACGCCCGTCGCGCAGGCGTTGGGTGGCACGTCCGTTGCCCTCGGTCCTGGGCTACCGGGCAAGCTGAATCCCCTGGATGCCGCGCCCCGGCCAGAGAGCATCTCCGAGGCCGACTGGGTCAGCGAGATCCGCAAGCGACGCCTTCTCCTGCTCGGCTCCCTGGCCCGGACCGTCCTGGGCCGGGACCTGCTGCCCATGGAACACACCGCGCTCGACGTCGCCCTCGACCATGTCGTCACCCGGGCCGCCGACACCGGCCACACCCCGCTTCTCGGCGATGTCGCCGCTGCCCTCAACAACCCCGCCACCCTCGACGAGACCGCCGGAATGACCGGGCAACTCGGAGACGCGGCACGCGACCTCGCCCACGCCATGCGCAGACTGGTCCACGGTGACTTGGCCGGCATGTTCGACGCCCCCTCCACCGTCGAATTCGACCCCAGCGCGCCGATGCTCACCATCGACCTCTCCCGCCTCGGCGGATCCGGCGACGACACCGCTCTCGTCCTCGCCATGACCTGCGCCTCGGCATGGATGGAGTCCGCGCTCTCCGATCCGAACGGCGGCCGACGCTGGATCGTGTACGACGAGGCGTGGCGACTGATGCGCCACCCGGGCCTCCTGCAACGCATGCAGTCCCAGTGGAAGCTGAGCCGCGGCCTGGGCATCGCCAACCTCATGGTCATCCACCGTCTCAGCGATCTGCTCACCGCAGGCGACGCCGGATCCCGCGGACGAGCGCTCGCCGAGGGCCTCCTCGCCGACTGCAGCACGCGCATCATCTACCGCCAGGAGACCGACCAGCTCCACGCCGCCGCATCCCTGCTGGGCCTGACCTCCGTCGAGATGGAGGCCATCGCGCACCTCAATCGCGGCAGGGGCCTGTGGAAAGTCGCAGGCAGAAGTTTCATCGTGCAGCACCTCCTGCACAGCCACGAGCTGGCGCTCTTCGATACCGACGCCCGCATGCACTGAAAGCCAAAAGCTCATGAAACCTGATAACTCGCGTGAACTGATACCTCACGACACCGTTCTCCACCTTATCGGCGTACTCGACACAATGAAGACCAAACTGCTCGATGCCGCCCAACAGTGGCAGCTGCTGGACGAGAACGGTCGTGTACCGGCCTCGCCCTCCTACACCGACCTGCTCCAGCATGCCGTCGACGCACAGGCCCTCTCCCACAACGTCGTTCAGCTGACTGCCGACTTCGCCCGGACCCCTCACAGTACGAACCGTGTCGGCAGAGCCGTACTCGCCCGCCTCGCGATGGCATCCACCATGTCGAGCCACGCAGTACCGTGCTTCGCCGAGACCGCGGAAACCGCCCTGGCCCTGTCTCGGGCCGCCACGCCGATCATCAAGCAGTACCCGGCGAACTCCATGGTCATCGAGCACGCCACAGCGCGTGCCTACCTGCGGCGCGCATCGGAATCTCTCCGCGACGCGTCCAAGGAACTCGACGGCCACCTCGACTTCCACAGCTTCTTCCCCGCCCGCCAGCTCCCGCCGGCCCGTTCCGGCCCGGCCTCGCACGGGAGCGCCCGTGGCCGCTGACCGCGAGAACGCCCCGGTCACCTTCCACAACGCACAGCACCACTACCCGGCCAGTGCATCACCACTCGCACCGCTCCCTGACCACCGCAACGCGAGCACCGCGTGGTGGCAGGAGTTGTGGAGCCGCCACGCGCACATCACCACCCCACTGCGCCAGCGCGGACTGGAGTGCAACCTTGAGTTCGGTCTGAGTGCGTACGTGGTGCATGTACCGCTCCCCGACGACAGCTACCTGATCATCTCCCCGCCGCAGGAGCCACCTTCCAGCCGCCCGCCGGGGGATCCGGAGGGATGGTCCGTCACCCGTCAACACCCCGACGACCATGCGCTGTACGAGATCGTCTACGATTCGGTGCCCGCGGACGACCCCCATGCCCCTGCACGTCCCGAGGTACGCAACGGCGGCAGCGCCCCGTTCCTGATCGAGGCGATCGATAGGCGACTCAGCCAACTCGGGCTGCTTCCCGCTCCACCCTCACCTACCGAGCTTCCCCCCATGTCCACAGCCCCGCCTCCCCGCGCCCCAGAGCCCTTGAACCACGCCAGCGTTGCCCGGACTGCGGGCGCCCCCCTCGGCCCGGCCGCTGCCGCGGACCGCACCACCACGTACATCTACGGCGATGCCCTCCTTGCCCTCACGGACCAGCTCAACGACAACACAACGTACGCAGAGGCTGCCGCGCTGCTGGGCCAGATCCTGGAACCGACCCACGGCCTGCTGGAGCGGATGGGGGAACTACTCGAAGCCGCGGGCGAGAAAGCCAAAGAAGCCGAAGAGGACGACGGGTTCGACCTCTCGTACGACCTCGCCGACGCGGCTGCCGAGATCCGGAACCTCGGGGAGACCCTGAACGTGGCCGAGGACCGGATGCGAGCACTCACCGCTCCCCCGCAGCCGCACCGGCCGCCAGCATCCCCGGCCCATGCGCCCCGTCTGCCCCTGCCCGGTCTTCCGACTCCCCACCGGCACACGCGCTGACACCGCAATCCCAGCCCCCTCGCCATCAGGAGCCCATGCCCACGCCACGCACTGACCTGTCCACATTCGCCACCGCTCTGGCCGCCCGCCTGCCCGGCCCCTGGACCAGCACATACCAGCACCACACCACGTACAAGGACCAATACCGCACAACCAACCAGCTCTGGGACGCCGGGCACATCGACCACGTCGTCAGCACGTACGTCCTCCCTCACGACGCCGTCCTCCACGGGCCCGAACGCGAACGGCTCTACGTCACCCACCGGCCCCTGCACCCCGAACAGTTCGTCGTCGCTCCACTCCAGCCGGAAGACGCCAGTCTCAAGCCCCACCACTTCGAGGGTGTCGAGGAGCCCAACGGCATCGCCGTCCCCAACGACCCCGCACGGGCCGCTGCCCGCGTCACCCGCCGGGTACTCCCCCGCTACGAACAGGCCCTGCACGCGGTGCTCCACAACGCGGAAGACCAGCCCGAGCCCCCGCACCGGCCCGCCCCACCGCAGGTCTCCCAGGTCCTCACCCTGACCTACTACAACGACGGCGCCCTCGGTGTGCCGTACAAGAGCGTGCCAGAGGACGTCCGCATGGCGCTCTTCGCCCACGGCTTCCAGTACCACCCCCACCAGGCGGCTTTTCTTCTGCCCGCCGCGTACGGCGAAGACGGGCGGGCACTGCGCGTGCAAGCCCTGACCCGGGAGCTCGCCGCCCAGGGCCTCGGCGTGAACCTCCGCCGCCACACCGCAACACGCGCCACTCCGACCGCCGCCACAACCCCGCGGCCGGCCTCCTTCCCGACCACCAGCACGTCCGTCGGTACCCACCACCAGTAGGCCAACCGCCCTGCGCGACTACGCCCACCGCCCCCAGCACATGGAGCCCTCATCCGTCCCGCTCGTCACACCATTCCGCTGATCACCACCGCCCTCTGCATCGCCCTGGCCGCCACCGCCTGCACCACGGACAGCGACAGCCCCGACGCGGCCAAGGTGAGGCGGCCCCCCAGCGCCGCAACTGTCGCGAAGGCGGCCCCGGCTCTCACCCCGGCCGAGGCACGCGATGCCATCACCCACTACTCGAAGACGAACAACCTCGCGCTCGCCGCGAAGGACCGCGCACTACTCGACACCGTCGAAGACGGCCCGCGCTATGCGATGACGCTGGCCGACCTCAAGGAGGACGAGGGGCTCCCGAATGCCGACCGGAAGCCGTTCCGTGCCTGGTCGTACGACGTGACCCAGACCGACCTCTACATCCCGCGCCTCACAGCTGGGAAGCGGAAGTGGTTCGCCGCCGTCACCCGCGCCGGCAGCTCCCAGCAGTACGCCCGTGTCCTCGTCCTGGCCGAGAACACGAAGACGAAGCAGTGGGAGATGGTCTCGACCGTCGACATCGACGACCCGCAGCAGCTCCCGCAGATCGTGCTCGACCAGGACGGCTACGCCACCCCCATCGACCCGGCCTCCACCAAGCTCGCCATCCCGGCCGAGCAGCTGCGCGCGGCCGTCGGCGACAACTTCGCCACCGGAGGTGCAGGAAGGAAGGTGTTCGCCGCGACGAAGGCATCCGAGCAGCAAGTCAAGGTCCACCGGGACACCGTGAACAAGTTCGGGACGCGCGGCACCACCCGTTTCACCGCGGAGAAGCCCGAGTACCCCGAGGCGTACGCCCTGAAGACGACTACCGGAGCGCTCGTCGTGTTCTCCCACACGCACGCCCAGCACGACGCTTCCACCACCGCGGGCCTACGGATCAGGCCGGAGAAGCAGGACCGCGCCTGGCTCGGCACCAGCCCGAGCCCCGCCTTCACCTACACGTTCACCTGCTCAGACGTCGCCTCCGTCCCCAGCACGCCGGGTCCGTCGAGCCTGCTCGGCTATGGCTGCCGCCGCACCGACGCCACAGCGGCCGGCCCGAGCACCGCCGTCTAGGAGCCTGACATGCAAGATCCCGACTTCGAGCTGTACGACAACGTCGGCCGGACCTCCGAACAGATCGCAGCCGCGCACTTCGGTATCGCCACCCGCGTGATCTGCTGCGCTGGGCCCGCCGCGACTCCTAAGAGTTCCTCACCAAGCACCCGCTGCCCGACGAGCCGCTACCGGCACCGGACGCGGCCCCGTATCTCGCGGCGCTCGCCGCAGCGCAGACCCCCGCCGAGGTCAGCGCCATCACCCAGCACCTCCTGGACTCCGCCCAGCCCGCGCTGAGCGCGGTGAGCGACCTTCTCGTGTCCATCGCGCGGTGGGGCGACCGCCACCGGGGTGCGGAGCTGGGGAATCCGCCCAAGATGCTGCTGGAAGCGGCCAGCCGCAGCCTTTCCGTGCTCGCCCTCGCTGACGAGGCCGATCTCGCCGTCCTGCGCGACGAGTACGACCCCGCACCCGCGCCGCGACCGGCCGCGAAGACAGGACCGAGCCTGCCCCCGGCTCCGCCCGTCCCGCCGCCCGCCGGCCCTGCACCCGGCCGCTAGCGCACACCTCTGGAGGCTTCACCTGTCGACCCGTTCCTTCATCGCCCGCCCCACCCCGACCGGGTACACCGGCATATACGTCCATCTCGACGGCGCGCCCTCCGCGAAGCTTCCGGTGCTGCTCACCGCGTTTCAGTACCGCTACGGCCGGAACCTTGACGCGATGACACGGCACCTGGTGGACGACGTCGCCATCGGCTGGGATGAGCTGGGCTCCGATCTCCTCGACGGGGCACCGTCCGAGACCGTCGCCGCCCTCACCGGCGGGTTCCGGTGGTCCAGCCGCACCATGGACGACTTGATCACCCCGGACGGCTCGCCGCCTACCCGTATGACAGTCACCGAGACGACCGCCGCCGACCAGGACCTGGAGTGGGGATACGTCCTACGCCCGCGCGGCATCGAAGTGATCCCCACGCTCTATGCCGCATCCGGCCCCGTCGTCAGCTGGGACGCCGACCCTCTCACCGACTTCAGCAACCCGGACGCCTGGCCAACCGTGACACCGTCCCGGCCTCCCGCAACATCCCGGCCGAAGGAGCCGCTCTGTGGACCTCCCCGAGTACGCCCGATTCGCCACGCCAGGTAGAAGCACGTCAGGTGGCGCCGCCGCCGGACAATCCTCCTGCGAAGTCACCCTGTTCACCAGTTCCCGCGATGGCATCGTCGCACTGGTCGACGGTGACAACTGGCGCTGGGCGCACACCACGTTGGACACCGCAGGATTCGAGAAGTCTGACGACGGCAACCGCGCCATCCCGCTGACGGATCTCGACCGCACCCGCGAGGTCTTGCTCACCCTCGGCGTAGTCGCCCGGGCCACCCAGATAAAGATCACATCGAGCGGTGAAACCTACATCGGCGACTTCGCACGCGACCTGGTCGATCACCTGCCGGGCCAGTGGAGCGTAAGCGTCGAAAGTTACGCGATGCGCGTCTGGCAAGAAGACCTCGCCGCCTGCATGTGGAGCCCATCCATGGCTGCCACGCTGGACCAGCGCCGTGTGCGGTGGGCGGCCGTACTTCGGCGTGACGACGGGGCCGAACTCGCCATCATCCGCGACCCGCAGCGCGACCTGTATCACGTCGGCGCACTCCACCCCATCAATCTGCATCCCGACGGACTCGTCACCCCGCCCGCAAGCGTGACCGTGCAGCAGACGTCGGCCTCCGCCGCCTGGCAGATCAACTCCCGTCTGCTGCCTGCCTACACGCGGGCCGTGCTCCACTGCCAGGTCAACTCGTTGGAGGAGGACCTGGACCGGACACGCCAGATCTACGAGTCAGGCGCAGTCCCTGAGCCGGCGCCGAAGGATCTCATCGACGCCTACGGCCGCTTCACCACAACGGCGCCGCAGGTCACCGCTGCGGTGCGCGCCCTGGCCACGCAGAGCGAGCACGAGGCTGCTGTCCTCCAGCGGGTGGAAGACGTCATTGCCGCTGGGGCCCAGGCCGGTGCCGAAACCGCCGTGGCCCCTCGCACCGATCAGGTGGTGTGGTGGCTCGCAGAGGGCGGCGAGAGCCTCATCGACCTGGCTCGCCGCTCCATTCCCAGCGAGCCGCCCGCCACCGAGACGGGCCGGACCATCGTCTCCCCGCGTGTGCTTCCGCCCGCACCGGCCCGAAACACTCCCGGCCCTCGCCGCTGACCCACGGCTCCCCTACCGGAAGGAGATTCTTCCTCTTTGGACCCCGACATCCACTTCGTGTTCGGCAGCCACCCTCAGCACGGCTACGTTGCCAGCTTCAACTCTTCGCTTCCCGCCCACCTCGCCGACTGGTTCCTCACCCGGGTCCAGTTCGAGGCCGTCCCCGGTGAGCCGAGCCTGTATCAGCTCACCGAACCCGAGCTCGACGGCCCACGCCGAACCCGCCAGGCCGCCCAGGACCTCCGCGCCCAGGGCTACGCCGTACACGTCGACACCGACATCGCCTACGCCCCCGCCAACCCCACTCGCCCGGGCCTGCCGAACAGACTTGCCGAGCGACGTAAACGGATCGCCCAGGCTGCCTCCGGCCGATCACCCCAGCGCAGTGCCGCGCCGACGACCTCGCCGCCCTCCGCACGTCCGGCCCCGCCGAAGCCCACCTACGCGCCCACCGTCCACCTCGCTTCCTCTCCTGCCGGCCACAGCCGATGAACCCCTCTCCGGAGCCGATCCGCATCGCCCGAACAAGGGATGGCCACGTCAAGATCGACGGCACCTTCGATGCCTTCGCCGGACACATCCTGCTCCGAGCCGGCTTCCTCTCCGTACCGTCGCTGAACGGCCGCTCGATCCGGCTCCCACTCGGCATGGGACGCGACTGGGAGAACGAACAGTCGACCTGGGCCGCACAGATGCTGGCCACCGCCCGCTACCCCGTACGCCTCGGCCCGGGCCTCGATACCCGCCCCGCCCCACCCGACCAGCTCTCGGGACCGGTCCGCCCGCCCGCTACGGCCGTCCAGGCATGCCCGCCCCGAGCAGCACGCCGCTGACCTCATCCAGGAGACTCCGATCCCTGTCACCCCCGACCCGCAACAGATCCACGAGCTCGGCGCCAAGTGCGGTGACTTCCGGGCAAGAATGGCGCTCCTGGACCGGGAGACTGAGACGGCCCTCGACGCCGTCCGCGACCGGCACGGACGCATAGTCCGCCCCCAGGAAGCAGCCGCGATTCGCACCCGCCTCACCCGGGCAGCTCTCGACGGATACCGGCTCGACCTCGCCGACGCCGCCGGCCCCCTGCTGGCGGCGGCCGGCACAGCCCTCGACACGGTGCCTCCCGCCGCGCACACCCAGGCGTGGCGGGACATGCTCGACTCCCTCGCCACGTCACATGCGGAGATCCTGCGCGCCGCCGGCCAGCCCGCCGAGCGTGAGGAGAAGGCGGTGTGGGCGCACCTCGCTCACTGGGCTGAGAACGGCGCGATCGCCGCCCACCTCGCCGAACTGCACCACCAGCCCGGACCCGAATTCACGGCTGACGAGGCACGGGAGTGGACGGAAAGGGCCCGATTGGCGCGGAGCCGAGGGGCACTGGATCTGATCGAGTCCTGGTACGCGGCTGACGGCCGCCGCATCACCCTCGCCTACCTGGTCGAGGAGGACGTCTCCGAGGTGATCGCCCTGGCCGGGGATCCGGATGCGCCCGGGTGGTGCGTCATCGGCCGGTACGACAACGAGTACGTCGCCGGCAAGACACTCCCCCGGCCAGTGCCGCCCGGCGTTCTCCGCGCTGAGGGCACGTCCCGGTTCAACCGCCCCGAGATGGCTCCGGAGGTGCCCGTCCAGGAGCTGCTCCGCGACGTCACCGAGGCACACTGCGCGGGCGACGTGTCCGAGGCCCTGCTCACTGCCACCGAGCAGGGACGCGGCTGCGGCCCCATGACACACCTGCGTCAACTCCTGTATGAGGCAGCCGGGTTCTCCCGCGCGTTGGAGTCCGTTCAGGGTCAGCGCCTGGGCGCCCGGCTCGACGCCCTTGGCAGGCAGCTCGAATTCCTCGCCAGTGAGGTAAACGAAACTGCAGAGGACCTCGGCGCGACCGTCGCGGTCCTGCCACCGCACCGCGTTCCGAAGCCGCCCCGTATCCGCCCGCGGCCTGCCCTGGAGACAACGCCCCCGCCTGCGCCGCCGCAGCACACCACAGCAACCGCGCGCCGCCCCTAGGCCGTGTATCGAAATCGCTTTTCACGGTTCGCTGGCTGTGGGCAGCGGGGCGAGGACCGTCGGAGCGAGGACCGGCTCGTCTCAGCCCTGGCTGTGTGAGTTCGCCGTCGTTTGGCGCTTCGGTTCTGCCCCATGTGGGCCGTCGAAACAGCCCATAATCATGCTGAGGGGTGCGGCATCCCAGGCCGTAAGGGGAGGTGCCGACCCCGCAGCGGCAGGGTCGGCACGTGGTCAGGCCAGGGCGCGGTTCTTCTACGTGTACTGGAGGTCGATGACCCGGTAGAAGGCGTTGCCGGTGTCGGCGATCTCCTGCACTGCGAGCAAGACGTGGTGGCCCGCGTCGCGCTGGGGCAGACGCATGGTGTGGGTGGGCCTGTCACCCGGGGCGAGGTCGTCCTGCCAGTACGGCTGCTCGGACAACTGCACCTGGTGGAAGGGTTCAGTGTCGAACTGGCTTCGGGACAGAGCCTGGTTGGGGTCCCAGCCCTGCTTGGTGAGGAAGTAGTTGAAACGGCGGGTCTTCTGGCGATGGCGGAGCACCCACCTGACGTCCAGGTTCTGGCCGGCGGTGACGGGGTGCTTCTTCCAGTCGGTGCCGACCTCGTCCAGGGCTGCGGCGTCACCCATCCCCGCGCTGGCGATCTTCCCGTCCGCCGGAGGCTGGGCGTTGGCTACGTCGGACGGGACGACGGGGTCGGGCAACCCTGCCTCGGTGGCAGGGAAGAACTTGCCAGCCTCCAGTGCATCCGCCTGCCAGGACATCAGGTGGAGACGGCCCCGGCTGGGAGGAAACTCGGTCGGCCCGTGACTAGGTTGCATTTGAACTCCTTGCGCTACGCGTACACATGCATGCGGAATGTTACCGATCGGCGCGTCGGGATTGAGTGACATCAGGCCAGCTCAGAACGGGAACTGAGCAGTCAGGGCCCCGCTGCCGTACGCGATGCCGCGCGCGACAGGGTCAGAGCCATTCGTTGAGAGCTGCGATCAGCACGGTCGCTTCATATCGGACGGCGAGCTTGTCGTATCGCGTGGCGACGGCGCGATGCCTCTTAAGGCGGTTGATGCCGCACTCGACCGCATGGCGTTCACGGTAGTCGGCCCGGTCAAAACGAGGCGGCCGGCCGCCGCGGGAGCCGAGCTTTCGGCGGTTGCGCGCCTGGTCGGCCTTGTCCAGCCACGCACCGTTGATGTGCTGGAAGCTCCGGGCCCGCCTCGCCTTCGCCCAACACCCCACCGCTTTCCCGCCACCACCGATAGGAGATCCGCCTTGCCCGAAGCACCAGCAGAGCCGTTCATGACGATCCGGCACACCATCACCGGCGAGATCACCACCACCGGCTACAACGCCGCTGCCCGGCGGATCCTGCTCCAGGACGGCTTCGAAGAGACGCCGGGCTGCGCCTGCCGAGCGACGGAACCCGGTACGGAGCGGACCGGGCCTGCTCGGCAGCCAGCGAGCTGCTCGTCGCCGGCCATCCCGTGCACCTGGACCGAGCCCTCGGTCGGCCGGTGAGCGCCGACGGTACCCGGTTGGCCCAGTCGCCGATGTCGGCACAGTCCGTGATCCGCTCCGAGAGCGGCCAGCCTCACAAACGCATCGCCAACCCCGCCCGCAACGCCCACCTGTTGAAGAGGCTTTCGTTTTGACCACACCCAGAACGCCTAGCGGTTCAGCGCGCACCAAGGGCGGCGAACTGCGGGCCAAAGTCGCCCGACTGCTCGCGCACCGACCGGCGGACACGCTCACCATCGGGGAGATGGCCAGGCAGCTGGGCCACTCCCACGGCGCTGTCCGCAACGCGACCCTCACCCTGGTGCGACGCGGCGAGGCCGACCAGAGCGGAACCGGACAGCCGGAGTTCCGCGCGAACGCGAAAACCGCCGCAGCCGCGAAAACCGTTGTGATCAGCCCACCGGGCACCCACGCTCCCCGCGCCCAGGCGGCCACGGCCCGCACGACCATTCCCGCAACAGCCACGCCCAGGCAGACCGGCCCGATCCCCCGCGCGGGGGGCCAGCTCTACCACCCCCGGGAGTTGGCCGATCTGCCCGACGTCGAGGCGTTGAACCGCCTGCGCGACGCCGACGTGCCGGTGCTGCTCTACGGCCCTCCGGGCACCGGCAAGACGTCGTTGGTGGAGGCGGCGTTCCCGGACCTGCTCACCGTCGCCGGCGACGGCGACACCACGGTCGGCGACCTGGTCGGCGAGTACACGCAGGCCGACAGCGGAGGTTACGTCTTCCAGTACGGGCCGCTGGTCACCGCGATGACCGAGGGCCGCGCCCTGCTGATCGACGATGCCACCTTGATCTCACCGATGGTCCTGGCGGCGCTGTATCCCGCGATGGACGGGCGCAGGCAGATCCAGGTCAAGGCCCACAAGGGCGAGACGATCAAGGCCGAGAAAGGCTTCTACGTGGTGGCGGGCCACAATCCCGGCGTCCACGGGGCAGTGTTGACGGAGGCACTGTCGTCCCGGTTCAGCGTGCAAATCCAGATCGGCACGGACTATGACCTCGCCAAGGCACTGAGGATCGATGCCCGGGTCGTCCGGGTCGCCCGACACCTCGCCCACCAAGTCGAACTCGGCGAGCTGGGCTGGGCCCCCCAACTGCGAGAGCTGCTCAGCTACCAGAAGACCGAGGCCGTCCTCGGCACCAAAGCCGCGCTCGCGAACCTCGTCGGCATCGCCCCCCTGGAGGATCGCGACGCCGTCGCCGCCGCCATCATCAAGGCTGCCGGCGTCAAGGAGGTCCGCCCCCTCACCCTCGGCAAGCAGCTTTCCGCCTCGGCCGTCCGGCAGCCCCCGGGCAGCACCGGCTCCGCGCGCCGGGGCCGCTCGCGATGAGCGCCCACCACCACGTCCAGTCCCCCGCCACCACGCCGGACGACGACGCCGACCTCGCGCGATGGGACGACGACGGCGCCCCGCCCGCGCAACCCCGTTCCTCCCCGGACGCGTGGCTGCGCGTGGGAGCCGAACTCGGCGATCGGCTGGTCGCCCTCTCCGGCCGCCAAGACCTCCTCGTCACCTGCCGCCCCGGCACGCGCAGCGGCGCACCGGCCGCGTTCTTCCCCACTCTGGGCGAGGTCGAGTTCGACGCCGGCCTGTTCGCCCCGCTCCAGCCCCACGAGATCCATCCGCGTATCGTGGGCGACGAGGAGCGGTATCCCGCCGCCTGGGGAGTGTTCGTCCACGAGGCCGCGCACGCGGCCCACTCCATCTGGACGGAGCCAGCCGGAGCGAACCCCCGTGCCGTCGAGGCCGCGCTCCTGCTGGAGGAGAGCCGTGTCGAAGGCGCACACCTGATCACGCGGCCCACGGATCGCACGTACCTGCGCACCAGTGCCCGAACCCTGGTCATGCCCGACATCGCCCACCCCACCCTCCAGGGCATCGAGCACGCCGCCGCCGTGGCGGCCCTGGTCCTCGGCCGCCGTGACGTCGGCATCCTGGACGCCGGCGAGACCCGGGCCGTCGCCGATCTGTGCGAAAAGGTGCTGGGCGCGGACCTGCTGGCCACACTCACCCGCATCTGGACCGCAGCCCACCAGTGCGCCGACCACGACGCCACGACCATGCTCGCGCACGCTCAAAAATGGTGCGACGCTCTGGACTCCGCGGCCCCCGCCCTGCCCGTGCAGGAGAACCTCACCGATCTGCTGTCCGGCGCCGTGGGAGTCGTCATGGACAGCATGGCAGCCACCGACGCCGCCGACCTCGCGGCACAGGCCGCAGCGACCAACGCCATGGCCGCGCAGTCCAAGGCGCAGGCTCAGGACCGAGCCGAGCGGGCCGGCCAGCGACGCAAAGCCGCCGCCACCGCCAAGTCGGTCTTCAACGCCCGTGGCGCCACCGTCACCCCCGACGGCACACCGGCGCCCTACGGCAACCCGGTCACCGGCACCCGCAGGCCCACCGCCGCCGAGCAGAGTGCCGCCGCGCGCCTGAGCCGCGCCCTGCGTGCCGCCGCCTACCGCGAGCGGACCGAGGAGCGGACCACCAGCCCCACCCCGCCCGGCCGCCTCAACATGCGCGCGGCCCTCGCCCGCGACGCTCAACGCGCGTCCGGGTCGGTGCCCACGGCGGAACCGTTCACCCACACCCGCCGCCGGAACTCCCCCACCCCACCGCTGCGCGTAGGTATCGCCGTCGACGTCTCCGGCTCCATGCGTGCCGCCTGCGCGCCCGTCGCGTCCGCTGCCTGGATCGTGGCACGCGCAGCAGCCCTGACCGACCCCGACTCCCGCACCGCCACCATCGCCTACGACACGCATCTGACCGCACTGAACCGACCCACCCACCGGGCACCGGAGCGCGTGACAACGTTCGGTGCCAACGGCAGTAGTCACAACCTCGCCAACGCCCTGGACGCGCTCGACCACGGCCTCGAACTCAGCCGCCCCGGCACCGGCCGCCTACTCGTGATCGTCACCGACGCCATCTACACCCCCGACGAAACCGCTCAAGCCGTCACCCGCGTCAAGCAGCTCACGACCGCTGGCTGCGCCGTACTCCAGCTCACCCTCACCGCGGAGTCCCACCACTTGCCGGGGACCACCTTGCTGCACCTTCCCAAGCCCTCCAGCGCTCCCGTCGCCATAGCCACGGCGGCCACAGACGCCATCCGCAGGACACGCTGAGACGACGCAGAAGGCGGAAGCGTCCCCGAGACCACCGCCAAGCACTCCAGACCACCTCCGTCCGCCGCATGAATCGTGCAGCCGGTGCCGCCTTCACTCTCACCGTCCTGCTCCTCGCCCGCCCCGACCAGGGCGCCGACTGCCGCGGCCGACACCGCCGCCGCGTCTGAGCAGGCATTCCAACCCTCTTATTCCGTACGGAGATTCACCATGGCTGTCCGCACGAAATGGACCGTCGAGCACCTTTGCGGTGACTCGATCGTCCATGATCTGTCCGACCGTCCCGCCGACCGCCGCGCCAGCTTCGCTCGATGGCTCGCGGGCAGGGACTGCACCGAATGCTGGAAGGCGTCGCGTGACTCCGACACGGAGTCCAAGGAGAAGTGGCTCGCCGCCAAGCGCGCCGAGGAGCAGCAGGCCGCTGCCGAGTGGGCCGAGAAGTTCGACATGCCACCGCTGGAGGGACCGGAGCGGACTCTGGCCTGGGGCGAGCGGTCCCGCCACCAGCTGATGACGGCTGCGCACACCGCGCTGGTGGTCGAGGGGTCCTGGGACGAGGCGGACTGGGCGAAGCTGGAGGAGAAGGCCCGCTCCGTCGCCCGCGCCGGCTGGTGGATCGATCAGCGTGAGGCCGAGGGCACTGACCTGCTCGAACTCCTCGATGCCGCAGGCGAGGGCGACCGCGGGACGGAGAATCCGTTCCGCTGACGGAAGCGGAACATAGCGGCGGATCGCCGGTTAGCCAAACCGGCGATCACCCGGACTATTGATCCTCCCGCCGCTACCCGCTCCGTGTGGAAGGACCCGCATGATTCCGCAGCCCTGGACACCTCCGCCGACTCCGGCACACGACCCGCTCACCCCCTCACGGGACATCACCCATCAGCACTTCCAGGCCGGTGACCAGATCATCGTCCTCAAAGGGGTTGCCGGCGGGGAGCTGTGGGGGGACGCGATGCGCATCGTCGCCCCGTCCTGGCACACCCCGACCGACGAGGACGGATGGCGGCTGCGCGATGCCACCGGAGGCGCGCAGACGTACGTCACCGCCCACCCCCGCTACCTCGTGCACCTCTCGCGCCGCTGCCCGGACTGCCTGATCTATCTGCGTGCCATGGAGGACCGCCTGCTGCCGAAGTATGCCGGGCACGACTCGCTGGTCGACTGCGGGTGGTACACCGTTACCGCCCTCAACCAGCTGGTGCACATCGCCGATGTCCGGAGCGGCCGGTGACCCTCCCCGTGCTCCGCCCCGTCCGTGTGCTGCCCCTCCTCAAGACGAGGGTCACCGCCTCCGGAAGCACTCAGACGTGATCCCCCGCCTCCACATTCGCGCCCACACCCCGCAGGGCCCCCTCGCCGAGGCACTGGGCCGCCCGGTGTCAGCGGCCGAAGGACTCACCGACCACACAATCGTCGCCCACTGGCCGGGCCTCGACTACTACACGTTGGACGACGAGCAGAAGATCTGGACGTCCGTCCAGTGGGCTGAGCACCTCGAAGACCCGTACATGGAGCACCCGTTCGCCGCCAGCCCGGAGGACGACCGGCACGCGATCTTCCACCTCGACGTCCGGCTCCACCCCGACGACCGTGAGCTGACCGGCCCCGAATGGGCCGAAGCCGCTCACCGGCTCGCCCGCGCCGCCGGCATCGAAGTCCCGGGCGACGAAAGAGGCTGCCGGTGGATCGCCGTCCAGGCCCAGCCCGGACGCCTCGACCTGATCGCCAACCTGATACGCCTCGACGGCTCCTGGCACACGCAGCCGGCCGATGTCCCGCGGCGTCTGTCGGACGAGGCCCGCCGCATCGAGCAGGACCTGCGCCTCATTCCAGCACAAACCACTCATCAGTCGCAGACCGGTGTCCGTCCCGTACCTACTGCCTCGGCACAGCTGGCGACCATCCTGTCGCAGCTCGCCGACGAGCAGGCCGGGCCACTGGCCTGGGTGCGCGACCTCGTCGAGCACACCGCTCACCAGATCGCACGGCAGCCGGGTGCCGCCGATGACGCCACGATGCTTCGCCTGGGGCTGATCGTCCGTCGGCTCCATTCCGTCCAGCAAGACCTCGACACCACGGCAGCCCAGCTGAGAGCTGCGGTCTCTCCCCCTGCAGCCGCTGCGCCACCCGCTGCCCAGCCCTCCGCCCACCGATCACCGTAGGAGAGGAGAAACGCCTCTTTGTCCGTTGCCGACCGCTTCCTGGACATCCGCCACGACCCGCACTCCGATGAACTTCTCGCACGCGGAGGAGACCCCGAAGCCCACAGCGTCCTCCAGCGCACCGGATTCGTCCCGGTCGTCCGCGTCCACGAGACCTACCACCGCGCCCCCACCGGCCTCGCCCGACCCGAGGAATCCCGCCTCGCCACCGAAGCAGTCGCCCGCCTTCGGTCCGCCGGATACCACGTCGACTGCGACGAGGACTTCGACACCGACTCGCGGTGGCCCAGTTACCCGCCGCTGGGCGCCTCCGTCACCCACCTCGCCGAGCAGATCCGTGAAGCCACCACGACCGACGAGGCAGCCGACACCCTCACCGAGCTGACCGCCGCCCACGACGGCATCCTCGCCGGCCTCGGCGAAATCCTCACCGCCACGGCCGAGTTCCACGAGGGCCTCGGCGAAGCCGCTGACCCGCACATCGCCCGGCGGCTGCGCTACCTCGCCGACGAGCACCTGCAGACCATCCGCGCCGACCTCGTCCACACCCGCAACGACCTAGCCGACCGGCACACCCCGCACCCTGGCCGCAGCACCTGCACCGAAGAGGTCCCCGCCACCGAACGCGAACGCTCCGCCGTGTGCGCCTGCCCGCCCCCGCCGCGCACGACGCCTGCCCCGCCTCCCCCGGTGGCCGCCGGGCTGCGCCGCTGACCCCCACCTCGCCCAAGGACAGACACCATGCACGACCACGAAATCACCGAGCGCCTCGCCTCGTACGCCGACATCCTCGCGAGCGAACTCCCCGGAGTCTGGAGCACCGCCCACCTCCCGCCGGACGCCAAGGACGCCCTCGCTGAACTGACCGACCGGGTCTGGGACCTGGACCTCGTCGCCGAGTCCCTCGCCGAGCACCCGCTCCAGCACGCGGCCGTCCTCTCCCGGCCGGACGGTGCCCAGCTCATCGTCATGGACCGGCACGACGACCCGGACGGATTCCTCATAGCCGCCGTCGCCCCCCGCAACCTGCCCGACGAGGCTTACCGGGGGATACGCGAGCCGAACGGCATCGCTCTGAGTGACGACCCGTTCCAGGCCGTCGAGCAGATCGGCAATCTGTTGCTCCGCTACGAAACCTCCCTCGCCCAGGTCCGCTACAAGGCCATCGAGAATGTGCAGCCCTCCCAGGCTGACCAAGTCGTCCTCACCTGGCAGCCGGACGGAAGTCTCGCCACCTTTGCTGTCGGCGCGGATGCCGCCGCCGTCCTGGTGGCCAACGGCTTCGTCCTTGACGGTGCCGGCGCCTATCGCCTGAGCGGCGACGACACCACCGTTCAGGCCCGTGCCGTGCGCGAGATAGGCCCGCAGCTCGAAACGCACGGCATCGCCACCGTCATCCAGCACCCGTCGGGCCGGATCCCGCCCAAGTCCACCGCGCCGACGGCACTTCCGACCCCGGCCGTCACCCGGTCCACGCTCCCACGGGCCCGATGAAAGCCAGCACCGAACCGCGCTTCTTCGTCCAGGACTACATCACCATCACCAAGGTCCCCCGCACCGAGCTGGTCGTCGCCATTGGCGGCAACGGGCGGGCGGCAGACATCCTCCAGCGAGCCGGCGGCTTCCTCAACGCACCCGGCGCCGGTCGGGACTACCACCGTCTGCCCCACGGACTTGCCGTCGAGCAGCAGCGCCTGAAGGCGACCGCTGCCTCGCATGCCCTTCTCGCCGCCGGCCACAGCGTGCACCTCGATCCCGAGCTGAACGCGCTAGCCACGCCCGACGGTGAACGTGATGCGGCTCTGCGGTATCTGGCCCAGCTCTCCGAACGGGCCTCCCGTGCCGAGAGCGCCACAGAGGTCGCCGAGATACTGACCGCGGTCGCCGGTCCGGCCGAGGGCCTGTTGCCACTCACTCGCGAGGTTGTCGTCAGGACTGTCATCGCCTGTTCCCAGCATCTGAACAGCGGGGGCGAAGACGCCGAGCCGGTCTCCCAGCTCGCGAACACGGCGGACTCGCTGTTGCGCGCCGCCCACCAAGTCCTCCTCGCCCGCAATCAAGCCGCGCGCGCCCCTCAGAAGCCGACCCCGGCAACAACGCCACCGCCCGCAGTCGGTCAACTTCCCGCACCCACGACTCGCCACCGCTGACCTGAAGGCCCCCGGCCGCCGATCTGTTCCAGCAGATCCGTCAGGTGGCCCCGGCACACACCGCACGACCCACAGGAGACACCCGTAGTACCCCGCACGCCCCCACCGATCTCTCACCTCATCAAGCCCCGCCTCGCAACCGCGGTGTTCCGCCGCTACCTACGCGCCTGCATCCCGTCCGGTCCCACCATCGGCGACCCTCCCGAGGCCGACCAGCCTCACCTTCCCTGGCCCCGCACCCGCCCCGTCCATCCGGGAGGACCATGCCCCACCCGTACCCCTACGCCGACTACCTAACGGACAACATCACCCGTCAGCTCACACAACTGAGCGCCCACCTCTTCCAGCTGCCCGCAGATCAGGTTCCCCAAATCCTCGCTCGTGTCCTCGACCCGCACGACGGCGTCCTCGGCCGGTTCACCTGCCTTTTGGACACAGGAGCCGTCTTGGCGAAGGACAGCGCAGAACGCGGCGCACTGCCCCCCGAGGTATGTCTCGCCCTGAGCCGGGCCGCCAACGAACTGCAGGACATCGGCCTTGACCTGGACGAGCACACCAGCTCCCTCACCACCCTCGACACACCGTCAGCGGCGAAGCCAGCCGTCGCGTCGCCCCTCGTTGTAAGGCGGCACCGGTGAAGAAGAAGGCCGGCTGGGGCTCGTTCGAGCAGCCCCAGCAGCACTACCTGGTCGAACCGCGGCACCTGGCCGGCGGAGGAGACCTGCGGCACGTCACTGAGTACCTGCGCGCCTCCGGGTGGAAGGACAAGTCCAAGACCGGCGGGCCGATCGTCTTCGACAGCCCGGACAAGAGCATCCGGATCGGATACGACCCCTTCACCCAGCCCGGCGGCTGGACGATCTCCGGCAAACAGGCCGCCTCGCAGGAAGCGTGGCACGCCATGCTCGGGAAGCAGGTACCGGTGGAGATCGTGGCCGGAGTCACCGACGCACTGCACCAGCCGCGGTCCGCTCACGCCCCCAATGCCTGGGCGCCCCTGGTACAGCAGGGATGGACCACCAATCGACAGCAGCACTTCACCGCAGTCAGCCCTGACCGCAACGCGTGGGTCCAGTACCACCAGTCCGGGCCGGGCGAGGCGTACTGGTGGGCCGGGGCCCGCACCGAGCACGGCCGCGCCTGGGATGCCGTCTTCTCCCCCACGACCCCGATGCACCTCGTCCAGGGATTCTCGGCCGCTCTGGCCGACCCGAACCCGGTGATGCGCCCGCTCGGACTCGTGCCCGCCTCCAGCCGGATCCGCACCAGGTCCGTCTCCGTGCTCCCCTCCCAGCTCGGCGCCTGGCAGCAGACCCGGATAACTGCGGCCCGTGCCGCCACGTGGGCCCGCAACTCCTGGGCAGCCGGTCAGCCCCGTGCCACCGCCCGCCCGCACGCAGCAGCCGGCAGGACCCGGGCCCGGCGCTGACCCGCCCCACCCTCACCACCTCGTTCTCGTTCGCGCACCGTATCGCCCTCTCCGCCAAGGACTTCATGCCCCACCACACCCCTGATGCCCCTATGCCCGATCAGGTCCGCCAGGCCACCCGAACCCTGGCCGACCTCGCCGCCTACCTGCGCACCAACCCCTCGGCTGACAAGGTCGTGCCGCTGCTCGTCCCGCTCCTCGACGAGGACAGCGGAGCTCCCATCCTGCTCGGCGACATCCTGCGCAGCACCGCCCGCATCTTTTCCCAGCAGGCAGCCAGGCCCATGGCCGACGAGACCCGGCAGTTCATCGACAGCCTGCGCGAGGCCGCCCAGGAGATCACGGACTGGCATGTCCTGCACTGGGACGTCCAGCGTCTGATCGCCATGCCGGGCGAGTTCGCAATCCCGGCGCCCGAAGACCAGTGATCCCCTACCTCCTCACCCGTGCAGACGACCCCCGCGCCCGGATCTGGTTCGAGACCCGCCCCCGGCACCTCGCCGGGGGCGGCGATCCCCGCCGTATTACCCAGACCCTGCGCGCCGCAGGCTGGCAGAACCGTTCCGATCCGGACTATCCCCACGTCGCGCTGGCCAGTCCCGACTACCAGCACTCGTTGCTCCTGGAACCCGGGACCGCTTCATACAGCGCCTGGTGGCGCATCCGCGGGCAGGACGAACAAAGCAGCTGGTATGCCGAGTTCGGCGGCAGTACCCCCGTCGAGATCCTCTCCGCGCTCACCGACGCCCTGCTCCTGCCCGCGCCCGAGACCACGCCGGACGTCTGGCCGGCCCTCACCTCGGCGGGCTGGACCTACCAGCACTACGAGAACGGCAACGAGACCGCCTCGCACCCGGACGGCATCCTGAGCCTGCGCCGCTGGACCGTCGAACCGTCCGAGCGGTTCTACTGGACCGCCGAAGCCGCCCTTCCCAACGGAGGCGGCGGCGAGAGCCGGCTGTGGAGCGCCTCTCTCGACGACCGCATGCCCGCGCATCTGCTCGCCGCCTTCGCCAGAGCCCTGGCCAGCGACGAGCCCGTCCAGCGCGGCATGTACGAGGTCCCGCACAACCACCTCGTCACGCAGGAGGCACGCGGGCCGCAGGGCGAGGAGCTCGCCGCTGCCCATGCAGCCCGCCTCAAGGCCGTCCGCGTCGCCGCCCGTAAGGCCCGGCGCATGACATCGCCGCAGGCCCAACCAGCAGTCGCACCGTCCACGCGCAACAGCGCGGTCCACCGCTGACACGAACCGGCAGCGCCCGCACCGCCATAACAGCCACCTTCTGCCTGACCGAAAGCCACCCTTTGCCCTCTTCACCGTCAACCGCACCCACCGAAGACCACCAGTTCCGGCTCGGCCACCTCGCCGCGTTCCTTCGCGAGAGCAAGTTGATCCAGGACACCTGGAGTGTGTACTCCGACGAACAGACCGACATCGACGGCGTACCGTACGACGAACACGACTACGCGCTGCACCAGGACCGCCGGCACGCCGAGACCTGGCGCGCCTTCGAACAGGTCCGCTACAGCGGCGAGACACTGCTGGCCACAGCCGAACACCAGCTGCAGCAGCTCCCCTCCCACAAGATCCAGGCCCGGTGGGTGTGGGAGCTCGGCACACTCCACACTGCCCTGGAGCAACTTCGGACCCTGCAGTCCGAGTGGGTGGAGTTCCGGGACTCCCTGCCAGCATCCGCAGGCCCGGGCACAGAGCAGTACGACGACCCGCTCGCCGATCGCAATGCGGACGCCTGGTCCTCGTTGGACGACTGGACCACTCACGGCCAGAGCATCCTCGACATCCACGTCGCAGCGCGGCAGGCCCCGTCCCTGCTCACGACCAGCGCACCCGTACGGGTCCCTGCACCGGCTACCCGGACCGGAACGGTCCGAAGGTGAACATGCCCCAGACACCCGAGACCGTCGAGGTCGAGTTCATCTCACCACGGCACCTGGCCGGCGGCGGTGATCCCGCCTGGATCACCGTTCCGCTCCACCGCGCCTGCGGCTGGAGTCACGGCAACGACCCCCTGATGCCGCGCGTCGTCCTCTCCAGTCCCGACCAGAAGGCCCTCCTGCGCCTGGAGCCTGACCCCGACGGCCAGTGGTGGACCCTCCACCACTCCCGCACACAGGGCCGCCCTGCCTGGTACGCGAGCTTCGGAGCCCGCACACCGGTCGAGATCATCGCCGCTTTTACCGACGCGCTCGCTGCCCCGGCCGCGACCGCGTCGGCCGACCCGTACGAACCTCTGCGGCAAGCAGCCTGGTCACCGGCCACAGGGGCGGACGGCCTCGCCTCGCCCGACGGAACCGCGTACGTCCAGCGCTTGGGAGCGGATGAACCAGGCCCCTGGTTCATCACCACCACGCTCGGCCATGACCGGCCGGTGTGGCAGGCCCGATTCGGCGAGCACACCCCGCCGTACCTGATCGCCACGTTCACCGCCGCGCTCGTCGATCCGAGCCCCGTGGCGCGCACGGGCAGCCCGCGCAGCCTCCCGTCCCGCGACCCGGGCCTCGTCACCCGTTCCCACCGGGAGGTACCGGCCGTGCAGGTCGCCTCTGCCCTGGAAGAACGCGTTCAGGCCCTCGCTGCCCGCCGCGCTGGGCCGACAGCGAGCCCGAGCGCCCTGCGCCCGCCACCGCCTCGCAACGGCCGCAGCCGCTGACCCCTTCGTCCCCGCCTGGAAGTACGTAGCCCCCTCTTGCCCTCCTCCTCCAGCAATTCCGATGGGTACGACATAGCCTTCCGGATCCTCCTCGGAGTCCTCGCCGTCGTCGTCCCTCTCTCGAACCTCGCCTGGCTGTCCGGCAATATCACCGCCTACCTCACCGGCCTCCCGTGGGCGCCGTACCAGCCGACTGCGGCCTTGCTCCACCCTGACCGGCTCTGGCCCCACGCCGGAGAAACGTCCCTGCTCATCGGCGCCCGCGTCGTTCCCGTCACCCTCGTCCTGGCACTCGCCGCCGCGGCCGGCGTCCTGTGGTCCCGCAAGAAGGATCACGGCGGCCGGAAGAGGAAGATCACCGGTATGGCCAAGGCCCGGGACATCGAACCGCTGATGGCCAAGGCGATCACGGACAAGGCCCGCTCCCTGAGACCGAGCCTGAAGAACGTCAAACACATTGAGGCCCACGACACCGGCATCCTGCTCGGCAACCTGCAGGGCACCCGGCACGAGGTGCGTATGGGCTACGAGGACGTGGCCGTCGCCATCATGGCGCCCCGCTCGGGCAAGACCACCAGTCTCGCGATCCCCTCCATCCTGCACGCGCCCGGCCCGGTCCTGCTGACTTCGAACAAGGCCGCCGGCGACGCCTTCACCGCCACCTACGACGCCCGCGGCCGTGTGGGACGGGTGTGGTCGATGGACCCGCAGCAGATCGCGCACGCCGCACGCGAGATGTGGTGGAACCCGCTCTCCGAAGCCAAGTCCCTCGACGGTGCAGGGCGTTTGGCGGGCCACTTCCTCGCCGCATCGGTAGATGCCTCCCAGCAGGGGGACTTCTGGTCCAAGGCCGGCAGCAACATCCTGTCCCAGCTGTTCCTCGCCGCCGCGCTCGACGAGCGGCCCATCACGGACGTGATGCAGTGGCTGGCCTTCCCCGCCGACCGCACCCCGCTGGACATCCTGCGTGACCACGACTTCACCGCGGTCGCCTCCCAGCTCAAGGGCACCGTCGAAGGGCCGCCGGAGACCCGTGACGGCATCTACGAGACGGCGAGACAGTACGCGTCCGCGCTGCTTAATGCCGAGATCGCCGCCTGGGTGACACCGCAGAAGGACGTCGCAGAGTTCCGGCCGTCGCAGTTCGTGACCTCCACCGACACCCTCTTTCTGCTGAGCAAGGACGGAGGCGGAGGGGCGAGCGCGTTGATCGCCGCGTGTGCGGACTCCGTGATGCGGGCCGCGACCGCGCAGGCAGAACGCGCCGGCGGACGCCTTGACCCGCCGATGCTCGCGATCCTCGACGAGGCCGCCAACGTCTGCAAAATCTCGGACCTGCCGGACCTGTACTCCCACCTCGGCAGCCGCGGCATCATCCCCATCACCATCCTGCAGTCCTACCGCCAGGGCCAGAAGGTCTGGGGAGACGCGGGCATGGACGCGATGTGGTCCGCATCGACGGTGAAGGTCATCGGCTCCGGCATCGACGACCCTGATTTCGCGGACAAGCTCTCCCGGCTGATCGGTGACCACGACGTCGAGACCACCTCCACCTCGCACTCCGAGTCCGGCAAGTCGACTTCCGTATCGATGCGCCAGGAGCGGATCCTGCCCGCCGACGCGATCCGCGCCCTGCCCAAGGGCAGCGCGCTCTGCTTCGCCACCGGCATGAGGGTCGCGATGCTCGACCTGCGCCCCTGGTACCTGGAGCCCGGCGCGGCGGATCTGTCTGCGGCATCCAGCCGCGCGTCGAAGGCGATCACCGCCCGCGCCGTCGCGAAGCACACGCCAACGCAGTCCGACTACGGGACGGCGGCATGACCAAGTCCCGCCTCCACCGCCGCCGCACAGATCTTCCCGGCCGGCACCAGGTGGCGCGCCCTGGCCCACCGTCCCCAGTAGCGGCACGGGACCAGACCGCTTCGAGCCGCACCCACTGACCGTCAGAGATCCGGCTGCACCTCGCCGTTTATCACCTGCGGCCCCGGCCCGCCTCCGGACCGGCCCGACCACAGGGTCGACCCGGCGCCCCACCCACTGCCCCACACCGGAGACCCGCCATCGCCACCCGACGGATACACGTCGGCCACCCACTCAGTCCCGACGCCCCGCAGATCAGCATCAACCTGACCGAGCACGCCCGTCTGCTCGGCGAGGCGGCCCCCACACTCACCGCGCTGCGCGCGGAGGTGGACCGGATACGTCAGGGCGAGATCGCCAAACCGGTCCGCGAGATCGCGCCTGTCAGCCTGCGCATACCGGAACTCGCGCTGCAATGCACACAACAGCTCCACGACCTTTCAGTCAGCCGCTACGCCACCATGGCTGGCAGCGAGGAGAATCTGGCGCGCCTCGTCGGCGCCTGCTCCCAGATCTCGCTCGCGGCCACGTTGTGCAATCTGGCGATCCACCATCGCACGGAGATTCTGCTGTACGAGGACTCCGATCCCACTCCCGCGGCCAGCCGTGACCAGCTCCGGCAGGCCGGTGACGAGATGCAGCGGGCGGCGACCACCTATCGCGCCGTCGCAGTCCGGCTCTCCCGCCGTCTGGCTTGGGCTGCAGGCTGGAGCCAGGACCAGCACACCATCGCCGGCGATTCCGCCGCGACGCTGCCGACCGCGGCCACGGCGGTCGCGCACACGAGGCGCTGACGGATTCCGCGCCCGCGCCCTGCCACCTCCACGCCTATCGCTCCCTCTTTGAGGTCTCGTGTCTTTCATAGACGTACCGGACGTGTTCATCGGATCCACCGATGACGACCACACGTTCGTCGTGCTCAACCGCCCCATCCGCGGCGCCAACGGCGTGCTGATCGCTGCCGGGTTCACCGCCCGCAAGTTGCACGGCCGGACGGTCTACCTCCTGCCGCCCGGCACGCCCGAGGATGCCAACGAGAAGGCCGGCATAGCGATGTACGGGCTCTTGGCTCACACCCACGACCTGGTCGACCTGTCCCGGACCACGCGGTGGAACCCACAGGATCCCGCGCCCGACCCTGATCTCCGCTTCACCTTCACCGGTCCCGTTCTCACAGCGGCCGCTGCTACGGACGAAGCCCGCTCGCTTCTCGAACAGCACGGCTTCGCGCCCTCGGCCGGCGGCACCTCGTACGGGCTGGTCACACCGGTAGACGAGCCCAGTCTGCTGAGCGCTGTCGTGCGCGCCGAAGCCCACGCTCATGCCGACGGCATCACCGTCCGCATCTATCTGGGCATGCCCACCCCGGACGCGATCCCTGCCCCGCCCGGCCCGGCGTCGTCCCCCGTACCCGGCAGCCGGGCCGCAGCGCCGACGCGGCGCCGCACCCTCTGACCTACCCTGGAGGCCCACCATCGCCCTGCGCCAGATCGACCTGCCTCTGCAGATCGAACTTCTCCACAAGCTCGCCGCCGAATTCACCGTCCTGCACACCACTGTCACCGCGCTGGATGCCCGACCGGGGAGCGAGTTGCTGCGGCAGCTCGGTCCGCAGATCCTCTCCGTCCAGGAACTGGTCGGCCGCACGCTGGTCCGGCTGTCTGTTCTTGACGGCAGTCAGTACACGGCTGTGCCCGGCAGCCGCTCCTCCCTGGAGACGCTGAGCGAGGTCGTCGCCTCGGCCTCCGTCGCCGCCTCGCAGCTGGCCAGGGCCGTAGCCGACAACCCACTCGAAGCCGCCGCCTTCGCCGGGACGCCCGACGCCGCGGCCACACTTCGGGCCCGGCTCGCCGATTCCGCACCCATCCTGGCCAAGAGCCTGACCACCGCCGTCCACCACCTCTCCCTGTGCGCGGCCTGCTGTCACCACACCGCCTCCGGCATTGCCCGCGATCTGAAGGATCACCCGGAACACCGCCCCCAGCTGCCCGAGTTGTCCGACGCCCAGTACGCGGCCCTCGACAAGATCGCCCAAGTAGGCGCAAACCACTACACCAGCCGCAGCGACAAGACGAGCGTCCGGGACGGCAACGGCAACACCATCCACGCGAAGCCTTTCAACGTGCTGCTGAAGCACCGCCTGATCCGCATCGACCCCGGCACCTCCGCGATCGTCAGCCGCGAGATCGAGATCACCGCCCGCGGAAGGCTGGTGCTGGACATCCAGAAGCCCGGCCGGGCACAGCCGGTGTCACCGGGCAGCGTGCCGGCCCCCGTCAAGGGCGGCAACAGGCGCCGATGACCGACTCGGTCTCCACTGAACCGCCTGCTCAACCGTCCTCACGCACCCGCCACCCGAAGAAGAACCCATTCCATGACGACCGCACTGTCCGACCATTGCCAGCTCTTCGACCTGCCCTCGCTTCCCGAGCGACTCATCACCCTGGCCGACGACTTCATCGTGCATGGCGACCTGCTGAAGGCGCTCGCTGCCACTGGCCACCTGCAGGGATCGGCCCTGCGCCAGCAGATTCCCACCACTCAGGAACTTGTCGTACTCACACTGGGAGTCCGGGAGTCCATCGATGGCACGCTCCGCAGCACCCCAGCCGTAGTCGAGGCTTCCCTGCGCCTGCGACAAACGGCCTATCTGGCAGCAGGCGCCGCCGAGGAACTGCGCGGCCTCCTGATCCTCAACGACGCCGGCCACAGCGTTGCCGCCCACCAGGCCGGGATGGCCAAGGATCTGACTGCTCTCGGCGCGGAAACTTGTGTCGCTCTCGCCGAGACAATCGCCGTCGAGACACTCCGTCAGCGAGTAGCCCAGACACGCGAAAGCGCACCCGTGCTCTCCTCCGCGGACCTTCCCGCCATGCATGCCGTGGCCCGGGGTAAGGCCCACGTCACGCTGATGCTCGGCAGGCAGTACATCTCGAACGACGACGGCGCCCGTCTGAGCATCAACACCATCCGGGGCCTAGAAACAAGAGCGCTCATCCAGCGGGAGGACGCGGACCAAGAAGGCAAGCCCCAGCGTCTTCGCCTCACTGCAGCCGGAGTCAGTGCACTCGCCAGCGCATTCGGACAGGCACCGTCCACCACACCCGGCCATCAGAGCAGCCCCTCTCCCGTCCATGCCCCGGCGCCCATGAAGCGCTCGCGCTGACCATGCGCGCCGTGTACCCGGCAGCCCGACACTGCGGTACGCCTCTGACCTCCGGCTTTCACCCCGCGGTGGCAGAAGGATCCTCAACACCCCTTGATAGGAAGCCCGATTGTCTCTACTGCCCACCCGCACCTCGCTCAGCACCCACCTGCGTTCCTCTTCTTCGGCTTCATTGGGTGTGTTCCTGCCCGCCGGACTCATGGCCCCGCACGCCGAGCGGCGCACCATCGATGTGCTCGCCGAGAGTGGCACCGACCTCTTCGAGATCGGTGTCCCGCACCGGGCACCCGTCCTGGACGGTCCGGTCATCACCTCCGCCTACCACGAGGCACTGGCCCGCGGCACTCGTGTGCGCGATGTGGTGGACACGGTCTCGCACGCCGCCTCACGCGCCCCGGTCGTCGTGATGGCGTACTGGGAGTCCGTCGCCCGGTACGGGACTCGTCTGTTCGCCCGTGACATGAAGTCGGCCGGGGCCGCCGGGGTGATGGTCGTCGACCTGCCCGACTCCGTGGCCGGGACCTGGGCGGCCATGCTCACCAAGACCGGCCTCTCCTCTCCACGGCTTGTGCCCCCGCACACCGCAGACAACGAACTCGACGAGGTGTGCGCGTCGGCGTCCGGGTGGCTCTACGCCCCAGCCGCCCACGAGCCCACCGGCTACCAGGGTCCTGTTGACCTTGAGGGCCTGGCCCGGTCGGTCCGGAGGCTGCGGAGGGCGTCACCGCTGCCGGTCGTCTCGGGCATCGGTATCTCCACCCCGGCCCTCGCCCGGTCCGTCGCGCCGCTGGTCGACGGTGTCATGGTCGGCTCCCCCATCGTGGGCGCCCTCACATCGGCCGGCCGTGAAGCAGCAGCCGCTCTCGTCGCCGACTTCGCCACCGCCGTCAGTGCGCCCGCCGAGGACTCAGCCCATGAGTGACAGCGAGACCACGATCGCCCTCGACCTTGCCTTGCTCGGCAAGGATGCCGCCGCCCTGTGCACAACGCTGCGGAGCGAACCAGCGACGAGCTGGTCCCACCAGGCGCTGGACATCATGACGGCCCAGGACCTCGCCAAACGAGCCCTCTTCCTCTTCCTGCACTTTTCCAAGCAGCCGGCGTGTGCCCGGCCAGAGGGACGCCAGGCTCTGGCGCACCTGGGCCTTGTCGCGGAGTCGGTCCAGGTCGTCTCCGGTGAGCTGTCGGCTGCTCTTGCCCGCAAGGCGGAGAACGCGCGCATTGCCGCTCTGCGCTCCGCCAAGCCCGTCTTCGTCGGGCCTTCACCCGCCCAACGCGTTGCTGTCGCCATCGACTTGCTGGCGAGGGTGCCGGTGCAGTGTGCGGAAGGAGCGAAGTGGGTGTCCACCGCCGAGCGCCTCCAGGCAGCCCGGGACCGCGCAGTTTCCACCACCCCGCCAGCGCCCGCCACCGCTTCCACGGCCCCGCCGCGGCACCGCTGAGTCCACAGCCCCCTTCCCTCGTATTTCCCGGAGTTTTTCCTCTTGCCTCACCCCCGTCACCGCATTCTGTCGCTCGGCGCCGGAATCCAGTCCAGCACGCTTCTAGCACTCTCAGCCAACGGTGTTCTCCCCAGAGTCGATTACGCGATTTTCGCTGACACCGGCTGGGAACCCGCTGCCGTCTACCGTCACCTTGACCGGCTCGAAAAGGAAATAGCCGAACCTGCCGGAATTCCGGTCCTTCGCGTCTCCTCCGGGAACATCCGCAGGGACGCCCTCGACCCGGAGCACCGATTCGCCTCGATGCCTCTCTACATTCTCAACAAGGACGGGAAGCCGGGAATGACCCGGCGCCAGTGTACAGGCGAATACAAGATAAAGCCGATCAAACGACAGGTCCGAGACATTCTCGGATACCCCTATCCGGCCCGGATACCCAAGGGTGTCTTCGTCGAGCAGTGGGTCGGAATCTCCACCGATGAATTCCATCGCGCCAAGGACGCCGATGTCCAGTACATGCGCAACCGGCATCCCTTGATCGTCGACATGAACTGGTCGCGCACGGACTGCATCAGCTACCTCACGTCTCTGGGGCTGGCCGACACCCCGAAATCGAGCTGTCTTGGGTGTCCATTCCACGGCAACGCGCAGTGGCGGAACATCAGGGACAACTCACCGGCCGAGTGGGCGGACGTGGTGGAATTCGACAAGGCCATCCGCAACGGAAACGCCCGAGCAAATGCCAGTGGGAACCGGCTGCTGGGCGAGGCGTACCTCCACCGCTCCCGCGTTCCGCTCGGCGAAGCCCCCATCGACCATGTCACCGCCGCCGAATGGGCGGCACTCCAGGCGGATTCCGATACGGCGCGGACCAACGCCGAGGAGCTGGAGCTGGGCGTTACCGATGGCTGCTCACCATGGGCGTGCCGCGGTTCCGAAGCAGATCCCTCGCAGGATGATTTCGGGCTGGCCGTATGAGGGGACTCGTTCTTGATCTGTTCGCGGGTCCGGGCGGTTGGAGCCACGCTCTGGCCGTTCTGGGTGTCCGGGATGTGGGTCTGGAATGGGATGAATGGGCCTGCAAGACACGCGCCGCCGCGCGGCTGCAGACCATACGCACCGATGTCGCCCTCTACCCGGTTCATCCGTTCGTCGGCCGGGCTTGGGGTGTGCTGGCGAGCCCGCCCTGCCAGGCATGGTCGATGGCCGGCAAGCGCCTCGGGCTGCTGGACCAGCCACTCGTCCACACGGCTGTCGCCGACCTCGCCGCGGGCCGCGACACCCGCGAGAGGCTCCTCGCCTCCTGCCGGGACGCGCGCAGTCTTCTGGCCGCCGAACCGATGCGGTACCTCCGCGCACTGAACGTGGTCGGCGAGCCCGAGTGGGTCGCCATGGAGGAGGTCCCGGACGTCCTGCCGCTGTGGAGGCAGTACGCGGCGATCCTCCGGAGCTGGGGATTCTCGGTCTGGACCGGGATCCTGAACGCTGCCGACTACGGCGTGCCGCAGACACGCAAGCGGGCGATTCTGCTCGCTTCCCGTACCCGTACCGCCGAGCCCCCGCCGCCCACACACGCCCGGTATCCCGAGCCGGAGAGCCTTTTCGGGCCGGGCCGCGAGAAGTGGGTGTCGATGGCCCAGGCGCTCGGCTGGGGCGCCACCGACCAGCCCGTTCCGACCGTGTGTGCGGGGGGAGGTCCCGGCGGCGGCCCCGAACCCTTCCCGTCCGGTTCCCGGAAAACGCTCGCCAACGCCCGCGACCGCGGCACATGGACACCACGATCGGACCGTGTCGTCCCACCATCCCGCCGGGCGGCGCGGCGCAGCACCCACGAGAGCTGCACGGCGACCGGTCTCGCGCCGTGCATCTGCGAGGCGCACCGCTGGTCCTGGTCCCTGCGGAGCAACAACCAGGCCCACGCCACCGTCCGGCCGCTTTCCGAGCCGGCGGGGACGCTGTTCTTCGGGCACCGCGCGAATGAGTGCACCTGGATTGCCGAACCCCCAGCCACCCAGCAGGCTGAGGCGGGGCCAGAGCCTGTCCCGGACCCGATCCGGATCACCGCCCCCGAGGCCGCCGTCCTGCAGACGTTCCCGGAGACCTACCCCTGGGCAGGCAACAAGGGCCAGCAGTTCTCGCAGATCGGCAACGCCGTCCCCCCGTTGCTCGCGGGCCACCTGCTCGCCCCGCACCTGGGCGTTCCCCTCAATCCCGACGACTTCACCCTGGCCGCCTGATGCCCCGTACTCCCGACCCCGAAGCAGACGACCTTGACGCCGTTCCGCCGCCGCATCCGGTGTTCCACATCGAGCAGGCGCTCCTCGGCGCGCTCCTGCTCGATCCGCGGCATCTCGACGACGTGACCGGGATCGCCCCCGCTTCGTTCTCCACCGCCGCGCACACCGCGCTGTTCGCCACGATCCTCTCGCTGCCGGTCCCGGACCCGGTCGAGCACGCCACGACCACGAAATGGCTCGACCAGGTGCTTGCCGCCGCCCGCGACCAGGCGCGCGGACTGTCCGTTCTCTACCTGCAGACCCTGATCCAGGTCTGCCCATCGGCCCGGCACGCGCCTGCTTACGCCCGGATAGTCGAGGCAGAACACTCCCGTCGTCGACTCGCCGCTGCCGCCCAGCGTCTCATGCGTACCGCTGTGGACATCTCACTCCCGCAGCGCGTGACCACCACCCTCGCCGAAGCAGAGAACCTCACCGTCGTGGTGGACGACATCGCCGCCCGGTTCCCGCCCCACGCCGGATCCATGCCCCGCACCCCGGCACCGCCGACGGCCATCCACCATGACGAAGAGGCCCTCGACGAGGAGAGGCTGCTGCTCGCGACCTCGACCTTGCACGCAAGCAGCGTCGGTCGGATGCGATGGCTGACCCCTGGCGACTTCACCCACTCTCTGCACGCCGGACTGTGGCAGTGCCTGACCGCTCTGACGCGCCGCGGCACCCCCGTCGACCGCATGACGGTCCTGTGGGAAGCGCAGCACCGCGGTCTCCTCACCACCGGTGCCAGGCCGAGGGAGCTGCTCGATCTCCTCGCAGGAACGTCCGGATCGCCGGAGCACTGGGGCGAGCGCGTCCTCCAACGCTCCGTCCTTACGACCGCGCACCACGCCGGCCGGCGTATCGAGGCATACGCCGGCGACCCGGCCACCACGCCGTATCAGCTCGTCGTCGGCAGTCGCCGCGCGCTCGCCGACCTCTCCGCGGTGCGGACGCGCTGGCAGCACGCCGCCTCGCCCCCGCCGACGGACAACCCCACACGCACCAAGTCCGCGGCAGCGCCCCGGGCCGGTCCCCCGCGGACCACGGCTCCACTCACCGCCCGCAACGCCCGTTGACCCCGAACCCGTCGGTGGCCGGACCTCCGCAGTCCGGCCACCGGCAGAAGAGAGAACACCTTGGTGACCACCTCGTCCCTCGACGCGCACGTGCGGCTCGACAGCCACCCTGCCCACTCCAGTGCCGTGACCGCCTCCCTGACCGGTACCCAGGCCCACGTCGCGCACGTGGCTCTGGAGGCCGACGGCTGGGTCGCGGTTGCCGAGAACATCCTCGTGCTGGCCCGCATCGACCGTGAGGAGCCGTACTGGGCGGAGAAGGCCGCCCAGGCCCTGAACGCCGAGGGGATCACCACCGAGATCGCACCGAAACTGCGTGAGGCGATCGACGAGGAATGGACCTGGGCCAACTACCCGATGTCCTGGTGCACTCGCAGCGACATCCGTGAGGTCTCCGACCAGGCCCAGAAGATCTACGACGACATCCAGTACGGTCACCTCCTCATCCACGCCCACGCCCAGGACGGTGACACCACCGTCGCGGTCGGCACCTACCTCAGTGGCGGCAAGAGCGTCTATCTCCACGGCGAGAACCACCTGCGGCAGGTCGCCTGCACCTTCGACTCGCAGGCCCAGGCTCTGGTCGCCTTCGAGAAGGCCCACGGCGACACCATGCGCCCCGGACCGGCACCCATGACGGACACGGAGCGCGCCGCCGCCGGAGCCCGAACCTCGCTTGAAGCACCGGCAGCCGAGCACGAGGCATCCCTCCCGGTGCCGGAGACGGTCCCCGCGTACGCCGCCGATGCCGGCGACCACGACGCGCTCCTGGACGCTTTCCTCGACGCACACGGCGACTGGCAGAAGTGGCGCACCTGGTCAGACGAGACCACCCACGCCATCCACGAGGAACAGACCCTGCGCATCGAGCACATCCACGACGCCGTCGCCCGGGAGACCGCCTGGACCGTAGCGGCGTACGAAACACCGGTCTCCGAACGCATGTGGGTCCTCACCGCGACCGGCGCCACCCCCGCCCCGGTACTGCAGGCCCTGCTGGATCACCTCGCCTTCAACGATGGCTGGGACACAGCCCTCGGCACCCCGGTGGACGAGAAGACCGTCACCGCCGCCACGCAGCCTCTCTCCGATGCCGGGTGGAAGCACACCGTGGACGGACGCTGGATCCGCTGGACGTCCTCCGCCGGAGACTCGGGAGTCCAATTCGACGCCTTCGCCGCGCAACACCCCATCCAGAACCTCGACACCTGGACCATCTGGGCCGGCCCGAGCCCCGACCACGCCGCCTGGACCCTCACCGCATCTCCGTACACCCCCAGCCCGCTGCTGGCCGACCTGTCGGAAACCCTCGCCCACGGAACCGGCACCCGCCTGCCCCAGGCCACCACTCGAGTGCGTACGAGGAGCCTTCCCACCGCGGCCATGGCTGCACCCGTGGCCAAACCCAGCCAAACCGTCAGCCGCCCACGCTGATCACCAGGGAACAGAGTGACGGGCCATCGCACACCAGTGCACCCCAGCCCGACGGCCTGCTACCTCACCTACGGGCCAATCGCTGATCGGCAAACAGGATGCGCCACTGTCACGTAGTTTCGCGCTCCACCCGCCACCGTGCCAGACAAGCCGTGCGATTGAACTCGTACGTGGGCGACCACAGTCCCACTTCGGGCCCGTGCCCGGTGGGGTTGGTCCGCAGCATCGTTCTGTGGCCCTGTACCCCGCATGCGAGGGCTGCCACCGTACGCAAGTCCACGTCTTGCTCGACGCGCTGAAGGTGCGCCAGGATGCGGGTAAAGGCAGTCCTGTTACTCCACGCTACCTGCTTCGTGGTCAGCTTCAGCGATTCAGCGCGCAGGACGTCAGGGGGTATCGCGCCGATGGCTTCGCCTATGCCGGGTGCGCCAGGCCGGTGCCCCCGGCCGACGGTGGCCAGCACGGCATGTGCGGCCAGCACCGCAGCAAGGATGTTCTCGTGCACGACCACGTCGTCGGGTGTGCCGTCGGACGGCGGCAGTCCCGCAGCCTCTGCGGCTATGTAGAGCTCGATGACCGGTGCATCCAGGAATCTGCCGGTGCCCAGTCTTGCGGTTCGGCGGGCCCATCGCCTGGCATGGGCCTGCCAGAATCCGGCTGAGAGGTCCTCGTCGGTCAGGTGCCGGCACACGGTGCCGAGATTGGTTTCGTCGATCATGAGTTCTCCGAAGTCGTTCGGCTAGTGGTGTTCGGGGGCGGGCGGACAGCGCTGCGGGCGCCATTCCCGCGCTGGGGCTCGGGGGCCCGAGATGGTCTGGGCGTCTCCCGCTCTGTCCACCCGCCCCCTTTTCCCGCCCCCGGGTGCTGTGCCGGCGCGGTGCGTTGTCACCCGGCCCGGCTCTCGGCAGGGTGGATGTCCCGGAAGGCGAGGGTTTCGTCGTAGAGCCGGTGCGTGGCCATGCAGTGGTGCAGTGCCCGGAGAAGACGTGCCGCAAGGTTCCGCAGGGCCCCGTTGTGGCTCTCGCCCCCTTCACGGCGCCTGCGGTAGAAGGCTGCCGCTCCGGGTGATTTCGTCAGCGAGCAGAAGGCCGCCTGCCAGATGGCCTCACGCAGCGTTTCGTTGGCGAAGCGCCGGTGGGAGGTGCGCTGGGCAAGGCCGCTGGCCCAGACGACGGGCACGACGCCCGCGTAGGCGCACAGGTTGCGGGCCGTGGCGAAGCGGCCGGGCTCATCACCGATTTCGCCGAGGATGCGGGCGCCGAGAAGCGGACCGATGCCCGGGAAGGACTGCAGGACGAGAGCGTCCGCATGCGCACCGAACGCCTCTGCAACTTGTTCGGACAGCTGAACGGCCGCATCGCAGGCATGGTCAAGGGTGTCCAGTACGGCCCTCATCTCGACGCCCTTGGCCGCCTCGACCATGGGGTGTGTGCGCAGCGCCGGGCGTCTGAAGTGGAGGCTGAGGCGTTCGGCTTCGTCGTCGACGGTCCGCCACCGGCCGGCATCGCGAAGGATGCCGGCGAGTTCGGTGCGGGAGAGCGCGGCTGCCCTGGCCGGGGTGGGGGCGGCGGCGAGGACGGCACGGGCCTGGGCGTGGCGCAGCGTGAGGCGGGGCCACGCCGTGACGGCGGCCGGGTAGTAGGTGACCAGCACGGCGCGCAGTTGGTGCAGGGCACGGCTGCGGCGTTTGACGGCCGCGACCTGCGCCCGTGCCAGGACCCGGACGGCCCGTGCCTCGGGGGAGCTTCTGGGGACGGGGCGGAATCGGTCTCCGCCGGTTCGGAGCATGTCCGCCAGGAGGTAGGCGTCCGCCCGGTCGGATTTCGTCAGTCCCATCGTGGTGGCCTTGCGGGTACGGGCCGCGAGCATCGGTTCGATACCGACGACGGTCAGTCCCGCGTCTTCCATGGCCTGGAAGACAAGACCGTCGGGGTCTTCCGTCCCGATGGGGATGGTGCGCCATCGGGTCCGGTTGCAGGAGCGCAGAAGATCCTGCACCTCCGCGACGGGGTCGGAGGTGTTCTTGTATATGACGCGGCGGAATCCGAGCCGTGTGCCGTCCCGTGCGATCACTGCGCAGTCGAGCCACCGGTCTGCCCAGTCCACCGCAGCGTACATCGTTGCGGAAACCACGGCTACTCGCCCTCCCTTGTAAGCGGCATCCCGCCCACGCACCACTCGCCCAGGTGTGCCCTCATCACCCACACGAGTGGACCATACATGGTCCAACGGTGGGTTGAGTGCCCGCCCTCGCACCTGCGACGGAACGATGACCACCAGGCAGCCGCCGTCACGGAACACGAAGGGGGTGGAGATGCCACGCAACCCCCGGCACACAGCCCCGGCAGAGCACGTGACCCATGGCCAGTGGCCGGACGTCACCCTCGCGCCGGACGCACCCCTCACCGCCCATTACGGCGTGGCCCTGGCCCGCAGACTCGCTGCCGTCATGAAAGACCGCTCACTGAGCGACCGCGCCGTAGCCCGCCTCTCCGGCATGTCCCACAACACCATCGGCCGGATCGCCCGCGGCGAGGTACTACCAGATCTCGGCACAGTCGCCCGCCTCGAAGTGGCACTGCAGACCAGCCTGTGGCCTTCGGCCCTGTGGCACACCTTCACCCCTGACGCCTCGGGCGGAACACCAGCCCAGCCCTGAGAGGTACGCCCCGCTGCCCGCACCCGGGAATCAACCTGCCCCGAAACCGCGCCGCGCCCAGACGGGCAGGCTGATCTCTCACAGACATTTCTCATGCCGCGGTCAAGCGGCGAGGGCCACTGGGGACGTGAGCTCGTAGCGCCGCAAGAGGGCCCACAAGACGTTGGCGCGGCGACGGACGGAAGACGAACTCGGCCCCAGGTAGGTGACGTCCACTGCGGCATCGCGTCAGCACTGCTCTTCGCGGCATCAGCGCGTCAGCTCAGTTGGACGAGGCCACGGCGAGAACCTCGTCAAAGCCGGGGAACATAGCGCAGGGTCGCCGGTTGGCCAAACCGGCAACCCTGCGCATCATTGATAGTCCACCGCCACGACCTGCCCGTACGTCGGAAGGCACCACCCGGGAAACCACAGACCAAGCGCGAAGCGCGCATGCCCAAAAGCCATCAGGCCATCACGCCGCCGCGTAGCTCGCGCGGAAAAGATCCTGCGCTCGCGCCACGTCCCTCGGCGTGCGGAGCTGGACCTCCAGGTCGCCCGTCCCGTGGTGGCCGAGCCCAGACACGTCCCGAGTGAACCCCGGGACGAGGTCTACGTCCTTCGGATCGACCTTCAGGTAAACCAGCAGCTTGGTGCGCTGCGGCGGGCAGAGGCAGGCGAAGTTCCGCAGCCGCTGATACGCCCGGTACTGCTTGCGCTCGACGCGGTTCACGCCGTCTCCGAGACCGAGCAGCGCCTCGTCGACCGCATCGGCCAGCTCCACCATCGCCCCGCCCTGGACATCGACTGCTGCCCGCGCGGTAGCCCGTCGGCGCCCCCGACGGGCTACCTGTATACCGCCGCCCACGGACGCTACGGTCTCAAGCCCGAGCAGGTCACTGCCGAAAAGCCGGTAGCGGACCAGGTCGATCGACCTCCGGTGCTCACGCACGGCATGTACGTCGTAGCGCGTGAAGTCGCCGGCGATACAGACAAGGCGCGGTCCGCTCCACAGCACCTGGGATGCGGCCATCACCCCGAGCCGGCCGCGGACCAGGTGCTCGAACTCGGCGCGATGATCCATCAACCACGCCAAGTAGAAGAGGCCCTGATTGATGACACCGGCATCGACGCCCCGCTTGTATTCGACGATGACCGGTGATCCATTCTCGTCCAGCCCGAGCGAGTCAATCCGGCCGCCGTGGACCGGCCCGGTGCCGTACTCGCTCGCCAGGAAGCGGACGCCCAGCAGAGCCTCCATATGCTCCTCAACGAGCCGCTGTACATCTGCCTCGACCTCAGCAAGATGCGGCGCGACCTCGGTCACGTCGCTATTCGTCGTGTCCGTGCGGAACAGCTTCAGCCCCGACACCTCCCCCTTCTCGGTTCAGGGGTCATCAACGCCGGGCCTAGGCTGGATTATTTCCGAAGAGGCTTCGAGGGCGTGAAGGTCGCAGGAAAGACTGCGCCCGAGTCGCCGATGAGCATCCATGTCCCACAGTACCCATGCGCCACCAAATCCCACATGCGTCCCACAAAACACATGACACACCGTCACATGCCAGGAAACCCGCAGGTCAGAAGGTATCCCTCTTGGGTAAAGCAGGCGCCTTCTAAGCGCCCATTCCACGTTCTCCACCGTGATGAACACCTTCGACGATCATTCAACAGTCACAACAGTGTTTGCCGCGTGGATGCTTCTGGAGGAAGCGGCTCGTTTCACCTGGCTGACTCAGGACCTGCACGACGAGGAAGCGTTCGTGCGGCGGTCCACTCAGTACTTCGACGAATTCCGGAAAAAGCAGAACGCGATCGCTGCGTTCGCCAGCAACGGTGTTGCCCTCGCCGCAGCCACCAGGTTGCTGAAGACACCCGATAACGTCGTCGAGGGTCCGGAGACGATCATCAAGGGTCGTCAGCCTCTGCCGTCGATCGACAAGATGCTCCTGCTGATGGGGACGCCCTATCCCGAGCCGGGCTGGCTTCCCGTGACCTACTCGCTCCTCAGCCAAGTCACGCACAGCACTCCCGTAGGCGTCGTCCACATGACCCGCTATCGAGGGCGTTCTGTCCGCCCACGAGATCTCCCCTGAGATGCTCTCTCTCGCTCTGGACGTGGCCTGCCTGGGCAGCGCACGCCTGCTCGGCATATCCGGCCTACTGCTGTCCCAAGGCAGTGACGAGGCGCAGCAGTACGCGACCAGCTTGGAAAGACGCGCCTACGAAGTCCACGACACCGCCCGTCTGGTACACGGGCTGGGCTGAGCCCACATCGCGCACAGGGTGAGCGTCCGCCGCTGGAGTCCTACCGGGCGGTCTGCAACTCACAGCGCCCATGCCAGTACAGCGCGGCCGTCTTCGCCCACGCATCGTCCTGGACATGCACGTGCCTGTCGAGTCTCGTAGGCCACCGCTATGAGTTGTGAGACATGGCGGGGAGCGGCCCATGCGGCTGCCCGTACGGCCGCGATCTTGAAGTCTGGGCCCGTTCCGCCTCCAGGGCCCGCTGAGAGAGGGTGTCCCAGCAGGTATCGGGACTGGAGCCAGACCGCGTTGCCAGAAAGAAGCACGGGACCATGCGCGGTACATGCAGCCCGACCTCACCATCAGCTACTCTCTGCTATGTTTCAGTGGCATTTGGTGATCATTGAGGGGTTCTCTTGGCCGCCCACGCAACACTGCCGGGGGATCCGGCGCGGCTGTCACGTCTGATGCAAGTGTCTCCTGACCTGGCCGACGACTACATGACGCTCGAACTGCTGGCAGCGGGTCTGGCGGGGATCCAGGCAAACCAGCAGAAGGCGCTGTGGAGCTCCGCTCAGCCTTCCGGAGACCCCACGGGCTTTCCTCCGGCGTGGAAGGCCGGTGTAACGCGCCTGCTTTGGCGGGCGTTGGAGGACGGCTGCCGCGAGGTGACCTCGCATGCGGATGTTTTCCGCTGGTGCCGCGTACCTCTCGGGCAATGGCCCCTTGCGCTGTGGGTCGCTCAGAGCGATTCTGATCTACTTCTGATCGAAGACGGTCAACCGTCGGCGTTTGCCGAACAAGCCGCGCGGCTCCTGCTGTCCAAGGACCCTGAAGCGGAACTGGTCGAGAATCGGTGCTACGAGCTGATGATCGCCGTGGCCGACCGAAACGGGGAAACCGAACAGGAGGTCCAGGACAACTACGTACAGCTCCGGGGCTTCCTGACGAAGCACGCGGTTGCCTCCGACATCGACCTTCTGGGTCTACTACGGGCGTTCCCTGCGACGGACCCCAACGGGCAGCCGTGGGTGAAGCACTGGTTCGGCCAGTGCTACCGGGCTCAGCCGGCCAGCAGCGGCGTCGTACTCAGCTTCTGCGACGGCTGCGAGAACCCGGTCTCCGGTCAGTGTGACTGCGGAACGCCGGGCTGCACGGGTAGTCCGGTTGCCCGAACTGTGGAGACCATGTCCGAATACTTTGTGCAGAACAGGGCTGTTCGGCGCTTCTTCCACGATCCCGGGCTGGCGGAGCAACGGATGTTTGCTGCCCTGGAGCCGGAATTCGGACAGCGTATGCGCCCTTGGTGGGGCATGGATGCGGTGGACGTGGCCATCGACTTCGAAGGTACCGGAAAAATGGGAGTCGGTGAGTGGTGGGCCGCCGACGTGAAGGATCACGCCAGCGCCACACTTCTCGGGCGCTCTTTTCGCTGGAACCCACGTGCTGCCTCGAAGCGGCGGATCCTCGTAATCGCACAGCACCGCTTTGAACAACCCGACTACGTGGATGACCTCACCACTTCGCTGCAAGGGCGCGTGCAGGGAATTGAGGTCATGAGTGAGACTGCGTTCGTCGCCGCCGTCCTGGCGCATGGCGGGCGGCGATGTCGATGAGCCGGGACGTTGAAGGCTGGTTCGAAGCGCTGGAAAAGAAGGCGTCGTCATCAGGCGTGGCCGAGAGTATCAAGCTCTTCTTGTCGGTCCGTGAGTTCTTCCGAGTCGAGCTCGGGCTGTTTTTCCTGTCCGAGTACGCGCCCGGCCAGCCGGCCACCCTGATGCGCAAGTTGCTCGACGGGTACGCCCTGCCGGGGGCTGGCACCGAGACGGTCGTGCGAAACGTGCGTCGCCGCATGGGGCCTACGGCGCGGGGCGGCCAGTGGCGGCTGCGTCTCAACGACTACTGCAAGGTGCCTCCCCACCTGCGGTTGTTCGAGCTTGACGAGGGTGCCGGGCCGCGCGTGGTCCACGGCAGCGTTCTTCGTCGCCGGGGAAGTTCCACGCTGCCGGAGCGGGAGCAGGCGTATAGGGATGCGATGTCGGTACCCGTGTCCTACAAGGTGGAGGCAGGTCATGATCCCGCTTCGCCGGGGATGCGGGTACGGCTCAAGCGATCGGACGGCAGCATCCTCCGGTTCCGGATTCCTGACTGGCTGGAGGAGGCTGCACCCGAGCGGCGTCTGGAACCTAAGACGCGCAGAACCAGGCGTCCCTTCCCGCAGCTTACGGAGGACGACTTCCGCCAAGCGGCCAAGGAGATGGATCAGCGGCTCAGTACAAGTGAGCGATACCGTACGGAGAATTTTACCGGCCGTGTAGGGAGGATGGTCTTTTCTCGCACGGACAGCAAGGCCGGATGCCTGACGGACGGCCTCGACATCTTCACGATCGACGGACTGGCTCACGTCGTGGGCCTGATGAACTCAGGGAAGACCACCTTTAACGACGTTCTGGTCAAAATCTGTACCGACCGCGGGCTCAGGGTCGGGTACCTGGTCTCCTCCGTCGGGAACGCACTGGAGAAGGTCCGTTTCTTCCGGAGTCTGGGCATCGACGCCGTTCCGTTGATCGGCCACAGGAACCGTCCCGCGCACGTGGAACGCTACTGGGACGACCTTCTCTACGCACCGGACAACGGCCAGGCGCCGCCCCTTCCGGACGGCAACGACGAGGTCGCTGCCTTCACTACAGACATCTGCCTGCTGGACAGTCTTCTCGAACCCTCCGGTCCCGTTGCCACACCGCTCTCCATGGATGAGCGCCCCTGCCGGAACAAGCTACGTGTCGACACCTCGGGCAAACGAGCACCGATTGTCGACTGTCCGCTTCTCGCGGTGTGCCCGGCACAGGCAGCCGTACGCCGAATCCCTACGGCACAGGTCTGGGTAGCGACGCCAGCCGCCCTCCTCGCCAGCAGGGCGGAGCCCGCCTCCTACAAGACGCAGTGGGTGATTCCTGCCCAGCACGAACTCGACCTCCTCGTGGCCGACGAGGCCGACCAGGTGATGACGCAGTTCGACAAGGCGTTCATGCACCACGAACCACTGACTAGTCCCGACGGCTGGAGCAGCCGCATTGCGCTGGCCTGGCATGAGGGGCTGGCGCGCACGTGGTACCGGCCGATGGCGGACCGGCAGGGGCGGCGATACCAGCAGTACGCGACCTATCACGCCGAGGCTCTGGCCGGGTTGCTGCCGCTGCTCATGAGGCCGTCGGCCGAGGGGCACGAGGAGGCCCGGGACGCGGGCGGCGAGCTCTTGGAGGAGGTGACGGCTGACGGGCCGTTCAGCGGGCACACCCTGCTCATGCGGCTGGCGCGGGCCTTGCACGGCATCACCAGCCGAGTCGAAGAGCAGCAGCAGTCGCACCTGTGGGAGCGAGCCGAGGAGTACTTCCATACTCACTTCGCCCGTCTTGTCGAAGACCCCTTCGGTTCCCCTCCCGCCAGCCTGAAGTCGCTGGTCGACACGATGACCTCTGGGTACGACACCGAGAAGAGCGCCGAGGAAGTAGCCCAGGACTGGCTCACGCACCACATCCCCGAGGACATGCCCCACCCCGACGATCGCTTGGCCGAGCTCGCGCGAGTCCTCATCGCGGGCTGTTGGAGTGCCCGCGTCACAACCACCGTGTTCGAGCTTTCCCACATGCAGGAATCGCTCCGCGCGCTTATGGCCGTGGAGGACACGAACAATCTGCTCGCCCACCAGCCGAGGCCAGAACTGCTCGCGGTTGTGCCCGAACAGCCGATGGGCAACATGATGGCCCTCCAGTGGACCCCCAGCCCAAAGGAGGGCAGAGGTTCGCTGGACTTGTTGTGGCTTCGCGGGGTCGGACGGTGGCTGCTCTATCACCTGCACGACATGCTTGCCTGTGAGGGAGTCGAGGGCCCGCACGTGCTGCTGTCCTCGGCGACCAGCTACAACCCGCTCTCTGCCCGCTACCACATCGACGTTCTCCCCACACTGATTCTGCACGAGCCTCCCGACTGTGCCGCTGCCATCCGGGAAAGCAGGTTCTACACCCGGCCGCGGCGGCGCCCTGGGCACGAACGCGGCATCTACGTCTCAGGAGCCGGTGGCCGCAGCGCCCGCCAAGCCGCCGTGAGGGCGATGACGGACGCGGTCTGCACCCCCGACCCCGGGGCGCCCCTGTCTCTCCTGGAACAGGTACTCCAAGGATGCGAACCTGAGCGCAGAAGGGCTCTGTTCGTGGTGCTCAGCACCGAGGACGCAGCCACCAGCGCCCACTACATGAACACCCGGACAGCCGTGCGTGCGGTGCACGTCGTACCCGACCGCCGGGCGCCCGGGCTCTACGGACTCAACCATCGCCGCATCTCTGCCTTCCCAAAGACCGATGCCCAGGTCATGGCGGCTGCCGAGGGCTCTGCTGGCCGCGGCCACAACATGCTCAACGACCACGGGGTCGCCGCAATCCAGGCCATCTTCTACCTGGCACGCCTCCACCCCCCGCCCACCGACCTCTCCTTCCCTCTCGCCATTCTCAACGCCCAGGCCATACAGCGCCTTCTGAAGCCGGTTCTGTGCGACACCCCCGGCACCGACGCGGCGGGCGAGATGAGGAAACTGGCGTACGGCGCTCGTGCCACCTGGGGGACGATGATGGGCCGCCCTCTCAACTTCCGGGCGATGAAAGACGACTACCTGCGCCACGCCTTCATCTCAGACCAGTCAGCTTCGCTCTACCAGACAACCGGTCGGGGGCTGCGCGGCAATGTGCCCGTCCAGGTCTACCTCCTTGACGCGGCGTTCGCCCCACGCGCGGCAGACCCTCGCGACACCGCCCCGGACACCGAGCGAACCAGCGTGCTGATCGCCTGCCGAGAACTCACACGCCGCATGCTCGCCGATCCAGGGCCGGCAGCCGACTCCCACGTGCGCCTCAACCATGAGATCTACACCGCCACGTGGAGTCTGCTGGGGCACCTTCTCGACACCATCGACTGGGGATAACAGACATGACCGAAACCGACAGCGCAGCAGTGGATTCCGGCAAGAAGAAGCCGCCGCCTCGCTACGACCACATCATCACGCCCGGCTTCATGGCACGCCGCGGAGCCACACTGCCCATCACCGTACACACGGCGAAATTCCCACCGTCGCTCCTGGCACGGCTTGAACGCGCCTGGAACAGCAACCCAAAAGCACGCTCCCAGTATCTGCCTACCTATGCCCTGCGCGAGCTGATCGAGCAGGTGGAACCCGCTGTCCTCGCGGTCGAAGGCCGGCTGGGAGATGGCCCTTGGCTCCACGCAATGCGAACACCCCAGAATGAGCTTCCCCTGCAGTTGGCCCTCGAATTCTGGATCACTACGCACGTCGCGCCCCACCAGGGCGATGTCGACTGGCCCACCATCGTGAAACGCGCCCTGCCACTGGAATGGGCGCAGGCAGAGGTCGACCTCCTGGCCCACGGAAAGGCCGCAAACGGAACAGCGACCCCGCACAGCAGCACGTTCTCGCTGCTTGCCACCTACATTGCCGGTTGCTGGGTGGACGACAAGCTGTCCCTGCCGGGTCATACCGCGGAAGGCTTCTCGGTTCTTGGCCAACTGACCGACCGCGGTGAGCGCAGCATCTACAGCTGGCCACCCCGAGAGCTCGACGATGACGGGGCCTACGGCCTTTGGACCCACCGGACCGCACTGCGGGTAGTCTCCATGCCCCACGACCAGCGACTCATCCTCCGGGCCGTTCCCCACATCGTCCGCTTCGGTGGGGCCCAGCCTGCGTACATCCCACGCCGGGGCGACAGCCCTGCCACGGCCACCGTCCTGCTTTACCTGGCCAAGGGCGCACTGCGTGACGTCGAGCGCCCCATGCTGCTCCGCGCACCGGTCACCGTCAGCGGCAAGAAGCAGGACATGCGGTGGCAGTGGCAGCCTGGCATCGCGCGCATCCTGCCCTCCCTCCCCTCTAGCAACCGCTACCCCAACCCCGAGGACGTCCGAACAGAGCCCCGCCGCGCTGCCGGCGTCAACCGCAGCGCCGAGGAGGACAAGGAACCTACTGCGCTGCTGCTGCACGCCACCGGGTACACCTACCTCACCCGGACCGATCTCGCTGATGCCCAACCGGTATTCAGCACGCACGGCCACCCGGCGGAAAGCGGCCTGCAGCCCATCGACCATCTCACCCTCTTCGAGAACTTGAAGGAACCGCTCGCAAAGCTCAACTTCGACCCGCTCCCTGCCCTGGACAAGACACCCCAACGCCGGCCCCCTCGACTCTCCCCAGCACGCGAGGACGCCCACTACCACTTCGAGCTCTGGCACTGCGCACCGAAGACCTACCAAGCAGTCCATCTGGCCCTCACCAAGCTGCTCAACTACCAGCACCTCGGTGAACGCAGCGCAGAACCCGACATTCACGACTACGCCGGACCCACCAAGATCACACTGGTCCTACGCAACCCCGGGACCCTCGTCTCCGGTCTCCCCAAGCCACCGTCACACGCGGAACCAGACGCCCGCAAGGCTCACCGAAAGCAGGAACGGGAGCAGCGAGTCGAAGCACTGCACAAGGAATTCCCAGAAGCCGACCACATGATCGGCTGCCTTGTGGAGATCGACAAACCAGTTAACTTCGCCATGGCCGGAGAGGACGACCCCAAGCGGTTCCTGAAAGACACCCTGCCGAAGCTGAACCGGCACGTGCAATGCCTGCACCCGGTCACAGCGGCTCCCAAGCTCGACGCCAAGAAGGCCGGGCTGAAGCCCTTCGAGGACAGCGACATCCGCTGCGAGGACGTGCAACGTGCCGCTTCCTCGGTGAAGGACCTCCTGCGCTCGCTCGGGCATCTGCCCCGCCTGCCCGCACCCCGCAGCGTCAAGGGCCGCTTCGAACTGGCCACCGTGCACGTCGCCCAGGCCGGGCCATGGATCGTCCCCTTCGTCCTGCGCATGGACACCGACGGCAACACGACAGCCCAACTCGTGGCGCCTCCAGGTCATCCGTACGAAGCGCCCATCCCCATCGAACACCTGCCCCGAGCCCTGACCTCCGGGCGAGGGCGAATGCGGCGACGCGACAAGGCCCAGCTGAACGACTTCATCACCCAAGCACTCGCCATCGACTCCCACACAGAGCGACTCTTCCTCGCCCGAGCGCAGACCCTGCGCAACAAGGATGTGTGGTCCTGGCTGCAGAATCCCCACATCACGCCGGACTCGCTCCGGCTCCCTGGCGAAGACTGCGCCCACCCCAACCGCGCCGAAGGCCGCCGCCCTGAGGACCTGCCCGGGCTGCGCATCATTCGTGTCAACGAGGAGTCCTACGAGATCCCGCTGGCATTCGGTGCCAACCTCAACGACGAGGCCGAGGACCCCGCCACCGCCGACGACTCACCCGACGTAGCCATCGGCGAAGAGGCGCACTCCGAGCCGGCACCCGGTGCAGCCGAGCTGCCATACGAGGAGTGGGGCAGGTACTCCGGCGTCGTCCCCTGGAACGACCACGCCTTCCTCGCGATCAACCCAAGGCCGGATACGCATCAGCTGCCAAAGTCCGTTTCCAAGTATTCGGCAGACGAGCAGAATGCCACCCGCCACGGAGCCAACCCCACGTCCCTTGAGATCCACGTCTCCTTTAAGCAACCACGTGACCACGCCTTCGACTTGGCCGCGTACGTGAACAACCTGCGTAGGTGCCACCTCCACACGGAGACCGCAACCCGCATGCCGCTGCTCCTGCACCTCGCCAAGCTCATGGAGGAGTACATCAACTGAAGGCAGAAGAAGGCGCACCCGAAGGCCCCTGAGCCGTATCAACCGACATCCCTCTCGTCCCAAGCCCCGGAGATCGATGCAGCAGCGGTGAATACGACGGCGGGGCCCCCGACGGCCCGCCCATGCGCGCCACGAAGGCGCGCAGGGGCGACCGGGGAGGACCATACGTGATCGGCACCTGGGCGCCTCCGGGGGAAGCGGGAACATAGCGGACGATCGCCGGTTAGCTAAACCGGCGATCTTGCGCATCATTGATAGTCCACCGCCACGAGGTGCCCGCGACGTCGAAAGGCATCACCCGGACGACCCCAGACTGAGTGCGAAACGCTCACGGCCAGATGCCCGCCAACGTTCAAGCCGCTGCGTAGCTCGCACGGAACAGATCCTCGGCACGCTCCACGTCCCGCGGGGTACGTAGCTGCACCTCCAGGTCGCCCGTGCCGTGGTGACCTAGTGGATCTATCTCTCGTCAGCTGCACCTGTACGCCTCGCACCGAATCTCCCTCGCGATGTGGCTCGGACTTGGTACGTTCGGGCGCATGACACTGCGTTCAGTGGACCTGCGCAAGGAGCCTGTGGAAGCCGTGCTGGACCGTGTCGAACGGTCGCTTGGGGTACGCCTTAGCCGGGAGGCTGTAGTGCGCAAGCGCCGGTCTCTGGGGGCGCGTACGGACCGCAATACGTGGGTGCGGATCGAGCGGCGCGGACTCGATCGGATCGGGGTCCAGGGAGGGGATGGCACCGCGTCCGCCGAGGCCCTTCGCGGGATCGCGAAACCGGCCTGGCTCACAGGCGTCGCGTGGCGCGACGACACGGAGCCGGTGATGTGGCGAGCGGACGAGACGGAGATGCTGCCGGCGGTGCCAGTAAGCAGCTCCGTAGTGGCGGAGGATCCACAGCTGCCCGAGGAGTGGTGGAATGCGCTGAGCGCCTCGCTGGATGCCCTGGCCGCGCAGCACACAAACCGTATCGCGACACCGGATACCGAGACCCTCACTCAGGACCTCGTCAGGGGAACGATCCACAGTGTCTTTCCCGGTGTCGATGCGGCCGTAGCCGAATGGCGGCCGGCCCATGCGGATTTCAACTGGGCGAATATCACGGCGCCGGTGTTCTGTGTGTTCGACTGGGAGGACTGGGGCATGGCCCCCCGCGGCCTGGACGCGGCAAGTCTGTGGGGAGCCTCCCTAGCCGTCCCAGCTCTGGCAGACCGCGTCCGCAGCGAGCGGCGTGAAGATCTGGAGAGCCGGGACGGCATGCTGATGACGCTGTTCGTCGCTGCGAAGATCCTCGGCCCTTACGCCGATCCCGAGGACCCCCGCCTGGTCCCCGCGAGGAAGATGGCGGAGCAGCTGCTGCAGGAACTTCAGGCGCGCTGACGGGCTTTGAGGAGCTGCCTGTACTCCCGGACCACGTTCTCATCGACCTCGTACATCAGGGCCTCGGTCAGCTCACGCACATGGTCGACGTCGTCTGTGCCGACCGCGACTGCGTCGACCCGAGGGAGGCCATACGAGGAACGGAAGGCAGCCTGGATCTTCGTGGCGGACGGGGAGCCTCGCAGGAAGATCCTCGGATCGAAGCGCTCCCACACCACCTCGGCCGTACTTCCGCCGAAGGGGCTCATGCCCCATACCTGCGACGGGCGCCACCGCATCGCCAGGGCCTCGGCCGCTTCGAGGACGTCGATCCCGACCAGCAACCCCGCTCGGACCATAAGGACATCAGGGCTTGGCACGTCGAAGTCCATGAGCGAGCGCGGGTCCCACGTCGAGACGCCCCAGGAACGGCAGAGCCCCGCCTGCGCTGCATCGGCCAGGACCGTGCACGCCTGTTCCAGCGTCTCGGCGTCGGGTGCCGAGTGCTCTGGGTTGTGGAGAAATACCAGATCAGGCTCCCGCCCGAGATCCTTGATGGCTTGCTCGACGGCTACGCGGAGCCGGGCGGGAGCTAGGCTGTGCCCCTCGGGGAAATACCCGACCTTGGTGGAGACCGAGAATTTTTGCAGAAGATCGCCTGCCGTCGTCCTCAGGACCTCGTGGGAGCGATGACGCAGGTAGTTGGACGCGGTGTCGAGGCGTGTTACATCGAGGTCGGCGGCTGCTTCGAGTAGGTCACGGGCGTGACCAGACCGGTGTAGCCCGAGGACGATAGTTCCGTCAGCGGTTCGCACAGCCCCTCCGTGATCAACAAGTTGGCCAAAGCGATGATGTCGTCGGGGGCACCCTCGAGGCAGACCGGGTGACCTGACAGGAGCTCTCGCAGGCTCGGTTCTGCGCGCTCGTGGAAGGTCAGCCGCTTACCGCCACCGCACACTTGGACCGTGTCACCGGAGCGGACGATGGAGGGCTCGAACTCGGTGACGGCCACGACTCCGTCCGGCCGTCCGAAGGCGACCACGTGCGGCATGTGGCGTGCGGGCGGGGTGCTGGACCGCAATTCGTCCAGGTACCGCTCCGGGCTGTGGGTGGCGGCCAGGGCACTGAGCTTGTCCGTCAGCACCTGGTGTGCTGTGCCCTGCACGCCCTCCAAGTCGTGACGGAACGCGTCGTCGGCGCGGGCGGCGTCAGAGAGGAAGTTGGCCCAGGTGACACCGGTCCGTTTGGTGAACCCGAACGTCACGTGCAGGGAGTGTCCACCACTCCCCGAGCCGAGACGGGTCGCGGTGTGCCAGAAGCCTCGTGGGATGTGCATGACGTCCCCGGCCCGCATCGTGCCCTTCCACAGCACTTCCTCGGAGGGCGTGCGGTTGCGTTCCGCGTCGCGGTACATCGGCGCCGGCCGCGAGGGACCGCGTACTTCCCACGACTTCTCGCCAGAAAGCTGCACGGCGATGACCTCGTGGTCGTCCCAGTGCAGATGGAATCCGTCGGTGTCACCCACCGCGAGGTAGGCGTTGGCAGAGGTGAGTTCGCCGGACCACCAGCCCAGGGCCCGGCAGGCGACTTCCAGCGTCGGGTCGAAGAAGTCCACGTGATCCAAGACCACGGTGCCACCGTCATTGAGGATTCGTCCGAGGGCCGCCATGTCCGCTTGGCGCACGGCCTGCCTGCGCCGGTTGACGTTGGTGGACAGGAACGTGGACGGGTGCACTTCCTCGCCCTCGGCATAACAGCGCAGCTGCGGATTGGCCAGATGGCGGCGCTTGATCAGGTCCAGCAGTCTGAGCGGGGTCAACAGCCGTGTGGGCAGTTCCGGGTCCGTGAGACGGCCGCGCGCGAACGCGGATCCCACGGAACCCGGCCCGTCCCAGCCGAGAGCCTTCTCGATGTGGCTGACGAGCCGGTGCTCCATGGGTTCCCCCTACTCCTTTGGGAGGTTCAGGTCGCGGTTGTCGCCGTCATCTCCCGCGCTGTTCTGCGAACTGGTGATGTCGGACCGCTCGGACTCGCTGCGGTCGTGCGCAGTCGCCAGCTCCTCCACCGCGATCAGAAGCGCGGGGCTGGTCCCCGCCACCTGTGTGGATGCCCCGTCTGCCATCGAGCTCTCCTCTCAATTCTCCAACCTCTGGGCGAACGTCTGAGTTAACCCGCCTCCACCGCATGGCAGTAGGGCGGGATTCGGACAGTGCTGGTCGCGGCTTGGTGTACGCGGGGCCACTCACGCGGCCGGAGAGACGCTGCCCTCGAACCTGTTCACGCGCACCGCGACTTCTAGCCGCGTCCAAGGCAAGCCCGGGCCGGGGTCACCAGAAGGAGCAGGTCACTGGGCAGGCTGACTACCTTCGCCGCGACCAAGGACAAGGACAACGCTGCCCGTTGACTCGCCTTCCCTGACGGCAGACGTGCGAAGCGCCGCTAGCATCCCAGCCGCCTCCCGACATGATGTACGGCCCGAAGCCCACCAACCGTACGGCAGGCGTCGGGACATACGTCAGCTCCTTGCATCGTTCAGCGCACCTACCACGGTCGATGACACTCGCAGTCCGACTCTGGCCCATTCGTCGCGCCCGGTGGCTGCAGATACCGGAGCAGTACAAGCGCCTGTCACTGTCGCGGCGTATCGCCTTCTGCAGAGTCCTCCTGCTCGGCGTCCAAGCGGACGCCATGGAAGGCGCCAGCGATGATGCTGTTCAAACCCCTGCCGTCGCCGACGACCTCCGCTACTGCCTTGCCCAGCTCGCCGGGGGCGGCAAGCAAGGTGTCCAGGATCCGGTCGCGGACCTTTTCGGACTTCAGGAAGTTTTCCAGGCTGTTCTCCAGCGCCCGCGACTTCAGCATCTCGTCCGACTTCGCCGCCTGGATGACGAGCGCCATCAGTCCCGCGATGGCCGACTCCGAAAGGTCATCGAACAAGGTGTTAAGGGTGTCGATGACCTCCAGTAGCGGGACCATTTTCGGGTCCTTCACCGTGGCCGTTCCCACTGCGGTAGGTCCGGTCAGCTTATCTCCCTTCTGTGTGACCGAGGCGTTGGTGACGCCCTTATCCTTCTGTTCGATGGCGACCAACCGGGCGCTTGAGATGTCGATCTCGTCGTGCGTGCGCTCGGCTTTGATCCACTGTGCGAGTTCACGGCAGAAAGAGGACAGGTCTTCCAGGGGGGAGCCCGAGTAATCGTAGACTTGCGACAGGAAGTCGTACAGCCGCACGAACGAGGAGACGTTCTTCCGGAACTGCTCCAGACGTTCCACGTCCTGAGCGTTCTCATCTTCGACGGCCCGCTGCCACTTGCGGGCAAACTCGTCCTGGGCCCGACCCATCGCCGCAGTGATCATGTTGCGGTCGCCGTCGTGAACGCCTTGGACGAACTGGACAACGTCTTGGATATCAAAGACGCCGAAGGTGCGCAGCCCCATTGCCAATACGTGCAGTTGATTGGGGTCGGTCTCAGTCTCAATTTCAGCCTCTTCGTACCATTTCGCAAAGGCCGCCTGGATATCCTTGGGCTCGTTCACGAAGTCCAAAATGAAAACCCGATCCTTGACCAGGCTATCCATCCGGAAGGTGCGATTGAGACGAGAAAGGGTCTGGACCGCCTGGATGTCCTCTAGTCGCTTGTCGACGTACATCGCGCAGAGCAGTGGCTGATCGAACCCTGTCTGGAATTTGTCTGCCGCTATCATTACCCGGTAATTCGGCTCGGCGAACGCCGCGGCCAGATCCGGGCCGGCACCCGGATTCATCTTGGCCTCGGAGACCTCGTCATGGATGCCGAAGTCCGGATCGTCCAGGGTGCCAGAGAAGGCGACCAAGGTGCCCAGGTCGTAGCCCTTGGATTTTATGTACTTGTCGATCAGCACCTTGTAGCGCAGCGCGTGCTTACGCTCCGAGGTGACAATCATGGCCTTCGCATGACCACCAAGCATGCCGGCCACATTGGCACGGAAGTGCTCGACGATGATCTCCACCTTCTGGGAGATGTTCGTCGGATGCAGACGCACGAACCGCTTGAGGGCCTTGGCCGCAGCAGTTTTCTCGACCAGATGGTCCTCGTCATCTACGGAGATGTTGACACCATTCTTCTTGATCACCTCGGCGATCTGATAGACGGTGCCGTAGTACTGGAAGCGAGGCAAAACGTCCAGGATGAAGCCCTCTTGGATGGCCTGCTTCATCGAGTACACGTCGAACGCAGACGGCTTGGCGTCGGCGGTCTCACGGCGCCCGAACAGCTCGACGGTCTTCGACTTCGGGGTGGCGGTGAACGCAAAGAACGACACGTTCGGCGTCGGAACGTCTGCGAAGGCGTTGATCGTGTCCTCGGCATCGACGTCCGCGCCCTCGTCGACTTCTTGACCGCCAGCGCGCAACACCTGGCGCACCTTCTTCGCCGTGGCTCCGGCCTGCGAGGAGTGCGCCTCGTCCGCGATGACCGCAAAGCGATGTCCAGCCAGCGAGTCGTCTTCGGACAGCAGCCTCAGCACGGCCGGGAAGGTCTGGATGGTCACCACCACGATGCGGCGCCGGTCCTGCAGCGCCTTAAGCAGCGCACGCGACTTGGAACCTGCATCGGTGCGAGCTCGCCTGTCGACGTTATAGACGTAATCCCGCTTGCCCTCGATCTGCAGGACCGCTCGCTGCATCTGATCGTCCAGCACCGTCCGGTCGGTGATCACCACCACCGTGTCGAAGATCTTGCGCCCTGCTTGATCATGCAGATTCGAGAGATGGTGCGCGGTCCAGCCAATCGTATTGGTCTTGCCCGACCCCGCGGAGTGCTGGATCAGGAACCGCCCACCTGCGCTCTCAGCCTCCGCCTGCTCGACCATGCGCGAGACGGCCTGCCACTGGTGGAAACGTGGGAAGATGACGTTGGTCGCCGTCTTACGCTCACGCGTGATCAGGTTCGTGCTGGTCTTCACGTCCACGAACAGCATGGACCCGAAGATGTCGAGCCAAGCGTCGCGGGCCATGACCCGCTCCCACAGGTACGCGGTGGCCGGTCCGTCTTCGTTGACTGGATTGCCTGCACCACCGTCCTTTCCCTGGTTGAAGGGGAGGAAGTAGGTGTTCTCGCCGGCCAGTCGGGTGGTCATCCGGACTTCGGACTCGGTGACCACGAAGTGCACCAGGGCTCCGGCGCCAAACGCCAGCAGGGGTTCCCCCTTGGGGTTCCGGTCCTGCGCGTACTGCTTGACGGCAGCCTCGATAGACTGCTTGAACTTGGTCTTCAGCTCGAACGTGGCCACCGGGATGCCGTTGATGAATGCGACCAGGTCGATGCTGTCGTGGGGCTTCTGGTGGGAATAGTGCACCTGCCTCATGATCCGCAGACGCACCTTGTCGTAGGCTGCGACGCGGGTGCCATTGGTCGGGTCCGCAGGGCGCCACTGGACCATCTTCAGTTCATCGCGCAGTCCCACGGGCACACTCGAGCGCAGTAACTGCAGGGTCCCTCCCGGGCCGCCACCCTTGTTGTCGAGCGGCGTTGCGCGAAGCTGAACGATCAGGTCAAGCAGGGCGTCCTGCGCTGCAGCTGCCCGAGGACCAGATCCAATGCCGCGCGCCCATTCCTGAGGAGCCAGGTCTTCGAACCACCCGAAGACGTCCTGCGGGAACAGGGCACGTGCCGCGTCATACCCCTCGTCGTTCGGTGAGTACTCCCAGCCGTGCGCCGCGAGATCCTCGCATATCTGCCGCTCGAACTGTTCTTCATACGTCAGGTCCCCCACGAATCAGTCCCCCTTCAGGATGTCAATCTGGCCCGTCACGGCCGCCGTAATCAGCGCGATGCGCCGTTCCTTGGCGAGTTCAACGTGCCGTTGCGTCTTCGCGATCAGGCTGTCGATCTCCGCTGTTTCCTGGTCCAGGTACTTCAGAATGCGGCTCTGCTCTACGAGGACGGGTACATTCAGCGGAAGGTTCAGAATTTCGTCCCTGCTGATGTTCAGCATCGAGGCACTCGCGCCGCTGGCGGCCATCTCGATCAGGTCTCTTACTCGGCGGCTGGCCAGGAGAAGGGCGACGTATCGCGGCACCGCCTTGGATGTGTCGAGGTTGAGAGCGTAGAGCTTGTCGCTCAGCATGAGCCGCGGGTAGTTCCCTGTCACGACGGCTGCGCTGCCGACGAGGTCACGAGTGTTGGCTCGGGAGACCACGAGCTCACCCGACCTCACTACGGTGGACGGACGCGGCTCCAATTCCGCTGGGAGCTCCTTATTTTCTTCCGGGCGGAAGACCCCGTGGTTAGCTGCTCCAGCCTTCAGAACCGCCCAGGTCTCGACTCCGTCGCCCGGCCATGGAAGGCACTGTGGGCTCCATCCTTGTCGGACCGAGCACACCACGTGCTTTAGCCGCGTATCAGGCACTGCTGACTCAGCCGTGGCAAGGGCATGCTCCACGACGGCTTGCTTGCGCTCCTGTAGACGTCCAACGAACCGCTCCTGCGCGGCAATTAGCTCGTCGATGTCGGTTGTCTCACGGTCCAGCCGGTCTGCGATGGCTGTTTGCTCAGAACCGGAGGCAAGCGGGAGGGGAAGGGCCGCCAGCTTCTCAGCAGTCAGATGCGGCATAGAGACGATGTTGCAGTACCGACGGACAAATCCAGTGGCGCGCAGGGCGATCAGATAGTAGGCCAGGAATCGCCCATCGTGGCCGGCCTCCGGACGCACCCGGTTGATCGAGTTCTGGAATCCCCAACCGTCGAGGTCGCCGCTGATGTACGCCGCACGTCCGAAGCCGCCCTGCCCGCCCTCGACAACAACGACGTCGCTCTGTCGGAGGTCGAGATCGTCCAACTCGCGGGACGAGAACCACATTCCCTTGACATCATCGAGCGCCAGGACGCCGTCCGGCTGGACATTGGCCGCTCGCATGTACGGAGCAAGCACGTCGTCGCCAGTGTCTTTGCTCTGAAGCATCTTGCCGAGAGTGACGCGCCCCAGGTGTTTGACCTGACCCATCGTCCACGGCAGCTGGGTATCCCCCCAGGGGCGTGGAGCGCTCATTTCTTGGCCTCCACCTTGTGCAGCAGCCCGAGGATCTCCTGCAAGGACTCCTCGAGGTCGGCGTCGATTTCAGCTAGCGAGCGCGGGGGTACGTACTTGTAGAAGTGGCGGGTGAATGGGATCTCGTAACCCACCCTGGTCTTGGTGTGGTCGAGCCAGGCGTCCTCGCGGTGCGGGCGGACCTTCGCGTCAAAGTACGCCTCGATGGTGGCGTCCTTCGCGTCATGGAGTTTGGCATGTCCCTCCCACCCGAAGGGGACGTTCTCGGTCTCCCGCAGGTAGGGATCGGGCTCCGCATCACCCTTATTCTTGCCTGACTGAACGCGGCAGATATCAGCATTCTTGTCACGTTCGCCCAAGGTCTGCCACAGAGCCTTGCGTTGCGCGGCGGTGAGGGTGATAGCGCGGGAAGCAAGATGCTTTCCTAGGTCACTGAGGAAATTTTCCCGATTGAGGTACTGCCCCCCGTTGAAGGAGTTCAGCCCCTCCACCAGGCCGCCGACATTGCCAAGTGTCTTGTGTTCGGCGACGCGGGCGACCCTCTCAGGTGTGGTCTCGAAGTTCAGGCGCCAAGGCCGTTCAACGGTGATCTGCCAGAAAGCGAAGTCGAGGTTATCGAAGACCTTGGATGTGTCCGAAGACTCCATTTCAGCGTATTGCTTCAGTACGCACTTTCGGGCCCCCTCATCGATCTCAACGCGCTTCGATCCCAGGGATTTCCGCATCTTTACGCCGAGGGCCGTGGCATCAATGAGCTGCACCTTCCCTTCGCGATCCGGGCGCTTGTCATTGTCGAAGATCCACAGGTAGGTGGGAATGCCCGTGTTGTAGAACATATCGCTCGGCAGCGCGACGATGGCCTCGATCAAATCGCTCTCCAGCAGCCATCCCCGGATGTTGCTGGGACCGCTGCCTGCGCCGCCAGAGAACAGTGGGGAGCCGTTCAGGACGATGCCAGCGCGAGCGCCACCGTCCTGACTCTCTGCGGGGTTCATCTTCGCGATGGCGTGCTGGACGAACAGCAGGGCGCCGTCAGAGGTGGATGGCAGTCCCGCTGCAAAGCGGCCGACGGAGCCCTTCTTGTGCTCGTTCTCTACGGTCTCGGCGATGTTCTTCCAGTCCACACCGTAAGGCGGGTTGGAGAGAATGTAGTTGAACCTATCGTCCGGGAACATGTCGCTGGTCAAGGTATTACCCAGCGCGATGTTCTGGGGATTCTGGCCCTTGGCAAGCATGTCGGAGCGGCACATGGCATAGGACTCAGATCGCAGTTCTTGCCCGTACAGGAGGAGCTCAGCGTCCGGGTTCATGCGGTGCAGGTGCTCTTCTGCCACGCTGAGCATGCCGCCAGTGCCGACGGTAGGGTCGTAGATGCTACGGATGGCTTCGCGGGACAGCGCGTTGTCGTCCTCGGCAAACAGCAGGTCGACCAGCAGGTTGATCGCATCGCGGGGGGTGTAGTGATCGCCTGATTCGGCGTTCGATGACTCGAAGTCCATGTAGATGAGATGCTCGAACAGCTCACCCATCTTGGAGTTCGGTACGGCCTCGGGTGACAGGTCGAGGTCACGGAACTGGCGGACGATAGTTGTGAGGATGCCTCCCTTCCTCATACGCTCGATGTGCTGGGGGAAGTGAAAGTTCGCGAAGACGTCAATGTCGCTGCTGAACCCTCGGACATACTCCAGCAGGTTGTCGGCCATGTCGTCACCGGAGTCGTACACGGAGGCCAGGGTGTGCTTCGTCGTGTTGTAGAACTTCACACCGCCGGTGACCGACTTGATTGCCTTGACTCGCAACACCTCGCTCGGCTCCTGAGCGACGATCGCGGCAACCTGATCTCGGTGGGGTGCCATGACGCACTCCAGGCGACGGAGGATCGTCATAGGCAAGATGACGTCACCAGCCTTGTTGCGGGCATAGACACCACGCAGGGTGTCGGCAACAGCCCAGACGTCCTTCTCTAGGTCGACCACTTGCGTTGTCCTTCCTGGCACAGATGCGGCGGAGCCCCTGCTGAGCGACTGCCCAGTGACCGCTCTAGACCGCACACCAAAATGTAGAGGGTGCCACTGACAGGCCCGGAGCCATTCAACAGGCAGTGCCCGTCTCAAGTAAAAAGTCCACTTCACGCCCCATCGGCCGCGGAGAGGGCGCACCCGAACGCCGTGGCCGTCAGACACTCCCCTGTTCGGCCGCACCGACGCACCGGTCAGACGTGAGGGCCGGCCGCGCGCGGGTCAACTAACGGTGCTCTCACGCACTGTTCGCCCAGCTATGAGAGAGTGCGGCCGTGGCGATAGAGAGTCTCCGTGACCTGTGCACGGCCATGGACACGGCAGCGATAGAGACCTGGCGACGCATCGAGTTCGGGCGCCTTCCAGGGCGCAGGTTCGACGAGGCATCCGTGACAGACAACTTGCTCTTCACCCTCCAGAGCCAAGTCCCTGGGCTACTGACCTACCAGACCAACCAAGTGCAGGAGCGGGATTCCGGAGCCGACTGGGAATGGTGGATCGGTGATGACCAGGCAGGATGGGTCTGCCTACGCATCCAGGCCAAGCGCGCCTACGAAGACAATACCTACCGGATGCTGAAGCATCCCGGAGCCGGCGAAGATGCGTTCCAGTACGACACGTTGATCAAAGGTTGCGACCCCGATCAGGCCCGCTATGCGTTTCATGTCTTCTACAACGGCTGGCCCGAGGGCACCTTCGAAGACGGAACGTACTGGGCCCCGCCAGCTCAGTGGAATGCCTGCCCCGGGCTTAGTTCGTACAAGGACTGCAAGCACGCCGAGCCTCGCCACTATGGCTGCGCCATCATCTCCACCCACGACGTCAAGAAGCTCAGCGACGATGAAGCCGCTGGCAGATATCACGTGCAGAGGTACCTGTCGGAAGCCCTTCCCTGGTCATATGCCTTCGGCTTCCCGCCGTGGGACCGCAAGCGAGGAGAGGAACGCTGGCATCCTAGGCTGGATCGCAGCGACTGGGTCGATCGCGTCCACGGCACGCTCGACGTGCTCGCCCGGAGAGGGGGCGCGCGCGGCGCCAGGGATGCCTCGGGACACCTTGGAGAGATTCCGATCGATCGAGATCAACGGACCTTCGTGCTCCCGCCGTACGTCGCGGCGATGCGCAGGAGCGCTCCAGGGCAATTTGAGCCGTTGTCGGATGCCGAAGTGCCTGTTGCACCTCAGACGGTGATCGTTGAGCGAAAGTCAAAGCGGACGCGGAAGCGGAAGTAGGCGCCCCGTCGGCGTCGGCGGCCACCGTGCCCAGGTCAACCGCGGATCACATCCTCGCCGAGCGGTGGCGCCTACGGGAGGCCACCAGCCGCCTTGAACCGCCAGCTGAGGTCACATGGATCAGCGGCACCGCCCAGCGTCACAGGACCCCACACCCTGCCACACTCAAGTAGCGGCAGGGCGTCTGACCAGTGCCACAGGACGGCTGACGACCCATCAGAACGAGCGTCAAATGAGCGTCACGAGCGTCGTTTCAGCGTCAAGATATCGCCCGTAACGCCCACACCGCACATAATGCGCACAGACAAAACCGCAGGTCAGGATCCCTTCGCGGCCGGTTCGAGGATCGCCACGCACTCCACATGATGCGTCATCGGAAAGGTGTCGGCCTGGACGGGTCACGAAAAATCCCAGGTCAGAGGCAGTCTGTCCGCCCGTTGTCCGGCGTACGAGAACTCGGAGCGTCAAACGAGCGTCACGCCAGACAATCTATCGTCTCGCTTCGCGACGGGCCGCCTAAGCCCGAACCGACGACGCTGAGACGGACGAGAGGAACTGACTGGAGTGAACCGAGCAGCACTTCGTCACGTCTGGCATTCATGTCTGGTGCGGAACACATTGCAGATATGAAGTCTGAGCAAGTGGAGCGGCTTCGCTGAAAGAGAATGACGGCTGATGTCCGGTCGGCAGATCGAGAGTTAGGGAGGGCCGACAGAAGACGGGTGGCGACGCTTAGGTCCCAGATACCGTCACCGGCAGGTCAGCTCCCGTGTTCCTCGTGGGCCGGCCTGGCCACCGCTTCATGCGCGGACTGCAGAACCTGCCCGTCCGCTTCACTCCCGGGAGCCGGAACCACTGATCGGGCACCAGGGCGACGAGGACGGTCCGCCTACTCCCGGCGGCGAGGGCCGGGGCAGGCTTTCCTCACTCCTGCGCCTGGCCTCCGTCCTCGTACCGGGCAAGCATCTCGGCCAGCGTGCGCCGCATCTTCTCCCGCAGCGACGGCGGCCCCACCACCTCCGCCCCCACGCCCAGCGACAGCAGCGTGGGGAGCGCCCGTTCGGCGGATTCGACGGGGACGACCACCTGTGTCCAGCCGTCCGCGTCGGGTTCCGCCGCCGACTCCGTGGCAGCCCGGGCCGCCGCCGGTTCGAGCACCTGCCCGATGCCCTCGAACGCCTCGGCCGACAGACGCAGCACCGCCTCGTCCAGGAAGCGGCGCGCGTCGAAGGTTGCCAGGTACTCGTGCCAGTGGGCCGCCAGGTCGAATCCGGCAGGCCGGGTGAACGTCTCGGTCAGGGACTCCAGTTCGTTGATCCGGGACACCCGGTAGGTCCGCACACCGCGTGCGGACCCGGCCACCAGGTACCAGCGGCCGGCCTTGAGGACCACTCCGTAGGGGTCCACGGTCCTGACCACTTCGTGCGGGGTGGCCCAGCGTTCGTACCGGATCCGCACGCGCTGTTGTCCCCACACCGCGCTCGCCACCTCGGCCAGCCGAGGGGTCTCCTCGGAGCCCTGGTACCAGCCGGGGATGTCGACGTATATCCGCTGCCGGGACCGTTCGGCACGCTCGCGCAGTTCGGGCGGCAGTGCCGCGGACAGTTTCAACCGTGCCTCCGCCGCCACGGCGCCGAGGCCGAGGTCGGCAGCCGCGCCGGGCAGTCCGGTCAGGAACAGGGCCCCGGCCTCGTCCGCGGTGAGCCCGGTGAGCCGGGTCCGGTATCCCTCCAGCAGCTGGTATCCGCCATCCGGTCCGGATTCGCCGTACAGCGGGATGCCGGAGGCGCAGAGCGACTCCATGTCCCGGTAGACGGTGCGTACCGAAACCTCCAGGGTGTCCGCCAGTTCCTGCGCGGTCATCCGGCCGCGCGTCTGCAAGAGCAACAGGGCGCTCACCAACCGACTCGCTCGCACGGAAAAAGAGTACCCGGATCACTGACAATAGATGTCAGTGATCCGGGCCTAGCCTCGTCCCGTTCACCCAACGAAGGATGGAAAACCACGTCATGACCAGTCCGCAGACTGCCGGCCGCGCAGCCGATCGCCCGTCCTGGGCACCCGTAGCCATCGTTCTGATCGGCGGGTTCATCGCCTTCCTGGACTTCTTCATCGCCAATGTGGCCATCCCCTCGATCCAGAGCGACCTGCACGCCAGCGCGCCCGAGACGCAGCTCGTCATGGTGGGTTACGGCGCGTCCCTGTGCGTGGGGCTCATCACCGGTGGACGGATGGGCGACATCTTCGGCCCCCGGCGGATGTTCCTGATCGGTCTCGCGCTCTTCACCGTCTCGTCGGCGGCCTGCGGCCTCGCGCCGAACATCTGGTTCCTGATCGTCGCCCGCATCGTCCAGGGTCTCTCCTCGGCGATGCTGGCCCCGCAGGTGCTCGCCATCGTGAGCCACGTCTACACCGGTGAGGCGCGGGGCCGTGCCTTCAGCGCCTACGGGCTGATGCTGGGGCTGTCCGGGCTGTGCGGGCAGCTCATCGGCGGCGTGCTGATCGCTCTCGACGTCGCCGGGCTCGGCTGGCGGAGCGTCTTCCTGGTCAACATCCCGATCGGTCTGGTGATCCTGGCCCTGACGCCGCGAACCGTGCCCGACATCCGCACCGGGGCCGGCGCCAAACTGGACCTGGTGGGCGCCGCCCTGGCCACGGTGGGCCTCGCCGCGGTGGTGCTGCCGCTGCTGGAGGGCAGGGAGCAGGGCTGGCCGCTGTGGGCGTGGCTGTCGCTGGTCGTGGCCGTGCCGCTGGTCGCCCTTTTCATCACCTACCAGCGACGACTGGCCGCGCGGGGCGGGGCGCCGCTGATCGACCCGGAGCTGTTCCGTTCGCGGGGATTCACCATCGGCATCACCGCGTACTTCGTGTACTTCATGTCGATGGGGTCCTTCTTCCTGCTGTTCGCGATCTACATGCAGGAAGGCCGCGGCTGGGCACCCCTGGCGTCCGGCCTGCTCTTCACCACGATGAGTGCCGGCTTCTTCGGCTCGTCCTTCCTCGCGGGGAGGATCGCCGCGCGCATCGGGAACCAGGTCATCGCCCTGGGCGCCGGGCTGGTGGCCGTCGGATACGGAACGGTGGGCGTGATCGTCTCGCAGCTCGGCACGGACGGCACGGCCGGCTGGGTGGCACCTGGACTGCTGGTGGCCGGTTTCGGCATGGGCCTGGTCGCGGCGCCGCTGCCCGCGGCGGCCATGGCGGGCGTCGACCCGAAGCACGCCTCCTCGGCCTCCGGCGTGCTGTCCACCGCGATGGAGGGCGGGGCGGCGCTCGGTGTCTCGCTCGTCGGCCTGGTCTTCTTCGGCACGCTCGGAAACCCGCCGGTCCTGGATAGCTACCCCAAGGCGTTCTACCTCAGCATCGCAGTCATCGTGGCGTTCCCCCTCGTCGTCACGCTGCTCGTCCAGGCACTGCCCAAGCCGGCTACGGCCACGGCGGGCACGGGCCAGGAGGAGGGTGAAGAGACCGGCGCGGTGGAACAGCGGGTGCACTGATTCCAGCATTCCGCGCGAAGACAGCCGGGCTTCACCACCTGCGATCCGGTGGCGAAGCCCGGCGTGTTTCTGTCGGACGCCCTTACCAGCTGACCGGCAGCGAGGTCAGCCCGTGGAAGACCGTCTCCCTCCGAAAAAGACTGTTGGCGTCGTCGGTGGCCAGTTCCAGGCCGGGGAAACGACGGAAGAGCGACGTGAGCGCGAGCTCCATCTCCAGCCTGGCCAACGGGGCTCCCAGGCAGTAGTGCGGGCCGAGACCCCACTGGAGGTGGGGGCTCGTGTCCCGGTGGACGTCGATGCGGCCCGCGTCGGGGAAGACCGACTCGTCGTGATTGGCGGCCGGTATGGAGATGACCACCGCCTCTCCCTTGTGCACGGTGACTCCACCGAGGTCCATGTCCTCCAGCGCGACGCGCAGGATGGCGTCCTGGGACAGCGACCAGAACCGCATCGACTCCTCGATGTACCGCGGGATCAGTCCGGCGGGGTCGGCCAGGACCCGGGCACGCAGCTCCCGGTCCTGGAGCAGGCTGAGGGTGCTCAGGGCGATCTGGTTGGTGGTGGTCTCGTGACCGGCCACGAGCACCAGCCTCGCGATGCCCACGATCTCGTCCCGGGTGATCTCCCCCGCGACCTGTCGGGTGGCCAGTCGGCCGATCAGATCGTCACCCGGCGCGCGAACACTGCGGTCGACCATGTCCTCCAGGTACCGCGACATGTCGAGGAACGCCGCGTACGAGGCCTCGGGGTCACCCTGGGAGAGCGCTCCTCGCGTCTTGGCGGTGAAGAACTCCGAGTCCTCGTCCGGGACGCCGAGCAGTCGGGCGATGACGAGCGTCGGCAGCCGCATCGAGAACACGTCGTGCAGATCCGCGGGCCGGGGCAACGCGCCGAGTTCGTCCAGCAGTTCGTCCACGAGCCGCTGGATCGCCGGCTCCATGCCGCGCACCCTGCGGGCGGTGAACTCCGGCACGATCATGCCGCGCAGCCGACTGTGCTCCGGATCGTCCATGCGGAGGAAGGAGCTGGGCCGGCCCTCCTGGGGGACTTGGAGTCGTACGGGGGCGCCCGGCGCGAGCTCGTCGGCGCTCAGCCGCGGGTCCTTGAGCGCCTGGTGCACATCGGGATAGCGGGTCACCAACCAGGCGAGCTGGGATCCCACCGTGCCGGCCGGAATCCGGATGGCACGGTGGGAGGCCGTTCCCGCAGATCGGCCAGAACCTCCGCGGGGCACCCGGAGGGAGTACGGGCGAAAGGCCAGTCGAGGACGTCCTCTTGCGCATCGAGCATTTTCGTACCTCGCTTGTCCGAGTGGGAAACGCAGACACTGTTCAGTCCGTCCAGGTCCCTGACCACGACGGAGAAGCGATGGGAGAAGTGCGCCCGGCCGACGTTGGCCGTGTGGCAGAGGCGTGCGATGTCGATGTCCGGCCGGTCCGTCAGGAAATCGAGGTATCGCACCAGTTGTTCCCGCAGTGCCGCGGCGCTCTTGCCGGACACCGTGAAGATCACCGCGGGCTTGTCGGCCGCGGCCCTCTCCGGTGCGGCGGGCGTCGGGGGCGCCTGTTCCAGGACGACGGCCGCGATGGTGCCCGCGAAGCCGAAGCTGTTCACGACCGCGCGGCGGGGCTCGCCGGGCCACGGGGTGCACTCGGTGGGAATCCGGACCGGATAGGTGTCCCAGGGAATGCGGGTGGAGGGGGTGTTCATGTTCAGGTGCGGGTACACCGTGGCGGAACGCAGTTGCAGCACGGTCTTGATCACACCCACGATGCCGGACGCGGGTTCCATGTGTCCGAGGTTGGTCTTCGCCGAACCGACGAGCAGGGGCTGTTCGGGGGTGTGGGACCGGCTGAAGACGTCATTGATGGCGCCCAGTTCGATGGGGTCGCCGATCGGGGTTCCGGTGCCGTGTGCCTCCACGTACTGAATGTCGCGGGGTTCGAGGCGTGCCGCTTCCAGGGCTCTGCGGATCACCAGTTCCTGGGCGGGGCCGTTGGGCACGGTCAGCCCAGCGCTGTCGCCGTCCTGCCCGATCGCGGTGCCCCGGACCAGGGCGAGCACCTGGTCACCGTCGCGCTCGGCGTCGCACAGCCGCTTGAGCACCACCATTCCGCATCCCTCGGCCCGTACGTAGCCGTCGGCCGCGTCGTCGAAGGTCTTGCACTGTCCGTCCGGGGCGAGCATCTGGCCGTGCGAGAACATCACCATGATGCGGGGGTGGTGCAGGGCGTTGACCCCGCCGCACAGGGCGATGTCGCACTCGCCCCGGCGCAATCCCTGGACCGCCATGTGCAGCGCGCTCAGGGACGAGGAGCACGCGGTGTCCACACTGACGCTGGGGCCTCGCCACCCGAGGAAGTAGGAGAGACGGCCGGACAGCGGGAACATCGTGATGCCGGACGCGAGGTGGCCGTCCAGGTCCTCGTAGGGCAGCGCGTCGATCTCCAGCGCGTAGTCGATGGAGCTCGCCCCTATGTACACCCCGCCGCTTCCGCGGCGGAGCGGGGTGGGGTCGATGTTCGCGTTCTCCAGCGCGTGCCAGGCCGTCTCCAGGACGAGGCGCTGCTGGGGGTCGATGTACTGCGCCTCCTTGGGCGAGATGTTGAAGAAGGGCGCGTCGAACAGGTCGATCCGGTCGAGGAACCCCCCGCCCGCCGTCTGGATCTTGCCCTTCTCCTCGGGGTTCGCAGGGGAGAACGCGGATGCGTCCCAGCGGTCCTCGGGAAGCGGGCGGATTCCCGACCGCCCGTCCCTCAGGAACTCGTCGAATTGTTCGGGCGACTCGTTCCCGCCGGGAAATCGCAGTCCCACTCCGACGATGGCGATCGGCTCGTACTTCTCGCGCAACAGGCTCTCGACGGTGTTCCCGGCGGCCGCCGCTTCGGACTCACACGGCATCCGTGTGCCTCCTGTCCTTGTCCTGGTCGGTTGACTCGGTCAGGTGATCCACGAGCTGACCGTCCGTCGGCTGGTTGAACAGCGCGGTCGCATCGATTGCCGTCCCCAGCCGCTTTTCGAGCTGCTGCCTCAGCACGTTGAGCCGGAGCGAGGTGAGGCCCAGGTCGAAGAAGCTCGTGTCCAACTCCAGTTCCTCGTCCGCCCCCATCAGCAGGGCCTCCTTGAACTGCGTGACGACGAGCTCTTCCAGCGCCTCGCGCCGCTCGGCTCCCGACAGTCCGCTCGGGCGTCCACCTGCATGCAGGGAATCGGCCATCTCCGTTCCGCCCCTTCGCGTAGAAGCGGGGGTGCGCATCCCGCACCGCCCGCTGTGCCACCCGATAGAAACAGCGCGTCCTGATGTGTTCCTGATCGAGGACTGACGTTCTCCGCAGGCCGCCCGAACAGTCACGACCGTCAGGCACACATCAGCGGAGGCTCAGGGGCGTACGCACGGTGGGTGGCCCGCCCGCCTCCGTGCCCCCAGGAGAAGATCCGCCCGCCCACCCCACGAACTACCGACCCCACCGGCCGCCACGAACCACCCTCCCCGGTGCCGCGGCACGGCGTGCGGCCCCCTTGTCGTTGTGGCACCCCAACACCGCCACGCGCGCGGCACACGGTAAGGCGCACCCCTGCCTCGTCATGCCCGGTGACCAGTAGGGGGACGATGACGCGATGCCCGTCGGCACCTCGGCAGGCCGGAGGGAGGCGGCGGAGGCGGCGAACCGCCGAGCGAGCGCGGGGGCGCGAAACCGCAGGCCGAAACCCTTACTTCACCGGCTCCAGAACAAGGCATCCACCGAACACCAGTCACCTGACATCAAGGTTCCAGCACCCTCGTCGACAACAGGGCGTTCGACGAGCCCGCATCGGCGTATAGAGCCGAAAGGACGTCCATCAGGAGTGGGAGTCCTATGGGACCTCTCTGAGAGTTCCGGCCCGATCAACCGGCACGAACGTGAAACAGCTGAAAGGTCATTCACGCAGGTCAGGAACCCTTTGCGGCCGGTTCGAGGATCGCGACGCACTCCACATGATGCGTCATAGGGAAAACATGAAAACGGCACATGCCCTGATACCCCAGTCGCGTACGCGACCGCTGCCAGATACGACGAATCCCATCGCCAACGGTAGCCATTCTCCGGATCTCTCGTGGCAAGCGAGGGGAACATAGCCGCACATCGCCGGTTGGCCAAACCGGCGTTTGCGCGGACGATTGTTGTCCACCGTTTACTCCGAGTACCACGGCGGATCGATCCATCTGCGAGCAGCGACAGCTGCCGTCAACGGCTTTCCCCGGAATTACTTTGGTGCTCCATACCACCCGGAGATTCACCGCACTTGCCCACCGAACCGATAGCAGCCTACCCAGACCGTAAGCCGCGCACGAATAGTGCGGACGGTGCCCCTTTCGTCCAAGATGACAGCCGGTCGCTTCTCCTGGCTAGCGCCTGGTATTCGACGAGCGACCTCGCCGCCTGCCTGCGTGTGGATTCCTCGACCCTGCGCCGTTGGCGCACTGCTCGGCCTCCCCAAGGCCCGCCGTTCGTCGCCGTTTCGGAACGCATCATCATGTACAGCGCGCTCGACGTTGAGAAATGGTTGCACAGCCACCGGACCGTCCCGCGTCGAGAAGCCTGATGGCCGAGAAAGCCGTTGTTCCGGTCGGTGTCCGGCTCTCCACCGACATCGAGTACCGGCCTGATCGCGTCAACCCCTACCGCGCGCGAGTCCGCTGGTTCGATCCGGCTACGAAACGCCGCCTGTCCCTGTCGGAAGGAAAGGCAGACGAGGACGAAGCACAGGAGTGGCTTCAGTCCGTCATCGAGGCCGCGCAGGCAGGATTGTCCCCGTCGCTCGCCACCATGAAACTCGCCGAATACGGTGACGCGAACATGGATCTTGCCCTGCGGGGCCTGGAATTGAAAACACTCGACCCGTATCTCGCGGGCTGGCGGATGCGTGTCGTCCCCGCCCTGGGCCATCTCGCGGTCCGAATGATCACCAACGGTGCTGTCGACCGCACCGTGCAGAACTGGATCGCTGATGAGCACAGCCGCTCAACAGTGAAGAACACCATCGCCGTCCTGGTCCGCGTCATGGAGCAGGCAGTCCGCGACGGCATCATCAAGGTGAACCCCGCCCGGGTGACCGGCTGGCAGAAACTCTACAAGCAGGCCGAAGACGAACTCCTCGACCCGCGCGCGCTGGCCCTGCCCGACTGGGAGACGCTCGTCGCACTGGCCGACTCACTCGTGGCCGCCTCCCACGACCAGTACCGCGGCTGGGGAGACGTGGTCATCTTCGCCGCGTGCACCGCCGCACGGATCGGAGAGATCTCAGGATGCCGCGTCGGAGACATCGACACCACCCAGTGGATCTGGACCGTGCGGCGTCAGACCACACCCGCCCCCGGCGGGCTGACCGACAAGGGCACCAAGGGCAAGCGGGCTCGCAAGGTTCCTATCGTCGAGGAGATCCGCCCCCTCGTCGCGCAACACATCCTGTCCGCCGGCCCCAATCCCGACGCCCGCCTGTTCACGGGCCCGCGAGGCGGGCGCATCTCCACCGCCGTCCTGCGCGACGCGACCCACTGGGACGACGTGGTCACCAAGCTCGGCTACGAGCATCTGCGCCGCCATGACCTCCGGCACACCGGATTGACCTGGTTCGCCGACGCCGGGGTCCAAGTACACGTCCTTCGCAGGATCGCCGGCCACGGATCACTGACCACCACCCAGCGCTACCTGCACCCGGATGTCCACAAGATCACCGCGGCCGGGGCGGCACTCTCGGCTCACTTCACCGCGCTGCGCGCACCGCGCTCGCTACCGAGCCCCATCGTCATGACCCGCTGACCGGGTCAAGGCCGCTGGTCCCCAGCTGGTCCCCAAGAACGATCAAGGGCCGGTTTCGGATTGCTCCGAAACCGGCCCTGACCTGCGACTGTCTCCAGTCGGGACGACAGGATTTGAACCTGCGACCCCTTGACCCCCAGTCAAGTGCGCTACCAAGCTGCGCCACGTCCCGATGCGCTTCCCCCCGGTCTTGCCGGGTGGCCTCGCAGGACAAACATTACCTCACTCCGAGGCCCGGATCGACGCCCGTGCCTGGTGGGCGCGGTTCGCCAGGGATTCCGCGCCGCACGCGGTGGCCAGTTTGTGGGCTCGGGCGAGTTCGCGCGGCGAGCGGATCGCGATGCCGTAGTCGACGAGGGCCAGCGCGTGTTCGTACGCGGACGGGGACGCCTCCAGGTGGCGGACCGACTCGGCCAGCAGGTGGGTGGCGTCCTCGGGACCGGCGAAGAGGGAGACACAGCGCAGGGCCTCACCGATCGCGGTGTCCGTGCCGAAGCGTTCGGCGTGCGTCCGCGCCGTGGTGGCGAGTTGGGCGGCGCGGGCCGGGTCCTCCTCGGCCAGGGCGCGGGCGAGGTCGCCGGCCCAGGGAGCCCACACCCCGTTGAACCTGCCGCGCGGTTCGAGTGCCTGACCGGCCGCTTCGAGTTCGGCGATCGCTTCCTTCGTACGGCCTTCGGCCAGCAGCAGCCGACCGCGTACGCACGGGCCGTCGGGCAGCACCATCGCGCTCGGATAGGGCGCGCCGAAGGCGTAGCGGTCGGCGATCTCGCGGGCCTCGGTGACCCGGCCGCGGGCGACCAGGGTGTCGATGAGCAGGCAGGCCGCGTCCCAGTGGACCGGGAGTCCGCTGCCGACACGGTCGGCGAGGCGCAGCCCTTCGCGCAGGAAGCCCTCGGCCTCGGCCAGTCTGCCGCGACGGCGGTGCACCAGCCCCAGCAGGGTGTGCGCGAACGCGAGGTGCGCGCCGCTCCAGCCGGAGATCTCGAAGGCGCGGACGGCCTCGCCGAAGAGTTGCTCGGCCCGGTCGAGCTGGTCGGTGAAGGCGTAGGTGATGCCGACGAGGGTCGGCAGCTCGAAGCCCCACTCCGTGTCGGTCCAGCCGAGTCCGCGGGCGGGGTGGCCGTCGACCAGGGCGCGTTCGCAGAGGTCGACGATGAGCTGGGAGTTCTCGCCGCGCAGCATGGCGTCGAAGGCGCGGAGTGTGAGCAGGGCCCGTTCGGCGTTGTCGCGGCCGTGCAGATGGTCGGCGTTCCGGGCGAGCCGGCCGGAGCGGCCCGGACCGTCCTCCTCGCTGGCCTGCATGCCCTCCCAGAGGAAGTGGGCGGCCTGGAGTCGCATCAGGCCGGGGCCGGGTGCGGTGCGCGCCGCCTCCGCGGCGAGGGAGCCGGCCGCTTCCTTGAGCTGGTTGTTGTGCGAATGCGCGGCCGCGAGCCGGTAGGTGGCGTCGACCCGCTGGTCGTCGTCGAGTCCGGGCATGTCGAGGGCGGCGCGCAGGTGCTGGACGGTGGTGGCCGGGGAACTGAGCAGTGTGGCGCAGCCCAGTTCGTACAGCAGGGTGGCCTTCACGCGCTGGCGCGGTGGTTCCTGGAGGGCGCGTTCGAGACAGCGGCGGGCGGCTTCCGGGGCGCCGACGGCGAGGTGCTGCTTGGCCGCTTCGCGGAGTTGTTCGACCAGTTCCTGGTCGTCGTCCGGGTGGACTTCGAGCAGGTGCCGGGAGGCCGCGGCGGGGCCGAGCCCGGCCCGGGTGATCGCCCAGGCGGCCCGGCCGTGCATCGCGGTGCGGGTGGCCGGTGGGATGGACCGGTAGACCGCGCTCGCGATGAGCGGGTGGACGAACTCCAGTGGGTCGAAGCCGGTGACGATACGGGCCTCGCGCAGTCGTGCGGTGCAGTCGGCGGCTTCGGCCGGGCTCATTCCGGCCAGGGTGGCGGCGAGATCCTGGGAGATGTCCGTGCCGAGGACGGCTGCGGCCCAGGCGAACCGGTTGGCGTTGGTGCCGAGCCGCTCGAGCCGGGCGACGAGTCCGCTGCCGCGTGCCGATGCGCCGAGTTCGCGCAGCAGCCCGGCCGACTCCTCCAGCGGCGCCAGTTCGCGGTCCTGCACCTTGGCGACGAGCTCGACCGCCTCGTAGGGGTTGCCGCCGGTGACGGCCCACACCTCACGGCAGAACGGGTCGTCGGCGTGCTCACCGAGGGCCGCGCGGACCAGCTCGGCGGTGGCGTCCGGGGTGAGCGCGCGCAGCGCGACCCGGACCTGGGACGGGTGGGCGCTGCCCGGCCCGCTCTCCTTCTGGCGCGCGGCCAGCTCCTCCGGCCGGTGGGCCTGGACGACCAGGACGGGGAGTTCGCCGAGGCGGGCGGTGAACGAGGCCAGCCAGGCGAGGGATTCACCGTCCGCCCAGTGCGCGTCGTCGATGATGAGCAGGAGCGGGTGGTGGCTCAGGCGGGACGCGAGCCTGGCGACGACGAAGTCGAGGCCGTCGCGCACACCTTGCGGATCCGGCTGCGGTCCGGTCGGTTCGGCCAGTCCGAGGGCCGGTGCGGCGATCTCGTACCAGGATCCGAACAGGGCCCGCACCTCGTCGGGCGGGAACCGGTCGAGCGCGGGCTGCAGCAGTTGGCGTACGACGTGGAACGGCACGGACGTGACCGTTTCGCCGCCTCGCGCGGACCAGACCGTGCAGCGGTCGGCGGCGATCTTCTGGATCTCGCCGAGCAGTGCTGTCTTGCCGATGCCTGCCTCGCCGCTGAAGATCAGCAGCCCGCCGACGGCCTGGGCGCCGCAAAGGGCGTCCACGGCCTGTGCGGCGGTGGCGAGTTCCGGTTCGCGCTCGTACAGCGGCCGGGACGGCTTCATGCCTACCCTCCCCAGGGTGGTGCGGATGACTTTCGACACTAGTCGTGTTCAGGGGTCCACGGACAGTGGTTCGTACACTTCGCCGCAGGTGCGGGGCACAATCGTGGAGTGGACGAGACGCGCAGGGACCGCGACACCGAGGGCAGGGCACGCAACGCACGCCCGCGTGACGGGCTGGGGCGCCCGCTCCCGTACGGGGTGCCGGGGGTCGAACGGCAGCCGGAGGGGGTGGTCCGCACCCCCGAGGAGACCGTGCGGGAGGCCCAGCGGCTGCTGGACGCGGGGATGCCGTTCCATGCGCACGAGGTGTTCGAGGACGCGTGGAAGTCGGGCCCGGTGGCGGAGCGGGAGCTGTGGCGCGGGCTCGCGCAGCTGGCCGTGGGGCTGACCCACGCGGCCCGGGGCAACGCGACGGGTGGTGCCCGGCTGTTGCGGCGCGGCGCGGCGGCGCTCGCGGAATTCGCCGCGGTCCGGCCGTACGGGATCGGTGTCGACGGGCTGATCGGCTGGGCCGAGGAGCTGGCGGGGCGGGTGGTGGTGGGGGCGGCCTCGGGCGCCGGGCCGGTCGACGCGGCCGCCGAGGCCCCGTGTCTGCGGCCCCCGGTCCGGTAGTCCGGGGCGTGCCGCAGAGGGGGCGGAATGCGGCCGGGTACGCGTCGGACCCGCGTCACATTCGCCGCTGGTCGCCCGGAGCGGCGAACAGGGCCGCCCGCAGCCATTACCATCGCGCGTCATGAGCACTTCTGACCAGGACCAGGCCGCCGACACCCCGATACCCGCCCCCGGCGACGAACCCGAGGCCGTCGAGGAGACGGACCCCGAGGCGGCCGACGAGACCGGGGACCGGAAGCTCACACCACGCCAGGCGAGACGCCTGCGCATGGCCCTGTCGTCGGTCGGCATGGCCGCGATGGCGGTGGTCCTCGCGCTGCGGATCGCCAGCCGGTCGTCCGTGCTGGTGGTCGGGGTGTACGGACTCGCGTTGATCCTGTGCGGGATCGTCATCGAGCTCAGCCGCAACGGCCGCACCAGGCTGGGAAGTTGGCTGCTGGCCCTCGGCCTGGTGGCGGCGATCGGATCGGACTGGCTGCTGATTCCCTGACCCGGGGTCAGCACACGGAGATCCGTACGGGCCCGCCGTACGGATCGACCCGGTCGAGCCAGCCGGCGCGCAGTCGGAACGGGCGGTCCGGCACGACCGGCAGCAGCAGCCGCTGCCGGTGGAGCTCCCGGCCGTCCTGGCGGACGACGAGCAGCGGCGAGGCGAGCCTGCGGGTGGTGCGCAGGGTGAAGCGGCCGTCGAGCGGGAGTTCGCCGTCGGGGCCGACGAGATTCGGCGCGATCCATCGCAGCGGGGGGTCGACGGCGACGGACGGCCGTCCGGTGGGCCACTCGCCCGTGGCCAGATGACGCAGCACGGGGGCGGCGACGGCCCGGCCCTCGGCGAGGGCGAAGCCCGCGCTCTCCACGCCGTGCAGCAGATTGCCGACGGCGAAGACCCCGGCCCCGCTCGTGCGGTGGGCGGCGTCGTGGGCGGGGCCGCGGGTGCCGGGGTCGAGGGCGACCCCGGCGCGCCGCGCCAGCTCGTGTTCGGGGATCCAGTCACCGGTGAAGACGACGGTGTCGCAGCGCAGGGTCGCGGTGCGGCCGTCGTGGTGGCGCACCGAGACACCGGTGAGCCGTTCCCGGCCGGTCAGCGCGGTGACGGTGGTGCGGCCGAGGACCGGGGCGCGGTCGCCGCCGCGGGTCAGGACGGCGAGCCGGGCGGGTGCCCGGTCGGTGACCATGGCGACGACCTCCAGGCCGGCGACGCGCAGGGTGTCGGCCGCGGCGTGGCTGATGGGTTCGTCGCCGATGACGACCGCGCGGCTGCCGATCCGCTGCCGGTACAGATGGACGGCCTGCTGGAGTTCGCCGGTGGTGTAGACGCCGGGCGGGCGGCTGCCGGGAACGAGGCGGGCGCTGCGGGAGCGTTCGCGGGCGCCGGTGGCGAGGACGACCGCGCGGGCGGTGATCCGCTCCAGGCCGGTGGGTGCGGTGGTGTCCACGGTCAGCGGTCCGGCCCAGCCGGTGACGGTGACGCCGGTGCGCAGGGTGGCCCCGGCGCGCAGGGCGGCTGCCACGCACCCGCGGGCGTACGCCGGTCCGGTCGTCCCCGCGCCGCCGATGGTCCGGCCGCCGAATCCGCCGTGGTGGCAGTGGCGGGGGATGCCGCCCGCGGTCTGTTCGCGTTCCAGGATCTCGACCCGGCCGGCGCCGGACGCGGCGAGTTCGGCCCCGGCGCCGAGGCCGGCCGGGCCGCCCCCGACGATCAGTACGTCGACGGTCCGCTCGCGCCGGGTCATGACCGGGCCTCCTCGAACAGTGCGCGGACCGCGGCCCCGCAGTAGAACCCCTGGCACCGGCCGTTCCCGGCTCGCGTCCGGCGCCGCAGGCCGTCCGGGGAGTGCGGGGGCACCGGGCCGGCCAGGGCGTCCCTGATCTCGCCCGCGGAGACCCGTTCGCAGTGGCAGACCAGCGTGCCGTACGCCGGGTCCGCGGCGATGAGTCCGGCGTCCTGGTACGGGCGCGGGAATGCCTCGCCGAGGTTGGGCAGGGTGACGGGCGGCAGTTCGGACGGTGTGCCGAGAGCGAGTCCCGACTCGCCGAGCAGCTCCGTGACATGGGTGGCGATGGCCATGGAGGCGGTGAGTCCGGTGGAGCGGATGCCGCCGACGGTGATGGTGCGCCGGTCCGGCCGGGAGCGGATGCGGTAGTCCTCCTGGCCGGTCGCCGCGCGCAGTCCGGCGTAGACGGCGGTGACTTCCTCGTCGAGCAGCTCCGGCAGGATGCGGCGCCCCTTCTCCCGCAGCAGGGCGATGGCGTCGGCGGTCGATCCGGTGGCGGTCTTGTCGTCGAGGTCCTCGGCGGTGGGCCCGAGCAGCACATTGCCGAAGACGGTCGGTGCGACCAGCACGCCCTTGCCCGCGGCGGTGGGGACCGGGAGCAGGATGTGGTTCACCAGGTCGCGGGCGAGCTTGTCGAAGACGATGAGCTGGCCCCTGCGCGGAGTGACGGTGAAGTCGTCGTGGCCGAGTTCCCGGTCGATCTCGTCGGCGTACAGTCCGGCGGCGTTGATGAGATGGCGGGTGTGCAGCGTCCCCCGGGTGGTGGTGAGGGTGTGGACGTCGTCGCCGCTGTCGATGTGCCGCACCCGGCAGTTGAGGTGCAGGTGGACTCCGGCGCGCACGGCCTGGGTGGCGTAGGCGAGCGGGGTCGTCCAGGGACAGATGATGCTCTCGTCCGGGATTTCGAGTGCGCCGAGGGCGCCGGGGCCCAGACGGGGTTCACGGGCGCGCAGTTCATCGGCGTCCAGCAGACGGGCCGCGTGGTATTCGTTCCGCTCGGCCTTGGCCGACAGGGCGGGAAGTGCGGCCAGTTGCTCCTCGTCCCAGGCGACGAGCAGGGCTCCGACGCGTTCGACGGGGATGCCGGTCTCGGCCGCGTAGGCGCGCAGTTCGCGCTGCCCCTCGCGGACGAGCCGGGCCTCCAGGGAGCCGGGCACGGCGTCGAAACCGGTGTGCAGGATGGCGGTGTTGGCCTTCGACGTTCCGTTGCCGATGTCGTCGGAGGCGTCGAGGAGTGCGGTGCGCAGCCGGTAACGGGCCAGTTCGCGGGCGATGGCGGTGCCGACGACGCCCGCGCCGACGACGGTCACGTCATAGGCGGGGGCGCCGGGCGGCTCGTCGGCCGTCAGCGCTCCGGAGGTGGTGATCGTGGGGTTCATCGCGCGGCTCTCGTACGTCTCAGGCATGGTCCAGCAGGGCCTGCACGGCGCTCCGGAACCCGGCGAGCCGTTCGGCCGCCTCGTCGGCGCCGATCCGCGGTTCGTACACGGCGGCGGGTTTCCAGTCGGGTACGGCCTGGCGTACAGGGAGCCGCGGGTCGAGGCCGAGCCGGGCGACCGCTCCGACGCCGAGTGCGGTGACATCGGGCAGGGCGGACACCTCTACGGGCCGTTGCAGCAGGTCGGCCTGGGTCTGCATGAGCAGTGCGGAGCGGGTCAGGCCGCCGTCGACGCGGAGCGAGGTGAGCGGTGAGCCGAGGTCGGTCGCGGCCGCCTCGGTGAGTTCGACGACCTGGGCCGCGATGCCTTCGCACAGGGCGCGCACCAGATGGCCGGCGGTGGTGCCGAGGCCGAGGCCAGTCACCGATCCGCGCAGGTCACCGCGCCACCAGGGGGCGGCGAGCCCGGCGAGCGCCGGTACGAAGGTGACGCCGCCGGAGTCGGGGACGGCCCCGCCGACGGGGTCGAGGTCGGCCGCGCCGGAGATCACCCCGAGGGCGGCGAGCCAGTCGACGGCGGACGCGGCGGTGTAGACCTGCCCGTCGAGGCAGTAGTCGGTACGGCCGCCGAGCCGCCAGGCGACACAGCTGACCAGGCCGGTGGAGCCGCGGCGCGGGGCGGGCCCGGTCTGGGCGAGCAGGAAGGCACCCGTCCCGTAGGTGCATTTGGCATTGCCCGGGTCCAGGGCGTTCTGGGCGAGCAGGGCGGCCTGCTGGTCGACGAGCAGGCCGGTCAGCGGGAGTTCACCGCCGAAGGCGGTGGTCGTGCCGACCGTGCTGTCGCAGTCGACGACCTCCGGCAGCCGTTCGTCGCCGAGGCCGAAGACCTCCAGGGCGCGGGAGGACCAGGCGGCCCGGTCGAGGTCGAGCAGCTGGGTGCGTCCGGCCGTGGTCGCGTCCGTGACGAACGCACCGGTCAGCTGGTGGACGAGCCAGGCGTCGGTGGTGGTGACGACACCTTCGCGGGTCAGCTCCCGGCGGATCCAGGCCATCTTCGGCGCGGCGAAGTACGGATCGAGGGGGAGCCCGGTGAGGTGCGTCAACTCGTCGCCATACGGGGCGAGTTCGGCGCAGATCGAGGAGGCGCGGCGGTCCTGCCAGACGATCGCGTCGGTGAGCGGCCGCCCGGTGTCCGGGTCCCAGGCGAGCACCGTCTCGCCCTGGTTGGCGAGACCGATCGCGGAGACCGGTTCGGCGGCCTCCCGCAGCGCCCGGCGCCCGGCTTCGACGACCGAGCCGAGCAGCTCGGCGGGGTCCGCCTCGACCACTCCCCCGGCGTCATGACGGTTCTTCACCGGAACGGAAGCGGAACCGATCACGCCGCGCTCAGGACAGATCACCAGAGCCTTCGTTCCCGACGTGCCCTGGTCCACGGCGAGTACCGGGCCTGTCATCGACTCTCCAGCTGTGCGGAAGCTCTGCGGCTTGAACGGAATCGTGATCACTGAACTCGCCGCCCAGAGTGGTGCAGACCACCGCGTACGTCAAGGGCCGTCCGAATTCCCGACCGGAGCAACCGGTACATCTTTCAACGTCTTGGTGAATCAACCGACTTGAGTAAGATCCGCGAATCGGCCCGGAGTTCGGTGTGACTGGCCTTACACTCACCGCCGAGCAACAACCGGACGCTTTCGAGCAGTTCGTTTCCCGACAACTGCTTCACCCCCCACATCCTTGAGGATTGATGAGACCGACACCCTGTCCCAAGCCCCGATTCACCGGTTCCCGGGCCTTCCGCAGCTGCACGGGTTCCATGCCACCGCCGGGTTGCGTGACGTGCTGAGAAGATCTACCGACCGTCGCATGCCGGCCTGTCGTACGGGGGCAGGGCGAGTCCATGGCCAACAGTGATTTCCGGCCGGTCTACCACCCGGCCGGCCATGACAACGACCTGCGCGTCGCGTTACAGGATCTGCGCACCGGGCGCTGGATGTCCATGCGGAGCCTCCTGGAGAGCACGCCGGACTGGACCCTGTGGACCCAGCGCACCCAGGTGCTCGGAGCGGTCGCCGCCGGTTCGGACGCGGTACAGGCCTGGCTGGCCGAGGACCCCCGGAGCGTCGCCGCCACGGTGATGCAGGCACGGGTCGTCGTCGAGCGGGCCGTACGCGCCCACCGCGAGGGCCACCACCGGGCACGGGAGTTGTGGCAGGAGGCCTGGCAGGCCTGCCGGACCGCCGCGAACGCCTCGCCCGCGGATCCGGTGCCCTGGGTGTGCCTGCTGGCCCTGTCCCAGCTGGACGAGCGGCAGCAGCTGGAGGAACACCGGCTGCATCCGCCGGGGCCGATGCTCTTCCCCGGCCCGTGGGGGCTGCTGGCGGAGGCTGACAAGCGCGATCCGTGCAACCGCGAGGCCTACCACCGGATGCTCCAGTTCGTCTACGCGCGCAAGGCCGGCGGGTCCCTCTCCGAGGCGGTCAACTTCGTCCAGTGGGCGGCCTCTTCGGCACCCGACGGCTCCGCGCTGCACGCGCTTCCCCTGTATGTGCGGGTCGAGCGCTACCGCCGCGAGCAGGGCCACGAGAAGGCCCTGGACCTGCACTGGGTCACCGAGGACGCGGAACGGGACGCGGCCCGTGCGCTGGAGCTCTGGTTCCGTCGCACGACCCCGATCTCCCACTCCCTGCTCGACCTCAACCACCTGGCGCACGCCCTGTGGGGGGCCCTCCAGTTCGCCGAGGCCGCCCTGGTGTTCGAGGAACTCGGCCCCTATTTCACCTCGGTTCCCTGGGTGTACCGCACGCGTGGCCGCAAGGGCCCGGGAGACGCCGAGGATGTCTTCCTGCGCGCCCGCAGCCGCTGCCTCGCGTCACCCCGCACCCCCGGACGGGGGCCGCACCACTGAGCGCATGCGCCCTCGCGGTGCTCCCTCCCCGTCCCGAACCGATCCTTTCCGTCCCTTTTCCCGTCCCGTTTTTCCCATCCCGCTCATGGAGGTTTTCCCGATGTCCATATCCACCCCGACCCAGTCGGGTGCGGAGGCAATGCCGCCGAAGGACGAGGAGGAGCGGCTGCGCGAACTCGGCTACCAGCCGGTGCTCGCCCGCCGCATGGGAGGCTTCGGCAACTTCGCCATCAGCTTCTCCGTCATCTCGATCCTCTCCGGCTGCATGACGCTGTACGGCTTCGGCATGTCGACCGGTGGTCCGGCCGTGATGCTCTGGGGCTGGGCCGGGGTGGGACTCTTCGTGCTCTGCGTCGGCATGGCGCTCGCCGAGGTCACCAGCGCCTACCCGACCTCGGGGGCGTTGTACTACATGGCCGACCGGCTCGGCGGCCGCAAGTGGGGCTGGTACACCGGCTGGCTGAATCTGCTGGGTCTGCTGGGCGCGATCGCGGGCATCGACTATGGTGCGGCGCTGTTCACCGGTGCGCTGATGAACCTGCAGTGGGGATTCACCCCCACTCCGGGCAAGACAATGATCATCTTTGTCTGCATCCTGCTGTTGCACGCCGTGCTGAACCTCTTCGGCGTCCGCCTGGTCAGTGTGCTCAACTCCATCAGTGTGTGGTGGCATCTCGCGGGTGTCGCGGTGATCGTCACCGTGCTCGCGATCGTGCCCTCGCACCACCAGTCGCCGTCGTTCGTCTTCACCGAGTTCGTCAATGACACGGGCTGGCACAACCCCCTGTACGTGGCGGCGATCGGCCTGCTGCTCGCCCAGTACACCTTCTGCGGCTACGACGCCTCGGCCCACCTGTCGGAGGAGACGTCGAACGCCTCGGTGACGGCGGCCAAGGGCATCGTCCGCGCGATCTGGGTCTCCTGGATCGCCGGTTTCGTGCTGCTCGCCGGGCTGACCTTCGCCATCCAGGACTACGCGGGCACCCAGAAAAGCGCCACCGGCGTGCCGCCCGCCCAGATCCTGATCGACGCGCTCGGCACCTCCGGGGCCACCGCCATGCTGCTGATCGTGATCGCGGCGCAGCTGTTCTGCGGCAACGCCGAGGTCGCCGCGGCGAGCCGGATGGTCTTCGCGTTCAGCCGTGACAACGCCCTGCCGGGCTCGGCGCTGTGGCACAAGGTGAGCGCGCGCACGCAGACGCCCGTCAACGCGGTGTGGCTGTCGGTCGTCGTCGCCGGGGTGCTCGCGCTGCCGTCGCTGTACTCCGCCACGGCGTACGGTGCGGTGACCGCGATCAATGTCATCGGCATCACGCCCGCCTACGCGATCCCGATCTTCCTGAAGCTGCGCTCCGGCAGCCGGTTCGAGCGCGGTCCGTGGCACCTGGGCCGCTGGAGCAAGCCGATCGGCTGGATCGCCGTCGTCTGGGTCGCCATCGTGACCGTGCTGTTCCTGCTCCCGCAGTCCTCACCGGTGACGGTCGACTCGATGAACTACGCGTCGATCGCACTGATCGCGGTGCTGGTCCTGGCCACCGTGTGGTGGTTCGTGGCCCGCGGTTCGTACAGCACGCCGTCGGCGTACGGGAACGCCCGCGAGCAGGCGGAGATCGAGGAAGGCATCGTCTGAGCCGGTTCCCGCTTTCGGCCCTCCCGGAACAGCCCCGACCGCAGGGGCGCCCCCGGGAGGGCCGCGTGCATGACGGGCCCCGCCTACGGCAGCCAGAGGCAGACGGCGGCCAGGAGCGCCACCGTCGCCGCGCCCGTGAGGACCGGGACGTTGCCCAGCCAGGCGGCGAGCGCCCCGCCGCCGAGAGCACCGACCGGCACCGTGCCGATGAGTGCGGCCTGCAGGACCCCGGCGACCCGGCCCTGGAGCTCGGGCGGTGTGATCAGTTGCTGGGTGGTGGTCATGGAGATGGCCCAGACCGTGGCCGCGAGGCCGAAGAGGAACTGGTACGCGAGCAGCGCCGGGAAGCCGGGGACCAGTGAGGCGCCCGGGATCAGGAAGATCGCGAGGGCGGCCACCACGGCGCAGATCCGGGTGGCCCTGGCCAGCCCGATGGTGGCGGCGAACCGGCCCGCCAGCAGCACTCCGAGGACGGTGGCGACGCTGTACGCGGCGTAGACCGCGCCCAACTGCCAGGCCGGCAGCCCGAGATCACGGGTGGCATAGAGCACGAAGAGTGCGTCGGCGGCTCCGCCGCCGAGATTGAATCCGGCCCCCGCGAGCACCTGCCGTCGCAGCAGCCGTTGGCCGCGCACGACGTCGAGTCCCGCGCGCAGTGCGTCCGTCCGGGATTCCGGCGCGCGACTCCTCTGCTGAGCCGGGGTGTTGAGCGTGGTGGGGAGCGCGAACAGCAGCAGTGCCTCGATGCCGTACGCCACGCAGGCGGCGAGCAGTGCGGTCGGGGCGCCGGTCAGTCCCACCAGCACGCCGCCGAGCGCGGGGCCGCCGATCTGTCCGGTGGTCCGGGCGCCGGTCAGCGCCGAGTTGGCGGACAGCAGCTGCCCGGAGTGCACGACCCGGGGCAGGGCCGCCTGCAGGGCGACCGCGAGCATGGAGGTCAGCGCGCCGGACACGGTGGCCACCAGGTAGAGCTGGGGCAGCCCGAGCCCGTCCAGCGCGGCCGCCAGCGGCACGGAGCCGACGACGAGCATCTGCAGGACGGTGAGGAGCACGGTCAGGTCCCGCAGCCGCGCCCGGTCGACCAGCACACCGGCGAACGGGCTGAGCAGTGCGCCCGGGAGGTAACTGAGCGCCATCAGCGCGGAGGCGCCGAACGGTCCCGCGTCCAGCCGGGTCACGGCGAGCAGCGCGAGGGCCAGGGTGGTGACCTGACGCCCGACGGAGCTGGCGATCTGTTCCCCGCACAGCAGCGCGAACGGCCGGTGGCGCAGCAGCAGGCGCCCGGGGCGGTCGGTGCCGGCGGGGCGGGTGCGGGCGGTGGGCGGCGGTGGTTCGGGCAGCTGCTCCATCCGGCTCAGATGTCGGTGCAGGGGACGGGCCACCGGCGGATGCGCGGTGGCAGGGCCACCACCCAGCCGCCGGTCACCCACGCGAGACGTTCGGCCGCCAGCAGGCCCACAGCCTCCCGGCCGAGGGCGCTCAGTCCGGCCACGGCGGTGGGGACCTGGACGGTGCGGAACGTGGCGAGCAGATCGGGGTCGTCGATCGTGAAGCGGGCCGCGGCCGACGGCTCCCTGCGGTCCATGACGGTGACGAAGTCCGGTCCGCGCCGATGGTGGAGCTGTCCGTAGGCGTGGCGGTCCCGCCAGACGGCGAGTTCCGGCGGTTCGCCGGGCAGCGGGCCGGGGGCGGGCAGGTGGCGCAGCAGTCCGGCGATCGCGGACACCTCGTGCGCGGGCCCGGTGAACAGGGGGTCGTCAGTCGCCGGAATCCAGCGCACGACGAGATCGTGGCTCTGGCACTCGCGCAGGAACTGGACCGCCGCCGCCGCTCGTCGGCCGCCCGCGCCCAGCCGCAGGGGTTGGTCCACCGTCACCAGCCGTCCCCGGATCCGGTGCACCTGCCCGGTCGGCAGGGCTGGCGCGGTTCGGCCCGGGGGTGCGGGCAGGGGGCTCATACGGCGGCCTTCTCTCCGTTGTCCGGCACCGACGGTCCGTCGGCCGCCCCATCCGGTCCCCGGGTGCGCTCGACCGACCGGACCGGCACGTGCCAGGTGGGCAGCGACACGTACGACCGCCCGTCGTCGAAGAGGAGCCCCAGGGCTACCGCGTCGCCGAGCCAGGCGTCGAGTTCCCCGGCGGACGGCGGGTTCCCGTCGGCCGAGAGCAGCCGGAGCAGGGCCGGTCGGGTGCGGCCCGCCTCCAGATGGCGCAGGGCGGCGGCCCGCCAGCCGGTCAGCCGGTGGGTGCGGTGCGACCAGCCGTGCCGTCGGTCGTGGACGAGGAGCACCTCTTCGCCGTCCGCCCCGTCGGGCTGTTCCAGGACCAGGGTCGATGCGGGGTGGCCGGTGTACCAGTCGCGGGCCGCCGCTTTCAGCCGCGCCTCGGTGTCGCCGCCGATCCCGGCGGGCGGGGTGTCGAAGAGATAGACCAGGTCGGCCAGTTGTTCCTCGGGCAGGTCGTAGACATGCCGGTACATCTCGGCGGGCCGCCGCCGGTGGAATCCCAGGGCGGGGTCGGCGAAGTGGGGGCTGAACCGCTCCAGTTGGATGCGGTGGGCGCCGCCGGGTGGCTGGAGGTGGACGAGCGCCGGCATCTGGTCGATGACGGAGGCGTAGTCCTCGGCGGTCTCCCCCGGGAAGCCGTAGAGGTAGTTCCAGGAGCAGGTGAGCGCGTGGTTCTCGCACTCGCGGAGCGTTCGGATGTTGCGGGCCGCGCCGACGCCCTTGTCCATCAGGTCCAGGGTCCTGTTGGCGAGGCTCTCGATACCGGGCTGGATGTGGACCGCTCCGGCGCGGGCGAGCAGTGCCAGCTGTTCCGGGGTGAGGTTGGACTTGACCTCGTAGTGCATGCGCAGGTCCCAGTCGCTGTCGGCGGCGAGCGGGAGGAAGTCCTTGAAGTACGCCATGTCGATGATGTTGTCGACGGTGACGACGTCCAGGATGCGGTGGCGCCGGACCAGGCGGTCGACCTCGTCCCAGAGCCGGGTTCCGGGCTTGGCCCGGAAGGTCATCGCCGATCCGTTGAGTCCGCAGAAGGTGCAGTGGTGCTTCTCGCCCCACCAGCAGCCGCGGGCCCCTTCCACCACCAGTTTCGGGTGGACGTACTCCACGAGCGGGGAGGCGTCGATGGCCGCCTGCCAGAGGTCGTAGTCGGGAGAGGGGATGTCGCCGGGCGCGACGGTGCGCCGGGGCTCCTCGTTGGCACGCGACTCGGGCCCGTCCCACCAGCAGAGTCCGGGCACGTCGGCCGGTGCGGTGCCCGCGTCGATGTGGGCGAGCAGGGCGGGCAGGGCGTACTCCCCCTCGCCGCGCACCACATGGTCGACGAAGCGGTGATTGCGGTGCAGGGCGTGGCCCATCGGGCCGTCGCAGTTGCTGCCGCCGAACACCACGGTCAGTCCGGGACGGCGCCGTTTGAGCTCCGCCGCGAGCGCCAGCGAGGAGACGTTCTGCATGAACGTGGAGGTGAATCCCACGACATCGGGTGCGTCGTCGAGTATCGCGCCGGCGCTCTCGTCGATGAACTCCTCCGCGTGGACCCGCATCGCGGTCGCGGTGGATATGTCGGTGCCGCGCCGGGTGGCGTACTCCTTGAGCCGCGCCACGCCCCACTCGGGATCGTTGTACAGGACGCCGGAGAACACCCAGTCCCCGAGGCCGTCGAAGATCGATTCGCTGCCGACCGCGACATGGTCGCCGGGGCGCAGCGCCCCTCGCGAGCGGTCCAGCAGGAACTCCGCCCAGCGCAGGGAGCCGTGGAACTCGCGCACCTCGTCGTCCGGCCGGGTGCGGTCCAGCAGCGAGTGCAGCAGCCCCACCTGGAGCGAGGGGAGCTCGATCGGCTGCCACGGCATGGTCACCAGATGTATGCGCACTGCGTCTCCCACGGCACGGGGGCGGACGCCCGGTCCCGCCCGGCGTCCGCCCTCTTCGTCACGGTCCGGCCCCGGCGCGTCGACCCGATGGGGTCGCGGACGTCCTGGACCGGCTGCACCGGAACACACCGGCTCAGCGTGTCGGGCGTTTCTCGATCGTCTGCCGTTCGCGGTTCTTCGCCTCTTCCTCGCGGACCACGACCTTCTTGATCTCCATGTGCCCCTCCCCTCCACGTTCGCTCCCAAGTCCGTTGACGTTAGGCGGCGTTGTGCGAGCGCCGCAAGAGTGCTCCCTGGGGCCGGTGGGGCGTACGGGGCGATCGGCGGCCCCGGACCGCCGAGAGGCGATCGCTATGCTGCGACCCGAACGCTCACCGAAAGCGTTCAAACGAACAATGCGCGGCGGTACGGCGAAGGGGCCAGCAGCATGCGGGAGCCGGTGGAACTCAGGCGTCAGCGAATCCTGTCGGTGGTGGAATCGCGCGGCGCCGTCAAGGTCAGCGTGCTCGCGGCCGAACTGGACGTCTCGGTGGTCACGGTCCGGCGGGACGTCGAGGAGCTGAGCCGGGCCGGCCGGCTGCGCCGCGGGCACGGGGTGGCCCGTCCGATGCGGGAGCCGGTGCGGACGGTCCGGATGCCGGCGGTCCGGGGCGAGGAGCGAGCCGGGGATGCCGGGGCGGTCGCCCTGGTCGTCCCGGAGCGGCATTCGTACCTGTACGAGACCTTGCACGGCGCCCGGTCCGTCCTGGAGGAGTCGGGGATACGGATCGCCCTGCACATCGCGCCGCCCTCGGCCGGTGCCGAACGCCCGCTGGTGGGGCGGGCGCTGACGGACGGGGCGCGCGGGCTGCTGATCGCGCCGCGCTGGCCCGGCGCCCGTTCGGAGGAGCGGGACCACGGCTGGCTCGCGGACGTGGGGGTGCCGACCGTGCTGATGGAGCGGCGGCCCCGGCCCGGCAGTGCGCTGCATGCCCTGGACTCCGTCTGTACCGATCACTGGTACGGGATTCATCTCGCCGTCGAGCATCTGGTGTCGCTGGGGCATCGCCGTATCGTGCTGGCCGCCCGTGACGACAGTCCGACGGCGCGCAGCGTCCGTGCGGCGTTCGCCGAGATCGCGGCGGCGCGTCCGGAGGTGGAGGACTGGACGGTGGTGCTGAGCTCCCCGGAAGCCGTGCCCGGTCCCGGCCCGGACTCCCCCGTCGCGGCAGCCGCCGTGCCGCCGTCCTCTCCGGCCGACGGCCGGGCCGCTCTCGACCTGGCCGCGCTGCTGCGGGAGCGGGGCGCCACGGGGGCCGTGCTGCACGGGGACGTGGACGCGCTGATGCTGGTGCAGCGGCTCGCGGAGAGCGGTGTCCAGGTGCCGCGCGACTGTTCGGTGGTGGCGTACGACGACGGGGTCGCGGCCCTCGGCAGCCCGCCGCTGACCGCGGTGGCACCACCGAAGGCGGAGATCGGCCGGGCCGCCGCCGAGCTGCTTCTCCACCGGCTGTCCGGGGCCGTCGGGGCGGACGGACCGGTGCGCCGGACGGAGCTGCTGCCCACGCTGGAGGTGCGTGGATCGGCGCAGGAGCCGCCACACCTCATGAAGTGATCGTTTGACCGCTTCTATTTTCTTCTGATCGATCTATTGACCCGTACCGATCAGCCGATCAGGATTTCCCGTGAGCCGATTCAGAAGCAGCGGGAGGCACACATGCCCGGTCCGACAGAGCCGTCGATCCGTGCTCGCCACAGTCGCCGCCCTGCCTCCGACGCGCGCCCTCGGTGCCTGCTGCGGCAACGACGTACCCCAGGGGCCACCCGCCGCCGTTGATCCTCGCCCTCGCCCCGCTCCAGCGCTGCCGGAGGGCAGGGCCCACCGTGGGCGCCGTGCAGAGACCCGGTCGTCACCCCGCCCCCCCCCCTACCAGGAGAAAGATGCCCACCACCCCTGGCACCCCGGTCCCCCGCAACCGGCCGCGCGCCGCTGCCGCCATGAATCCCGCCGCCGCGACCGCGCTCCTCGACGCCCGGTCCCTGGCCACGCTCGACGAGGTGTGCGACCTCGCTCCCCTGCCCGTTCTCGACGACTTCGGCACCGACCGGGCCCGCGCCGTACTGGCCGACGCCGAGATCCTGCTCACCGGCTGGGGCTGTCCGCCGCTCGACGCTGCCGCCCTGGAGGCGGCGCCGCGGCTGCGCGCCGTGGTCCACACCGCGGGCAGCGTCCGCGGGCACATCACCGAGGCCTGCTGGGAACGCGGCATCGAGGTGTCGTCGGCGGCCGCCGCCAACGCCCTGCCGGTGGCCGAGTACACGGTCGCGATGATCCTGCTCTCCGGCAAGCGGGTCCTGGAACGGGCCCGCGACTACCGGGCGGAACGCCGCCGCGACAACTGGCTCGCCACCCCCGACCGGGTCGGGAACTACGGCCGCACCGTGGGCATCCTGTCCGCCTCGATGATCGGCCGACGCGTCATCGAACTGCTGCGGCCGTACGACCTGCCCGTCCTGCTGCACGATCCGTACGTCTCCGACGCGGAGGCCGCCGAACTCGGCGTCCGGCCGGTCGGCGCCGCCGAACTGTTCGCAGAGAGCGACGTGGTGAGCGTCCACACCCCGCTGCTGCCGGCCACCCGCGGGCTCGTCAGCCGTGAGCTGCTCACCTCGATGCGCCCGGACGCCGTGCTCATCAACACCGCGCGGGGCGCCGTCGTCGACCAGGACGCGCTCACCGACGTACTGCGGCAGCACCGGATCCGGGCCGTTCTCGACGTCACGGACCCCGACACACTGCCCGCCGCACACCCCCTCTGGGAGTGCGGCAACGCCCTGATCACCCCGCATCTCGCCGGCTCGCAGGGCAACGAGTGGCGGCGGCTGGTCGATCTGGCGGCGGGCGAGGCCGGCCGCTGGGCCGCGGGCGACGGTTTCGCCCATCCCGTACGACGCGAAAGGCTGGCGTTTCTCGCATGACCGCTCCCCATCCGACCTCCCCCATCCAACTCCCCGCCGAGGACCGGGTGTCGAGCCCGCACACCGGCTACACCCGGGCGCACTGGGAGGCCGCCGCCGACGGGCTGGTCCGGGCCGCCTGGCAGTGGGCCACCCCGGGAGGCGCCCTGCTGGACCTGCCGGGCAGGCCGTCCGCGTCCGGGGTGCGCTCGGACGGTCTGGAGGGGTACGCGCGCACCTTCCTCGCCGCCGCCTTCCGGGTCGCGGGGGCGGACGGCAAGGACCCGTACGGCTGGCTCGACCGGTACGCGGACGGTCTCGCTGCCGGCACCCTCACGCCCGGCCGAGAGGATGCCGAGTCCTGGCCGCTGATCCGTGACCACACCGTCTTCGGCCAGCCCATGGTCGAGTCCGCCTCGGTCGCCATCGGCCTTCGGCTGACCCGGCCGTGGCTCTGGGACCGGCTGGACTCAGGGGTGCAGGACCGGACCGAGGAGTGGCTGCGCGACGCGCTGCGGCACGTGCCCTCCCCCAACAACTGGTATCTGTTCCCCTACTCCGTGGCCGGGTTCCTGGAGTCCGTGGGCCGCGGCGACGCCGAGACGGCGCGGGCGAAGCAGCGGGCCCTCGATCTGCTGGAGGGCTGGTACCGGGGAGACGGCTGGTACGCGGACGGCGACGGCCGCGCCTTCGACCACTACAACGGCTGGGCGCTGCACCTCTACCCGGTGCTGGACGCGCATCTGTCGGGCGACACGGAGCTGTCCGCGCGCTACGGCGCCCGGCTGCGCGAGCATCTGCAGGGCTTCTCGCTGCTGTTCGGCGGCGACGGTGCGCCGATCCACTTCGGCCGCTCGCTGACCTACCGTTTCGCGGCCGCCTCCTCCGTCGCGCTCGGTGCCATCAGCGGGCACACCCCTCTCACGCCCGGCGCCTCGCGGCGGTTGATCAGCGGATCGCTGCGCTACTTCCTGGAGCGCGGCGCGACCGGTACGGACGGGTTGCTGAACCTGGGCTGGCACGGCCCGCACGAGGCCTCGCTGCAGAACTACTCGGCACCCGCGTCACCGTACTGGGCGTCCAAGGCCTTCGTCTCGCTGCTCGCCCCGGACGGCCATCCGCTGTGGGCCGCGACCGAGGAGCCCGCGCCCAGCGAGGGGCCCGACCGGGTGCTCGCGCTGCCGGCGCCGGGGCTGCTCGTCCAGTCCACCCGCGCGGACGGGATCGTGCGGCTGCACAACCACGGCAGCGATCATGTCCGCCCGCACGAGGGCGAGTCGGGGGTGCCGGACGAGCCGCTGTACAGCCGCCAGTCGTACTCCACGGTGACCGGTCCCACGTCCGGGGCGAACGCGGCGGACAACCATCTGGCGGTGGTCGTCGCCGGTGCTCGCAGTGGTCGCCGCGTCATCCGCGCGCTGGGCGCCGGAGGGGGCTACGGCTGGGGCTGGGCCGCCTCCTGGCACCGTCCGGTCTTCACCTCGGGCTCGCCGATGGTGCCGGGGCTTCGGGTGGAGAGCGTCACCGTGGTGCACGGCCGGTACGAGCTGCGGGTGCACCGGGTGCTGGGCGCGCCGGACGGGGCCCGGGTGGAGCAGACGGGCTGGGCGACCGGCCGCGACGACGCCCTGACCTCCGCCCTGCACGGCCTGCACGGCTGGGAGTCACGGGACGAGGTACGCGCTCCGCAGGGCACCGCGTACACGCCCTGGGCGGTGGTGCCGCGGCTGTCCGCGCCCGCCGAGGGCACGGTGGTGCTGGTGGCACTGGCCTCGCTGACCGCGCAGCCCGACGCGGAGCCGCTCGACGCGGTGGTGAGCGGGGTGACGGTGGACGGGGACACGGTGGAGGTCCGCTGGGCGGACGGTGCGGCGACGACCCGTATCGGCTTCGCGCCGATGACGGTCACGCACGGCTGAGCGCCGGGGTGCGCGGCCCGCACGCCGCGCACCCCGTCCGGCGGCACGGCCCTACACGTCCGTCCTGATGACCACGGCCAGGGTGCGCGGACCGTGCACGCCCTCCACCCGCTCCAGCTCGATGTCGGACGTGGCCGAGGGGCCGCTGATCAGCGTCGTCGGCCGCTGCGGCACCAGCCGGGCCACCGCCTCCGGCACCCCGGCCTCGACGGTCGACAGATCGACGACGCACACATGCAGATCGGGCACGAGGGAGAGCGCGCGCCGTCCCTGGTCCGGCGAGCCGTCCAGGAAGATCGTGCCGGTCTCGGCGCAGCTGACGGCCGAGGCGGTGAGCACCCCGTCCAGGGCGTCGAGCCGGGGCGCCGGAATGTCGCCGGAGTCCTGCTGGACCTCGCCGTCGTACGCGTCGAGCCACCGCGGGTCGAGCCCGGCCGGCACACCGATCCGGCGTGCCCCGCGCTCCCGCAGCACCTCGGCGACGACCTGGGCCGTGCGGTCGGCGGTGCAGGTGTGCACCGTGGCCTTGTAGTCGACGAGCCGGTCGGTGAAGAGGGCCAGGCGTGCGTCGTCGGGGAGGGTGCGGCCGGTGCGGTAGGCGCGCGGCACGGCGGTGTCGGGTGCGGGGGCGAGGGCGAGGGCGTCCCTGATCCTTCCCAGCACCGTTGCGCGGGCGGTCGTCACTTCTCCTCCTCCGTCGTCTTCCGGTTCTTCGCGTGCTCGTCCGCGGCGGCGCGCATCGTCGCGGTGCCCTCGTCCGATGCCAGCCAGGAGCGGAAGGTCTGCTTCGGCGGCACGGCGGTGTCCCGGCTCGCGCTCCAGCCTTCGAACGGCGGGGGCAGATGCGAGATCGTGCCGTCCCGCCCGCCGATGACACGGCCGATCCCCGCGCCCTTCTGCGCGGCCGTGAAGAACTTCGGGTGCCTCATGACGGTGGCCGCTGCCTTCATGGCCAGCTTCTCCGCCGTCGCACCGGACTGTTCGGTGTTCTGGTGGCGCAGTTCGACCAGCAGCGACGGAATGTCGATCTTGACCGGGCAGGCGTCGAAACAGGCGCCGCAGAGGCTGGAGGCGTACGGCAGCGAGCTGTTGGGGTCGTTCTTGGCCGCGTGCATCCCGGCCAGCTGGGGGGTGAGGACCGCGCCGATCGGCCCGGGGTACGTCGATCCGTACGCATGGCCGCCGGCTCGTTCGTACACCGGGCAGACATTGAGACAGGCCGAACAGCGGATGCAGTTGAGGGCCTCGCGTCCGATCCGGTCGGCGAGCGCAGCGGTGCGTCCGTTGTCGAGCAGGACCAGATGGAAGTCCTGCGGCCCGTCGCCCGGTGTCACGCCGGTCCACATCGAGGTGTACGGGTTCATCCGCTCGCCGGTGGAGGAGCGCGGCAGCAGCTGGAGGAAGACTTCGAGGTCCTGGTAGCGCGGCAGCACCTTCTCGATGCCCATGACGGTGATCAGGGTGTCGGGCATCGTGAGACACATGCGGCCGTTGCCCTCGGACTCCACGACGGCGAGGGTCCCGGTCTCGGCGATGCCGAAGTTGGCGCCGGAGACCGCCACCTTGGTCGTCATGAACTTCTCGCGCAGATAGGCGCGGGCGGCGGCGGCCAGATGCGCGGGCACATTGTCCAGTCGCGGGTCGACGCCCGGGATCTCCTTGAGGAAGATCTGCCGGATCTCGTCGCGGTTGCGGTGGATCGCGGGGACCAGGATGTGCGACGGCTTGTCGTGCGCGAGCTGGACGATCAGCTCGGCGAGGTCCGTCTCGTACGGGGTGATGCCGGCCGATTCGAGGTGTTCGTTGAGGCCGATCTCCTGGGTGGCCATCGACTTGACCTTGATGACGTCGCTGCTGCCCGTCGCCTTGACCAGCCGGGTGACGATCTCGTTGGCCTCGACGCCGTCGCGCGCCCAGTGGACGGTGCCGCCGCGCTCGGTGACGTTCCGCTCCAGCTGCTCCAGGAGTTCGGGGAGCCGGTTCATGGTCTCGGTCTTGATGGCCGAACCGGCGTCGCGCAGCGCTTCCCAGTCGGGCAGCTCGGCGGTGACGGCGAGGCGCTTGGCGCGGATGGTGCGGGTGGCCCGGCCGAGGTTGCGGCGCAGTTGTTCGTTGCGCAGTTCGTCGTGGGCGGCCTTGGGGAACTTCCGGTCGCCGCGCAGATTGCCGGTCCCGTACGGGGAACGGGGCGGGGTCGCGGGCATGCCGAGGAAGGTGCTGCTCATCGGACGGCCTCCGTGGGGGCGTACGGCGAGGTGCGGGTGGCGGAAAGGATCTGGGCGAGGTGCAGGGTGCGGGTGCCCGATCTGATCCGGGAGAGCCCGCCGCCGATGTGCATCAGGCAGGAGGAGTCGCCCGCGGTGCAGACATCGGCGCCGGTGGAGGCGATGTTGCGCATCTTGTCCTGGAGTATCGCGGTCGACGTCTCGGCGTTCTTGACGGCGAAGGTGCCGCCGAATCCACAGCAGGATTCGGCTTCGGGAAGCTCGACGAGATCGATGGAGTCGACGGCACGGAGCAGCTTCAGGGGCTTGTCACCGACGCGGAGCATGCGCAGGGAGTGACAGGTGGGGTGGTACGTCACCCGGTGCGGGAAGTACGCGCCCACGTCCTCGACGTCAAGGACGTCCACGAGGAGTTCCGACAGCTCGTACGTCTTGGCCTTGACGGTGGCGACGCCCGCGCGAAGCGCCGCGTCCCCGTACCGTTCGGCGACGATCTCGTGCTGGTGGCGGACCGAGCCCGCGCACGATCCGGACGGCATGACGACGGCTTCGATCGAGGCGTCGCCGAACTGGTCGGCGAAGTTCCGGACCAGGGGCACGGGTTCGCGCTGATAGCCGGTGTTGACGTGCATCTGACCGCAGCAGGTCTGCTCCGGCGGGAACACCACGTCGTGGCCCAGACGGGCGAGCAGGACCGCGGTCGACTTCACCGCCTCGGGGAAGAGCGTGTCTCCCAGACAGGTGGCGAAGAGTCCGATGCGCATGGGTCTCTCCGATCGCTTCTCCATTTATATGGTCCGACCATACTAGCCTCGGTCCGGAACGCGAAGACTGCGACGCCACGCCTGCGACGCCACCTTTATTTACATGGACCTGACAATCACCTAACCCATGCAACAGGGGGTTCCAGGCCCACCCGCCGGAGCCCGTGCCCGAGCGGGTCAGGAATCCTCGCGCGCCTGGTCGGAGTTCTCGTCGACCAACGTGCCGTGGAGATTCCGGATGTGCCGCTCGACGAGGTCGGCGGCCTTCGCACCCTCACCGGCGCGCACCAGCCGCAGCAGCTCGGTGTGCTCCGCGTTGAGCGCGGCGGCCGTGGCCGGCCAGTCCTCGGCCAGCTCCAGGGCCCGCAGGATCAGCGGTCGCACCGATTCACGGACGGCGGAGGTGAGCGTGGAGGTCAATTCGTTGCCGGAGCTGCGGGCGATGTGCACATGGAACCGGGTGTCCAGGTCGTTGAACTCCGGCACCCCGACATCCGGCTCCCCCATGCGTACGACCAGCGCCTCAGTCTCATCGAGGTCCTCCGGGGAGGCATGCCGCGCGGCCGCCTCGAAGCTGGACCGCTCCAGCACGACGCGCGCCTCCAGGACGTCCTCCAGGCTGTAGCTGCCCAGCGCGAAGTGGAGACGCAGCAGCCGTCCGAGCGCGTCGTCGGGGTTGCGCACGATCCGCGCCCCGGCGTCCGGCCCCCGGCCCGGCTGCGCGACCAGCACACCGATGGTCTCCAGCACTCTCAGCGCCTCGCGCAGCGCGGAGCGGCTGACCCCGAGCACCGGCGCGAGCTCACGCTCGGGCGGCAGCCGGTCGCCCGCCCTGAGCTCACCGGCGAACACCCGCTCCTCGATGCTCTGGAGCACGAGCTCATGCGTACGGGACTGCCGTACGGGTTGCCACTCGACAGGCATCCGTCACCCCCTGCCTCGGCCGGAATCGTCCGGTTGCCATCGCTTCTGCTGCCCGATCTTCAACTATGTCACACACCACGTATGGTCGGACCAAAGACCGGGGGCCGCTCGGGCGTCCACCCGGGAGCGGGAGCGGGCGCCGCTCGGGCGTACGCCCCCGCTCCCGCTTCCCCGCCCCTACGCGGTTCAGTAGGTGACGACGATGCGGCGGCCCACTCCGTCCACCTCGATCTGTCCGCCGTACGGAATGACCAGCTGGGGGTCGGTGTGGCCGAGGTCGACATCGAGGACGGCCATGGCGTCGGGGGCGTACTCGCCCAACGCCCGTAGCACCGCCTGCCGTTGCTCCTCACGGAACCGCTCCCCCGCCTCGACGCCGAGCGGCTTCTCGAACGACCAGTTCTTGGCCCGGCCCATGAGGAGAGCCGGGAACTGCGCGAGCAGACCCCGTTCCCCCATGTTCCGCAGAATGCGGTAGACCTCCTCCGCCGCAGGCATCTCCTCGCATGTTTCGAGGAACAGCACCCGTCCCGCGTAACTGTCCACCGGCCGTATCTCGCGGTCCGCCATCAGCATCCAGGCCAGGATCTCCAGGCTTCCGCCCCAGCTCGCGCCCTTCACCGTCCGGCCGTCGGCGTTGTGCCAGATCCAGCCCCCGCAGGGCCGCATCTCGGGTTCGGTCTCGAAGGTGCTCGGCTCCTCCCACCGGCCGTTCGCCCCGTTGGTCTCCTTGGACGGGGTCAGCTCGAAGGCACCGTGCGTGAAGAGTGCGGCCCGCAGGGATTCGGCGGTCAGCGGGTGGATCGCGCCGGGACGGCCCATCTCGACCATCACGGTGCCGCCGTGGTAGCCGACGACGCCCAGGTTCTCGAGGAAGACCAGCAGATTGGTGTTGTCGCTGTACCCGAAGAAGGGCTTGGGGTGGGCGCGCAGCAGTTCGCGGTCCAGGTGCGGCAGCACGGTGATCTGGTCGTCGCCGCCGATGCTGGAGATCACGGCCTTGATGTCGGGGTCGGCGAAGGCCGCGTGGATGTCGGCGGCCCGCTCCTGAGGGGTGGAGCCCATCTTCCGCGTCGTCGGGTACTCCACGGGTTCGAGCCCGAATTCCTCACGGAGCCTGCGCAGTCCCAGCTCATGGGGCAGGGGCAGGAGTCCGGGGAGGCCGGAGGAGGGGGACAGCACGGCGACGCGGTCGCCGGGCCGGGGCTTGGCGGGGTACTGGTTGGTCGACATCCGATGAGCGTAGGCGGCTCGCGAGGCCGCGTCGTCGGATTTCCCGTCCGGCCGATGGCGGCGGGGCCGGGGCCCCTGCCACCGGTCCGCCGGCTACTCCTCGAAGGATCCATGGCGGCCCGCACCACGCCCGAACCGCTCGGCCCCGGCCCGGGTCTCCCCCGCGGTCAGCGGCACCAGACCGTGCCGGAACTCCGCCGCCAGCGCCTCCGGTTCACTCAGGCCGTGCTGCTCGCGCACCGACAGCCGGTCGTGGCGCAGGCACAGCTGCGGGAACGCGGCGATCTCCCGGGCCAGCCGCTCCGCCGCGCCGCGCGCCGCACCCGGCGGGACGATCCGGTTGGCGAGCCCCATGGCGTACGCCTCGGCGGCGGGTACGGACCGCCCGGTGAGGATCATGTCCATGGCCCGGCTCTCACCGATCAGACGCGGCAGCCGTACCGTGCCGCCGTCCACCAGCGGCACGCCCCAGCGGCGGCAGAACACCCCGAACACCGCGTCCTCCTCGGCCACCCGGAGGTCGCACCAGAGGGCCAGCTCCAGGCCCCCGGCCACCGCATGACCGGAGACCGCCGCGATGACGGGCTTGCTCAGCCGCATCCGGGTCGGCCCCATCGGCCCGTCGCCGTCGGCCAGGACCTTGTTGCCCCGCTCCGTACCGATGCCCTTCAGATCGGCGCCCGCACAGAACGTACCGCCCTCGCCCCACAGCACGGCGACGGACGCGTCCGGATCGGCGTCGAACTCACGGAAGGCGTCGGCCAGTTGGATCGCTGTCGGTCCGTCCACGGCGTTGCGGACCTCGGGCCGGTCCAGGATCACCGTGAACACGGCGCCCTCGCGCTCGATCCGTACGGCTGGTCGTCCACTCATCGTTCGGCCTCCCACAGAGGACTGCGCGGGACGGCGGGGAACCCCGCCGACAGAGCTGATTCATGCGATTCTCACGCAACCGTTCTACGGTGGGGCGCGTGACCCAGATGAGCCCGCCCGGCTGGCACCCAGACCCCGGGTATACAGGAATCGGCCCCCGCCACGAGCGCTGGTGGGACGGCGACCAGTGGACCGACCAGCTCCGTGTGCCGCCCGCCGTGGTCCGGCGCCGCCGGACCCGTGTCGGAGTGGGGGTCACCGCCGCTGTGGTGATCCTCGCCGCCGTCGGGGGCGGCCTCTTCCTGCTGTCGGACAAGTCCGGCGACACGAAGGAGCACGCGGCCACGACCCCGTCCACCGCGCCCTCGGACGCTCCCCGCCGCGGGCCTGGCGGATCGGGCGGGGGCGACGGCGGGAACAGGGGGCCCCAGCAGCAGACGCCACAGGCCGAGGACGGCTATGCCACGGACCTGACCAGCGGGATCAGCCTTCCGGTGCCCGATGGCTGGCAGGGCAGCTCCGGGATCGCCGGCGCGGGCGTGACCACGGGCGACTACCCCTGTCCCGGCGACACGTCCGAGAAGTGCGTGCGCGGTGGGGTGTTCTCCATGCCCGCGAAGGGCCTGAAGCTCGACACCACGACGGCGAAGGCCACGGCGCTGAAGGACATCTCCGCCAATGCCACGGAGTCGTACGGCGAGAAGATCTACGGCGGCATCACCTCGCACCAGGAACTCAAGTCCGGGCCGGTCACCGTGGCCGGTGAACAGGGCTATCTGGTGCGCTGGAAGGTGGTGACGAAGAACGGCGACGACGGGTACGTCCAGTCGCTGGCCTTTCCGTCCCCCCACGCCAAGGACATGCTGATCGTGGTCCGGTCCGGCTTCGACATCGACTCCAAGGCGCCCGCGCTCTCCGTCATGGACGACATCACGAAGGGCATCAAGGCGGCCTCGGGAGCGAACTCCGGCCCCGGCACCACCGCTTAGGGGCGGCGGCGCCTCGCGCACCGGCGTGAGTACATGAGGCGGGCCGACTGAGTACGTGGGCCGATCCGCCGACCGACGGTCGCTGGTCGAATGGCCACCATGCTTCCTGACGCACCGCTCCGCCCCCGTATGCAGCACGTCACCTCGGCCGGTACGACCCTGGCGCTGGCCCTGGCACCGTTGGTGATCGGGGTGCTGTTCGCCAAGACCATGGCGACGGACCCGATGACTCCGGTGAACGCACTGGCCACACGGGGCGGGCAGGCCCTGCCCGTCTCGCCCGCGCAGTGGCGCGGGTGCGGCAGGCAGGCACTGCGCAACTGGAAGGATCCGCTGCGCGCCGGCCGGCGTCCCGGCGCACTGGTGCGGCGGTGTCCCGGGGTCCGGCGCCCGCGCCGCCCGGAGCCGCTGCCGGCCGAGCGCTGAGGCAGCGACGGGCCCGGCACCCGGGGCCGGGTGTCAGGCCCGTCGGCAGTGCAGGAACAACTGGGGCTCGGCCACCCCCGCTTCGCACTCCGGGGTGAACAGGGTGCTCTGCTCCCACAGCACCGAGAAGCCCGCCGCGGTGACCAGCTCGGTGAACTCCTCCGGGCCGAAGCTCGTGGCCCGCACCCGGTGCCCCATGAAGACGACGTCGACGTCCTCGACGTCCAGCGGCACCGTCGCCACGACCAGATGGCCTCCGGGAACCAGCAGCCGGGCGCATGTGCGCAGGAGCCGGAACTGCTCCTCACGGGACATCTGGAGCAAGGAGAAGTACGCGCAGACCGCGTCGAAACCGCCGTCCTCCAAAGGGAGTTCGCGGATGTCGGCGCATTGGAAGGACGCGCCGGGAACGTTCCGGGCAGCAAGGTCCACCATGACGGGCGAGACATCGACCCCCAGCACCTCATGACCGGCTCCGGTCAGGGTCAGTGCGGTCGGCCGCCCCGTTCCGCTGCCGATGTCCAGGATCCGGCTGTGCGGCGCGAGATCGCCCAGCAGCCGGTGGAGTGAGGCCCGGTGGGCAGCCGATCTGCCGAATGCCCGCTCGTAGTCGGCACCCAGCGCGTCGAACACCGTGGCGGCGGCGCGGCCGTCTCCCTCGTCCATCGATGCGGTTCCTTCCCTTGCCCCCTGCGGTCTCCCGGATCGTTTCATCATTCACCGCCACCTTCAACGCCCCACCCTGGCCCGGTACATGGGATTCGATGGGCCGGTGCACGGCCGGGAGGAACGGGGGTTCGATGCGGGCCGCCCCGCCTACGGCGACGGCCCGGAAATCCGGTTCCCCGCCGGAATCCGGATCACTACACTCGCCACGAACCGCACGCCGCGCCTGTTCCGCGGCGCGCACCGTGACGAGTGAGGGGAGACGAGCCGTGCGCCACCGCGCCGCTGTCGTCGTTCCCCGGTCACGGTACGAGGTGTTCCTGGTGTCTTCGTGCGCCCGGTGCGGGCTGCGCGGCCCGCACCGGACCCCGTGACGGACGACTGACCTCGCACGGCCCGACGGCACAGCCGCCGGGCGGCAGCGACGCCGGTGCGACGCACCGCTTCGGAGGTCTTCGCCGGGCCCGGTCGCGGGCCGGTCCGTCCGGGAGATCGCGCGCCTTCCTGTTCCGGATCATTCCGAAAGGCCATGGCCGTGCGTACCGAACTGCACCGTCGACCCACCAACCCGCTGAACCACGTGCGCAATCTGGGCATCCTCGCCCATGTCGACGCGGGCAAGACCACCGTCACCGAGCGGATCCTCTACCTCACCGGCGCCGTCCACAAGCGGGGCGAGGTCCACGACGGGACCACCGTCACCGACTTCGACCCGCAGGAACGCGACCGCGGGATCACCATCTTCGCCGCCGCGGTGAGCTGTGCCTGGGACGGTCACCGGATCAACCTGATCGACACCCCGGGCCATGTCGATTTCTCCGACGAGGTGGAGCGTTCACTCCGGGTACTCGACGGTGCGATCGCGGTGTTCGACGCCGTCGCGGGCGTCGAACCGCAGAGCGAATCGGTGTGGCGGCAGGCCGACCGGCACGGCGTGCCGCGGATCGCTTTCGTCAACAAGCTGGACCGTGCCGGGGCCGATCTGGACGCGGCCGTCGCGTCGATCAGGGACCGGCTGCACACGGTTCCGCTGGTGGTCCAGCTGCCGATCGGAGCCGAGGAAGGATTCACCGGGGTGGTCGATCTGCTGCGCATGCGGGCGCTGGTCTGGGCCGACGGCCACGACACGTTCGAGGAGGAAGAGGTGCCGGACGGCCTGCGTGACGAGGCACGGCGGCGCAGACGGCTGCTCGACGAAGCGGTGGCGGAACTCCATCCGGCAGCGCTGGAGGAGTTCTGCGCGCGGTCGACGGTCTCCGAGCCGACGCTGACGGCCGCGCTGCGCGACCTGACCCGTACCGGTGAGGGTGTCGTGGTGCTGTGCGGCTCCGCCTACCGCAATCGCGGGATCGAGCCGCTGCTGGACGCCGTCGTGGCCTATCTGCCCTCGCCGCTGGACGTGCCACCGGTACGCGGCACGCTGGACGACGCGGTGCAGGAGCGGCCCGCCGATCCGGCGGCGCCGTTCGCCGCTCTGGTGTTCAAGGTCAACTCCACGGCCACGGGGCGGCTGACCTGCCTGCGGGTTTATTCGGGAACCATCCGGAAGGGGGACACGGTGCTGGACGCGGGCGCGCGGCGCCGCGAACGCATCGGGCGGATCCTGCGGGTGCAGGCCGGCCGGCACTCGGACGTGGACACGGCGGTGGCCGGGGACATCGTCGCGGTGATCGGGCTGAAATCGGCCCGCGCCGGGGCCACGCTGTGCACGCCCGCGGCTCCATTGGTCCTCGAACCGCCCGCCCCGGCCGATCCGGTCGTCTCCGTGGCGGTCGAGGCCCGGCGGAGCACCGACACCGAACGGCTGGTGACGGCGCTGGCGCGGCTCGTCGAGGAGGACCCCTCGCTGACGGTCCGGACCGACCCCGAGACCGGACAGACGGTGCTTTCCGGAATGGGGGAACTGCATCTGGAGGTGGCGGTGGAGAAGATCCGGCGCGCTCATGAGCTGGACATCGGCGTCGGCAGACCGCAGGTGGCCTACCGGGAGACGGTCGCCCGCGGGGTGTCCGGGCTGGTGTACCGGCATGTGAAGCAGGACGGCGGCGCGGGCCAGTTCGCCCATGTCGTCCTCGACACCGAGCCGTTGGAGGCCACCGGCGACACCGGCACTGGCAGCGGCGGCGATGCCGGTTTCGTGTTCCGCTCGACCGTCGTCGGTGGACGGGTGCCGCAGGAGTACGTCCGGGCGGTGGAGGCCGGCTGCCGGGACGCGCTGGCCGAGGGCCCCCTCGGCGGACACCCGGTGACCGGGGTGCGGGTCACGCTGACCGACGGGGCCACCCACTCCAAGGACTCCTCGGAGATGGCGTTCCGCGCGGCCGCCCGGTTCGCGCTCCGTGAAGCGCTGCGCGCGAGCGCGATGGTGCTGCTGGAACCGGTGGCGGAGGTCACCGTCACCGTGCCCGACGACGCCGTGGGCGGGGTCCTCGGCGATCTGGCGGCACGGCGCGGCCGGGTCTCGGGCTCGACCGCGCGGGCCGGCACGGCGGTGATCACGGCGACCGTGCCGCTGGCGGAGCTGTTCGGCTACGCGACCCGGCTGCGCAGCCGGACCCACGGCCGGGGCACCTTCACCACCCGGCCCACCGGCTACGCCCCCGCGCCGGACCCGGTCTCCCCGGCCCGGTAGCGACCGTACCGGCCCCTCCCGTTCGCCGGCGGGGCCGGTACGGCGGTACCGCCGCTCGGCCAGGTCCGTTCGTCTGGATGAGGCCCGGCCTGATCCCAGACGAACGGCCTTACGGGTGCGCCGGGATCACGCAGTCGTCCTCCCGTGCGGGGGCCCGCCCGGTCGGCCAGGCCACCCCCTCGAACGTCAGCCGTTTCGAGCCGGGTTCGAGATGGACCACGGACAGGGCCTTGTTGTACGGGTTGCCCGCGTTGGTGAGGCATATCCAGCCGCTGGCCCCGCGCACCCGGAGATCGGCGTTCAGCTTCCCGAGGTCCTTGCGGATCCGGTCGGCGGACGGCACTTCCTCCCCACTGGTGTGGACCGCCCGCGCCAACGCCCTGGACGCGGTCAGGACGACGTCGTACGTGACGATGGTGCGTCCGTCGTCGAGGTACACATCACCGATGGAGCCGCCCTGTTCCGTGATGCCCTGCCGCAGGGTGTCCATCGCGTCCTGGGCCTCCCTGAGATACAGCGGCGGGGACTGCCCCTTGTGCGTGGGGTCCTGCTGCCACCTCCGCAGTTCGGTGCTCCACTCGTCGGGGTGTGCCGGGGCGGCGTAGCGAATGGTGACGGACGGCTTCCCGGATCCCGGATCGCCCCGGAGCAGGGCGCGGTGGCGGTCGTCGAGGCGCTGGTCGAGCGTCGTGGCGTCGGAGCCGGTGATCACCGTGTACGACTTCTTCTCCCGGCAGTAGGTGGTGGCCAGTTTGCTGACGAAGAGCTTCAGGTGGAGGGCACGGCCGGCGAAGTAGATGACGTGGGCGTTGGAGCGGCAGATGTTTCCCGCGAAGTCCTCGAACTCGTTCGGGGTGACGCCCGCCTCCTCGACGCCCGGCGATTCGAAGCGCATGTCCTGGACTCCGCCCTGCCCCTTCTTCGCCCTGGCCTCGGCGAAGGCGTCCCGCAAGGAGCGGTTGTAGTCGTCGCCCGGCCGGTCGTCGGCGACCAGTGCCGTTTCCGCCCCGGCCAGGCCCGGGTCGAAGGCGAGGAGCGCGCGGGCCTGTTCCCTGGTGGTGGAGACCGCTCTGGCGAGGCCGGGGAAGGGGACGGTCTCCTTGTCCTCGGGGTTGGAGAAGTCGTCGGCCGTCACCACGCTCGCGACGGCCGGGAGCTTCAGCGTATTGGTCACGTACGTGAGCGCCTCCCGGGTGCTCGCCAGGCTGAGGTTGAATCCGGTGACGACTCTCAAGTCGGGTTCCTGGCGCTGGAGTTGATCGACCGCCTCCCGCCACTTCCCGTATGCCTGGCCCGGGTTCGCGAGGACGAGGCGGATGGGCGGCTTCGAGGAGTCCACGCCGTTCGCCGCCGCCTGCGCCAGATAGGCGCCCTGGACCTCGCTGAGGATCTGGCGCTGGACCGCCGGGTTGTCCGACTCCATCGGGATCAACAGGGCGACGGTCGCGTGCTTCGCCCCGGCGACCGCCTTGTTCTGTTCGGCGATACGTGCGAACACTTCGGACATGCCTCTGACGGCGGGCATGAACACGCCCCTGCCGTCGGAGACGCCCAGGCACTCCGCGCCGTGCACCTGGAGTCCGGTCCCGCAGCTCTCCGGCTCGCGGAAGAAGCCGTAGTAGGTGCCGAGTCCGGCCGCGGCGAGCGCCAGCGCCGTGACCACGGCGGTCACCGGCCCCAGGATGCGGCGGCCCGGCCGGAGTCCGGGCCGCGGGTCGGGGGCGTCGTCCAGGACGACCTGGATCAGACGGCTGGGCAGCGGCGTGGGGAGGCCGCGGCTGCGGTCCTCCGCGACGCGCGCCCGCTCGGCGAAGCGCCCGCCGATCGCCTCCGCGAGACCGTCCACGGGCACGGGAGGCTTCGCGCCCGAGGTGGGCGGGGCCCCGCCGGGCTGCGAGGTGGTGATGACCACGGGGTACACGCGCAGGGCGCGGGACTCTCCGTCGTATGCCTCGATGAGCCGGTCCCTGATGGTCCGCCGGGCGGGCACGGTGTCCACGTCGGGCAGCAGGAGTACGGGGCGGCGGGCCCTGTTCAGCCGGCGCAGGACACCGTAGTGCGCGTCGATGTCGGCGAGCAGCGCCTCGACCAGCAGGAGCTGCTTCGCCGCCGCGGGCTCGCTCCGCCGCCGTTCCAGCTCCTCGCAGACCGCCTCGAAGGTGCGCTGCCGGGGAAACCGCCGGGTGCCGTACCAGCGGACCGTCCGGTGGTGCGGAAATCTGCAGGCGTTGATCACCTTCAGGATGAGGCCGACGAGTCCGCCGCCCATGCGCTCGTTGACGTACGGGTCGTCCAGGAGGGGATTCAGCCGGGGGCGCAGCTCGGGCAGGGTCTGTCGGCGTTCCTCGGTGATCGCCTCCCTGATCTGCCGCTTCAGGTCGCCGATCTGTCGCGGGTGGGACTGCGTGGGGACGGGCTGCCATTCGTAGAGCGCCGTGCGCGCGGCCGCGAAGCGCGGGAAGACGATGGGGAGGCCGTGGGCGACTCGGCCGCCGTAGCCGCATCCCTCGGTCATCGCCTGCAACTGCTCGACGACCAGGCCCTCTTCGTCGTGCCCTGCCGGGACATCGCTCGGATTGTTGACCGGCACGATGCCGCGATAGCTCCTGAGCAGGGCACCGAGCCACTGCCTGACAGGGGCGGGCGACCCCTCGACCTGGAGGATGAGCGCACCGGATCTGCGCTCGAAACGCACCCGCTTGCGGGCGAAGCGTTCCCTGAAGGTCAAATACGCGAGGACATCGTCCAGCCCCATCCGTACTCCCGAGTCGTCGGAGGGCGAATCGGCGATCACTATAGTGTCAAGTAGGCAGATCAAGACGGAAGTTGGACATACGGCAGCCGTTGTGGAACAGCTCCGCGCCGGCCGTTCGCGCCGTGGCTCAGTCCCGGCCCCGGGCGTGCCGGAAGCGGGCGAGCCCGTCGGCGAGGTCCACGACGGGCTCGGGGTAGTCGTACGCGGCCCGGTCCCGTCCCTTCAGCCTCCAGGGTTCGTGGATCCTGGCGCCGGGCAGCTCCGCGAGCTCCGGGACCCAGCGGCGGACGTAGGACCCGTCGGGGTCGTACCGCTTGCCCTGGAGGACGGGGTTGAGGACCCGGTGGGGCCGGGTGTCGGTGCCCGTCCCGGCCGCCCACTGCCAGTTGAGCTGGTTGTTGGCGATGTCGCCGTCCACCAGGAGGTCGAGGAAGTGCCGGGCGCCCTCCCGCCAGTCGATGTAGAGCGTCTTGGTGAGGAAGGAGGCCGCGAGCAGCCGGCCCCGGTTGTGCATCCAGCCCTCGTGGGCGAGTTGACGCATCGCGGCGTCCACCACGGGGTAGCCGGTCCGGCCCTCCCGCCACGCCCGCAGGTCCGCGTCGGCCTCCTCGCCCCGCCGCCAGTGGTCGGCCCTGGACCGGTAGTCCTCGGTGGCCGTCTCCGGCCGCGCGGCGAGCACCTGGTGGTGGAAGTCCCGCCAGCACAGCTGCCGTACGAAGGCCTCGGCGCCCAGGCCGCCCCGGGACCGCGCCCGGTGGACGGCGTCGGTCGCCGAGACCGCGCCGAAGTGGAGGTACGGGGAGAGGCGCGAGGTCTCATCGCCGCCGAGGTCGTCATGGCCCGTCCCGTAGGCGTCGGCGTGCCGGGACAGCCAGGCCCCGAGCCTTCGGCGTCCCACGGTCTCCCCGCCGGTGGCCAGGCCTTCGGAGACGCCCGCCACCGAGGTGCGCGCCGGCGGCCCCTCGGAGCGCAGCCCGTGCGGCACCCGCACCTTCCGGGGGGCCGGGAGGGGCGTCCGGAGCGGTTCGCCGGACCAGCGCCTGAAGTACGGGGTGAAGACGGCGTAGTGGTCGGAGCCCTGCGGGACGATGTCGCCGGGCGGCACCACAGTGGTCACGGCGTCATGCGTCCGGAGGCGGCGCCCGTCGGCCGCCAGGGCACGCCGCAGCCTCGCTTCCCGGGCGCGGGCGAACGCCGAGTGGCCGACGGCCATGTGCACCTCGTCGGCCCCTGCCTGCCGTGCCACGCCGCACACCTCGGTCACGGTGTCGCCGCCGCGCACGATCAGCCGCCCGCCGCGCTCCCTCAGACCGGAGTCCAGGTCGGTCAGGCAGTCGGCGAGGAAGGCCAGCCGGTTGGGCGAGGCGAATCCGGCCCGGTCGATGGCGGGGTCCCGGACGAACAGCGGCACGACCTCGTCCGCCGCTTCCACGGCGGCGCGCAGCGCCGGATGGTCGTGCAGGCGGAGGTCGGAGGTGAAGAGGACGACGGAGACGGTCATGGTGTCACTCCGGGGATCGGTCACCGGGCGGAACGCGGGGGCCTCGCACCCGGTGCGCCGCCCTTCGCCTCGGCGGTCCTTTCGGCGGTCCGTGCGATGTTCCGCGCCATGCCGCCGAAGACGACGGCGTGGAACGGCGCCACGCTCCACCAGTACAACTGCCCCGCGAGACCCCGCGGGTGGAAGAGGGCGCGCTGGCGGTAGCGGGTCCGCCCGGCGCCGTCCTGCTCGGTGCGCATCTCCAGCCAGGCGAGACCGGGCAGTCGCATCTCGGCGCGCAGCCGGAGCAGGCTCCCCCGCTCGATCTCCTCGACCCGCCAGAAGTCGAGCGCGTCGCCGACCCGGAGCCGTTGTGCGTCGCGTCGGCCACGGCGCAGCCCCACTCCGCCGACGAGCCGGTCGAGCCAGCCGCGTACGGCCCAGGCCAGTGGGAAGGAGTACCAGCCGTTCTCCCCGCCGATGCCCTCGATGACCTGCCACAGGGCGTGCGGGTCGGCGTCGACGGCCCGTTCGCGTTCATCGGTGTAGAGGCTGCCGCCCGCCCAGTCGGGGTCGGTGGGCAGCGGATCACTGGGGGCGCCGGGCAGCGAGGCGGAGGACCAGCGGGTGGTGACCCGGGCCTCCTGGACCCGTTGAAGGGCGAGGGCCAGGGCCCTGTCGAAGGAGACCGGGGCGCCGGGCGGGTCGGGTACGTACGCGGCGATGTCGTGCTCGGCGCAGACGACCTCGTACCGCAGGGACTCGGCGAGCGGGCGGGCGAGGGCGGCGGGCACGGGGGTGACGAGGCCGATCCAGTGGCTGGACAGGCGCGGGGTGAGCATGGGGACCGGCAGGATGAGCCGCCGGGGCAGTCCGGCGACCGCCGCGTAACGGACCATCATGTCCCGGTAGGTGAGGGTGTCCGGGCCGCCGATGTCGAATCTCCGGTTGACGTCCGGCGGCATGGTCGCGCTGCCGACGAGGTAGCGCAGCACGTCGCGTACGGCGATGGGCTGGACGCGGGTCCCGACCCAGCTCGGCGTCACCATCACGGGCAGCCGTTCGGTGAGGTAGCGGAGCATCTCGAAGGAGGCGGAGCCGGAGCCGATCACGACGGCGGCCCGCAGGACGGTGGCGGGGACCGCGGAGTCGAGCAGGATCCGGCCGACCTCGGCCCGTGAGCGCAGATGCGGGGAGAGCTCCCGCTCGGGGACGTCCGCCGGGGTGAGGCCGCCGAGGTAGACGATGCGGCGCACCCCGGCGGCGCGGGCCTGTTCGGCGAAGGTCCGGGCGGCCCGCCGGTCGGTCTCCTCGAAACCGTGCCCGGAGCCCAGGGAGTGCACGAGGTAGTACGCCACGTCCACGTCGCGGAACGCCTGTCGCAGGCTCGCCGCGTCGGTGACGTCCCCCTTGACCACCTCGACGCGGTCCGCCCAGGGATGGCCCCGGAGGTTCGCCGGGGTGCGGGCGAGGCAGCGCACCCGGTGGCCGGCGTCGAGCAGCTCGGGGACGAGCCTGCCGCCGATGTAGCCGCTGGCACCGGTCACCAGGCAGAGCGCCCGGTCGGGCATCGATGCGGGTGGGGTCGGGGGGTGCGTCGCCATGGGGTGTGCTCCGTTCCGTCCCGAGGGCCTGCCACACATCGATATGGGACATCACGGCAATTCTGGAACATCACCCGCCGACACGGGGCCGCGCCGCGCTCGGACCGCGCCGCGTATTGACCGTCTCCCGGCCTGGGCCCCGCTCGGCCACCGGGCCCCGAACGCACGAAAGGCCGCCTCTCACGGTCGCCCCTGGAGGTCGGTACTGGTCGGGCGACAAGTACCCGGCGCGGACATCGGGGGACTTCATCTTCGAGATGAAGTCCTTCACCGGCCCCATGCCCCATGCGTCCGGGCCTCCATGGACGGCGACCGCGGCGATGCCGAAGGCAGCGCGAGCGACGTCGACAGCGGACAGTCGCCGGCCACAGCGCTCGGCCACGCTCCCGGCCCCACCCGGGAGGCGCTCAGCCCATGACCCGCTGCAACATGACTCAAGCCGGTTCGGGCTGCGGTTCGGGCTGCGGTTCGCGTCGCGGTTCCGGGAGATACGCCGACGCGGCCTTCCGGTCCCACAGCTTGGTGGTCCGTACGTAGCCGTAGATCACTGAGGTCATCGCCAGAATGAGCAGCGGCCCGAACACCCACGGATGTCCGGCCATCTCCACCGACAGATAGCGATACGACGCCAAGAGCCCGGCGAAGACCGCGGCGCCGTAGACGACCAGCTGGATTCCCGACCAGTCCCAGCCGCGGTCGAGCGAGCGCAGCGCCGTCTCGATCGTGAGCGTGAACACCACACCGGCGACGATGTCCGCGCCGTAGTGGTAGCCGAAGCCCAGCGTTGCACCGAGTGTGGCGATCAGCCAGAACGCGCCCGCGATTCGCAGGATCAGCGGCCCCTTGCGGGAATGAACGAAGATCGCGGTGGCCCACGCCGTGTGCAGACTGGGCATGCAATTGCGCGGGGTGATCTCGTCGAAGAGCATCGAGTGCGGGGCACCGACCGGCGGCGGCGTGTCCGGCCACAGGTCCGCCACCGCCCAGTGCCCCCCGTCCGCGCCGTAGGCGAAGATCGGTCCGACCACCGGGAAGATCATGTAGATGGCCGGCCCGAGCAGGCCGATGACCAGAAAGGTACGCACCAGATGGTGGCCCGGGAAGCGACGCTCGACCGCCACGTTGCGCAGCTGGTACAGCGTGACGACGACCGCGGCCACCGCGAGCTGGATGTAGACCCATTCGAGAACGTGGGCGCCGACCGTGCCGGTCGCCGCGACCATCCGGCCCACCACCCACGACGGGTTGCCCAACGCATGATCGGCGGTCGCCACGTACTGGTCGAGCACCGCCGGGCGGGTCTTCGACGTGATCAGCAGCCAGGTGTAGCCGGTCTTGCGGCCGGCCACCAGCAGCAGGGCCAGTCCGACGCCTTTCAGCAGCAGGACACGGTCCCGGCCGGTGCGGCGCGTGACAGCGATGACGGCACAGGCCAAAGTCACCCACAACGCGCCGTTGCCGAACATCATCTCGGCGTCGACCGCCCACCGCACGAGCCAGAAGACGATGTCGATGCCGATCGCGGCGCCGACCGCGATGAACCGCTGCCGCCAGGTGAGCACCACCATCATCAACGCCATACTGACGTACAGCACCGTCCCCGATTTGGGGGCGAAAAGCACCTCTCGCGCCTGGTCGGTGATCGGCCCCGGCTCGCCGTACCGACGAGCGGCGACCTCCAGTGCAATGAGGAATCCGAGGGCCGTCACACTCACCGCGACCCACAGCATGACGCGTGGTTGACGCCATGCAGCGAACCTGGTTCTGCCGTCTATTCGCGAAACCATTCGCGTTACCGTAGATATCAATTTCAGCTGCTTTGTCATATTTCAATGTGATCGTTGCGAGCTCGAACATGCTAACGGAACGGGCGGGTTTCACTGATCACAGGTACGCCGAATACAGCGATCAGCTCCCCTTTTTCCCGTGGCCACGGCGGACATGAAACGCCGCATGCCCCGCACGGCACCGGATTGGGGAGCGGCGCGGGCGGCTCGGTGGACGGGAGGGCGGGCTTCGGGGCGATTTCGACGGCGACAGTGGCGGTCGAGGGCAGCGCGAGCGACGCCGGCAGCGGATGGTCGCCAACAAGACACAGCATGCCCGGCTCCGCGTCGAAACCGGCCTTGAGATCTACCTCGTGTACGCGCACAGCCCGTGGCAACGCGGCACGAAAGTGAGTACGAATGGGTTGCTGCGGCAGTCCTTTCCGAAGAGCACGGACCTGTCCCGAAGTAGACGGCCAGGTCCTTGCGCATTCCCAGGAGTAGGTGCCCTTGGCCGGAGAGGGCGAGTGACCCGACAGCGGGTCCCGAGAGGGTGGTGGAACGGCCTGTATGGAGTTGCCAGATGCGCACTGTCCCGTCCGCGCCGCCTGTGACCGCAACGGGTGTGCCGTTCACGGCCGTACAAGCAACACTCCTTGGCATGCCCGCCCAAGACCCGGCCATGAATGTCACCCGCAGCCGCCTTGGACGCCTCACCCGTCAAGGCTTCCTCACTCAACCCGGACGCGGCCGCTGCCGGAAACGGACTCAAAGCCGCTCTTCGCGGGCTGGGATCGGCACGGCCGCCGACGCCACTCCCGCCTGATCAATCCGAACACCCACGAGTCGGATACCTCGCCGTTCACGACGCAGTCTTCCCGCAACGTCCCTTCACGCATGAATCCGATCTTCTCCAGGACCCGGGCAGATGCCACGTTGCGCGTATCGGTCTCGGCCTGAACTCGATTCAGATCCAGTGTGTCGAATGCCCACCGCAGCAAGGCGTGCGCGGCCTCCGTCGCGTAGCCGTGGCCCCACATCGCTTCGTCGAGGACATAGCCCAACGACGCGCTGCGGTAGTCCGGGTTCCAGCCGGTGAGACCGCACCAGCCGACGAAGGCCCCGTCAGAAGCACGGTCGATGGCCGCCCGCGCCCCGGTGCCTTCGTCCGCCATCGTCCGGCACATCGCGATGAAGCGCTCGGCGCGGGCCCGTTCGTTCCACGGCGGGGAGTCCCAGTAGCGCATCACGTAGGTGTTGCTGTGCATCGCGAAGAGACGGTCCGCGTCGGCGTCGGTGAGGGGGCGCAGCCGCAGGCGAGCGGTGTGCAGTACGGGGGTGGCCAAAGTCATGGCACCATCCTGTGTCCTCGCGGGGCGGGCAGAACACCGAATATCCGATCTCGGTTCGGTCCTCACGACCAAGGCACCGCCTACCAGCAGATCGTGCACGGCACGGCACTCGGCCTGCCCACCGACGCCCCGGACATGAACGTCACCCACAGCCGCCTCGCCCGCCAAGGCTTCCTCGCCCGACCCGGACGAGGCCACTACTGGAAACGGACCTGGAGGTCATCTCGTCTGGCTGACTCGGAAGTCCGTTGGTCATGGGAATCGTTGAGCGGCTGGTGCCGGATGAGTGGTGGGAGTTGTTCCAGCGGGTGGCGCCGCAGGCGCCGTCGCGGCCTCAGGATGGTGGGCGGCGTCGGCACGGCGACCGTGAGGTGCTGGCCGCGATCGTGTTCGTGGCCACGTCGGGCTGCCTGTGGCAGCAGTTGCCTTCCGCGTCGTTCGGCCCGTCGGGAGCGACTGGGCATCCCGCCCATCCGGTCCCGCCGCGGCCCTCGCCGGCGCGGGGCGGGCAAGCTCCACTCCGGCAAGGGCTACTACTACCGCCGACTCGCCAAATGCGATGACTTCCAAGGTCCGGAGCGAGGTCCGCACCGGCCGGCACGGACGGGCCAGGCTCCCCCGACGTACGCACCGCTCATGTCACAGCAGGCGCCGGGCCCGCTCGATGTGATCGGCCACCTGGCGCAGCGAGTTGACCGGGTTGATGACCACGTCGACAGGGACGTCGACGTGGTGGATCTCCTTCAGCAACTGGGAGAACGACAGCGCCGTGAGGCTGTCACCGCCGAGTTCGGTGAAGCGTGTGCCGGGCTCCACCTCACCCTCTTCCTGCCCGAGAAGTGCTTGCGCGGCCCGGAGCACGGTCGCCGCTACCGGCTGGTCGGTGCCGGCCTCACGCAGTGCCCGCGGTTCGTCGGCCTCCCGGTCGGACAACTCGGCGTACAGCGCTTCGAGACGCTCGCCGTATCGCCTCGTCAGGGCGGGTCGCAACGGCTTGCGCACTCAGGAGAGCAACCCGTTCTCCTGAGTGAACGGCTCGCTCTCGACGAGGAGATCCCGTGGGATCTCGCACGAGTTCAGTCCCGCCTCGGCGGCGAGTTCTCGCAGGGACTCCCGCAGGATCGCCCTGAGGCGCCTGGCGTCCCCGGCGGCACCGTCGAGGGCGACCTCCGTCGGCACGACGACCGCGAGCAGAGAGGCGCGGGCGCTGTTGCCGTACAGGAAGGTCTGCCGGACGGCCGGAGTGCCGTTGAAGAGCGCCTCCAGGCGGGAGACGGTGACGAATTCGCCCTGGGACAGCTTGACGACGTTGAAGCGGCGGTCGACGTACCTCAGTTCGTCGGGGCCGACGCGGGCCATGATGTCGCCCGTACGGTAGAAGCCGTCCTCGTCGAGGACCTCGGTGGTGGCGTCCGGGCGACGGAAGTAACCGGGGACGAGCAGGTCCGACTTGATCAGCAGTTCGCCCCTGGGGTACGGCGAGTCGGTGCCGAAGTATCCCAGCTCGGGTACGTCGGCCGGCTTGTGGTCGGTCACCGGCGGGCGCAGCACCCGGCCGTCGAGGGAGATGATCCCTCCTTCCGTCGACCCGTAGCCGTCGAGCAGCCTGACGCGGAGGCAGTCCTCGACGAATGCCGTCGTCTCGGCGCTCGGCGGGGCCGAGGCGCTGACGGCCCACAGGAGGCGGCCGCCCATGACCTTCTCCCGCAGCTCCTCCATGAGCTGCTCCGCCGGCCCGGCCGCACCGCCATCCGTCCCGGTCCGTCGGGACAACTCGGCGCGGTAGTGCTGGAAGAGCACGTCGGAGATGCGGGGAACCATGAGGAACTCGGTGGCACGGACCAGGGAGAGGTCCTCGAAGAGCGTCGGCAGATCGCTGGACGCCGCGAAGCAGGCGAGGCCCCCCTTGGCGGGCGTGCCGAACAACATGCCCCTGCCCATCATGTGACTCAGGGTCAGGTAGTTCAGCGCGATGGAGGGCCGAACCCCTTGACCGGGTACGAGGTCGACCCAGAACTGCCTGACCAGACGTTCGGTGTACACGGCGCCCTTGAGGAGGCCGGTACTGCCCGAGGTGTAGATCAGTGCGCTGAGCGCGTCGGGCGCCGACCCGTCGGGGACCTGCGGGAGCGACGGCAGTGTCCTTTCCTCGGTCGATGACCGACGCCAGCGTGTCCAGCGTCATGCCCCGGTCCCGCGCCGCGAGCCGGGCGCGTGCGGAGTCCCATTCCTCCTGGTGGGTCGTGACTTCGGCGCGGTGGCCGATGACGATGATCCTGCCCAGTGAGGGGGGCGTTCGCCGCCGGCTCGACCGCGACCTCCAGGTGGTCGATGTGCACCACGAGCAGGCGCGGTCCGGTCTGCTCGACCATAGGGGCCAGGTGTTCCGCCGAGGCACCGGCCTGGAGTGGGACGGACACCGCGCCGGAGCGGACGCAGGCCAGATCCACCACGGTGTATTCGGCGCTCGTGGGACCGATGACGGCGACGAAGTCGCCCGGTTCCAGGGCATGTTCGGGATGGTGGCGCCACTCGGAGGCCACAGCACCGACCCGTTCCCGGAATTCGCCGTAGATGAGCGTGTCGAACCGCTCCAGGAGGCGCAGCGTGGTGCGGCCCGTGTCCGGGTCGGTGACCGGCTCCGTGGCACGCTCGCCGAGGGCGGGACGATCCGCGTACCCCTCCATCACCGTGGCCACCAGGGCGACGAGCGGCGGTCCGGGCCGCCGGATCGCCTCGGTGACGGCGTCCAGGGGCGCGGTGTCAGGGAACTGGGCGTCGGTCGCGTACAGATGGACGCTTCGTCGGCCGGTACGTGCGTCGAACTCGTCGGTTAGGAGTCGGGAGCGGGGCATGTGTGATCTTCTTCGCGGCCGTGCAGACGTGTTCAGGTGGACGGTGTTGCCGTGCGGGCAGGGCGGTCGTGTCAGCGGGAGGGCTGATGTATGTGGCGGTCCTGTCCGGCACCGTGTCCGGCGACCGCCGTGGCGATGCCGAGGACGGCCAGGACGGTGAGCGGAAGCGTCCAGCTGTGCGTGGTGTCGTGCAGGATGCCCAGGACGAGGGGCCCGGCCGCCGCCACGAGGTAGCCGATGGACTGTGCCATGCCCGCCAGTGCGGCGGCTTCGCCGGAGCTGCCGGCGCGCTGGCTCTGGAAGGTCAGCGCGAGGACGAGGCACGCGCCGCCGCCGAGTCCGAGCAGGGTGCATGCCAGGACGGACAGCGCGGGGGCGGCGACCAGTACGGTGAAGCCGCCTGCCACGAGGACCGAGGCCCCGGCCGCGGTCCAGCGCTGGTCGTGCCGGCCCCGGGTGAGCACGGGCAGGAGGCTGCTGGCCGCCAGGGACACCACCTGGTAGTAGAAGAGCATCCATCCGGCCGTGGTGCTGCTCGTGCCGCGGTCGATCAGGATGCTGGGCAGCCACGCGACGGCGGTGTAGAAGGCCAGGGACTGCAGGCCCATGAAGAAGGTGACCTGCCAGGCGAGCCGCGACCGCCAGGGCACCGGGCTGTGGGCCGCGCCGGTGGACTCCTGTGGCTTGTCGCCCCGTATCCGGGGCAGCCAGGCGAGGAAGGCCGCGACGGTGAAGGCGATGCCCCAGGCCAGCGCGGTGCGCCAGGAGCCCGGCACGGTGTGGGCCAGCGGCGCGGAGACCCCGGAGGAGACCGCGGCCATGAGGCCCATGACGGTCACGTAGAGAGCGCTGACGGCCTGGATGCGGTGTGCGGGCACGCTCCGCCTGATCAGAGCGGGCAGCAGCACGTTGCCGAACGCGATGGCCGCGGAGAGGATCACCGTTCCGGCGAACAGGCAGATGACGGAGGGAAGGGAGCGGACCACCGTCCCGACGGCCAGCACACCGAGCGCCGCCACCAGCAGGCGTGCGCTGCCCAACCGGTGGGAGGCGCGGGCGACCAGGGGCGATGTCGCGGCGAACGTCAGCAGCGGGAGGGTGCTCAGCAGCCCGCCCCAGCTCGATGTCAGACCGCTGCCGTGCTCGATCTCCGGCAGCAGTGCGCCGACACCGGTGAGGGTGGTGCGCAGGTTCGCCGCCACGAGACAGATGGCGATGACGAGCCCGACCGACACGGCGGGCCGGGCGGGCTCGGCGGCGGGTGATCCGGAGGCGGAATGCTGACGGGACATCGAAGCCGGCCTCGAACTCACCGGTCCTCCGCTGCTCGTGGCGTACGGGTCTCGTGGTCGCGGGTGAGCTGGACGATCGCGGCAGCCGCGTCGCGGGCGCCACCCTGGTCCCGGGCCTCGATCGCGTCCACGAGCCGCCGGTGCAGACGGGCGTGCTCCTCGGCGTGGACGGCGTCCCACGGCAGACCCCCCGGGGACGAGGTGAGCGCCGTACCGAGGTGGTCGTACACCTCGATCAGCAGGTCGTTCCCGCTCGCCCGGACCACGGCCCGGTGGAACAGCGCGTCGACGCTCGTGGCCGCGGACGTGTCCTCACCGGCGCAGGCCGCGTCGGCGTCGGCCAGCAGCTGCTGCAACTGCTGCAACTGGCTCTCGCTGCGGCGCAGGGCCGCGGCTCCCGAGGCGTACTCCTCCAGAACGGTCCGCAGCTCCAGCACGTTGTCCCGCTGCGCGGAACTCGCCCGCCGCACCATGACCGACTGGAGCTCACTCGATGAACGGACATAGGTGCCGTCCCCGGCCCGGGGCTCCAACAGACCCAGGTGCACCAGCGCACCGATCGCCTCCCGCAGCGTGCTGCGCCCGACCCCGAGCTCCTCTATGAGGGCCTGCTCCGGCGGGATCCGCGTCCCCACCGGCCACCCGCCCGACTCGATGTGCGAGCGGAGACTGTCCACGAGCTGAGCGGACAGGCTGGCCGTCCGCCGCGGTGCACTGATGCGTTTCATGGAGACACCGTACACAAACATCAGACATTTGAACATCACATGCTTTGGGTGGCTACGCACACGGCACCGCCGGGCTCGATCCCGTCGGGCACAGCGGCAGGCACGACTGCCGGAACCTCGATACGGCGGGGACGACAACGACGCCACACGGCGCCCGCCCTTGCTGGAAGCGCCAGCGCATCCGCGCTACGAACGCCGGGCCGATCTCCAGCGGAGCCCGCACGCCGGCTCACCGGCAACGTCAGCCGCCTCCGATCCCCGGGACGCCTGCGACACCTGTGCGAGTCGCTCCACCGGCGCGGCGATCACAGCCAGCCGTTGTGTCTCCGCGAGCCGGGCCGCCTCGGCGCGGGTACGGGCCCGCGTCTTGCCGATCGCCGACGACAGGTGGTTGCGCACGGTGCCCTGGGACAGCCGGAGCGCCCTGGCGATGTCGGCCACGGTGCCGCCCGCGGAGGCGGCGCGCAGCACGTCCGCCTCGCGTCCGGTCAGCGGGCTCGCGCCGCCGGCCAGCGCCTCCGCGGCGAGGGCCGGATCCACGAAGCGCAGGCCAGCGTGGAGAGGCTGTGACCGAGAACATCGTGCATGTCCCGGGCGACCTGTTCTCGTTCCTTGTTCACGGCCAGCCTCCTGAACTGCTCGCCCGCGGTCCGCAGGTGACCGATCGTGAAGTTGAGCGCGAAGACGGTGCCGAGTGCCGCGGTCACGCCGACGAGGATGGCCGCCTGCGCCCAGGCCACCTCGCCCTGGGCGAGACGCATCCAGACGATCTGCCCCAGCACCGTGCCGAGGCCGAGGAGCAGGGCATGGCGCAGCGGCAGCAGCATGAGCCCGATCGAGAGGGCGTAGGTCAGATCGGTCAGGTAGTACGGCGCCGCGAGAAGCACGGTCGGCGCCGCCCCGAGCAGGAACATCACCGCCACGGTGGCGACGCGCCCCCGGCGCAGCGCCATCGGCCCGTACCAGGGCGCCAGCATGCAGCCGATGCCCTAGCAGGCGACGAGGCCGATGGCGAGCGAGGTGAGCAGCGGAGGTCTGGTGCTGTGCGCGATGTCCACGGCACGTGCGATCAAGGTGAGGGAAGCCGGCGCCGTCGCCGTGGCGACGACCACGCGGCCCCGGCCGCGCGCCCCGGGGCTGTCCGGCTGGCCCTTCCAGAAACTCCAGTCCGGCCACCGGTCGGCGGAGAACTCGTCCGGATCGCGTGCGCCCACGTCGAGCATGCTACGCCCGGCTGCCGCGGGGACACCCGAACAGCGGCCCGGTGAGTGGTGCGTGGGTCATGCAGCAAGCATGGCCCACCCATGACCGGCGCCCCCGTCCGGGTTGTCATCCGGTCATCCATGACACATGGCATGGGCCCGACCGGCGGGCCGATGCCGCAGTGAAGACATGGTGCACGCGAAGAGGATCCATCTCCCGGCCCAGGAGTACGAGTTCACCGAGGACGGCCGGGCGTTGACGACGTTCTCGTTGCGCGGAGGCCGTACCGGCGCGCGGTTCACGCTGCGCGGGGTCGACTGCCTCGTCCGCCGGACGTGCCATCGATTTCGCTGGTTGTCGAGCAACGGTCCTGGCCAAGGAGAGCCGACTGATCGGGAGAGGTCGTGGATATGGCGTGACGCGTCCTTGTCCAAGCCTCGGGCTGTCCTAATCCCTGACTTTGAGGAAACGCATCCGGGTCGCCCCGTTGCTGTCGGTACCGCCGGCCTCGGCGTCCGTGATCCTGCCGCCGGTGAGGACGAACATCAGGTGCAGGCGGACCGTCCGGGGGCCGGACGTGACGGTGTACTCGGTCATGATGTGTGTGGTTCCGCCCTGCTGCTCCTGCCCTGCCGCGTTGATCGCCGCGATCTGGGTGAAGCTCGTCAGGAGGGTGCCTGTCGTCTCGTCCCTGAGCCAGCCGATGATGTAGCCGCTGCCGCCGGTGGCGGTACCGAGCGCGTACCGTACATCGCTGTCGATGTGGTACACCCCGGCCTCCGGGAGCACGATGTCGGACTCGGGGATCGGCACATCGGTACCGGTCTCGGCCAGGAGGTCGGCATGCTGCCGCTCGGCGTTGAGGAACGCGCTCACCGGCGTGAGGCGGGCGCCGATCCTCCACCCTTCGGGGCAGCCGGGCATCTCGGCGATGTCGATGTCCACCGACCGTTCGAGGCTGCTGTTGCCGCCCGGCGCGATGCCCATCAGGTCGACCCGCGGCACGAGCAGCCCGCCGGCCGTGTTCCGCGCGGCGTTGCACGGGGACGGGTCCAGAGCGGGCGTGTCGGGCGCGTACAGACACCCGTCGCTGCCCCGGATGATGGCGTTGCCCAGGTCGGTGGAGATGCACGGGGGCCGGGCGGTGGAGCATCCTTCCTGGCAGGAGGCGACCGGGATGACCGGCGGGACCGGGGTGTAGGGGGTCGAGCCGTCGAGGGTGTCGGTCGTGCATGTGATCACGCCGTCGCAGTTGCGGCAGGTGGTACGGAGGAACGACCTGCCGCAGCCCGGGGCGGATGCCTGGACGGTGAGGACGAAGCTGTCGACGGTCCACTGCTTGGGGCCGACTCGGCAGGTGTCGTCGTTGCCTGTTTCGAGGTTGAGCTCGACGACGATCCTTCCCGCGAGGACGTCCGCGAGGGACACGGTGGTCGGTGGGATGACGCCGTTGTCGTCACCACCCGCCGGCAGATTGGGTGGGCCGAGGAGATCGGTGCGGATCGGGGACGTGCCGTTCCACAGGGCGAAGCGACCGTAGAGCCGGCAGGCCGCGTTCGGGCCGTCGTTGTGGACCTGGACCGAGGCACTGACCGTGAGGCTGGTGGGGTTGCCGCGCAGTGACGCGGGGTCGATGTGCAGGACACCGGCGAGCCAGGTGTGCTGGCCGTCGTGTGTGCCGTTGTCAGCCGGGAACGTGCCCGTACCGCCGTTCAGGATGGTCTGGGCGACGACAGGGTCCAGTGCGGCATGGGTGTTGGCGAGGGTGTAGTAGGGCGTCGGGTCGGTGCTGTCGGCGGTCACTGCGACCCGGTACGGTGCGGAATCGCACAGTGGGGTCGTCTCGCAGTGCTGGCACGGCTTGGAGCCGGGGCAGGGGACGCCGACGGGGAGACAGGCCGCTCCGGTGGGCTGACAGCCGCCGATGACGATCGGGGACTGCCTGCAGCCGCATCCACTCATGGTTCAACTCCTGGTGTGAGGTGGAGGGTTGGGGTGGTGACAGCGACGGCGTGCGCCAGGCCTCTTCGGCGCCGTTGCGCCCGGGGGTGGTGTGCTGGCTCGTCGGCCGCAGCGAACGAAAGTCGCGCCGACGCAGGCCCGTTGAGGGATACCGGCGGCCCCGGAGCCGGTCGCAACCGGGCAGAGGAAGACGGCCGTCTACCGGATCACTCACCGGGCCGTGGCTGATATGACGTCGGTCGTCAACCAGCTACGTTTTCCCTCAGCTGGTCACGCCGTTGAGGTGGGAAACAGAAGCGGCCATGTCGACCCCTCTTCGAGAGTCTGCTGCTGGGCAAACCGCGTGGGGCGCTCGGACATGGGCAATCTCAGGCACAGTCACTTACCGTCTTCGTTACAAGACTTAATGTACTAGTCCAGCATCTGTCTGCCATTACTCCGTTAGGGTGGCTTATTTCACCGTATGGCAGCAGAGCGCTCGCACGTCCCCCTCATCGAGGAAATCCGCCCGATGATCGCCGAACGCATCCAGGCCGACGTCCGCGCCCACGCCCTCCACAGAATGGCCGGACACGGCTCCCTCCTCACCACCCAGCTCCACCTCCACCCCGACATGGCCCGGACCACCAACGTCGGCCACGCCCTCACCGCACGCCTCAACCCCATCCGCACCCCCTCCCCCTCGCCGTCCAGCCGGCACCAGGACGGCGCCGCTGGAGCCCGTGGCCCCCGACCGGCCCCCAAGAACACGGAAAGGCGGTACCGGATTTCTCCGATACCGCCTGTGACCTGCGAAAACACAAGTCGGGACGACAGGATTTGAACCTGCGACCCCTTGACCCCCAGGAGTAAGGGTCAAGGGTATTTTCTGGATATAGCGGATCTAATCCGGGCGCGAGTTGTGCGTGCAGGCATGCATCGTGCACCACCGCGCGTACCGTGTGGTCCCCAACTGGTCCCCAGGATCGCTGTCCTGGCGGTGAGGATCGCTCTGGCGTCTCTGGTCACTGCAGGGTGGAGAGGGCAGGTTGACCGGCGGACTGTCAGTGCCTGCACGCCCACTCGGAAGTACTGGCGTCCGTGGAGTCGTTGAACCGGGTGATCGCCGAGCGTGCCGAGCAGCACATCGCCCATGTGGTGCTCCTCCAGAGCCTCGGCGCCGTGGATGCGCCGCCCCTTCTGATCAAGGGGTTCACTCCCCACGTCAACACCCGTGGCCGGGTGCCGCATCACCGGTCCAGCGACATCGACCTCCTGCCTCAGGACCCACAGGAGTTCATCGCGCGCGCCCAGGAGCACGGGTACCACCCGTTCACGCGCTACACGGGCTTCCACGAAGTCGGATACCTGGTCCTCGGAGATCCCGAGGACCGGGACGGGCGGGTGCTTCTCGACATCCACCGAGGTTTCCCCGTGTTCTCGTACGGTGCGGAAAGCCAGCCGGCACAGGCCGGTGCCGATTCGTTCGACCTGGATCCCCGGGGAGATGCGCCTTCCGCGATCGCGGCGCTGATCGACTACGAGGACCTGTCCGGACAGTGGCGCTGGATCGAACTGCCCCAGGGGCGTGTGGCGGTACTCCGCCCCGAAGTTGCCGCGATCATCGCCTGCGCCCACCTGTACAAGAACTGTTCCAACCGGGCATGGCGCTACCGCTTGGCGAATCTGCCGCTGGGAGAGCTCGCCGACACCGTCGACGTGATCCGTGAGGAGGACTTCGACACCGACGAGTTCCGTCGGCTGGCCGACACATACCAGGCCCGAGAGGCCGTCACATTCGTTGCGCACGCGGCCCACCGACTGCTGGATCTCCGTTTTCCCGGACTCGAATGGGCCATGAGCCTCCCTCTGCGGAATACGCGAGTGCTGTGGGCCGACTACGCGCACCCCACCGCGATCGACTGGCCCACGCCGCTCGAGGACTTCGACAACCTCGTCCTCCGGCACCTCGGCATCGACAGCTACGTATCGCGGCTGGGCGCCGTCGAGCTTCGCGCGGGAGCCGATCCGGACACCGCGCGGTCATTCGCCCTCGGTGCGGGCGGTTCCGGGGAGTTCACCCACAGGCGGGAGCTGTACCCCGTCCGCGCCTCAGTGAGCGTGTGCTGGACGGACGACGCCGTCATCTTCCGTATCACTCCGGCGCAGCCGGAGGACGGATCCGTGGAGACGCGATTCCTGTTCAACTTCGGAGTACCCGTCTACGAAGTGGGCCTGAAGCCCGGCGGTGAGGTGTCGACGATGGACTGCACGCTCGGGCGGGAGACCGTCGACGGGCCGCGGTGCGAGACCCTGCGCTCGACTCCGTCCGGGGCCATGACCCTGGTGGCGGCCTTCTCGGCCCGGAGTCTGGGCGATGCCGTTGCGGACGGACCGCCTGCCGCGTGCCACGTGATTCTCGGTGTGCGCCGGCCCGTCCCCGGTACAGCGGCCAACGCCTCGACCCTGGTCCCTCTGCGCATCCTGCGGGAGTGACCGCCTCCTGTACCCCGTACCTCCGCACAGCAATGCTCCGCGCATCCGCGCGGCCCACACCTACGAACAGATCACTGGGATGTGACATGACAGCCTGGACGGCCGACGCCGTGACGGTGGCGCCCGATCGATCTCTGGCCATGTACGGCGGGACACCCATCCGCACGGCTCCGTGGCCCACCTACGACAAGGGCGATGCCTTCATCGGGCCTGCCGACGAGGTAGCCGCCCTCCGTGTGATCCGCAGCAGAAGGCTGTTCCGCTACGACACACGGTCACACGCCGAGACCGAAGTGGGCAGGCTCGAAGACCTGGCACAGAGCTACTTCGGAAGCTCGCACGCACTGGCCGTGTCCAGCGGGACCACCGCACTCGCCCTGAGTCTGATGGCCGCGGGAATCGGGGCCGGCTCCCGGGTCGCCTGCCCGGTCTTCACCTTCGCTGCCACACCGAGCGCGATCGTCCTGGCAGGCGCCGAACCGGTCCTGGTGCCGGTGGACGAGAACCTGCACATCGATCTTGACGCGCTGCGGCAGGCACTTCCGGGGGTCGACGCCGTCATGGTCGTCCATATGCGCGGCTTCGCCGAGGACGTGGACGCCATCCTCTCCCTCGCCGCCGAGGCCGGCGTTCCGGTCTTCGAGGATGCGGTTCCGGCCATGGGGTTGCAGCTGCGGGGTAGGTTCCTGGGGACGTACGGCCCCGCCGGCGCCTTCAGCACCCAGTCCGACAAGAGCATCAACAGCGGCGAGGGAGGCATCCTCGTCAGCGACGACCGCGATCTCATGGCCCGCGCCACGGTGCTGTCGGGTGCCTATGAAGGCAGGGTGCGCCGGCACTTCGGGGAGCTCCCGCTAGACGATCTGAGCCTGCCGCTGTTCAGCTTCAGAATGGACGAGATCCGGGGTGCGATAGCAGCGGCACAACTGGAGACCTTGCCTGTCAAGCTGGCGAGGATGTCCTCCCACTACGCTTGGATCAGCGCGGCGTTGCGCGAGGTCGAAGGCATCACGGTCCGGCAGTCCGTCGACTCCGCGGTGCTCGGGGACGCGCTGCTGCTGCACGTCGGCGGGCAGGACAGCGCCGAGGCCACCTGGTTCGCGAAGGCGCTGCGGGCAGAGGGGATCGACGCACGTGCATTCGGAGATCTGGTCGATCGCAATGTCCGTGCGTTCTGGAACTGGCGATTCCTCGACAGGTCGGTGGACGAGGAGTCACTGGCCGCGTCCGCCGTCCATGTCGGTCGCACGGTCGACATTCCGCTGTCCGCATCGATGACGACCCAGGACTGCCGTGACGTGGTCGCCGCCGTCGAAGTCGTCGCGCGCCACATGCGGACTGCGGGGGTCACGTCTTGACCCCCCGTACGCTCGGTGCCGCCTTCGCTCTGGACGGGCAGGTCGCCGTGGTCACCGGAGGCAACGGGGGACTCGGCCTTGCGATGGCCCGCGCCCTGTACGCAGCCGGAGCCACCGTCGTGGTCACCGGTCGTGACCGTGCGAAGAACGAGGTCGCCGCATCCGAGTTCGCTGTCCTCCCCCTCGACGTGACCGATGAATCCGGTGTCGGTCGGTTCTTCCGAGAAATCGAGCGCGACCACGGCGGCACCGACATCCTCATCAACAACGCGGGGGTCTACCTGGACTCCCCGGTCCTGGAGGATGACCAATCCGCCTGGGATCAGATGGTCGCCGTCAATCTCACGGGCACTCTCAGATGCGCCCGCCACGCAGCACCGCAGATGCGCCGGGCCGGAGCCGGAAAGATCATCAACATCGGATCCGTCTACTCCTCCTTCGGGCATCCCCGATCCGCCGGATACGCGGCGACCAAAGCCGGGATCATCGGGCTGACGTGTTCGCTGGCCGCCGAACTGGGCCCGCACAACATCCAGGCGAACGCGATCCTCCCGGGCTGGTTCCCCACCGCCATCAACGGAGATCTGCCGAACCTGCCGAGGGGCGAGGAGATCCGGCGCCGCACTCCGCTCGGGCGGTGGGGCTCGGATGCCGATATCGGCGGCCTCGCCGTCTATCTCGCCTCCCATGCATCGGACTTCGTCACGGGCGCAGCCATTCCCCTCGACGGCGGTTACACGGCGACGGACCGTCCGGTCCATTCCTCGGACTGAACCCATCCGTCAGAAGCTTCCCTGAGACCGCACCACTCGCATTTCGACCACGGAGACAGTGATGAGCTCTGACCATGCCTTCGGGACTCCCTCCTGGACTCCCGCATCCTGGCGTACGTATCCGGTCCAGCAGCAGCCCAACTGGCCCGACCCCGCAGCTCACGAAGCGGTCCTCAAGGAGCTCTCGGGCCGGCCTCCACTCGTATTCGCAGGAGAGATCCGCACGCTGCGCGACCGGCTCGCGGAGGTCTGTTCCGGAGAGAGCTTCCTTCTGCAAGGAGGCGACTGCGTCGAGACCTTTGAAACGTTTACTGCGGACAACATCCGCGACAAACTCAAAGTGCTGCTACAGATGGCCATCGTGCTCACCTACGGCTCCCGGAAGCCGGTGCTCAAAGTGGGCCGGATCGCGGGGCAGTTCGCCAAACCGCGCTCCAGTGAGACCGAGACCGTGGGCGGCGTCACACTCGAGTCGTATCGCGGACCGGCGGCCAACGCTCTCCCGTTCGAAGCGGGCGCGCGCACCCCCGACCCGAGCAGGCTGCTGCGCGTGTGCGAGCAGTCGGCTTCCACTCTCAACCTGATGCGGGCCTTCACCCGCGGCGGCTTCGCCAATCTTCGGCAAGTTCACTCCTGGAACCAGGACTTTGTGCGCGCCAGCCCCCAAGGTCATCGCTACGAACAAGTGGCGACGGAGATCGATCATGCACTCGCCTTTGCGAGGGCATGCGGGATCGAAACGTCGCCGGCCACGTCCGAGGCCGAGATCTTCACGTCGCACGACGCGCTCTTCCTGGGCTACGAGGAAGCGTTCACCCGCGTCGACTCGCTCACGGGAGCCCACTACAACGTCTCCACCCACTTCCCGTGGATCGGCGAGCGGACCCGGAATCCCGATGGCGCACATGTCCACTACTTCTCGGGAATCGGCAATCCGGTCGGCTGCAAGATCGGCCCGGAGACCACTCCCGCGGAGATCGACGCATTGGCCGAGAGGCTCAACCCGGACAACGTCCCCGGGCGACTGACCTTCATCACCCGTATGGGACACCAGTTGATCGCCGACCGGCTGCCTCCCCTCGTGCAGCACGTTCGCAACAAGGGCCACCGCGTGATCTGGTCCTGCGACCCCATGCACGGCAATACGTTCACGTCGTCGACAGGGCTCAAGACCCGCCGGTGGGACGACATCATGGCGGAGGTCCGCTCCTTCTTCGCCATCCATCAGCAAGAAGGCACCTACGCCGGGGGCGTCCACATCGAACTGACCGGCGAGCAGGTGACCGAATGTCTGGGAGGCGCTCGCGGTATCGCGGAATCCGATCTGAAGAGCCGCTACGAGACAGCCTGTGACCCGCGGCTCAACAACGAGCAGGCACTCGAACTCGCCTTCTGCCTTGCTGAGATGCTCCGTGGCTGAGCGAGAGACCGGAGGCCGGCCGCCCACCGGCATGCACGGCGCGACTGCGACCGGCACCTGGGCGACGGATGCTGCCGCCCGCCTGCACCTGAGTCGTCCCCGCCGTGACGAGTGGTCGGCGTCGACCCGGTGGCTGTCCCACTCGGGTGTCCTCATTGGCGTGCGCAGTGAGAACGAGAAGGTGCTCGGCTCGCTCGCCGACTTCTACCACCCGTACTACTCGTTCGCACAGGGCCGGCCCCCGCGCGAGCCCGACATCACGTTGACGCTACTGGTCGGCAACGGCCGTAACCCGGCGCCCGTCCCGTTTACCGACATGCGGATCTTTCGCCGCAGGCCGGATGCGCACACGTCCGCCGGCGAGTGGCGGCTGATGGCGCGCGACGACGCCGACATCGTCATCGCCGTAGACGACGACCGCCGGGACGTGACGATCCTCGGTTCGTCGGCGGACGAAGTCCATCTCCAGGCCAGAGTGCTGTTGCGCGACCAGATCCTCCAGCGTGTCGAGCACGCCGCCGGCTCACGGGTCTTCCACGCGGCCGCCGCCGCGCGCGGCGGACATGGACTGGTGGTGATGGGCGACCGGAACTGCGGCAAGACAACGGCTCTCCTGAGCCTGCTCGGTGCGGGAACGTACGACTTCGTCACGGCGGACCGGCTGAGCCTGGTGCCCGATGAGCACGGGCGGATCGTGATGGAGGGCGTCCCGGCCCGCGCCAACGTGCACGAAATCGCCTTCGCGCCCGGTCAGCCGCTTCACGGACTGACCGACGGCGTGGACTGGGAAGGTGCCGTCGAAGGAAAGGTACTGGTGGACGTCCAGGCGCTCACCGCGCATTTCGGGGCCCGTGCGGTAGCGCGAGCCGAGCCGGCCCTGATCCTCCTGCCGCAAATCGACCCCACCGCTGTCGCACCGCGAACAGAGGTGATCGAAGACGGCACCCGAGGCCGAGAACTCATCCGGCGGAATCTGCTGGAGGGTGATGTCCCGGGAAACACCCACCAGCCATGGCTCGGGCTTGTGACGGCCGGCGCTTCCCGGCAGGCGGGCGTGTCCGTCGACACGATGCTCGACCGGCTGACCCGACAGTGCCGCCTCCTGGCCTTCAGCGGCACCTACGCCGCCTATACCGACTGGCTCACCACAGTCGCCCGGTGGGAGACGGCATGAGGCAGACGTTCGCCGCGCAGGCAGCCCTCCTGCGCGAACGAGTTCCGGACGCGGAGACGGCGGACCGTATCGAGCTGGCGGAGCCGGACCGGCTGCCACCACTGACCGTCGTGGCAGGACCTTGTCGATCCGGGACGACGGCCTTGCTGCGCGCCGCGGCGGCCACCGGTCACCCGGCGTACTTTCAACCGCTGAAGCGCCTGATCCGAAACGCCATGACGGGCGAGGAAAGCCGGTTCCGGCTACGGCCCGGAGCGAGTCCGGTTGTACTGAAGGAGACGTTCGGCCCGTTCGTGGCGGGCGAAACCGAGTTCGATCCCGTCGCCATACTCCGCAGCCGCGGCTACCCGGATTCCAAGCTGAGCCTCATCGTCACGCTGCGCCATCCTGTTGATCTCTACCACTCCTGGAAGAGGCTCTACGAAGCGAACGCGCACGTCGACGTCGTGGACAGCCACCTGTTCGTCACCGCGTTCCGGCAAGGACTGAAGGTCCACCACCAGGCATACGACAGCGGGCTCCTCGTGACCGCGTTCGCCACCGACGCGCTGGCGGACCGCACGCCGGCCTCTGTGCTCGCCGCGCTGTTCGCTCGCCACGGTCTGCGGTACACCGACGGCGCCGCCGAATGGAGCGACGGCCGGGCCGAGGCGCTCGATACGTCGATCATCCGGGAGGCGGAACCGGAGGTGTTCCGGGCCGCGGGCTCACTCGACGGTGTCCGCCGTTCCCATGCCTACGTGCTCGGCGCGCCCAAGGCAGCGCCAGGCGGTGCGGAGGTGCCCCAGTGCGTGGCGGAACTGGTATCGGCGTACGAAACGTTCATGGCCCGGTCACGGGTGGATCTTGGAGGAACGGGATGAACTCTGCAGACGGCGGTCAGGGAGGACGTGGATCCGCCATCGCGGTGGGGGACGGACTCAGGGAGGAGAACGTCCTGGCCGATCCCGGCGACGTCGCTCTGCTCGATGGCCAGGAGCCGTTCGACTGGCAGGATCTGCGCACGAGCGGGGAGCGGGCGACGAGGATTCTGGAAGAGCTGGCCGGGGACGCGGCGCGGCTGGGAAGGCTCCTGAAGCGTGTCGGTGAGGACGAGACCCTCCTCTCGATGTGCGAGAGCCACAGGCCATTCGACAAGATCGTGCTCTACAACGGCGACGAACGGAACTTCCGGGTCCGGCTCCACGTGTGGCGCGCCACGGAGTTCGAGCGCGCACACCAGCACCGGTTCTCGTTCACGGCACACATGCTGCAGGGCCAGTACCACCACGTGCTGTACGACAGGGCCGGTGCCGGAAACGTGCCGGAACCTCCGAAGGACGCACGCAGGCACATGGACCCCGACCACGCGGACCGGGTGCCGGACGCCGACCTCTCGAGAATCCAGCCGGTCCTGGAGTACGAGATGAAGGCGGGCGACAGCTACACGCTGCACCACGACGCCCTCCATGCCACGCTCGTCTCCGCACAGACGGTCTCCCTCATACTTCGAGGTCCTGCGGAGAAGGATGTCGCTTTCGTGGCCAACCTGGACGAGGGCGGAGTCTACTGGCGCTTCGGCCGTCGCGATGAGGGCGAGGAGCGTATCCGTGCGAAACGGCTGACGCGTGAGGCGCTGGATGGCGTCATCGCAGACCTGCGCAGCCGCGGCATCACCGCCTGATGCGGTTCCCGGAGCCCGTCGCGGCGATGCTTTCGCGGCACGGACTGGTGGGAGTCGGCTGGCGCCCGCTGTCGCACAACGGCTTCTCCGGAGCAGAGCTTCTCGTGAGCAGGGGGCCGGCCGGTGGTTCCTGGGTACTGAAGCGGACCCGCTGGGAAGACGACTGGATCATGCGTGCAACAGCGGATGTGCACGGCCGCGAGGCAGCGTTCGCCGGAAGGATGCCTGTCGGATCGGCCAGAGTCAGGTCGGCAGCTGTCGATTCGGCCCGGGCCGGTGCGACCTTCTACACACTGATGCACGACATTTCCGGCTACCGCATCCGAGGCAGAGTGGACCGGTCCTCCGCCGAGTCGATTCTCGTCGCCATGGCGGAGCTGCACTCGGTTTCGCCCGCAGCTCCCGAGCTGCCCTGGTGTCGTCTCGACGACCGGCTGCTGCTGCTGACCCGTGGAACCGCCGAACTGGCGAACGGGCACGATGTACATGGGCTGAGGCAGGAGGTCGCGACCGGATGGGAGGTGTTCGACAGGCGCGCCCCGAGGCGCGTACGACACCTGCTGCGCGCCGTCCAGGACGATGCGAGTTTCCTGCTCACCGCTCTCGACAAGCTGCCGACGGCGTCTCTGCACGGAGATCTCAAGCTGGACAACATGGGACTGGGCCGTGCGGGAGTGCTGTGGCTGATCGACTGGGCACTCGCCGTGCGGGGCCCTGCATGCGTGGAGCTCGGATGGTTCATAGCGGCCAATGCGAGCCGCTTGGAACCCAGCCCTCAGCACGTGCTCGAGCTCTACGCCGACACAGGCGCGTTCGAGGCCGGTCCGCAGCACCTGCACGATGCCATGACGGCCCTGTCCGGATTGTTGCTGCGAGGCTGGCGAAAGGCGCTCGACGCGGAGACCGGGGCCGGCGCGGAGGAGTTCGGATGGTGGTGTGAACTGGCGGGGCAGGCCGACAAGTTCTTGTGATGCCGCCCGCGAAGAGCACTCACCGCCATGCGGTAGGCTCTGGCGCATGTCTACGAGGTTCGGTTGGTATCAGCGCTTTACGCTGGCTCTGGGTGGAGCCGGCGGTCGTTTGCGCTGACCGTCGATCGGACATCCGGAGCCAGCAAGGCAGAGACGATTCGTCTCTGCCTTTCGTCGTTTGAGGCGGCTGGTACAGGAGACACACCTGGGACAGGTCCGGGGCCGCCTCGCCAGAGACGGGAACACCCCATGACAACACTGCCCCACACCCCTACGCAGACCAACGATCTCCGCGTCACCGGCTTCCAGCCACTGATCGCGCCCGCCACGCTGCGCGCCGAACTTCCCCTGACCCCGTCCCACGCAGCCCTGGTGGAGAGCAGCCGCGATGCAGCCAACCGGGTACTGACCGGTGAGGACGACCGCCTCCTGCTGATCGTGGGACCGTGCTCCATCCATGACCCGCGGGCGGCGCAGGAATACGCGGAGCGCCTGGCGGCCGCGGCCGCTCCGTTCCGGGACGAGCTGTGCGTCGTCATGCGGGCGTACTTCGAGAAGCCGCGTACGACGGTCGGCTGGAAGGGGCTCGTCAACGACCCGCACATGGACGGCTCGCACGACGTCCAGTACGGGCTGCGTATCGCGCGTCAGATGCTGCTCGGCGTGCTCGACACCGGCCTGCCGGTCGGGTGCGAGTTCCTGGAGCCGACAAGCCCGCAGTACATTTCCGACGCGGTGACGTGGGGCGCGATCGGGGCGCGTACCCCGGAGAGCCAGGTGCACCGCCAGCTCGCCTCGGGACTCTCCATGCCGGTGGGCTTCAAGAACGCCACGGACGGGGACGTGCAGGCTGCCGTGGACGGCTGCCGTGCGGCCGCGGGGAGCCATGTCTTCTTCGGCATCGACGGACAGGGGCAGGGATCGGTCGTGTCCACGAAGGGCAACCCGGACTGCCACATCATCCTGCGCGGTGGCCGGGGCGGCCCCAACTACGGTCCCGAAGACATGCGCGACGCACTGGCGCTGCTGGCCAAGGCCGGTATGCCCGAACGCCTTGTCATCGACGCAAGCCATGCGAACAGCGGCAAGGACCACACGCGCCAGTCGGGTGTGGTCCGCGAGGTCGCCGAGAGGATCGCGGAGGGCGAGACCGGAATCGCCGGCCTGATGGTGGAGAGCTTCCTGCACGAGGGCCGCCAGGAGCCGGGTCCCCTCTCGACGCTCACCTACGGGAAGAGCGTGACCGACGCGTGCATTGGCTGGGAACAGACCGAGACCTTGATCGGCGAGCTGGCCCACGCCGTACGCCGGCGCCGGGTCGGGCGCGGCTGAGCACTCCGCCGGATCCTGGTGCCGGGCTCCTGCGAGGCCCCGCTCCGGGTCCGGCGGCGGTCCCGCACCAGGGCGCACACGTCCAGCAGCCCCGGCTCGGGCCTGCGACCACACTGCGACCACCACGCCCCCGGACGCACGAAAGGCCGCCCTCTCATGAATGAGAGAACGGCCTCCGACCTGCGTTTCCGCACAGTCGGGACGACAGGATTTGAACCTGCGACCCCTTGACCCCCAGTCAAGTGCGCTACCAAGCTGCGCCACGTCCCGATGCCCGCCTGACCTGGGGTTTCCCCTGGCCGAACGCGCATGAGAACAATACCGCACTCCGGCGGGTGGTCACGAACACCTTTCCCTCTTGACCTCAACCAAGCTTGATGTTCAACGCTTGTCCCATGACGAACTCCACCGCCACCGCATCGCGCGACTACCGCGACATGAACCGCCTGATGAGCCTGATGACCGGGGACGAGAAGCATGGTCCCGCGGCGACCTCCACCCTGGACGCCCTGTGGGTGCTGTACGACCGGGTGCTGCGGGTGACGCCCGGGACGGCCGACGCCCCCGGCCGTGACCGGTTCCTGCTGTCCAAGGGGCACGGGCCGATGGCGTACTACGCGGTCCTGGCCGCGCACGGCTTCTTCGGCGAGGAGCTGCTGTCCGGGTTCGGGGCGTACGACTCATCGCTCGGGCACCATCCGGACCGGACGCTGGTGCCGGGGGTCGAGATCGGCAGCGGGTCCCTGGGACACGGGCTGCCGCTGGCCGTGGGGAGCGTGCTCGGCCTGCGGGCGCAGGGGCTCACCGATCCGCGGGTCTGGGTGCTGATCGGCGACGCCGAGCTGGACGAGGGCAGCAACCACGAGGCGCTCGCCTACGCGGGCCCGGCCGGGCTGGAGCAGCTGCACACCGTGGTGATCGACAACGCCTCGGCCTCGCACGCCCGGCCCGGAGGGATCGCGGCCCGGTTCGAGGCGGCGGGCTGGTCGGTCGCCTCCGTCGACGGGCGGGACCACGAGGCGCTGTACGCGGCCTTCACCGCACCGCACCCCGGACAGCCGAGGGCCGTGGTCGCGCGCGTCGCCCCGAAGAGCTGAGCCGAAGGACGCGTACGTACCGCCGCGCGGATACGTGCCGCCGAGCAGACCGAAGAGAACACGAGAGGGAAACTTCACATGGACACGATGCGTGACCGCTTCATCGCCACCACGTCACAGCTGCTGGACGAGGACCCCCGCCTCGCCCTGGTCCTGGCCGAGATCAGCCGGGACGGCTTCGGGCCGGCCGAGCGGGCCCATCCGGACCGGGTCGTCAACGTGGGGATCAGGGAGCAGCTGCTGGTCGGAGCGGGCGCCGGGATGGCGCTCACCGGGCTGCGGCCGATCGTGCACACCTTCGCCAGTTTTCTGGTGGAACGGCCGTTCGAGCAGGTCAAGCTGGACTTCGGCCACCAGGGAGTGGGCGGGGTGCTGGTGAGCGCCGGAGCCTCGTACGACTGGCCGGCCGGCGGGTTCACCCATATGTCGCCGGGCGATGTCGCGCTCCTGGACACCCTGGACGACTGGACGGTTCATGTGCCGGGCCACCCGGACGAGGCCGAGGCTCTGCTGCGGGAGGCCGCGGCAGGGGAGGGCCGGGTGTATGTGCGCCTGTCGCTGCAGTCCAACGACCGGGCCCGGCCGGTCGGCGCGGGGACCGGGTTCACCGTGGTGCGGGAGGGGGCCGACGGGGTGGTGATCGCGGTCGGGCCGATGCTCGACAACGTGCTCGCCGCGACCGACGGGCTCGATGCGACGGTGCTGTACGCGACGACGGTGCGCCCGTTCGACGGCGCCGGGCTGCGGCGGGCGGTCGGGGCTCACGGGGTCGCCGACGTGGTGGTCGTCGAACCGTATCTGGCGGGCACCTCCACGGCCGCCGCCAATGACGCGCTCGCCGAGCTGCCGCACCGCGTGCTGGGTCTCGGGGTGGGGCGGGCGGAGCTGCGCAAGTACGGGGAGATGGAGGAGCACCTGGCCGCGCACGGCCTGGACGCACGGGGGCTGCGGGAACGGATCGGCGCCTTCCTCCGCCGTTGACCGGACTCCTCCCGCCGGGCAGGCCCGATGCCGCCCGGCGGGAAGAAACAGCCACTACGGGTGGACGAGCACCTGGGACAGTGCCACGCGTCCGGTGCCGGAGGTCACGATCTTCACCGTGCGGGTGCGGCTGTCCAGGTTCAGGACCGTCGGACGCAGCGCCTTCCCGCTGACATGGACCGTTGTGTCGTCCGTGACCACGTCGAAGTCGGCGGTCGTGGCGGAGGCGTTGTTCCAGATCTCGATCTGGCGGACGCGCTGCTTGCCGCCCAGGTCGGCCTGCCACCAGGCGCCCGCCTCGGAGAGCGTGCGGGTGTCCGTGTTGGTGTCGCCGTCCAGGGCGAGCTCCGCGCCCGCCGTGCCCTCGGTGGAGGACTGGGTGGCCGTGCCGGTGCGGGCCAGGTCGGTGCGCAGTTGCTCGACCGGGCCGCCGTGGGCACCGGCCCGGCGTGCGACGGCGAGGGCCTCGGCCGGCAGCCGGTCCAGGCCGGTGAGGTTGTCCGTCATGACCGAGCCGGTGCCGCCGAGGGCGGGCGCGGCGGTGTCGGTCCAGTTGCCCCGGGCGGTGTTCCGGATGCCGTAGTCCGCCCAGTTCGAGACCCACTTGTAGCCGATGCGGGTGATGACGTTCTTCTCCACGACGATGTGCGAGGACTGTTCGTCGAGGTAGATGCCGTTGCCGTCGCGCTCGGTGTTGCCGAAGGCGGAGCGGTTGATGTAGTTGCCGGAGACGACCGTGCCCGGCTGGGCGCCCTGGGTGTAGATCGCGCCGCCGTCGTGCTGTTCCTGGGCGACCTCCATGACGTCGGTGATCCGGTTGCCGGTCACCTTGTTGTCGCGCAGGACGGACTTCTGGGACTCGGGCTGGTTCCAGCCCCAGCCGACGGAGATCCCGGAGTACGGGAGGTGGTCCAGGCTGTTGTGGTCGACGGTGAGCCCGGCCTCGTACCCGGCCCAGATGCCCACCGAGTCGGTGTACTCGACGCCGGAGCGGGTGATGGTGTTGTACGCGACGGTGTTCCGCTCCCCCGCGAGCGCCGCCGACGGCATCGGTTCGGTGTCGCCCACGTAGACGGCGCCCGAGGACAGGTCGGTGAAGGTCGAGCGGGTCACCGAGCTGTCCTTGGTGCCCGCTTCGAGGATCGCGCCCGCCCCGCCGAGGCGGCCGAACCGGGCGTTCTCGATGCTGACGCGCTGTCCGCCGCGGACGGTCACCGCGGCGGTGGGCTTGGTGTAGAAGCGGCCCGCGTGGTCGACGGGGCCGGTGGCTCCGGTCAGGGTGAGACCGGCCTGCATGCCCGCGTAGCCCTCGTCGGTGCCGGGCTGACGGTACGCCGCGTACGCGAAGCCGATTCCGCTGACGGTGATGTCATGGGCGCCGTCGACGACCAGCAGCTGTTCGGTGTGCGGGGTGACGGCCCGCGCGTGGCGCATGTTCTCGCCCTTGCGCGGCAGGTACGTGACGGTGCGGCCCTCGGAGTTCCAGACGAACTCGCCCGGCTGGTCGAGGAGTTCGGGGGCGTTCTCGAAGAAGGCGACGCCGCTGTAGCGGGTGGAGTCGACCGTGGTGGAGTCCCAGGCGGGTCCGGTGCGGTCGGTGCCGCTCGCCGAGTTGGTCCAGCAGGGCTGGGCGAAGGTCATCACATCGCCGTTCACGCCCGTGATCCGGCAGTGGTAGTTGCGCCAGCGGACCCGGATGACGGCCTCGGCGTCGGTGGGGCGCTGCCACTGGGCGATGCCCGTGGCGACCGCGCCGGTCATCCCGGTCTTCGTGGCGTCGCAGGTGCTCGCCGCGCAGGCCTCGCCGCGAGCGCGGGTCGCGCGGTGGCCGTCGACGAAGAGCTGGCGGGGGACGACGCCGGCGGGGACCGCGGCGGTCCAGGTGCCGTCGGCGTTCCGCCGCCAGCCGGTGATGTCCTGTCCGCCGGAGAGGACGGGGCGGGCGCCGGGGGCCGCGGTCCAGGTGACGGTGTGGCCGTTCTTCCCGGAGTCGGCGGCGCCGAGCTCCAGGGGCCGGTCGAGCTCGTACGTGCCGCTCTTCAGCAGTACGCGTACGTCGCGGCCGGTCTCGGTGCGGGCCCGGTCGCGGGCGCCTTCCGGGGTGCAGGGGCGGGCGACCGTGCAGGAGGTGCCGTGTCCGTCCGGGGCCGCGTACAGGGTGCGGGCACCCGGGGCGGCCTGGGCGGCCGGGGCCGCGAGGAGGGCGGCCAGGACGGCGGCGGAGGCGGCAGCGGCGGTTCCTCGTACGACGTTCAGGGAGCGGCGGTTCACGCGGAGGCCTTCCAGTCGGGGTGGCCGGGCATGGGCGGGTTCACGGCTCCGAAGAGCCAGTCGCGCAGGAACGGATCGAGGGACCGGTCGCCGGTGACGTCGACGGTGTGCCGGATGAAGGCCTCGCTGGTGTACGTGGAGTCCTTGAAGCGCTTCACCCACTCGCGCATGACCTTGTCGAACTTCCGCTGACCGATCCGGAGGCTCAGGGCGTACAGGACGAGGGCGCCACCGTCGTAGATATTGGTGCCGCCGAGCGCCTTGGGCAGTCCCGGCGGGCCGTCGGCGGCGCGGACCGCGTCGAGCTTCTCGTACGTCGCCTTCATCTTGTCCTCGAGGACCGACCAGCCGCGCTCCTCGCCGTACAGACCGGCGTAGTACACGGCGGGCCCCTCGTTGAGCCAGGCCTGTTGCCAGTCGTTCGGGGTGACGGAGTCGCCGAACCACTGGTGGACGAGCTCGTGGACCATGGTGGTCTCGTAGCCGGGCCGGCCGTTGGCGTCGGGCTTGAACCAGTTGGTGGAGAACAGGGAGAGGGTCTGGTTCTCCAGGGCGTCGGTGTAGCCGTCGTAGATGTGGACGCCGTAGACGGAGAACGGGTAGCGGCCGAACTTCGCCTCCAGCCAGGCCAGATGGTCGGCGGTACGGGCGACGATCGGGCCGTACTTGTCCTCCTGGCCCTGGGGGACGATGTGGCGCAGGGGGAGTCCGCGGGGGCCGGTCCCGTAGAGATAGGTGCCCTTGACGACGGCGATGCCGATGAGTTCGGTCGCCATGCGCTCGCGCAGGGCGAAGTGCCAGACCGTGGAGCCGTCGGCGCGCGGTGTCCTGTGGAGCAGTTCGCCGTTGGCGGCGGCGACATAGCCCTGCGGGGCGCTGATGTGGAAGGTCCAGGTCGCCTTGTCGGACGGGGTGTCGTTGCAGGGCAGGAAGGTGTCGGCGCGCGAGGACTGGGCGGCGGAGGCGAAGCCGCCGTCGGAGCCGAACTTCCATCCGGTCAGGCCGAGTCGGGGTGCCTTGCCGTTGCCCCGGTAGCGGACCTCGATGGTGAACGCCTGCCCGTGGTGGAGCGGTCGGGCGGGGGTGATGGTGAGCTCCTGGCCGCTCTGGCCCGGCGTGAGCTCCCAGGCGGCGGGGCGGCCGGCGACGGTCACGGAGTCGATGGTGTGGCCGTCGGTGTCCAGGTTGAACGCGGAGAGGTCCTGGGTCGCCTTGGCGTCGATCCGTACTGCGGCGGTGAAGTCGTAGGTGACCGGGGTGAAGTCGAAGGTCAGGTCGTAGTGGACGACCTGGTAGCCACCGTTGCCGAGGGTCGGGAAGAGCGGGTCGCCGACGCCGTTCGAGCCCGGCTTCGGGTCGAAGCCGTGCGACCGGGCGGAGGCGGGCGAGCCGAGTGCGGGTACGGCGACGGCCGCGGCCACCGCCGCGCCGCCGAGCTTCAGGGCCGAGCGTCGGGTCGTCACTTCTTCCCCTTCTGGAAGGCTTCCTCGAACTCGCCGCGGGCCTGCTCGCCGCCCTTGGCCAGGTAGTCCTTGACGAGCTGGTCGTAGGCGGACATGGGCTTGCGGCCCGCGATGATGTCCTTCAGCGCGTCGCCCTTGAGCGTGTTGAGGCTGCCGGAGCCCTTGGAGTCCCAGGTGGGCGAGGAGTACTGGAGGGTGGGGTCCGGCACCATCATCGGGATCATCCTGGTGAAGGTGTCGTGGACGTGGCGGACGCCCTGCTCCGAGTCGGCGCTGAAGATGGCCGGGACGGCGGAGGCCATGAACTTCCAGGGCACGGTGACGTCCTGGGTGCCCTGCTTGGTGAGCGCCGGGTTGCCCTTGGCGTCCCGGGTGAAGTCCTTGCCCTCCACACCGTAGTTGATGAGCGTGTACTCCTGGCTGCCGAACGGGGAGGCGGCGAAGTCGGCGAGGGCCAGGATCTCCTTGACGCGGTCCCCGGCCGCCTTCTTGATGTGGGTGTTCTGCAGCGCGACGTTGTCCATCCAGGCGACGGCGTCCTTGCCGACCGGCACGAACGGGCGCGGGTCGTACTTCTTGTCGATCGCCTTCATCGCGGCGATGTAGCCGACGCCGGGTGCCAGGTAGGTGGGCATGCCGTCGTAGACGTAGGCGCCCTTGCCGTTCTTGAACATGTCCGTGTACTGGGCCTTCTGCGCCCCGGACATCTGGAGGGTGCCCGGGTAGTAGCAGCCGGCCTTGTACAGCAGCCGGGCGGTCTCCACCGCCTTGCGGTACTCCGGGGTCTCCAGGTCGGCGGTGAACTTGCCGGTCTTCTCGTCCAGCCGCCAGAAGTTGGGCGCGCCCGCGGACATGGCGAGCATGCTGGTGGCGCCCGCGATGATGGCGTACTGGTCCTTCTTGGGCCGGGTCAGCTCCTTGCAGACCTCGACGAAGCGGTCGAGGTCGGTGATCTGGTCCAGGCTCGTGACACCGACCTCCTCGAACAGGTCGTGCCGGTAGAAGCCCGCGCCGCCGGTGCCGGTCCTGGCGATCGGGATGCCGTAGAGCTTCCCGCCGAAGATGGCGGACTGCCAGGCGCCCTTCGGGATCGCGGCCAGGTTCGGGTAGTCCTTGATCTTGTCCCCGGCGAGGTACGGGGTCAGGTCGGCGCACTTGGCCTGGAGGAAGGCGGCCTTGTTGTCGACGCCGCCGCTCTCCGGGTACATGAAGAGGTCGGGCAGGCTGTCGCTGGCGACCATGGTGGAGAACTTGGTGCCGTAGTCGTCGGCAGGGACGGCGGTGATGTTCACCTGGCCGCCGAGGAGCTTCTCGATCTCCTGCCAGGCGGCGTTGCCGCCGCGCGCGGGCGGCGGCGGGGAGAAGGTCTCCATGGTCGCGCTGATCGGCTGGGCCCCCTTGAGCGGGGTGTTCTTCGTGGCGCGCAGCGGCTTGGCCGGATAGCTGAAGAAGCCCTGCGGAACGCCGGCCGCGGTGCCCGCCAGGTCGGGCTTGAGGCCGATGTTGCGGACCGCGCTGTCGGGCAGCAGCGAGGCGCTCTTGGCCTCCGCCTTCGCGGTCGTGCCGCCGTCGCCGCAGGCGGCGAGCAGCGGGGCGGCGGCCAGTCCCAGACCGACGCCCGCACCCATACGGAACAGTGCTCTGCGATTGATGGGGGTGGAGCTCGACACCTGAATCTCCTTGGAAGAGAGGGGAAGGAAGGAGTGGGGGGCGGTGGCTGCGGCCAGAGACGGTCGGTGGCCTCCGATCGTGCGACCGGAGGTCGGCCCGACGGCCTCTCAGCCCTTGACGGCGCCGGTGAGCACGCCCTTGGTGAAGTAGCGCTGGAGGAACGGGTAGACGCAGAGGATCGGTACGACGGCGATCACCAGCACCGCCATCTGTACGGCCTGCTGCGGGGCGAGCACCTCGCCGGCCGAGGCGGCGTTCAGGCTCTGGCCCTGGAGCACATAGGTGCGCAGCACCATCGGCAGCGGCCACTTGTCGGAGTCGTTGAGGTACAGGAGCGAGTTGAAGAAGGCGTTCCAGTACGTCACCGCGTAGAAGAGGCTGATCACGGCGAGGACTGCCTTGGACAGCGGCAGCACGATCCGTACCAGGACGCGGAAGTCTCCGGCCCCGTCGACCTTCGCGGCGTCGTACAGCTCCTCCGGCAGGCTCATGAAGAAGGACCGCAGGACGACCAGGTTGAAGGCGCTGACCAGGGTGGGCATGACGAGCGCCGCGTAGGTGTCGTACAGGCCGAGGCCCTTGACCAGCAGGAAGTTCGGGATGATGCCCGCGTTGAAGAGCATCGTGAACAGGGCCGTCATCAGGATGAGGCGGGAGCCCGTGACATCGCGCCGGGAGAGTCCGTACGCCATGCCCACGGTGACCAGGAGGCTGGCGAGGGTGCCGAGCACGGTGATGCCGACGGAGACGATGAGCGCCCGGGTGACGACCCCGCCGGTGAAGATGGTGCGGTAGGCGTCCAGGGTGGGGTGGTCCGGCCACAGGACGAGGCCGGAGCTCTTGATGATGTCGGTCTGCGAGGCGAAGCTCGTGCCGATGACACCGACCAGCGGGTAGGCGACGGCGAGTACGACCACCACGATGGCGACCGCCTTCGCGGTCTGTCCGATGCGGGTGGGCCGCTCCATCCACGGCGGACGGCCGTCGGACTTCCGGGCGGGGGCGGGGCGGGGCGCCGGTACGGTGGATTCCGTCGTGGCGCGCTTCTTCTCAGCGGTCAGCACCGCGGTACACCCCTTCGTGGCCGAGTCGGTGGGCGAATTTGTTCGCGCCCAGGACGAGTGCGGTTCCGATGACCGCCTTGACGAGTCCGACGGCGGCGGCGACGCCCCAGTCGTTGTCCTTGATGCCGTGGTAGTAGACGTAGGTGTCGAGGACTTCACCGGCGTCCGGGCCGACCGCGTCGCGCTGGAGCAGGATCTGCTCGAAGCCGACGGAGAGGATCTGCCCGAGGTTGAGGATCAGCAGCAGGATGAGCACCGGGGCGATGCCCGGCAGGGTCACGTGCCACAGGCGGCGCCGGGGTCCCGCGCCGTCGATCGCGGCGGCCTCGTACTGCTGTTTGTCGATGTTCAGCAGCGCGGCGAGGATGATGATCGTGCCCCAGCCTGCGTCCTTCCAGGCGACCTGGAGGGTCAGCAGCCAGGGGAAGGCGTCGGGGTCGCTCATCATGTCGTACCGCGGCAGCCCCAGACCGCCGAGGACGTCGGGCAGGAGCCCGGCGCCGCCCAGGATCTGCTGGAAGATCGAGACGATGATGACCCAGCCGATGAAGTGCGGCAGATAGACGACGCTCTGCACGAAGCGCCGGATCCGGTCGCTGGCGATGCTGTTGAGCAGCAGGGCCAGGGCGATCGGGATCGGGAAGAAGAACACCAGCTGGACGAGGGCGATCTCCAGGGTGTTGAACGTCGCGGACCAGAAGGCCGGCTCGCTGAACGCCGCGGAGAAGTTGGCGAACCCCACCCAGACGCTGTGCATGTAGCCGAGGTACGGCTGGTAGTCCTGGAACGCCACGACGTAGCCGAGCAGCGGTATGTAGTGGAAGACGACGAAGTACAGCAGACCGGGCAGGGTGAGCAGCAGCATCACCCGGTCCCGCTTGATCCGCTGCCAGAGGCTCAGCCTGCGCTGTGCGACAACGGCCCCGGCGGCTGGCGGGGAGGGTGTTTCAGCCTTCTGCCGCCGCTTTTCCCGCGGCAACGGGGGTGCTGTTTCAGCCATGGTGCGTCCTGTTCGGCTGGGTGGCGCGTGGTGGGCCTTCTGGGGCCGCAAGTTAGTAAGCGGTTAACCCAAGCGTCAAGAGATCCAGGCAAAAGTCGTTGAGTCGCGATGATCAGGCGGCCGAATCCAGTACCCCGTACCGGCAAATATGCCATAGAAATGGACAGTTCAGAGGGGTGAGAGCTTGACGGTCGGCCATCACGCTCCCTAGCGTGCCGGTCATCCCATAGAACGCGATTACTGTCCGGAGGCAGGGTGCGAACCACCGAAGAGGCACCGGCTCATTCCGGTAGCGAGGCTGCGGCACCGTCCCCGCGACGGCCGCGCACGCTCCTGGTCATGAGCCCCGGACTGCTCGACGACGTATTCCCGCCACCCGTACGGGCCCTTCTGGAAGAGACCGCGGACCTTCTCGACCCGTCCGTGATCAGCGAGTTCGACTCCCCGGAGGCCACCGCGGCACTGAGCGGGGCCGAGGTCCTGCTCACCGGCTGGGGCTGCCCGCCCGTCGACACCGAGCTGCTGGACCGGGCGCCCTCGGTGCGTGCCGTGATCCATGCGGCCGGCACGGTGAAAACGTTTCTGTCCCCGGTTGCGTTCGATCGCGGGATCGTCGTCTCGTCGGCCGCCGCCGCCAACGCCGTACCGGTCGCCGAGTTCACCCTGGCGGCGATCATCATGGGCGCCAAGCGGGTGTTCCCGCTGGCCGGGCTCTTCCGCACCCGGCGCACCCACCGCACCGGCGCCGACCTCGACCGGCAGCACTGGCTGGGCACGCACGGGCTGACCATCGGGGTGATCGGGGCCTCCCGGATCGGCCGCCGGGTCATCGAACTCCTCCAGGTCCTCGACGCGGAGGTGCTGCTCCACGACCCGTACGTCACCGCGGCCGAGGCGGAGCTGCTCGGCGTCACCCCGACCGACCTCGACACCCTGATGGCCACCAGCGACGTGGTGACCGTGCACGCCCCCGACACACCGGAGACCCGCGGGCTCGTCGACGCCCGCCGGATCGGCCTGATGCGCCCCGGCACCCTGCTCGTCAACACCGCCCGCGGCCCCCTGGTGGACACCGAGGCGCTGACCGAACACCTGGTCAGCGGGCGGCTGGACGCGGTCCTCGATGTGACGTCGCCCGAACCGCTGCCGCACGGCCACCCCCTGTGGGACCTGCCGAACGTCTTCCTCACCCCGCATCTTGCGGGTGCCCAGGGCAACGAGGTGGGGCGGCTCGGCGCACTGGCCGTCGACGAGCTGGCGCGGTACGCGCGCGGCACACCGTTCGACCACCCGGTGCACCGGGCCGACCTGGGGAGGATCGCGTGACTCCCCGGCCCCCGCAGGCTCTAGGCTCGGCGTCACACAACAGCCAACTGGGGGTGAGCCGGATGCGCCGGCAGAGCACAGCCGCGGACGGACAACGGCGCGCGACGGTCACCGACGTCGCGCGGCGCGCGGGCGTATCGACGGCCACGGTCTCCCGCGTGCTGAACCGCAACTACCCGGTCGCCGAGGCGACCCGGGAGCGGGTCGAGTCCGCGATGCGTGAGCTCGGCTATGTCGTCAACGCCCACGCCCGCGCCCTGGCCGGTGTCTCCAACCGCACCGTCGGCATCATCGTCAACGAGGTCATCGATCCGTTCTACGCGTACATCGCGCGCGGTGTGGAGCGGGAGGCGGCACTGGGCGGGCGGCTCTGTCTGGTCTGCTGCACCCAGGGCGACCCGCAGCGGGAGCTGGCCTTCATCGATCTGATGCACGAGCGCAGGGCGGACGCGGTGGTCGTGGTCGGCGGCTCCATCGCGGACCGCGGCTACACCACCGAACTGGCCCGCCGGGCACGGGAGCTGGACGCGGGCGGATCGAAGCTGGTGCTGTGCGGCAGGCCGCCGTTGGGCGAGCAGGCCCCGACCGTCGCGGTCGAGTACGACAACGAGGGCGGCGCCTTCGCCATCACCGACCATCTGCTGATGCAGGGCCACGAGCGGATCCTCTACCTCGGCGGCCCGCCCAAGCTCTCCACCACCCGCGACCGGCTGGCCGGACACCAGCGGGCACTGCTGCTGCGCGGCATCGCGGCGGACCCCGAGCTGGTCCGGCCCGGTGCCTTCAGCCGCAGCTTCGGCTACCGGATGATGGCCGAAGTGCTGCGGGAAGGAACGGACTTCACCGCGGTCTTCGCCGCCAACGACATGGTGGCCGCGGGCGCGGCGCAGGCGCTGGAGGAGGCCGGGATCCGGGTGCCGAAGGACGTGTCCCTGGTGGGGTACGACGACATTCCGGTGGCCCAGGAGCTGCGGCCCCGGCTGACCACCGTCCATGTCCCGCTGGAGGAGATGGGGCGCCAGGCAGTGCGGCTGGCCGTCAGCGGCGGGGACGAGGACGACTGGCGCGAGCCGACCACGGGGGCGCTGCGGCTCGGTACCCACATCGTGGTACGCGATTCCGTCGCGCCGGGGCCCGGCCGTTCCACCGGTATGTGACCGGTTACTTCCCGCCTGTCCACAGTTGGCCATAGAAAATCACAGTAACTTCGTACCCCCTCTTGCCCCTGGATAGCAACCGCTTACATGCTGGCGCCGAGCAGCACCGTTCCGCACGCTTCCGCCCCTCACTCGTTTTCGCAGGGAGAGTTCCGCATGCGCATGCCCACAGACTCCGCCGGCTCGTCCACCGTTCCCACCCCCGCCACCTCCCCCATCGGCCGGCGTTCCGTTCTCGCCGCGGCCGCCGGTGCCGGAGCGGCCATCGCCCTGGGCGCCACGGCCGGAACAGCCCACGCCGCCGACGCACCCGGCGCCGGACCGGACCGCCGGGCCGGCCGCCCGGTCAAGCTGACCGTGACCGCCCGGCCCGCCGCCGAGGCCGAACGGCTGCGGCTCGGACAGGCCCTGCGCGGCTCGGAGTTCCAGCCCACCGGCCTGTACGTCCCGGCCGGCACCCCGCTCTCCCTCACCGTCCAGCCCCACGACGGTCTGCTGCCCACTCTCTGGATCGGCGCCTGGGACTACTACGGCGAGGTCACCGAGCCCCGCAGCTATCCGCTGACCAAGGGGGCGAACACGGTCACGGACCCGCACGGCGGCCCGGCCTACCTCACCCTGACCGGCCACGGCGAGCGGGCCGGTGTGCTGATCCGCTCCGGTGCCCTGCCCATGCCGGTCTTCACCCTGGGCCGCACCTCGGAGGCCGACTACCAGCGGCAGCTGGACACACTCACCGCATCGCCCTACGTCGAACTGCACGCCCCGCACACGATCATGACGCTGACCCGTGAGGGTGCGCTGCTGTACCGGGGCGAGGACCATGCCGCGCTGCTCGGACTGGTCGAGACGATCATCGACTCCCACGCCCGGATCAGCGGCCTGGACGGCTCCAGGCCGGTGCACCGGCGCAAGGCCGGTCCGTACCACTTCACCGAGGTCAGCAAGGTGCCCAGCGGTGTCGGCGCCTACGCCACACACGGCTACAACGGTTTTCCTCGCGCCTACCTGGACCGGGCCACGACCGTGGAGGGGCTGCGGACGCGGGGCTGGGGGCTCTACCACGAACTCGGCCATCTCCACCAGCAGATGGCGTACAAGCCCGGCGGTCTGACCGAGGTCACGGTCAACATCTACTCGCTGGCGGCGCAGCGCACCCTGAAGCAGCCGTCCAACCTGCTCACCGTCGACCCGAAGACGGGGCTCACCTACTTCCAGTCGGCACGGCTGAAGTTCGGCACGGCCGGGCTGACCTACGAGAAGTCCTTCGGCGCGTACGAGAAGCTCGTCCCGCTGCGCCAGCTGGAGCTGGCGTTCGGCGACGACTTCTGGCCCCGGCTGCACAAGCTGGTCCGCGAGGAGAACCCGCAGTCCGACTACACCGAGAACGACAAGCGCTACCGGGCCCTCGCCACCTGCTCCAGCCGGGTCGCGGGCTACGACCTCACGGACTTCTTCGTGAACACCTGGGCGTTCCCGATCGACGCCACAGGCAGGGCCGAGCTTGCCGCGCTGAACCTGCCGAAGCCGCCCGTCGACCCGGCCACGCTGGCCGACTGAGCGCGGCACCGAGGGAGTTCACCGTGAATCTCAGCAGACGCACCCTGCTCGCGGCGGGCAGTGCCACCGCCGCGACCGCTCTCATGACATCGACCGGCACGGCGCACGCCTCCCCCGCCGCGGACACCACCGCCGGGGCCCCGGCCACCGCAGATGTCGACACCCTGCTCAAGCGGGCCGAATCACTGCTCACCGGCGGCGGGTTCGACCCGGCCGACCCCGATTTCACCACCGCGGTCGAGGCCCTGGACACCACGGCCGAGGAGCTGTGGGACACCCTCGACCGCGGCGCCGCCCGCACCGCGCTCTGGCCGGACCTCGCGCCACTCACCGACCCGGGCAACTTCGGCCAGAGCTATACCCGGCTGCGCACCCTCGCGACCGCCTGGGCCACCGAGGGCACCTCCCTCGCGGGATCACCGCAGGTGGCGGACGCCCTCGTCGCCGCGCTGCGCTTCACCCACGACACCGCGTACAACCCGGCCAAGCGGGAGACCGGCAACTGGTGGTTCTGGGAGATCGGCGCCCCGCGTGCGCTGATGGACTGTTCCGTCGTCCTGCGCGACCGGCTTCCCGCCGCCGACCTGGCGGACTATCTGGCGGTCGTCGACCGGTTCTGCCCGGACGCGGACCGCCGTACCAACTCCCCCACGCTCTCCGAGACCGGGGCGAACCGCACCGACAAGGCCGTCATCGTGGCGCTGCGCGGGCTGCTGGGACGGGACGCGGCCAAGCTCGTCTCGGCCCGCGACGCGCTGTCCGACGTACGCGACTCGGGACGCAACAGCCTTTTCCGGTACACGAGTTCGGGGGACGGCTTCTACGAGGACGGCTCGTTCGTCCAGCACGACGTGGTGGCCTACACCGGGTCGTACGGCATCGTGCTGCTCGGCGGCACGGCGTATCTGCTGGCCCTGCTGGCGGGCTCGGAGTGGGCGGTGACCGACCCGAAGGTGTCGGTGATGTACGACGCCGTCGAGCGGACCTTCGCCCCGGTGGTCTTCGACGGGCTGATGATGGACTCGGTGCGCGGCCGGGCCGTCTCCCGGGAGCGCACCGGTGACCACCGCGACGGCGCCACGGCCCTGGCGGCGATCCTGCTGCTGGCCTCCGGCGCGCCCGCCGCGTACGCGGAGCGCTGGCGCGCCCTGGTCAAGGGCTGGCTGACCCGCAACCGCACCACCCCCTTCGCGACGCTCGCGACACTGCCCCAACTCGCCCTGGCCAAGGCCGTCCTGGACGACACGGGCGTGCCGGCCGGACCGCGCGACACGGGCAGCCATGTCTTCGCCGACATGGACCGCGTCGTGCACCGCCGCCCCGGCTGGGCCTGCGCGCTGTCCCTGTCGTCGAAGCGGATCTCGGCGTACGAGGCGGGCAACGGCGAGAATCTGCACGGCTGGTACACCGGCGACGGCATGACGTATCTGTACGACGGCGACGACCTCGGGCAGTTCAACGACGGCTTCTGGCCGACCGTCGATCCCTACCGCCTCCCCGGCACCACGGTCGACACCCGTCCGCGGACCGATCTCGGCACCGGCGCGGGCACGTCCACCTACCGTCCCGCCAACGCCGTCGCGGGCGGTGCCGTGCTGGACGGCCGCTACGGCGCCGCCGCGATGGAGCTGATCGGCGCCGAGGGCACCACCCTGCGGGCCAGGAAGTCGTGGTTCCTGCTCGACAACGCGGTGATCGCGCTCGGCGCGGGCATCACGGCGAGCGACGGCCGGACGGTCGAGACGATCGTCGAGAACCGCAACCTGGGCACGGACGGACGCCACCGGCTGATGGTCGACGGCGTCCGCCAGCCGGCCGATCAGGGCTGGAGCGACGCGTTCGGCCGGGCCCGATGGGCCCATGTAGACCGGGTGGGCGGCTATGTCTTCCCCGGCACAACCGCCCTGCGGGCCCTGCGCGAGCAGCGCACCGGCACCTGGCGGGCCATCGACACCGGGGCGGACACGGGCGGCAGCACCGACCCGGTCACCCGCCGCTATCTGACGCTCTGGACGGACCACGGCCCCTCCCCCGCCGACGCCCACTACGCCTATGTGCTGCTGCCCGGCGCGTCGGCCGCGGCGACGGCGGTCTGGTCACGGTCCCGGCCGGTCCGGATCGTCGCCAACGACTCCACCGCACAGGCCGTGGAGGCACGCCGGGAAGGGCTGACAGCGGTGAACTTCTGGCGCGCCGGTACGGCGGCCGGGATCACCTCGTCGGGCCCGGCGTCGGTCCTCGTGCAGCGCCGCGGCGCGCACATCCGCGTCGCGGTCGCCGACCCGGGACGGACGCTCACCACCCTCTCGGTCGAGCTGCCGTTCCCCGTACGGTCGGTGGTGACGGCCGATGACTCGGTGAGCCTCGTCCCGGGCCGCAGGCCCGTACTCACCGTCGCCGTCGGCGGCTCGCGCGGCCACACCCACCGGGCCGAACTCAACCGGTAACCCACTCCGCACCACCCGAGGAGCAGCACCACCATGTCCGTCGCACCGCATCTGCACCTGCCGCCGCCCGACCGGCTCCTGTCCTCACGCACCGGCTGGACCCGGGCCCACTGGGAGGCGACGGCCGACCGGATGCTGGATGCGCTGATGCCGTACGCGACCCCCGGCTTCGCCCAGTACCGGCTACCCGGCCGCGGCAGCTGGTCGGGGGTCGTCTCGGACGGTCTCGAAGGGTTCGCCCGGTCGTTCCTGCTCGCCGCCTTCCGGATCGCAGGCGCGGGCGGGGCGGTGGACCCCGCGCTGATCGAGCGGTACGCGGTGGGGCTGGCCGCGGGCACGGACCCCGGCAGCGGGGAGGCGTGGCCGAAGCTGACCGACTGTTCGCAGCAGATGGTGGAGGCGGCGTCGGTCGCGGTGGCGCTGCACGAGACCCGGCCGTGGATCTGGGACCGGCTGGACGCCCGGGTGCAGGAGCGGGTCGTCGACTGGTTCTCCGGGTTCGTCGGCGGGCGCACCTGGGACAACAACTGGCGGCTGTTCCAGGTGGTGTCCGAGCAGTTCCTCGCCTCGGTCGGGGCGCCGTACAGCCGCTCGGACATCGAGTCGAACCTGGACAGGATCGAGGACTGGTACGTCGGTGACGGCTGGTACACCGACGGGGACGGCCGGAACTTCGACTACTACATCGGCTGGGCCATGCATCTGTACCCGCTGCTGTGGTCGCGGATCGCGGGCGGCGACGACGGCGGCAGGACGGAGGTCTACCGGCAGCGGCTCAGCCGCTTCCTGGAGGACTATCCGCACTTCTTCGGCTCCGACGGCGCGCCGGTCCACCAGGGCCGTTCGCTGACGTACCGGTTCGCCGCCCTGGCGCCGGTGTGGATGGGGGCGCTGGCTGACTGCACCCCGCTGGCGCCGGGGCTCACCCGCCGGCTCGCCTCGGGCACGATGCGGCACTTCGCGGAGCGCGGTGTACCGGACGAACGGGGGCTGCTGACGCTCGGCTGGTACGACACGTTCCTGCCGAGCACCCAGCCGTACTCCGGCCCCGCCTCGCCGTACTGGGCGAGCAAGGGCTTCCTCGGGCTGCTGCTGCCGGCCGACCATGCGGTGTGGACGGCACGCGAACTCCCGCTGCCCATCGAGGAGTCCGACCGGTACACCGCGCTGCCGGCCCCCGGCTGGCTGCTGCACGGCACCCGCGATGACGGCATCGTCCGGCTGATCAACCACGGCAGCGACCACAATCCGCCGTTCGACGAGTCGGCCGACCCGTCCGAGGGCACGGACGATCCGCACTACGCCAGGTTCGCCTACTCGACGGCGACGGCGCCCGAGGCCGCCCCGCACGCCGTGGCACGCTCCATCGACAATCATCTGGCGCTCGTGGCACCCGACGGCACTCCGTCGCCGCGCCGCCGGATCCATCCGCTGCGCTGCGAGGACCGCGTCGCGGCCTCCTGGTACGCGGCCCGGCTGCCCGGTGACGACCATCCGTACCGGATCGAGACGACGAGCGTGCTGCACGGTCCGTGGGAGATCCGGGTGCACCGGGTCGAGGCGCCGGAGGGCGTAGTGGTGCGGGAGGGCGGTCACGCGGTCTCCCATGCGAGAAGCCCGTTCGCCCTGTCGGGTCCCGACTGGGCACTCGCCCGCACGGCCGACGGCCTGAGCAGCGCCCTGGTCGCGCTGCACGGCTGGGACGGCGGTACGGAGACGGCCGCGGTGGCACGTGATGTCCAGTCCAATGCGTACGGGCCGCATTCGGCGATCCCGTATCTGCGCAGCGGGCCGCACCCGGGCGGGCGGAGCGTCCATGTCTCGCTGGTCGCCCTCTCCCGGGACACCCTGCATCCGGAGGCGCTGCGCGACGCGGTGCGGGTGCGAGTGGGTGCGGACTCGGTGGTGCTGACCTTCCTGGACGGGACGACGGTCGACGTCTGAACACGTTCGGGGTCCGACCACGGTCGACCTCAGATTCCGAGGCCGTTCCCCTCCCGCTGATCGATGTGCCCGACGAGCTCCAGGGCCAGGGACTTGATCGTGTCGAGCCCCGCCCTGCCCCAGGGGCGGGGCACGGTGTCGACCGCGCAGACGGCGCCGAGGGCGACGCCCGTGCGGTCGATGAGGGGTGCGCCGAGATAGGAGCGGATGCCTATTTCGTCGACCACCGGATTGCCCGCGAACCGCGGATAGTCGCAGACGTCCTCCAGGACGAGCGCCTTGCGCCGGACGACGACATGCGGGCAGTAGCCGCGGTCGAGCGCGACGTACCGGCCGCTGCGGCTGCTGCCCGCGGCGGCGGCGCCCAGGTCGGAGCCGTTGTGCGTGCCGGCCGGGGTGTGCAGCCCGGCGAAGAACTGCCGGTTGCCGTCGATGAAGTTGACCATCGAGAAGGGCACTTCGGTCACCTCGGCCACCCGGTCGGCGAAGGCGTCGAAGTTGTCGAACGACGCGTCGGCACGTTCCCCGAGCCCGAGCGCTCTCAGCCGCCGGGTGCGCACGACGGCATCGTGGTCGACGGGTGTGAGCAGCATGCGGCCGGTGGCGTCCCGGGTCACGGGCGGGCTCCGAAGCCGGTCAGCGGGGCCGGGGCGGAGGTGGCGTTGATCAGGTGCTGGACCAGGGTGACCAGCGCCCCGGTGCCCGAGCTGGCGATCCGGGCGTCGCAGAGCACCACCGGTACGTCAGGCCCCAGGTCGAGTGCGGCCCGGATCTCCTCGGGTGCGTAGCGGTAGGCGCCGTCGAACTCGTTGACCGCGACGATGAATCCGATGCCGCGCCGCTCGAAGAAGTCGACGGCGGCGAAGCACTCGGCGAGCCGGCGGGTGTCCGCGACGACGACCGCTCCCAGTGCTCCCTGGGAGAGTTCGTCCCACATGAACCAGAAACGTTCCTGGCCGGGGGTTCCGAACAGATAGAGGACGTGCTGTTCGTCGAGGGTGATGCGGCCGAAGTCCATCGCGACGGTGGTGGAGGACTTGGACTCGATGCCGTCGAGGCTGTCGGTGGCTGCGCTGACCTGGGTCAGCAGCTCCTCCGTGCTCAGCGGTGCGATCTCGCTGACCGCGCCGACGAAGGTCGTCTTGCCGACGCCGAACCCGCCTGCCACCAGCACCTTGAGCGCGACGGGAAAGCCCTCGGAGCCCGTGGGGCCGTCGGCCCCGGAGACGTCCTGGGTGGCGCCGGGGTCCACGTGGCCGGGCCCGGCCGCGTAGCTCAACGTATCCGCGTGATTTTGCGGGTCACCGCGGCTCTCCCCGTAGACTCGTGTGTCTCCGAAACCCTGCGCGTCTCCGAAGCCCCGTGCGTCTCCGTGTTTCTGCGCGTCGCCATGGCCTTCCCCGTAGCCCCGCGCGTCCCCATAGCTCCGCGCGTCCCCGTAACCCGGTGCGTCACCGTAGCTCCGCCCGTTTCCGTGGTTTCCCGGGTGTCCGTAGCTCTCCGGGCCCCCGTAGCCCTCCGGACGGCCATGGCTTCCATGGCCTGCGAAGCCCTCGGAGCTTGCGTTGTTCTCGTACACGGCAGAGCTGCCGAAGCCGTCAGAGCTGTCGTCGTAAGCCATCGAGCACTGCCTCCAGCAGAGATCGGTCGGTGGGCATGTCATGGAAGGCGGGCGGATGCGCGGTCACTGCCCCGCAGTCGACCAGGTCGGAGACGAGCACCTTGGTGACGACTGCGGGCAACCGCAGATGGGCGGCGATCTCGGCCACGGAGGTGGGGCCGCCGCACAGCCCCAGTGCGACGGAGTGCTCGGGACCGAGATGGGTCTGTGGCTCGGTCCCCGTGGCCATGACCAGCGAGAGCAGATCGAGCACGGCCGTGGGACGGGTACGGCCGTTGCTCACGGTGTACGGGCGGATGAGCCGGCCGGCCGCGTCGTCGAGCAGCGGCCCGTCCTGTGGGACCGACACCCTCACAGCCCCGTGGTGCCGGGGGCCCCGGCCGCTTGTCTCACGGGCGTCATCAGATAGGGCCGGACGCTCTTCACCAGCATGGTCATCTCGTAGCCGAGCACCGCCGCGTCCGCCTCGCGTCCGGCGAGGACCGCGAGGCAGGTGCCGGAGCCGGCGGTGGAGACGAACAGCAGGGTCGAATCGAGCTCGACCACCACCTGCCGGACCTCGCCGCTGTCGCCGAACCGCGCACCCGCGCTGCGGCCGAGCGAGTACAGGCCGGCGGCCAGCGCCGCCATGTGGTCGGCGCTGTCGGCGTCCATGCCATGAAGGGATTTCACCAGCCCGTCGGCGGAGAGGAGGACCGCGCTGCGTGTGTACGGGACACGCTGGACCAGCCCGCTCAGCAGCCAGTCGAGGTCCGAGACCTGACCGGACGGCATATCGGTCGTCATGGTGCATCTACTCCTTGGAGGTGTTCGTATCGAGGGTGTCGTCGGCCGGGCCCGGGACCGTGCCCGAGGGGTACGGCGCGACGGTCGCGGTGAGGCCGCGCACCGGCAGCGGTGCGAGCGGGGCGGCGGGCTGCCAGGACTGCGCGGTCCCCGCCGCTTCGGGGCCGGTGTCCGATTCGGGGGCGGTGCCGTCCTCGGATTCGCTGCGGGCCTCGGCGAGTTCGATGCCCCGCCGGAAGGCCGCCACGAGTCCCGGGTCGTGCAGGGCCTGTTCGTCCTCGGTGCGCGGGGCCGGGGCCTCCCTGAGCTGCGGGACGAGGTGCTCCTGGTGGGCGCGCCTGGGCAGTTGGGGCCGCCCCATGGTGCCGCGGACGGCTCCGGGCTCGGAGTGGAGCGCGCCCGGGACGTCGTCCGTGGGCCGGTTTCCGGGGCGGGTCCCGGCCGGGTCTGGACGGTCCGGTCGCTCGGCCCGGAGCGGGAGCGGTGGGGCCCCGTCCTGTCCCTGTGCCTGCTGGGGTGGTTGGTGCAGACGCAGCGGCTGGCTGGGAACGTACGGCTGACGGCCGGTGTTCGCCTGCGGACCCGGTGCGGCGCCCGGCCCCGGAGTCAGGCTCGGGTTCGGGTGCGGGGTGGAGCGGCTGCCCCTTCCGCCCTCGGCCGGTGGACGGTGCGCGGGGCCGGGGGGCGGGGCCGGAGCCGCGCCGCCCTCGGCCGGAGCGTCCCCGTCCAGGCCCAGCAGGGACTGCGGGAGGACGAGTACGGCCTGAGTGCCTCCGTAGATGTTGCTCTGCAACCGGACCGCGATGCCGTGCCGGCGGGCCAGTGACGCGACGACGAACAGTCCGATCCGGCCGTCCTGCAGCAGATGGGCCACATTGACCCGGTCGGGGTCGGCGAGCAGGGCGTTCATCCGCTTCTGCTCGTTGCCCGGCATGCCGAGTCCCCGGTCCTCCACTTCGAGGGCCAGTCCGGCGGTGACCTGCTGGGCACGCAGCAGCACCTGGGTGTGCGGCGCGGAGAACACGGTGGCGTTCTCCACCAGTTCGGCCAGCAGATGGATCACGTCCGCCACGGCGTGACCGCGCAGCGTGCCGTCGATCGGCGGCACGAGCTTGACTCGTGGATACTGCTCGACCTCGGCGATCGCCGAGCGCAGCACCTCGGTCATGGTGACGGGGTTGCTCCACTGCCGCCGCGACACCGCACCGCCGAGGACGGCGAGGTTCTCGGCGTGCCTGCGGATGCGGGTGGCGAGATGGTCGACGTGGAAGAGGCCCTTGAGCAGATCGGGGTCCTCGACCTCGTGCTCCAGCTCGTCGAGCAGCTGGATCTCGCGGTGCACGAGCGACTGCAGCCGACGGGCGAGGTTGACGAAGACCTCGACCTTCTGCTCCTCGCCGGAGTGGTCGAAGAGCTGGGACGCCTGGACGACCGCGGCCACGGCGACCTCCTGCTGGCGGCCGAGTTCCTGGGCGAGCAGCTCGAAGGCGTCACTGCCCGGAGCGGCGGGTTCGGCGGGCCTGCGGGCAGGCACCGGTTCGCCGTTGCGGAGCTGTTCCAGGACGCGTTGCAGCTCGGCCTGGCCCTGCGCGCTGGCGCGGCGGAGTGCCAGACAGCGACCGAAGACGGTGGTGGCGACGCGGTTGGCGGCGAGGTACGCGGCCAGCACCGCGGCGAGCGCCAGCGCACCGGCCGCGCCCAGCGCGATCAGGAGTTCGGTGGAGAACCGGGCTCCGGTGGCGCGGACGGTGAAGATGACCGCTGCCGCTCCGCTCAGTACCGCCACCACGGTCGGCAGCACCGCGGTGCGCAGGAGTTGAGGGCGTATACGCGCCTCGGGGGACGGCTGGGCGGCGCGCGGTCTGCCCGTGGCCGAGTGGGAGCGGGCGCCCGGTCGGCCGTGCCGTCCGCCCTCTCGGCGTTCCGGTCGCGCTTCGGGTGCGCGAAGTTGAGACATCAGTGTCCTCGGTACGTGGCGCACCTGGAATCGGCGTTCATGCGGTGGCACCTACGGTGGTCGGTCAGGCTCGGTTCAGCGGTCGGGCGGGCTCGAACGTCATGAGCCCACCGTTGATCACCGGCCACACACGGTAGTCGTCCATCGCGCGGGCGTGGCGGCGAGTTGTCGAACTTGCCCGCCATCCGTCCCGCTCTGGTATGAGCTTTCGCACGGTCGACCGATTACGTCGCATTGACACCTGGTCGGCGGGCACCCGAACGGCCTACGGATGCGAACCCCTGAACACAGAGAGGGGCTCGGCCCGTCCGGTCATGCCGGACGGGCCGAGCCCCTCGCCGTCTGAAAGCTCCCCGGGTGCTCCGTACGCCGCTACGCGGTCGGCGCCACCTCGGCGTGGTCCGCCTCCGCCGCCGCGTCCTCGGGCGCCCGGCCCGGATCGGCCGACAGGTCCGCGATCCTGGCCGCCCCGGCGGGCCGGTGCTCCAGCGGCTGCGGCGCCACCGCCCGCCACCAGGGCTCGGAGGGAAGGGACCGCGCCGTGGGCTCGAAGGGCTCGCCGGGCCGCGGCAGCGCGACCCGGGCGCCCGCGTCCTGGGCGGCGGCGAGGGTGCCCTCGCCGGGCTCGGCCCACGGGTGCGGGGCGAGATTGAAGGTGGCCCAGTGGATCGGCAGCATCGCCCCGAGCGGCTCGCCGCCCTGGAGGTCCAGATGGGCCCGCATTCCCTCGGCCGGTGTCATGTGGATGTCGGGCCAGTACTCGGAATAGGCACCGATCTGGATCATCGTGGCGTCGAACGGGCCGTGCTCGGCACCGATGTCCTTGAAGCCGGGGAAATAGCCGGTGTCGCCGCTGTGGTAGATCCGGTGCTCGGGCCCGGCGACGGCCCAGGACGCCCACAGCGTGTGCTGCTGGTTGCGCAGGCCGCGGCCGCAGAAATGCCGCGCCGGGGTGGCGGTCAGACCGATCCCGGCGATCTTCGTGGTCTCGTTCCAGTCCAGCTCGCGCAACCGGTCGGCGGACACGCCCCACCGCTCCAGGTGGGCGCCGACTCCGAGCGGGACGGCGAACACCGTGTCCGTACCGGCGAGGGCCTTGATCGTCGGCAGATCGAGGTGGTCGTAGTGGTCGTGCGAGATCACCACCGCGTCCACCGGTCCGAGCGCGGCCAGCGGCAGCGGTACGGGGTGCAGCCGCTTGGGCCCGGCGAAGGCGAAGGGCGAACAGCGCTCGCCCCAGACCGGGTCGAAGAGCACCCGTCGGCCGTCGATCTCGGCGAGCACGCTGGAATGGCCCATCCAGGTGAGCCGCAGCCCGGTGGCGGGCGGCTCGGCGAGATCGGCGTAGGTGGTGGCGTGAACGGGCACGGTGCCGACCGGCGCCCTGCGTGCCCGCTCCTCCTTGCGGAAGTAGACCTTCGCGAACTCCAGTGTGGACCCGGACGGCCTGGTCCGTGCCCCCACCGGATTCTGGAAGACACCGTCGGCGAAGTTGGGCGACCGGCGGATGCGCTCCAGGCGGGCCCCGTCCGGATCCGCGCCGAATGCGGCGGGGCGCAGCGAACGCAGCCGGGTACGGAGCGGAGGCAAGGGGTCGGCGCCGGTCACATCATCTCCTGGGGGAGTCGGTGTCGTCTCATTATGGACGGGGGGCAGGACAGTGCGAGTGCGGAGGATCCGCGGGGCCGGAGTCCGGACCGGGCCGCGTCAGCCACGCGGCTGCCCGTACACGTGCTCGATGGGGAGCCGCAGCACGATGCGCCGGTCCCGGACCATCGCCCTGCGGTAGTCGTCCCAGTCGGGGTGTTCGCCCTGGACGTCACGGTAGAGCGCGATGAGCTCCTCCACCGTCGCGTCGTGCGGATCGGCGGCGACCGGGGACAGCTCGGCGGTGGCGTCGACGACCGTCCACGCCCAGCGGTCCGCGCTGGTGACGTGGTAGCTCGCCCGGGGGTCGCGGCGGAGGTTCTTCGTCTTCGCCCGGTCGTCGGTGATCGAGACGCGGACGATGCGCTCCTGGGGGTAGTAGAAGTGACTGACATTGGACAGCTGGGGTCTGCCGTCGCGCCTGAGTGTCACGAGCACTCCGCCGTTCTCCTCGGCGAGCAGCCCGAGCAGGGCTTCCTGCTGTGCGTCGAATCCCGTCATGCCGGATCCAACGTCCGCGCCCGCCGGAGGATTCCGTATCCGGCCGTATCTCCATGTCACATCCGGGGGAGGTCCATCCGTCACACCCGTGGAAGCAGCCTCCGGCGGTGTCCCACGAGCCGCCGGACGGCACCCGAGCCGTACCGAAGGAGACCGGCCATGACCGCCCGAATCCCGCTCGACCCGCCCCGTACCCTCCTCTTCCGCGCCGTGTCGTGGTACTCGAAGCGTGCGTACGGCAAGGTCATCGATCCGCTGCGGGCCAGTGCCCACCACACCGGGGTGCTGTGGGCCGGAGCCCGCTTCGAGCTGTCGGTGGGCCGGTGGAAGAAGCTGGACGCGCAGCTCAAGGCGCTGGCCGTGATGGCGTCCGCGACCACCATCGGCTGCGGCTGGTGCATGGACTTCGGCTACTGGGAGAACCACCGCCACGGTATGGACCCGCGCAAGCTGCGCGATGTGCCGATGTGGCGGGAGAGCGAGGTGTACACCCCGCTGGAGCGTGACGTCATGGAGTACGCCGAGGCGATGAGCGTCACCCCGCCGGAGGTCGGGGACGAGCTGGCGGAGCGGCTGCGGGCCGCGCTCGGCGAGGCGGCACTCGTCGAGCTCACGACGATGGTCGCGGTGGAGAACATGCGCTCCCGGACGAATTCCGCTCTCGGTCTGACCAGCCAGGGCTTCAAGGACCGGTGCGAGGTGGAACGCCCCGCCGAGCGCTGATCCGCGCAGACGGCGGGCGCTTGCGCCGTGGTTCTCGCGCCGGTGCGACGGGCGGGATACGCCGGCCCCGGGCGCCGGCCGTACCGGGGCGGGGCCGTACGCGGCTCCGCCCCGCGTCTTCCCGTGCGTGGCATATTCGTTAGGGTGACGCCGTGGCGAGAGTGCGGTTGAGCGTGGCGGAACGACGCGAAGAGCTCCTGCGTGCTGCCGTCGAACAGATCGAGGTGCGGGGAGTCGCGGCGGTACGGATCGCCGATGTGGCCTCCGTGCTCGGAGTGAGCAACGCGCTCGTGCTGTACCACTTCTCGACCAAGGAGAAGCTCGTCGCGGCGGCTTTCGCCCATGCCGCCGAGGCCGACCTCGCCCAGCTGCGCAAGGTCCTCGGCCGCCGCACCAGTGCGGTACGGCGGCTGCGCGCCGCCGTCCGCTGGTATGCCCCGACGGGGCAGGCCAAGGGCTGGCGGCTGTGGATCGAGGCCTGGGCCGCCTCGCTGCGCGATCCGGCGCTGCGCAATGTGGCCGGCGATCTCGACCAGCAGTGGAAGGCGGAGCTGGCCGAGGTCATCGAAGAGGGGGCCGCAGCCGGTGAGTTCCACTGCGACGACCCGATGTCCGCGGCCTGGCGGCTGACCGCCCTGCTGGACGGCCTGGCCGTGCAGACGACGTCGTACGCCGGTCCGCTCTCCCGGGCCACGATGCTGGCCTGGACCGACGAGGCGCTCGCCCGTGAACTCGGCATCGACCACGAGGCGCTGACGGCCTGACCCCGCCCGCCCCGTCGGCGGTCCGGGCGGTGGTCCGGCGGTGTGATCCGGGCGGCCGGTGGCGGTCAGGTCTGGCGCACGGGTGCGTACGCCTCGCCCTGGAGTCCGAAGGTCCACGCCACACCGTCCTTCGCGGTCCTCGTCCCGGGCGGCACCCGCAGCCAGTAGACACGGTGCGTGCCGTCCGGCTCGGGGGTGGAGTTGACCACCTCGACCATCACCACGTCCTCGTCGCCGTCCAGCGCGATCCGCCAGAGGACGCCCGTCTCGTCACGGTGGACCGGCTCCGCGCCGGATTCGGTGAGATAGCGGTCGTAGCCGTAGAACTCCAGCATCACCCGGCGCAGTTCCGCGTTCTCCTCCTCGCGTATCCGCTTCGGGGTGAGGGAGTTCAGCTCCTCCAGGAACGCGGCGGGCACAGGCATGCCCCGCCAGGCGTGGAGGGCGAAACCGTCGCGGTAGGCCAGGGCCGGGCCGTCCCCGCGGTCGAGCCGGCCCGCCTCGTCCCGGTGCAGCGCCTCCGGCCGCTCGCTGATCACCACGGCGCGCTCGTAGGGCCACCACCAGCCCGCGTGCCTGGCCACCTCCGCCAGTCCGTCGAGCCGGTCGCCCCGGCCGTCGAAGGCGGCGAGCCAGGCCGCGTCGTGCTGGCCCAGGACCGCGTCGAGCAGCACCAGCCGGACATCGGAGGCGTCCTCGGGGCGCTCCGAGAGGTCCGCGACCACACCGGCCCTGATCCGCTCGGCGAGTGCCGCGGTGGTCTCCCAGAGCTGTGCGCCAGTGGCGGACCACAGCGCGGACCAGCCTGCCGGGCCCAGTTCGTCGTACATCCGGCGCCGCTCCTGTGCCCACGGCCGGGTCCGTATCTCGTCGCGTACCGAGCGTCCGGCGTCGACGAGCTTCTCGACGGCCGCCACCGCGGCCCTCGGCGAATCGACCCAGACGATCCGCTCCGGCTCGGCGAGTCCTGCGCTGCGGTAGGCGAGCCGCAGCCCGTCCTCGGCCGCGGACCGGTCGGCCGCTCCGGTCGCCGCTGCCACGGCCCGCCATGAGTCCACGTACTGCATCGGTCTTCCCCGTCCCCTGTGTTCCTCGTGCTGCGTTCTGTGTGCTGTCTGCTGTGCGTGTCGTTCGCGGTGCGCCGTGCGCGCGCCGTCAGTCCGCGACGATGCGGATCGCCCCGGGTGTGTACTCCCGCTGGCGCACCACGCGGTACCAGCCCTTCGACAGCGGTATCGCCGCGTGCTCCTCGTGCACCACCCGGCCGCCTTCGGGAAGATGGAGCAGCATCGGCCCGAACGCCCCCGCCTCGCGCATCAGCCGGCCCGGCCCCTGGACCGCATGGGCATGGCCGGTGACCTCGCCGAGCGCGAGGACCATGCGGCCCCGGCCGTCCCTCGGCTCACCCGGCGCGTCCACGAGATGCGCGGGAACCGCCGACTCCTCCAACGACACGATCAGTACATCGCCCTGCCGGTACACAGACGTCTCCCTTCGAAGGCGGCACCCGCTGTGCCGGCCACGGAGAAAACGCTAAGGGGAGGGTCTGACAGTCGACCGGTGGCCGACCGCCCCGTCGCGTCGGTCGGGTCCGTCGCGGCGGTCCCGGCCGCGCCGTTGTCAGTGCGGCTTGATAGACCTTGTGGACATCAGCCGTCCCCCAGTACCAGGAGCCCAGGATCATGTCCGGTGTGGACCATCTGCACGAGTTTCTCGGCCTTCCCGCTGTCGACTTCCAGCACGCGACAGGTGAGGCGCCCGTGCAGGCCGCCGATGCGGCAGCCTGGCGTATCTCGGTCGATCCGTACGACGACGAGTCCGAGATGACCTGGGAGGAAGCCTTCCAGGCATTCCTGAAGGCGGTCGACCCGGCCGGGGTGCGCGCGCTGATCGTCGGTCAGTGGGGCGAGTCGTACGAGGTGACGTCGTCCTACCCGATCGATCTGATCATCGCCGCCGCGGACCGGCTGACCTCGCTGGAGGCCGTCTTCGTGGGCGACATGACCATGGAGGAGAACGAGATCTCCTGGATCGAGCAGTCGGATGTCACGGCGCTGCTGAACGCCTTCCCCGGTCTGCTCGAACTGGGTGTACGCGGCGGCACGGACCTGGTCTTCTCCCCCGCGAAGCACGAGCGGCTGCGTGCGCTGGCCATCGAGACCGGCGGACTGCCCGTCGGGGTGATCCGGGGCATCCTGGACAGCGAGCTGCCCGCCCTGGAGCGGCTCGATCTCTGGCTCGGCGTCTCCGCGTACGGGGGCGATGCCGATGTGGCCGACCTGGCCCCGCTGCTCTCCGGCACCCGCTTCCCCCGGCTCACCCACCTCGGCCTGCGCAACAGCGAGTTGCAGAACGAGATCGCGACGGCCGTCGCGAGCGCCCCGGTCGTCGCGCAGCTGCGCGTCCTCGACCTGTCGAACGGCACCATGGGCGACGAGGGCGCGGCGGCGCTGCTGGACGGCCAGCCGCTGACCCATCTCGAACGGCTCGATCTGCACCACCACTTCATGACCGAACCGATGGAGCGCCGGGTCGTGGCGGCGCTGAAGCCGCACGGCGTCCGGGTCGATGTGTCGGAGCGCGAGAAGCCCTGGGGCGACCGCGGTATCGAGGGCCGCTACACCTCGGTCTCGGAGTGAGGCGCGATGACTGACATCGGACACCCCGATTCCTTTCACGGCCTGCCCGTCCACACCCTGCCCGGACCCGGTGCGGCCTCCACCGCCCCGCTCCCGGACGCCGGTTCGGTCGCATGGCGGCTGGAGAGCGCCTGGCAGGGCGATCTGACATTCGGCGCGCTGTGGCAGCACTTCATCGACACCGTCGACACGACGGGGGTGCGGGCCCTGCTGATCGGGCCCTGGTGGCAGGAGGAGTACACGTCCTTCGCACCGGTCGTCGATCTGCTGGCCGGGCACGCCGACCGCTTCCCGGCCCTGCGCGGTCTCTTCCTCGCCGACGTGGTCAGCGAGGAGTGCGAGGTCTCATGGCTCGAAATGTGCGACATAACCCCGGTGGTCGAGGCATTCGGAGAGCTGGAGGAGTTGACGGTACGCGGCTGCGGCCGGCAGGTCGAGGACCGGCCGTCGCTCGGTCTCCGGCCGGTGCGGCACACGTCACTCACATCGCTGCGGTTCGAGTCCGGCGGGCTCCCGTCCGGCGTCGTGCGGGCGGTCGGCGCCTCCGAGCTGCCCGCGCTGGAGCACCTCGAACTCTGGCTCGGCGTCTCCTGGTACGGCGGGGACGCCACGGTCGAGGACCTGGCCCCGCTGCTTTCCGGTGCGGCGCTTCCCGCCCTGCGCCATCTCGGGCTGCAGAACAGCGAGATCCAGGACGAGATAGCGGCCGCCGTGGCCTCCGCCCCGGTGGTCGCCCGGCTGGAGTCGCTCTCCCTCGCGATGGGCACCCTCGGCGACGAGGGCGCCGAGGCGCTGCTCTCGGGCCAGCCGCTCTCCCACCTGACCTCGCTTGATCTGCACCATCACTACATCAGCGACCCGTTGATGGACCGCCTGAGGGACCTCCTCGGTCCGGACCGGGTGAACGGCGAGATCGATGACGTCGAGTACTGGGATCCGGAAGAGGACGACGACCGCTATGTCGCCGTCAACGAGTAGTACGACCGGCCCGGCGCCGCGCTTCGCCGTCGTGGGTGTGCCCGGCAATCGCCGGGTCACGCTCTTCCAGGACGCCGTGCGCGCCTCCGGGCTGCCGGCGGCGCGCGTCGTGCCCTGGCTGGAGGTGCTGCGCGGCGGGGCCGAGTTCCTGCCCGGCGAGACCGTACGGATGGACTCCCCCGGTGAGGACGCCGAGGTCGAACGGCTGCTGCGGAGGGTCGACGATCCGACCAGGGTCGAGGGGAGCGCCGTCTGGTACGCCGGGTTCACCTCGGCCGTGCGGACGGTGGCACGGGCGGCTGCCGCAGCCGGTGCCGTGCTGCTCGACGATCCCGGGGACATCGCGGTGCTGTTCGACAAGCGGCTCTGCCATGCCGTGCTGGAAGGCGCCGGGGTGCCGGTCCCTGCGTCACCGACCTCGGGGGCCGTGGCGCCCGAGGTCCGGGACTGGGCGGATGTGCGGGAGCGGATGGCGGACCACGGCATGCCCAGGGTCTTCGTGAAGCCCGCGCACGGCTCGTCCGCCTCGGGGGTCCTGGCCGTGGAGACCGCCGGGCCCGGCCGGGTCAGGGCCACCACCTCGGTGGAGCGCGACGCGTCGGGCCGGCTCTTCAACTCCCTGCGGGTGCGCCGGGTCACGACGGAGCGGGAGGTCGCGGCGATCGTCGACGCGCTCGCACCGGACGGGCTGCACATCGAACGCTGGCTGCCCAAGGCCACCCACCGCGGCCGGGCGACGGATCTGCGGGTCGTGGTGGTGGCGGGCCGGGCCACCCATGCCGTCGTGCGCACCAGCCACTCCCCCATGACCAACCTTCACCTCGGCGGGGAGCGCGGCGATCTCGACGACGTCCGCGCGGCCGTCGAGGCGGCGGGCAGCGGCTGGGACGAGGCCCTGGCCGTGTGCGAGCGGGCCGCGGGGTGCTTCCCGGACACCCTGTGTGTGGGCGTCGATCTGCTGCCCTCGACCGGCTGGCGGCGCTTCGCCGTCGGCGAGGTCAATGCCTTCGGCGATCTCCTGCCACGGCTGACCGGCCTTCCGGGCAGCGGCGCCGAGGGCCTGGACACCTATGCGGCGCAGGTCGCCGCCACCATGAACAGAGCAAGGAACCACCGTGCAACCGCCACCGCCTGACACCACGGGCGCCCCCGAGGGCGCTCGCACCCCGGACATGAGCGAGGTCGTGGGCAGCCATGACCTGCTGCTCGTCACCCTCGACACGCTGCGCCACGACGTGGCGGCGGAGCTCGCCGCCGCGGGGCGCATTCCGCATCTGGCCCGCCATCTGCCGGGCGGTGTCTGGGAGAAGCGGCACGCGCCGGGAAGCTTCACCTACGCCTCCCACCAGGCGATCTTCGCGGGGTTCCTGCCGACACCGGCCGGTCAGGGTCCGCACCCCCGGCTGTTCGCGGCCCGGTTCGCGGGCAGTGAGTCCACCGCCCCGGGCACCTTCGTCTTCGACACACCGGATCTGCTCTCCGGCCTGGAGGGCGTGGGCTACCGCACGGTGTGCATCGGCGGTGTCGGGTTCTTCAACAAGCGGGCGCCGCTCGGCTCCGTGCTGCCCGGCATGTTCCAGGAGAGCCACTGGGAGCCGGAGTTCGGCGTGGCGTCGCCCACCTCCTTCGAGGCGCAGGTGGCCCGTGCCGAGCAGGTCGTGGCCAAACTCCCCGCGGAGCAGCGGCTGTTCCTCTTCGTCAATGTGTCCGCCCTGCACCAGCCCAACTGGTTCCACACCCCGGGGGCCACCCGCGAGGCGGGCGACTCCCGCGCCACCCATGCCGCGGCCCTGGAGTACGTCGACGCCCATATCGGCAGGCTCTTCGCCGCCGCGAGCAGCCGCCGCCGCTGTTTCGCCATCGTCTGCTCGGACCACGGCACGGCGTACGGGGACGACGGCTACACCGGTCACCGGCTCGGTCACGAGTCCGTCTGGACCGTTCCGTACGCGCACTTCTTCCTGGAGCCGGGGGCCACCGCACCATGAGCCTTACCACGACCGCCGCGCCGGCCGTCCGGCCGTACCAGAGCTATGTCTACGCCTACCCGCACAAGACCGCCTACCGGCCGCTCGCCGACCGGCCGGGGCTGCGCGAGCTGTGGGCGGCCGAGCGCAAGGACGCGCTCTCGCTCTACCTCCACATACCGTTCTGCGAGGTCCGCTGCGGCTTCTGCAATCTCTTCACCCGGATCGGTGCTCCGGACGAGCTGACGACCCGGTATCTCGACGCGCTGGACCGGCAGGCCACCGCGGTCCGGGAGGCGCTGGGCGACGACGGGCCGGTGCGTTTCGCCGCGGCCGCGTTCGGCGGGGGCACCCCCACCTTCCTGACCGCGGCGGAGCTGGAGCGGCTCTGCGACATCGCGGAGAAGCGGATGGGCGCCGATCTGCGGTCCGTCCCGCTGTCGGTCGAGACCTCGCCGTCGACCGCCACGGCCGACCGGCTGGCCGTCCTCGCCGAGCGCGGTACGACCAGGATCAGCATCGGGGTGCAGAGCTTCGTGGAGGCGGAGGCGCGGGCCGCCGCGCGCCCGCAGCGGCGTGCGGATGTGGAGGCGGCGCTGGACCGGATACGTGACGCCCGGATCCCGGTCCTCAACATCGACCTGATCTACGGCATCGACGGGCAGACCGAGGACAGCTGGCGCGCCTCGCTGGACGCGGCGCTGGGCTGGCGGCCGGAGGAGCTGTACCTCTACCCGTTGTACGTGCGCCCGCTGACCGGTCTGGGGCGGCTCGATACGGAGGCCGGGGCGGCGGCGGACGCGGCCTGGGACGAACAGCGGCTGCGGCTGTACCGCGCGGGCCGGGACCACCTTCTGACCCACGGCTACGAGCAGGTCTCGATGCGGATGTTCCGCCGCGCCGACGCCCCGCGCACGGACGGCCCCGACGACTACGCCTGCCAGACCGACGGCATGATCGGCCTGGGGTGCGGCGCCCGCTCGTACACCACCCGGCTGCACTACTCCTTCGACTACGCGGTGGAGATGCGGGAGGTGCGGGCGATCATCGACGGCTACGCGGCCACCGAGGACTTCTCCCGCGCGCAGGTCGGACGGTACGTCGACGGCGACGAGGCGCGCCGGCGCCACCTCCTGCAGTCGGTCCTCCAGGCCGAGGGGCTGCGTCTGGCCGATTACCGGGAGCGGTTCGGCACCTCCCCGGCCGACGACTTCCCCGGTGAGCTGGCCCGGTTCGAGGAGCGCGGCTGGCTCGACGCGCCGGCCGGGACCTCCGGGCTGCTGCGGCTCTCCCCGGAGGGCCTGGCCCACTCCGACGCCCTGGGCCCGGAGCTCTTCTCCCCCGGTGTGCGCGCCGCGATGGCCGCGTACGAGCTGAAGTGAGCGCGCCCATGGAGCTGACGATCCTCTACCGGGGCCCGCTCGCGTCGTGCGACTACGACTGTCCGTACTGCCCGTTCGCCAAGCGGCGCGACAGCCGGGAGCAGTTGCGTGCGGACCGGGCCGCGCTGGAGCGGTTCACGGCGTGGGCCGCGGCGCAGACCGGGGACCGGATCTCGGTCCTGTTCACGCCCTGGGGCGAGGGTCTGGTCCGCTCCTGGTACCGCCGTGCGCTGGTCGAGCTGGCGCAGCTGCCGCACATCCGCCGGGTCGCGATCCAGACCAACATCAGCAGCCGTACGGGCTGGCTGGCCGAGGCCGGTGCGGCGGGCCGCGAGAAGATCGCGCTGTGGTGCACGTACCACCCGGGGCAGACGCCGTACGAGCGGTTCCTCGCCAAGTGCCGGGAGCTGACCGCACTCGGCATCCGGCACAGTGTCGGTGTCGTCGGGCTCGACGACCACCTCGACGAGGCACGGCGGCTGCGCGCCGCGCTCCCGGGGGAGGTCTATCTCTGGGTGAACGCGGCGGAGGGCCACACCTACACGGACGAGGAGGCGGACCGCTGGACGGCCGTCGACCCGCTCTTCCCGTACAGCCGGCATCCGCACCGGTCGGCCGGGCTGCCCTGCCGGACCGGTGAGTCGGTCATCTCGGTGGACGGCGACGGCACCGTGCGGCGCTGTCATTTCGTACCGGCGGAGCTGGGCAATCTCTACGACGGGAGCTATCGGCTGGCTCTCGGTCCGCGCGCCTGTCCGCTGGCGGTCTGCGACTGCCACATCGGCTATGTGCATCTGGAGACGCTGCCGCTGTACGACGTCTTCGCGGGCGGTGTGCTGGAGCGGATACCGGCGTCGCCGCCGCTGCCCGCCGGACGTGCCTGAGGTTCGGACACGTCCGGCGGGGCTTCGCACGTCACAGCGGCAGGAGGTCCGGCCGCTTCGCCTCGACGTGGTCGCCGGAGGATTCGCCGCGCAGCCGTCGGCCGATCCACGGCACCAGGTACTCCCGGGCCCAGTGGATGTCGTCGCGCCGCACTTCGAGGGTGCCGCGCTGTGCCTGCGGGGGCCACTCCTGGTCGGGGTCGGCCGGCACGTCGAGGCCGAGGACCTGGGCGGCGCGGAGCGCGACCCTGGTGTGTCCCTCGGGCGAAAGGTGGAGCCGGTCGTCGTCCCAGGCACGCCGGTCCTGGACGGACCGCAGCGACCACAGGTCCAGGACCGGGCAGTCGTAGCGGTCGGCGATGGCCCGTACATGGGCGGTGTACGTGGCGATCTTGCCGCGCAGATGGCGCAGCACGGGAATGCCACGGGTGTCGAAGCCGGTGGTGACCATGACCGTGCCGACCGCTTCGGTCAGTTCCGCGACCGCGCGCTCGAAGCGCTCGGCCACGTCGTCGGGGTCGGTGCCCGGCCGGATGATGTCATTGCCGCCCGCGCAGAAGCTCACCAGGTCGGGTGCGAGCTCCTTGGCGCGCGGCACCTGCTCCTCGACGATCTGGTCGAGGAGGCGTCCGCGTACGGCGAGATTGGCGTACCTGAAATTCCCGTGCGCCGAACCTTCGGCGCCCGTCGCCGCGTCGGGGTCCGGGAGCTGGTCCGCGAGGAGTACTGCGAATCGGTCGGCCCAGCCGACGAAGGTCCCGTCCGGGCCGGGGTCACCGACCCCCTCGGTGAAGCTGTCGCCAATCGCCGCGTACGACCCGATGACGCCCTGTCGGTTGATGACGCCACGTTGGTTTTTTCTCGAATCGTCTGCCACAAACGCTTATCCTGCACCGCCGAATGTGACCTACGCGACCGTAATATGGGGTTGACGGGTGGTGAGATAGACCACCCGGTCAGTTTTTGGTAAAGGGGGAATAAGTAGAAGGGGCGGTGCGCCGCCGCGCACCGCCCCTTCCATGTCACTCAGGTCATGCTCTGTCGTTCAGCTGCCCGGCCCTTGGGCTCAGACGTAGATGCCGTGCGAGGCCAGGAAGGCGATCGGGTCGATGTCCGAGCCGTACGCCGGGCCCGTGCGGACCTCGAAGTGCAGGTGCGGGCCGGTGGCGTTGCCGGTGGCGCCGGAGAGGCCGATCTGCTGGCCGGCGCCCACGGTCTGGCCCGTCGAGACGGAGACGGAGGACAGGTGGCCGTACTGCGAGTAGTGGCCGTCGGCGTGCTTGACGACGACCTGGTTGCCGTACGCGCCGCCCCAGCCGGCCGCGACGACTGTGCCGGAGGTGATGGACTTCACGCTGGTGCCCGTGGAGACGGGGAAGTCGATCCCGGTGTGGCTGCCGCTGGACCAGTTGGAGCCGGAGGCGCGGTAGTTGGTGGTGTGGTTGCCGGGGACCGGGTGGACGTAGCCGGAGCCGGTGCTCTGGGTGGCCGGGGCGGCGGCGGGGGCCTTGGACTCCGCGGCGGGCGCGGACTGGGCCGGGGCGGACTTCTCGGCGGTGACCGAGGGCGCCTTCGACGGGAGGGCGGAGCCGGTGCCGGCGCCGGTGGGCGCGGCGGCGGTCGCCTCGGCACCGAGGGTCAGCTTCATGCCCGGGAGGATCAGGCTGGGGTTCTCGCCGACGACCTTGCGGTTGTCCTGGTAGAGCTGCTGCCAGCCGCCCTTGATCTTGTGCTCGGCGGCGATCTTGGACAGGTAGTCGCCGGAGACGACGGAGTACGTCGTGGGGGCGGCCTGCTTCTGGGCGACCGGCTCGGCGTGCGTGGCGGCGGCCGACTGCGGCGCGACGGCCGGGGCGGCCTGCTCCGCGGCGTGGGCGCCCGTGGCACCGAGCAGCGGCAGCGCGAGGACGGCGCCACCGGCGCCTGCCGCGGCGACGCCACGGGCGATGGGGCCGAACTTCGGACGGCGGTGCTTACCCGATATGGGCATGGCGTTTTTCCTCTCCGGCGCCTGCGAGGTGAGCTGTCGGGTTCGGGCTGGAGATGCCCTGCCGCGCTGAGCGCGACTTCACCCCTAGCCGACCGGAATTCTCCGGTCGGCGGCTTACCTGGTTCCCCCGCTCCTGCCACGCGATGAGTGGATGTGAATTCCGGACGGCGGCAGGATTAGGCGGTCCGTCCGGATTGACGGTGACCGTAAGCGAGTCGGGACGACGAGAACAAGCCACCGGTTCCACGCCGGATTCCGCGCCGGGAAATCGGCGCGGAATTCCGGTCACACTCCGTGGATTAAGGATCTTGGCATTCCGCGCCGCGCACGGAACGCCCAACTCGCCCGTCACCACACACCGTCACGGATATGATCCCGCTCACGAGGCGGTGATCATCTCCCGCATAATCAGGCTATGTTCAGGCAAAAGCCTGCATTACGGACACCCCGCGTCCCTCACGCCCGCCGGAGCCTCAGCACCCGCGCGTCGAGATCTCCCCGGAGTCCGGTGTGCAGCCCTTGGTGCAGCAGTGCCGAACCGTGGTGCACCGCCCCCGAGTCCAGGCAGGTGTACGTCGCCCCGGGGTCGAGCCCGCGCAGCCGCAGGGCCGGGGGCCGCTCCCCGTAGCGCTGCGCCTCCAGCCACATCAGGACCACGGTCTCCTCCCCGTGGACGTACTGGACCGCGCTGAGGCCGCCGCGCGGCTCGCGCAGCCGGTACAGCGCGCCGTACTGCACGACCGGCCGGATCTCCTTGTAGAGCTCCACCCAGGTCCGCGCCTCGGCCAGCTCCTCCCCGCTCCATTCGGTGAGGTCCCCGCCGACCCCGAGCACACCGGCCATGGCGCTCACGAAGCGGAAGCGCAGCGAGCTGGCCCTCCCGTTGAGCTGGTGGTTCGGGCTGTCGGTGACCCAGGCGGCCATCACCCTCGCCGGATGGATGTGCCCGAAGCCCTCCTGGATGGCGAGACGGTCGAGCGGATCGGTGTTGTCGGAGGTCCACACCTGGTCCGTACGGGACAGGATCCCCAGGTCGACCCGGCCGCCGCCGCCCGAGCAGGACTCGAACGCGACCGTGGGATGCGCGGCCCTGAGCCGGTCGATCAGCGCGTACAGGCCGTTCACGTGCTCGATCCAGAGCTTCTGCGGGTACTCCTCGCCCGGCCAGCCCGCGTCGGTGAAGCAGCGGTTGAAATCCCATTTCACATAGTCGACGGGCGTGCCGGAGAGCAGTGTGTCCAGCTGCTCCCAGAGATATGCCTGCACATCGGGGCGGGCCAGATTGAGCACCAGCTGGTTGCGGTACTCGGTGCGCGCCCGCCCGGGGAAGTGCTGCACCCAGTCGGGGTGCGCCCGATAGAGATCGCTGTCGGCATTGACCATTTCCGGTTCGACCCAGATACCGAACTGCATCCCGAGCCCGTGCACCTCGTCGGCGAGCGGCTTCAGCCCGCCGGGGAACCGGTCCGGATTGGGCGTCCAGTCGCCCAGACCGGCGTGATCGCTGGTCCGCTGCCCGAACCACGCGTCGTCCACGACGAACAGCTCGACACCCATCGCCGCGGCGTGCCGGGCCAGGACGCGCTGCTGGTCCAGCGAGATGTCGAAGCCCGTCGCCTCCCAGGAGTTGTAGAGCACCGGCCGCGGCTCGTCGGCGTCGGGGATCACATGGGCCAGCTGCCAGGCGTGCCAGGCGCGGCTCGCCCCGCCGAACCCCTGGCCGCTCCACAGCCCGGCGAACACGGGTGTGGTGTACGACTCCCCCGGCGCGAGCCGCATCAGCCCGGAGTCGTCGTATCCGGCGCCGCCGGTGATCTGTACGAGCCCGTCGGGCAGCCGTTGCACGGAGATCCGCCACGACCCGGACCAGCCCAGGGCACAGCCGTACACCTCGCCGCTCTCCTCGGTCGCCGCGCCGTCGGCGTCCAGCGCGACCCACGGCAGGTACTGGTGCCCGGTGTGGCCGCGCCGGCTGGAGATGACGCTCTCGCCATGCATCAGCTCCGCCCGCTCCAGCCGCGACTCCGCCGCCCAGCGTCCGTGCAGCCGGCTGAGCCGCCAGCCGTCGCGGGCGGGCAGCGACCAGGCGGCCGCGTCGGCGCGCAGCAGCTCCAGCGGCGGGCCGTCCGGCCCGGCGTGGGCGACGGTGGCCCAGCGCTCCACGACATCGGAGTCGTCCCGCATCCGGTAGTGCAGGGTGAGGGCGAGCCGGTGCACGGAGTCGGTGAAGCCGAGCCGCAGCTCGTCCCCGTCCACCACGGCGGCGCCGAAGGCCCACTCGGTGCCGCGGACCTGCGGGGTGCGTACCGAGAGTGCCGGGCGGACGAACCGGGGGCCGCCCTCCACCGGATACTCCTCCCGGCCGTCGAGGTGGGACTCGAAGGCCCGGAAGGGCAGCTCCGGTGCCGCGGCCAGAGCCTCGGCCGCCGCCAGGGAGATCCTCGGCCCCCAGTGCAGATGGACCAGTTCGTCCTGGTCGGTGAGTCGCAGTGCGTAGCTACTGCTCGCCCCGGTGAGCAGCCAGTTACGGCCGGTGGTGCCCGTCTCGATCATCGCATCCCCACATTCCAACAGTTCCGCACATCATCGACCATATGTGGGGCGTGGGCAACGGGCCCGGACGGAATTCACCAGGTGGATTCGCGGCGGGAGAACCGGAGTTCGCAGGGGTATCGACAGGGCGGAACCGAGATGATTGCCTGAGGAATCAATGTCGTATCGTCGCCGGAGTGCCCTCGCCGGCGGCTCACGCCGGCACCAGACACTCCAGGAGTCACCGTGACGCAGCACGTGCCGCAGGTCCCGTCGACGGAACCCGCGCTGGCGGGTGTCCTCAACTTCCGCGACGTGGGCGGGCTGCCCACCGTGGACGGTCGGCGGGTGCGGTACGGGCGGCTCTTCCGCAGCGGCCACCTCGCGCGTGCCACGGCCGAGGACGCCTCGTTCCTCGGCGGCCTCGGTCTGCACACGGTCTTCGACTTCCGCAGCGCCGCCGACCGCCGGCTCGACGGCCTGGACGTGGAGCTGCCCGGCGTACGCAACATCAACATCCCGCTCTCCGACCCGGCCGACGGCGCGGAGTTCTGGCACATGGTCCGCCACGGCGACGTCGAGCAGCTGCACGCGGTCCTGGGCGACGGCAAGGGGGCGAACCGGATGATCGCCTCGTACCGCTCGATCATCCGGGACCGCACCGCCGAGCACAGCCGGGTCCTGCACGCCCTGGCCGAGGACAGCGTGCCCGCCCTGATGCACTGCGCGGCGGGCAAGGACCGGGCCGGCCTGTCGATCGCGGTGTCACTGCTCGCCGTGGGCGTCGAGCGCGATGCCATCGAGGCCGACTACCTGAAGTCCAACGACGCGCACCGCCGTTACAAGGTGCGCCGCGGCGACTCCTCGGAGGAGGGCCTGTCGCCCGAGGTGATGGCACTGCTGAACCCGCTCTTCGGCGCCCATGCCGAGTATCTGACCGCGGCGTTCGCCACCATCGACGAGATCTGGGGCAGTGCGGAGCGCTACTTCTCCGAGGGCCTGGGGCTCGCCCCCGAGACCCGCGAGCGGCTGCGCGGCCGGCTCATCGACGAGGCGTAGCCGGGGCCGCCCGGCGGTGGTGGTCAGCCCTTGCCGGCCACCGCGAAGAGCAGGTAGAGGAAGGCCGCGAAGATGTGTCCGGCGATGAGGTAGGCGAACAGCCTGATCACGACGCCGCGCGGGAACTTCCGCTCCTGGGCCTCGTAGTTCTTCCTGGATCCGAGCGGGTCGAAGTTCTCTGAATCGGACATGACGGTCCTCTCTGGCGACCGGGGCAACCGGTCTCAGCGACGGTGGATCCCGCTGCCGAGGCACAGCTCGGCGGCGGGGCTCTGCAGCAGGGTGTGGACGAAGAGCAGCTCGGCGCCGTCGCGGTCGACGGCCGTGATCCGGTGCGGGGTGAGCGAGTCGAAGTGCGCGCTGTCGCCGGGGGCGAGGTCGTGCACGGTCTCCCCGAGCCAGACCCGGAGGTGCCCGGCCAGCACATAGAGCCATTCCTCGCCGGGATGGACGCGCACGAGATCGCCCTGCGCGCCGTGCGGAACGCGGACGCGGAGCGCCTGCATGGCCCGGCCGGAGCCGCCGGCCTGCCGGTACATCCAGCCGTCCGCCTCGGCCCCCTCGAACGTCCCGCCGCGGATGATCGCGTCACGTTCCGGGGGCGTCTCGCCGAGCAGCTCGGAGACCGTCGTACCGTAGATCCTGGCAAGACCGAGGAGCATCGGCAGCGAGGGCTGGCGACGTCCCGTTTCGAGCCGGGAGAGATGGGCGGGCGAGAGCCCCGCCCGCTGAGCGGCGGTCTCCAGGGTGAGACCACGGCTCCGGCGCAGATCGCGCAGGCGTGGCGCGACTCCGGGCAGCTCGTCGGCCGCCCCTCCGTCGGGAGGATTCATGTACCCATTGGGCCAGGATCCTGCCTGAGAGGCAAATATCTTGCCTCTCAGGCAAAAAGGCTCAGCGGTTGGCCACGGCCTGCTTCACCAGTGTCCTGCCGAAGTCCCACATCAGCCCACCACCGCTGTGTGCGTCATCCATCACAGCGGTGAACGCCGTGACGAACCGGTCGACGTCCGCCTCATCGATCACCAGGGGCGGAATCAGCTTGATCACTTCCAGATGGTCGCCCGAGACCTGGGTGAGGATGCGGTGCTTCTGGAGCAGTGGCACCACCACCATCTGCGCGAAGAGTCCCTTGCGGGCCGCCTGCAACATGGTCCAGCGGCTGCGCAGCTTGAGCGACGAGGGCCTGCCGAACTCGATGCCGATCATCAGTCCGCGTCCACGCACCTCGTGCAGCAGCTCATAGCGGTCGACCAGTGCGGTCAGCCGCTCCCGCAGCAGCTCACCGGTCCGGCGCGCATGGGCGACGGTCTCCTCGTCCTCCATCACCGCGAGGACCGCGAGCCCGGCCGCCATCGCCTGGGCATTGGAGCCGAAGCTCGCGGAGTGGACCAGGACCCGGTCCATCGACGAGTAGACACGCCGGAAGATCCAGTCCTTGCCCAGGGTCGCCCCGACCGGCACATAGCCGCCGGAGAGCGCCTTGGCGACACAGACCAGATCGGGCTCGACACCCTCCTCGTGCTGGTACGCGTAGAAGTCGCCGGTCCGGCCGAGGCCGGTCTGCACCTCGTCGGCGATGAGCAGGGCCTTGTGCCGGTGCAGCAGCTCCTGCGCCGCGCGCAGGAAGCCGGGGGGCGCCGCGTGGACGCCCTTGCCCTGGATCGGTTCGACGACCAGTGCCGCCACATCGCCGCGTTTCAGCTCGCGCCGCAGGGCGTCGAGATCGCCGAGCCCGATGGCGGTGTCCGGCAGCAAGGGTGCGAAGCCGTCCCGGAAACCGTCCTCCCCGTTGACCGACAGGGAGCCGGTCGTCAGCCCGTGGAAGGCGTGGGTGCAGTAGAGGATCCTGGGCCTGCCGGTGGCGTAGCGGGCGAACTTCAGGGCCGTCTCGACCGCCTCCGTGCCGCTGTTGCCGAAGAACACCCGGTCCAGGTGCGGGCTGTGCGCGAGCAGCTTCTCGGCCAGCAGTCCGGGCAGCGGCTGGCAGTCGAAGCGGGTGAGGTCGGCGAGCGAGGCGTCCAGGACGTCGTGCAGGGCCTTGCGTACGACGGGGTGGTGCCGGCCGAGGCCCATCACGCCGAATCCGGCGAGCATGTCGAGGTAGTCGTTGCCGTCGGCGTCCCAGAAGTGCGCGCCCTCGGCCCGTTCGTAGACCTTGTCGAAACCGATCGTGTGGAGCATCCGGGGCAGTTGGTGGTTGAGGTGTTTCGTGTGCAGCTCGTAGCGTTCGGCGCCGCGCTCCGCGAGGAGCCGCGCCAGGTCGAAGCCCTTGGGCCGGTCGTCGTTCATGCCCCGCTCTCCTCGGTCCTCGTCGCCGCCCTGGCGGCCAGTGCGGCGCTGATCCGGCCGGCGATCTCGACCGGGGTGAGCCCGATGTCGGCCAGCACCTCGGCGCGCTTGCCGTGCGCGAGGAACTGCTCGGGGATGCCGAACGTCCGCAGCGGTACGTCGACCGAGGCGTCCCGCAGCGCCTGTCCGACCGCCGAACCGACGCCTCCCGCCCGGCTGTTGTCCTCCACGACGGCGACCAGCCGGTGCCGTGCGGCGAGCGGGGGCAGTTCCTCGTCGACCGGCTTGACCCAGCGCGGGTCGACCACCGTGCAGCGGATTCCGGCCCCGGCCAGCAGATCGGCGGCGCTCAGACAGACCGGGGCGAGCACGCCGACGGCCACGAGCAGCACATCGGGTTCGTCCGCCCGGTGCAGCACGTCCATGCCACCTATCCGGCCGACCGCCGGGACCGGCTCCCCCACCGACTCCTTGGGGAACCGGATCACGGTGGGCGCGTCGTCGACGGCGACGGCCTCCCGGAGCTGGGCCCGGAGTTCGTCGGCGTCCCGCGGGGCGGCCAGCCGCAGCCCGGGGACGACCTGGAGCACGGACATGTCCCACATGCCGTTGTGCGAGGCCCCGTCGGGTCCGGTGACCCCGGCCCGGTCGAGGACGAAGGTCACCCCGCACCGGTGCAGCGCGACATCCATCAGCAGTTGGTCGAAGGCCCGGTTGAGGAAGGTGGCGTAGACGGCGACGACCGGGTGCAGGCCGCCGGTGGCCAGTCCGGCCGCGGAGACGGCGGCGTGCTGCTCGGCGATGCCGACGTCCCAGACCCGGTCGGGGAAGGCCTCGGCGAACTTCGTCAGCCCGACGGGGTGCAGCATCGCCGCCGTGATGGCCACGACGTCCGGCCGCTCCGCGCCGATCATGGCGATCTCGTCCCCGAACACCGAGGTCCAGGAGGGCCCGCCGGCCGGGACGAGCGGGGCGCAGGTCAGCGGGTCCATCGCCCCGACGGTGTGGAAGCGGTCGGCCTCGTCCAGGAGCGCGGGAGGGTAGCCGCGGCCCTTCTCGGTGAGGCAGTGCACCAGCACCGGGCCGTGGAAGCGTTTCGCCCGGTGCAGGGCGGATTCGACGGCCGCGATGTCGTGGCCGTCGATCGGCCCCAGGTACTTGAGCCCGAGGTCCTCGAACAAGCCCTGCGGGGCGAAGGCGTCCTTGAACCCCTTCTTCGCGCCGTGCAGCGACTCGTACAGCGGCTGTCCGATGACCGGCGTCTGCCGGAGCACGTCCTTGCCCCAGGAGAGGAAGCGTTCGTATCCGTCGGTGGTGCGGAGGGTGGCGAGGTGGTCGGCGAGGCCTCCGATCGTGGGGCCGTAGGAGCGCTCGTTGTCGTTCACCACGATGATCAGCGGCCGGTCGCGGGCGGCCGCGATGTTGTTCAGCGCCTCCCAGGCCATCCCGCCGGTGAGGGCGCCGTCGCCGATGACGGCCACGACGTGGTCGCTCCGTCCCCGTACCTGATGCGCCTTGGCGATGCCGTCGGCCCAGCCGAGGACGGTCGAGGCGTGCGAGTTCTCGATGACGTCGTGCGCGGACTCCTCCCGGGACGGGTAGCCCGACAGGCCCCCTTTGCCGCGCAGCTTGGAGAAGTCCTGCCGACCGGTGAGCAGTTTGTGCACATAGCTCTGGTGGCCGGTGTCCCAGAGGATGCGGTCGACGGGCGAGTCGAAGGTCCGGTGCAGGGCGATGGAGAGCTCCACCACTCCGAGGTTGGGTCCCAGATGGCCGCCGGTCCTGGCCACCGCGCGGATGAGGAACTGCCTGATGTCCTCGGCGAGTTCGCCGAGCTGTGCTTCGTTCAGCGCCTTGAGATCGTGCGGCCCCCGGATGCTCTCCAGAATCGTCACGCTCGGGCCCCCTCTCTGGTTCTGTTTCAGCTCACGGTGACGGCGGGTACCCCCGACGGCGTCCCCGCCTCTGCCATG
>NZ_FMBW01000076.1 GCF_900091725.1 Streptomyces sp. DvalAA-43 | reverse complement strand
TCCCAGCGTGGTGAGGACACCACCGGTCCCCGTACCGATGACGACGGCGAGTCGTTCCGGCTCGACCTGCGGAGCACCGGCGTCCTGCCAGGCTTCGCGCGCGCTGAGCAGGGCGACCTGTTCACCGCGGTCCAGCTTCCTGGCCTCGGTCCTCGGAAGCAGGGAGGCAGGGTCCACCGTGAGCCCGGCCGCAACGTGCACGGGCAGGTCCACGGCCCACTCCTCCTCCAGGAACCGCACCCCCGACTTACCGTCCAGCAGCCCGGCCCACGACGACGGCGCATCCGCTCCCAGCGGCGTCATCGCACCGACGCCCGTCACCAGCACCTGACCGTTACGGGTCACACGAGCCTCCTTGAATTGTGTAGACCACATAGTTCATGACTTGCCCTCATGGGGATCATGCCAGCGTCCATATGGGAAATCAGGCTAGGAGTCGACCGATTCGAAAGCGGGAATTTGTCCCAATCAAACAATTACCTAGATCGGACTCGTGGAGTCGCGTCGTCGCTCAGGCGGGTCTGGTGGTCAGGCCCGCCTCGGCGAGGCAGCCGTCCATGAGGTCGCTGCGGTACTGGATGTGCGACAGGACGCTTCGGATGCGCCGGACGAGGTGTTCGGGAGTGCTGAAGGCGACGTTGGAGAGCCGGGCGCGTCGCAGGAGCGACGAGATCCCTTCGACGGGGTCGAGGTCGGGGGGTGCAGGGCGGGAGGTGGTGGATGGTCGGTCAGTCCCGGTCGGCAGCGAACCCCCGCAGGTCGGCAGCCTTGTGAATGTCGAGGTTGTCCCGGATGGGCGCGATCGGGCCGCCGCGCTGCTGATGTGCGGCGATCAGCAGGTCCCGGTGGTCGCGCCAGGAGAAGCTCTCACGGCGGTCGACCCACCACCCTGCGGGTACCGCATGCCCCGGCGATACCGCAGAGAGGTACAGCCCGTCAGCCGCTACGGCACCACGAGTTCAACCTGAGTGACCGGCGATCCATTGCCGGAGAGAGTGGGTGAATCCCTCCGAAATCGCCTGACGATATGTCAGAAGAGTCGGCAAGTGGTCAGCACGAGTCCTGAAGAACCCGGGGAACGCTGCCCGGACATACGGCTTGTTGTGGGATGGGGGAACAGCCCTTGACCTGCAAAACGCGGGCAGGGGGGCTAGATTCGGGAGCACCTCGATGCTGCGTACCATGTTCAAGTCGGCCGAGATCTAGCATCTGGATATTTATGCAGGTCAGAGGCTCAGGCGATTCACGGAAGGCCGTACTTCGCCCTGCCGAAAGGGAAGAAGATCCGCACGGTGGATCTGCCCCTCGGTAGCCGAGGAACTCAAGCGTCACATCGATACGTTCCCGCCGGTGGAGGTGGAGCTGTCGTGGGGGAGACCGGAGGGAGAGAGGAAAGAAGTTCTCCCTGCTGCTCACCACGCGCTTCGGCAACGCCGTCGCGGTGAACGCATGGAACACGTACATCTGGAAGCCCGCCTTGGCTCAGGCGGGCGTCATCCCGCCCCGTGCCGAGGGGGCGAAAGCCTGGCAGTGGGCGGCGGCCCCGAAGGACGGTTTCCGTGTGCTGCGGCACACCTACGCCTCGATCATGTTGGAAGCCGGAGAGTCCGTCGTGACCCTGGCTCGGTGGCTCGGACACTCCTCACCGGCGATCACCCTCGGTTAGTATGCTCACTTCATGCCGGAAGCCGGCAGCAAGGGGCGCGGCACGATCGACGGTCTGTTGGGGAACGGGGAGACCGGCTCGTCAGCCGAAACCCCCCGGATTCTCCCCAGCGCCGTTGGCCGGTGATTCCTACCTCTACGCCCCCGGAGAGGCCTTCCGTGGATTGTAAGGCTGAAGAGATTGGTGGCCTGGGAAAGTGTTGGAAGAAGTCGTAGCGACTCGCTATGTCACGCCTTTGCGTGAGGGTGGCTCGCTCCCCGGGATCGTCGAGGCCGACGACTTCGGCACGTACGTCATGAAATTCACCGGCGCCGGACAGGGGCGCAAGACACTGGTCGCGGAGGTGATCTGCGGACAGCTCGGCCGGCGGCTCGGGCTGCGCGTCCCCGACCTGGTGCAGATGCAGCTGGACCCGGTCATCGGCCTCGCCGAGCCCGACCAGGAGGTGCAGGAGCTCCTGAAGGCCAGCGGCGGGCTCAACCTCGGGATGGACTTCCTGCCCGGCTCGATCGGCTTCGACTCGCTCGCCTACCAGGTGGACCCGGAGGAAGCCGGACGGGTCGTCTGGTTCGACGCGCTGATCAACAACGTCGACCGGTCCTGGCGCAATCCGAACATGCTGATCTGGCACGGCGACCTCTGGCTCATCGACCACGGCGCCACCATGATCTGGCACCACAACTGGCCCGGCGCCCAGGCGTCCGCGGCCAAGCCGTACAACGCCTCCGACCACGCGCTGGCCCCGTTCGCGCCCGACATCGCGGCGGCCGCCGCCGAGCTGGCCCCGCTGGTCACCGAGGAACTCCTCACCGAGGTCGCGGCGGACGTCCCCGACGAGTGGCTGGTGGACGAGCCGGGCTTCGACAGCACCGACGAGCTGCGCCGCGCCTATGTGGCGGCACTGCTGCCGCGCGCCGCGACCATCCACGAGCGCATCACGCTGGACGGTCCCACCGAGCCCAAGCCTTCCCAGGCCCCCGGCTGGCTCACCGACCACCTCACCCCCTGGCCGCACCCCACCAAGAAGAACGACAAGGACGGCCGGCGTTGAGCGAGCGCGATGTCTTCGAGTACGCGCTGCTGCGTGTGGTCCCGCGGGTACAGCGCGGCGAGTTCTTCAACGCCGGCGTGGTGGTCTACTGCCGCGCCCGGAGCTTCGTCGCCGCCCGCACCCATCTCGACGAGACCAAGCTGAGGGTCCTGGACCCGAGCGCCGACGTGGTCGGCGTACGGGCCGCCCTGCGCGCCGTCGAGGGCGTGTGCCGCGGCGGTACGGACGCGGGCCAGGCGGCCCGGGACGACGTCGGCCGCCGCTTCCGCTGGCTGATCGCGCCGCGCTCCACTGTCGTCCAGCCGGGCCCCGTGCACAGCGGCCTGACGGCCGACCCGGAGGCCGAGGTCGAACGGCTGCTCGATCTGCTGGTCCGCTGATCCGCCGCCCCGCGACGCCGCCCGCGACCACCGCGCGAGCGGCGCCGCCGGGTGTGACATGCGCCCCGGCGGCCGCGCGCCGTTGACACCGGGTGCCAGGGCTTCTAGCGTCTCGTCTGCTGAAGGTACTAAGCGGTTGCTCAGCCATCGGGAAGGTTCGGCGCTCGGGATTCCGCGCCGGGGTGCCCCGACGTCCGCTGAGCGGCGATCCAAGGGCGAGGAGAACCAAGCATGTCCACCACCGAGCAGCGCGTCGCCATCGTGACCGGAGCGGCGCGGGGTATTGGCGCCGCCACCGCGGTACGCCTGGCGGCCGAGGGCCGCGCCGTCGCGGTACTCGACCTCGACGAGGCGGCCTGCAAGGACACCGTCGAGAAGATCACCGCCGCCGGCGGCACCGCCCTCGCGGTCGGCTGCGACGTGTCGGACAGCGCCCAGGTGGAAGCCGCGGTCGCGCGGGTCGCCACCGAGCTCGGTGCCCCGACGATCCTCGTCAACAACGCGGGCGTACTCCGCGACAACCTGCTCTTCAAGATGACCGAGTCCGACTGGGACACCGTGATGAACGTGCACCTCAAGGGCGCGTTCCTGATGGCCAAGGCCGTCCAGAAGCACATGGTGGACGCCAAGTTCGGCCGGATCGTCTCGCTCTCCTCCTCCTCGGCGCTCGGCAACCGCGGCCAGGCCAACTACTCCGCGGTCAAGGCCGGTCTGCAGGGCTTCACCAAGACCCTGGCCAAGGAGCTCGGCAAGTTCGGCATCACGGCCAACGCCGTGGCCCCCGGCTTCATCGTCACCGAGATGACCGCCCAGACCGCGGCCCGGGTCGGCATGGGCTTCGAGGAGTTCCAGGCCGCGGCCGCCACCCAGATCCCGGTGCAGCGCGTCGGGCACCCCGACGACATCGCCAACGCCATCGCCTTCTTCACGGGTGACCAGGCGGGCTTCGTCTCCGGCCAGGTCATGTACGTCGCCGGCGGACCGCTCAACTGACCCGAAGGGCTACGGAACATCATGACTGTGCAGGACAGCGGGAAGGTCGCGCTCGTCACCGGGGCGAGCCGGGGCATCGGCTACGGGATCGCCGAGGCACTGGTGGCCCGCGGCGACCGGGTGTGCATCACCGGACGCGGCGAGGACGCGCTCAAGGCGGCCGTCGAGCGGCTGGGTGCCGACCGGGTGATCGGCGTGGCGGGCAAGGCCCACGACGAGGCGCACCAGGCGGTGGCCGTCGAGCGCACCCTGGAGGCGTTCGGCCGGGTCGACTTCCTTGTCAACAACGCCGGTACGAATCCGGTCTTCGGGCCGCTCGCCGACCTCGACCTCGATGTCGTCCGCAAGGTCTTCGAGACGAATGTGGTCTCGGCGCTCGGCTTCGCGCAGCGGACCTGGAAGGCCTGGCAGAAGGAGAACGGCGGGGCGATCGTGAACATCGCCTCGGTCGCCGGTCTCTCCGCCTCGCCCTTCGTCGGCGCGTACGGCGTGAGCAAGGCCGCCATGGTCAATCTGACCCTTCAGCTGGCGCATGAGTTCGCGCCGGTCGTCCGGGTCAATGCCATCGCTCCCGCGGTCGTGAAGACGAAATTCGCCCGAGCGCTGTACGAAGGCCGTGAGGAGGAGGCCGCCGCCGCGTATCCGCTCGGACGGCTGGGGGTTCCCGAGGACATCGGCGGCGCCGCCGCGTTCCTCACATCGAGCCAGGCGGAGTGGATCACGGGACAGACCCTGGTGGTCGATGGCGGAATCTTTCTCAACGCGGGCGTGGGCTGAACCGGCCTGAGCTGATTTGGCCCTGATTGACTCAAGTGCCCTGCCGGGCCTGCGGATTGACCCGGCGGGGCACTGCGGTATGGTCTGCCGACCCATGGCTGATCGAGGAGCGTTCACGTGTTCTACCGGGCCAGTCTGCAGGCCGCTGCAGTCCTTGCTTCCCTTTCACTGCTGGCAGGCTGCGGACTTCTTTCCGACAGCGGTTCGAAAGTCGAGCAGAAGATAGTCGTCGGTACGACCAGTGAGCCCTCGACCCTCGATCCGGCGGCGGCGTGGGACAACTCCTGGGAGCTGATGCGGAATGTCTTCCAGACCCTGGTGAGTTTCCCCACGGGCAGTACGAGCCCCGAGCCCGATGCCGCGGAATGGTGCAAGTTCACCGATACCACCAGCACCTCCTATCGGTGCAAGATCCGCGCGGGGCTGAAATTCTCCAATGGGGACGCGCTCGACGCCGAAGCGGTGAAGTACTCCATCGACCGGATCACGGAGATCAAGTTCAAGGGCGGCCCGGTCGGCATGCTCGGTTCGCTCGATCGCGTGGAGACGAAGGGGGACGACATCGTCGTTTTCCACCTCACCAAGCCGGACGCCACGTTCCCCTTCATTCTCGCCACGCCCGCGATGTCACTGGTGGCCCCCGGCGACTATTCCAGGCACAAGATCCGCACCGATGGAAAGATCACCGGATCCGGTCCTTATCTCCTTGATTCGTACAAGCCCGGTGACCGGGCCGAACTGGTGAAGAACCCGGACTACAAGGGATTCGCCGACCGCAAGAACGACGCGGTGACCATCCGGTACTTCAAGGAGTCCGCCCCCGTGGTCGCGGCGCTGCGGAAGAACAAGATCGACGCGATCTACCGCGGCCTCACCGCCGAGGAGGTCGTCAGCCTGGAGGACAACCAGGACAAGGACAGCAATCTGCAGATCGTCGAGACGGTCGGCGCGGACATCCGGTTCCTGGTCTTCAACCCCAAGGACCCGGCGGCCGGGAACGTGGCCGTACGCCGGGCCATCGCCCAGCTCATCGACCGTGACGCCCTGGTGGCCAAGGTCTACCAGGGCACGGCCGAACCGCTGTACTCCATGGTCCCCAAGGGGATCGCCGGACACACCACCAGCTTCTTCGACGCCTACGGCGACCCGGACCAGGGCGAGGCCAAGCAGATCCTGACCAAGGCGGGCATCACCAAGCCGGTCGAGCTGACCTTCTGGTTCACCACCGACCGGTACGGATCCTCCACCGCCCCCGAGTTCGCCGAGCTGAAGCGGCAGCTGGAGAGCTCCGGACTGTTCAGGATCACCCTGAAGAGCAAGCCCTGGAAGACCTTCCAGGAGGGCTTCACCAAGGGCGAGTACCCCGTCTTCGGCCGCGGCTGGTTCCCCGACTTCCCGGACCCGGACAACTTCATCGCCCCGTTCGTCGGCAAGGAGAGCATCACGGGGATGCCGTACCTGAAGGACGAGATCAGCAAGGAACTGCTGCCGCAGACCCGCAAGGAGAGCGACCGGGGCGCGGTCAGCAAGCAGTTCGAACGGGCCCAGCAGATCCTGGTCGACGACGTGCGGCTGCTGCCCCTGTGGCAGGGCAAGCTGTACGTCGCCTCGGGCGAGGACATCGGCGGCGGCGAGCGCGCCCTGGACCCGCAGACGGTCATGCAGATGTGGGAGCTGTACCGCAAGGCCAGCTGGTAGGCCCCCGACGGGGCTGGCAGGGCGCGTTGTCAGTGGCCCCCGGTAGGTTCTCGGGTGAAAAGCTGATTGCTTACCGGAGGTTGTTGAAGTGACCGACACCGACCTGCTGCCCGAGTCCTGGAGCGGCGTCCTCGGCGAAGAGCTGCAGAAGCCGTACTTCAAGGAGCTCACCGAGTTCGTCGAGGAGGAGCGGGCCAAGGGGCCGGTCTATCCCCCGCGCGACCAGGTCTTCGCCGCTCTGGACGCCACCCCCTACGACAAGGTGAAGGTCCTCGTCCTCGGCCAGGACCCGTACCACGGGGAGGGGCAGGGGCACGGGCTGTGCTTCTCCGTGCGGCCGGGCGTGAAGACGCCGCCGTCGCTGCGGAACATCTACAAGGAGATGAAGGAGGAGCTCGGTCTTCCGGTCCCGGACAACGGATATCTGATGCCCTGGGCCGAGCAGGGCGTCCTCCTGCTCAACGCCGTGCTGACGGTGCGCGCGGGCGAGGCCAACTCGCACAAGGGCAAGGGCTGGGAGAAGTTCACCGACGCCGTGATCCGCGCGGTCGCGTCGCGCCCCGACCCGGCGGTCTTCGTGCTCTGGGGCAACTACGCCCAGAAGAAGCTTCCGCTGATCGACGAGGAGCGCCATGTGGTGGTGAAGGGGGCGCACCCCTCGCCGCTCTCGGCCAAGAAGTTCTTCGGCTCCAGTCCGTTCCGGCAGATCAACGCGGCGGTGGCCGCGCAGGGGCATGAGGCCATCGACTGGCGCATCCCCGACCTGGGCTGAGACCCGGGCTCCGGACCGGTCGGCGGCGGGCGTCCGGCGACCGGTCCGGGACGCCCGCCCGAGCCTCAGCGGGATCCGCCGCACCTGCGGCTAGCGTCGAACGGTAACGGGGGGACGGGCGCTCAGGGAGGTCGCGGTGACGGAGCAGCGGGAGGCGTCCAGGGACGCCGTCATGACCAGGATCGGCCAGGCGATCATGCTGCTGCACGGCGGCGACCGGGAAGAGGCCCGCAACCGCCTCGGCGTGCTCTGGTCCGAGATCGGCGAGGACGGTGACGCCCTGCACCGGTGCACCCTCGCCCACTACATGGCCGACACCCAGGACGACCCCGGCGATGAACTGGCCTGGAACCTGCGGGCGTTGACCGCGGCCGACGAGCTGACCGACGAGCGGGCGGCCCAGCACCCCGATGCGCCCGCGGTGTCTGCCTTCCGCCCGTCGCTGCATCTCAATCTCGCCGCCGATTACGTGAAGCTCCGGCGACCCGACGCGGCGCGGTTCCATCTGGACCGCGCCCGCGCCGCTTCCGGCGTGCTCGCGGACGACGGGGCGGACGACGGGTACGGGGCGGGGGTGCGGGCGGCGATCGTGCGCCTGGAGCTGCGGCTGGGCGAACTGTGAGGGTGGCCCGTCCATGGCGGACGGGTCATCGCTCGTTCCTGCGTTCCGGGCTCAGCGGCCGTAGGTGTCGTCGCAGATCCGGGACTGCGGGCTGCCCGCGGGCCAGTGCCCGTAGCCCCGTCCCAGCGCACAGATGTCCGTACCCGCGACGGGGGGCGGCGGAGCCGGGACGGGCACGGTCACGGCGGGCGGGGCGTGGCGCGGCCGGGGCCGCGTAGCGGAGGGATACCGCTGCTGCTGCCGTTGCTGCTGCTGTCGCGGCGCGCGGGGCACGGAGCGGCGGGTGTCCGGTGGCGCGCCGTCCGTGCGGTGGGACGCGGAGGCAGACGGCTCGGGCGTCGGTACGGCTCCCAGGGAGTCGTGGACGGGGGGCAGCACGATCTGCGGAGACAGGTCCTGGGTGGGCCCACTGGACCGGGGTCGGGGCGGAACGTCCGCTCGCGGCTGCACGGACACACAGCCGGACAGCGTCGTGACGGCCATGCCGACCAGCAGGCTCACGGTGATTCTGGTTCGTTGCACCTGATCACTCTGAGGCGCGGACGGGGCTCCGGTGGGCCGGTCGGCCGGGATTGGCCCACATGGGTGACGCCGGTCAGCGCGGCGCCCACTGCGGTCCCAGCATTCCGCTCAGCAGTTCGGCGAAGCCGGTGCGCAGGTCCTCCTCGCTGGGGACGGAGCGGTTGAACGACCCCGCGGCGCACGAGAACATCAGCCCCTCGCACCAGGCCACCAGGGACAGGGTGTGCCGCTCCGGCTCGGCCGATCCGGCAGCCGTCAGCAGCGCCATCAGCGGCTGGCGGAACTGCCGGCCCGTCGCGTCGAAGAACTCCCGCAGCTCCGGGCGCCGGGTCGCCTCCAGGGCGAGCTCGTAGCGGCAGATGAGCAGTTCGGGGTGGCGGGTGAGATAGCGGTGCAGCGCCAGCGCGAGAGCGCCGACCAGTGCCGTCGCCCCGAGAGCCGGACCATGCTCCGGGCCGCCGTTCGAACCCTCCCGCGCGCCGCTGTCCGGGGCGGCGCCCGGGACCGGGAGTTCACCGGGGGCGAGCACCCGCGCCTCCCGTTCGGCCAGCCGTCGCACCGCCACCTCCAGCAGGGCCTGCCGGGTCCGGGCGTAGTTGGACGTCGAGCCCTGGGGGAGTCCGGCGTGCTCGTCCACCGCGCGGTGGGTGAGGCCGCGCATCCCGCGTTCGGCGAGGAGGGCTAGGGCGGCGTCGGCGATGAGATCGGCCCGGGAGGTACCGGCGGTGCGTGTGGCCATGGGGCCAACCTACCGTCGGAACTACATCCGTAGTACGGTGAGCCTGTCACTACGGATGTAGTTCCACAGCTCCCGGATTCCGGCGGTCTCGGGTTCCGGGCCTTCCAGGTCCCGGACCTCTTGGGCCTCAGGCCTTCCGGGTTCCGTGATCTCGATGATTCATGGAGGAGTCATGGACAAGCCCCGTGCCGTCGTCATCGGCAGCGGAATCGGCGGCCTCACCGCGGCGGTGGCCCTGCACGACCGCGGCTGGCGCGTCACCGTGCTGGAGCGCGCGGCCTCCCTGGAGCCCGTCGGGGCCGGTATCGCCCTCGCCCCCAACTCCCAGCGCGCCCTGGACGTCATCGGCATGGGCGACGAGATCCGGGCCCTCGCCGCCTGGCAGGGCGAGGGCGGCATGCGCGTCCCCGGTGGCCGCTGGCTCTCCCGTACGGACAGCGCCGTAGCTGCCGAGCGGTTCGGCGGCCCGGTCGTCCTGCTGCACCGGGCCGCCCTCGTCGACCGACTCGTGGCCCGGCTTCCCGAGGCCACCGTCCGGACGGGTACCGCCGCTGAACTGCTGGACCCGGGGACGGCGGGCGGTGCGCCCGCCGTGGTCGGGACGGGGGCCGGGAAGACCGAGGCCGACCTCGTCGTCGGCGCCGACGGCATCAACTCGGCGGTACGGAGGGTCCTCTTCCCCGGTCACCCCGGCCCCTCGTACGCCGGATTCACCACTTGGCGCATCGTCGTCCCCGCGACCGGGCGGCCCTTCGCCCCGCACGAGACCTGGGGGCGCGGGGCCCTCTGGGGCACCCAGCCACTCAAGGACGGCCGGATCTACGCCTACGGAGCCGCTGTCGCCCCCGCCGGGGCCCATGCCGCCGACGGTGAGAGGGCGGAGCTGCTGCGCCGGTTCGGCAACTGGCACGACCCGATCCCCTCGGTCATCGCCGCCGCGGACCCCGGACAGGTGCTCCGCAACGACGTCCACCAGCTGATCGACCCCCTGACCTCCTTCCACCGGGGCCGCACCGTCCTCGTCGGCGACTCCGCGCACGCGATGGCGCCGAGCCTCGGCCAGGGCGGCAACCAGGCCATCGAGGACGCGATCGTGCTCGCCCACCATCTGACGCCGGACGGTGACCTCGGTGCCGGGGCGGCCGCGTACACCGCCGACCGGCTGCCTCGCACAACGGCCGTCGTCCGCAAGTCCGCACGGACCGCCCGGCTGATGCGCCTGACCAGCGCCCCCGCCGTCGCGACGCGTGACGCGCTGACGTCCCTCGCCTCGCGCTTCGTGCCCACCCTGATCCTGCGCACCTTCGACGGGATAGCCGACTGGCAGCCACCGCGGCCCACGTATGCTGCCCCTCGCGAGGCGGACACCGCGCCGGTGGACGCCGAACAGTGAGAGGAAGACCCCTGTGAAGGTCGGCTGCATCGGGCTCGGCGACATCGCGCAGAAGGCATATCTGCCGGTTCTGACCACCCTGCCCGGGGTCGAACTGCATCTGCAGACCCGCACCCCCGCCACTCTGGCCGCGGTCGCCGAGGCCCACCGGATCCCGGCCGCGCACTGCCACACCGACCTCGGATCACTGATCGCCCAGGGGCTGGACGCCGCCTTCGTCCACGCCCCCACGACCGTGCATCCGGAGATCGTGACCCGGCTGCTGGAGGCGGGCGTCGCCACCTACGTCGACAAGCCGCTGGCCTATGAACTCGCCGAGTCCCAGCGGCTGGTGGCCCTCGCCCAGGAGCGCGGGGCGAGTCTCGCCGTCGGCTTCAACCGCAGGGTCGCGCCCGGCTACGCGCAGTGCGCCGAGCAGCCGCGCGAGCTGATCCTCATGCAGAAGAACCGCGTGGGCATGCCGGAGGATCCGCGCACCCTGGTGCTCGACGACTTCATCCACGTCGTCGACACCCTGCGCTTCCTGGCGCCGGGTCCGGTCGAGCACACCGTCGTGCGGGCCAGGATCCGCGAGGGCCTGATGCACCATGTCGTGCTGCAGCTGTCCGGTGACGGGTTCACCGCCATCGGCACGATGAACCGGCTCAGCGGCTCGACCGAGGAACGCCTTGAGGTCTCCGGCCAGGACTCCAAGCGCGAAGTCGTCAATCTCGCCGAGGTGATCGACCACAAGGGGCAGCCGAGCCTGCGGCGGCGCGGCGACTGGGTGTCGGTGGCCCGTCAGCGCGGCATCGAACAGAGCGTGCTGTCGTTCCTGGACGCCGTACGCGCCGGAAAGGTGCTGAGCGCCGAAGACGCCCTGCGGACCCATGAACTCTGCGAACACATCCTGCGCGAGCTGGACTGCGCCTGAGGGCCGTGCCCCGGGGCGGCCGCCGGTCGGCCTCCGGATGCGTCGGGCCCCGCTCCGATGCAGGCTGGGGTGATGGACCGCCGGCCGTGGAGGTGACCTCGTGAGACCTCACGACGAGCCAAAGGGCTGGGGAGCGCTCCAGCCGCCGCCGGGCTACTACTCGGCCGACGGGCGTCCGCCCGACGAGACGCAGCGCGCCCTGATCCTCGACTGGGCGGTCAACCAGCGGATCGCGAGCGGCTGGCGGGTGGAATCCCGCTCCGGGACACAGGCCGTCATGGTCCGGGGACACCCGTTGAACCATGTGCTGCACGCCATCCTGATGGTGTTCACCTGCTTCCTCTGGGGTGGTGTGTGGCTGGTGCTGGCGGTGACCAACAAGGTCGAGCGGGTCTCGCTCACCGTCGACGCCCGGGGCACCATCGTCTCGGTGAACGGCCCCTGACGGGCGGGGCGTCCGCGCGAGCCCGCCTCACGGCCCCGGGCGGACGACCGGCCCGGCGGCCGCCCCGGCCCGGCCACGCCGCCTGATCGACCGGCCCGCCTCGACGGCGCAGAACGCGGCCAGCACCGCCGCCGCCCCCGGGAGCGGCCAGTCGCCCAGCCGCACGTACAGCGTGGTGCCCGTAGCCAGCGGCACTTCGAACACGGCGGCCCCGCGTGTGTCCGTACCGAGTGGGGCGCCGACCCGCGCGCCCCGCGGGCCGTACGCCGCGCTCACGCCGGTGAGGGTGGCATGCACCACCGGGCGGCCGTTCTCGGCGGCCCTCAGTGCCCCCAGCGAGGCATGCTGTTCGGGTGCCCAACTGTGCTGGAACGACGAGGTGGACGACTGGTCGATCAGCACCTGCGCACCGTCCCGCGTGAGCCGACGGCTCATGTCGGGGAACGCGGACTCGAAGCAGATCAGCGGCCCGATGCGCAGCCCCTTCCCGCCATCGGCCCCGGGCAGTGACATCGTCACCTGCCGGGTGCCCCGCAACCGGTCCTCGCCCGCCGCCCGGCCCAGGGACGTGGCCCAGCCCAGCACCGACCGGGCCGGGATGTACTCGCCGAACGGCACCAGCCGCATCTTGTCGTACCGGTCGCCGGTCAGCCCGTTCGGACCCACCAGCACCGCCGACTTGAAGATCCCCGTCCGGCCCGCTCGGTCGGTCTGCCGGGTGTCCACATTGACCAGCACATCCGCACCCACCCGGCGCGAGAGGGCGGCGATCCGGGCGGTGACGTCCGGGTGCCGTGCGAGGTCCACCCCCACACTGCTCTCGCCCCACACCACCAGATCGAGATCGCGCCCGGCCAGCGAGCCGGTCAGCCGCTCACTGAGTGCGAGCCGGCGCCCGGCGCCGTCGGCCCCCGCGAACACACCCGGCTGGACGACGGCGATCCTCGCCACGCCCTTCTCCTCGGGCTGCGGCGCCCACCTCGCCGTCGACGCCACGGCCAGCGCGCACACCACGAGGCCCACCGCGGCCACCGTGCGGGCGGCCGCGGTCACGAACAGCAGGGCGACCGCCGTGTTCACCGCCACCACCACGAGGCTGACCAGCCACACACCGCCCACGGACGCCACCCGGAGCGCGGGAGCCACCTGCCACTGACTGGCGCCGAGCAGCCCCCAGGGACCGCCGAGCGCCTCCCACGAGCGGGCCAGTTCGATCATCAGCCAGCCACAGGGCACCACGACGAGCGCGCGGACGGCGGCCGGGGCGGAGACCGCCCCGCCCAGAGTCCGGAAGACCAGCAGCCCCCAGGGAGCCCACAACAGACCGAGCAGCGCCGCCAGGACCACGATGAAGACATGGAGGCTGGGCATCAGCCAGTGATGCACCGCGAGCATGTAGCCGGTGCCGCCGAGCCAGCCCTCCAGCGCCGCGCGGCGCCCCGTGCCGGCGGACCGCAGGAGGAGCAGCCACGGAACCAGGCCGACACCGGCGAGCCACCACAGGGACGGCGCGGGAAACGCGAGTGCGGGCAGCGCCCCCGCGAGCAGTGCGAGACAGCCGCGCCACCGGCCGGACCGTAGCATCCGCTCCCACCGCCCGCTCCGACCGGCCGGAATCCGCATGCCGCGCCTCCTCGTCCTGCCTGCTCAGCAGTCTCCCCCCTGCTTTCCCGTCCCGCAGTTCTTCCCCGGTGCGCGGGAGCGGAAGCACCGGAGGACCGGGATCAGCCCGCGGGGGAGAGGTTCCCCGTGCCGCGCCACTTCTCATGGACGGTCAAGGTACGGATCCGCCATCCGCTGTCCGTACGCGACAGCGTGAACGCGTACCGGCCGCCGGAGACGAAGTTCGGCGTGGTGGTCCGTGGCTCCGCCCCGCTCGTACCGGCCGGGGCGCTCTCCAGCCGCATCGGGTTCAGATAGTCGGCCCGCGCTTCGGCCCGGTCGCCCGGATAGCCGCCCAGGTCCTCGATGTCGAGCCGCCGGTTGACGATCAGGTGCTGACGTACGGGGAAGAGGAGCATCGTCTCCGCCAGCCACCGGGCGACCTCGGGCGCCGGCCCCTCGACACCACCGGCGCTGCGGTAGTCGGCCCGGCCGTCGGCGGTGAACAGCGCCCGGTAGTCAGTCCATTCACCGTCGTCCACCGCCCTCGCGTAGCCGGTGAGCACTGCGTCGATGGACAGCCGGTCCATCACGGTCGCGAGATCCACGCGCTGTGTCATCGGGTCAGTGTCCGCCCGCCGGTGTGCCAGGCCAAGAGGCGTGCACGCACGGCGGGGCGGCGCCGTCGTCAGCAGGGCACCACGGCGACCGGGCCGAGCGCGTGGGTGAGCGTGGTCTGGGCGACGGGGGAGAGCCCGAGCCCGAGGGACTCGCCGCCCCGGCGCCGCCCGATCACGGTCAGCGCGGCGGTCGCCGACGCCGTGACCAGGGTGCGCGAGGCGGAGCCGCCGACCGGCTCCCTGACGACGTCGACCTGCGGGTACTTCTCCCGCCACCCGGCGGTGAGTTCCGCGAGGGTCCGTTCGGCCGAGTCCGCGACCGCGTCCCGGTCGAAGGCGGGGCCGCCGGACAGGATCGAGGAGAACATCGTCCAGCCGTGCACGATCCGCAGTCGCGCACCGGGGCGTGCGGCGGCGGTCTCGAAGGCGAACTCCAGAACCCCTTCGCTGCTCTCGTCGGCGGCCACCCCCGCGACGAGGTCGGTGGGCGCCTCCGCCCGCTCTGCCGCGTCCTCGTCGGACGGCCCGCTGTGGACCACGACGACGGGGCAATCGGCCATCGACGCGGTCGCCAGGCTGTTGGAGCCGAGCAACAGGGACCGGAAGCCGCCCAGACCGCGCGAGCCGACGACCACCAGCGAGGCGTTGCGGCTGAGCGAGGTGAGCGCCGCGGAAGCGAAGTCCAGCGGCGTCAGCGTCGACGGGCGCAGCTCCGGAGCGATCTCGGACACCCTCCGTACGGACCGGTCGAGCAGCTCCTCCGCCTCGCGCCGCTGCGTGTCCTGCGCGACACGGCGGTCGGGCGTCCGGGCGTGCACGATCGTCAGCCCGAGCCCCCGGCGTACGGCTTCGTGGGCGGCCCAGTCGAGCGCCTCCAGGCTGTGCGACGAGCCGTCGACTGCGGCGATCACGGGATGATCGGTGCTGGTCATGATTTCCCTCCAGATTCCGGCGGTGCATGTCCCAGGCTGGTCGGAGCGGACACGGTGCGGCAGGGACTTTCGACCCTATCTGCCCGGAAGATCCGGGGCATTCCGCCGGCCTCGTAGGGCCCCTCTGCCCCGGCCCTTTGACCTTCCCCCCGGGGCAGACCCCAGCATCGGCACCCGGTTCCGAGGAGAGGGAGAGACCCGGATGGAAACGCGTTGTGTCGTGCTCGACATCGGCGGAGTGCTGGAGGTGACCCCGGCGACGGGATGGGACGAGGAGTGGGAGCGGCGGCTCGGCCTGCCGACGGGATCCATGCACCGGGGACTGGACGACATCTGGGAGGCCGGGAGCGTCGGAAGGATCACCGAGGACGAGGTCCGGACCCGGGTCGCGGCGGTGCTGGGCCTGGACGCGGTGCGGACGGACGCCTTCATGGCCGACCTGTGGGACGAGTACCTCGGCAGCCCCAACGAGGATCTGATCGCCTACGTGCGAAGCCTCCGGACCCGTTGCCGCCTCGGCATCCTGAGCAACAGCTTCGTCGGGGCCCGGGAGAGGGAGCAGAGGCTGTACGGCTTCGGTGATCTGGTGGACGACATCGTGTACTCGCACGAGATCGGGGTCGGCAAGCCCGCGGCGGCTGCCTTCGAGGTGACGTGCGCCCGGCTGGGCGTCCGGCCCGGGGACTGCCTCTTCGTCGACGACGCCGAGGCGAACATCGCCGCGGCGGAGGCATTCGGCATGCGGGGACTCCTGTTCACGGACAACGCGGAGACTGTCGCGGGCATCGAGGCGCACCTGGCGCGCCGCTGCGCTCCGTGAGGCCCGTCGCCCACCACCCCCCGATTGTCAGTGCCGGGTGCGATCCTGCCCCCATGGACGAGCTGATGCGGCAGCGGCGCGTGTACGGCGCCGACCATGACGATCCCGACCCGGGGCCCCGGCCGGGTCACAGCTACCGGGAGCTGGTGGGCGGCCCGCTCGACGGCCTGCTGCTCGACGTGACGGGCTGGACGGACCGGCCGCTGCGCGAGGGTGCGGCGCTGACCACGGAGATCGGGCGGTTCGGTCCGGGCGGCAGAGCGGAGTACGGGCCGCGCGACGGCGACCCCGACCGCTGGGACTGGCGGGGCGACATACCCTGATCCGCCAGGGTGTGCGGGCGGCGGCCGGGCCTCCTCGACGGCCCGGCACTTCGGCGCGTGAACGCACGCGCCTCATCAGGACCGATCGCCTGAACCGCTCGATACTGGATGTATGGCACAGAAGACATCCGGACCGCATGCCCCGCCGACCCTGACCGTCAAAGGCCGGAACGTACGCGTCCGCACCATCGGGGCCCTGGTACTGGCGGGGCTCGCGATCTGGTTCATCGCCGCGAACACCGGCTCGATCGCCATCCGGCTGTGGATTCCCACCGTCACCCTGCCGCTCTGGGCGGTACTGGCCGTGACCCTGGTCGTCGGTCTGGTCCTGGGCGGATACCTGTTCCGCCGCCGTGCGAGGCGCTGACCCTGCGGCCCGCCCCGGGGTCCGCCCGCTCGGCTGATTGCCCCAGCACAGGTCGAGCGGTTCCGCCTGTCGTGGATGAGTGGTGCGACTACCCGTTCTCCCTCCGGGTGCGCTTCTCGCCGAGCGATGTCTAGGCTTGTTCCGGTGGCCCACTGGGCACGTCCGGCGCGGTGCAGACGACACCCCGGCCAGCAGCGGTCACCCTCTCGTCCGGCGATGGTGGTCATCGACACCTCGCGGACTTCCTCCTAGAGGGAAGAGGAATCGAGTATGAGTTCACATCGCATCCGCACGAGCGCAGCGGCGATCGCCGCTGTGGTGGCCCTCCCGCTCTCGCTCGGCGCTTTCGCTCCACAAGCGTCCGCGGACACACCGAGTCCGTTCGGTACCGGATGTTCCTCGCTGCCCAACAGCGGCAAGGGCAGCACCACCGAGATGTCCAAGGAACGTGTGGCGAGCGCGGCGGCCAACAACCCGAAACTGACCAAGCTGGCACTCGCGTTGAAGGATGCCGGGCTCACCACGAAGCTCAACGACGCGAAGCACATCACGGTCTTCGCTCCCACGAACGCGGCCTTCGACAAGGTCTCCAAGATGCAGCTCGCCGACCTCCTCAAGGACAAGGCGCAGCTGAAGAAGGTCCTGACCTACCACGTCGTGGACAAGGCCATCACCCCCAGCGAGCTTCCCAACGGCAGCTTCAAGACGCTGGAGGGCTCCACGCTCAAGACCTCCGGGTCGGGCGAGTCGTTCAAGGTCAATGACACCGCGAAGATCGTCTGTGGCGACATCAAGACGGCCAACGCGACGGTGTACCTCGTCGACGAGGTCCTCATGCCTCCGTCCTAGCGGCAGTCCTTCTCCCGGCCCCGGTCGGCCGGTAGGAGGTGTACGGCCCTGCCTCGGCGCTCCGCGGAGGCAGGGCCCGTCACTGCCGAGCGCGTCCTGTCTAGCCCGCGGACTCGCCCGCGTGCGGGCTCAGCACACCCGCCGCCACCAGGGCGAACAGCAGGATGCCGAGCAGCACGCGGTAGATGACGAACGGCATGAAGCTCTTGGTGGTGATGAACTTCATGAACCATGCGATAACGGCATATCCCACACCGAACGCGATGACGGTCGCGAAGATCGTCGGCCCCCACGCCACATGCCCCTCGCCCGCGTCCTTCAACTCGAAGACCCCCGAGGCGAGCACCGCCGGGACCGCGAGCAGGAAGGAGTACCGGGCCGCGGCCTCGCGGGTGTAACCCATCAGCAGACCACCACTGATGGTGGCTCCGGAGCGGGAGACGCCCGGGACCAGGGCCATCGCCTGGCAGAAACCGAAGATCAGGCCGTCCTTCACCCCGAGTTCCTTGAGCGTCTTGCGCTCCTTGCCGGCCCGGTGCTTCCCGCCCACCTCGTCACGGGCGGCGAGACGGTCGGCGAAGCCCAGGACGATGCCCATCACGATCAGCGTGGTGGCGATCAGCCGCAGATCGCGGAACGGGCCCTCGATCTGGTCCTTGAACGTCACACCGAGCACGCCGATGGGGATGGAGCCCACGATGACCAGCCAGCCCATCTGGGCGTCGTGGTCGCCGCGCATCGACCGGTCGGTCAGCGAACGGAACCAGGCCGAGACGATCCGGACGATGTCCTTGCGGAAGTAGATGAGGACTGCCGCCTCCGTGCCGATCTGGGTGATGGCGGTGAACGCCGCACCCGGGTCGTGCCAGCCGGCGAACGCTGCGGTGAGCCGCAGATGTGCGCTGGAGGAAATCGGCAGGAACTCGGTCAGTCCCTGAACGAGGCCCAGGACGAACGATTCGAACCAGCTCATGGGGCTTTGGCCATCCCGGAGGTGATCGTGCATCGGCCGACGGCGAGGCCGTCGGCAGCGTGCGCATTGCGGTCAATGGAGGGCAGGGCCGTGACGGGCCCGGAGATCTTCGGTCGGTCGCGGGCAGGGTACCGCCCCCAGATGAACAGCGTTGCGCGGGCCACGGCCGTCCCCCGTCCCGTGCTCGCCGTCAGGGGCCCCGCTCACCCGGCGCCCAGCCGGTGGCGCTTGCGCCAGGCGACGACGGCCGCGCCGATCCCCGTGAGCACGATGAAACCCATCGCGGCCAGGAACACCGGAGACGTCGGTGACGAGGCCTCGCTGCCCGCCACGACATACGCCGCCGTGTTGGGGATCGAGCCGATCCCGGTGGCCACCAGGAACGGCGGATATCCCATGCGGGACACCGCCGCGCAGTAGTTGGCCGCCGCGAACGGCACACCCGGGAAGAGCCGCAGCGCCAGCATCGAGCGGAACCCGTGCCTGCTCAACTGGCCGTCCGCGGCCTTGAGCCACCGCCCGCGGAGCAACGTACGCAGCGCGTCCTGCCCCAGCACCCTGCCCAGACCGAACGAGATCCCCGCGCCGAGGACCGTCCCCGCCAGCGCGGCGGCCAGCCCGGCCTGCGTACCGAAGAGCGCACCGGCGGCGAGATTGAGCAGCGGCCGGGGGACGAAGGCCACGGTGCAGACCCCGTACGCCACACCGAAGAGGGTCACCGCGACGGCGCCGCCGTCGAGCTGGGCGGGCCAGCCGGTGGCGAGCAGCCGCTGGGGTTCGAGGAGGAGCATCGTCGCGGCGGCGCCCAGCAGCACGGCCACGAGCAGCGAGAAGCGGGACCAGGGCGAGAGCAGCGCCCTCGTGCAGCGCACGGCGAGGCCGGTGGCGGGCCGGGCGGCGGGGACGGGGTCGAGCATGCGGGGAGAGTAACCGACACCCGTGTCTGATCGCCGTAACGTGCGCCGCGGGAGCAGAGCGGCCGACGCCGCACCACCGGCCCGCTCCGATGGCCTGCGCGGGCCCGAACCTCCGGCCGGGACCAGGGTGTCCGCCCGAAAACCATTCGACGCGGCCGCGCCCGTCGGACATCATCGGACCCATGTTCCGGTACGCCTTCCTCGCAGCGCCGTCCGCAGTCGCGGACGCGCCGAAGGCTGCCGTGAGTTCTGTCGCAGCAGCGTTCACCGCTGCCGCAGCGCCCATCGGCGGCGCCCGAAGCTGACCCTCCCCCGACAGTCCGGCGGACCCCGCAAGGGGAGGGTCGGCGGGGCCCTGGGGTCTTCTCTCTCAGCTTCGAACACCAAGGAATGAACCATGCCCAAGACGGCATATGTGCGCACCAAGCCGCACCTCAACATCGGCACCATGGGCCACGTCGACCACGGCAAGACCACCCTGACCGCCGCCATCACCAAGGTCCTCAGCGAGCGCGGGACCGGCACCTTCGTCCCGTTCGACCGGATCGACCGGGCGCCGGAGGAGACGCAGCGCGGCATCACCATCAACATCGCGCACGTCGAGTACGAGACCGACACCCGTCACTACGCGCATGTCGACATGCCGGGGCACGCCGACTACATCAAGAACATGGTCACCGGCGCCGCCCAGCTCGACGGGGCGATCCTGGTCGTCTCCGCGCTCGACGGGATCATGCCGCAGACCGCCGAACACGTGCTGCTCGCCCGTCAGGTGGGCGTCGACCACATCGTCGTCGCCCTCAACAAGGCGGACGCCGTCGACGACGGCGAGGACACGGTGCTGACCGACCTGGTCGAGCTGGAGGTCCGCGAGCTGCTCTCCGCGCACGGGTACGGCGGAGACTCCGTTCCGGTCGTGCGGGTGTCGGGCCTGAAGGCGCTGGAGGGCGACCCGCGCTGGACGGCGGCCGTCGAGGCACTGCTGGACGCGGTCGACACCTACGTGCCGATGCCGGTCCGGTACACCGACGCGCCGTTCCTGCTGTCGGTGGAGAACGTCCTGACCATCACCGGCCGGGGCACCGTCGTCACCGGAGCCGTCGAGCGCGGCACCGTCCGCACCGGCGACCGGGTGTCGGTCCTCGGACCGGACCAGGACATCGAGACGGTCGTCACCGGCCTGGAGACCTTCGGGAAGCCGATGGAGTCCGCGGAGGCCGGCGACAACGTGGCCCTGCTGCTGCGCGGTGTGGAGCGCGACCGGGTCCGCCGCGGCCATGTCGTCGCGGCGCCGGGCAGCGTGACACCGAGTCGGCGCTTCACCGCGCAGGTGTACATCCTGTCGGCGCGGGAAGGCGGCCGGACCACCCCGGTGACCACCGGCTACCGGCCGCAGTTCTACATCCGCACCGCGGACGTCGTCGGCGACGTCGACCTCGGTGAGGTGGCGGTGGCGCGTCCGGGCGACACGGTCGACCTGACCGTCGAGCTGGGACGTGACGTCCCGCTGGAGAGCGGACTCGGCTTCGCGATCCGCGAGGGCGGCCGCACGGTCGGCGCCGGCACCGTCACCGGCCTGCTCTGAACAGCGGTGCGCCAAGGGCCCGCCCCCGTACCCCACGGGCGGCGGGCCCGACGCCGTGCGCAAGACTGACGGCATGACGGACACAGCACTGGTCCTGGGTTCCGGCGGTGTCACCGGCGGCGCCTGGGAGACCGGAATCCTGCACGGGCTCGCGCAGTCGGGTGCGGACCTCTCCGCGGCGGATCTGATCATCGGCAGCTCGGCCGGAGCGATGGTCGGCGCCCAGCTGGCCTCCGGACTGCTCGGCCTTCCCGAACTCTACGAACTCCAGCTCGCCGACCCGCAGGACATGACGGGCGGCAGGCTCGGCGCGGCCACCCTGCTGCGCTACGCGCGAGCCGTACTGTCCGCCCGGACCCCCGAGGCGTACGGCCAAAAGCTCGGCAGGATCGCCCAGGACACCCGGCCCGGCGTCTCCGCCGAGGACCGGCGCGCGGCGATCGCGAGCCGTCTGCTGTCGCCCGAGTGGCCGGGGCGCCCCCTGACCGTCACCGCCGTCGACGCCACGACCGGCGAACTCCACACCTTCGACAAGGACGGCGGGGTGTCCCTCGTCGACGCCGTCACCGCGAGCTGCGCCGTCCCCGGCGTGTGGCCCGTCGCCCGCGCCGGAGGACGGGACTGGATCGACGGCGGGGTGCACTCCACGGCCAACGCCCACCTCGCCGCCGGATACGGACGTGTCGTCGTCATCGCTCCGTCGGCCAGTGGCAACAAGGCCATCGCCTCGCCGGGTTCGCAGGCGGCCGCGCTCGCCGCGAACGGCGCCCGGGTCGAGCTCATCACCCCGGACGCGGAGGCGAAGAAGGCCTTCGGCCGCAACCCCCTCGACCCGAGCTGCCGGGCCGCGGCCGCCCGCGCCGGTCTCGCCCAGTCGGCGGCCCACGCCCCATCCGTGGCCGCGGTGCTGAGCGCCTGATCGACACCCCACAATGGGGGAATGAACGACTCGATACCGGTCATCCGGGACGTGGACCAGGGCACCGCCAGGCTTCTCCCCGACGTGGACCGGGAGCGGGCCTGGCTGCTCACCGTCGACGGCGCGCCCCAGTCCTACGTCGACCTCGACGCACCGGAGCACCTGGAGTTCGAGTACGCGCGACGGCTCGCCCATGTCGTCGACTGCGCGGCGGCACCGGGCGCACCGCTGGACGTCCTCCACCTCGGTGGCGGGGCACTCACCCTGCCCCGCTACGTCGCCGCGACCAGGCCCGGCTCCCGCCAGGACGTCGCCGAGGCGGACCTCGGGCTCCTCGAACTGGTCGTCGAGCATCTGCCGGTCCCCGACGGCAGCGGAATCACCGTGCACGGCACCGACGCCCGCGGCCTGCTGGAGCGGACCGCGCCCGGCTCCGTCGACCTCCTGATCGCGGATGTCTTCGGCGGCTCGCGGGTGCCCGCCCACCTCACCTCCGTCGAGTACGCGCGGGCCGCCCGCCGGTCGCTGCGGGAGGACGGGATCTACGCCGCCAACCTCGCGGACGGTGCGCCCTTCGGCTTCCTCCGTTCCCAACTGGCCACCTTCGCGGCGGTCTTCGAGGAGCTCGCGCTGATCGCCGAACCCGCGGTGCTGCGCGGCCGGCGCTTCGGCAACCTCGTCCTGGTCGCCTCCCCGAGCCCCCTCGACACCGCGACGCTCACCCGCCGCTGCGCCGCCGACGCCTTCCCCGCCCGGGTCGAGCACGGCGCCGCGCTGGACCGGCTGGCCGGCGCCGCCCGGCCGGTCGGGGACGGTGAGGCGGTCGCCTCACCCGAGCCGCCCGACGGCGCCTTCAGCATCGGCTGAGGCGGGCCCCCGGTCCTCCGCCGCCCCGGTGGTGACCGGGGCCCGGGTCAGACGGCGTACGTCAGGAACGAACAGCACCGCCCCGGTGACCAGCACGATCAGCGCCGCACAGCCCCACAGGGCCGCACTCCGGCCGACCAGCGACTCCACCGGACCGGCGAGCGCGGTCGCCACGGGCATCATCGCCACCGAGCCGAACCAGTCGTACGCCGAGACCCGCGAGAGCTTCTCCTCCGGGATCTCCTGATGCATGGCCGTCATCCAGGAAACCCCGAACACCTCGATGGCGACGCCGCTCACGAGCATCACCGCGCAGAGCCCGCCCACCGACAACGGCACCGCGAGCCCCGCCGCCGGCAGCGCCAGCGGGAAGACACAGAGCGTCCCGGCCAGTAGCAGACGCCGGGGCCTCCAGCGCATCATCAGAAAGGCCCCGCCCAAGGTGCCGGCCCCGAACGCGGCCAGCGCGAAGCCCCAGGGGCGGGCGCCCCCGAGCTCGTCCCGGGCGACCAGCGGACCGTACACGGACTCGGCCGCACCCACCGCGGCGACGACCACCGAGAACTGGGCCACGATGCTCCACAGCCAGGGGCGGCCGATGAACTCCTGCCAGCCGTCCCGCAGATCGGCGAGCAGACCGCCGCCCGGAGCACGCGGGGGAATGTGGCCGACGTCCAGGAAGCCGCGCAGCGCGCCCGCCACCGCGAAGGCCGCGGCATCGACGGCCAGCACCCAGCCCGGGTCCATCGCCGCGATCATGGCGCCGCCGAGCGCCGCACCGCCGATCGCCGCGCCCTGCATCGACATCCGGAAGAGGGCGAAGGCGCGGCTCGCCTGCTCACGGCTGACGCTGGACATCAGCATGCCCTCGGCCGCCGGGTTGAAGAACGCCTGCCCGGTGCCGCACAAGGCGGTGAGCAGCATCATCTGCCACAGCCGCGGATCACCGGCCAGCACCAGCCAGGCGAACGCGGCCTGCGAGAGGCAGTTGAGGGCATTCGCCGCGACCATCACCCGGTGGCGCGGCAGCCGGTCCGCGATCGCCCCGCCGATCAGCAGGAAGAGCACCAGCGGCGCGGTCCTGGCCGCGGCCACCAGGCCGACGTCGCCGCCGTCGCCGCCGGCCTCCAGAACGGCGAAGGCCGCCGCGATCAGCGCGCCATGGGTACCCAGGCCCGTGATGATCGCGGCGGCGGTCAGCAGACGGTAGTTGCGGCCGGGACGCGGAGGACGGGATGCGGGGGCGGGGGTGACGGTCACTGGGGAACCATCGCCCGCGCACCCCCGGCCGTGCCAACTGTTTTCCCGGGGAGGCGAAGGGGGTCAGTCGGTCTTGACGACGTCCACCAGCCGCACGGTGCTCAGGATCTTCTGGATCGTCGTGTCCGGGAGCTCGTCCTTGACGGAATCGGCTCCGTACAGGACCCAGGAAGCGAACTCACCCTTCTTGTTCTTGAAGGTGAAGGCGATGGTCTTGCCGTCGCTGTCGCACTTCTTCCGCTTGGTGACATTCGGGGCGGTGGCGGTGACCACCTGGCCGGTCAGGCCCGACTTGGTGGTGTACTGCTTGGCCTCGGTGAACTTGATGGTGCTCTGCGGCATGTGCTGCGCGTAGGCGGCCCACGCCCAGGTGCCGGCCTCGCTGTGGGCGTTCTTGGCGGCGTCGGTGGCGCCCTGGGCGCCCCTGGTGCCGGCGCTCGCGAGGCTCATGTCCTCCTCGACGCCGTTCTTGTCGGAGTCGTCCACGCACCACTTCTTCTGGAAGTACGCGGGCGCGGAGAAGCCGATGAGGGGCGATTTGTCACCCTTCTTGTCGTCCTCGAAGTACGAGAACGTGCCGGGCGTCCCGACCTCCCAGTCGCCGGGCACGTCGAACTGCGTGCCCCACTTGGGGTTGGTGACGACCTTCCACCCGGGGATCAGGGGCTTGGGGTCCCCCTCGTCGCCGCGCGGGTTCGCCCCGTCCGAGGCGGACCCGGACGGCTTGACGGGCGCCGTGGACTGCTTGTCGTCGGCGACGTCCTTGCCCTTGTCGTCCTTGTTCATCACGACGACGCCGGTCACCACGGCGGCCACGACGACAGCGGTGGCCGCGACGATCGCGACGGCGGTGGTCTTCTTCTTGTTGTTGTCGCCGGGCTGCGGGCCGCCGGGCGGACCGGGCACCGCGTACTGCGGCACGGTCTGCTGCTGGTACGGGTTCGGCTGCTGATAGCCGGGCTGCTGGCCCTGCTGCTGGTACCCCGGCTGTCCCTGCTGCTGATATCCCGGCTGCTGATAGGGATTCGGCTGCTGGTACCCCGGCTGCTGGTACGGGTTCTGATTCTGGTCCTGCGGGTTTTGCTCGCCCCCGGGCGGCTGCTGTCCTGGCCACATGGCGAGTAACGATAGAGGGGAGATGGCCGGTCTGCTAAGCCCGCCCCCGTGTGCGGACGGTGAAGGAGACGATCAGGGATGGGCGCCGGGGATGGTCAAGAATCTCTACCCGTGAGTAACATCTGGTCATGAGCGCTGAACAGATGACCGTCGGCGAGATGCTCGTCGCGACGGTCCCGATGGCCCGGACCCTCAATCTCGAGTTCCTGGAGACGACCGCCGACCGCGCGGTGGTCCGCCTGCCGGACCAGGCCGAATACCACAACCACATCGGCGGACCGCACGCCGGAGCGATGTTCACGCTGGCCGAATCGGCGAGCGGAGCGATCGTCATCGCCGCCTTCGGCGACCAGCTGTCGCGCGCCGTGCCGCTGGCGGTGAAGGCGGAGATCGGCTACAAGAAGCTGGCCAAGGGCGTCGTCACCGCGACGGCCACGCTCGGCCGCCCGGTGGCCGAGGTCATCGCCGAGCTCGACGCGGGCGAGCGGCCGGAGTTCCCCGTCGCCATCGAGATCCGGCGCGAGGACGGCGCGGTGACCGGCGAGATGACGGTCGTCTGGACGCTGCGCCCCAACGCCTGATCCCGGCCGGTTCCACCGAGAGCCGCCACGCACCCCAACGAGAGGGCGCGTGGCGGCTTTTCGCACTGTTCGGGCAGCTGGCGGGGCAGGTAGGCTTCCCGCCGTGCGCCGAGGAGTTGCCCGGCGGGCAACTCACATCAGTTTCGGAGGAACCGGCGTTGCACATCCAGGAATGGCTGGAGACCATCCCCGCGGTCAGCGTCTATGCCCTGGTGGGCGTGGTCATCGGGCTGGAGAGCCTCGGTATTCCGCTGCCGGGCGAGATCGTTCTGATCAGTGCGGCGCTCCTGGCCGCCGGGCACGACGGAATCAACCCGTGGATCCTCGGCGCCTGCGCCTCCGCCGGAGCGGTCGTCGGCGACTCGATCGGATACGCCATCGGCCGCAAGGGCGGCCGGCCGATGCTGGCCTGGCTGGGCGGGAAGTTCCCCAGGCACTTCGGTGAGAGCCAGATCGGGATGGCGGAGCGCTCGTTCCAGAAGTGGGGCATGTGGGCGGTGTTCTTCGGCCGCTTCGTGGCGCTGCTGAGGATCTTCGCCGGTCCCCTCGCGGGCGTACTGCACATGCCGTACTGGAGGTTCCTGATCGCCAATGTGCTCGGCGGCATCGTCTGGGCGGGCGGCACCACGGCCGTCATCTACACGGTGGGAGTCGTAGCCGAGGCCTGGCTCAAGCGGTTCTCCTATCTCGGCCTGGTGGCAGCGGTGCTGATCGGTGTCGCCTCGATGCTGATCGTGAAGAACCGGGCCAAGAAGGCGGCGGCGCGGGGCTCGGGCGACTCCGTGCCCGAGCCGACGGCGGTACCGGCCGCCGACTGACCGGACGGGGACGGTACGCCGCGGGCGCCGGGCGCATGGAGAGCCGCCCGGCGCCCGCTTCCGCGCTCTCCCGGCCCCGCTCAGGCCTCGTGGGCCTGGCGGTGCGCCTTGGCCAGCTCCACGTAACCCACCGCGTTGAACTTGATGCCTTCGAGCTCCTCCTCGGTCAGCTGCCGCTTGACCTTGGCGGGGACACCGGCGACCAGCGAGCCCGGGGGCACCTGCATCCCCTGCGGGACCAGCGCCTGCGCCGCGATCAGTGAACCGGCGCCGATGCGGGCGCCGTTGAGGACGGTGGATCCCATGCCGACGAGGACGTCGTCCTCGATGGTGCAGCCGTGGAGCACGGCGTTGTGCCCGACCGAGACGCGCTCACCGACCGTGACGGTGAACCCGGGGTCGACATGGACGCTGCAGTTGTCCTGGATATTGCTGTCGGCCCCGATCACGATCGGGCCGCAGTCGGCGCGCAGTACGGCGTGGTACCAGAGGCTGGAGCCCGGGGCCATCGTGACCTCACCGATGACGACCGAGGTCGGTGCCGTGAAGGCATCCTCGTCGATGTCCGGCTCCTTGCCGCCCATTCCCGTGATCAACGCCTGCTCCGCCATCGCGCGTTCCTCCGTGCCCAGGTGTCGTGCGGCCGTGGTCGTCCGGTCCCGGCAGCCGGCCGCGGCTGTTCGATCGCGTCAGGGGAACGGTATGCGAAGGCCGGTGGACCGTGGCCGAGTGGGGTGAACATCACAGGTCGTCGCGGTGATCGGGCCGGTCGCCCCCGACTACCGTGAGCGAGTGCCGACGAACAGGAACACGTTCTCTTCCCTTGCCGCCTGGCGGCGGCGCGCCCTGTCCCGGGCCGTCCACCGCGGCTGGCGCTGGGTGCAGGAGTCGGGCGCGGTGACCGCGGACCGCCCCGGCGCGCTGCGCTTCGGCCGGATCGGGCCGGGTACCCGGCTGGCCTTTCCGCAGGGCACGGTCTTCGGGGAGCGGTGGATCGAACTCGGCTCGCACTGTGTGATCGGAGAGCAGGTCACCCTGACGGCCGGGCTCATGCCCGACCTGGACCTCGGCCCCGATCCGATCCTGACCCTGGGGGACGGGGTGGTGCTCGGCCGCGGCAGCCACGTGGTCGCCGACACCACGGTGACGATCGGCCCGGACACGTACTGCGGGCCGTACGTCTACATCACGTCGACGAACCACAGTTACGACGACCCGCACGAGCCGGTCGGCCGGCAGTGGCCCCGCATGGAGCCGGTCGCCATCGGGCCGGGCTGCTGGATCGGCACCGGAGCGGTGATCCTCCCGGGGGCCACGCTCGGGCGCAATGTGGTGGTCGCCGCGGGGGCGGTGGTACGGGGAGAGGTGCCCGACCACGCGGTGGTGGCCGGTGCCCCCGCCCGCGTCGTGCGCAGCTGGGACGCCGAGAAGGGCTGGCAGCCGCCGCTGCGCACCCCTGCTCCGGTGCCGATCCCGACGGGTGTCACGCCCGAGCAGCTGCTGGCCCTGGCGGAAGCGGGCGAGACGGCGGCCCCGCCCGCCGAGTGACCATGGCCCGGCCTCATCCGGTCGCGAGCAGCACCGTGCCCACCAGGGCGATCCCGACCCCCGCGAACTGCGGCAGCCCTGGCCGCTCCCCGAGGAGGAGCCCGACACCCACCGGCACGGCGACGCCCGGCGAGCCGAGCGGGGAGACCATGCCCATCGGGCCGAGCGGCAGGGCCTTGTAGAAGCACAGCATCGCGACCGGTCCGACGACGCCCGCCGCGACGGCGAACCACAGCTGCGGGCCCGCCTCGCTCCAGCCGCCGGTCGTGATCACCACGACACCCAGCACCGCGGCCGCGACGGCCTGCGGGACGACGACCACGGTGAGTGCGGGCATGCGCCGGGCGAGCAGTCCGCCGCCGACGTCGGCCAGCCCCCAGAGCGGGCTGGTGGCCGGCGCGAACAGTGCTCTCATGGCATGCCTCGAAGTACAGTGCGATGAACGGTTGGGTGCACCGCACCGTAGTGCAGTATTTTTGACCCTGTCATCCAAAATATTGGACGGAATGTGTCTGACCTCGATCAGCTCACACAGTCGCTGGCACGCAATCTCAAGCGCTGGCGGGGGGAACGCGGCTTCACCCTGGACGTTCTCGCCGCCCGTGCCGGAGTCAGCCGCGGCATGATCATCCAGATCGAACAGGCCCGCACCAACCCGAGCGTCGGCACCACGGTCAAGCTCGCCGACGCGCTGGGCATCAGCATCACCACGCTGCTCGACCACGAGCAGGGCTCCCCGGTCCGGCTGGTGCCCGAGAGCCAGGCGGTGCGCATGTGGTCCACCGGCGCGGGCAGTTCCACCACCCTGCACGTCGGAACGGAGGCACGAGGGCCGCTCGAACTCTGGTCCTGGCGCCTGATGCCCGGCGACAGCAGTGCCTCCGACCCGCATCCCGAGGGCACCGTCGAACTGCTCCACGTCACCGCGGGCGAGCTCACCCTGGTCGTCGACGGCACCCCGTACGCCGTCCCGGCCGGCGGCTCCGCCTCGTTCGACGCGCATCACCCGCACGCCTACCGCAACGACGGCGCCGAGCCCGCCGAGATCACCATGGCGGTCTCCATCCCACCCGTACGGTGAGAATCCCGCCCGTACGGTGAGACGGCCCGCCGAAGGCCCCGGGAGTGCCACCTGCCGCTGTTAGCGTGGGCGCATGCGCGCTCCCATCGGCTCCTTCGACAACGCAGCTCCGGCGTCCGACCGCCTCGACCTGCTCACCGACCCCGTCGCCGCGGCCGTGACCGCGGGGTGGGGCGGATTCCCCTCCGAGCAGATCATCCATGTCGACACGGATCCGGACATCGCCGACACGGCCGTCTTCGTCGAGCACCACGGGGCCGACCTGCTGAACCGGTCGGCCAACTGCGTCGTCGTGGCGGGCAAGCGCGGCGGCGAGGTGACGCTCGCGGCCTGCGTCGTGCTGTCGCACTCCCGCGTCGATGTGAACGGCGCGGTCCGCAGGCAACTGGGCGCCCGCAAGGCATCGTTCGCCCCGATGGACACGGCGGTCGGCGAGACCGGTATGGAGTACGGCGGCATCACCCCCATCGGCCTCCCCGTCTCCTGGCCCCTGCTGCTCGATCCCGCCGTCGTCGACGAGGAGTGGGTACTCATCGGCAGCGGCAGCCGACGCGGCAAGCTGATCGTCCCGGGCAAGGCGCTGGCGGCACTGCCGGGCGCGGTGACCGTCGAGGGACTGGGCCTCCGGGGCTGAGACGGCGACCGCCGGGGGGCCGGAGCGCTCAGCCGGGGGAGTGGCAGAGGGCCCGGACCTGCGCGCCGACCCGGTGAGAAGCCAGCCAGCCCGTGGCGAAGTCGACGGCGTCGGTGATCCGGAAGAGACGGCTCGTCGACGAGCCCACCGGACCGGTGCGTACGGTCCCGCCGTCGTCCGTACGGGCGAAGTCCGCACCCAGGGCCGAGAAGTCGCCGTCGTCCAGCGCGACGTCCTCGTACTCCCACCACTGGCGGCGGCCCCCGGCCGTCACCACGCACCGGTAGCTGCGGCGAGGCGGGGCGGGCACCCGGTACTCGCCGAGATGGAACGCGGTGCAGGTGTCGAATCCGGTGCCCAGCAGGAGCACCTGGGCGCGCAGATCGTAGAGGCGGGCCAGGGGCGAGTCCTCGCCGAGATGGCAGTCGGGGCGGTGACCCGCCATCAGCTTCCGGGCCGTCGGGCCGAGCGCGGCGAAGGACGTCTGCGGGTGGTCGCTGCGCGCCGCGCCGTCACTGAGCCGCACCGCCTCCGCGAGGCGGCCCATCGACGGTGCGGGCGAGACCGCCGGGTCGAAGGGCGGCATGCTCGCCCGCACGGCCTCCCGCGCCCGGTCGTCGAGGCCGCGCACCCGGTCGCGGTAGTGCGGTGACGTATCGGAATTCTCCGGCGTGAAGACCGGGACGACGAGCGTGCCGCGCTCTCCGAGGGCGTTCCGCAACGCACCGACCACCGCACGGACCCCACCGCTCACGGGGCCCACCGCGCGCATCGAGGCGTGCACCAGAAGGACACCGCCGCGCTCCACGCCGAGCCCGGACAGCTGCCCCGCGAGCCCGCTCCGGCAGTGGACGGCGGTCGGTGCGGTCGTAGTAGTCACAGCGGGCCATTCTCCCAGCCGGACGACGGGTGCGACACCACGCACATCCGGCCGAGGGACGCGGGTACGTCCACCGGCCCTATCGGTCCAGCGCCGGGATCTCGACGGCGGGGCACCGGTCCATGACCATGTCCAGCCCCGCCGCACGTGTGCGGTCGTATGCCGCCGGGTCGACCACCCCGAGCTGGAACCAGACGGCCCTGGCACCCGCCGCGACCGCCTCGTCGGCCACCGAGCCCGCCAGCTCGCTGTTGACGAAGACGTCCACCACATCGACCGGGAACGGTATGTCGGCCAGCGAGGCGTATCCGTCCTCGCCGTGCACCCGCTCCGCCTTCGGATGGACCGGGACCACCCGCTTGCCGAAGCGCTGGAGCACCTCGGCGACGCCGTAGGCCGCACGCGAGCGGTTGGTGGACAGGCCGACCACGGCCCAGGTGTCGCCGCTGTCCCGGAGGATCCGGCGGATCGTCTCTTCGTCTGCGTACATGATCCGCACAACGGACGGCGGCCCCCGGCCATTCCCGTGCGGGGGCATAGGGTGGCCGGATGCAGGAGCAGTACCGGACAGTCGCCCGAGCGGGTGTGCACGAGACCGAGATCAACCGATCGCGCTTCATCTGCGCGCTCGCCCCCGCCGCCACCGAGCAGGAGGCGCAGGAGTTCGTCGCACGCATCCGCCGGGAACACCCGACCGCCACCCACAACTGCTTCGCCTATGTGATCGGCGCCGACGCCTCCGTGCAGAAGGCGAGCGACGACGGGGAACCCGGCGGCACCGCGGGCGTCCCCATGCTCCAGATGCTGATGCGCCGTGAGATGCGCTACGTCGTCGCCGTCGTCACCCGCTACTACGGCGGCGTCAAGCTCGGAGCCGGCGGACTGATCAGGGCCTATGGGGGAGCGGTCGGCGAGGCCCTCGACGAGCTCGGCACCCTCACCCGGCAACGGTTCCGCCTCGCCACGATCACCATCGGCCACCAACGCGCGGGCAAGCTGGAGAACGACCTTCGCGCCACCGGCCGTCGTGTGCGCGAGGTCCGCTACGCGGAGGCCGTCGTCATCGAGATCGGGCTGCCGGACGCCGACGTCGAGTCCTTCCGCGCCTGGCTGGCCGACGCGACGGCGGGCGAGGCCGAGCTGGAACTGGGCGGCGAGGCGTACGGGGACGCCTGACCGGACCCGCCGACGGGACGCGGATCCATCGTCGGGCCGAAGGCCCGGACGTGGTCGGCGGTGATGCGAGACTGTGGTGGGTGAGAAGAGAGGGACTCACCGCCGCCGACGTGGCAGGAGCCGACAACCGCGCTCCGTGACGGCACGGCGCGAAAGCGGTGCGCGGCGGGCAGGAGCCCCGGGGGCGGAGGAAGAGGACAATGCGGGTCGGAGCCGGGTCTTGAGAATTCTGCACACATCGGACTGGCACCTGGGGCGCTCCTTCCACCGGGTCTCCCTGCTCGAAGCCCAGGCCGCCTATCTGGACCACCTGGTGGCGACGGTGCGCGAGCACGAGGTGGACGCGGTACTCGTCGCGGGTGATGTGTACGACAGGGCCGTTCCGCCGCTGTCCGCCGTCGAGCTCTTCGACGGCGCGCTGCACCGGCTCGCCGCCGTAGGCGTGCCCACCGTGATGATCTCCGGGAACCACGACTCGGCGCGCAGGCTGGGCGTCGGCGCGGGACTGATCGGGCGCGCCGGGATCCACCTGCGGACCGACCCCGCCGACTGCGCCACCCCCGTCGTCCTGCGGGACGCGCACGGCGAGGTGGCGTTCTACGGACTGCCCTACCTGGAACCGGCCCTGGTGAAGGACGTCCTCAAGGCGGAGCGGCCGGGACACGAAGCAGTGCTCACCGCCGCCATGGAGCGGGTGCGCGCGGATCTGGCGGCACGCCCGGACAGCACCCGCTCCGTGGTGCTCGCCCACGCCTTCGTCGCGGGCGGCGAGCCCAGCGACAGCGAGCGCGACATCACCGTCGGCGGGGTGGCCGCCGTACCCGCCGGGGTGTTCGACGGCGTCGACTACGTGGCCCTCGGCCATCTCCACGGCTGCCAGACGGTCACCGAACGCGTCCGCTACTCGGGCTCGCCGCTCGCGTACTCCTTCTCCGAGGTCACCCACCGCAAGACGATGTGGCTGATCGACCTCGACGCCTCGGGCACGGTCGCCGCCGAACGCGTCGACTGCCCGGTACCCCGCCCCCTGGCCAGACTCCGCGGACGTCTCGACGAGCTGGTCGACGACCCCGCGCTGGAGCGGCACCGGGAGTCCTGGATCGAGGCCACCCTGACCGACCCGGTGCGCCCGGTCGAGCCGATGGCCCGGCTTGTCGAGCGGTTCCCGCACACGCTCAGCCTCGTCTTCGAGCCCGACCGCGCCCCCGACGACCCGCTCGCCTCGTACGCGCAGCGCCTCAGGGGGCGCGACGACCAGCAGATCGCCGAGGACTTCGTGGCCCATGTGCGCGGCGGCTCCGCAGCCGACGAACAGGAACGAACGGTGCTGCGCGGCGCCTTCGACCACGTCCGGGTGGACGACGGCGTGCGCGAGGTGAACCGTTGAGACTCCACCGGCTCACCGTCACCGCCTTCGGGCCGTTCGGCACCACCCAGGAGATCGACTTCGACGCCCTCTCGTCGGCCGGGCTCTTCCTGCTGCACGGGCCGACCGGCGCCGGGAAGACCTCGGTCCTCGACGCGGTCTGCTACGCCCTCTACGGCGCGGTGCCCGGCGCCCGCCAGAGCCCCGGCACCTCCCTGCGCAGCGACCACGCCCCGGCGGACCTCGCCACCGAGGTCGGCCTGGAACTGACCGTCGGCGGCCGGCGCCTCGACATCACCCGGAGCCCCGCACAGCCCCGCCCCAAGAAGAAGGGCAGCGGCTTCACGACGGAGAAGGCCCAGAGCCGGCTGCGCGAGTACGACCCCGACGACGGCTGGCGGCCGCTCAGCCGTTCGCACCAGGAGATCGGCGAGGAGATCACCCAGCTCGTCGGGATGAGCCGGGAGCAGTTCTGCCAAGTGGTGCTCCTGCCGCAGGGCGACTTCGCACGCTTCCTGCGCGCCGATGCCGAGGCCCGCGGCAGACTCCTCGGCAGGCTCTTCGACACCCACCGCTTCGCCGCCGTCGAGGACCGCCTGGCCGAACTGCGCCGTGCCGCCGAGACCAAGGTCAGGGCCGGGGACGAGCGAGTTCTCGCGGTGGCCCAGCGGATCGCCCAGGCCGCCGGCCCCGCCGCGGGCGAATCCCCGCTCCCCGACCTCCAGCCCGGCGACCCGGGTCTCGCCGAGAGCGTGCTGGAGTGGGCCGCGACGGCCCGCAGCGGCGCCCGCGAACGGCTCGACATCGCCGCCTGTGTCCTGGCCATGGCCGAGGGCCGCCAGTCGGCCGCCCGCCTGGCCCTCGACCGTGAACGCGAACTCGCCGCACTCCAGCAGCGGTACGAGGAGACGCGGCGCCGCGCCGACGCACTCGAAGCCCGCCGCCCCGCACACGACCGGCACCACGAACGCCTCGCACGGGCCCGCAAGGCGGACCTCGTCGCGCCCGCCCTGGAGCTGTGCGAGGAGGCCGAACGCGCCTACCGCACGGCCTGCCGGGCCCGTGACCACGCCCGCGCGGTGCTGCCCGGCACCCTGGCCGACGCCGGTGCCGAACAGCTGGCGGAGCTGGAGCGACGGCTCCGCCAGGAGCTCGGCGGGCTCGACGCCGCACGGCGTGCCGAGCGGCGCAGCGCACAGATCGACACCGAGCGGGCCGTACTGGAGCGCCAGGCCAGGGCCGACGACGAGCTGATCCGCGAGGCGGAGGGCTGGCTGGCCGACTGGGAGTCCACCCGCGACGGCCTGCGGGCCCGTATCGAGGCGGCCCAGGAGGCCGCCACCCGCGCCGAACAGCTCGCCGGCCGGCTGGAGCCCGCCCGTGCGCGGCTGGACGCGGCCCGCCGCCGCGACGCGCTCGCCGCCCAGGTGTCGGCCGCCGCCGAACGGCTGACCACGGCCCGCGAGCGGACCGCCGAAGCCCATGAGACATGGCTGGAGCTGCGCGAACGGCGCCTGCGGGACATCGCGGCGGAACTGGCGGCTGAGCTGGTGGACGGGGCGGACTGCAAGGTCTGCGGCTCGGCCGACCACCCCCGGCCGGCCCGCGCCGCCGAGGGACATGTCGACAAAGCCGCCGAGGAGAGGGCCCTCGACAGCTACCGGCGCGCCGAGGAGGCGCGCAGCCGGGCCGACCGGGAGCTCGGGGCCGTACGCGAGCAGCACACGGCGGCCCGTGCGGCCGCCCGGTCGGCGGTGCCGCAGCCGAGGGGCGGGGCCGATGCCGCGGATCCCGCCACGTCCGGCTGCCTGACCGGGAGCGCGGCCGCCGGATCGGCCGGGGCGCCGTTGCCCGCCGGGACGGGTGAGGCGGCCGTCGGCCCGATCGGCACCGGGCCCGACGCCGACCCCACCGTCGCCCAACTCGCCACGCTCGTCGACCGGTTGGCGGGCCTGCACGCCGAGGCCCACCGCACCGCGGCCGGGATGCACGCCGCGCGTGAGGCACTCGCGGCCGCCGAGCGGGAACAGGCCGAACGGCTCGACGGGCGCCGGCTCGCCGAACGCCGGGCCGCGGCCCGCACCTCCCAGCGCGAGGGCCTGGACCGCGAACAGGCTGCGCTGGAAGCCGATCTGGTGGCAGCCCGGGGCGAGGCGGGCAGCGTGGCCGAACACGCCGCGCTGCTGGAACGCCGGGTCGCGCTGCTCGCCGCGGCCGCCGACGCGGTACGTGAGGAGGAGGCGGCCGCGCGGCGCCGCAAGGAGGCCGACGACCGGCTCGCGGATGCCGCGTTCCGGGCCGGGTTCGACACCCCGCAGGCCGCCGCCGACACCCTCCTCGACGAGGCCGCCCAGCGTGAACTCCAGCGGATCGTCGACGCCTGGCAGTCCGAGGCCGCGGCGGTGGCCGACCGGCTGGCGGAGACGGAGAGCAGGGCCGCCGCCGACCGTCCGCGGGCCGCGGTCGAGGCCGCGCGGGCCGCGTACGACACGGCCGAGAGGCTGCTGCGTGACGCCTCCGCAGCGCTGGCCGCCGCGCGCGAACGCTGCACCGAACTCGGCAGGCTCTCGCGCGGTGCCGCGGACGAGGTGCGCGGACTCGGCCCCCTGCGCGAGGAGTACGACCGGGTGGCACGGCTGGCCGGGCTCACCGCGGGCACCTCCGTGGACAACGAACGCAAGATGCGGCTGGAGTCGTATGTGCTCGCCGCCCGGCTGGAACAGGTCGCCGCCGCGGCCACCGCGCGGCTCCAGCGCATGTCGTCCGGCCGCTACACGCTGGTCCACTCCGACGCCCGCACCGGAGGCCGCAGATCGGGCCTGGGGCTGCATGTCGTCGATGCCTGGACCGGCCGCGAGCGCGACACGGCCACACTCTCGGGCGGCGAGACGTTCTTCGCCTCGCTCGCCCTGGCACTCGGCCTCGCCGATGTCGTCACCGACGAGGCGGGTGGTGTACGGCTGGACACCCTCTTCATCGACGAGGGCTTCGGCAGCCTGGACGACCAGACCCTCGACGAGGTGCTCGACGTACTGGACTCCCTGCGCGAACGGGACCGCAGCGTCGGCATCGTCAGCCATGTCGCCGACCTGCGCCGCCGCATTCCCGCACAGCTCGAAGTGGTGAAGGAACGCCACGGATCCGCGGTACGGCACCGCACCACCGGCGCGTTCAGCGGCTGATGGCGCGACGGGGGAGCGGCGAGGAGTAGACGACGCTGGTGGTCACCGAACCGAGGGTGCCGATCCTGCCCGAGACCTCCTCCAGATGACGCATCGAGCGGGCGGTGACCTTCAGCACGAAGCAGTCGTCACCGGTGACGTGGTGGGCCTCCACGATCTCCGGTGTCGTGTCGAGCAGATCGTGGAACGGCTTGTAGTGGCCGTTCGGATAGCGCAGCCGTACCAGGGCGAGGATCGGCAGCCCGAGCCGCTCCGGGTCGACCACCGCGGCGTAGCCGCTGATCACCCCTGCCTCCTCCAGCCTGCGCACCCGCTCGGTCACGGCGCTCGGGGACATCGCCACCGCGCGCGCCAGCTCGGCGAAGGACGCACGCCCCTCGCGTTGCAGGACATCGAGGATGCGCCAGTCGGTGGCGTCCGGGGAATAGTCGGTCATACCCGGGAGACAACAGGGAAATCCCCGGCGGATCAAGCGGTGTGCCAGGGATCTCGTCTTCCGGGAGTGGATCACCGACCATAGATTTCTGGACATGACATCGCAGCCCACCTCCACCGCGCCCCATTCCGTCCTCCGCGTCCCGCCGGCCTCACCGGCGGCGGCCGCCGCACACTTCGGTGCCTCGCTCGCCTTCCACACGGATGTCTCCGACGTCGCCGTCGCGTTCGCGGCCGACGGCGACCCGGGCTTCGTGCTCCTCGACGCGCGCTCCACCGAGTCCTGGGACCAGGGGCGCGTCCCCGGCGCGGTCCACCTGCCGACGGCGGCCGTCGCCGAGCGGGCCGGGAACCTTCTCGACCCGGCGGTCCCCGTGGTCACGTACTGCTGGGGGCCCGGCTGCAACGGCGCGGCGCGTGCCGCGCTCGCCCTCGCCGAACTCGGCTACCACGTCAAGGAGATGCTCGGCGGCTTCGAGTACTGGGTCCGCGAGGGCTTCGAGTTCGAGACCCGGGAGGGGCGCGAGCGGCGCGGCCCGGACCCGCTCACCGCACCGGCCGGCTCCGCCGACTGCGGCTGCTGACCGTCCCGGCCGTGGTGACCGGCCGGGCGTTCCGGCCGCGGACGTGTCCGGCGGCCGGGCTCACGGTGTGAACCGGGCCCGGTCGCCGTGGTGCCGCGCGGGGTGTCCGGTCAGAGCCGGGACAGCTCGTCGACGAGATCGTCGAGTCCGAGCGGCCCCTGGGAAAGGGCGGCCATGTGCCAGGCCTTGGCGTCGAACGCGTCGCCGTGCGCCTTGCGGGCGTTCTCCCGGCCCAGCAGCCAGGCGCGCTCGCCCAGCTTGTAGCCGATGGCCTGTCCCGGCATCGAGAGGTAACGGGTCAGTTCGCTCTCCACGAAGTCGGCCGGGCGGCCGCTGTGGTTGCCGAAGAACTCCTGGGCCAGATCAGGGGTCCACCGCTCGCCCGGGTGGAACGGGGAGTCCGCCGGGATCTCCATCTCGGCGTGCATGCCGATGTCCACGATCACCCGGCAGGCCCGCATCATCTGCGCGTCCAGATAGCCGAGGCGACGCTCCGCGTCCGGCAGGAAGCCCAGCTCGTCCATGAGCCGCTCCGCGTACAGCGCCCAGCCCTCGGCGTTGGCGCTGACCATGCCGATCGACGCCTGGTAGCGGGAGAGGCTGTCGGCGACATGTGTCCACTGCGCGATCTGCAGGTGGTGACCGGGCACGCCCTCGTGGTACCAGGTGGAGACCAGGTCGTAGACCGGGAAGCGGGTCTCGCCCATGGTGGGCAGCCAGGTGCGGCCGGGGCGCGAGAAGTCCTCGGACGGGCCCGTGTAATAGGGGGCCGCGGCGCCGCCGGGCGGTGCGATCCGGGACTCCACCTTCCGTACCCGCTCGGCGAGTTCGAAGTGCGTGCCGTCGAGTGCCTCGATGGCCTCGTCCATCAGGCCCTGCAGCCAGGCCTGGGCCTCGTCGACGCCCTCGATGTGCTTGCCGTGCACATCGAGATGGGCCAGCGCCTCCCAGGGACCGGCGCCGGGCAGCACCTTCTCGGCCTCGGTCCGCATCTCGGCGAGCAGCCGGTGGTACTCGGACCAGCCGTACGCGTACGCCTCGTCGAGGTCCAGGTCGGTGCCGTTGAAGTAGCGCGACCAGCGGGCGTAGCGCTCGCGGCCCACCGTGTCCGGCGCACCCTCGATCGCGGGGGCGTACACATCGCGCATCCAGTCGCGAAGGGCCGCGACCGACTCCGTGGCCTGCCGGGCGCCGTCGTCCAGATCGGCCCGCAGCCCCTCGGGTCCGGCGGCCACGAACTCCTGGAAGAAGCCCGGACCGCTGTCTCCGGCCCACTCGTCGAGCTGGCCGATGAAGGTGGCGGTGGCGCGCGGACCGCCGAAGAGCTTGCGGTCCAGACCGAGCGCGAGGGACTCGCGGTAGCCCTCCAGCGCGGCGGGCACCGCGCGCAGCCGGTCCACGACCGCCGCCCAGTCCTCGTCGGTCGCGGTCGGAGTCACCGTGAACACCTCACGGATGCTGTGCGCCGGGGAGGCCAGATTGGAGACCGTGCGCAGCCCCTCACCGGCGTCATGAACGGCGAGTTCGGCCGTGAGCCGCTCGCGCAGAAGGCGGCCGCAGCGGCGCTCGGCGTCGCTGTCCGCGCCGGGCAGCCGCTCGGCGGCATCGAGTTGGGCGAGGGTGGTGCGGGCCAGCTCGGCGAGGGCCTTCTGTCCGGCGGGGGAGAAGTCGGGAAGGCGGCGCGAGCTCTCCGCGACTCCGAGATATGTGCCGGTGACCGGGTCGAGTTCGATGAATGCCTCGACGTAGGTGTCGGCGATCTGGCGGGGCAGCGCGCTGCTGGAAGTGTCTGACATGTGGACATCTTCGTACGGCGGGGGCTTCCGCGTCATCATCATTCGGCCTCAGTGGCCCGACTCCGCCGATTCTGCGGACGGCGGCAGCAGCGGGCCGCACTCCCACTGCTGGAAGATCAGCCTGGTCTCGACCCGCGCCACCTCACGGCGCGAGGTGAATTCGTCCAGCACGAGGCGTTGCAGATCGGCCGTGTCCGTGACCGCGACATGGACCAGATAGTCGTCGGGTCCGGTCAGATGGAACAGCGCACGGGACTCCGGCAGCGTCCTGATGCGTTCGACGAACGGCCCGATGAGCTCTCTGCGGTGCGGCCGGACCTGCACGGAGAGCAGCGCCTCCAGGCCGCGGCCGAGCCGCGCCGGGTCCAGCCGCAACTGGTGGCCGAGAATGACGCCCGAGCGCCGCAGTCTGGTCACCCGGTCCAGGCAGGTCGACGGTGCGACACCGACCTCGGCGGCCAGCTCGCGGTAGGTGGTCCGGGCATCGTTCTGCAGCAGTCGCAGAATGTGCAGATCCACCGGATCAAGAGCGACGGAATCGGCCATCTGCCGAACGTAGCACGGGAGATGATCCCCAGAGTCCGGTGCTTGTTCAGAGTGTTGGCATGGACACCGAATTCTCGACGGCGCCCCCGACCACATCCCGGTCCAGGGCGCTGGCCACCGAAGCCGTGCACGCGGGCCGCGACGATCTCGCCGCCCTCGGACTGCACACCCCGCCGATCGACCTGTCCACCACCTACCCCTCGTACGACTCAAGAGGAGAGGCGGAGCGGATCGACGGCTTCGCCACCACCGGCGCCAGACTCGAAGGGCCGCCCGTCTACGCACGGTTGGACAACCCGACGACGGCCCGGTTCGAGACCGCACTCGCCCGGCTCGAAGGGACCGAGAGCGCCGTGTCGTTCGCCAGCGGAATGGCGGCGCTCACCGCCGTGCTGCTGGCCCGCGCGAGCATGGGGCTGCGCCATGTGGTCGCTGTCCGGCCGCTCTACGGCTGCAGCGATCACCTGCTCGGCGCGGGGCTGCTGGGTACGGAGGTGACCTGGACCGACCCGGCGGGCATCGCGGAGGCGATCCGTCCGGACACCGGTCTGGTGATGGTGGAGACGCCCGCCAACCCGACCCTCGCCGAGGTCGACATCCGCGCGATCGCGCAGTCCTGCGGATCCGTGCCGCTGCTCGTCGACAACACCTTCGCCACTCCGGTGCTGCAGCGGCCCGTCGAGCACGGCGCCCGGATCGTGCTGCACAGCGCCACCAAGTACCTCGGCGGGCACGGTGATGTGATGGGCGGGGTCGTCGCCTGCGACGAGGAGTTCGCGGCCCGACTGCGGCAGGTCCGTTTCGCCACCGGCGGGGTGCTGCACCCGATGGCCGGATATCTGCTGCTGCGCGGATTGGCCACGCTTCCGGTACGGGTGCGGGCGGCGTCCGCGAGCGCCGCCGAACTGTCCCGCAGACTGGCCGCCGATCCGCGTATCGCCAGGGTCCACTACCCGGGACTGGGCGGCGCCATGGTCTCGTTCGAGGTGTACGGGGACCCGCACCGGGTGATCTCGGCCGTGCGGCTCATCACACCCGCGGTGAGCCTCGGCAGCGTGGACACCCTGATCCAGCATCCGGCCTCCATCAGCCATCGCATCGTGGCCGAGGGAGACCGGCGGGCCGCCGGCGTCGGGGACCGGCTGCTGCGCATGTCGGTCGGTCTGGAGGACGTCGAGGACCTGTGGGCCGATCTGTGCCGTGCGCTGAGCTCGCAGGAGCCCGAACGGGACACCGACGCGGCCGGGGCTTCGACGCGCGAGGTCCCCGTGGGCGGGGCCTCGGTGGACGGGGCCTCGGCGGCGGGAATCAGCGACCGGCCTCCTCGTACGGGGGCAGCGAGCGCACCGGTGCCGCACCCAGCCGGGCGGTGATGACCAGGGTGCCCTCCTCGATCTGGTAGTCGAGCGGCAGGGACAGCGCGCGCATGGCCGCGACCATGCCGGTGTTGGAGGACTGGGTGACGGCGTACACGCTCTCGCAGCCCGCCTCGACGGCGAGTGCCACCAGGCGGCTCAGGAGTTCGGAGCCGATCCCGCGGCGCTGCCAGTCGTCCTCGACGAGGAGGGCGACCTCGGTCTCGTCGCCGTCCCAGAGGAGATGGCCGAGGGCGACCAGCCGGCCCGAGGCGGTCTGCACGGCCAGCGTGCGGCCGAAGCGGGGGCTGAGCAGGTGGTCCAGATAGCGGTCGGCGTCGTGGACCGGCCCGTGGTAACGCAGCCGGAGGGTCCGGTCGGAGCAGCGGTCGTGCATCGCGCGTGCGGCCCGGAGGTCGCTGTGGTCCGCGCGGCGCACGGTGATCTCGTTGCCCTCGGGCAGGGTGAGCACATGCTCGCCGCGCGGGACACGGGGACCGAGCCGGGCATCGAGCTCGACCAGGGCACGCGCTCGGGCGAACTCGGTCGGTGTGAACGGGAGATGGGGCCGCTCGATCGTGATGGCACCCCCGGACGGGTCGCGCAGCCGCATCACCGTCTCCTCCAGCGCTCCTTCGACAGGCGCGGTCTCGCCGGTCTCCCGGCCGGTGACCGAGACGCCGGGCAGCGAGTGGATGGTGCAGCGGCCGAGCAGTTGTCGCAGGGCGAGCGGGAGCTCGGCGGCGTCCAGGGCGGTGCGGGTGGCGAGGCCCAGGACACGGGTCGGGGCGTCGACCAGATCGTGTGCGTCGGCCCGCTCGATCCAGGTCGAGCCGCCCCCGGCGGCGGAGATCGCCCGGCTCAGCTGCTGGGCCGAGAGCGGGGCGGGCGCACGCAGCAGGAACTCGTCGACCGTGCCCTCGGCCAGCGGGTGCGTCTGCAGGGTGAGGATGTCGACCCGGTGCCGGGCCAGGGCACCGCACAGCGCCGCCAGGCTGCCGGGGGCGTCCCGCACCGTGGTCCGCACCCGCCACAGCACCGTGTCCCCGGGAGACGGGGCCGGACCCGCGCCGGCGGGCGTACTCACCGGCGCGGTCGTGGCGGCATCGGCGTGGCGGTCGGGCACCGCGCCGTCGCCGTCCTCCTCGGCGGGGAAGCCGGTACCGGTCGGCGGCGGGGCGTGGCTGTGCCTCCGTGCCCACCAGGTGTGGAACGCGGCCGTCACCGCCAGGGCCACGGCCGAGGCGATCAGCAGGTACGGTCCGTCCGGCTGGTGCCCGATCAGGTTCGCGACGGCGTCGGCCACCGCGACCGCGGTGAACAGCGCGGCCAGCTCGGTCACGTCCCGCCGCCAGTGGTGGGAGTGGCGGGTGGTCTTCTTGGATGTCACATCAGTCACATCAGTCATGTCAGTCCTGTCAGCCCTGTCAGTCATGGATTCACTCTGACCGAGCGTTGTTGCCTGACCACGAACGCCCTGTGACCGATGGGTTAAGTGCGAATCTGATCCCTTTCCTGTGGATTTCGGCCATTGATTCCATCCGCCGAGAGCCTTCGCCCACGGGTATTCAGGGGCGCTCCGGCACGTTCCGGGGCACTCAGGCGGCGCTCCGGAGCGTTACGCCTGTTCCGCACTCCGCTCCCAGGCGTCCGCCAGGCGTCTCGCCTGACGGACCAGCTGCGAAGTCCCGCCGCGTACGGCCGTCTCGGCGAGCCCGGGTATCCGCTCGGCCTCCGCGGTGCCGCAGTGTTCGACGCATTCGGCGGCCACGGAGAGCAGGTCGCTCACCCCGCGAGGTGCCTTCTCGTGTACCAGCAGCCCCGGCAGCACACCGGTCAGTACGGACAGCATCGTCCGGTACGCGCCGGTGGCAGTGGCGGTACGGGCGGAATCCGCAAGCCGGCTGGGCTTGATCAGACCGTGGCCGAGGAGACTTGCCAACTGCTCGCCGAGCTGTGCCGCGTCCAGTCGCCCACGGGCGGCGAGCATCAGCAAGGCGTCCACCGCCGACAACCGGTCCTCCGCATACCGGGACCCCAGACCGTACGCCACCGTCAGATGAACGGCCTCGCCCGCGTGCGCGTCGAGTTCGGCCAGCAGCGTGAGCGGCCGGAGAGTGTCCCGTAGCTCGTCGATCGCGCCGGCCGCGACGCTCGGCAGCAGCCAGGCGGCCAGCGTCTCGGCGTCCTCGGGCAGGGTGGCGGTCCACTGCTCCGGGTGGCCGCCCCAGTGGTAGCAGAGGCGATGTGCCGGAATCTGCCGCCGACCCAGCCAATGGAAGGACCGGGGGAATTCGTCCTGGATGAACGGGCGTTCGCGGCTGGCCATCAGGAGACGGTGCGACCGGACGACCGTCTGCCCATTGCGGGTCTTCGTCTCCAGATCGAAGGGATGCACCTGGGCGAGTGGCTCGTCGGCCCGCAGCCATGCCGCCAACCGGTCCCCCTCAGGGGTGCCGAGCAGTGCGGCCGCCGCCATGGCCTCGTGCTGGTCGCCGCGACGCACACGCAGCAGGGCCTGGGCGAAATCGGCCTCGCCGGGCCGGATCCCGAGTAGCTGATACGCGCGCAGCCGCTCGACCAGCACGGCCGGGTCCAGCGAGCCGGTGTGCCAGGTGGGGAGGGCCAGCAGGAACGGGGCATCGCCGGTCAGCACCGCGTCGGCCGCCTCCCACAGCCGGGCCCTCAGGACTCCCTCCAGCGCGGCGTGGACGCAGGTCCCCGTGCCGGTCCAGGAAGCACGTCCCTCCTGCAACGCCTGTGCCGACACCTGTCCGAGCAGCGTGGCCGCGACGAGTCCGATCCCCGTCTCCGAACGAAACTGCCGCTCGATCGGCGCCTGCGATTCGCCGTCGAGCCACCACTCGCCCGCCAGCGTCTCACGCAAGGCGTCGGTCAACGCGGACCGGTCCAGCCGGGCATGGCGCACCAGCCCGTCCAGTGCCCGCTCGAAGACGGTGACGTCCGGAGCCGTCGATCTCGTCAGGACCACCACGTCCTCGACCAGCTCGGACAGCGTCGCGGGCGCCGGGTCGAGAAGCCGGGGGACCGGCGCCGGGGGCAGCAGCTCCTCGTACTCCTCCGTCCGTGACGGCCCGGCCGCCGGACCACCGAACACCTCGGCCACCATCGCGCGGTGCGCCGGCCCCAGCAGCGCGGCCGACCGGGCGAGTTCTTCCCGGACCGGGGCTCCGGCGGCGGGCAGATGCCGGCCCACGAGCTTGAGCGCCCGCTCCTGGATGTCGATGTCCTCGTGCTCGAACGCGCCCGCGACGACGGGCAGCAGTTCGTCGGTCGCCGACGGATCGCGGCGCAGCACCTTGCCGAGCAGCACGAGCTGGGACCGGACCAGCTTCTTCTCGGTGCGGAACAGCACCGACGCCGAGACATCCGCCAGAGCCCGCACGGAGAGCCCACCGCGCCCGTCCAGCCGGGTGAGCACCCCCTGGGCGTGACCGGCCACGGTGGAGATGCCGTCGGCGGCCATCCCGATCCAGTCCGGGAGCCGCTCCGCCTCCTCCTGCTCGGTCAGACCGAGCTCGCCCAGAATGGTGAGGAAGAAGCGCAGCTCGCTGGACCTGCCGCCACGCAGCAGCCGGGTCACGCAGCCGTCGACGAGCACCGACCGGTCCAGCAGTCCTTCCGCCGGGAGAGCGGCCAGCGTGCTGCCCCACCGACACGGATCGTCCGGCTGGTCGGTCCAGAGCATCTGCGGCGGCAGCTCCGGCACCTCGAAGATGCGCGGCAGGAGTGCCGCCGCGTACGGGTCGGCGCGGAGCACCTCGACGAGTGGCTTCCTGCGCCGCTGCTGCCACTGCCCCATGGTGACCTCATTGGCCCAGCCCCGCACGAAGCCCTCCGTCGTGGGCACGGGACACTGCGCCTTCTTCACCAGCCCGGAGATCAGCTCGTACGTGGTCTCCGCCGTCGCGGGCCGGGCCGCCAGCCGATGCGCGACATCACCGAGCCAGTCCGGTTCGCGGTCCGCCAGGGCCGCGAGGATCAGGGGGACGGGCGAGCGGTGCCAACCGGTCAGATCACGGCCGCCGATCCAGGTGGCGCACCCCGCGGCGCCCGTGTGGCACCCCGCACCGGCCACCAGCAGGGCCTTGGCGATCTTGCTCTGCTTCTCCCAGTGCCAGCCCCGCATTTCCTTCCGGAGGGCCTTCAGTTCGACCAGCGCCGCTCTGCGTTCCGCCCGGTCCATCCCGGCCAGCAGCGCCGGCACTTCGTGGGTGCGTGATTCCCGGACGGCGGTGAGCAGTTCCTTCATCGCACACCTCCGGCGAGCTGGATTCCGCGACGGACCATCCGGACGGCCAGGGCGTGCTTGCACGGGCCCCGCCGTCCTCGGTGGTCGACCCACCACTGACAGGTGCAGCTCAGCATTCCGTCCCTCTCCCTCACCTGATAGCGGCGCTCTCCCGAGGCCACGGCCGCCACGTCCCCGTCGCACACGACCGCACCCGAGTCGGCCAGCTGCCGGGCCGCCACCAGGCGCGGGTTGTGCCGTTCGGCCCGGTCGGCGTCGTACGGCAGCTCGCGGTGGAAGTAGGCCGCGTCGGCGAGGTCGTAGCCGACCCGGCCCGCCGTGCCCAGCCGGATGAGCGCCGCCCGTATCCGCTCCACCGTGAGACCGGACTGCTCGGCGAGGTCGGCGGTGTCGATCCGCGGCTCCCAGGCCAGCAGCACCGACACCAGCTCCGCGTCGGCCGCGGCGTCGTCGGTGGCCAGCGCGTCGAGCACCCCGCCCTCGCCCGAGAAGCCGCGGGAGGCATCGGGCGAGAGCGTCAGGGTGAGACGCATGCCCGGCAGTACGACCTCCCAGGCGCTCGCGGTCGCCGCCCCGTCGGTGACCGGCCCGTACACCCGTAGCGACGTGGCATGACGCAGCACCCGTTGCAGTGCGGCCAGCCGCTCGGGACCCGGCAGGCACACGGCCCCCGCCACCGGCCGGGTCGTCGGACGGAGCGTCTTGCCGGCGGGCACCACCCACCGGGCGCCCCGCGAGGAACCCCCCGACGAACGCGGTAGCGAACGGAGGAACCGGACGGCCTCGGCGGCCGGCAGTTCGGCCCGCAGATCGAAGCCGGCGGACGCCACTTGTGCCTCGGCGAAGCCGCGCAGCCACCGGTCGGGCAGCGGCACCTTCTTCTCCACGACCGGACCGTCCAGCGTGGTGACGGCCATCTCGTCCGGGCCCACCCGCAGATGCAGCGGATCGTCGCCCGCTATTCGCGAGAGCGCCTCCCGCAGCGGATTGTTGACGTCCACATTCGTGGTGCCGTGACCCGTCCGTGCACCGTCCAGACCCTCCTGGAGCACATCGAGGCGTGCGTACACCCCGCAGCAGCCGGAGAAGGACTCGAAGCGCAGACGGTCACCGTTGCCCGTCACCACCGGGTCGAGCGACGAGGGCAGGGTGCGCTGGTAGTAGCGCGTGGACGCCACGTCCGCCACGGCCAGCAGCCCCCGGGCCGCGACATCCGGCGACGTGAGGAAGCCGGAGAAGAACCGGGGGTGGGGCTCGGCGCCGCGCGGTGTGAGGCCACCGGCGGTCTCCAGACCGAGAAGCGGCCCCGCCTGCGAGGACTCCAGGGAGGACGGGCGTGCGTAGGCCAGTGCCTGAACGGATCGGGTCATGGAAAAACCGTAGAACCCACCACTGACAATCGGTCCCCGGCGACTGTCCGGGGACCGATCGCGGGGCGGTGGTTCACTGCCCGACGCACCCCGGCTGCAGCACCTTGGTGAAGAGTACGGAACCGCCCTGCGCCCGCAGACGCACGGTCAGTTCGCCGCTGTCGCCGTCGATGTCGACCTCTCCGAAGTACTGCGGCGACTCCATCGGTGACACGTTCGCCCGGTCCGGCGCCCGCACGAAGACCCGGTCGGGCCCGAACGTCGCGTCGAGCGCGTTCGCCTGGAACTGACCCGCCGCCAGCGGCCCCGACACGAATTCCCAGAACGGCGCGAAGTCCTTGAACACCGCACGCTCGGGCGCGTAGTGCTGCGCCGATGTGTAGTGCACATCCGCCGTCAGCCAGACCGTTCCGGTGATCCGGCGGTGCTTGATGAACCGCAGCAGTTCCGCGATCTGCAACTCCCGGCCGAGCGGGGCTCCGGGATCGCCCTGCGCGACCGCCTCGAAGTCCGTCTCACCATCGGTGACCACCAGTCCCAACGGCATGTCCGCGGCGATGACCTTCCACACGGCACGGGACCGGGACAGCTCGTGCTTGAGCCACCTCAGCTGCTCCGCACCGAGGATGCCCGTCGTGTCATCGGGCTGCCGGCCGGGGGAGTTGGCGTTGCGGAAGGACCGCATGTCGAGGACGAACACATCGAGCAGCGGCCCGTGTCGCACCACGCGGTGCATCCGGCCCTCACCGGAGCGGGCATGCAGCGTGGACACCGGGAAGTACTCGCCGAACGCCCGCATCGAACGGGCCGCGAGCACATCCACGTTCTTCTCGGTGTACCGGGCGTCGTCGAGGATCTGCCCGGGATACCAGTTGTTGCGCACCTCGTGGTCGTCCCACTGAACGATCGACGGCACCTGGGCGTTGAACGCACGGAGGTTGTGATCGAGCAGGTTGTACCGGAAGTTCCCGCGGTACTCGGCAAGGGTTTCGGCGACCTTCGCCTTCTCCTCGGTGGTGACATTGCGCCAGACCCGCCCGTCGGGCAGCGTCACACGCGGCTCGATCACCCCGTCCGCGTAGATGTTGTCACCGCTGCAGAGGAAGAAGTCCGGGTCGAGACGGCGCATCTCGTCGTACACCACGTAGCCGCCGATGTCCGGATTGATGCCCCAGCCCTGGCCCGCGATGTCGCCCGACCACAGGAAGCGCACCCCGTCCCGGCGTCGGGCGGGCGCCGTCCGGAACGTTCCGCGCACCGGCTCCCCGGTGCGGCGGGGGTCCTGGGGATCGGCGAGTGTCACCCGGTAGTGCACCTGCTCGCCCGGCGGCAGCCCGTACAGCGGTGTCGTCCCGGTGAAGTCGGTGCCGGATCCGACGAGTGGGCCGTGCCATGTGCGGGCCCGCCGGAAGGAGTCCGTCGCCGATGTCTCCACGATCATCCGGGCCGGCCGGTCCGACCGCACCCAGACCAGCGCGGAGGACGAGGTGACATCGCCGACCTGCACGCCCCACGCCGCGCGCGGCCGTCCGGACAGCGCGAAGGCGGGAGCCGCCGCGCCCACCGCGGGAAGCGCCAGCGCGGCCGGGACGGCGAGGGAACCTCGCAGCACACTGCGGCGGGCGGGGGACGGGATTCGCGGGCGGTCGGACATCGGGGCACCTCCGGGGCACTGGTCGGCGGACGAACGGGTGGCTGGGCGAGCGATTCCACCTTTGTGCCCGTCGGCGGCTCACACACCAACCTCAGATGAACACCCGGCTGCGGCCCCCGCCGGTCGCCGGTCCGTCCGTGTCCCGCTGGGCCGCAGCCAGCAGCCGTACGCCGTTCTCGATGTCGGACGGGGCCAGATGCGCGTAGCCGAGGACCAGGCGCACCGCCCGGTCCTCGCCGGGCGCGGTGCCACAGGCGCCGAGCGGCCGCAGGGCGACTCCGGCACCGGCCGCGCGCGCCAGGAACACCGGCTCCGGGCCGTACCGTTCGGGCAGCGCGGCGATGATGTGGAGACCTGCGGCGATCCCGCTCACCTCGGTGCCGGGGAAATGCTCCGCCAGCATCGATGTGAGCGTGTCGCGGCGTTCGCGGTAGGCGCGTTGACAGCGGCGCAGCTGCCGGTCGTAGCCGCCCCGGGTGATGAAGTCGGCGAGGACCGCCTGGTCGACGGCGGGATTCCCCAGATCCATCGTGCGCTTGCGGTCGACGATCTCGTCGGTCATCGCCGCGGGTGCCAGCAGCCAGCCCAGCCGGAGCCCGGGTGCCAGCGACTTGCTCACCGAGCCGGTGTACGCGACGCGCTCGGGGTCGAGCCCTTGAAGGGCTCCGACGGGTGCGCGGTCGTAGCGGAAGTCGCCGTCGTAGTCGTCCTCCACGATCAGTCCGTCCACGGCGCGCGCCCAGTCCAGAAGCCGGCTGCGCCGAGTGGCGGAGTAGGCGATTCCGGTGGGGAACTGGTGCGCCGGTGTGGTGACGGCCGCGCGCACGCCCGAGCGTACGAGGGGCTCGACGGCGAGGCCTTCGGCGTCGAGCGGCAGGCCGAGGGTGGTGATCCCCGCGGATGCGAACAGCGCGGAGTGTTCGGGACTTCCGGGGTCCTCGACACCGACGGTCCGCAGTCCCCGCCCGTGCAGCACGAACCCCAGCAGGGTCGTCGCCTGCGCCACGCCGGAGCACACCACCAGACGCTCCGGATCGGCTACCACCCCGCGGCGCCTGGACAGCAGCGCGGCCAGGGCGTCCCGCAGCGCGGGCAGCCCGCGCGGATCGGGATAGCCGAGCGCACCGTGCGGCAGCCGGCCGAGCACCGAGCGGTACGCGGCGGCCCAGGCACCGCGCGGGAACAGCGACAGGTCGGGTGTGCCGGGCCGGAAGTCCACGCGTACGCCCGCGGCGCGCGGCGCGAGATCACGCGCCCCCGGTACCGGCGCCCGGACCGACTCGCTCACCCAGGTACCCGCACCACGTCCGCTGCGCAGATAGCCCTCGGCCGTGAGCTGCTCGTACGCCTCGGTGACCAGTCCCCGCGACACCCGCAGATCGGTGGCGAGCGCACGGCTGGACGGCAGCCGCGTGCCGGGAACGAGACGGCCGGAGCGTACGGCTTCGCGCAGTGCCGACTGCAGGGCGCGACCGCGTCGGCGGGCCGGTTCCGCGGCGGCCGGAAGCAGCAACTCCCAGGCCGCGGAGCCGAACTCGTCGTTCCCTGAACGGTCCGGCTGCGGATTGGTCCCCGAAGACATCATGAAAGTGGACCTTAATCCGGTCCGCCCGGCTGCCTAGCGTCGGTTCCATGAACGTCAGCTCTCTGCGCGGGGCGCTCCTCGCCGCCTTCGCCTGCATCCTCGTGGGTGCCTCCTTCACCGCCAACAGTGTTCTGGGCGAGTATCCGTACGCGGGCGGCCAGGCCCTGCGCTACGGCCTCGCGGCCCTGCTGCTCGTGCCTCTCCTGACCCGCGACGGGCGGTCCCGGCCGATCGCCGTGCTGCGCACCCTCACCCCGCGCCAATGGGGACGGCTCGCGCTGCTGGCAGCCATCGGCATGGTCGGTTTCAACCTTGCCGTGCTCGGTGCGGAACGATCGGCGGAACCCGCCGTCCCCGGGGTGTTCGTCGGCTGTGCCCCGATCCTCGTCGCCGTACTCGTGCCGCTCGCCGACGGCCGTCGGCCCACGCGCACGGTCCTGTACGCGGCTGCGCTTGTCGCCGCCGGGGCCTTCACCGTCCAGGGCTGGGGGCGCACGGACCTGGCGGGCATCCTCTGTTCGGTCGGCGCTCTCGCGGGCGAGGTGGGTTTCGCCGTCCTGGCCGTACCGGTCCTGCGGCCGCTGGGGCCGAAGCTGCTCTCCGCCACGGTCTGCGGCATCGCCGCCGTCGAATCGGCCTGGCTCGGCGTGGTCCTGGACGGCAGCGGTTTTCTGCGGATGCCCACCGCGGCAGAGGCGACCGCGCTGCTGTGGCAGGCGGCCGTGGTCACCGTCATCGGGTTCGTCTGCTGGTACATGGGCATGCAACGCATCGGCGCCGAGCGCGCCACGCTGTTCTCCGGCCTGATCCCGGTCTCCGCCGCGCTCACCGCCCCGCTGGTCGGCGCCGGTTCGTACGGCACCGCACAGGCCGGCGGAAGCCTTCTGGTCGGGCTGGGTGTCGCCCTCGGATCGGGCGTCCTGACCCGGAACGGAGCGGCCCGGGGCGCGGAGGCGGCGCCCGGCACGGTCTCAGCGACTGGTGTCCAGAATGACGCGCGCCACGAGCGCCGGATCGTCGTTCATCGGCACATGACCGCAGCCCGGCAGCCGGACCAGCCGGGCGTCGGGGATGGTGTGCTTGGCCCTGATTCCCTGCCGACGCAGCAGGATCCGGTCCCGGCTGCCCCAGGCGACGGTCACGGGCAGCCCCGGCACATCGGCGGTGAACGCGGCGCTCCGCCCGGTGGCGAGCGTCCGGTGGAAGCCGGTGGCCTCGCGCAGGGCGAGGGTCTCCGCGACGACGGCATCGGGTGAACGACGGCCGGGCCGGGCGTAGATGGTGCTGGTCAGTGCCGTGCGCCCGGCCGCGCTGTGCGAGAGCCGCTCGATCAACGGGACCGGCATCGACAACGCGGCCTGCCGCATGGCCCGCAGCGTCCCGAACGCGTAGCGCCGCTCGCTCTCGGTCCAGAAACCGGCGGGCGACAGAGCCGTCACCGACCGCACGAGCTTCTCCCGGCCGAGCTCCAGCGCCAGCAGACCGCCGAGCGAATTGCCCGCCACATGCGGCCGGTCCAGGCCCAGTTCCTCACAGAACGAGCCGAGCACCCCGACCACGGTCGACAGGTCGTACGGCAGTCCGGCGGGCAGTTCCGGAGAGGCGCCGAAACCGGGGAGGTCGACGGCTATGACCTCCCGCTCCACGGCGAGTACGGACAACACCGGGTCCCAGGCCTGACGGTGGTGGCCGATGCCGTGGAGCAGGAGCAGCGGCTCACCGGAGCCGGTCCGTTCATACGCCACGGACACGGTCCGCGGGCCATTCGGTGAGTCGACGCTGAACGAGACCGTGGTGGCCATGCTGGTGCTCCCGGGGTGATCCGGCATGAAGGGGCCATGCCTGAAGGCGACTTAGACGTCTCGTCAATAACAATTACCGCTCAGTAGTCTGCAGTTCAAGAGGGGCGGGCGATTCGCGCTGGACAGGGTGCGACGGGTCGGCTGGGATGGAGGGGTGACAGCCGACACCGCGACTGATGTCTTCGAGAGCCACCGCCCCGTGCTCACCGGCGTCGCCTACCGCATGCTGGGTCGGATCGCCGATGCCGAGGACGTGGTGCAGGAGGCCTGGCTCCGCTGGTCCTCAGCCTCCCGCGAGGACGTACGGGAGCCGCGCGCCTTCCTCATGAGGATCATCACCCGCCTCGCCATCGACCGGCTGCGACAGGCGCAGTCCCGGCGTGAGGCGTACGTCGGCCCGTGGCTGCCGGAACCGCTCCGCACCGACTTCGGACCGGCGGTGCCCGACACCGCGGAACAGGCTGTCCTGGCGGACTCCGTATCGGTCGCCGTGCTCGTCGTCCTGGAGTCCCTCTCGCCGCTGGAACGAGCCGTCTTCGTGCTGCGCGAGGCGTTCGGCTTTCCATACGCGGAGATCGCCGAGGCGCTGGACCGGACCGAGGCCGCGGTGCGTCAGCTGGCGGGGCGTGCGCGGCGCCATGTGGAGGAGCGCAAACCGCGCTACGACGTCGACCCGGTCCATCGCCGTGACCTCACCGAGCGGTTCCTCGCCGCGGCGGCGGGCGGCGACATCGAGGAGCTGCTGGCCCTGCTCGCGCCGGACGCGCGCCTCGTCGGGGACAGCGGTGGAAAGTCCAAGGCGCCCTTGCGGGTCATCGAGAGCGCCGACAAGGTCGGGCGCTTCCTCTTCGCGGTCGCCCATGGTCAGGTCGAGGCCTTCGACTCCCGGCTCCTGGAGCTCAACGGCGGGCCGGGCCTGCTGCTGTTCCTGGGCGGGAAGGTCGACTCGGTCGTTCAGGTGGACGTCAGGGACGGGCTCATCCAGTGCGTATATATCGTGCGGAACCCTGACAAGCTCACACGTTTCTCGGACCTCCCGGAGGAGTAGCGGGCCCAGGGTTGGCGGACCGTTGCCTGCCTGCCTGCCTGCCTGCCTGCCTGCCTGCCTGCCTGCCGCACGTGCGGCCGGGGCCAGTGACTCCGGCTGTCCAGGGCTTGCGTCGCTTTGCTCGTGGAAGCCTCGCATTCTTCCTTTTTGTGGGGCTTTGTCCTGTGCTCGCCCCACAGCACTACGAACGTCCTGTGAACGCTCTGCGGCAGAGGCCCGTTTCGCTGCGTGACGGACCGAGGATTGGTCTTGACCAAGGGTGTGTACGGTCTTATGGTCTCAACGTTAAGACAGGAACCTTTAATAAATAACATCGCGGAATAGCCGCTGGGCGATTGCGGAGGACAGGGTGGGGACCACGCAGCTGGAATCGGTGCAGGAGCCGAAGTACTGGCACCTCAAGACCGTGCTCAGTGAGGCACTCGACTCGGACTTTGCGGTGGGAGAGATCCTGCCCAACGAGCGCGAGCTCGCCGCCCGTTTCGGAGTCGCCCGAGCCACGCTCCGGCAGGCGCTGGAGCAGCTCGAACTCGAAGGCAGGCTGCAGCGTCGCCGTGGCGTCGGGACCACCGTCGCCCCGCCGCGCGTCGGAGTCGCCGTCTCCACGGCGCAGCGGGACTGGTCCGGCGGCGGTGCGGTGGAGGCCTGGCAACCGGTGGACTGCACGACGGCGGTCGTGCCGTCCTCGGTGGCATCCGTGCTCGACGTGGAAGCCGACGAGCCGGTGCACATCGTGCGCCGGATCCGGGTGACCCACGGCCAGACGGTCGCGGCGGAACTCCTCTACGTCCCGTCGTCGTCCGTGCCCGAACTCTCCGCGATCGAGGCCCCGTCCGGACCCGCGCGGGCACGCGGAGTCCTGCGCGAGCTGCACCGTCTCGGTCTCGACGGCCAGGACCGGTCGGTGGAGCTCGGATCGGCACGGGCGGACGACGCCAAGGAACTCGACCGGCTTCCCGGTGCCCCCGTACTCGTCGTCACCACCCGCTACCTCGTGGCGGGCGGCACGGCCGCGCTCTCCGTCGCCACGTACCGGGCCGACACCTGCCGGCTCACCTTCGGGGACTCGGGTGACCTGGAGATCAGCCACCACGACCAGGAGCGCCAGGCGTCCTGAGCACGGTCGGCTCCGCCGACTCCCCGTCGGTACGTACGGCCCGTCGCGCTCAGCGGCGGGCCGTCACCGATCCCTCCACCGCGAAGAGCTGCTCCTCGACGTGGTCGAGTGCCAGCCGCAGGGCACCGGTGCCCACCGCTGCCTCGCCGAGCAGCGACAGCGTGACCCGCGGTGGCCGAAGGCAGTAGCGGGCCAGTTCGCTGCGGAGCGGATCCAGCACACCGTCCAGACCGGTGGCCCAGCCACCCACCACTACGAGCTCCGGGTCCAGCGCCAGCACCAGCGCCGCGACATCGTGCACCAGGCGCTGGATGAAGCGCTCGACCGCCGCCTGCGCCCGGACATCGCCCTGCCGGGCTTCCGCGAACACATGGGCGACCGCGGGTTCGTCCAAGGGATCGAGCGGGGTGTCGGTCGTGGAGAGAAGTCGCTCCGGCGTCACTTCACGTCCGAGCAGGTGCAGCGCACCGATCTCGCCCGCCGCGCCGCCGAAGCCGCGGTGCAGTCGTCCGCCGATCAGCGAACCGGCGCCCGGACTCAGCCCCGCCAGAACGAACACGATGTCGTCGGACTCGGTGGCCGCACCCTTCCAGTGCTCCGCGACGGCCGCGGCATTCGCGTCGTTCTCCACCAGAACGGGACAACGGAAGGAGCGCCTCAACCGCTCGCCCAGCGCGAGACCCGTCCAGCCGGGCAGGGCGGTCCCCAGCCGTACCGTCCCGTCCGCCTCCACGATGCCGGGACTGCCCACCCCCACCGCACGGAGGCTGCTCCGGGCCACCCCCGTCCGTCGCAGGAGGTCGGCCACCACGGCCCTGACCTTGTCGAGCCGGTCGTCGGCGCAGGCGGTCTCCGACACCTCGCGGGCACCCGCGCCGATGATCCGTCCATCCAGCCCCGACAGCAGTGCGGAGACGCGATGCGGGCCGATCTCGATGCCGAGCAGATGCCCGGCCTCGGCACGGAACCGGAACCGGCGGGCCGGACGCCCTTGACGCCGGGCCTCGCCCTCGTCCGGCACCGACTCGACGACCAGTCCGGCCTCGAAGAGCCCCTCCATGACGCCTTCGACCGTCGGACGGGACAGCCCGGTGATCCGGGTCAGGTCCGTCAGAGTAGGGGAGTCGGCGCCACGCAGAGCGTGCAGCACCACCGCGGAATTGATGCGTCGCAACAGCGATGGATCCCCACCGGTCAGCCGGCCCACGGTGTGTCCTCCCAGCTCGAGCGCATGTCAGGCGGATGGTACTCGCTGCCCAGGTACGGGGCGACCGTGGGCCGCGATGGGCTTCCCCGGCCGGGGACATCAGCCCGGAGCGACGAACCCGGATTCGTATGCCGCGATCACCGCCTGGGTGCGGTCCCTCGCACCCAACTTGGCCAGTACCGCGCTGACATGGGTCTTCACCGTCTCGACACCGACCACGAGCTTGGCGGCGATCTCCGCGTTCGACAGGCCACGGGCCATCAGCCGGAGGACCACGGATTCCCGCTCGGTGAGCGCCGCCCGGTCCATGGCGGCGCGCGCCTTGCTCGTCCCGTACTCGGCGGCGAGCTGCCGGACCGCCGCCGGGAAGAGCAGCGACTCGCCTTCTGCGACCAGACGTACCGCGTGCACGATTTCGGCGGGCCGGGCACGTTTGAGAAGGAAGCCGTCCGCACCGGCACGCAGCGCCTCGTAGACGTACTCGTCGTTCTCGAAGGTGGTCACCACGAGGATCTTCGGCGGATCCGGCACTGTGCGCAGCACCACTCGCGTGGCCTCGATGCCGTCCATCAAAGGCATCCGGACGTCAATGGCCACCACGTCGGGGCGCAGCTGACGCAGCAGTGGGATCACAGCGGCGCCGTCGCCTGCCTCGCCCACCACCTCGATATCGGGCTGAGCCTCCAGAACCGCGCGCAACCCCGCGCGGACAAGGGGCTCGTCGTCGACCAGAAGTACGCTAACCGGCATGGGGCCAGCCTACGGGCTGTCCAGTGGTCCCTGGTGGGCGTACGACATCGGCCGCACCACCCCGCCGTACTGGCGTCACGGCCAGGGACGCCTCGTATACCCATGGAGCCCCGGGCGCCCCGGGCGCCCCTGTCCGCCCGGTACGCAGGTGCCCCTCCGCCGTACGACGCGTGGCATGCGACGCCGCTCGTGGATTCACCGGGGCTCACGGGGCAACCCTCAGGCCGTCCAGCGGAAGGCTCGCGTGCACCCGCCATTCCCCCTCGTGTGGACCCGTCTCGGCCTTTCCACCCAGAAGCGAGGCCCGCTCCCGGATGCCCCGCAGCCCGCTCCCGCCCCCCGGCGCGACGGTCGCCCCACTAAGCGGATTGGTGACTTCCAACTCCAGTCGGCGGTTGGCGACAGTGATCCGCACGCGGACAGGGACCGCCCCCGAATGACGCAGCACGTTGGTGAGGGACTCCTGAAGAATGCGATACCCCTCGCGGGAGATCGCGCCAGGAACCTGTTCCAACGGCCCTGACACGTCCGCGTCGATCTTCGCACCCGAACCGCGCGCGGAGTCCAGGAGCCGGTCCGCTTCCACCAGCGTCGGCCGCTGTCCCACCGGTGTGCCCGATTCACGCAGCACCCGCAGGACCCGTTCCAGATCGTCGAGCGCGTCCCGGCCCGTCTCCTCGATCGCGGCCAGTGCCCGTTCGGTGAAATCCGGGTCCTGAGCCGCCCTGGCCGCGCCGGCCTGCACGACCGCGACCGTCAACGCGTGCCCGATCGAATCATGCAGCTCACGTGCGATGCGGTTGCGCTCCAGCAACTGCTCGGTGCGCTCCTCCAGAGCGGTCAACCGCTGCACCTGCGAGGGGCCGAGAAGACGTTGAGCGCTCGCGGTGGTCAGCCGGCCGCTGATCACGACGATGGGAAGCAGCATCAAGAGCGGCAGGGGCGCCAGCAGGGCATACCACCAGTGCGGCTCCGCTCCGCGGAAGAGCCATTCATCGCTGGGGCCGTTGCCGAAAGAGGTGAGAACGAGGTCCACCGTGGTTGCCGGCAGCCATACCGTGGCGAACCACACGGGGACAGCGAGCGCTATTCGTACCTCCAGCCACAGCACCGTTCTCCAGCGATCGGCCCAAGTGGTCGCTTTGGCCGCGGAGATCGTGGCGTGGGCGCTGCCTCTCTGCTCGGGCGCGAGCAGAAGCTGTGCCTGCACTCCCTCGGCGAGCCGCATCCCCGGCACGAGCCCGACCGGCACGGCGAGGAGCACGGGCACCCAGGGCGTGTTCGGCGAGATGAATACCCACACGCTGTAGCCCGCCATCGGGATGAGGAGATGGAGCCACCGGGTGTAGGTGGCCGATTCGGCGAGCGGGCGCAGGAGGCGGAACATGCAAGCCATCGTGTCAGTCCGAGTGGTCGTGGCGGCTCCCCCGAGAGAGGGAGACGATCCCCACCCGTGGGGGAGGTGAGACACGGGGCGTGGCCGCGAGGCTTGGGACATGACCAGCATCGACGTCCATGAACTCACCAAGGAATTCGGCTCGACCCGTGCCGTGGACAACCTCACGTTCAGCGTGCGCCCCGGACGTGTCACCGGCTTTCTCGGCCCCAACGGCGCGGGCAAGTCGACCACTATGCGACTCGTTCTCGGCCTCGACCGGCCCACCGGCGGCACGGCCACCATCGGCGGGCAGTTCTACGCCACCATCGGCGATCCACTGCGCCGGGTGGGCGCCTTGCTGGACGCCCAGGCCGCCCATGGCGCGCGCACCGCACGGAATCACCTGCTCGCCCTGGCGGTCAGCAACGGCCTCGGTGCGCGCAGGGTCGAGGAAGTCCTGGTGGAGGCCGGCCTCGGCGAGGTGGGAGAAGCCCGGATCAAGACCTTCTCACTCGGCATGCGACAGCGGCTGGGCATAGCGGCCGCCCTGCTGGGTGATCCGGAGGTGGTGATGCTGGACGAGCCGTCCAACGGCCTCGACCCGGAAGGCATCATCTGGATCCGCGAGCTGATGAAACGGCTTGCCCGGGAGGGACGCACGGTCCTCGTATCCAGCCATCTGATGAACGAGACCTCGTCGTTCGCCGACCACCTCGTGATCCTCGGCCGCGGCCGGCTCCTCGCCGACCTGCCGATGCAGGAGTTCCTGGACTCCCGCAGCAGACCCCGCGCACGAGTACGCACGACCGATTCCACACGGCTGCGCGATGTCCTGATACGCAAAGGTTACGACCCTGTGCAGGGCGAAGACGGCCGTTGGACCATCGAAGGAGCGAAGGCCGGGGAGATCGGCGCGATAGCCGCTACCGAAGGCATTGCTGTCCTCGAACTCACCGATGAGCAGGCCACGTTGGAACAGGCCTATCTCGACCTCACCGCCGACGCCACGGAATTCGCGTCGGCCTCGTCCGCCCACCCTCAGGAGGCCTGAACATGTCGACCACCGCAGTGCTGCGTTCCGAGTGGATCAAGATGAGATCGCTCCGCTCCGTGGCGGGATCCCTGATAGCCGTCCTCATCGTGACACTCGCCGTCACCTTGCTCGCCTTCTCCACGGTCGGTCAGTCCGAGGCGGCCCAAGCCGGTGCCGATCCGGTCTTCAACGCCTTCTACGCACTGAACTTCGGCCAGATCGCGGCCATCAGCTTCGGGGCGACCGCGCTCTCCGCCGAGTACCTCAACGGAGCTCTGCGGATATCACTCGCCGCTGTACCGCGTCGCAGTCTCCTCTACGCCGTCAAGATCACCGTCGTCGGGGCGCCGGCACTCGCCGTCGGCCTGGTCAGCAGCTTCAGTACCTTCTTCCTGGGCCAGACGTTCATGGGGAAGTACGCGATCGACCTGGGCGAGCCGGGAGCTTTGCGGGCAGCCCTCGGTGGCGCCATCTATCTGATGCTGATGGCGCTGTTGGCCGCCGGACTGACAGTGGTGCTGCGCAGTGCCGTAGCCGTACTCAGCCTGCTCATACCGTTCGTGCTCATCGTCTCGTTCGTGGTCGGTGACGCCTCCAGCGGCGTCGCACAGTTTCTGCCGGACCGGGCGGGACAGATGGTGCTCCATCAGAACCCCGAGGGAAGCCTCGGACCGTGGGGTGGACTCGCAGTGGCTGCGGTCTGGGCCGTGGCTGCGCTGCTGGCAGGGTGGTGGGCGGTTCGGCGCAGGGACGCGTAGGCCACTGCCACGATTCGGATGCCGCTCGGAACGGCTTCAATGCGGATCAGAACGGCTGAAAGGGCCTCAAAGCTCCTGGCGAGGAGCGGATTGTCAGTGCCGGGCGGTTTACTGGCGGCATGACCACCGCACATCATCTCCGCCTCATCGACGCGATGCGCACCTTGGACTTTCCCACGGAGCGCATCCGGTCTGGCTCGGGAGTCAGCGGGCCCGGGTATCACACGGCGTCCCTGCACGCGGACGTCGATCACTGGGACGACGACGAGGTGCGGAGACTGGAGCACCGGGCCCAGTGCCTCGCGGAGCACGATGCACTGCTCACGCTGCTTACCGGTCGTTGGGGTGAACCACAGCTGGTCAGCCTGTGGAGTGCGCAGGAGCGGATGGCCGCCGGTGAGGAGATACCGGAGGCATGGGTCGAGGCGATTGCGGGCTGCGAGTACCTCCAAGTGTGGAGGATCGAGGACCGTTGGATCGCCATGGGGCTCTACCTGGAGGAGGAAGGTCCCGGGTGCGAGCTGAACGTCGTGGTGACGGAGAGCGATCCGCCGTGAGGTGAACAGGCCGCTGTCCCCGCTGGACGGGCACGGAGCCGTTTGTTGCGGTGGCCGGGTCGGGGAATCGCGCCGCGACGAGCTCCGCCACCGTCCACCGTTCGGCGGGACGGGCGGGCAGGTCGGAGTCCGGTTCCGGTCCCTGCGAGGGGCCCGGACACTGCTCACTTCGCGACGGGCCGCTGCACGCCGGGTGAGACGGGCGGAGGTAGCAGATCAGGCTGCGGCGGCCGACGTCTGCCGGTAGGTGGCAGGTGGCAGGTGGCAGGTGGTGGGCGGTAGGCCGGGGCCATCGCGGGGGTGGAGACCGACACGGTTGCCGGACTCTTCGACCGAAGCCAACCCAAGCCAACCCAACCGAAGCCGACCGAACCGACCGAGGCCGTCCTGCCGGTGCTGGCACAGGCGTCGAGGGCCAGGTGTCAGGGCTCTTCGGTGGTGAAGGCGGCGTCGGGGCCGACGCGGGCGAGGAGGCGTCCGTACTCCTCTGCCATCGTCTGAGCGTTCCAGTGAGCGTTCAGGCCGCTGGGGTTGGGCAGGGCCCAGACGCGGGCACCGCCGATCGTGTGCTCCTGCGGACCGATCTGGGCGGTTCGCCTGCCGAAGGCCGTGCGGTACGCGGTGACACCTACGACCGCCAGCCACTGTGGCCGCAGGTCCTCGACTTTCGCCGCCAGGATCTTCCCACCCTCGCGGAACTCCTCTGCGGACAGCTCGTCCGCGCGAGCAGTGGCCCGCGCGACCACGTTGGTGATGCCGAGGCCGTACCGCAGCAGTTCGGCCTGTTCGGCCGGCTTCAACTGCCGGGGTGTGAAGCCGGACCGGTGGAGTACCGGCCAGAAGCGGTTGCCGGGGTAGGCGAAGTGGTGCCCCGTAGCCCCTGTCATGAGGCTCGGGTTGATTCCGCAGAACAGCACACGCAGGCCACCCGCGACCACGTCGGGAACGGTGCGGTCGCGGGCGGCCTGGAGCTCTTCGGGCGTCATCCGACTGTGGTCGAGGCAGTCAGAGGATGGAGCCCGGCGTGTATGCGGCGGCCTCGGGGTGCTGCTTGGCGATCTCCTCGATGCGGGAGATCAGCGCGGTGACCTGGTCGCCCGCCGCGCCCGTGAAGGAGAGCTTGTCGGCCATCAGGGCGTCGAGCTGTGCGCGGTCCAGCGGGATGCGGTCGTCGGCGGCCAGCTTGTCGAGCAGCTCATTGCGCTCGGCGCCCTGCTCACGCATGGCGAGGGCCGAGGCGACGGCGTTCTCCTTGATCGCCTCGTGGGCGACCTCACGGCCGACACCCGCGCGCACCGCGCCCATCAGGACCTTGGTCGTGGCGAGGAAGGGGAGGTAGCGGTCCAGCTCACGGGCGACGACGGCCGGGAACGCCCCGAACTCGTCCAGCACCGTGAGGAAGGTCTCCAGCAGACCGTCGAACGCGAAGAAGGCGTCAGGGAGCGCCACGCGACGAACCACGGAGCAGGACACATCGCCCTCGTTCCACTGGTCGCCGGCCAGCTCGCCGGTCATCGACGCGTAGCCGCGCAGGATCACCATCAGGCCGTTGACGCGCTCGCAGGAGCGGGTGTTCATCTTGTGCGGCATCGCGGACGAGCCGACCTGACCCGGCTTGAAGCCCTCGGTCACCAGCTCGTGCCCGGCCATCAGACGGATCGTCTTGGCGACCGACGAGGGCGCCGCGGCCAGCTGGACCAGCGCGGTCACCACGTCGTAGTCGAGCGAGCGCGGGTAGACCTGGCCGACCGAGGTGAAGGCCTGTGCGAAACCGAGGTGCGCGGCGATGCGCTGTTCGAGGTCGGCGAGCTTCCCGGCGTCGCCGCCCAGCAGGTCGAGCATGTCCTGAGCCGTGCCCACGGGGCCCTTGATGCCGCGCAGCGGGTAGCGGTCCAGCAGGTCCTCCAGCCGCCCGTACGCCACCAGGAGCTCGTCGGCGGCGGTCGCGAAGCGCTTGCCGAGCGTGGTCGCCTGAGCGGCGACGTTGTGCGAGCGACCGGCCATGACCAGCTCGCGGTACTCACCCGCCAGCTTGCCGAGCCTGGCCAGGACCGCCACCGTGCGGTCGCGCATCAGCTCCAGGGAGAGCCGGATCTGAAGCTGTTCGACGTTCTCCGTGAGGTCGCGGGACGTCATGCCCTTGTGGACCTGCTCGTGGCCGGCGAGGGCGTTGAACTCCTCGATCCGGGCCTTGACGTCGTGCCGGGTGACCTTCTCGCGCTCGGCGATCGAGGCCAGGTCGACCTGGTCGATGACACGTTCGTAATCGGCGAGCGCGGCGTCCGGCACCTCGATCCCGAGGTCCTTCTGAGCGCGCAGCACCGCCAGCCACAGCTGGCGTTCCAGCTTCACCTTCTGCTCGGGGGACCAGAGGACGGCCAGCTCCGTGGAGGCGTAGCGGCCGGCCAGGACATTGGGGATGCGAGGCTTCGCAGACACAGCAGTCACGTGTCCAGAGCTTACCTGCCGTCTCCGGCGGTTCGTGAGCGCCCGCGGGGTCCATGGGGTCCAGGAAGGTCCAGGTCAGAGGTGCCTGCGCCGCCGTCTCACGCACGCCGTGTGAGACGTGCGTGAGACGAGACGGCTCCGGCCCGGCGTTTCCAGGTCACCGATTGCCGCAGCGGTCAGCGGTCCATCACGCCGCCGGGAGTGCCCATGGGGCAGGGGATCAACGGCGCCCGTAGTAGAGCGAGCCGTGGGCGGTGTCCGGCAGGTACAGCACGTCGTTCCCGTCCGAGTCGCGGCGCACCGCGAGCCGGTCCGCGCTCACGCCCGGCGCGGCGGACTGAGAGGTCCACGTGCTGCCCGCCGAGGTCGCGGCGAAGACGCGGTCGGTGCCGGAGCCGGTCACGTAGTAGACGCGTCCGGCGTCCGTCTCGTCCCAGGTGATACCGAGGGCCGCGGTGGTCGGGCCACCGGCGTACACGGTCTGGCGGGCCCAGTCGCCGGCGCTCGGAGACGCGTAGTAGACGCGGAAGTCTCCGCCGCTGTCGGCCGACCGGTAGCGGTAGGCGACCTTCGGGGTGGAGCCGTCGAGGGTGAGCTTGGCGCTCTGCACCGCCGGACCCGTGTAGGCGTTGTCGATGCTCCACTCCTCGCCCGCGGTGAGGTCCTGGATCACATCGGACGTCGCGGGCGTCACCGGAGTGGTGGCGGCCGCGCCTGCGCTGTCCGTGAAGGCGCCGGTCGCCGGGTCGTAGCGCAGGTAGGAGAGCTGGTGCCGGAACCCGGTCGCCGGGGCCTTGGCCCACTCGTACAGCAGGTGCACGCGCCCGGCGGCGTCCACCGTCAGGTCGTCGGGGTACACGGAGCGGTTCAGCGCACCGGCGAAGGTGGCGACCACGCTCCACTGCGCGGCGGCGTTGTCCCAGCGGTACAGCTTGCCGGGCCGCTGGTCGGCACCGGCGCCGACGCGGGCGGCCAGGTACAGATCGCCGTTGGGCGCGGTCGTCACGATCGGGTAGGTGATGCCCACGCCCTGGTCGGGCAGTTCGGCCGCGTGGTCCGTGACGTCCCCGCCGGGGGCCTCGGTGCGGAAGTAGCGCCAGGCGTTGGCGTGCATGGAGGCGAACACATGCAGGCGGCCGCTGCCGTCGCGCGCGACGGACGGCTGATTGTGACCGTTGTCGTCGGCGAACTCGGCCTGCTGTCCGTTCTTGTCGAGCAGCGGCAGACGGCTCCAGACCCCGTCCGGGTCGCGCCGCGCGATGGCCGGACGGTGTGTGGCAGCCGTCGCCCCGGGCTCGTTGAAGGCGAAGTACGTGTACTGACCCCGGCCCTTGTACGTGGCGGCCGGCGTCCACCACGCGGCCTGGTTCGACGAGTCCATCGCGTACGGGACCTTCTCGATCACCGTCGTCGCGGCTGCCGTGAGGTCCGTGCTGTCGGCCTGGGCGGCCGGGACGAGCGTGAGCAGGGCGGCCAGGGCCGCGGCTGAGGCGGCATACGCGCGTGCCGTGGGACGACGCAAGATGAACTCCTTCGCGGGCGTGATGCGGGCGTGAAGCGGGGGCGCTACGGGCGTGACGGTGAGGCGGAACAGGAGCGGCCCGCTGACCGGTCCACCCCTCCACCCCTCCGTCGCGCCGGAAACTTACAACAGATCCCCATAGTGTGAATAGAGATTGCGCAATGCGGATCTGAGATACGCCTTGGGGAAGGTGCGTGCAGGCATGGCAAGGGGCCCGGCGAAGGACGTCCTCTTTCGCCGGGCCCCGGACCCCCGTGCTCCGGTTCAGCGCTTGATGAGGTCGTTGACCTCTTCGGCGGCCTTCTTCATCGCGTCCTTCGGCTTCGACGTGCCGACCAGGACGGCCTGGACCTGCTTGGCCACGGCTTCCTCGATCTGGGCGTTCTGTGCGAACTGCCAGAACGGGCTGCCGGTCGCCGTATCGGTGATCTTCTCGGTCCACTCGGTGGTGAAGGTGTCCTGCGCGACCTTCGGGTCGGACAGGCCCGCCGTGGTCGACGGCGGCAGCGCACGGGCGGCGAAGTACTCGGTGGTGGTGGCGCGGTCGGTGGTGGTGTGCAGCGCGAACTCCGTCGCCGCGTCCTGCCCCTTGCCCTTGACGATCGCGATCACACCGCCCCACAGCAGCGCCTGCGGCGTGTCACCGGCCCGCAGCACCGGCCGCTTCATCGGCCGCATCGCGTCGGCCAGCGTCTTGTCCTTGGACTGCGCCGCGGTCACACCCTTGCCGATGATGGCGTCGTCGTAGAAGGCGGCCTTGCCCTGCCCGAACAGGGCACGGGCGTCGAAGCGGTCCACGTCGGCGGCGATCAGCTTCTCGTCGTGCAGCTTCTTGTACCAGGTGACCGCGTCGATGGACGCGTCGTCGCCGATGGTCACCTTGCTGTCCTCCAGGAGCGTGCACCCGAAGGTCTGCATCCACGGGAAGATGTCCTTGAGCTGCGCGACTTTGGTAGCCGCGGCGTACGGCACGACACCGCCGCCGAGCCCCTTCAGCTCCCGCAGCGCACCCTCGAACTCCTCCACGGTGGTGGGGTGCTTCTTGATGCCGGCCTTCTCCAGGAGACTGGAGTTGGCGATCACACCGATCGAGCCGGTGTTCCACGGCAGGCCGTACTGCTTGCCGTCATACATGCCACTGTCCAGCGCCACATTCGTGTAGCCGCCCTTGAGGGCCACGGAACCGAGGTCGGCGAGCTTGCCCATCTGCGCCACCGCGGCGAGCCAGGCGATGTCGAGGTGCACCGCGCCGGTCGTCTCCCCGCCGCCCAGCTTGAGGGTGAGCTGGCTCAGGTACTCGTTGTACGGGTACGAGACCGCGCGGATCTTGGAGCCCTCGGCCTTCTCCCACGCCGCGATGATCTTCTCGATCGAGGGCTTGGCGGCCTCCTCGTTGAGCGACCAGGAGGTGAAGTCGAAGTTCTTGGACTTCGTGTCGCCGCCGGAGGAGGTGCCGGCGCCGGACGGCGCACAGGCGCCGAGCGCGCCGGCGCCGGCCACACCGAGCGCGCCGATGCCGAACATGCGCAGCGCGCCGCGCCGGGTGATGCCAGAGGTGGTCATGGTGTCTCCATGGGGAGTGGGCGGAAGGGGAAGTGCGTGGGGGAGAGTGCGGGCAGGTCCCGGTGGCTCAGCTCTTGACCGAGCCGGCGGTCATGCCGCCGACGAGGTAGCGCTGCAGGAACATGAAGGCGACGACCACCGGCGCGGACACCACCAGCGAGGCGGCCATCAGCTCGGGCCAGGCGGTCTGGAACTCGCCGATGTAGGTGGAGACGAGGCCGGGCGGCAGGGTCTGCTTCTCCTTGTCGGCCAGCGTCACGGCGAAGATGAAGTCGTTCCAGCCGCGGACGAAGGCGAACAGCCCGGCGGCGATCATCCCGGGCGCGGCCAGCGGCGCCACGATGGAGTGCAGCGTCCGCCACCGGGACGCGCCGTCGATGGACGCGGCCTCCAGCAGCGCGTCCGGGATCGTGTCGAAGATCCCCTTCAGCATCCAGACGCACAGCGGCATCGTGAACGTGGTGAAGGACAGCACCAGGGCGGTGTACGTGTTCAGCAGGCCGAAACTGGAGAACACGGCGTACAGCGTCACCAGCAGGAGCGCCTGCGGGAACATCTGGGAGGCCAGCACCATGTGCATCAGCGACCGCCGCCCGCGGTAGCGGAACTTGGAGAACGAGTACCCCATGTACGTGGCGACGACCACGCTCAGCACGGCGGTGATCGAGGCCACGATGAGGGAGTTGACCAGGTACGTGATCAGCTGGTCGTTCTCGGCGAGAGCCGTGAAGTTGCTGAAGGTGATGTCGGTGGGGATGAGTTTCGGCGGGAACTGGAAGGTCTGCTCGGGGCTGCTCAGGGCGGTGGCCAGCAGCCAGTAGACCGGCAGCATGCCGAAGGCGCCGATCACCACGATCGCGGTCCAGGCGGCGATCCGGGAGCGCAGCAGGTCCTTGCGCATCCGGCGTCGCGAGGTGCGTCCGGCGGACGTGGCGGACGGCCTCAGCCGGTCGGTACCGGCCAGCGGGGTGGAGGTCGTGGAGGTCATCGGGCGTCGCCCTTCCGCTCGGTGATCCTGAGGTAGACGGCGACCAGGATGAGCAGGAGCACCATCCACAGACCGCCCAGCGCGGTCGCCCGGCCGATGTCGAAGCCCTTGAAGGCGGTCTGGTACACGGCGGTCGCGAAGGTCTCGGTGGTTCCGGCCGGGCCGCCGCCGGTGAGCACGTAGATGGTGTCGAAGTGCTGGAAGTTCCAGATGAACTCCAGGAGCAGCACGATCGAGGCGACACCGCGGACCTGGGGCCAGGTGACGGCGAAGAAGCGACGGATCGAGCCCGCTCCGTCCATCGACGCGGCCTCGTGCAGTTCCTTGGGCACGGTCTGCAGACCGGCCAGGAGCATCACCATCATCCAGGGGAAGCTCGCCCAGGTCTTGGTGACGATGACGGCGAGCATGGCGGTGCCGGGCTGGCCGAGCCAGGAGATGGACTCCTCGATGATCCCGGCCTTCATGAGGACGCCGTTCAGTACGCCGTAGTTGGCGTTGAAGATCCACATCCACAGGAAGGAGACCACCACGCCCGGGATCACCCAGGGGAAGAGGAACAGCCCACGCAGGAAGCCGCTGCCCTTCAGGCCCGAGTTCAGCGCGAGCGCGAGGGCGAAACCGACCACGAAGGGGACGAGCGTCGCACCGAAGGTGAAGATCAGCGTCTGCTTGAGGATCGTGAGGAACTCGCCGTCCAGCCAGTAGCTGAAGTTCTCCAGGCCGACGAACTCCCGGCCCGGCAGACGCAGGTCCTGCTTGAAGAAGCCGGTGAACAGGGCGGACAGCAGCGGATAGATGATGATCGCCGCGAACAGGGCGAGCCCCGGTGCGGTCAGCAGCAGTGCGAACGCGCCGTTGGAGAGCCGTCCGCCGGACCGCTCACGGCGTGGAGCGGCCTTCTGTGGAGGTGCGGCCGTACTCATGGGTGTGTCCTCTCGAACGGGGCGGGAGCGGTGGTGCAGGGCGTGGCACGGGAGGCCGTGCGCCGGTGGACGGACGTGACGTGGCCGGGTGTGAGCGGCGAGCCGCGCCGTCCCCTGCTTCGACCGAGGCCCTGTGTGAATGCCATGCATGCTCCGTCGAACGCAAGTTGCAGCATGCGGGATCGTTCTCCATATCGTGCGACGGCGTCAACCCTTTTGGTCGGTGAATCGCCGGTTCCGTACAGACCGGCGAAGTCGCCGCACATGCCATGAGCTTGGCTGTTGGCCCACGGCGGCGGTGTCGTCGGCTGCGCTGGAAACTTACAACACATCCCACTGTCCGAACAGTGGTTGCACAATATGGATGTGATGTACGTTCAAGGCCGCTCCGCTGTGGCGGAGAGCATCCGAGCATCACACCAAGGAGGCCGCTCCGTGCGGGAAGAAGAGGTCCATTACGACATCGCCGTCATCGGCGGTGGCCTGGCGGGGACCTGCGCGGCCATTGCCGCGGCCCGGCTCGGCCGACGCGTCGCCCTGGTCAACAACCGTCCCGTCCTGGGCGGCAACGCCAGCAGCGAGGTCCGCGTCTGGGTCTGCGGCGCCACGGCCCACGGCGTGCACCGCTGGGCCCGCGAGACCGGCATCATGGGCGAGCTGTACACCGAGAACCAGTACCGCAACCCCGAAGGGAACCCGTACTACTGGGACCAGGTGGTCCTCGACGCCGTCCGGGCCGAACCCGGCATCGACCTGTACCTCAACACCGACGTACGGGAGGTCGACGCGAGCGGCCCGGACGACGCACGCCAGGTGCACTCCTGCACGGGCTGGATGATGGGCTCCGAGAGGCGTATCACCTTTCACGCACGGCAGTTCCTCGACTGCACCGGCGACGGCCTGCTCGGCCACCTCGCAGGTGCCCACTACCGGATCGGCCGCGAGGCACGCTCGGAGTTCGGCGAGCCCTGGGCGCCGGAGAACGGGGACGAGGCGCTGCTCGGGTCGACGATCCTTTTCCACACCAAGGACACGGGTCGGCCGGTGAAGTTCGTGCGCCCCGACGGCGCCCGCGACCTCACCACCACGCCCATCCTGCGCAACCGCGTGCTGCGCACCGGCGACAACGGCTGCGACTACTGGTGGATCGAGTGGGGCGGCGAGCTGGACACCGTCCATGACAACGAGCGCATCCGCGACGAACTCCAGGCCGTGATCATGGGCATCTGGGACCACATCAAGAACTCCGGAGAGTTCCCGGACGCCGAGAACCTGACGCTGGAGTGGGTCGGCAGTCTCCCCGGCAAGCGTGAGTACCGCCGCTTCCTCGGCGATCACATGCTGACCCAGCAGGACATCCTGGAACAGCGGCAGTTCGCCGACCGCGTGGCCTTCGGCGGCTGGTCCGTCGACCTCCACCCGGTGCAGGGCATGTACGCCGACGAGCCCGGCGCCCGCCAGCGGTACGCGGACGGCATCTTCCACATCCCGCTGCGCTCCCTGTACTCGGCGAACGTCACGAATCTCCTGTTCGCCGGGCGCAATATCTCCGCCACCCACATCGCCTTCGGCGCCACTCGTGTCATGGCCACCTGCGCCACGCTCGGCGAGGCCGCGGGCACGGCCGCCGCGCTGTGCGTCGCCGAGGGCATCGGCCCGCGTGAACTCGCCGCCGACCACCCCGAGCTGGTGCGCCGCACCCTGCTGCGACAGGACGCCTCGGTCATCGGCCTCTTCGACGACGACCCCGACAACCTGGCGCGCACGGCCCGGGTCAGCGCCTCCTCGTACCTGAGCCGCCTGGCCGCCGAGCCCACGCCGGACGTGCCCGGCGAGCCGTACCCGCTCACCCGGGACCTCGCGTTGCTGCTGCCGGTGGACCCGGCGCTCGACACGGTCGACCTGCTCGTCCACGGCGCCCGGGGCGAGCGGCCGAGCGAACTGACCGTGGAACTGTGGAGCACCGGCCGCCCCGAGAACGCGGTCCCCGTCGACCACGTGCTCACCACCACGGTGACCGTGCCGGCCGGTGGCCCGCACTGGGTCACGGCCCGCTTCGACCACCGCCCGGACGCGCCGGAGAACGTCGTACTGATCGTCCGCGCCTGCCCGGACGCGGCGCTGGTCCTCGTCCCCGAACGCACCGACGGCGTCCTCGCCCTGCGCAGCAGGGTCGACGGGGACGCGGCCGTCGACCACGACATCCCGGAGGAGGAGGGGCAGCTGGTCCTGGAGTGGCAGGCCCGCGGCCTGCGCCGTCGGACCTTCGGCTTCCGGGCCACCCCGGACACCGCCGCGTTCCTGCCCGAGCGGGCCGTCGGCGGATTCCAGCGCGCCTACGGGGGACCGCAGATGTGGTCGTCCGAAGCGCTGCCCGACGCGGACCGGGCCGCGCAGTGGCTGCGCCTCGACTGGGACGAGGAGCGGGAACTCACCGAGACGCGCCTGGTGTTCGACGACGACGTCGACGAGTACCTCAACAACCTGCACCGCCATCGCACCCCGTTCGAGGTCATGCCGGAACTGGTCCGCGACTACCGCGTCCAGAGCCGCGAGCCCGACGGCACCTGGCACACGCTGCTGACCGTGACGGGCAACCGCCGCCGCCACCGCGTGCACGAGCTGAACGGCCCGGACGGCGGGCCCGTGCGCACCGATGCGCTACGGCTCGTGGTGGACGCGACGCACGGGGCGCGGCACGCGCACGTGATCGCGTTCAAGGCGTACGGCGCGTAGCCGCACGGCGAAGGGGCCGGGTGAAGGCCGAACGGCCTTCACCCGGCCCCTTCGCCGTGCGTTTCAGAGGGCGCCGAGAGCCTGGCTGATGGCGTCGGCGGCTTCGATGACCTCGCGGGTCAGGGCCAGGCGCTGCCCCTCGGCCTCGGTGTGGTTGCCGAGGAGGGACGTGGGGCCCCAGACGGAGATGGCGGCGACGACGTCCCCCGAGGCGTCGCGGACGGGGGCGGCGAGCGAAGCACGGCCCAGGGCGCGCTCCTCGGCTTCGACGGCGTAGCCCGTGCGTCGGACGGTGTCGATCTCGGTGTCGAGGAGGTCGTGGCTGGTCGTCGTGTAGTCGGTGTGCGCCACGAGCGGCTCGGGAAGCAGCTTGCGGCGCTCCTTGGGCGTGAGGCCGGTGAGGAGGCACTTGCCGATGCTGGTGGCGTGCAGCGGGGCGGTGTGTCCGGCCTGTGTGTACGACTTGGGGGTGCGGGGCCCCTCGAAATTGCACAGGAACATCAGCTCGGTGCCCCGGCGGACGGCGACGTTGGCTCCGAGTCCGGTGCGGGTGGCGAGGTCCTGGAGGACCATGCGGGCGGCGCGGTGGACGGGGTGGCGGTTGGTGGCGGTGGCGGCCAGCGGGAGGATGCCGAGGCTGAGGCGGTAGAGGTTGCTGACGGGGTCGCGTTCCACCATGTCGAGGCGTTCGAGCGTGGACAGGAGGCGGGAGGTGGTGGAGGAGCCCAGTCCGGTGAGTTCGGCGACGTCGGAGACGCGCAGTTCCGGACGGCCGGAGTCGAGTGCGCGCAGCACCGAGACCGCTCGTTCGACGCTCTGGTTCGTCCCGGCGTCGGTCGCCCGCGTAGCCATGACCCTCCTCATTTTGCAAACGGCTTGCACAATCTGCATCAGCATATCGCGTCGCCTGAGGGTTGTTCCTGGAATCCGTCGGCTCGCGGCCGGAACGTATACGGGTCACTCACCGTGCCACGCCCCCGACCGGCCGGGGCAGGAATCGGCGCAGCCGGCGGCCGTCAGCCCGGAGCGCCGTGGGCGCCGCGACCCGGTTCGCAGGACGAGAGGCCCAAGCCGGTGCGGCGACGCCCTTCGAGGAATTCGATACGCCGGGCCTGTTCGTCGGTGATCACATCGCACACCCAGTCCCAGTGCAGCGCCACCAGGTCACCGGCGGACAGCCCGTCGAGCAGCGTCAGCCCACCGGCCGAGCAGCGCACGGTCTCCTCCCGCCACGCGCCGTCGGTCAGCCGCGCACCGTCCCAGCACAGCGGGCGTGACCGCACGGTCGCGAGGTCCCTGTCGGCGGCCACGACCACTCCCGTACGGATGCGGCACTGGTCGAGCACGGACAGGGCGGTCGGATGGCCCATCGACCGCAGCATCGGGGCCCATGGATACACCTCGAACACCTGGAAGCTGTGATGGGCCAGGGCGCGCCGCCCGGCGTCGCGCCAGGAGCCGCCGAGCTGCCCCCGGAACCGGTCGGTCATGCGCTCCACCAGAGCGGCGGGATCGGCCCGGTCCAGCAGGTCGTTGCCGATCCAGTACGCCTCGACCACCCGCACATCCAGCGGGTCCGACAGTCCGGCCGTCTCCGCGAGGAACTGGAGATAGCACCAGGCCCCCTCGAACTGCCGGGCACGCCGTTCGATGTCGGCGGTCGCGTCACGGCGCAGGAGGGCCGTCGCGTCGGCGGGGCCGCAGTAGCCGAGCTCGTTGGGCGGGTAGGCGTATCGCGCGAACAGCAGCGCGCCCTCGGCGCTCACTCAGCAGATCCTCGGTAGTTGCTCGCCGATCGGCAGCCCGATGACCCGGCTCCCGCCCAGCCCCGTCCTCGCCACGACCATTCCGGCGTGATCCGGAACGCAGCTGCCGATCCGGCAGGCGGACCGGCCCAGGGGATGGGCCCGCATCGCCTCCAGCACCCGGTCCGCGTCCTCGGCCGGGACGATCGCGATCAGTTTGCCCTCGTTGGCCACCTGGAGCGGGTCGAGCCCGAGGAGGCTGCACGCGTCGCGCACCGTGGGCGGTACGGGAAGCAGCCGCTCGACCAGTTCGATGCCCACGTCCGAGGCGCGCGCGATCTCGTTCAGCGAAGCCGAGACGCCTCCGCGCGTGGGGTCCCGGAGCACATGGAGGTCGGTACCGGTGGCGAGCATGGCGGCGACCAGCCCGTGCAGCGCGGCGGTGTCGCTCTCCACCGTCGTACCGAACTCAAGGCCCTCCCGGCAGCTCATCACGGCCACACCGTGCACGCCGATGTCGCCGCTGACGAGCACGGCGTCGCCGGGGAGCGCCCGGCGCGCGTGGATGTCGACGCCCGGAGGGACCACGCCGATGCCCGAGGTGTTGAGGTAGACGCCGTCACCACTGCCGTGCTCCACGACCTTCGTGTCCCCGGTGACCAGGCGTACGCCGGCGTCCTCGGCGGCCCGGCCCACGGCCTGCGCGATCCGGCCGAGGTCGTTCAGCGCCGTGCCCTCCGCGAGGATGAAGGCGGTGGACAGGAACAGGGGCGTCGCACCCGACATGGCCAGGTCATTGACCGTGCCGTTCACCGCCAGGTCACCGATCGACCCACCGGGGAAGAACATCGGCTTCACCACGAACGAGTCCGTGGAGAAGGCGAGACGGGTGCCGGAGCCGACCGTCAGGACGGCCGAATCGCCGAGGTCGGCGGCGGCCGCGGCACCGTACGCGGGCAGGAACAGGTGCTCGATCAGCTCGCCGGACATCGCCCCGCCGCCCCCGTGGCCCATGACGACGGACGGGATGTCCCGCAGCGGTACCGGGCAGGTCCACCCCTCGAAGTCGAGGTCGGGCACATCGTTCACCACGGCGGTCACATCGTGCATCGCGTCAGTCACTTCGCATCGACCAGTTCCAGGCGGCGGTGGGTGTAGTACGCGGCGCACGCGCCTTCGGACGACACCATGGTCGCGCCGAGCGGGTTCCTCGGCGTGCACTCCTTGCCGAACGCCTCGCACAGATGCGGTTTGATCAGGCCCTGGAGGACCTCGCCCGAGCGGCAGAGCGACGATTCGGCGGTGCGGATGTCCGTCACCTCGAACCGCTGCTCCGCGTCGAACGCCCGGTACTTCTCGGAGAGCCGCCAGCCGCTGCGGGGAATCGCGCCGATGCCGCGCCAGGTCCGGTCGGTCACCTCGAAGACATCGGCGAGCATCTCCATGGCGGGCACATTGCCCTCCTCGCGCACGGCCCTGGGATAGGCGTTCTCCACCTCGTACCGGCCCTCTTCCAGCTGGACGACGGTCCGGCGGACCCCTTCGAGGATGTCCAGTGGCTCGAAGCCGGTGACCACGATCGGCACCTTGTACTTCCGGGCCAGCGGCGGGTACTCGGCCGTCCCCATCACGCTGCACACATGGCCTGCGGCGAGGAACGCCTGCACCCGGCACGTCGAGGACTCCATGATCGCGGCGATCGCGGGCGGCACCAGCACATGGGACACCAGGAGGGAGAAGTTGCGCACCCCGAGCCGCTGGGCCTGGTACACCGTCATGGCGTTCGCGGGGGCGGTGGTCTCGAACCCGATCCCGAAGAAGACCACTTCGCGGTCGGGATTGTCCCGGGCGATCTTCAGCGCGTCGAGGGGCGAGTACACCACGCGTACGTCGCCGCCCGCGCTCCTGACGGAGAACAGGTCCCGGCTGCTGCCGGGCACGCGCAGCATGTCGCCGAACGAGCAGAAGATGACGCCGGGGCGCGCGGCGATCGCCAGCGCCCGGTCGATGGCCTCCAGCGGGGTGACGCAGACGGGGCACCCCGGTCCATGGATCATCTCCACACTGTCCGGCAGCAGTTGGTCGATGCCGTGCCGGATGATCGAGTGGGTCTGTCCGCCGCAGACCTCCATCAGCGCCCACTTCTGCGTGGTGGCCGCGTGGATCCGGTCGATCAGCTTCTTCGCGACATCGGGGTCGCTGAACTCGTCGAGGTACTTCACCGGACGGCTCCTTCTGGGGAGGTACTCTGCTGAGCTGCGCGTTCGAGGCCGTCCCCGAACTCCTCGGCCAGGATGCCGAGCCGCTCGAAGTCGGCGAGGGTGTTCAGGGCCGACCGTTCGTCGAGGCGCTGAATGGCGAATCCGACGTGCACGATGACGTACTCACCGACCGTCACATCGGGGATGTACTGGAGGCACACCTCCTTGTGCACCCCGCCGAAGTCGACCTCGGCCATCACGGTGCCGTCGACTTCGGCGGTACTGAGGACTCGCCCCGGAACAGCCAGACACATGGTCCCTCTCCTCTGTGGATACCTCTTGAGGTACGGCGGTACGGTCGTGCGGTGGGGTCAGCCCGATGCGGCGATCATGAGCTGGCCGAGGGCGATCCCGCCGTCGTTGGGCGGGAGCAGACGCGGCCGAAGGACGGTGAAGTCTCTTTCGGTCAGGCCGCGTTGCGTCGCATCGAGCAGTACGGCGTTCTGGAAGACACCGCCGCCCAGCGCCACGGTGGACAGGCCGGTATGTGTGCGGCAGAGGTCAGCGAGGCGGGCGGTCAGAGCGGCGACGGCGGCGTGGAAACGTGCGGCGATCAGCCCGGCCGGAACGCCGTCCCGTACATCGGACACCACGGCCCGGACGACCGGGCCCGGATCCGCGACGGCGGGTTCCTCCCCCTTCCCGGGCCGGATGGCGAAGCGGTAGCCGCCCTCGGACGTCGCGGGGCCGGCTGCCGAGGTACGGGCCAGCCCCTCCAGTTCCATGGCCGCCTCCGCCTCGTACGCCACCACGTGCCGGACGCCGGCCAGGGACGCGACCGCGTCGAAGAGCCGTCCCATGCCCGACGTGGGCACACAGCCGAACCCGGTCGCGAACTGATGGGCCAGCACGTCGCGTTCGGCGGGTGGGCAGGCACGGACCGCAGGCAGGTCCTCGTCCCAGGGGATGCCGGCCGCGTACAGATGGGCGAGGGCCATCCGGTACGGCCGCAGCACACTCGCATCGCCCCCGGCCAGCGGTACGTAACGCAGGTGCGCGGCCCTGCTGAACGAGGCGTAGCCGGCCACCAGGACCTCACCGCCCCAGGCCGCCCCGTCGGTGCCGTGGCCGGTGCCGTCGAAGGCGATGCCGATCACGCGCTCGTCCGCGCCCAGGCCGTGCTCCGCCATCACGGACGCGATGTGCGCGTGGTGGTGCTGCACGGTGCGGACCGGCCGCCCGGCCGCGTGGGCGCGAGCCCAGTCGCCGGAGTGGTAACCGGGATGGCGGTCGGCCACCAGCCGGGCGGGCGCCACCCCGGTGAGGTCCTCCAGATGCTTCTCGGTCCGGGTCAGGGCGTCGACCGTGGACAGGTCGTCCATGTCGCCGATGTGCTGGCTCAGCCAGGCGTAGCGGCCCTCGGCCAGCGCACAGGTGTTCTTCAGGTCGGCGCCCACGGCGAGTGTCGGGGGCACGTCGAAGGGCAGTGCGATCGGCAGCGGGGCGTATCCGCGCGAGCGGCGCAGCGGCAGTTCCGCACCGGCGGCCCAGCGGCTGACGGAGTCGTCGCACGGCACATGGATGCGCCGGTCGTGCCGCAGCCAGGCATCGACCAGCGGTGCCAGGGCGGTCAGCGCGTCGCCGTCGTCGGTGACGATCGGCTCACCCGACAGATTGGCCGACGTCATCACGAGCGCGTCCGGGCCCGGCGGGTCGTCACCGATGCCGAAGAGGAGGACGTGCAACGGGGTGTACGGCAGCAGCAGTCCGAGGTGGGGGCTGCCGGGCGCCACGGCGTCGGACACCCCCACCCCGTGCCGGGCGGCGTGCCGGGGGAGGAGGACGATCGGCCGGCGCCCACCGCTCAGGAGCTCCTCCTCGTCCGCCGTGAGACTCACCAGCTCACGCGCGACGTCGAGGCCCGGCACCATCACCGCGAACGGTTTGCCACCGCGCCGCTTGCGCCGGCGCAGCTCCGCCACGGCCGCGTCGTCGCGGGCGTCGCACACCAGGTGGTAGCCGCCGAGGCCCTTGACCGCGATGATTCCGCCCTCGGCGAGAAGTTTCCGCGCGGTCCGCAGCGCGTCCTCGTGGTGCGACGGGGCCACGCCCTGCTTGCCGACGAGTTCGAGCCGCGGTCCGCAGTCGTGACAGGCGATCGGCTGGGCGTGGAAGCGCCGGTCGAGCGGGTCCTCGTACTCCGCCCGGCAGGCCCCGCACATCTCGAAGTCCGCCATCGTGGTGGCGGCCCGGTCGTACGGGAGACCGGTGACGATCGTGAACCGGGGGCCGCAGTGGGTGCACGTGATGAAGGGGTGGCGGTGGCGCCGGTTCGACGGATCGCCCAGTTCGTCCAGGCAGTCCCGGCAGGTGGCGATGTCGGGCGAGACCAGCGTCCTGGCCCGGTCGGACGCGCTGGACCGCTCGATGGTGAAGCCCGTACCGCCGCGCGTCGGCTGTTCGCTCGTCCGCACGTCCTCGACGACCGCGAGCGGAGGGGCGTCGCAGCGCAGCCGACGGCCGAACTCCTCCACGGCCCCGGCCGTGCCCTCGACCTCGGCCAGCACCCCGTCGCCGGTGTTCGTCACCGAGCCCGTGAGCAGCAGCTCCGAGGCGGTGACATAGACGAAGGGCCGGAAGCCCACACCCTGCACGACGCCGCGCACCTCGAATCTGCGCCGGACCCGCTGCTCGCGGCCGCGGCCCATCATCTCCAGCCCCGACAGGGCCTCCCGGGCCTTCGCCCGGTCGATGAGCTCGACGGCGAAGCCCATGTGGAGAAGCACCCAGTCGTCACGACCGGGCGCCTCGTCGAGCATGCCGATATTGACGCGGCGCCTGGCGCCCTCCACGTCCACCAGAGCCAGCTGGCCCGCATACCCGTCCACGATCTCCACGACGCGGCCAGGAATGCCTAGGCACATGATCAGGATCTCCGCGGTTCGGTGCTGTTCACGGACACGGTCGGTACGGACGGCACGAGCTGCCGGACCAGGGTGTGCACTGCCTGCATCGCCTCGGGCACCACGCTGTCGACTGCTTCGCTGAGCCCGATGCCTTCCCCGACCCCGGCGGGTGTGCAGCCGACGAGGTAGGTGAGCGGCAGCGTACCGCCCAGTTGACCCAGATTTGCCAGGACAGCAACCGGATTCATCCCATGTGCATCGAATTCACCCGATCCGAGGTCCTCCATGCCGATGTGGAGCACCGTCATCTCCCCGGGGGCGCCGCCCCCCGGATACGCGTCGACCAGAACCAGCGCGTCATACCCGTCGAGCAGGTCGTACGCGAGATGCATGCCGCGGATGCCGTAGTCCACCAGCCGGACCTGCGGGGGCATCCCTCCGTCGCGGGCCAGTCGGCGCACCACCTCCGGGCCGAAGCCGTCGTCGCCGAGAAAGAGATTGCCGATGCCCGCGACCAGCACCCGGGCAGCCATGTCGGGTTCCGTCGTCATCCTCGGCTCAGCCGCCCCCGGACGGGAGGTCGGGTGAATCCGGGTCCTGGGTCTTCTCCGGGTGCACGGAGGTGTCGGAGCGTTCGTCCGAGGTGCCCGAGGGGCGGTCCGCCGGGCCGCCCGACGGCCGGTCCGAGCCGGTGTCACGGGATCCCTTCGGGCCCCGTTCCTTCTGCGGCTCCTCCTCGACGCCGCTGTTCTTCTCCGGTGTCTCAGCCATGGGGTGCTCCTCACTCACTTCAGTCGGATCGGGGTTCACATCGAACGGATGCGCAGATAGCGGCGGATGTCGGGGATCGACCTGATCCCGACCGCCACGGCGACGACCGCCACGGCCGCGGCCGCTCCGGCGGTGATGATGCCCAGGGTCTTCACGATCGGTTCTCCTCTCGGTGCAGCGCCGTCTCCTCGGCGCTCAGGGGTGTCAGCTCGTCGGGCGCGAAGTAGAAGTAGCGGCCGTACCAGTCATGCAGGTCCGACGCGGGGTCGTCGACGAGGACCAGGGCGATGTGCGTACCACCGTCCACGTCCGAGAGGACCGCGGTCACCCGGGCCACCTGTCCGGCGAAGAACAGATCCTGCGCGTCCGCCCGCCGGGAGGGGTGGACGCGGACCAGGCTGTCCTTGGCCACCCGGACCCCGTCGATCACGACCGCGTCGCTCCCGGGCCGTACCGAGGCGTCGGCCGCCGGGTCCCACCAGGGGGCGCCCGCAGTGTCGAAGGCGGCGGGCTCCACGTCCCGGACATCGGCCACCGGGCCCATGGGAGTCGCGGGCCCCGGCGCGTGCGGGTCGCGCAGCAGGCCGTGCAGTTGCTGGAGATCGGCGGGCGACATGCCGTCGCACCGGTCGATGATCTCCCGGGCCCGGGGATCGGTGGCCCTGGCCTCCGCCTTCTCCTCCTCCGTCATGGTCATCACGCGGAGGGTCAGGATCTCGTCGATCTCGGTCGAGTCGAACAGCGCGCCGGGGCTCTGCTCGGCGACCTCCGGGTAGTCGTACAGGATGATCGGCGCGCAGAGCAGGGTGTCGGTCGTCCCCTTCGGTCCGGCCAGCACGGGCCAGCACCTGTGCTGCCGGCACCGGTCCGCGGCCGCTGCCGCCCCGGCGGGCGGTTCGAGCAGCGAGACGAACCCGGCGTCGTGCGCCCGCAGCAGCACATGCGCGCCGATCAGCGAGGACCGGATCGCGGCGTCCTTGGTCGCCACGGGCTCCGGATGCTCGTTGCGCACCGCCACCGAGAGGCGTACATACCCGTCGTCGACGACGGCCCGCGTGCGGACCCGGACCGCCAACGGCAACCGCCGCCGCACGATCCGTCCCACCACCGCGCCCCGCGCGTCGGTCACCGGCTCGGTTTCCTCGCCGCCCGGGACCTCGTGGACGGCGTCCGCCGCCTCGTCCAACGGCAGGGCGGTCAGGACGACTTCACGCTCGACGGCCTCGTCCCAGGACATCACCGGCACCCCGTCGACGATGAGCTGCCCGACCGGTACGTCTACCCCGTCCTCGCCCGTGCTGCGCACTTCGCGGACCTGGAGCTGGAGGAAGCGCAGATGCACGGTGACGGCGGCCGGTCCGTCGTGCGGTGCCAGCAGGCACTGCATCTCCATCTCCGGCTCCTCGCCGAAACTCGCAGCCGTGGCCCGCGGCGGACCGAGGACCCCGAACTGCCAGCGGGACCGGTTCTTGTGCGAGCTCGCCCGGTACGGGTACAGGAGGTACCCCTCGTACAGGACGGCATCGGCGATCGAACGCACCTGGTCAAGACTCACCGGACCACCTCGTCGTGCTCGGCCAGGAGGGCCTGGACCGTCTCGTCCCAGCTGATCAGCCCGCGCCGGGCCCGGAAGTCCGCGAAGCGCGCCAGCACCTCGTGGTCCAGCCGGACCCATCCGGTGTTCGGGTAGTGCGCCGCCACCATGCTCCGCCACACCTCGACGGGCATCGGGTGCCGGGCCTCGCAGTCCCACGGCACCTGCTCGACCCCGAAGCCCTTGCTGCCACGGGTGAAGACCGTGCCGGAGAACATCAGGGCGAGGGGCACCGACCCCTCGCCCAGGGCGTGCAGATAGCGGGAACCGATCACGTCGAAGTCGTAGGTGCAGGGCAGGGCGAGATCGACCTCGGTCGCACCGCTGAACCCCTGCACGGTGGTGTCGCAGCTCATCCACTGGAACGGCCTCAGGGTGTCCGTCCAGCGGTGCCGGCCGCCGAACAGCGCCACCAGACCGCTCTGTTCGGCCTCGTCGTAATGGCGCCGCTGCGGTTCGATACGGACCTGGCAGTGCAGCGCGATGGCGTGGATCCGCCGGCCCGTCCGCTCCTCGATCCGCAGCCGCGCGGTCAGCTGCGGAGCGGCCGCGTACGGCTCGGCGACGACGTCGAGCACGGAGAACGCGAAGTCGTTCACGGCGCCCCGATCCCCGCGGCGGGCCGGCTGCGGTCCGCCACCCGCGCGAAGAAACCGTCCATCGCTCCACGGGCCTCGGTGCCACCGTCGAACCCGCGCCACAGTCGGCGCAGTTGCCCCACCAGCTCGTAACAGGCGTCGATCGGCACCAGATGGCACGACCCCTCGCCCTCCGCCGTACGCCGGATCAGCAGCGCCTCCACGTCCGGACGCAGCACGGCGAGTTCCGGGCTCGACTCGACGACGGACGCCCAGGCGTCCAGCGGCAGTTCCGACTCGGTGGCCCCGGCGGGCCCGGGGTAGAACGCGACCATCCGGTCCTGGACGGAGTTGCGGAACAGGAAGGCGAGCCCCACGGGAATCTGCAACTCGTCCCAGGCGCGCCCGTCCACGGTCAGCCCGGCGAAGTACAGATAGCGCTCGGGGACCGCCCGGTAGCGCAGCTCCGCGTTCTCGTCGGTGAACAGCAGATAGCAGGCCCGGCACCCGCACATCAGGGCGCGGCTGTCGAGATTCACCACATGGGGGTGGCTCTCGCCGATCGGTTCCGCGCACATCTCGCAGCGCTCACCGGCGGGCGGGCGCGGCCGGTCGCGGGTGAGCCGCAGCAGGGTGGAGGCCGGCGAGGCGGAACGGCCGGCGGCGATCACGGCGCCACCGCCGAGGGGACCGAAACCGAGACCACGGCACCGTCCGAGAGCAGGGGCAGCGGGGCCAGGTGCAGACCGTCCACGTCGAGGCAGATCCCGGCCCGCCGCACGTCGTAGTGCGCACGGCACCCGGCGCACCGCAGGATCGCGTCCCCGGACGGACCACCCAGCCGCCGCGCCACCGTGGCACCCTCGAACGGCCGCTCGCAGCGCGCGCACCGGTCCTCGAAGGCGAAGAGATCCGTGCCCACCCGGCAGGCCACCACCGGCATCCTGCCGACATCGAACCGGGCCACGGCGCCGGACTCCAGCCCCGACAGCTCCGGCACGACCTCCCACGACGCGCCGTCGCCGGCCGTCCCGGACTCCGTGTGCGGCCCTGACTCCACGTGCAGCCGGGCGAACAGCGAGTCCACCGGTACCAGCGGCCCCGTTGCCCCGGCATCCTCGTCGGCCGCGGTCTCGACCTCGATCGAGGTGATCTCCGGCGCCGCCGCCTCCACCGCGCCCTGCACGGCCAGCTTGAGCGTGACCGAGGACGACGGGCATCCGTCACAACTGCCCAGCAGCCTCAACCGGACGGTGCCCTCGTCGGTGACGGCCAGCAGCTCCACATCGCCGCCGTGCGACCCCAGATACGGTCGTACGCTCTCCAGCGCCCGCTCGACCCGGGTCTCCACGCCGTACGGATGCAGCCCGTGCACCAGCAGGACGCCGGACACCAGCTCGTCGTCGGCCAGGGCGGCCAGGACGTCGTCGTCCAGCCGCCCCTGCTCGTGCACGAGGTCGAGCAGCCGTTCCAGCCCGGCACCGTAGAAGTCGGCGACGACCCGGACCAGTTCCTCGCTGCGCTCGCGGGCGACCGCGCCGCCCGAGCCGCTGGCGGCGATCAGGGTGTCGATGCGTTCACCGGCTGTCCGCCAGTCGGGCACGGCCGGGGAATCCTGCTGCGCCATCACTCACTGCCCGCGGACTGGGTGGGGGAGTGCAGGAGCTCCAGCTTCTTGCCCTCGCCGAGGTACATGTGCACACCGCAGGGCAGACAGGGGTCGAAGCTGCGCACCGTGCGCATGATGTCGATTCCCTTGAAGTGCTCCCGGTCGTTCTCCTCGAAGATCGGCTGGCCCTGCACGGCGTCCTCGTAGGGGCCGGGTGTGCCGTAGGTGTCGCGGGGGCTGGCGTTCCATGGAGTGGGCGGGTACGGGTGGTAGTTGGCGATCTTGCCGTCCCGGATCACCATGTGGTGCGAGAGGACGCCCCGCACCGCCTCGGTGAACCCGCAGCCCACGCCCTCCTCGGGCACCTCGAACTTCTCCCAGGTCTTGGTGTTCCCGGAGCGGATCTCCACGAGCGCCTTCTCCGCGAAGTGCAGGGCGCAGGCGGCCGCGTAGGCCTGGAAGTAACTGCGCGCCCGGTTGCGCTCGATGGTGTTGCTCCATTTCGGAACGTGCCACTCCAGCTCCACCGGCCCCTTGAGGGCGGTCTTGGGGAGGTTGATCCTGACGCTGTGGCCGGTGGCCTGGATGTAGCCGATGTCGACCAGACCGGCCAGCGCGGTGGTCCACAGCCGCGCGAGCGGCCCGCCGCCCGTGTCGAGCGCCAGGTAGTCCTTGCCGTCGAACCACCGGGGTGACATGACCCAGCTGTACTTGTCGTCCAGGTCCCGCTTCTGCGGCTGCGGGTTGGTGTGCTGGTTCCAGGGGTGGCGCCGGTCGACCGGATTGCCGAGGGGGTCGTGGGAGACGAACGTCTCCTGCTCGTCCCAGTCGTTGTAGTACGACGAACCGAGCAGGATCCGGATGCCGAGGTTGATCTTCACCAGGTCGGTGGTGACCAGCTTCCCGTCGACGACGACACCGGGGGTGACGTACATCTTCCGGCCCCAGTCGGTCATGTCCTTGTACGCGAAGTTGCAGTGCTCGGGGTCCTGGAAGGAGCCCCAGCAGCCCAGCAGGATCCGCCGGTTGCCGACCTGCTCGTACCCCGGCAGGGCCTCGTAGAAGAAGTCGAAGAGATCGTCGTGCATCGGCACGACCTTCTTCATGAACTCGACGTACCGCTGGAGGCGGGTGATGTAGTCCGTCATCAGCTGGATGGTCGCCACGGTGCCGACCCCGCCGGGATAGAGCGTGGAGGGGTGGACGTGCCGGCCCTCCATCAGGCAGAACATCTCCCGGGTCATCCGGCTGACCTGGAGCGCCTCGCGGTAGAACTCGCCGGTGAACGGATTCAGCGACCGCATGATGTCGCCGATCGTCCGGTACCCGTGTGCGTCGGCGTGCGGGGAAGGGGTGCGGTTGGCCTGTTCCAGCACGCCGGGGTTGGTCTCCGCGACCATCTTCTCGCAGTAGTCGACCCCGACCAGGTTCTCCTGGAAGATGTTGTGGTCGAACATGTACTCCGCGGCCTCGCCGAGATTCACGATCCATTCACCGAGGTGCGGCGGCTTCACCCCGTACGCCATGTTCTGCGCGTAACAGGAACACGTGGCGTGGTTGTCACCACAGATTCCGCAGATGCGACTCGTGATGAAGTGCGCGTCCCGCGGGTCCTTTCCCTTCATGAAGACCGAATAGCCCCGGAAGATGGAGCTGGTGCTGTGGCACTCGGCCACCACCTTCTGCTTGAAGTCGATCTTCGTGTAGATCCCCAGGCTGCCGACGATCCGGGTAATGGGATCCCACGCCATTTCGACCAGGTCGTTCTTGCCCTGGCCGCCTCCGGCACCCTTGTGCTGCGTCGCGGTCATTGGCCGCCTCTTCTTTCTGTCCGTTGAGGTGATGTACGCGGTCACTCACCAGGTGCGTGTGGCGCCCGTCGTGAGTTTCCTGCCGGGCCTGCGCCATTTCGGTTCGCGGTCCAGGGCGTGGGTGGTGAGTCGGCGCAGCCGCCGGATCGTCGATCCGTACGGCCCGACCGCGTTGGTCGAGAGCTTTCCGCCGGGGGGCTCGTCCATGAACGGCATGAACTTGTCCGGGAACCCGGGCATGGTGCAGCCGATGCAGATGCCGCCGACATTGGGGCAGCCGCCGATGCCGTTCATCCAGCCGCGCTTGGGCACGTTGCACTTGACCGCGGGGCCCCAGCAGCCCAGTTTGACGATGCACTTCGGCGAGCCGTACTCCGTCGCGAAGTCGGCCTGCTCGTAGTACCCGGCCCGGTCACAGCCCTCGTGGACCGTCGACCCGAACAGCCACGTCGGCCGCAGCGCGTCGTCGAGCGGGATCATCGGCGCCTGGCCGGTGGCCATGTAGAGCAGGTAGGTGAGCGTCTCCGAGAGGTTGTCCGGCTGGATCGGGCACCCGGGGACACACACGATCGGGATATCGGCCTTGGACTTCCAGTCCCAGCCCAGGTAATCGGGAACCCCCATTGCGCCGGTCGGGTTCCCCGCCATGGCGTGGATGCCGCCGTACGTCGCGCAGGTGCCGACCGCGACGACCGCCGTCGCCTTCGGAGCCAGCCGGTCGAGCCACTCGCTGGTCGTCATCGGCTGGCCGGTGGCGGGGTCGTTGCCGAACCCGCACCAGTAACCCTCGTCATGCAGCTGCTCGTTCGGAATGGATCCCTCGACCACGAGAACAAACGGTTCCAGTTCTCCCCGGTCGGCCTTGAAGAACCATTCGAGAAAATCGTCCGCGCCGCCGTTCGGACCGCATTCGAAATCGATGAGCGGCCAGTGGACGGCGACCTGTGGAAGCCCCGGCAGGGCACCGAGCGCAATCTCCTCGATGCTCGGCTGCGTGGCGGCGGTCAGGGAGACGGAATCGCCGTCACAGCTCAGTCCTGCGTTGATCCACAGGACATGGATCAGTGTGTCCTCCGCCTTTACCGCTTCCTCTGTCGGCATGGCAGTGCCGCCTTTCAGAATGACGGCCTTCCGGCCATCGGCCCCCACAGGTGGGTATGCGCACATTGCTACCATCACGCCTCGATTCGCGAGCCCCGGCAACAGGGGAATTCGCCGCTCCGCCCTGTCACCGGGGCCCGAATGACGGCATGCGGTCGACCGCTCGGGTGATCCGCGCGGGGGACCGGTCCCGTCGGACGGCGCCCCGGTCCTCCCGTGGCCCTACGGTCGGAGTCACCCGCGGAAGGACGAGCACCGGTGCACGAGCTGGCCATCACACAGAGCGTCGTCGACTCGGTGTGCGCACGCGCCGGGGGACGTCCCATCCGGTCGGTCCGCGTCCGCGTCGGCGTGCTCACGGCAGTGGTGCCCGACTCGATGCGGTTCTGCTTCGGCCTGGTCACGGAGGGAACGGCCGCCGAGGGCGCGCGGTTGGAGATCGACCAGCCGCCCGGCGCCGGCCGCTGCCGCACCTGCGCCGTCGCATTCACCTTGACCGACCTGATTCTGCTGTGTCCCTGCGGCAGCGCGGATGTGGAGATCACATCGGGACAGGAACTGCAGATCGTCTCCATGGAAGTGGGCTGAACCATGTGCGGTACCTGCGGCTGTGCCGAGGAGTCCGGCGGGACCAGGATCGTGATGCTGAGGGAGGATGGTGCACCGGACCACGGACATCCGCATCCGGATCCGCACCCTCATCCGCATGGGCGTCTTCGGCCGGGTGGAGCCGGTGGGACCGTCACCATCGAGCAGAAGGTACTCGCCAAGAACGACCTGCTCGCGGAGCGCAACCGGACGTGGATGAGCGACCGCGGCGTCGTGGCCGTGAACCTGATGAGCTCGCCGGGCGCAGGCAAGACGACCCTGTTGGAACGCGCCGTCACCGACCTCGGCGGACGTCGGCCGGTGGCCGTCGTCGAGGGTGATCAGGAGACGAGGCTCGACGCCGACCGGATCAGGCGTACGGGCTGCGCCGTGGTGCAGGTGAACACGGGGGCGGGGTGCCACCTCGACGCGGAGATGATGCGGGACGCCCTCACGGCGCTGTCCCCGGCCGAGGGTTCGCTGCTCATGGTGGAGAACGTAGGGAACCTGGTCTGCCCCGCCCTGTTCGACCTGGGGGAACGCAGCAAGGTCGTGATCATCTCGGTCACCGAGGGCACGGACAAGCCGTTGAAGTACCCGTACATGTTCGCCGCCGCCGACCTGATCCTGATCAACAAGTCCGATCTCCTGCCCCATGTCGACTTCGACGTGGAGCAGTGCGAGCGGCACGCGCGCTCGGTGAACCCGGACGTGCGCGTGCTGACGGTCTCCGCGACCACCGGCGAGGGCCTGGCCCACTGGTACGACTGGCTGGCGGAGCAGCGGTAGCCGCCCCGCCGCCGGACCGCGGTCAGCCCCGGGGGACCGGGGGCCGCGGGACCGCGGTGCCGGTCGCGGGGCGCTCCTTGCGGACGAAGGCCCGGCGCAGCCCGTGGTACGGGTGGTGCGGATCCGCGAAGATGCGGTGCATACGGGCGAGTTCGGCCTCCCGGTACGGGGCCAGGTCGACCCGGTCCCGCTCCTCCTTCTTCGCGTGGATCCGGGACTGCGTCGCGGGCAGGGCTGCCAGGCGGGACGCCAGGACGCCGACCTCCGATGCGAACGACCCAGGGGCGCACGGGATCACCCTGTCGACCAGCCCGAGCCGGTGGGCCGCGGTGGAGCTGACCGGCAGGGCGTCCCGCGTGAGCCGGTCGGCCGCCGCTACGCCCACCCGCCGCGGCAGTGTGTACGTCCAGTACTCCGATCCGTACAGCCCCATCAGGCGGTAGTGCGGATTGAACACCGCGCCCGCCCTGCACCACACCTCGTCGGCGGCGAGGGCCAGCATCACCCCGCCCGCCGCGGCGTTCCCGGCCAGGGCGGCGACGACGAGGCGGTCCGTGGTGGTCAGCACCGCCTCCACCAGATCGTCCATGGCATTGATGTTGGCCCAGGACTCGGCGCCGGGATCGGCCGCCGCCTCGATCACGTTGAGGTGGATGCCGTTGGAGAAGAAGTCCCGGCCGCCGCCGACGACCAGCACCGAGGTGGGCCGGGAGCAGGCGAACCGGTAGGCACGCAGCAGGCGTTGACACTGCACCGTGCTCATCGCGCCGCCCCGGAACGAGAACGACAGGAAGCCGGTCCCGGCCTCCTCCCGGTAGCCGATCTCGCACCAGGTGTCGTCGTCCCCGCTCCGGAGCAGCGGAGCCGGCCGCTCGGGTACGGCGGACAGCCGCCCGGCCAGCGCCGAGGTGGCGGGGAGTTTGAAGGTGGCCGGGCCGCCCGGCGCCCGCCGTGGCCGCAGCTCGGGAATCCACACCGCGCCGTCGGTGGTCGCCCGGCAGATCGCGCCGTCCCGGGTGGCCACCACGTCCCCCGGACGCCCGCCCAGCCGGGACTCGGCATACCCGCCGTGCAGGAACCAATCACCGCCCAGCAACTCGTCGAGCACACCGGGCTGGGAGTCCGCCGCCCTGAGCTTGCGGACCACCGCCGCGGTGGAGTCCGACCGCCAGTCGATGCGGCGCAGGGACTGCCGGAACAGGGGGCGGCAGCCTTCCCCGGCGCCGGAGGCCTGCGGCGCCGGGGCGTACGTCCCCGACGCGACACGTCCGACCGCCAGAAGCACCGCCTCCATGGCGGCGTCCGAGATCTCGTTGCGGTACAGGTCGCTCTTGCCCACCGGGGGCAGCGGACAGGTCACGGACGCCCAGATGTCGCCCGCGTCCATCTCCGCGTTCGCCTGGAGCACCGTGACGCCCCAGTGGTCCGCTCCCTCGTGGACGGCCCAGTCCAGCGAGGAGGGCCCGCGGTCGCCGACCGGCCCCGGATGGACGACGAGACAGGTGCGGACCGACCAGACGTCCCTCGGGATCGCGGTCTTCAGGTACGGCGCCACCACAAGGTCCGGACACTCCCGGCGGACGGCTTCCCGGACCGCGTCCTCCGCGTGTGCGAGCTGCACGGCGACGGAGTGCCCGTGGTCGCTCAGCTCCGCCTGGACACGCTGGGTAAGGCTGTTGAAGGCGCTGGCGACAAGCAGGATGTGCACGGCGATCTCCCGGTGGCTGCGGTCCGTCCCGACCGAGCGTGGGCGTGGACCCCTGCGCAGGGGGACCCACCCGGCGGGAACATGCCGGGAATTCACCCGAAGCGGCTCTTCCGCGAGCACGCCTGCCGGCTCATGCGAGAGCCGGAGACGTGAAGGGCGCGACTCCACGACGCACGGCACCGGCGGATCGGTCACGCCGCGGTGAACGGTATGCGGTCCGGTTCGTGGGTCGCTATGGGAGCGGCGTCGGGTCGACCCGGCGCCACGTGGCCACGGGTCCGGGGGCGCGGCCCTTCTCGGGGGTGACCCAGAACGCGCTTCCCAGTTCGGAGCTGTACTGGGCCCCCGTCCGTCCGTCTCCGGAGGAGCGGCCGGTCAGACGGCGCCCGATCCACGGCACCAGGTGTTCACGGGCGAAACGGAGGTCGTCGACGCGTCGCCTGGCCCACTTGGGCGGCACGGCGGCCGGCAGGGGCGTTCGCCAGTCGCTCTCCGGCGGCAGCCCCAGCGTCTGCCAGACCGCCTCGGCCACCCTGCTGTGTCCGTCGGCCGTCAGATGGAGCCGGTCGACGTCCCACAGCCGGGGATCACCCAGCGCCGGGGCTCCGTACAGATCGACGACCACCGCGCCATGCCGGGCCGCCAGGTCGTCGACCAGGGAGAACAGCTCCTCCATCCGCGGACGGAAGCGTTCCATCACCGGGCCGTTGCGCCCCGGGCTCCGCATGAGCACGAGCTTCTCGCACGAGGGCGCGAGGCGTTCCACCGCCTCTTCGAGCCGACCGCGGACCATGCCCATGTCGCACTTGGGCCGCAGCGTGTCGTTGAGCCCGCCGACGAGGGTGACGACATCCGCCCGCATGGCGGCGGCGGCATCGACCTGCTCGTCGACGATCTGGCCGATCAGCTTGCCCCGTACGGCGAGATTCGCGTAGCGGAATCCCGGGGTGCGGGTGGCGAGCCGTCCGGCGAGGACATCGGCCCAGCCGCGGTACGAACCGTCGGGCAGCAGGTCCGACATGCCCTCGGTGAACGAGTCGCCGACCGCGACAAGACTGGTGTAGGAGGCATTTATTTCCATGGCGATGCGATCGTATCGCGGTGGGACCGGCCGCTTCCGGGGGTCACGGCCCTGCCGGGGAAGGGGCGCGGCCGGAATCCGTACCGCGCCCCGCGCCCGTCAGCGTGCCTTCGGGCGTCCCACCAGTTCGCGCAGCACGTCCTCCATGGTGACCATCCCGGCCAGCCGGCCGTCCTCGTCGAGAACCGCCGCCAGGTGCGTACGGCTGCGCCGCAGCGCGGTCAGGACGTCGTCGAGCGGTGTGCCGGCCCGGACCCGGGCGATGGGGCGCATCGCGGTCACCGGGAAGGGCACATCGCGCGGCGTGGCATCGAGGGCGTCCTTCACATGGAGGTAACCCAGGATCCGCTCCTCGCCGTCCATCACGGGGAAACGCGAGAAGCCGGTCTCGTAGGAGAGCCGTTCCAGCTGCTCCGGAGTGGTCCCGATCCTGGCGTACGTGACCCGGTCCACCGGCATCACCACATCCCGCACCGGGCGACGGCCCAGTTCGAGGGCGTGACGCAGTCGCTCGGCCGAGCGGTCGTCGACCAGCCCGGCGTCGCCCGCGTCCGTCACCAGCCGGGCCAGTTCGTCGTCGGAGAACGTGGCGGACACCTCGTCCTTCGTCTCGACCCGAAGGATCTTGAGTATCCCGTTGGCGAAGGCGTTGATCGCGAAGATCACCGGGCGCAGCGCCCTGGCGAGTGCCACCAGCGGCGGTCCGAGCAGCAGCGCGGCACGGACGGGCTCGGCCAGGGCGATGTTCTTCGGCACCATCTCGCCGAGGAGCATGTGCAGATACGTCGCCACGGACAGCGCGATCACGAACGAGATCGGATGGATCAGTCCGTGCGGCACGCCCACCGTGTCGAAGACCGGCTCCAGCAGGTGCGCGATGGCCGGCTCGGCGACGATACCGAGCACCAGCGTGCACAGGGTGATGCCGAGCTGCGCCGCCGCGAGCAGCGCCGACACGTGTTCCAGACCCCAGATGACGCTTCGCGCCCGCTTGTTCCCGGCCTCGGCGGCGGGCTCGATCTGGCTGCGGCGTACGGAGATCAGCGCGAACTCCGCGCCGACGAAGAAGGCGTTGACGACCAGGGTCATCAGTCCGATGAAGAGCTGGACGGCGATCATCGTGCGTCCTCCGTCCGCTCGTCGCCGGGCAGCGGCGCGTGCAGCAGGGCCCGTGCGGCGCGGCGTCCGGACGCGTCGGCCACGTCGATCCGCCAGCCCGCCAGCTCGACCGTGTCACCCACGGCGGGGATGCGGCCGACCTCGGTGGCGATGAGCCCGGCGAGTGTCTCGTACGGTCCGTCCGGCACCCGCAGTCCGATCGTCTTCAGCTGGTCGACGCGGGCGGCGCCGTCGGCCGACCACAGGGTCCGTCCGTCGGTGTCCTCGCCGGCCGGTGCGAGGTCCGCGGTCTCGTGCGGGTCGTGCTCGTCGCGCACCTCACCGACCACTTCCTCGACGATGTCCTCCAGCGTCACGACTCCGGCCGTGCCGCCGTACTCGTCGATGACGACGGCCATGGCGAGCTGTCCGGACAACCGGTCGAGGAGCCGGTCCACCGTGAGGGTCTCCGGCACCAGCAGCGGCTGGCGCAGCATCTCCGAGACGCGGGTACGGGAGCGCTGCTCGGCCGGGACGGCCAGCACGTCCTTGATGTGCACCACACCGATGACGGTGTCCAGGCTGCCGCGGTATACGGGGAAGCGGGACAGGCCCGTCGCCCGGGTGGCGTTCGCGACGTCCTCGGCGGTCGCCTGCGCCTCCAGCGCGGTGACCTGGACCCGGGGAGTCATCACGTTCTCCGCCGTCAGTTCCGCCAGGTTCAGCGTGCGGACGAACAGCTCGGCCGTGTCCGCCTCCAGCGCGCCTTGCTTGGCACTGTGCCGGGCCAGCGCCGCCAGCTCCTGCGGGCTGCGCGCGGAGGCCAGCTCCTCGGCCGGCTCCAGGCCGAAGCGGCGCACGATCCGGTTGGCGGTGTTGTTGAGGTGGCTGATGAAGGGCCGGAAGACGGCGGTGAAGGCCCGCTGCGGCGTGGCGACGGTCCGGGCCACGGCGAGCGGGGAGGAGATGGCCCAGTTCTTCGGGACGAGTTCGCCGACGATCATCAGGAACACGGTGGACAGGGCGGTGCCCAGGACGAGGGCCACCGAGGACGCCACGCCCGGCGGCAGACCCACCGCCTCCACCGGGCCGCGGATCAGTTTCGCGATGGACGGTTCGGAGAGCATGCCGACCACCAGGTTGGTGACGGTGATGCCGAGCTGAGCGCCCGAAAGCTGGAAGGTGAGGCTGCGTACGGCCTTCATGGCGCTCGCCGCGCCCCGCTCGCCCCGCTCGACGGCCCGTTCGAGCTGGCCGCGCTCGATCGTCGTCAGAGAGAACTCGGCCGCGACGAAGGCACCGCAGGCCAGGGAGAGCAGCACTGCCACGAGCAGCAGAAGCACTTCGGTCATCGGTTCACCTCCGTCCCATGATCGGGCAGGGTCAGGAGGATCGCTCGATGCCGGCGGTGTCGGCTACTGGGAGGCTCGCCCATGGGCGGACGCTCACACCTTTCGGAAGGATCGGACAGCGGAACACCCATGGTAAAGGACCGGCAAAGCCATCCGGTCCTCGGTGATTGTCTCAGTGCGTGAGCGGCTTCACCCAGCGCCGCCAACGATCCTCGCGGTGGTAGCCACCGGCGGCCCATGTGTGGTGCGCCCGTTCGTTGGCCTCCAGGACCATGGCGTCGGCCCGTCGCCCGCCGAGTGCCAGGAACCGCTGTTCCGCCGCTTCCATCAGGGCGGTGGCGATGCCTTCCCGGCGGCAGGCGGGGTGCACGGCCAGCCGGTAGACGGAGCATCGCCAGCCGTCGAAGCCGGCTATGACGGTCCCCGTGAGGCGGCCGTCGCGCTCGGCCAGCAGCAGGGCTCCGGGGTCCCGGGAGATGAGCCGGGTCACCCCGTCGTGGTCGTCGCTGATGCTCGTTCCCTCGGCGGCTTCGCGCCAGAACCGCAGTACGGCGTCGATGTCGGCGAGGTCGGCGCAGCGGATGTGGAGATCACTCATGGGGTGAGCCAAGCAGAGCGCCGTTCCGTTCGGCGAACGGTTTCGCCGTCGGAGCGTGGTCCGCCGGC
>NZ_FMBW01000004.1 GCF_900091725.1 Streptomyces sp. DvalAA-43 | reverse complement strand
TATTCGAGCAGGGCCTTCGCGGAACTCTGCAGGTCAGCTGGGGTCCGGCAGAGCATGGGCGCGATCGGGTCCAGCGCCGACAACGCTTCCGCGGAAAGCTTCAACGCCGCCTTCAAGAGGGAGACGCTCAAAGGCCGCAAAGCCTGGTCGAGCGAGCGTGAGGCCAGGCCCGACGCCTTCCGCTGGCTGACCCGCTACAACACCCGGCGCCGGCATTCCCGCGTCGGTCAGCGGTCTCCGATTGCCTACGAGAACGCCGTCCAACCAGCAGCAACTACCCTGACCCAAGCCGCATAGACGTGTTCAACATCCGGGGTCAAGGCCCCAGACCTGTTCAGCAGTACGCAGATCACGTGAGCGACCCTGATTTTCAATACCCCGACAGTGTCAGGCTGTTGTCAGACCCTCCGACCAGCTATCCCCGGTTGCCTACTCGACCTTGCGGATGAAGACACTCCAGTCGTCAGCAGGGTTCTCCACTCGGTCGAGTTCCCAGCGCTCGTCCCGGACGGGGAAAGTGTCACCCGGCTCCAGGGTGTAGCGGCGCTCCTCGCCATCCTCCACCACGAGGCGGACGGTGAGGGGGTGCCCGGGACGTGCATCCACGTTGATCACGCCGAAGAACGCGATCGCAGTCTGTCTCGGGGATCCACGGCTGATAACAACCTCAGCAGGCATTGGTTCACTCCAGAGTGCTGTAGTACGGTCGTATGTTGTCCCGGAACTGTTTGAGAGTCAAAGGCTCGGGATGGGCGCTGTTCCAGGGATTGTGCAGGTGAATCCTGGCCCGGTCGTCAACTGCGGTCACTTCATACGCATGCTCCGGCTCCAGGTCGTGGGACAGAACACCACCGGCTTCGCCCAGCGACTTCGTCCCCACCACGATCGGCTTTCCCTCTGCGAGCCGCTGCCGGATATCGCCCATGAGTTGCGCGTCGGGGCTGCGTCCGTTGCGATCGTACTGCGTCGGGAAATCTTCTACCACAGAGGGCTCGCCGGTGAGTTGGGTGAGGAGTTCAGCACGGTCGGAGGGTCTGCTGCCCTTGTCGAGGCGAACGTACCCCTCGGGTACCTCCGGGTCCTTACGTACCTCGGACAGCTCGGCCCACCGGTCTCGGTGATCCTGGTTCCACGTCTGATCGGCTCCTGCGATGGCCTTCTCCAGAATAGGTCCCCATGCCGCCCCGGTCCTCACGGAGTCGGCATAAGCAGGCTCGTCAGGGCTGGCGTCGAATACCGGGAGATCAGACGTCACGGTCAGATTGATTTCATGTCCCGTGGCCTCGTACCTGCCGAGCGAGGTATTGAATTTTGTCTCGTGCAGCTTGACGGCGTAATTACCATCCTCGGTTTCCTGCACACACGCGTGTATCGCATCGGGGCGACGCGTGGCCACAGCACCAAGTGTGGCGATGACGCCGCAGTCCCGGAGAGCGCCCTGCTTCGCCTGCTCACGCGAGGGAACCCCGTGGAAGAGCGGTGTCCGGGTGCCGTCGGCGCGATCGAGCGGAGTGCCGTAGCGGTCGGGAATTTCATTCCTTTCTCGGAGCGGATTCTGGAAATCCGGGCGGTGGACCGTGTCGGCCAGCCGTTCGGATCGGTCCGCCTCTTGACGGCCCGCACCCACGAGGTCTCTCAGCCGGTCCATGAATGCGCCCTCGGCAGGACCGTCGTCGTGTTGTGCGGAAGCGTCGTCGGTGTCGGGGGGCCCGTCGTCCGGCTCGGATGGCTCGGGCTCTGTGGCAGTGTCCGTCGTCAGGCCGCGGTTCTTGGATAAGTCCTCGGTCAGGGCATCTGCGTCGGCCTCGAACGATGTGAGGGCGACGGGCTCGTTCGCGGCGTCCGATGCTTGCTCGACGATGTCCACGGCGGCTTCGCCCGGCTCGTCTTGAGGGCTCCAGCCGTTCCCGGTCCCGGGTGCCCCAGCCTCGGGGGCGGCTTCGTCCTCCGCTGTGCGGTCCGGGTTCGGTGTATGTGTGTCCGCATCCTCTTGCCGGCCAAACCGCTCGGACGACTGCGCCTCTTGGACGGTCATGCCCTCCGGCTTCACTGCCTGCTGGTCCTGTGCTGCCGGCTCCTCGGGCTCAACTTCGGGCTCGGCTTCCGGCTCTGTCTCGGGTTCGGGATCGGGCCCAGATCCGGGCTCGATCTCCGGCTCGACCTCGGGCTCCGGTTCAGGCTGAGTCGGCGGGGCGTCGATCGCCTTTCTCTCGGCCTCCTCAGGGATATTCGGATCCGCCGGAGGGTCCCCGTCTTCAGGGAGTTCCGTCTGTGCCTCGTACTTGGCAGCGTCTCCGTCCCGCAGTTCTCCGAGGCTGTCGGACCTGCCGGAGTCCTGCAGGGGCTGCGTGTCCGTTTTGTGCTCGGGCTCCGGGGCATCGCCGTCTGCTGTCTCCTCCACCCCCTCCCAGCCGACGTCCGGCTTCGCGAGGTTCTCGTTGGGCACCCCCGGTATGTCTCCCTTTGCGGGACCCGGGGCATCCACAGGCTCGGGCGGCGGTGGAAGAGGAGTATCAGACGTGGTGCCGAGTTCGTTCACGAGCACGTCTTCCCTCCTGGGCGCACTCCTGTGCCACCCAGATCGCTTTCTCTGCCACCACCGCAGGCAGCCGCGGCCGACCCCGCGCACGCCAGAGCGAGGGCTTGCCCGACGCGCTCCTTCGTCGTGCCGCCCATCACCGCCGCGTCGCGCAGGCCATTACGGTCCATGTCGCCGATCCGGCCAGCAGCTCGGCAGCGTACGGAACTTACAGCTGGTGGGCGGCTCCTGAGGTTCCGGGCAGGACAAGGCTGCGGAACGCCCAGCGGCTGTGTGGGCCGTGCAGCTGTGGGATCCGGCCGGGGATCGGCCTTCCGGGCTTCGCTGGATGGCCTCCAGGTGGTCCCGGAAACGGTAGTTGACGTGTGTGTAGCTGGCCGGAGACGCGGGTGGCGGCGCCGATGCCGTGCCCGGAGGCAGTACCGACTGCCGGTGTCGAGGCCGACGCTCTCGACCTGTTCGGGCGCCCGACAGCCGACCTTGGCACGTGGCTGCTGCAACTGGGCTTCCGAGATCAGTTCCGGGCCGCCGCCGGTGCGCTTGAACGGGCTACCGTCGTGCGAGCACCACACCGCGCCGCCGCCGTCGGCGGTGCGGGCTTTGATGAGTTCCCGCGTGCTCACTGCTGACCTCTCTCTCTTGGAGCGGGACGCGCTCGAAAACCGGGAACAACCGTGGTGTTGCAGCACACACGGACAGGAATGCGCGCCCATGGTACTTGCGGTCATCCGCCATGCCGAGTCCATTGAGAACGCAGGCTGGGCAACTGCAGGTCGCCGTGTTATCCGCCGGCACGGGCGTGATATTTGACGACGGAATCCAGGGCGCGGGCCCCCGCCTGGTACAGCCAGGCCGGCAAGGTCTTCCATGGTTGCGAGGACGAAATCTGCCGGCGCTACTACAAGGCATGGAAGACCAGCTCGGCGTCCTCGGCCTGGTCCTCAACCGCATCACCCGTGGAACACGTCTACATCTACAAAGCCCTGGACCATCTACGCGTCGGCGGCTGGGTGTGGTCTGGTCCTGTTGGTGAACAGCTGGTCGAGGTGCTGGTCGACGGCGGTGAGGGCTTCTTGGGGCTCGATCACGTCGAGTTCGATGAGCGGGGTCAGGCCGGTGAGTGCCAGGAGCAGGTTGGTCTCTGTCGCCGGGTCGCGGTCGGGGCTGATGTGGTCATCGGTGATTGCCTGGCGGACGATCTGCTCGATGAGGTCGCGGCCGTGAGCCAACCCGTCGCGCGTGCGTGTATGGATGTTCGCGTTGTGCAGTGCCTCCAGGACGTAGGCGGCGCTCATCCGGCTCGTCGCGCGTGCGTCGGGATGCAGAGGGAGCATCTCCGTAAGCATCACGCGGAGCATGTCGCGGGGGTGTGGTGGGCTGCCGATTTCTCTGATTCTTTCGGCGACGCGCAGTGAAGTCTGTTCGGACGCGAAGTCCATGGCGAAGACCAGCATCTCTTCTCGGGTGGCGAAGTAGTGCTGCACCGCGCCGTGGGAGATGCCCGCTTCCTGGGCTACCTCGCGGACGCTCGCGTGCGCGATGCCGCGTTGCTCCACTACGCGCCACAGTGCTCGGGCGATCGTCTCGCGGCGTTCACGGTGATCCACCTGCTTGGGCATCGTTGACCTCTTTTCAATACGATTGACATATTACATCTGACCGGTAAAAGTTGGGAGTCCGTTCGTGGGGAAGGGTGTGACATGTCCGAACAACCAAGAGCACGGACAGCAGAGGGTCTCGTCGAAGGGTGCTGGCGAGGCGAGCATGCGGTATTCCGTGGCATCCCCTATGCCCAACCGCCGATCGGGCCGCTGCGCTTTCAGGCTCCTGCCCCAGTCAAAGGATGGGACGGGACGAGGCAGGCGACCGAGTTCGGCCCCGTGGCTCCGCAGGCGGGACCAACGGCCGAGAGCTCAGTCGGGAACGACTGGCTCACGCTCAATGTCAGTACCCCGGCCCTGGGGATGGCCCGGTTGCCCGTGCTGGTGTGGATCCACGGTGGTGCCTACATCGCGGGGACCGCCAGCGATCCGATGTACGACCCCGCGGCCCTGACCAGCGCGGGCCTGGTCGTGGTGAGCATCAACTACCGGGTGGCAGCCGAGGGTTTCGTTCTTCTTGAGGGCGCCCCGGCCAATCGCGGGTTTCTCGACCAACTCGCGGCCTTGGAATGGGTACAGCGCAACATCGCCGCTTTCGGCGGAGACCCTGACCAGGTCACGGTGGCGGGACAGTCCGCCGGGGCGGGGTCGATCGCGGCCCTGCTGACGATGAAGCGGGCGCAGGGGTTGTTCCGCAGGGCCATCGTGCACTCGGTTCCGGGAACGCTGTGCACCCGGGCGCTGGCGGAAGAGGTCGCCGCCGAGCTCGCAGGCCGGGTCGGCGCGACACCTGACGCCGAAGCCCTCTCCGGCATCGACCCCTTGCGCCTGGCCGACGAGCTCACCGCCCTCGGCGCTGACCTTCCCGGCCACCGCGAGAGGTGGGGCCGACTTTCGCAGATCGGTGTCGCCGTGTGCCCGGTCCTCGACGGCGTGGTGCTCACCGAAACGCCCTGGAAGGCGCTGGCCGGCGGCCGTACAGGCGGAATCGAGCTCCTCGTCGGCCACACCCGTGATGAATTCAGGCTGTTCAGCGTCATGATGGGGCGGCTGGGCACCTTCACTGAGGACGAGGCTTGTACGGCCCTGGATCTGTTCGCCCCGGCACCGGGCGGCGCCGACGCCTACCGTGCCGCCTACCCGCAGGCCACCCCTGAAGAACTGCTTGAACTGGTGTACTCCGATGCCCTCTTCCGGATGCCCTCACTGTGGCTGGCCCAGGCGAACCAGGCGGCTGGAGGCACGTCGTATCTCTTCGAGCTGCAACTGGCGGCTTCGGCGTCCGGCGGGGTTCTGGGCGCCTGCCACAGCCTCGACGTCCCCCTGGCGTTCGGCACGTTGGACGGCCCCGTCGGTCGGCACCTCTTCGGCGACCAGCCGACGCCGGAGGTCTCGGCGGTCTCCTGGGAACTGCAGCAGGGATGGGTCCGTTTCGCCACGGCCGGCGACCCCGGGTGGCCCGCCCACCGGCCCGAGCGGCAGCTGACTCGAGTCCTGGATATCGAGTCGAAGACCTTGCCGTACCCGGAAGAGGCCTCTCGCCAGATCTGGGAGGGATGCGACCCGGCCCCCTTTGATCTCACGTAGATGGGATCCAGTGGGTGGGGTGGGCGAGCGGGCGGAGCACCTCGGGATCGGCGGCTGGGCTGCAGGCTGGTCAGGGTTTGGTCGGGGGTGCCGGAGGGCGCCCGCCTCATTTCTGGGTGACTGTCAACTAACCTATTTCTGAATGGGATTGAAGAGGGTGAGTGCTAGCTTGCGTTTCATCTCGGGGCCCGGGAGTCCGGGTCGTCAAGGTCGCGCCAGTGGATGGGACAAGTCGTGCTGATCGCGTCTGTCAGGTACCCGGCACAGTGTTCGGGCTGCGGCTCGGAGACGGAGTGCGTCGGCGTTCAGGTGCTGGTCGGGCAAAGCCTTGAATGGGACATCGGCTACCACTGCTCCGGCTGCGGTGACGCTTTGTACGAGTGCGGGCCGGGAGGAAGCTCCGTACCGGACGACCTGCGCCGGCGTCTTCTGGCCGAGCACGGCGAGGCACGGCTCATACTCAGTGATCCTCTCGCCAGTCCGATCCTCGTGATGAAGGTTCTTCGCGCCGAACTCGGCGGAGATCTGGCCCAGACGAAGAGGACGCTCCAGCAGATCCGGGCTGGCCTGTTCGCAGGGACGATGCCCGAGATGACTCTTCTCGCCCATCGGCTGCGTGCCGCTGGTGTCGAGGCTGAGGCCGAGTGTCCGCAACGGCCTGACGAAGCCCAGCTGGTCAGCCTGTGACTGAACTGGAGGTCCGAACAGTCCGTCGTACTCGATCACTCGGACTGGGAACTGACGTACACGCAGGCGGCCTTCGGCCGAGCGTGTGATCCGAGCAAGGTACACACAACGCTCAGCACGAAGGCAGTGGGGATGAGTCTGTCGCATCACGTTGCCCGGCAGGATCCGTTTGCGGCACCGTCACGCTTCCGGGGGCTTCCACTCCTGTCTGACCAGGCGTGCGGATGCACTGTTCGAACTCGCGGACGCGGTGTTGTGCGTGGACGGGCCGGTTTGGTCACTGGTGGAACTGTCACTGGTCGGCGAACACCGTCGCGGACACGGCGGCCTCTGCGACGCCTTGTCCGCAGGCCGGGGCGACGTCGCGCGGCTGCGACGGGCCCTGGCTACGGTGCCGCTGCCGCGGGCGGCGGACGGCCGGGTGGTCGCCGCCCGCCCACTGGGCTCCGCCGAGGCGCTGCCGGAGGCGCTGCCGGAGGCGGCGCTGACGGGGCGGGAGGAGGAGGTGCTGCGGCCGATGGCCACCGGCCTGTCCAACCCGGAGATCGCGGAGTCCCTCACGGTGAGCCTGGAGACGGTGAAGACCCAGGTCGGGACGTGCTGACCAAGCTCGGCGCGCGGAACCGGACCCACGCGGTGGTCATCGCGTACGAAACCGGCCTGGTCGTGCCCGAGGTCGCGGGCTGACGCGACATCAGGTGGCCGGACCCGGCCTGCCTGTGCCGCTGAACCAGCGTCCGGGGAAGTCCACGTTCTGGTCGCCTCCCCGCCCCGGGGCAGGCCCGGCCATGGGAGCTCGGGGAGATACCCGCCCTCGCGGGGGGAGAAGCCGGCCACGTAGGAGTTTCGGGAGGCCCTGCCGATGTCCCGGCCCTCCTCGACACCACCCTGTGCAAGCAGTGAGCGCACCGGTCGGCCCGGCTATGCGGTGTGTCCGTCGCCGCGCGGGTTGCCGGTTGCCGCGCGCGGGGTGACCAGCCCCGATTCGTAGGCCGCGATGACCGCCTGGGCGCGGTCACGGACGTCGAGCTTGCCGAAGATGCTGGTGATGTAGTTCTTGACCGTGGAGACGCTGATGTGCAGGTCGTGGGCGATCCCGGCGTTGTCGAGACCGGTGGCCATCAGACGCCACACCTCGACCTCCCGGGGGGTGAGTTCGCCCAGGTCGGTGGGGAGCGGCTGCGACGCGCCGTGAGGGGCCCGTACGTAGGTGGAGATCAGACGGGTGAGCAGACGCGGCGCGACGACGGCCTCGCCTGCGTGGACGGTGCGGATCGCCACGCCCAGGTCCTCCGGCGAGCTGTCCTTGGGCAGGAAGCCGCAGGCTCCGGCGCGCAGGGCACCCACGACGTACTCGTCCATGTCGAAGGTGCTGAGGGCCAGGACCCGGCAGCCGGGCACGGTGGCGGCGAGTTCCCCGGTCGCGCCGACACCGTCGAGGACGGGCATCCGGATGTCCATCACCACGACGTCGGGACGCAGCCGGCGGGCGAGGACGACAGCCTGCGCGCCGTCCTCGGCCTCTCCCACGACCTCGAAGGACGGGTCGGGGGAGAGGATCAGCGACAGGCCGCGCCGGACCAGCGGCTGGTCGTCCGCGATCAGCACTCTGATCCTCGGTGTGTTCGGCCGGGTCCCGGTCATCGGTGTGCTCCCTCGTGCTGGACGGCTGCTTCGGCCGCCTCGTCCGTGGTCAGCGGAAGGCCGGCCACCACTGCGAACCCACCGTCGGCCTGCGGGCCGACGGCGAGGGTGCCGCCGTGCAGGGCGACGCGCTCGCGCATGCCGATCAGGCCGTAACCGCCCGAGCCCACCGACGTCGCCCCCTCCTGCGGCGGTGTGCTCCCACCGTCGTCCCGCACTTCGACGGTGACCCGATCCTGGCGATACGTCAGCCGGACGGACGCGCGGGCGGGCCCCGCGTACTTGCGGGCGTTGGTGAGGGCTTCCTGGGTGATCCTGAACACCGTGAGGCCGACGGTCGGCGGCAGCGGGCGCTGCGGCCCGTGGACGCTGAACTCGGTCGGCAGTCCGGCAAGGCGGGATTCGGCCACCAGACGGTCGAGGTCGTCGACGCCCGGCTGGGGCTGCGACGGCGCGGACTCCGGTTCGTCACCGGCCCTCAGCACATCGAGGAGTTGGCGCATCTCGCGCAGGGCGAGCCGCCCGGAGGATTCCAGGGTGACCAGGGCGTCCCGGACCACCTCCGGCCGGGCGAGGTTGGCCCGTGCTCCGCCGGCCATCAGCTGCATGGTGGTGATGTGGTGGGCCACGATGTCGTGCAGCTCCCGTGCGATGCGGCGGCGTTCGTCGGCCACCGCACGGTCGGCGAGAAGTCTGCGGTTCGCAGCCACCTCCCGCTGCCAGCGGTTGACCGCCATGGCGGTGCCGACGACGATCAGGGCGGAGAGGGGCGTGACAGCGGCGTCCTGCCACGGAGGAATCCGGCCGTGGCTCTGGCTCAGCAACGTCAGCGACACCGTCGCGACGGCCGCGACCGCTGTCACCCGGCCGGTGCAGGCCCTGGCGACTGAGTACAGGGCGACCAGCAGGACGGCACCGAAGTGTCCGGGCAGCGGCGCGGTCAGGGTGGCTGTCATATCGAGTGCCAGTACGGCAGCGAGCGCCACCACCGGGTGGCTGCGCCGGACGAGCAACGGCAGGGCTGCCAGCGCGACGAGGAGGAACCCGGCCACGCTCACGGCGTACCGGCCGTCGGGGTCGTCGAAGAACACGTAGCTGAGCAGGTTCATCGCGCAGGCCCCGCCGGTCACGAGTGCGTCGTTGCGGGACCACGGCGGCCCGGCGCTGTCGATGTGCAGCGGCTCCCGGGCATCGCCGGGCCCGATGTGTCGGCGCCTGCGCATGTCTGTTCTCCCTGTGTCCGGCCCTACGGCCTCCGGTACAGAGTTGCACAGCGGCTGCAGCACTGGTGGCAGCACCGTCGGTGGCGGCTCGCGGCCCGAGACCAGGACGGGGACCAGGACCTGGGTCCTGGTCCCTGGCCGGGGCAGGACCCAGGGCCCCGGCCCGGATCATCCGCCGCCAGGACGCTTCCCGGCCCCCCGGGGTGATGGTCTGGATACCGGCCGGGAGCCCCCGGCAGACGTCCGCATGCAAGTCCGTCCGCCGGAGGACATCGTGATCCGCGCCCTGACCGGATACTCCACCAGACACCCGTGGAAAGTCATCGCCCTCTGGGCGGTGCTGGGTGTCGTGCTGAGCGCCCTGGCCCCGACACTGATCGGCCGCGTCACCCAGAACCAGACCGGGGATTTCCTGCCCAAGAGCTACGACTCGGCGGCCGCTCTGGAGATCGCCGAGGAACGGTTCGGGGTGAACCCCGACGCCACCACCGTGACGATGCTGGTCGCCCGGTCCGACGGCAAGGCTCTCGGCGCCGCCGACCAGAAGCGGGTCGAGGCCGAGGCGGTGAAACTGGCGCAGCGTCGGGTGATCATGCCCAGGGAGGACGACAGACCGAGATTCCTGGTCCCGGACCGCTCCCAGACACCTCGGATCGCCCCGGCGATGGTGGCACCCGACCGGAGTTTCGAACTGCTCTCCGTCGAGCTGATCGGGAACCGTACGGACAAGGGGGTCCAGGGCGTCTACCGGGCCTTCCGGGACGCCGCCCGGACGCAGTTCTCCGAGGTGGGGATGCGCACCGGCTTCACCGGAAGTCTCGCCGACACCGTCGACACCACCGATTCCCACGTGACCGCCGCGAAGGTCGGGGGCGCCCTCCTCATGGGGCTCATCCTGCTGATCAACGTGCTGGTGTTCCGCAGCGTGCTGGCGGCCCTGCTGCCGCTGGTCGCGGTCGCCATGATCATCGGTGTGGCGGGGGGAGCCGTCGCGGGTGCCGCGATACTCACCGGGCGCAAGCTCGACGCGGGCACCCCTGATCTGATCAGCGTGGTCCTGCTCGGCATCGGCATCGACTACCTGCTCTTCCTGCTGTTCCGCTTCCGCGAGCAACTGCGCGCCCGGCCGGAGCAGTCCGCCCGCGAGGCGGCCGGGCAGGTCTCGGGACGGGTGGGCACCGCGATCACCTCGGCGGCGCTGACCATCGTGGCCGGGTTCGCCACACTGGGTGTGGCGACCTTCGGCCAGTTCCGCTCGCTGGGCCCCGCCATCGCCGTCGCGGTCCTGGTGATGCTGCTCGGCAGCCTCACCCTGCTGCCGGCGCTGCTCGCGGCCGCCGGGCGCAAGATGTTCTGGCCCTCCAAGTCCCTTGGCCACGAGCCCGGCGAGGGCCGTGCCGCCCGCTTCGGGGCGCAGGTCGCACGACGACCGATGACGATGACGTTCGCCTCCGTCGCCCTGCTCGCCGCGCTGGCCGCCGGGCTGACCGGGATCCGCATGGACTACGGCCAGGGCAACGCCGCCGCCAAGACCCCTGCGGCGGCCACCGCGACCGAGATATCCCGTGCGCTGCCGGCCGGAGTGTCGGACCCGACGAGTGTCTTCGTCACCGCCACTGACGGCGGCACCCTCACCGCAGGCCGGCTCGACGGCCTCTCCCGTGCTCTCACCCAGGTCAAGGGCGTGGGCCAGGTCGCACGGACCGTCCTGAACAAGGACCACCGCGCCGCCCGGATCGACCTCTACCCGACCGCGGACCCGCAGAGCCGGCAGGCCCGCGACCTGGCCTCCGGACCCGTGCGGGCAGCGGTCGCCCAGCACGCACCCGCCGGAACGACGGCACACGTGGGCGGAACGGCGGCGATCTACGCCGACATCTCCACCGCCGTCGACCACGACCTGAAGATCGTGTTCCCGGTCGCGGCCGCACTGATCGCGCTGATCCTCCTGCTGCTCCTGCGCAGCCTGCTCGCACCGGTGATCCTGATGCTCTCCGTCGGGCTCGGCTTCGCCGCCACCCTCGGCGCCGCCACCCTGCTCTTCCAGCACGTCCTCGGCAAGCCGGGCGTCAACTTCACCCTCCCGCTCGTGCTGTTTCTGTTCGTCGTGGCACTGGGCACCGACTACAACATCCTGATCAGCGACCGGATCCGGGAGGAAATGCAGCGACCGGGCCCGGCCCGCGCCGCCGTGGCCCGCGCGGTCCAGCACACGACACCGGCCATCGCGACCGCAGGCCTGGTCCTTGCCGGCTCCTTCGCCACCCTCGCCACGACCCCGGGCAACGAGCAGATCGCCTTCGCGATGACGCTCGGAATCCTGCTCTCCGCGCTCGTCCTCTCGCTGGTACTGGTCCCCGCCCTTACCGCACTCCTCGGACGGAGCATCTGGTGGCCGGTCCGCCCACGGCCCTCCAAGGGCGGCCACCCGCAGCACCGTGCGAACGCACCTGCCCCGGAACCCGACCGGGTTCTGATGACGGACTGACCGAACGGCTCTGGTGACCCGTGAGCACTTCATCTGTCCGGCGTGGCCTCGCATGGTGGAGCGTGCGCACCCGTGACAGCCACCAGATGTCTCAAGAGCCGTCAGAGACACCCTGGAAGCCCACTGGAGATCTTGGAATCGCGCCCGGCCCAGGCAGGTTTGCCCCCGTCAACATTTAGGGGCGAAGCGGTTGAGTCAGGCGGTCAGAACGAGATCTTCATCGGACTTCCAGGTCCACAGCAACGAGGTGCCCGGTACCGAGCCGAAACCGGCTTCCGCGCCGCCCTGGACACCGTGTTCCGCGCCACCGACCGTACCCGCCAACCCAAGGAGACCTGTGACCATCCTCAGCCCCACCGCGCGGCGCGCCTCCGCCGCGAGCCTCACCCTCGCCGCCTGCTTCATCACTTCCCCCGCCCTGGCCTCGGCTTCGGAGGCCCCCGCCAAGAACGGCACCGGAGCCGGGCTCGACCAGTACTACCGGCAACACCTCGGCTGGGGCAGCTGCGTCACGGGCCCGGTCGACACCATGGGCCGTGATCTGGACAAGGCCGGTGTGCAGTGCGCGGACGTCACCGTGCCGCTCGACTACGCCCACCCCGCAGGGCGCACGATCACCCTCGCGGTATCCCGGTTCAAGGCCACTGACACCCACCACCGCATCGGATCGATCCTGCTCAACAACGGCGGGCCAGGCGGGCCTTCAGTCCAGTCGCCGCCGGACGTCCGCAAGGCGATGAAGGACGTCGGCGCACGCTACGACATCGTCGGCTTCGACCCACGCTTCGTCGGCCGCAGCACCCCACTGGACTGCGGCTGGCCCGTCGGCACGTCCTGGTTCTCGGGCGGCACCAGCCGGGCAGGCTTCGACCGCCAGGTCGCCCTGCAGAAGAGCCTTGCCAAGAAGTGCCGCACCCGTGACGCCTCCGTGCTGCCGTACATCAGTACCCGTAACACGGCCCGTGACATGGATGTCGTCCGCGGCGCGCTCGGCGAGCGGAAGATCTCCTACCTCGGCTACTCGTACGGCACCTACTTGGGCACGGTTTACACCCAGATGTTCCCCGGCCGCTACGACCGCGTCGTGCTCGACGGCGCGGTCGCCCCCGCCGACTACGGCCCCCGCCTGACGAAGGGCACCGAGCGCGCGAGCGAGAAGGCGCTGTCCGCCTGGGCCGCGTGGACGGCGGACCACGACGCCGAGTACGGCCTCGGCCGCACCCGCGCCCACGTGCTCACCACCGTCGACCGCGTTCTCAAGGCGTCCGCCGGCGGCCCGCTGACCGTCGGCACCGGCTCGGACACCTTCCGGATCGACGACACCCAGGTGCCGGTCCTCCTCTACTCCAGCATCGGGGACGACACCGATCCGACCCGGGCGTTCCTCGCCCAGCAGTTGGCCGTGCTGAGCAGGGCCGCACGGGGCACAGCGCCGACACCGCTCTCGCCGGAGTTCTCCGCGACGCTCCGGTACCTACTGCACGGCGCGGCCGAACCGTCGGGAGTCCAGGCCGCGGTCCTTTGCGGGGACGTGGCCGTCCCGCGCGACCCCGAGGTCTACTGGCGCGACATCGAACGCAGCCGGGCCGCGCACCCGGTGTTCGGACCAATGACCAACAACATCGGCCCGTGCGCCTTCTGGCACCGCCCCCGCGAGGAACCCACCCAGGTCCGTCGCGATGCCCCGGTACTGATCGTGGCAGCCACCGGCGACCCCCGCACCACCTACAAGAGCAGCGTGACCCTGCACGGGCAACTGCCCGGCTCCAAGCTGCTCACCCTCAAGGGCGCCGACCGGCACGCCCTCTTCGGCCGCTACGGCAACGCCTGCGTGGACGACGAGGTCAACCAGTACCTGGCTACCGGCAAACTGCCGACGAAGAATCAGACTTGCGTCAAGTGCCCCGCTGAGGCGTCTTCGTCGGATCTGATGACGACGAAGGCGTTGTCCGCGCCGATGGGGGCGTCGATCGGCATCGGCACCGCGGCGATCACTGGTGCAGCCGCCGCACTGACCGTCGCTGGTGGCGGCACCGCCGTCGCAGTACGCCGCCGCAAGACCCGCCGCGCCGCCTGAGCGGAACCGGCGCAACCGAAGGCCGGCATCCCCTCGGCGGGGTGCCGCCCTTCGCCGGCGTCTGGCCCACCGTCATCCGCCCCCACCCCCCGAACCACTCCCGCAGCATCCGGACCTCGGCGTCGGCCAGCACTCCGAACCGGCCAGGGAGCACTGCGACCACTGAACCGTTCCGGGTGTGATCGAGGCTCGGTGTCCTGCGACGCGCCGGCGGCGACTGGACGACCGCCGGTATCACGCACCCAGGTCCGCAGCGTCCCGGGCTGACGTCCGGATCAGCCGCGACGTCCTTGAACGTCCGCCTGCCGGCCGAAGCCCGGCTTGCTTGGAGCAGGTCCGGTCGTCGGCGGGCAGCCGGCCGGTGGCCAGGTACTGGTTGACCTCGTTGTCGACGCAGGCGTTCTCGTACAGTCCGTAGATCGCGTGCCGGTTCGCACCCTTGAGGGTGATCAGCTTGGAGCTCGGCAGCAGACCGCGCAGGGCAACGGCACCCTTGTGGGCGGTGCGCGTGTCGCCGGTGGCGGACACGATCAGCGCCTTGGTGTCGTGCTTCACCCGGGTGGGCTTCTCGCGGGGCCGGTCCCAGAAGGCGCACGGGCCGATGTTGTTGGCCAGCGCGCCGAAGCGCGGGTACGCGGAGCGGCTGCGCTCGATGGCCCGCCAGTAGACCTCGGGATCGCGCGGGGCCGCCACGTCCCCGCAGATGACCGCGGACTGCACACTGCCGTGGTGTGACTGCTCGCCGGTCAGCGCGAACCGCAGCAGCCCGGCGAACTGCGGTGACAGCCGGGTCGGCTGCCCGGCCGCGGCCTCGTTCAGCACGGACACCTGCTCGCCGAGGGCCGCGCGGGACGCGTCCGTGTCGCTGTCGAGGCCGGCGAGCAGGAGGAACGGGGTCTGAGTGTCGTCAAGTTGGAAGGCGTCCGGGGCGCTGCCGACGGTCAGCGGTGCGCGCGCGGATGCCCTGATGACGCGGTCGATGGTGGCGAGAACCTGGGCGCGGGTGCGGCCGAGGCCGTAGGAGTCATTGCGGGCGGCAGCCCAAGAGGCCCAGTCGGCGAGCGCCTGCTCGTTCTCACCGACGGCCTCCCGGAGCAGCCGGGGGCCGAACTTGCGTGGGTCGATGGCGCCGTCCAGGACCATGCGGTCGGTGCGGCCGGGGAACATCTGGCTGTAGACGGTGCCCAGGTAGGTGCCGTACGAGTAGCCGAAGTAGGAGATCTTCTTCTCGTCGAGCGCGCCGCGGATGACGTCCAGGTCGCGGGCCGTGTTGCGGGTGGTGACGTGCGGCAGCACGGGGGCGTTGGTGGCCCGGCACTTGTCGGCCAGGTCCTTCTGGAGGGCGACCTGGCGCTCGAAGCTCGCCCGGCTGTGACCGGCCGAGAAGAGATTGGTGCCGACGGGCAGACCGCAGTCCAGCGGGGTGCTGCGGCCGACGAAGCGCGGGTCGAAGCCGACGATGTCGTAACGCGGGCCAACCTCCTTCATCCACGCGTGGAATTCCGGCGGGGATTCGAGGGCGGTGCCGCCGGGGCCGCCGTTGTTGAGCAGGATCGATCCGATGCGGTGGCGGGTGTCAGCGGCCTTGAGCCTGGATACCGCGACGGCGATCGTACGGCCCCGGGGGTCGGCGTAGTCGAGCGGCACAGTGACGTCCGCGCACTGCACGCCGGCCTTGTCCAGATCACGGCCCATGGTGTCGCCCGAGCTCTTGGCGCAGCTGCCCCAGCCCAGGCGCTGATCGTAATAACGGTCGAGCCGGGCTTCGGACTTCGACATGGTGGGGGCGGGCGCGGCCGTGGCGGAGGGGGCCGGGCCGAGGCAGGCGACGAGGGCGAGGCCCACCGCGGAGGTGCGGCGCACGGCGGGGCTGGAGGTGATCACGAAGCCTTCTTGGGGTGCTGGGTGTTGTGGTCGGAAGTGACAGTCGTATGTGCCGCGCCCGCCGTGGGTACGGCAACCGCCACCACGCCCGATGGGACAGCCGACACCGCTGCAGACCGGGCCGGTCGGTGCCTGTCAAAAGCGGATCTCTTCGCCCTGTTCCGTATATGTCTCACACCGTAGAAGCTATGCGCAGCGGTAGCCCCCACTCACTACGGCTGTCCCCCCGATCCCGGTGAGGCCTTCCCCAGCAACGGTTCGTCCACGGCTCTGCATTGAGACCATGACAACAGCCCAACACCCCGGCGAGACTGATCCTTTGGAGTGGACACCCTGGCAATGGATCTTGATGACCAGGGGGAGGTCCAGGTGGGACGCGAGTCTCCGTATCCGGAGGAGTTCAGGAAGGAAGTCGTCGCGCTCTACCGCGCCGCGGGCGGCAAGCGCACATACGCGGCGGACCTCGGCATCACCGCCACGTATGTGCGCACGTGGGTCCGCAAGGAAAACGAGTCGCAGGCACTGCCCGAGCACCGCGAGGCCGGCGGGAGTCCGGCTGGGGAACTGGCAGGGTTGCGGGCGGAGAACACCCGGCTGCTGAAGGCGGAGAAAGGCAGTGGCAGCCGGAGCGCGAGATCCGGCGCCGGGCAGCCACCTGTTTCACCCGGGAGGTGAAGTGAGCCCCTGCCGCTGGGACTTCATCTCCGAGAATCGCGCCGACACGCTGCAGACGCCGTGGTGGCAGAAGACCATGGCGGCCTTGTCCAGGCCCGTCGTGTGCGTTCGGAGGATCCGTACCTCCGGGTTGTCGTCACCGGCCCTTACCGCGAGATGGCTGCTCTCTCACCGAGTGTCGAGGACGGGTACGAAGACGGTGCCGGGCCACGCGTAGTACCGTGCGAAGGAACGCAGACCAGAGCCTGCCGACCGCCCGGTGACGACGCCGGTCAGTACCTCCTGCGGCCGTGTGGTTGAACGTCCCGAAGCCCGCGTGGCATGAGCGATCACAACCGTTCCGTAGAACGCCACCGATGGATCCGGGTCACGGGCGCGGGAAGCGGGCGCGCATGGCGTCTATGCAGGTGTCCCGGGACGTGGGCCCACCGAACCGAAGGCGGTCATAGGCCGTGAACGCCGGTTCCAGCGCGTCGAGTTCATCGACCAGTACGTGCAGTCGCTCAGACCATTGCGCTGAACCGGCACCCGGCTCGTTCTGTGAGGCACTGATCGCGGTCGTCAGGTAGTCCTTGCGCTGAATGGCGGCCGGGGTCACCGAGTGCAGACACACGTACTGCCCGCTGAGGTACGCATTCCACTCCGCCTTCCCGGTGACCGGGTCGGCCCAGTGAGCGGTAAACCACGCTTCGAGCAGCTCTACGCCGCCGGCTTCGTCGGCGAGAGCGAACAGGTCGGTCGGTACCATCTCAGTACCGTCGGAGCGCAGATATCCCGGAACCGGCAGACGTTGTCCCAGCATCAGCAGACGGACCGCATCGACATCGCGGCCATGGTCTGCGCACAGTCTCTCCAGGGCAACGAACTGCGCGCTGACATATGCGTCATCGGCATCGGTCATCGGATGGTCGCCGTTGACCTCGCGGAACCGCTCGCCGAGCTGCTGTTTTGGGTTTGTCTCCGACATCGGTCGCCTCCGGCATCTATCAGCGCGGGCATCTCCCGCACAGAACCCGGCACGCTACCGGCCGGATGGTTCGGCACTCACCGAACCATCGATGGAATCACGACAGTACGAGGGCACCTCGCCCTCACCTCTGCCCATCGATCCACCAGATTGTTCGAGGCGGGACACTCCTCGAATGACAGCCGTGAGCAGGGACAGCCAGCTGACCGCCCATCCGGCACGCCAGGCATGGTCCAGCCGCCGATGCCGGGCGAGTCTCTCCTGGGTGTCGATGACGAGGTTGGTGGTCATCACGTTGATCGGTTCGTCGGCTTCCCGTAGGCGGGCATAGATCAGTTCGTCCGCGTCTCGGATTCGGCGGGGCGCGTCGTCGTCGGAGTTCCGTGTCACGGGCGGGTCAGCGGGCGAAACGCTTCGGTCAGGCGAACGCTGTAGCCGTCCCCTTCCATCAGCACGACGGTGACGCCGAACGGGTCGGGGTGGTCCAGCTCGATCGGGATGAAGGAGAAGTTCACCGCGGCCTGGATCGGCGGCACCAGTTCGCCACCGGGCTGCGGTGCGGGGCCGGTCTCCAGTCCGGGGCGATCGACGCCCATCCCTCGGGACTACGGGAGAGGAGCTGCTCGTCGTGGAGGAACTGGTGCAGCACGTGCGCGTCGCGGCTGGCGAGCACCATGTTCATGCACGGCGCCGGGCCGACGACGGGCAGCTCGCAAGCGGTGGCGACATCGTGGGATTCCCAGGCGAGCACGACCTCGTCCGCACCGGCCGCAACGGCGATGTTCGCGAGCTCAGCGATCCCGGCGAGCGCGTCCTCGCCGACCTTTATCGGGCGAACCCGGATCAGCCCGACCGGCTCGCCGCGCACCAGAGGCAGGCTGACCGGACGCGGCACGATCCCCCCACCCAGCCCCGTGGCCTACGCATCCTTCATCACGCCGACCAGCGCGTCCCACATTCGTGCTTCCACGGAAGCCCCCTCCGTCTGCCGATCCGATCACCGCACCCTGCCACGGGGGTTGGGGCCGTGTCAGCGAGGTGATTAGCCGGCTCCCGAAGATGTGCGCCCGGGACGGCGAAGCGCGGTCCACGGCCGCCGACACAGTGACCAGCGTCGGCGCGCCGCCTACCGCCAGGTGCGCCGCCAGAACGTCGCACGCCATCTCCTGCGCCGCCTGAACGCCGACGGCGGGACGCGGGTGGAGATCCATCCGCTGAACGAGTCGCAGGTGCCGCGCCCGCTCCAGCGGATGGTGGAGTACCGCACGATGAACGTCCGCCGCTGGGACCGTTCGTCGCGGCCTGGGAATCCGGCGACCGCCAGGCCTGGACGACGCCTGGGACGATGTCATCGTCGACCTCGGATCCCAGTACGAGTACGTCACCAGCATCGGCTTCGCCGCCCAGAGCGCCCCTCTTCGCCTGTGGGATCTCAAGCTCGGCTGCACAATCTCACCGCCCGCTTCATATCGACTGCACTCGCCGTGTTCCTCGACGAAGTCGTCCACCGCGCACGGCACATCGAACCGGCCGGCGAGCCCCGCCGCAACGACTCCCACCTTGTCCGGGGCTACGCGCCCCTGCCCGTCTCACTCTCCGCGCGCGGATCACGGGTGAGCTATCCTGCGCGCATGCGCGGACAGTTCACCGGCTGGCCGGAGCAGGCCATCGACGTGTTGTTGCAGCTCCAGGGCGAACCGGCCCACGCGACCCGCGAGCGCTACCGCGCGGACCGCGAACGTCTGGTCCGACAGCCGATGATCGCCCTGCTCAACGAGGTCGCGGACACCGACCCCCGGTACGAGGATTTTTCCGTCTGGCACTACCGCACCGACTCCTGGTGGTGGCAGCATCAGGGCGCGGTGATCCGGCTCGGCCGCAAGATCGAGATCGGTCTCCGGTTCTCGCTGGACGGCCTGCGAATCCAGGGCGCCTGGTGGTACCCCGATCCTGGCCAGGTGGATATGTTCCGCAAAGCCGTGGCCTCCGAGCGGAGCGGCCGTGAGCTGTCCGCCATCGTCGAGGATGTGCGGAAGAAGGGCTACGACATCTCCGGGGACGTGATGAAACGCCCGCCGCGTGGCTATCCGGCGGACCACCCCCGTACGAACCTGCTGCGCCATCGTTCGCTGATCGCAGCCCGTCCGCTCGGCTGCGAGGAGTGGCTGCACACCCCCGAGGCGGTCGACCGGGTCCTCTCGGCCGCCGCAGACCTGGACGCCCTGTTGATGTGGCTGGTCTGCCACGTGAAGCGCGCCGCCTGACACCACGAGGACACCGCGCGGCACGAGAGGAACCACACCCGTGCCGCCGCGCCGACACCCCGCTGCAAGCGAACCCGGCGGCCGGGGCGGTTCTGGGACTCGCTGGTGTTCGACGGGATCGACGAGATGGACGTCGAGGCGGTGACGGCCGCGTTCGGCACGGTCGAGGAGGTGGCGAGAGGCCGCGCGGTCGTGGCCGCATGTCCGGGCTGCGGCTGCTTTCCGGGCCGGGTCCACGACCGTTTCCAGCGCAGACTGAAGGACCTTCCGCTCGCTGAGCAGGGCTTTGTGATCCGGCTGGCGGTCCGGCGCTTCATCAGTGGATCGGCGGACTGCCCGCGCCGGACATTCGTCGAGCCGTTCTCCCGGTTGGCCGCCCCGCACGCACGGTTCGGTCGGCTCAACCACGCCCTGGAGTGAGTGGGGCTCGCACTGGCCGGGCGGGCCGGTGCTCGGCTGGCTGCCGAGAATGCTCCCGTCACCTACGCCACGGCCCGTGCCCACATCGCCACCTTGCGCGGGGCTCCGTCCCGGGCGCCGCCCCGGTCGCCGACCGGCCGGCTCACTCATCCCCCCAAGGCCCTGACCGAGGAGGACCGCTCCAGCCTGGAAAGACGTTCTGACCCGCTGCCCCGAACTGGCCACGGTTTCCGGACACGTCCGCGCGACAGCGTTGGCCTGTCACTGGTCAGCTCTTTCGAGGTCAGAGTTCGGTCGTCCAGACCCCGACAGGGTGCTCACTCGGCCTCAGCCACACCTGCCTCAGCGCGACTTGGTGACCGTCGACAACGTCAGGATGCCTCTGGCCGTCAGCCAGTACAGCGTCTGCGGCTGACTTCGCTCCGAGCCTGTTGAGCATGTGATGCATGGCATGGACATCAAGTCCGAACATGGTGAGTTCAGGTGCGCCGTGAGTGTGTGAGAGGCCGATCGTGTAGGCGAATCCAGGACGGATCTCGTCCTCGGGAACCATCACGACGTGCCATCCGTGCTGCTGCACATCCTCGATGATCGTCAGATCCGCGCGGTCCGCATCGTCTCGGTCACTGTAGTCATGGCAGAGAACACAGCGGCACTGGATCGGATCATCAGTCATGTGCGGAGGCTATGAGGTGAGCAGACGAGTTGGGCAGCCGGGATCCGTAGCCACCCGTTCAATCGAACGGCATCGTCGGTCCGGGAGCGTCGGCCGGGAGCGGAGGAGGAGTCTTGGCTGCGATCGAGGGGCGGGACCCGGCGACCACGAAGTGGCGGCGTGAGGTCGCCGCGGGGATGATTCGTTTCGCGGGGTTCATGGCCGCCGGCACCCTGGCCGTGGCCGGAGGTCCGGGCTGGGGCCGGGGTTCAGGCCCGCTACCGGGGTGTCTGCAGTTTGTGGATCATGGGCGCCGATGCGTGTTGTTGTCGGCACGTGCCTCTGCCCGTGGCTGCGGGCGAGGGGGGCAGGGGTGTGGTGCCGCGGTCGGTCAGCAGGTGTTGCGCGGCCTTGGTTCCGGATGGAGAGGCCGGGTAGCAGAAGGCCTCAGACTGCGACGGAGAGCAGGTCCACCACGAAGACGAGTGTCGAGCCCGCAGGGATCAACAGCGAGGGTGACTGGTTGCCGTAGCCGAGGCGCGGGGGAACGATGATCTCGCGCCGACCGCCGACCCTCATCCCTCTGATCCCGCGGTCCCAGCCCTTGATGACCTTGCCACCGCCCACGGCGAACTTGAACGGCTGGCCCCGGTCCCAGGAGGTGTCGAATTCCTTTCCGGACTCGAAGGTGACCCCGACGTAGTGAACCTGGACAACCCTGCCCGGCTTCGCCTCGAGCCCGTCCCCGACGACGAAGTCGCGGATTGTCAGCTCGGTGGGAGCGTCATCCCCCGGAAGGTCGATCTCGGGCTTCGTCAGTTCACTCATTGCAGCCTCATTCGCTCGTCGCCGGGAGCCCTCGTACAGACCAGCCAGGCGCGTGGTCACTCTATGCAGTAGATCATCATGCTGCCGTGAACGCTGATCTCCTGGAGCACATCGAGCCCGACGGAGCACGATGCTCAGCGTGACCGGCCGTGCTGTACGTACGCCGCGCCCGTACTCGACGATGGCGAGGCCCTGCTCCCCGCGTCCGCGGGGATGACCCCTGGGCATCGCCTGGTGGCGAGTGGCCCGCTGCGCAAAAGGCCCTTCGGCCTGCGTTGATGACGGTCGTGGACTCGCTCCGAGGAGCGCCCGCGGCCCGTAACACTGCCCGTGCCGCGGGCGCTTCCACCAGGGCGCGCAGAGCGGGCCGTTGGGCGAGCTCGGACTGCTTGGGCCAGCGCCCGCGTGTAGGCGGTCGCATCAGCGGACGCAGCTCGGTAGAGGTTCCGGCCGCCGTTGCGGGCGATCTCGCGGGAGACGGTCGAAGGGGATCTGCCCAGCCGCTTGGCCAACTGCCGAGCAGAATCTCCGGCCGCGATGCCGCGGGATATCTCCTCGCGCTCACTGCCGGTCAGGTGCCGCTCAGAGCGCCGCTGCGGGGTGAGGCGGATGCCGCCACTCTGGTACAGAAACTGGCGGACGTGGTGCATCGGCGGCGTCAGCGCTCCTTCGGAGGCTGCTTACTCGCCAGGAGGTCGAGGAGTTGCTTCGTGGCTGCTCCGATCTGACCGTCGAAGGGATCCATGGTTATCCGCTCCAAGACCTCGATGAAGATGTCCCTTTGGACCGAGCGGCTTCCTCTGATGAGCCGAAGATCAACGGGTGAAGGATTTCACCGATCGCGGCCGAGGCTTCGGATGTGCCGAGAGTGCCGGTCAGCCCCTCTCGAAACACCTTCTCGACGATGAGCTCCTCGGCCAGACGGGTCGCTTCGAGGGCCTGCGCCGGGGCCACGGTGGCGATCGCACTGGCCGGTCTCCTGCACATCGCCGTTCGCCGGTAGCTCTGCACCCGTGATCTTGACGAGGCCACGGACAAGCTCGCTGGCTCATGTGTACTTGATGTGGAGTGGGTGTTACGAAACCAGCGATGGACGCCGTGCGACAGGCAGGACCGGCTGATCCTCGACGGTTCGCTCCGCCCGATTGATCTCGATCTCGGCCCAGACGGCGTCGAGAGACAGGCCGAGGGTGTCGGCGATCGCTGCGATGGTCGGGAAGGCGGGGGTGGCCACACGGCCGGATTCGATCTTCCGCGAGGTTTCCGGCGAGATGCGCGAAGCGAGCGCCACGTCCAGCATCGAGCGGCAGCCCCGGGCTCGGCGGAGCAGCGCGCCAAGGCGCTGTCCGCGTTCTACCTCGGCGGGGGTGAGCGGCAACCTGACCATGACCCCATTCTAATACCGGTACAGTTAGACCGGGATAGTTATTGGATACACATGAGAGGTCCCCCCATGATTGAGATCCTGGACTCCGCGCGGCTTGAGCGGGCGAGGGACACCGGCGCTCTGGTCGGAGACATCCTGCACACACTGAAGCAGCGCAGCACGGTCGGGACGAACCTGCTGGACATCGACCAGTGGGCCAAAGAGATGATCACCGAGGCGGGAGCGCAGTCCTGCTACGTCGACTACGCACCTTCCTTCGGGCGCGGCCCGTTCGGGCACTACATCTGCACGGCCGTCAACGACGGAGTGCTCCACGGGCGGCCTCACAACTACACGCTGGCAGACGGGGATCTGCTGACTCTCGACCTCGCTGTAGCCAGGGGCGGGGTGGCCGCGGACGCCGCGATCAGCTTTCTGGTGGGCAAAGCCAGGCCGGCGGAGAGCGTTGCGATGATCGAGACGACCGAACGTGCACTCGCCGCCGGCATCGCCGCCGCCAAGCCTGGGGCGCGCATCGGTGATCTCTCCCACGCCATCGGCACGGTTCTCAGTGAGGCGGGCTACCCGATCAACACCGAGTTCGGAGGCCACGGCATCGGCTCGACCATGCACCAGGACCCCCACATCGCGAACACCGGACGGCCGCGCCGCGGATACAAGCTGCGCCCCGGACTGCTGCTCGCCCTGGAGCCCTGGGTCATGGACGACACTGCCACACTCGTCACCGACGCCGACGGTTGGACGCTGCGCAGCGCGACAGGCTGCCGGACCGCGCACAGCGAGCACACCATCGCCATCACTGACAACGGAGCCGAAATTCTCACCCTGCCCACGCAGGCACGACCATAACGAGCTGGTGCGTGATTGCGTTGGAGACGTGAGGGGCCTGAGCTGGGGTTTTGTGTCAGCCGGTGGTGTTGCGGTCGGAGACGGGGCCGGCGATGGCCCGGTAGGTGACGGGCAGGGTCTCCCTGCGGTGGGTCCAGCGGACCAGTTGCTTCCAGCGTTTGTGATCGGCGAGGGCGTGTTCGACGGCAATGCGCTTCGAGGAGTGCCGGTGTCGGGCCCGTAGGCGGGCTTCGAGGGCCTCGAGCGGGCTGATCTTGTTTCCCTTCCTGGGTGGGGTCACCGCCTGGCCGGGATGATCGCGGCGGAGCCCGAGGTAGCCGTCGTCCAGGAGGACCTCCACGTCGGAGAAGTGCCGGAAACAGGTACCGATGCCTTCGTTGCGTGCGGCGGTCGCGTCGCGCGTCCGCCCTGGCCGCAGGGCGTCGGTCCAGAGGGTGCGGCCCTGGTGGTCGGCGACGACGGTGGCCTTCATCGTGTTCTGTTTCTCCTTGCCCGAGACGAACGCACGGCGCCCGCCGCGGCCGGCCGGGGGCCGTGCGTTCCTGGACCTCGGTGGCGTCCGACCGCGGCTCGATGCCCTCGGCCTGGGCGTATGCGAACACATCCGCCAGGGTCCGCAGCCGCAGGCCGGGCCGGTCCGGGACCGCGCATCCCCGCTCGGCCAGCAGCCCTCGTATCTCGCCGATCGCACGGGCGACGGTGGAGCGGTCAACGCCGAACAACAGCCCCAACGCCGCATGCGGCAAATCGTGCCGCAGGTGAATCAGCGTGGCCACGAGCCGGCCGACGAACACCAGCCGATGCCGGGCACCGGCTCCTGCCTCGCGCTTCCTGGCCCCGCCACGAGCTTCGTGACGACGCGCCTCGACCACGGCCTGCCAGGTCCCGCCAACTCCTCGACCAGGGAGGCGAGATGTCCCCGGGAGACCCCTGTCAACACCTGATGCGCGAGAACCGTCCGACTGAGCGTGATCGCCTCATTCGGATCGTGCCACCCACCAGCAAGAACACATCACCCCCTACCACGCACCAGCTCGTAAGGGTTCGCAGAGAATCAACATGCTGACTTGATCTCCGTGGGGCTGCTGCTGGTAATGAACGCGGTGACGTCGGCGGGTGTGCGGAACCTGGCTGTTGAGGGTGGGATGGTGTGGCCGTGCTTGGTGAGGAGGGGCTTGACTTGCTGAACGGCCCTAGTGATGGTGCTGCCGTTGACTCCAAAAAGTTGGGCGATCAGGTCTCGGGTTCCGAGTTTGCGCAGGTAGAGCACGGTGGCCAGGACTCTGTCGGCGATGGTCAGCTTGTCCTTGGCGCCGGCGCCGCGAGCCCGGATGCGGTCTCCTCCTCGCTGCCGGGACCGCCCGTGTTCACGTAGCTCATCAAGCTCCTGGGACAGCTGGTCGACGAGTGCGTCCAGCATCGGCTCGGTCATGCTGGTCAGTTCCGGATTGCGCAGACCACCGGCGCGGGACTGCGAGGGCAGGCCCTCGGCTGGCCGAGGGTCTTCGGCCGCGCCGACTGCGTCGCGGTGTTGTGGGCGGAGGGTGTAGTTCCAGTCGCCGTGGAAGCGGTGCCGGTGCATGGGCAAGGCGTCGATGTCGGTATCGGAGACCTTGATGCCGGTGTCGTAGGTGCCCGGGTCGAGTTCTGCGTGGCCTCTCAGCCCGGCGTGGGGGTGGTTGCCTTGATGCTGTTCACGATGACGTCGTGGCTGGTCAGAGGCCTGCCTCGCCAGTTCATGGAGATGTGGGAGAACAGCCGATGCTCGATCTTGTTCCAGTGTGTCCTGAATGCAGAGGGGAATTCGATGTAGGAAGAACTTCTTGAAGCAGTGCTGCGTGACCGATGAAGGATTGGCCCTTCGAAGTCGCCCTGCGAGGGGAGGCTTCAAACCGCCTCATGCTGCGTTAGCCGAAGACTGTCGTGGTGAGCGATGAGGAAAAGGCGCCAAGAGGCGTCAGGTGGGGTCAGGGAGACGAACGCAAGTGAATCGTTGCTGACGTGTCGAAAAGATTCCGACGACATCAAAACCGGCAAGCTTGGAACCGTCCCGGGATAAGCCTGGCGGGAGCCCGCCGACTGGCCAGGCGGTGTCCGGCATGGAGACGACGTGAACCTGATCTGCCGCGGTCATGTGGAACAGGAGAAGGCGCGTACCGATACAGCCCGTCCTGGTAGGGGCGGGCGAGAGGGAGCACCCCGAGCGGTTGTGCCATGAAGGGGCGGAGTACCGATGCGGAACGCGCTGGCGGACCGGCTCGTAGTAGTGAAGAAGCCCCTGTAACGGGGGTGGAGCGAAGGGGCCGGGTCGTTCGTGACTGTGTTGATCGCATCAACCGGGCGGTGTCCGGGAGGAGTTCGGTGGACCAGTTGAAGTCGCAGACCAAGCCGTTTGAGATCTCAAAGTGGGAAGTCAAAGAAGCATGGGAGGAAGTGAGGGCTAACAGGGGGGCACCGGGAGTGGACGGACAGAGCATCGCCGACTTCGAGAAGGACCTGAAGAACAACCTTTACAAGGTCTGGACGCGCTGGATTGAGCAGCGGTCGACGGACCTGGCCTATCCGGGCCACCGTCACGATGGTGGGGGTCGATATCCGCCGCTACGTCGGCCGTCACAGGGCTCACGTCCCGGCGGCGGCGGGGGCGCGGTCTGCTGTGAAGCTTCCCGAACGATCTCGTCACTCGGATCCGCGGCTCCCTCGAGGCCGATCCGGCCGACATCCTCGCCGCTCTCGACGAGCTGCTGGCCAAGCAGCTGCAACCCCTGCGAGGGGCCGGCGATGCCGCCGCCCCGGCCGCGTGGGCACGTTCCCGTGTGTCTGGCTGCACCGAGAGGTGTACGTCAGCCACACATCACGTGATGTGACATAAGTCACCCTGCCGCATTGGAGGTGTCATGTGTTTATCTGCAGCTGTCCAACATTTGGAGGTTTGTATGGAGGAGTTGAGAGAGCCGCGCCGTGCCGCGACCCTGGCCGCCCAGGCCGCTGATCAACTACGGGAGCAGATCGCCTCCGGCCGCTGGCCGGTCGGTAGTCGCGTACCTTCCGAACACGAGTTGGTCGCGATTCTCGGAATCAGTCGCAACACCGTGCGAGAGGCCCTACGTGCTTTGGTGCATCTGGGCCTGCTGGAAGCCCGTGCCGGAGACGGCACCTACGTCCGGGTCGCCAGCGAGCTGGAGGCAGTGCTGGTACGCAGGGCGGCAACGGCACATCTGTCCGATGTCTTCGAGCTGCGCGCGGTATTGGAGGAGCACGCTGCGGGGCTGGCCGCGCAGCGTCGGACGAGCGCAGACGTGAAGCGATTGCGCGAGCTGCTGCACACGGCGCAGGAGACCAACTGTGCCGGTGAGATGACCGCGTTGGCCGACGTCGATGGCTCATTCCACCTGGCGGTGGTGGAAGCCGGCGGGAACGGGTTGCTTGCCGAGGTCTACAAGCACTTGGGGAGCGCGCTGGCCACAGCGGTCGCCGGGCTGACCTGGAGCAGGGATATCGCCGCCGAACACGACCACTGGCACACCACCCTCGTAGAGGCCATTGCGGCGGGAGACGCGGTGACTGCCCGCTCCGCCGCCTCCACGCTCGTGCGGATCAGCCGTCGCGCCGCACTGGGGCAAGAAGGGGTGCATGAGCGTGACTGCTCCGAAAGGCGCTGACGCTCCCCGGGCCGAATCCGACGGTCACCGGGGCGGAGCGCCTCACGTGGGGTTGCTCCTGGTCGGGATCTTGCTTGTCGCGGCGAATCTTCGGGCGCCGCTGACAGGTGTCGGCTCGGTGCTGCCGATGATCGAACACGACACCGGCTTGTCCAGCACCGCGGCAGGACTGCTCAACGCTCTGCCACTACTGGCTTTCGCGGCCACGTCACCGCTGGTGGGCAGGAGTGCGCAGCGGCACGGAACCGAGCGTGTCCTGTGGATCGCTTTGCTGGTGCTGACGGCCGGCATTGTGCTGCGCTCGCTACCAGGCGTGGCGACCTTGTTCGCCGGCACCGTGGTCATGGCAGCAGCGATCGCCTACGGCAACGTGCTGCTGCCCTCGCTGGTCAAGAGCACTGTTCCCGAACGGCGGATCGCCGCAGTCACCGGGCTCTACGTCACTGTCATGGGGTTGATAGCCGCGGTCTCCTCCGGGGTGTCCGTGCCCCTGGCTGACCACCTTCCCGGAGGATGGCATACCTCGTTGGGCTGCTGGGCGGTGCTGGCGCTACTCGGGGTCCTGGCCTGGGCACCGCAACTGGCCCGTCGCCGGCCCGTAACAACCACCGCCCCCGGAGCGGGGCAGGCGCATACCCTGTGGCGTTACCCACTGGCCTGGCAGGTCAGTGCGTTCATGGGACTGCAGTCCCTCGGCTTTTACACCACGATCGCGTGGTTGCCCAGCATCGTGCACGACCACGGCGCCTCCGAAGGCGCCGCCGGCTGGCAGCTGTTCCTGCTCCAGGTGACCGGTCTGGTCTCCAGCAGTACTGTGCCGATACTCGCCCGACAACTCACGGACCAACGGCTGCTGGCCGTCAGCGGTTCATTGATGTGCGCCACCGGATACCTGGGGCTGCTCGTGGCCCCCGAGATGGCGACCGCGTGGAGTGCGCTGATCGGCCTTGGCGGCGGCGCCTGCCTGGTGTTGGCGCTGACGTTCCAAGGCCAGCGTGCGGCCGACGCGTCCCAGGCCGCCGCGCTGTCCGGTATGGCCCAAAGCGTCGGCTACCTCCTAGCCGCCGTTGGGCCCCTGCTGTTCGGCTCAGCCCACGACCTCGCCGGTGGGTGGACTGTCCCGCTCGGCTTGCTTGTCGCGCTGACCCTGGTTCAGGGCCTCTTCGGCCTTGGAGCTGGTCGCGCCGTCCGCCTCCCGCAATCAACGACTGCCCAGCTGGCACCGGAAAGGATTCGATCCTCATGAACGGAACGACCTGCTTCAGTTACTTGGACACTCCCATGGCAGCACCGCTGTCCATCACCGAACTGATGCCCGGCGCCTATAACGTCATGGAGTACACCGCCGTTGCCGCCGGCGAACAGGTGCTGATCCTGACGGAGAACTCGGTGGACCCTGTGGTGGTGCAGGCACTGGCGGCAGCAGCCGCCTATCGCAACGCCGAGGTGCACGTTCTGGCCGTTCCCCCGTTCAGCGCGGGTGGCTGGGACTCCGAGCGGCCATCACCCATGCTGTCGGCCATCCACGCCGAGGCTGATGTGGTGCTCTCCTGCACATGGTGGGGTGAGGTGCACAGCGACCGTTTGTTCTTCGACGAGGTTGCCAAGCGCAAGGCCCGGTTCCTCTCACTGCACCAGACCGCGACCGCATCGGCTCTGGCCACCGGTGCCCGCTTCCCGCTGGAGCTGTATTTCGCCTTGGAAGCCAAGGCGACCGCACGACTCGCCGCAGCGAGCGAGATCCGGGTAACCACTGCTGCAGGCACCGATGTGACCTTCCGTGACTTCGCCACCAGCGGCCATCACGCTCCTCTCATCGCTGGAATGTGGCGGCCCTTCCCTTACGGCGGCGTCAACTTCTACCCCAACCGCACCGACGGACTGCTGGTCATCGAGGAGTCCACGGTCACCGGCACACCGGCCGATCCCACCACGATCGAACTCACCAACAACGTGGTAACAGCGATCGAGGGCGCGACCGCCGCCACCGAGCTACGTCACTATTCACCAAGGGGCTACTACCTGCGGCACGCCCTGATCGGACTCAACCCGAAAGTGCGCTCAAGCGGTGGCACCCAGTTCGAACGGGAGAAGCACGCCGGTGCGTTCTACCTTGGCCTGGACGCCCTGACCGAGGAAGGGGAGCCCGACCGCAGCGGGCCAGGACACGCCCACTGCGACTGCCAGTTCGACAAGCCGACCATCACCATTGACGGCACACCCTTCATTGAAGACGGCCGCCTCCGCCTTCTCGAAGATCCCGAAATCCGCGAACTGGCTGCATTGTTCGGTCCCGCGGATGTACTCCTCGATTCCAATCCCCGAATGGTGCTGCCTGCCAGGTACACACGGTATTAACTGACACCCTGCGGTAGCCCCAGGGCATTGTGCGTGGCTACCGATGCTGAACTGTCTGGGCCACTCCGTGGCCCAGACAGTGGAAGCACGGAGTGCTTCAATAGCCCACCCTGTCGCGTAATTTATGCACCGCTTCCGAAGGTGTTATCCGGCCTCAGGTGGTGCGCGCTGAGCTTGTTCTTATGGTCTGAGCCGCCTGACAGCGTGCGACAAGGCCAATCCAGTCCCTGAGTAGGGTTGTGGCCATGGCCAAGGGAATGGGGCGACAGCCCAAGGTGGATCTGGACAGCGGCGTCGAGGACGCGACGATGCTCATCCTGGAGTGGCTCGGCGAGCAGGGTGTAGGTGCCATGATCCGGGTCGACGCGGAGCGGATGCGTGACGGTCAGCCGGCGTGGACATTCGCAGCCTCTGGTGGGTCCCTGGACGGTGGGATGAGGGTCGATGGGGCCTCGGCTGCCGAGTGCATGGGCAGGGCATTGCTTGGGTTGCGAGAAGTCGGCCTGGTCGTTCCCTTCTGAAGCCGTGTTCAGGGTCTGAGCTGGTCGCGTTCGGTAAGAAGCCGTATCTCAACCGATCTTGGAACGTGCGGTTCGAACAGGGTTCCTGGTCGGGTGATCTTCCGGTCGTACGCGCATGAAGGCAGGGCCTCCTGGTAGCTCGGGGGTGCGACCCCATTCCGAGCGGATCCCGGAGGCCGTGTTGTCGTTGTTGTACGCGCCCGCGCCCGTTGACTTCTGCTCAGCGCCGGCGCCCCAGACAGCCTGCGCAACGATCTGCTCACCGCCGCCGCCCAACTCACCCACATACTGGCCACGATGACCGCCGACTCCGGCCATCCTGGGCTGGCCCAGCGCTACTACCGGGCCTCCCTCAGCCTCGCCTACGTCGGCGACAGCCGGCCCACCTATGCGATCACGCTGCGCAGCATGAGCGCCCAGGCCGTGCGGATGGGCCACCATCGTCCCGCCCAACACCTGGCGGACAGCGCCATACGGGCGGCGGGGCGATCCGCTCCGCCGCCCGTCCTGGCCTATCTACACGTCCAGCGCGCGCTGACCCACGCCCACAACCAGCAGCGGCAGGCCGCCGTCAGCGACCTCGCGCGGGCCCACCGGCACCACGAGCGGGGTTAGGGGCAGCCCGGCCCCTTCACCGCGTATCCCCTGGCAGGGCTGGAGTTCCAGAGCGCCCGGACCCTGCTCGCTCTGGGCGACTCCACACAGGGGCTGACAGTGTTGCGCGACTCAGTCGCCCACCGGGACGCCGGGCGCCGCCGCGCCACCGCCCTCACCCGTGCGGCGCTCGCCGAGACCCTTCTGGGCCTGGGCCACCTGGAGGAGGCGTGCGCCCACTGGAATGTGTTCCTCGACCAGACTCCCCACCTGGGATCCGCCCAGGTCGACCGCGCTCTGACCCGCCTGCGCGCGAGTCTGCGGCCCTACCGCCACCACCAGCACGCGGCCCTTCTCTGGAGACGGGTCCGGGCCATCTCCACCTCGTCGCAGCCCACATGACTTCGCCTCACCCTCGCCGTAGGAACAGACCGCCTCCGGCGCCCTCTGCGAGGGCCGGAAGGGGCCGAGGGCGGACAGCGCATCGGGATCATCCATGCGGCAACTCATATGCCCCAGTCACTCTCACGGAGCGGCGTGTGGCGCCGCCCGGCCGGGAGATTCACCAGCGAAACCGTTCTGCTTGAGCCGTCCGCCCCAGCGGGCGGGGTGCTCTCGTACGTGCCTTACCAGCCGCTCGACGCGGGAAGCGCCGCCCTCGGCGGAAACATCACTGCACCCCTTGTCCTGGCTGCTCCAACTTGGCCCGCACGTCGAACCCATCCCCGGAACCAGCAACCCGCGACACCTCGCGGCCATCGTGAACGCCGTCACGGACGGCGGACTGCGGTGATGAAGTTCGATCTCATCGCGAACACGTACGCGGTGATCCACGGTGAGGTGACCGGACCGTGCGCCGACATCCTGGCCGCCCTGGGGACGCAGGAGTGCGCCTGCCCGAGCCGGACCTTGGGGTGCACCCCGTCCGCCCACACGTAACGCCCGGCGTGCGAAGTCCGCCGTCGTCGTCGAGGCCGGCCAACGTGCCTGCACCCAGCTGCGGTTACGCCTGCGCAGCCGGCTGTCCGACGCGCTCACCGGCACCGACCTGCTGCCCGTGTGGTTCACGACGGCACTCGGTCCCATGGCTCCCCCACGCCGCGCGGAAGAATAGCTGGAGACCGCCCTGGACGTCCTGGACGTCCTGGACTACCGGGTGACCTACCAGGTCACCGATCCCGTCCTCGCACTCGGCAGCGCACCCAGCGCGAGCCAAGACCCTCGCCGAGCCGCACGGTTAAACGAACTGAAACGGGACCTGCGCGACTGGGGATAACCACACCGCTCCGAAACTCATGGCCGAAGTCATTGAAGCCGTTCAGGCTCTTACCACTGGCGGCGCAGCTGGACGCACTCAGCTGTGATCTGGGTGAGGTCGCGGGGCGCTCGCCGGTTGACCGGGGCAAGCAGGGCCTGAAACGCTCCGGCATGGTGGACGGCTACGGCATCCCCCTGGGTCGTGTCCTGGCCGGGGCCAACCGCCACGACTCACCACTCCTGGCCCCGACCCTGGACCTCCTAAACGGTCTCGGGCCTCTGCCTGAGCAGATCACCGTCCACCTCGACGCCGGCTACGACAGCGACAACACCCGCACCCTGCTGGCCGGGCGCGGCCTGCACGGCCGCATCGCTCGCAAGGGCGAGAAAGCCCCTATCCAGGCGAGTTGGCGATGGCATGTGGAGCGGACACATGCCTGGCAGAACGCCTTCCATCGCCTGGCCCGCTGCTTTGAGCGCCGCGCCGTGGTCGCCGACGCGTTCTTCGACCTCATCGACACCATCATCACCGTCCGCAGTCTGATCCGCCGGGCATGGACCACCCACCGCTGGCACACCCGACCCCACCACCGCCCTTGAACCGCCGACGTTGGCACGCCCCTGGGGTGTCGGCCACGCGGCAGCCCCCAGGGGCGTGCCGTGCGGGACGTGGTCAGCAGGGGGCCAGCACTACAACTTTGCAGCATGGCAGGAGTGGTCGCCGGAAAGCGTGGTGGCATGCTGGACGATGGTGGACGCGACCGGGACCTGGTGGCGAACAAGCCCGGCCTTATCCGGTGCGGCGGTGAAGGCTCAGTTGTCGCGTGTTTCAGCAGCGCGTAGCGGTAGACCTGCGTTGACGCGCCGCTTCAGCTCGCGGAAGTCGCGGAAACCGTCCACGTAGGTGATCGCGTTGCCGTTGTTGTCGTGGTCGTCGAACACGCGCAGTAGGGCGCGGTCGAAATGCTCCAGTATGCGGAGGTCGTCCATGCCGATCACGGCCGGTGGGGTCGCGATCTCAAGGCGCGGCCGACCGATCACCGCGTCGGCGCTGAGCGCGCCACCGATGGTGAAGTGATGTTCTTCGCCATAGAAGAGCCGGGCATGGACATCGCCGCCGATGTAGGCGGAGCAGTCGTTGTAGTCGCCGATGAGCCGATTGGTGCTCAGGTCGCCGTGGACCTCGAGCCAGCCGGCGGTCACCACGTCGCGTGCCCGCATGTTGCCGGTCACCAGCAAAAAGGACTCGGGATCGTCGCTATCGCCGTACGCGCCGTCGACGACCAGATCGCCGAGCACGACCAAGAGGTAGACGCCCTCCTGTGTCAGGTCGAGGTCGCCGGGTATGTGCAGGTCGCCATCGACAAACCAGACATCGCCGGTGTAGTCCTCGATCTCGTCGAGCGCCGCGGTCACATGCTTGATCTTGTAGTCGTCGTGAAACCGGCCGATTGCCGTGATGACCTCGGCTTGGGAGACCTGATTCTTCTTGTAGCTACGCACGTTGGCAATCATGGCCAGGACACCACCCTCGTGTAATTGGCGTCAAGTTTTGTCGAAGTGCATCTGTCAGATGGTGAGCCGCTGAGCTGACCTCTTCGAAGCCGCACCGGCATGGTAAACGCCCTCGCTGACACGCCCGCTCCGGCCCGACACTCCACGGCGAAATGCCGTAGCGCAATAGGCACTTCTACCGACACCACCGACTGGAGGCACCACCGTACCTGTAGTAACAATCACAGTCCGTAGCAGCCGCCCCGCCTCACCGTGACCTGGCCAAAACGCCCAACCTCCCCTATCCGCGCGGGTTGTTAGTCCACGGGTCCGCCGCCGAAGCGGGGAAGCGTGGCGGGGACGCGGTCGCCCGGGGCTACTCCCTGGCCGGAAGGGCGGAAACCGGGCGCATCCAGGGCCACTACGAGGAGGTCGAGACACTGCACGAACAGCTGCTCGCCGAACACCGGCGGCAGCACCCCAGCCCTGTCGATTCTCATCCGCGAAATCGCACGCGACGCCGTCGCCACCGGCAGCGAACGCACCACCAAGGATCAGCGGCGGCGTGCCGTGCCGGCCGGTGTGCTGTCGAGGTGTCAGTCCGCGGCCCTGTCCGTGATCCGTTCTCTCGATGGGCCCGCCCGCCACGCCTGTTGCAGCTGCCCGCCCGATAGCCCCGACCGCCCCCGAGCGGGTGAGGCTGAAGGCGATGGCCTACGGCCTCAAGACCGAGTACCGGCTGCGAATGCGTGCCATGCAGTGCTGCACGCAGCCCGGGGCCGCTCCAACGCCCGTATCGCAGCCGAAACCGGTCTGCACCTGGTTACCGTGCGACTGTGGCGGGGCCGCTTCGCCGACGCCGACATCGATGGCCGTGTACGGCGACGCCGCCCGCGACCTCATCGCGGCCGCGATGGACGCCCTGGTGTGAACCTCCGCAATAACTCGCAACTTCGTTGAGAGCGCGGACCGCAGGTGCGTAGCGTCGACGGCACCGACGGACCATCAGCCGGAAAGACGGGGCCGCATGCGCGCATACACCGACAGCACCGCCCCGGCCCCGGAGGGCCGCGGCCTCCAGCCGCCCGCCTACAGAGTTCCCTCCCCGGCCCTGCTCGCCCGCTCAGACCGTGGCTTCGCCCAGTTCCTCGGTCAGCACGATGGGGACCAGGACGACGTCGCCGACGGCAGCGAGGACACCCAGCGGTGACCGCCGGCCACCGCACGAGACGCTCCCGGCAGCGAGGCCCGCCATGCACACCAGCACCCACACGGTCCTGTACGACCCCGACGGGCTGATCGAGGCGGAGCTCCCGCTCGACCGCGCGCCGTACGAGTGCCTCGTCAAGGCCGTCCTCGCGTGGACCGGCGAGGACACGCTGGCCGAACGCGACTACGAGCAGATCGGCCTCCAGCTGACCGGCCACGCCCGCGCGGTCGCCTCCCACGTCCGGCGCCGCGCGAACCAGCTGCCGAAGGACAGCGGGCCCCGGGCGCTCGCCGACGTCGTCCTGCGTGAGGCGGAAGGCCGGCTGTCCGCGACGCTGGAGGGCACCGTGTGCTGCAAAAGGACAACCTCCGGCAGCTCCTCACCGGCTGGCTGGCGGAGTACGGGATCCCGGTCCTGGTGGTCCGCGGCTTCGGCTCCCAGTCCTACGTCGACGTCGTCCGCGACCGCGTCGCCGTCGACCCGAGAGAAGCGGTGCTCCTGGTGGTCGTTGATTTCGCCTGCTCAGGAGAGGACGTCGAACGCGACTGGACAGCGCGCACCGCGTGTTGGAGCCACACCGAGCGGGTGCTGCTCACTTACGACCAGGTCGTCCACGACTACGAGCTGCCCGCGACCGAGGTCCGGAGTTCGGTGATCCGGCACGGTACGGCTCACGGCTCCACCGGCATCTACGGTGCCCGCATGACGCACGAACCCGCTGAAATGCCCGTTCGCGCGGAGTACGACTCCGACTGGCACGTCCACCTCGACCACCCCGTCCCGGTTCACAGCCCGGGTGTCCAGGCGGCTGGCTCAGATCCACAAGACTCACCGTGAAGGTGATCGGGCACCGGGCAGCCGGGGGCCACGCGGCCCGCGAAACGCCGCTGGCGAACCCGTATGCCGGCCGTCCGCGCTGGACCAGTCGCGGCGTGATGTCCACCCGATGCGGAAATGATCACCGGATCAGGTGTCATATAGGGGTGTTCGGCATGTGTTCCGGTCGATTCATCTCATTCTGGGGGAGCCCGAAACCAGATCACGTAAGGACTCGACCATGACCGTTGCTGCCCAGGACGCCATCACCGTCAAGCTTGAGCGCACCTTCGACAACATCGATGCCAACCACGACGGCTATGTGGACTGGACCGACTACCAGGCGCTCGGTGACCGCTACGTCCAGGCCTACCGGCTCGGCAAGGACGACCGCCGGGCCAGGGCCATCCAGACCTTCTGCCAGACCTACTTCCTGGAACTGCTGCGCCACGCGGGCGTGGACGGGGACCGGCTCACGAAGGACCAGTTCGTCACCGCCAACCGCCTCGCGGTCATCGACACCAGCCGGCTCAACGTCACCGAGGGAGGCGGCCACGCGATCTTCGACATCATCGACGTCAACGGCGACAACGAGATCAGCAAGGACGAGTTCGCCCGCTTCCAGAAAGACGTGTGGAAGAGCGACGTCGCCGACGCGATGAACATGTTCGCCAAACTGGACACCGACGGCGACGGCGTGATCTCGCGCCAGGAGTTCATCCGCGCGGTGCGCGAGCACTTCCTCTCCAACGACCCGGACGCGCCGGGCAGCGTGTTCTTCGGGAACCTCTGACCCACCCTCTTCGAGGCGGGTGGCCCGTCAGGGACCCGGGTCCGCCTGACCCACGCGCACACACCACGCCGACACCACGAGACCCCGGGCGCTACGTCCGGGGTCTCGTGGTGCACTGTGACATGTCCGGCCGGTTCAACGACCGCTCATGGTCGGTGTCACGCCCACTCCCACCCAGCCCGGCGCGGACCCTACCGGTGCTCCGCGGCGGGATCTGCCGCCGGAGTACGGCCCGTGGCAGACGGTCCACGGACTCTGCGGAATCCGTATCCCGGGGCGCGGGGAAGCGGCCGGGGCTGACCACGCCCCGGGGACACCTTCTGGGTGCACCGGTCCAGGCCGGGATCCCGCCGGTCTTACGGGCTTTCACCGAAGACGGGGTCCCGCAGCCCGGGGCGGTGGCCCGGGTGCGGAACCCCGTTTCTTGTGTGGACCGCTACTGACGGAACGCGGTGATGGGCCGGCCGTGCAGTACCTGAAGTAGCTGTCCCGCCTTCGCCGTCTGGTTCCCTGCGATGACGACCCGGATACCAAGATCCCGCAGCGCGGTGAGCGAGGGGCGTACGTCCTCATACAGGTCGGTCTCATCGAGGTGCTCTCCTCGGCCGGTGGCCTCGCGGGCGGCGTACTCGGCAGGGATGTCAATGTCGGGCTTCAAGAGCCGGAGAGCTTCAGCGTTGTCAAGACCCTGGGCAGTGACAGCGCCGACGAGCGCGGACACGGTATGTCTGGGAACACCCAACCAGTCGGCCCAAGAGGCCCAGTAGCGGTCATCGCGGACGAGGGTCTCACCGATGTCGAACACGATCGTCTTCATCGTGGGCACCCTACGGGCGCGAGTACGACGAAGCCGCCCCTTCTGCCGCAACCGACGTCCGGATCTGATCGCGTTGGAAGGAGCAGCAGGGGCTGAACAGCAGGAGAACCAGCTGACGGTGCTGGCCGGTGTACGGCAGCGTGATCATCACGTGGCAGCCGCTAGCCGGGGGCATCAGGCATCGCGGCGCCTGCAGGCGCCGCTGACCCTCAGGGGGGTTTGTAGGCCCGGGTCGCTACGGTCGGAGAGTTGATCGGGCGCGGGGTCGGTGGGTGGCGACCACCGGAGCGAGGTCACCGGACACGTCACGGCAGCAGAGAAGCCATTGCAGCCATATCCGTTGTTCCTGAGGCGATTACTACGGGCCCCCCAGAGCGGTGGCGAGTTCGCGTACTACCTCGGCGAAACCCCGTACGAGGGGGCTGCTCGCGTCCTTGTACCAGGCCAGGGCGACCCTCAGGGGTTCAACGTCGGTGAGGGGGACCCAGGACAGGTCGGGGCGGGCGTAGTACAAGGCCATGTTCGCCGGGGCGAAGCAGACCGCGGCGCCCTCGGCGACCTGCTCCAGCATTTCCTCGACGTTGTCGTTCTTCGGACCCCATTGCGGTGCGGAGCCGTCCGGTCTGGGGTTCACCGCCCACCAGTCGACCCAGTCGCGCGGCGCCTGCTCCGTCCACAGCAGCGGTTCGTCCTTGACGTCGAGGATGCCGATGCCCGTACGTCCCGCCAGCGGGTGCCCGACGGGTAGGCCGACGACCCGGGGCTCGGTGTGGACCACCTCGGTGTGCAGGTCGGTGAGGTCGGCGGGCAGCCAGACGAAGGCGACGTCCACCCGGCCGTCGCGCAGGGCGTCCGCCTCCTGGCCCCAGTCGAAGCGCTTCGGTTCCACCCGGACGTCCGGATTGCGGCGGGCGAACTCGGCCCGGGCCCGGGTGGTCAACTCGCCTGCGCCGCTTGCCTCGAAGCCGACCCGAAGCACCGCCTTCTTCTGGCACCGGTGGCGTTCCGCCACGGCGAGGACACGGTCCGCCTGGCGTACGGTCCGGCGTGCCTCGGTCACCACGTCACGCCCGGCAGGGGTCTGGGTCACGCCGCCGGGGTGCCGCTCGAAGAGGGGGACGCCGAGTTCTGCCTCCAGCTTCCGCAGCGCGTACGACAGGGCTGGCTGGCTCACGTACAGCCGCGCCGCAGCCCGGCCAAGGTTCCCCTCCTCGGCGATCGCCACAAGATAGTTCAACTGCCGTAGCTCCATGGGGGAGAGCATAACCAGCGGCGATAAACGCTGATTATGGATCGTGCTGATCTCTGTCTTGGACGGCGGGGCCGAGCGGTGGCCGTAATAGAGACACACGCCGGACACCACCTCGGCCGTGTTCGCCGGCCGGCGCCCGGTCGGCTTCCGGAACCACCCTGGAGATCCCGATGAGCGACAACGCCCGCACCGCTGCTGCCCCCGCAGCCACCCCCACCCGCTCCGCAACCGGCAAGGTCTGGCTGATCACCGGCGCCAACTCCGGTTTCGGGCAGGCCATCATGCGGGTGGCCCTCGCCGCCGGTGACACCGTGGTGGCCGCCGTCCGCCGCCCCGAATCCCTAGACGAACTCGCCGCCGCGCACCCCGGCCGCGTCGTCCCCGTCGCCCTCGACGTCACCGACCCGGCCCGCATCACCGCCGTCGTCGCCGAAGTGATTCTCTGGTACGGGCGGATCGACATACTGGTCAACAACGCCGGCCGCGGACAGATCGGCGCCGTCGAGGAGACCACCGACCGCGAACTCCGCGACCTGATGGACCTGCACTTCTTCGGCCCCGCCGCGCTCACTCGCGCCGTACTCCCGCACATGCGCCGCCAGGGATCGGGCGCCGTAGTGCAGATGAGCAGCATGGGCGGCCGGTTCTCCTTCCCCGGCGTCGGCGCCTACTCGGCCACCAAGTTCGCCCTGGAGGGGCTGTCCGAGGCGCTGGCCCTGGAAGTCGCCCCGCACGGGATCAAGGTGCTCATCGTGGAGCCGGGGGCGTTCCGGACCGGGTTCGCCGGCGGCAGTGCGCTGCAGCAGTCGGCGCACCTGGACGTGTACGAGGAGACGGTCGGCCCGGTCCGTGCCGGGCTCCCGGACAGCGACGGCAAGCAGCCGGGTGACCCGGAGAAGGCGGCCGCGGCGATCCTGACCGCGTTGGCCGCCGAGCAGACCCCGCTGCGACTGGCCCTCGGTAACGACGCCGCCGACGCCATCGCCGCCCAGCTGAAGTCCGTCGGCGAGGAGGCGGCAGCCTGGGAGGCGGTCAGCCGGGGCACCGACTTCGACGGGGAGTGAGGGGGCGGCGGTCAGGTCCCGGCGGTCGGTCCCAGAGCGCTGAGGCGGGACCGGGACGAGCCCTCCCGCCGGGAGACCGTCTCGCCGGGAGCTGTGGCAGCCCGGGCGGCTCGGCCTCCGCACCCGCACACCACCGGTCCCGTCGACTGTCCTGCGTGGCAGATGAGCGGAAAGTGACTCAGTCGCCGGTTGTCCTGGCTGCGAGGGATTCGCAGCGCACCGAGTACCGGTAAGACCTGGAAGGAAGACCCATGAACCGCAACGGTGACGTGCATGACGAGCGGGCGGCACTCCCCGATGAAGGAACCGAAGCGACAGGTGACTTCCACCGACTTGCGTCGCCGCCTGCGGACTTGGGAGGGACCGCTGCGAGCGGGCAACCCGCAGCCGACGTGAGGGGTACTGCCCCGTCCGGCCTTGAGGAAGCCGACAACCGGCCGGGGCTGGGTCTCAGGTCCACGGTGCTGGTTGCCTGTCTGGCCTTTTTCGTCATCACGCTGGACACCACCGTGGTCAACGTCGCTCTGCCGAGCATCGGGCAGCAGTGGGACGGCCAGGTCTCCGCACTGCAGTGGGTGGTCACCGCATACACCCTGCTCTTCGCGGCCCTGCTCCTATCGGCCGGTGCCATCTCCGACCGTATCGGCGCGAGCCGCGCCTTCACGATCGGGCTATCCGTTTTCACCCTGATGTCCGCACTGTGTGGACTGGCACCCAACCTCACTGCGCTCATCGCTGCGCGGGCGCTTCAGGGCGCCGGAGCCGCTGTGATGATGCCTGCCTCGCTCGCCCTGGTGCGTCAGGCGTACGACTCCCCGGCCCAGCGCGCTCGCGGAATCGCACTGTGGACCGCCGGTGGCGGTGCGGCGGTCGCGGCCGGCCCGGTTGTCGGAGGCGCGCTCACCACCGGGTTCGGCTGGCGGTGGATCTTCTTCGTAAACCTGCCGGTCGGCGTCCTCGCACTCGTCGGCATGCTCCGGGCGCCCCGCTCCCCTCGAGGACACTCCCCGATGGACCCGGCCGGCCAGGTCACCGCCGTACTCGCTCTGGCGGCCCTGGTGTTCGCCGTCATCACCGGAGGATCGGGCGGGTGGACGAGCCCGACGACGATCTGCGGCTTCCTGCTCGCCGTACTCGCCGGAACCGCGTTCCTCCTGGTCGAGTCCCGGCAGAAAGATCCTGCCGTTCCGCTGACGTTGTTCCGCATTCCCGCAGTGGCTGTCTGCACCAGCGCGGGTCTGGCCCTGAACCTCGGCTACTACGGCCTGGTCTTCGTCTTCACGATCTTCTTCCAAGAGCACCGCGGAGCCTCGGCGCTCACCGCAGGATTAATGTTCATTCCGATGACGGCCTTCACCACCCTGGTCAACCTGCTCGCTGGCAAGCTGACCAACCGGTACGGACCGCGCCTCCCGCTGATCCTCGGCCAGGTCATCCAGACAGTCGGCATCCTGGGCCTGCTCCTCGTCCGTCGGGACACCCCGACTCCCTTGCTGCTGACCCTGCTGGTGCCGCTCGGCATCGGCGGCGGACTCGCGATCCCACCGTTGACGTCGGCGATGCTGGAGTCGGTGCCGCACGAGCGGGCAGGCCTCGCATCCGGAGTACTCAGCGCCGCCCGGCAGTTCGGAGGCGCGATCGGAGTCGCCCTGCTCGGTGCGTTGATCGCCGACTCTGCCCACTTCGTGACCGGAATGCGGATCAGCCTGGGTGTCGGGGCGGCCGTGCTGATGGCCACCACACTCGGCGTGGCGCTCTTCCTGCCCGGCAGCCCGAAGTCCACGACTCCCTCGACACCCGTGCCGGGGACCGAGGAGCCTGCCACGGCCCTCTTGCGCCCTGGTGGCCTGGAATCGTGATGACAGATGGGACGGACGAGAGCGCCGCGGCCTTGGCCGGATACTGACCGTACCCACCTCGTGGGTTGACCAGCAGGTGGTCAAGGGCGTCCGGCCTGCAAAAGCCCCCACTACCCAGATGTCAGAGCGCGGGAGGCGCGTAGGTGATGCCGACGTCGCCGACGGACGTCGCGGCGAGAGCCACCACCTGCCAGATCGCTTCGGGGATACCGTCCCGCAGCCCGTCGCAGGCGTCGCTGAAGAGATCTACGACCAGCGACACGGATGCGCCGCCCGGCCCATGAGCAGCGAACTTGACCTGCTGCGCCGTCCAGGGCTGCTCTCGGGGCGACGCGAACTCCACCAGGGCGTGGTAGGGCGCGAGGTCTGCGCCGTTCTGGGTGAGGACGAGCGTGCCCACCTGGAGGTCGAGGCCGACTTCGACTTGGGTGTCCTCCTGCGTCACGACGGGTTCGCTGGTGGCACTCAGCTCCATGCTGCTCTCCAGGGGGAAGGCGGGATCGTGTGCCGAGCATTGCAGCCGACTGTCTCCCGTGGGGACGGGGGCGGAAGGGTCGAGTCGGCGGACACGCTGTCGAGTCGGCTGGCGAACCGACCCTGCCTTGATCGTTCTCAAGGTGGTGGTCATCAACTTGGAATCAGACTGAGGCGGCCTCGCTGGCCGCAGCATCCAGGGTCTGCGCGGCCGAGCCTAGCGAGGCAAACGCTTCTCCGGGCTGGAAGCTCACGTTGGGCGTCAGCCCGTCCAGCTCGGCGAGGGCGTCACGTAGGCGCTGCTGAAGTGCCTCGGCGTCGGCGGCGAGGGTACGCAGGTGGCTGGCGGAAGTCTCGGGCATGGCTCTCCCCGGAGTGCAGCAGATGGGAGACCAGCCCGAAACCGTCGGTGCCCAAACATTCGTGCCAGATCAAGGCCGGGCCTGGCCAACAGGTGACCTGCACGCGTGCTCTCCGCGCGAGCGGAGGTGAGCCGGCGAAGGGGCGGGCCCGTGGTGCGGTGTCCTTGTGCTTTCCGCGCGAGCGGAGGTGAGCCGCCGATTTCCCCGGTGTCGACGAACCGGCGGATTGGGCCAGGGGCCTCGGGCAGCTCTTGGTGAAGCAACGCGATGCCGTACGCCTGCCAGTCGGTGAGTCTTTCGGGCATGGCCCCTCCGTAGATGGTCCCGGCCAGCCGACGGGGGTACGACTGGCCGGGACGGCTGGACCCGCCCGCGGCTGGCCGGCGATTGCAGCCGCGGGCGGGAGATCAAGGGCGGCTCGGCTCGGGCTCGGCGGGCCACGACGTACCGGGTCGGTCCCACGACGGCCGGGTGTACGGGGTTGTAGTGGTCACCCGTATGACCCGGGTCCTGCACGCACCGGGCGCTCGTCTGCGGGTGTACGTCCCAGCAGTAGCAGGGGATCATGTCCGACGCCTCGTCCCTCATCGGCGGGCCTCCCGAGTGTGGCAGGGGCAGGCGCAGCGCAGCCGCTCAACGACCACCCCATGCACCCGCACTTCGGTCGGCCCCGAGCACTCCGTGTGTATGCCGATGCGGCACGCGGGGGCGAGGTCTTCCCGGGGCGGTGTCGCCCGTGTTGGCACGGTCACGACTGCTCGCCGATCGGTTGGAGGCTGCGCTGCTGTCGACATGGGGCGCACGCGTACCGGCCGCGCGCCGTGCCTGAGTCCTCTCCGACGACGTCGACCAGGACCGCGGTCTCGGACGGGCCCTTGTGCCGATCGCACCAGCCAGCCGCGTCGGTCACCGGCGTCCAGGAGTGTTCCGTCACCGTTGCCCCACCTCGCACCGACCGCACTGGCACGGTGGGTACTTGGACGATTCGGGCGGGTCTTTGAGCGGGTCGACCTCGGCTCTCGGACGGATGATCCGTGCTAGGCCGTATCGGTCCACCTCGTACACCTTGATCGTCATCACGGGTAAACCCCCGTCGCGGTCGGTGAGGAACATCACGACGATAGGAGTCCGAGTACAGCGGCCAGCCTGGGTTTCTACGCGTTTCTACGCGAGCGCGGAAACGGCCCTGGCAATCAGACGCAAAGCCCCAGGTCCTCGCACCGCTGCCGCGCTCATCTCCTCGTGCGCGGACACGTGCTGGGCCACCTCGGACGGAGCGGTGATCGTGATCGCCGACGTCAGGAGCTCCACCGTCACCTGCTCGGCATCGAAGACGGTGTATGTCTCCAGCGGCCACATCGCCCCGGACGGCGCCTGGATGATGCCGAGCGTCACCGAGGGCAGCCCCGCCATCTGCAGCAGGTGCCCAAGCTGGTCGGCCATCACATCCGGCCCGCCGATCTGGCGGTGCAGCACGGACTCTTCGATCAGGATCGGGAAGCGGCGGCCCGCGCGGTGGATCACCTGCGACCGCTCCATCCGTGCGTCGGCCGCCGCGGCCGAGTCGTCGGGCGTGCGGTTGAAGCGGGCGATCTCTGACAGCAGCGCGGCTGCGTACGCGCGGGTCTGAAGCATGCCCGGGATGACGCTGGAGCTGTACACCCGCATCACCTTGGTTCGGTCGTACAGCGACGTCCGAGCCTGCTGCACGCCACGGAGTCCGGTGCGCTGGACACGACGCCACTCCGTGTACATCTGCTGCGCCTGGCGGGACGCCGCAATCAGGTCAGCGGCCTCGTCCTCCGCGTCGCAGGCCCGGCACCACGCTCGAATGTCGTCGTCGGACGGCTGCGACCGCCCGCTCTGGAGACGGGAGACCTTTGATCCCTGCCACCCGAGGCGCTCTGCCAGCTGCTGCCCCGTCAGGCCTGCGTCGGCTCGGAGGTTGCGCAGACGAACCGCCACGCGGTCGCGTGCCTCCTGGACGCGGGCTTGATGGAGAGGGAGCCATCAGCTGATCGTGAACTCCTGATGCGGGATGGCCCGCTCCCACACTGCCCGGAACGCCTCCGCAGTCTGCCCAGCCGTGTCCTGGCGGTCGTCGAGCTCGTCGTGGACATGGGTGCCGTCGCCAGCGAAGTGGTGCCACCGGATCAGCTGGCCGTCGAACAGCCAGAAGTCGTGGGCGGGTAGGAGCAGGCCGAGCGCTTGGAACCGGGGGAGCCACCGCACATCTTCCCCGGCCGCGAGGTTAAGCGAGGTGCACGCGTGCTCGAACTGGATGTACTCCGTAGCTGGCAGGCTGATGACCCGGGTCCGCTGTACGGCGACACCTCGGCCGACGGCTTCGGCCACGGCATCGTGGAACGAGCCCCACCAGGCACTGCGGTCGTCGACGGGCGCGAGGTCGCCCGCGCGCCACGCCTTGAGGTCTTGGTCTTCTTCGTCGACCGCGTACACGTCCCGAGTCTCCAGGTGCACAGCCGAGGTGGTGCACTGCGCCAGAAGCTCAGCGAACGGCGGTACCGGCTGCGGCATCGAGCATCTCGCTCAGTACCTCGGCCATGCGGACAGGCAGACGGACGACCGCTTCGGTCTCCGGGATCGGCCCGCTCTCCAGACACTTCGCTTTCAGGTCCGGGCCCGCCTTCCACCCCCGGATGACGAACTCCTGCACATCGTCGTCGAACCAGATGGTCGGGCAGTGGTCGCCGTTCGTCTCCGGGTCCATTGCGATGAAATGTAACGTCATGGCTGCTTCCGCCAGGTTGGTGATTGCGCAAGTTTCTACGCGTTCTCCGCCATCATGACGCGGCCGTGTCGCACGGGAGATGGAATCGGGTGAAGCCGTGCGCGCGATTGCTGACCCTGAACGCATGAAACCGCCCCCTGTCTTGGCCAGGGCCGGACAGGGGGCGTGGTTCATGAGCGGCGGCGGTCTGGTGTAAGGCCAGCCATTCTAGGGCTCGGTGACGAAGCAGGGTCTGGGCTGGATGGTGTGGTGCGGCGGCAGACCCCTTTGGCGGGGCGGCCGGCAGGTTGCGGGTGACGATCTGCTCGGAGGTGACCGCGACCCTCTTCCCGCGATGGTGAGGAGCATCGCGCACGGGTGTCCGGCACTGGTGCGTCCCGGCCGCCGTGTGGTGGCCGGGAGCGCTCAATGTTCCGTGGTGCCGCTGCTGGATCGTGCCCAGGGTTTCCGGCTGTACGAAAGGTTCTGGTTAGGGGATGACCACGTTGAACGGCTGGTCTGCGTATGCGCCGTTGATGCCGGTGTAGACGCCCAGCTTGTGCGGGTCTTGGCCGCAGACGCCGGAAGTCCCGGCGGCGACTCGGACTTCGCCGTGCCACTTGGCGCCGGGGCCCAGGGTGGCCTGCGGCACGCTCTTGGTCCAGTCGATGCCGTCCGCGATCGTGACGCAGTAGCGACCGGTGTCGACCTTGTCGACGCGTACCACTCCCTTGGCCCGGGTGACCGTGGCGTCGGCCTTCACGACTGCGGCCGCCTGGGCGTAGGGAGCGCTCGCGGTCGCCGCGGGAGTGCCGGCGATGGCGACTCCGCCGAGCGCCGCCGTCACGCCGAGCGCGGCTACGGCTGAACCTACGATCAGGCCCTTGCTGATGTTCAAGAAACTCTCCCATACCGCGCAATCACCCAACGTGAGTGATGGATCACTAAGTGTAATGGGGAGTCTGAGTGCACTGGTAAAGGCCACCGGACGCACGAAACCGCCCCCTGCACCGGCCGAAGCCAGGCAGGGGGCGATTCAAGTCACTTCTGCTGTGCTCTCCGCGCGAGCGGAGGTGAGCCGATTTGCACGAGTCATTGTCAAGATCTGTGGATCGGGCCGGGCTGAGACGGCTTGAGGGACACCCTGATCTTCTCGCCGTGCCAGGTGACCTCGTGCAGGCCCAGTCGCCGGTAGAGGGCCTGGGCTCTCTGGTTGACGGCAAGGACGTCAGAGCGAGGTCCGGGCCCTGTCGGCGGGCATGCTGCAGGAGTACGCGTCGCTCGGAAAACCCCGAGCGGCCGGTCACCGCCACCATGCCGGATGTCATCGGCGGCAACGCCGGGCGTGCATACGAGCAGATGAGTTCCGAACTCGACATGACCTTCGAGGACGCGAGCGGACAGGACCGTCCGGTGGACGACCCGGCTGAGTGGAAGATCTGCAACTCCCGGCCGAACCCGAACCAGCAGATCACCGATTTCCCCGTTGTCTTCGGCGTGGTGAGAGCTTCGGAGAGTTGCAAGGACAAGACGCCGAAGTGATGTGTCCAAGGACGCCAGCATTCCACCACGGTCTTTCATGCTGAGCATCGCGGGACTGGTGGGGCGACCCACAACGATAGAGGACACGCCATCTGAACTGGTCAGACTTTCCACCGTGCGCGTCAGGGGAGGTTATAGGTGACCACGGCGCGGGCCGGGAAGCGGAAGTAGTCGTTGACCGGGACGTCGCCGTGCTCTGGTACGACGCCCTGCGCGAGCAGGGCATTGAGGGGATCGTCTGCAATTCCCTGTTGAATCTGCGTGTTGAAGCAGCTCAGCAGGGAGGTTCGTGGTGTCAAGGTGGCGTGTCTACTGGGTGCCGACGAGGCGGGTCGTCGAGACGACCCGCGTGTCGGCACTGTGCGGTTGGGAGGACTTGGAAGAACGCGAGATACGTGCAGGGATCCGGCCAGGGACTCCGATTCTGTTGTCGCCCAACTGCCAGGTCGACGGACGGCTGAGCCAGTTTCTGGCCCGTTCGTCCTTTTCCCGTCTTGAGCCGGAGTCGAAGCGAAGCTATACGACCGACTATTGCGTTTTCTTCGACTTCTTGTGGGTCCGGGGCAAGAACTGGGATGAGGCAAATTCCAGTGACCTATGGGACTTTGAGGACTGGCGGACGAGGTCAATAAGAAATCCGGAGAAGGTCGGCGGCGCCCGTTGGAACCGCGGCCTTGCCGCTTTGGGCCGCTTGTACTCATGGGCGGTCAAGCGGCAGTACGTTCCTGTGAGTCCGATTGAGACACGCGAGGCGATCGGGCGGCAAGGGCAGGTGGTGGAGGTGCCTGCCGCCCGGGCAAAAGATGCGAGGTCCAGTAATGTGCGCTGGCTGACGCCCAGGGCATTCCGCCGATGGGTCGACGTTGGCTTGCGCGGGTTCTCTGCCGAAGGGGTTCCCGACGCGGCCTGGGCCGGCCGCTTGGCAGATCGCAATTCGGCCTTCGCTAATCTGTTGTTCTCGTCCGGCGTACGGCTCACTGAGGGGGCCTCTCTCCTTACGCTGGAGATCCCGAAAATGACGATGGACGAGCGCCGCTACCATGCAAGCCGACTTGCTCCAGTGGTAACGAAGTCCAAGCGTGCTCGAACCTTTTACATCGCGAACCCAGTCGTGGGTGAGATTGAGACCTACTGCGAATCGACCCGGGCGGCAAGCATCCGCCGGGCCCAACGTCAGGGCAGGTATGAAAGGCTTTCGCATCTGCGTCTTGTGACTTCCGTCTCTGGGCACCGCTTGAAAGTTCTTCATTGGCGCGACCGTGATGGGACGGTAGGGAAAACGGCGCTGGCACAGGCAAGCGTCGAGGAGCGAGCTCTTCTTTTCGTGGAAGGACCCGACGGTCCTGAACCGCTTTGGGTATGGCTCAACGAGTCGGGTCTGCCGCTCCAGCCATCCTCGTGGGAGGGGATATTCCGCACTGCTACGGACCGCTGTCAGAAGGTTCTGGCTGAAACGGTAGCTGAGCCTCCTTTCTGTACCCCCCACATGTGTCGGCATTCTTTCGCGCTCTACATGCTGGTTGCGCTTCACCATGTAATGGATGTCCGCCTCGGTCTGACACCTAAAGAACGCCGGGACTTTCTTCTTCTTTATGGAGATCCCTGGCGTATGGTCCAGGACCTACTTGGGCATGCGGACGTCGAAACCACTCGGAATATCTATCTGGCTCCCGTTTCCGACCTGCAACTGCACTCTCTGATTGCTATACCTGGGCGAGTATCAGGCGACTCGACTGGCCCGGAAGGTGACGATGTTTCTTGGGTTCTCGCCAAACTTGCAGCGGAAACGGGACGGATTCAGGATCTGCGCGACGATTGGGCAGTTCTGTGAGCCGTCGAGGGCGGAAGGCCGCGTTGCCAGAAGCGCCACATCACAGGCCAGTCCCTCGTACGAACGATGGGCTGAAAGTCGAGCATCGCGACAAGAAGGGAAACGTCGGCAGATTCGAGTTCGACCAGATTCCCGTGAGCGCTGAGTTGCAGCATGCTTTCGCGCGGTGGTTCTCCGCGAAGTGCGCTCCAGGGGGAGGTTGGGACTCGCTTAAATCAAGCAAAGCCATGTGGTTCTACCTTCTCGCATTCGGTCGCTTTTGTGTCGAACAGGAAAGCCCTCCCGAGAAGCTTGAAGACCTCACACCAGCATTGTGGGGCAGATGGCGGATGCGTCGGCCCGAGGGCATCTACGGTTACCACCAAGTGGCCTCGCTGGGCAGCTTTCTGCGCAAACAAGAGGAACTGGGCGAGGCGACAAGATCTGCGATGGCCAAGCGGATTCCAGCCGTCAAATCCAGAGAGAAAGCACTGACCTCGGACGAGTTTCAAGAGGTGCGTGCAGCTGCTCGGAGGATATTCCGATCCGCTCACATCAGGATCCAATCCAACACGGCACATCTGCATCAATGGCGCGCTGGCGCCTTCGATCCGCACACTCGTGATTGGCTCGTTGGGGAATCCTTGGAGTCCCTTGCCCAGACTGGCTACGTTCCGCACATCATTCGAAACAATGGGCAGAAGCGGATTCTCTCGAAGTACGTCACCGCGCTCGGGGGATCAGGTGCCCAGTGGACGTGGGGGCGCCTATTCCTCAGTCGCGCCGAAGCCTATGCGCTGTCGGTTCTGCTTGTCATGGAATTTGGGCTGAACGCGACGGTCGTATCGGGCATGCGCACACCGCGGGCCATCTCCGACAGCGGATCGGATGAATTTCCCACCTACCGGATGGAGCTGGAAAAACCCAGACGGGGCGCCGGGCGCTATTTCGAGACGAGGAATGCCACGGACAGCGGTGCCGACGCCCCAGGGAGACTGATCACACAGGCACTGGAGGCGACGTCTCACGCCAGGGCTTTCGTCACCGCTGCCGACAGTAGCCTCGACTTCCTCCTGATCTGGCGAAACTCCCTGCCAGGGCCGAGGAACCTGTCTCCCGTTACACCGTTCAGTATCGGACTCACTAAGAATGCTGCGGACTGCTGGCTGAATGAGACGGGCCTGACCGGTGCGCCCTTGCGCAGGATGCGCAAGACAGTGAATGCACTGCATCGTCGAGAACCCGGTCAGAACAGCCAGGAAACCCACGACAGCGTCTACGTCCTCCCTGAGCCCCAGGTTCAGGAAGTCTCCGTTCCGATCATCGCGGAGGGAGCTGAGGGCGCTCTAGCCCATGCTCAGCAGGCTGTTCTGCGTGCGCAGTTGGGCGTGTCCGCCGAGGCCGGCGGGCAGGAGACGCCCACTGCGGATTGCTCCGACTACGAGAACAGTCCATTCACCGAACCGGGAATGGGCTGCAATGCCTCGTTCCTGATGTGCACGGCCTGCCCGAACGCGCGGATACATCCAAAACATCATCCCCGCTTGGCGTACCTGCATCGCTCGATAGCCAGTCTGCGCTCCGTCCTGGAAGACGAGGTATGGGCAGAGGAGTGGGGCTCTCCCTTTATGCGCCTGGAGGACTTGAAGGCGCGACTGAGTGATGTTGTCTGGAGTGAATCGTTGGCGAGAGTCTCGTCGGCTGACAAGGAAGTTGTCGGACGACTCCTGGAAGGGAAGTACGATCTGTGACCGTTGCCGTTGAAGAGGTTGACTTTTGCCCGTCCCCGGACACCGATGCCATTCTTCCTGGTCTGATAACTGAGGGTTTCACCGGGGTGGTTCCCTGCTTCGGAGACCGGTCCTGGAGTTTGGCTGGCCTAGCTCATGGGCCAGGAACATCAAAAGCAGCGATTCATTGGGATCGCTTCCCAGTCTCATTCCAAGCAGAATTGCGCCACCTAGTCTGGCTGCTGATCAATACGTCGCTGCCTGCAAACTTCCTCATAGGGAAGCCGTCCCGATGGCGAACCACGGTGTCTCCAGGGCAGGTCTATCCCACGGTCATGAAATGGCGAGCCTTCTGTCAGTGGCTGGAGGAATCAGGGCATACTTCATTGCGCGACTGCACTCCTGAGAACTTGCGAGCGTATGCGCTTCATCTGTCAATCCGAGGCCGGCCGCGCGATTCAGTTCAGAAAGTGCTGGCATCTATCACGCGACTGTGGGCTCTCGACTCCTCGAATCCTTTGCCTATCGGGATCTGCGAACCACCGTGGCTCAGTGAGGGAGCAGATGACTTCCTTCCGGCCCGTTCACCCTCGGGTGAGAATGTCACCGAACCGATCACCCCTCAAACCATGGGCCCATTGCTCATATGGGCTCTTCGCGTCGTAGATGACTTTTCCGACGACATTCTTCGAGCTATCGAAAGAAGGGAAGAAATATTGACCCAAAGTGAGCTGACGCCCGCCACTCAGGCGGATTTGTCCTCGCTTGATGAGTATCTGGAAGGGCTGGTAGATGCCGGAAAGTCGCCGCCCAGTCAGGCTGCTGGAAACCGAACCGGACTCGCAGCAAAGTACATCTCCTTCGTTACGGGTGCATCAACCCGTCAGGTCCATCACCGGGTTGTTAGAGGGCCTTGGAGGAATCTCCTTCTATCTGCCAGTGGGCCTGCTCCGGTTCTCACCAAAATAGTTGGAAGAATCGACGGGATTCCGTGGGTGGAATTCATCGACTACTCGGAGGTTGAGGACCTTAAGCGGCACCTGGTCACTGCGGCTTACATAGCAGTCTCGTACCTGACTGGAATGCGCCCGCGTGAAGTTCAGGGGCTCGAAAAGGGATGTTGCCCCGATCTGGATTCAGGGAGGCATCTGATCTACAGTCGCGTTTTCAAGACGGCACTCGACGACGAGGGGAATCATGTTCCCCAGGGAATTCTTCGCGATGTGCCATGGGTGGCGATTGACCCGGTGGTCAAGGCTATTCGCATCGCTGAGCTCCTAACACCAGAAGGGTATCTGTTCGGCGGCACTGTACCGCAAACGATGAACAAGAGGATCGAGAACTTCACCACGTGGGCTTCTGGCCTTGCCAAGCGCTTCGGGCGCCCTCATGAGGTGATTCCAGCGGACGAGTACGGAGCTGTCGGGGTATCCCGTTTCCGCCGGACATTGGCCTGGCACATAGCAAGGCGTCCAGGCGGACTGGTCGCGCTCGCAATTCAGTACGGGCATATGCGCACTGCTATGAGCGCTGGATACGCATCCCGAAGTCGGGATGGTATCCACGACCTCCTGGACATTGAAACAGCTCTGTCAGTTGCCGACACACTTGCCGAACTCAACGATGACTTGGTGAATGGTGCAGGAGTATCTGGCCCAGCAGCTCGGAGAGCAATTACCGCGGCCCGGAATGCCCCTCAATTCGCCGGATCCGTCGTCACTGCGCAACAGGCTCGTGCGATTCTTCAGAACCCATCACTGGCGGTCTACGACAACCTATCGGCCATGCTCATGTGCGTCTATAAGCCAGACCGCGCTCTCTGTAATCGTGTCACGAACAAAGAATCACCCCGCCTGGATCGATGCATTTCGTCATGCTCGAACATCGCGCGACACGATAACCATGCCCGCCTTATGAGACAGGAGGCAGAATCCTTGGAAAAGCAGGCTCTCAACGTTCCAGATCCCCTCGGTCATCGAATACGAGCCCGAGCTGAACTCCTCCGCGATATCGCAAATCATCACGATCGTTCCCGCATCGTTTCTAAGGAAAAATAGTGAGCCCCGCCCACGACGAACGCGCCCGCATCAAAGCAGCCATGGACCGAATCATCGGTGGCCATCCAGAGAATTCAAATGGGGCTCTAACAATCGTTGCACTGGCTGCGGAAGCCGGAGTTCCCCGCAACGCGCTTACACAACGACACGTAGACCTCAAGAACCTCTTCTACGAGAAGGTGCGAGCCCTCGGTGAGATACCAGACAGCGAACGACGCCTCCGCCGGGAGGTGTCCAGGCTGAAGCGGCTACGGAAGGACGACGCCGAAGAGATCCGGCAGCTGAAGGCGGACAATGAGGTCCTCATCGGTGCCCTCCATCTCGCACAACTTGAAAATGAAGAGTTTCGCCAACAATTGACCGAGGCAAGGGGCAAGGTCCACGTCATCGCCAGGAGGTGAGGCAGGGGCTGCGGCCTCGGCCTCCGGCCAGCTCCGCTTCAACACGCTGAAGTTGACAGGGAACTGCAAGCGGGGCGGCGCGGGCTATCCGTCGGGGCGCGGGTGGGTGAAAGTGCGGCACGCGGACACGGTCGACGCCCTGGTGATCGGATTTACCGGTCCGTGGCTCAGGCCGCACCATCTGGCCCTGGCGGTAGGGGATGAGGGTGGCCCGGTCTGGCTGTCGGGGCGTCTGGAGCCGGTCCTCGCTGCCCGGATTGGCGCTGTGCTGGCCGGTGCTGAGGCGCTTGGGGAGCGGCGGGCCGGGGGTGAGCCGTACATGCGGGTGGAGACGGATCTGGTCGTGGAGGTCCTCGCCGGGACGGGGCGGCACAGGACGCTGACCGTGGTCCGGATGCGGTGAACTCCGCCGAGCCGACGCGGGCGGCAATCCGCTTCTTTGTTTCAGAGAACCGTTGCCCCAGCCCTAGCGGGGAACGACCGCCCCCTCCCGCAGCCCGGGAGGGGGCGCCTTCATGGCCGGGAACTCGACCGCCACGGCGCCGAACTGCTGTTCCAGGTCCTGACTGAACGCGAGGAGAAGAACAGCGTCGCCATCGCCTCAAACGAATCGTTCGGCGGCTGGACGAAGACGTTCACGGATCCTCGCCTCTGCGCGGCCATCGTCGACCGCCTGACCTCAACGGCACGATCATCGAGACCGGCACCGATTCCTACCGCCTCGCCAGCACCCGAGCACGAGCCGAAGAGCAAGCCACAACCAGCTGACTGGCGGACTGTCCGCTTCTGACCAGGCCGCCGATCTTCGGACCGGCGGCTCTTGTTACCGTCTCTCGATCAATCCGTTGGTTGCGAACGGAGCCGGACGTGTTCCCCGAGACGGTCCTACACAGCAGACGGCTGGTCCTCCGCGCATTCGACACCGGTGACATCCCGGACACACGCGCAAGCTGCTCGGATGCCCTCACTCAACGATGGCTTCCGCTGCCCCAGCCCTACACGCTGGACGATGCCACAGCCTGGTGCACAACCACTGCACACGCCATGCGGGACAGCGGCGACGGCATCCAATTCGCCATCACCGACGCCAGCACCAAGCGCTTGATGGGCCAAGTCGGCTTGAAGAAGACGGACTGGCGAGCGCGGGTAAGCGAAGTCGGCTACTGGGTGTCACCCTGGGCGCGTGGCCGCGGCATCGCAGCCGAAGCAACCCGCATGCTGGCGCACTGGCTCCTGACCAACCAACACTTCCAACGGATGGAACTGCGAGCTGCCACCGAAAACACCGCGTCCCAGGCGGTCGCACTCAAGGCTGGCTTTCACCGCGAAGGCACCCTGCGAAACGCTGGCTTCGTGCACGGGGCTCAAGTCGACCTGGTTCTGTTTTCCCTGCTGCCCGGCGACCTCGGGTCGTCGACCGCTCCCACGGAGCACCGCTAAATTTCGTGAACATTCTGGGTGCCACTTGCACCGTTTCCGCTGCCCAAACTCACGAACAAATGCTGTCCCTCGAAGGGTTCTGGCTCAGCTTCTGTGCAGCGGTTGCTGTGCGTGATGGCGACATGATCTACGCATCGACGATGGGGCAGTAATCCCGAAGCTATGGTGCAGCGATGAGCAATGACTCCCTCCTCGGCCGTGCTGTCCGTCTCGTTCCGCTGTCCGTCGATCACGCAGAGACGTTGTTCCCCTCAGCGTCGGATCCTGAGGTCTGGCGTTGGATGCCTCGGCCTCGCCCCGGCTCCGTGATAGAGACGCGGGAGATGATCAGCCAGATGTTGGCGGATCGGGCGAGGAGATGCTTCGCCGTCCAGCGCCTCATGGACGAGACAGTGATCGGCTCGACCAGCCTGTATGAGCTTGACCTCGCGGAGAGTCGTGCGGAGATAGGTGCGACTTGGTTCGATCGTTCTTGTTGGGGCGGTCCCTGCAATGCCGAATCCAAGCTTCTGCTGTTGGCCCACGCCTTCGACGATCTGGGCCTTGCTCGAATTGCCTTGCGAACCGACAATCTGAACGTGCGGTCCCAGCAGGCGATGACGCGGCTGGGGCTGGCCTATGAAGGGACGTTGCGCAGCCACATGGTGCGTCAGGACGGTACGCGTCGTGATTCGCTGTACTACAGCGTCCTCGTGGACGAGTGGCCATCCGTGCGCGAAAAGCTTGTTGCCCGGGTGGCGGCCAAAGTCGCTGTCTGATCGTGTAGCGGCCTGTCACCGGGCGAGGAGGACCCGCTTCCACAGGAGAGTAAAGCCGACGCGGCCGAACATCTGCCTCTTGAGCATCTTGATGCGGTTGACGTGTCCCTCGACGACGCCCGAGTTCCAGGGCAGGGTGATCGACGCGGCCTGCCGGAGTCTGGGCCTGTCCGGGATCCGCGCGCGTTGGGACGAGTTCGCCGCCCAGGCCCTGCGCGAGCAGGCGTCCTACGCGGACTTCCAGGCCGACCTGCTGGGGAGCGAGTGCGAGGACCGGGACGCCCGCCGCAAGGTCCGCCGGGTCAAGGAAGCCAACTTCCCCCGTCCGAAATGGATCGAGGACTTCGACTTCTCGAAGAACCCCAACGTCCCGCAAGAGGTGATCAACACCCTCACCCAGCCGGCCTGGGTCCAGGCTGGCAACCCGCTCTGCCTGATCGGTGATTCCGGCACCGGCAAGTCGCACCTGCTGATCGGACTGGGCACTGCTATCGCCGAGGCCGGCGGTCGCGTTCGCTACACCACCGCGGCGAACCTGGTGAACGAGCTGGCCGAGGCCGCTGGCGACAAGCAGCTCGGCCGCACGATCAAGAAGTACGGTCGTGTTGACCTGCTCTGCCTGGACGAGCTCGGCTATGTCAAGCTCGACCGGCACGGCGCCGAGCTGCTGTTCCAGATCTTCACCGAGCGCGAGGAACGGCACGCGATCGCGATCGCGTCGAACCGGCCCTTCACCGAGTGGGACCGGACCTTCACCGACAAGCGGCTCTGCCAGACCATCGTCGACCGCCTCACCTTCGAGGCCCACATCATCGAGACCGGCACCCAGTTGTTCCGCCTCGCCAGCACCACCGCCAAGCGCAAGGCGGCAGTAGCAGCCTGACTATATCGGCCCGGGGCAATGGCTCACGTGTCCCAGTCCCCGGGCCTCGGCCATTGCAGGACTCGAACGAGCCCTGCCCAACTGCGGCGCGGACTACGCTGACGTCATGTCACCCTCGGGCTGGATAAAGCTCACCAAAGCGCACGGAGTGCGGCGCCGACTGGCGATCGTATGCAGCCACGTCATCAGACGCCCGCTCCTGGTTCTCGCCCTCGCGGGGCTGGCCTTCCTCATCACCAGGTTCGGCAAGGACTTCCCCGTGCTCTATGGCATGGCCCCCCTTGGAGCCGTTCTGATCTCCTGGAGCATGGGTCGCTACCGCTCGGTCGATCCCGCCGAAGAGACCGGCGATGGATCCCAAACCCAGGACGCAGAAACGACCTGACCGGCAGGCATCGCCTTCCGCTGGCACCCCTGCGAGCTCCTTGCCCACGGGCGGGCGCCAACAAGGCGCCCGCCCGTCCGCATTCCTGTCAGGGGAAGCAGCCGGGCGGGCTCCGTGGAACACACGCTACCGGCCGCCGCGGACCGCCATCTGCACCTGACCGCCTCCGTCCCAGGACACCCACGAAACGTCACCCGATCGAGGGTGGGGCCAAAACAACTCGTTCTAGTGGGGCCAAAACTGCCCAGCGAAAACAGGGGTCATTCGCCGGGATCCCTGCCCGCGTACGCGAGAATCCCGACCGGCCGTCTACCAGCGCATCCCGAGCTGATCGAGGTCCGCACGGCGCTGCTCGGGGAGTTTCCCGGAGCGTTTGCGGACGTTGTCGAGCCACGTGCCGAGCTTGACCACCACGGGCCCGTCAGCACCGCCCTGACTGCCTGACAGCTCCTCCTCCACTGCCACCTGCTCGACGTGCTTCCGAGGCACCCGCAGGTGCCCCTCACGGGCGAAGAACGCCCGTGCCGCCGCGAGGTTGACCGCCCACTTCGCATCCTGCGTCTGCTTCACCGGCCGCTTCTCCTTCTCGGCCGCCTCGATCCCGAGGGTGTTCTCCAGCAGCCACTGCTGCGCGGCCGCCAGCCGCTCCCACCCGTGGCGTTGGGCGGTGCCCCAGTGTCCGAGGTCTTCGCCCTGGACGACCACGTCGCCCGCAGTCTCCGGGAGGGTTCCGCCGGCCTGGACGTGGTTCTGGACCAGGCGCAGGCGGCGCTGCCACCCGGTGTCCCATACCGGGCACCATCCCGGATCGATCGCGTCCAGCTCGTCCCGCCGGGCCTGGGTCATCGCCCCGGCCGCCGAGGGCACGGGCTGGCCGGTCGCGCGGAGCTCGTCGTTCTCGGCGGCCCGGCGGGCCGCCGCGCGGGCGTTCTTGGCCCAGACCCCGATCGGGTAGTCCGCCCACACCGCACCGGTCGGGGGCAGGAAGTGGCCGTGGGCGGCGGTGTAGAGCCGGGCCGCGGCCACTCCGTCCGCCCAGGCCGCGTCCCGCTCGGCCCAGACCATCCCCAGAGCCTCCAGCTCCACGAGACGCTCCGCCTCCAGGGTGCCGTCGTTGTAGTAGCGCCGCTGGTCGGCGATCCACCGCCCCAGCGGGTACCCGCCCGCCCCACCCCAGTCCTCCGTGTCCGGCGTGACGTACGCGTACGGCACCCGCAGCGCGGTGTTCCCGGTCTCGCGCAGCCACCTCGTGGCGGCCTCGATCCCGCGCCGCCAGTACGCCCCTTCCGGATCGATGACCCGCAGCCGCACGAACTGCGCCAGGACCGCAGGGTCGCGTTCCTCGCTGAACCGCAGCACTCCGGCCGCCCCCTCACCCACCCGCGCCCGCACCAGGGCACCGTCCTCCAGGACGTCCCCGCCGTCGTCGTCCAGGACGTCCTCGCCACCGCCGTCGTAGTCGTCGTGATCAGCGTCGCTGGTGCTCTTCCGGCCGCTGCGCACCCGTGGGTCGGTCAGCGCCTCGATGATGTCCGTGTCATGTGCCCGCAGGGCCCCGAGGACCTTCGCGAGGGTGCTGTAGGCGTTTGAGGTCAGCATTTCATCAGCGTTCTCGCCCGGACCGAGGAATACCGGCACGACCAGAGTCGCGAGCTTCCCACGACCGGGACGCGTCCGCAGGGCGCGCCCGACCATTTGCACGATGTCGACCATCGACCCACGCGCATCCGCGAAAAGAACCGCATCGCATTCCGCCGTATCCACCCCTTCCCCAAGCACTTTCACGGAACTGAGAACGCGCAATGCGGCACGTTTATCAGACGTCCCGTCAAGAAAAAGCGAGGCGAATTCGGCCAGTGTCCGGCGGCGGTGGGTGGGGGAGTGGTCCGCGTAGAGCCAGTCCGCCCACACCCGGTCCGCACCCGGGTACGTCTGCGGGTCCTCCTCGGCCAGAGCGGCCGCCACGGCCGGCACCCCGGCCGCCATCGCCTCCGCGTCCTCCACCCGGGAATGGAAGGACAACACCCTCGCAAACCTCTCCTTGGCGGCCGCGTGCATCAGCCCGGTCTGGACCGCCGCCAGCCTCGCCCCACGCGCCGCCCGCGACCCGGCCCCCTCCTCCAGGAGCGCGGCATGCAGCCCCGGATCACGAATGTCCAGACATACCACCTGATACGGCGCCACAATCCCCCGCCGCACGGCCTCACTGAGCGACAGCTCGTAAGCCACAGGCCCGAACACATCGCTGTCAGGGTCCATGCTCGCGACCAGTCGCGGCGCCCCGCCATCCCGGGCCTCCCACACCCTCGGCGTCGCCGTCATATACAACCGCCGCACCGCCGGAATCCGACCCTGATCATGCACGGCCGCCCAGGGCTTCTCCGCATCACCACTCGTCCGGTGCGCCTCGTCCGTTTTACCGGAGGGTGAGGTGTACGGGTCGAGGCTGACCTGGGCTCTCTTCGTGGTGAACATATGTGTGGTGTTGGTGATGGCGGAGCGGTCGTCAGTCGTCGGCCTCGTCGAAGATGCGTTGCAGGGCTTCGACAGCACGGTGGTGCCCGGCTTCCAAGAGCTCGTCGGACACTCCCTTGACCATGAATGCTTCGCCGGCGTCGATGGCCTTGCGCGCGAGGGCCGTTCCCGGGGCGACGGTGTCTGGCTGCTGCAGCCGATGCAACAGCAGCAGCCGAAGTGGCTGCATGGTGCGGCCGTGGTCGCGGGCGGTGAAGGCAAGGTCGTCGGCCTCGGCGTGTTTACCGTGCTTCTCGGCTCGCATCATGGGGCCGGTGGTCTCGCCCGCGTCGATCGCCTCCGCGTACAGGCGGCGGGCCCCTTCGACGTCACCTTCCTCGTAGTGCAGCCGGACCAGGTCCTGGTAGCAGTCCACGAGCCCGGCGTCGATCGCCTTACGGAAGTAGATCTTGGCCTGCGAGAGATTGCCTGCCCGCTCGAAGCAGTAGGCCAGCCGGGAATAGGTGTAGATGTCCCCGCTCTCTGCAGGCCGTGCGATCCGTTCGGTCCACTCGGCGGCCTCATCGAACAGCCCATCCTCGGCAAGCAGGAACACTAGCGCCTGCATGGCGTCGTCCTCACCGGCCTCCGCGCCCTGCCGGAACCACCTCTCAGCCTCCGTCCGCTGCCCCATCGCCAGGCATTGGCGTCCCACGCGCACGAAGGCATCCGTGTTGCCCTGGTCTGCGAGCTCACGCCAGACGGCCGCGGCCCGCTCGGGTTCGCCGAGTCGTTCGAGGCAGTGTGCTTCCTTACGCCGGTAGACGTAGCGCATGAAGGCATTGCGCTGGAGTTCCCCGGACGCCCGCTGCTCGTCGATCTTGGCCAGCGCGTTTTCCGCACGGGCCCTGTCGGCCTCCTGCCCCAGCACATAGGCGGAGGCGCGGTCGTACAGGCCGAGGAGGTCCGTACCGTCCGAGACCGAAGCGGACACACGTACACGCCCTCGCTCGTACGCGGATAGGGCCAGGGCCCGGCGGTCCTCGTCGGTGTAGGCATACCGCAGGGCGGCTTCCCAGAACGGCGTGGGCGGGCAGTCGTGGCGCAGCTCGTAGCGGCCGAGTTCGAAAAGGTAGTCGGACAGCCGGTAGAGCGGCTGGTCCGGTGGGGGCGTGCCGGGCCGGGGTCGGATCAGGCTCAGGGGGCCGGGGACGCCCCGACATGGGGCGGAAAGGTACTCCAGGGCGTTCTCGAGCCACCCGGGGCGAGCGTGTTCGTCCCACGTCTGGTCAGGGGCGAAAAAGGCTGCAGTGGCTTCTAGCGCCCCCGAGGGCACCGCCAGGCCGTGGCCGAGGCGGCGCAGCTGCACCGCGGCGGTGATGAGGCACAGGGCCATCGGCGAGGCCCGCTCGACGCGCTCCAGGAGTGCCGGCACGCCTGCGAGGTACTGGGTGAGTTGTCCGTCATCGGCGAAGGCGGACGCCTCGGCGATGCGCGGGTCGGCCTGTGCCGCCTGGGCCAGGGCAGCGGGGTCGCAGACGAACTGGTCTGGGATCCGCGCGCTGACGCCGGCCCCGGTGAGCAGAGCCCGGGTCTGGGGGTAGCGGTCGTGAGGCGGAGCCGAGGTGGCGGTGAGGCGGGCCCAGTCGTCTGGGTGGGTGGTCGCGAACGCCAGGATGGGGCCGCGCCCGGGGGCACGCAGCAGTTCACGCAAGAGGGCCGCGCCCCGCTCGCCGACGGCCGGGTCACTGGTGAGCAGATAGTGGTGGATCTCGTTGAGCCAGAGCACGGTGCGGGGCCCGACCTCCGGCAGGCCCGCGAGCGCCGCGTCAGTGTGGTTCGGCTCGATCGGATGCCACAATCGCCAATCCTCGGGAAGGAGTTGAACGGCCTCCCAGCAGGCACGGGTCTTGCCGGTGGAGGAACCACCGATCAAGGTCACCAGTGCGCTGCGCCCCTGCTGGGCGCCAAGAACCGACTCACGAAGCAGGGCGTCGTGTTCGCGCTCCAAATACACCGGCAGCACTGGTAAAGGGCTGGTTCCGTCATCGCCGGGGGCTTCGATCGCACGGTGGACCTCCAGGGCGAAGGGGTCACGGACTTCCTGCACCAGCCACCCGGGCCGCTCACGGGCTTCCAATATCGCCCGGTCCTGGGCCTGTTCCGCGTCCGCGTCCCCGCGTCCGCTCGGGGCTCGTCGGCGGGCCGCCCCATCGCCTTCCGTTGCCTCCCGCGCACGGGACCACAGCGCGAACCATGCCTTTCTGTCGGCTTCCGCCGCTTCCGGTGGTCGGATGCCGTAGGCGGACTGGTTCAGCACCTCCACGTACGCCCACAGGTATTCGAACTCGTGGGCTGGCGCTCCGGAGAGCACCCAGTCACTGACTGTCGCGTCCAGCAGATTTGTGCCGGATCTCTTCTCCACTCTCCGGATGACCGCTGCGCGGCCCCTCGTGGGACTGCGCGGGACGACGCCGGCCTTCTGTTCCAGCGCCTTCAGCTCCCTTGACAGAGATTCCTTGCCTGGGTGTGTGATCCCCACCCTGATCCGCCTCTTCCTCATGCACGGTTTCCGGTGTCTCCGGTCGCCGGAGACCGCACACTAGCGCTGACCTGCCGGGCAACGCCCGAGGTCGTGCGATTCCGGTAGCCCTGTCGTCGAGTTGGATTCATACGGTCTCCTGCTGGTGCCGCGAGCGACGCGGTACCAGCGAGCTGGAAGGAGTCCTCCAGTGGATCCCATCTCGATCGGGCTGATCACCGCCCTGGGAGTGGTCGTGGCGGTGGCCGCTGCAGCGGTGCTGGTGGTGCGGCTGGCCATGCGCGGCACCGACTCCCACCACCGCGCTGCGGTCCTCACCGCTGCCGCCGACGTCATCCGCGCCGTCCGCGGTCGCCGGTGAACGGCACGGCCCAACCCGGGCGGTCATGCGTTGGGGTTCAGCCGCCCGTGACGACCGCGCCGCACAGGCGGGGCATCTGCGGATTTTCGGGCCGGAAAGATATCTGTGACTTCGATCGATAGGTGGCCCCGCGTCCTCGGGCGTCTACGAGGTCGGCGGGTTGTGAGGACTTGTAGGGCGTGTTGTGCAAGTGCTGGTCACAGCGTCTCGTTGAGGACTGTGACCAGCACGGTGGCTTCTGTGGCGGCAAGCGGCTCGTCAGTGCACCAGCAGGTCTATCACTCCCGTCAGGTCCTCCTCGCCGCTGCCCTCGGCCAGGCGGCGGCGCATTAGCTCGAAGTATGGGCTTAGTAGTTCCGGGCTGACGCCCTGCTGCTCGGCGGTGCTCAGGAAGGTCGGCGTGCCAGCCACCTGCATGGCGAGGTTGGAGACGACTCCCTTGGTGTAGTCGCCGCTCCGCAACTGGTCAGCCGTCTGGTGAACTGCCGGGGCCATCGCGACGAGCCAGTCGGCGAGCAGCGGGGCGAGCGACGCGGGATCGATGTCCTCCTTGCGGATCAAGGCGAAGGCGTGCGCGGCACCGGCGAACATCCCGTACATGGCGCTGAGCAGAGCCACATCGTGCAGGGCCGCGAAGCCCGCGTTCTTGCCGACGTAGGTGGTGCCGGCCGGGACGCCCAGGGTCTGCTGGTGCCGCTCGAACAGCTCCCGCGAGCCGCTGTAGAAGACGTAGCCGCCGGTTTCCGGGACGCCGATCATCGGAGGAACAGCCATGATCCCGCCGTCCAGATAACGGGCGCCACGCTCGCGGGCCCACTCGGCGCGGGCGCGGGCCTGGGCGGGGGTGCTGGTGGTCAGGTTGACCAGGTCTTTGTCGGCCAGGTCGGTGCCGGCCAGCACCTCATCGACCGAGGTGTCGTCCAACAGGCAAAGGACGATCAGGGTGTTCGCTGCGACCGCCTCAGCGGCGGTGTCCGCGACCCTTGCACCCTCGGCGGCGAGTGCCGCGGCGCGGGCTGGGGTGCGGTTCCAGACGGTGAGTGGGTGGCCGACGGCAAGCCAGGTGCGGGCCAGCGCGGTGCCCATCGTGCCGAGGCCCAGCATCGTGACGGGAGTCTTTTGAACAGTGTTCTGTGCCATGCCGATTAGGCTGGTCACAAGTCCGTAGGTGATCAAGTACGCACTTGGTAGTGGGTGGTTACCTCGGGGTTAGCGAGCACGTCAGAAGGGGTGGGGCATGACGACGCTGAACCGGCCGGGCACACCAGACGGACACGTCTGCGGGATCGACACCGTGATGGAGGTGATCGGCGGCAAGTGGAAGGTGCTGATCCTCTGGGCGCTCCACGAGCACCCCTGCCGTCGCTTCGGCGAGCTGCGCCGACTGCTTCCGGGGATCACGGAGAAAGTGCTGGCCTCTCACCTACGTGAACTGGAAGCGGACGGCGTCGTGCACCGCGTCTCCTACGACGAGGTGCCGCCTCGCGTCGAGTACTCGCTGACCGAGGACGGCATGCGCCTCAACGACGCACTCCAGCCGCTGGCCGCCTGGGGCCGCGAGCGGCCGACCATTCGACGGCCAGAGGAGAAGGCGCTAGTAGGGCTTTGTTAGGTGGTGTCGTAGGCTGCCATGGGGTGGGTTGTCGGCAGGTGGGGCAGGTGCCGGTCCAGGTGACTAAGGAGTGCTAACAGAATGCGACCCAGGTGATGGGCTGTCGGTTAGCCCGCCTTGGCGGCGGCGGGGATGCATGTACGGTCCAGGACAACCGTATTGCCGAAGTAGGAGCTCTTGCATGCCTGTTGCCTTCACCTCGACTGAAGCCCATGACCGCGGCATGTTGGACACCGGGGATGGCAATCTCGTGTACTGGGAGGTGCGCGGCAATCCAGACGGCAAGCCCGCGCTCATCGTCCACGGCGGACCCGGGGGCGGGAGTCCGTCCGGCACCCCAAAGGCATTCGACCCGGAGCGCTACCGGATCATCCTGTTCGACCAGCGGGGGTGCGGACGCAGCACGCCGCATGCGAGCGATCCTGCGACCAACATGCGTCTCAACACAGCTGAGCTGCTGCTACGCGACATGGAGCAGTTGCGTGCGCACCTGGGGGTTGAACGGTGGTTGCTCTTCGGCGGGTCGTGGGGCTCGGCACTGTCGGTCGCCTACGCCGAACGGCATCCGGAACGAGTGTCGGAGATGGTGCTTCCCGCCTTTTGGATGATGGGCCGTTCGGAGGTGGACTGGCTGTACCGCGGAGGGGTCGCGCGGCTCTTTCCCGAGGCGTGGGCGCGGTTCAGGAACGGCGTACCCGAAGGCGAGCGCGATGGTGACCTGGTCGCTGCCTATGTGAAGCTCTTGGAAGACCCTGACGCGGCGATACGGGCGCAGGCGGCCCTCAACTGGGCAGCCTGGGAGGACGCCGTCCTCTCCTTGGAGCCCAATGGCAAACCAGCTCCCTACAGCGACCACGCCTCGGACGCCGTGCAGGCATTCGCGCGGATCTGTGCCCATTACGCCGCCAGCCACGGATGGTTGGAAGACGGCGCGCTGTTGCGGGGTGCCGGGCGTTTGGCCGCGATCCCCGGTGTGATCATCCATGGCCGGCACGATCTGAGCTGCCCGCTCGGTGCCGCCTGGGAATTCGCGCGCGCCTGGCCAGGCGCGGAACTGGTGGTCTTCGACGACGCCGGGCACAAGGGCAGCGCCGCCATGAACAGGCACGTGCGTGCTGTGCTCGAGCGATTCGACGGGCGGTGATGGCAGTGATCAGCCTGGGGTCGTCATCGCTGGGCGCCGTACCGACTACACACGCCTACATTGCACGGTTTGTGTCGGATTTCGCAGGAGATCGGGTGGGGACGTCACTGAAGCGACGGCTTCAGGCGTCGCCAGCAGATGATCGCGCAGCCCAGGGTGAGGAAGGCTTGGTGGATGTCGGCGCGGATCTCCCACCGGATACGCAGTCGGCGAAACCAGTGCAGGAGGGCGAATGCTGCTTCCACGACCCAGCGGTTCTTGCCCAGGCCGCTGCCATGCTCGGTGCCGCGGCGGGCGATGAGCGGGCGGATACCCAGCTCGCGAATCCGGCGTCGGTAGATGTCGTGGTCGTAGCCGCGGTCGGCCAGGAGCAGTTGCGCGAGCTGCTGGTGGACGAGGTCTTCGCCGTTGACGAGGACGGGGGCAGGGAAATGTTGGACCGGGGTCTGCTGTTCGCCCGGCTCCGCGAGGGTCTGCCGGTCTTCCGCGCGGACGTGCAGGCCGAGGCCCACTGAGCGCATGTACCCGTCGGCCTGGCGGCCCGCCCCGGCCGATCGCGCCTCGCGCTTTCCCCACCGAATCCGCCTTACCGGGCACTTCACCCCACGGAGCGACCACAGATGGCCGATGACGAATCCCAGAGCAGCCCGTCAGTATCCCCCGCCCTCACAACGGTGCACTCACCCGTGGGGTACCGCCTCATCAGCGCCCAGGAGGCGGAGGAGCGGTTCCGGGTCTCCGCCGATGTCGGCTACCCGTACGCCGAGTTCGCCGACGAGCAGGAGATCCGCTTGTACGAGGGCGGTCTGCATGTCGCGGGCCATCTGGAGCCGGAGGGCGACAGCGACTGGGTGCCGTACAACACCGTCGTGGACGGTGATCTGACCGTCGACGGTGACCTGGACTGGTGGGACGACTGCGACGGCAACTTCTTCATGGTGACGGGCAGTCTGCGGGCCCGCAACGTGTTCCTGTCCGGCTGCCCCAACGTGGTGGTGCGCGGGGACCTGGAAGTGACCGGCGGCATCTGCGGCTCATACGGGGACGGCGGTTGGCTCGTGGTGTGCGGGCGGACCCGCGCCCGGATCGTCATCAGCGTGTCGTACTTCGGCATGACCTTCGCCGAGCAGCCGCAGGCACTGCTCGTCGCCGAGAACGGGCCGTCCAACTGCCCGGTGGACTTCACCGACGAGGAACTGGACACCGTGCTGCTGCCCGAACTCCTCGACGACGACGGCACGGCCGACGAGGGGAAGATCGCGGAGGCCTTGCGCGAGGGGCGGCAGGTGCTGCGCGCCGGGGTCCGGCCGAGCCATCTGGCCGCCCTGGAGGAGCTGGACGCGCTGCTGGTGCGTGCGGAGGAGGTGACAGGACTCGACCTGTCCGGACGCAAGCTGAGGCACTTCCCCGAGCAGCTCCTCTCCTTCCCCAACCTGCGGGTCCTCTCCCTGGAGGGCAACGCCGAGCTCAAGACAATCGACCCGCGCATCGGCGAGCTGGCCGCCCTCGAAGAACTCCACCTGGCCGGGACACAGCTGACCGGGCTGCCCGAGTCCATCGGCCGGCTGCGGAACCTGCGGCTGCTGGACATCTCCGGCAACGCCTTCACAGCCCTGCCGGACTCCCTCGGCGACCTGGACCGCCTGGAGGTGCTGCGCGCCGCACGGCTGACCTGCCCGCTCCCCGACACGCTCGCCCGGCTGCACACGCTGCGCGAACTGGACCTGTCCCGCCAGCACCAGGGCGGCTACCACTGCGACACCCTGGTCGACTTCCCCCCGATCGTCACCCGCCTGACCGGACTGAGGACACTCGACCTGTCGTACGTCTGGCTGGCCTCAGTCCCCGACGAGCTGCTGAACCTGACCGAACTGGAGGAACTCAACCTGAGCAACTCCCTGTCCGCCCGACTGACGCGGCTGCCCGACCTGGCCCGGCTGCCCCGGCTGCGCGTCCTGCGCCTGAGCGGCAGCGCCCCGGGCTCCAACCAGCCCCCGCCCAGCCGCGACCTGCTCTCCGGAATCTGGGACATCACCACCCTCGAACACCTGGAGATCGACCGCTGGGCCAAGGAAACGTTCGACGGCCGGAAGGCGCGCACCGCCTTCCGCGCACTGCCCGACGACGCGTTCACCCACTTGCCGAACCTGCGGCACATCGACCTGTCGTTCAACGAACTCACCACCCTTCCAGAGTCGTTCTTCGGACTGCGCCGACTCGAGTTCGCGGGCCTGCGGTACACCAAGCTCGACCGGCCCACGCTGGAGCGGCTGCGCACGGCGTTTCCGCGGACCCGGCTCGACCTGCGGGACACCGGCACCAAGGAGGTCGTCCACGACCCGAACTGGCAGTCCGTGCACGCCCTGGTCAGGACCGGCGCCGAGAAACAGACCGCGCAGGACCACACGGCAGCCGTCACCGCCTTCGAGGAAGCCGTCACGCTCTGCACCCCGGGCGCCTGCCACTCCGACTACGACCAGCTCTACGCCCACTACGGCCTGGTCAACGCCCTCGGCCAACTCGTCGACAACGCCCCGGACGCCGACCGGCCCCGGCTGACCGCCACACTCATCCGGTACGCCGAGCAGACACTCTCCCTGATACCCGGACAGATCTGGCACTTCACCGACGAGGGCGCCTTCCAGGAAGAAGTCAAACGCCGCACCGGCAACGCCCTCGCCTGGCATCTGCTGCACAGCGGCGAACCCGAGCGCGCGCTCGCCGCCGTCGAGCAGGCGCTGACCGTCGCCGCCGGGCCGGAATACGACTTCGTCCGCGACACTCAGGTCCGCGTCCTGCTCGCCCTCGGCCGAACCGACGACGCCTACCGGGTGGCCGACCAGATCCTCACCCGCGACCCGTCCTTCGGCGACCTCACCGACATCGCCGCCCTACCCGAATTCCAGTCGTGGCGGCAGGCCCAGCGCACCGCCGCACCCGAGGCCCCGGGGAGCGCCCGGTGAGACCCGACCGCGCCGTACCGTCGCCCGGCACCCGCCCACTCGACGAACTCGACCAGGTGCCCTGGGCCGAACTCCGACACGCCTACGGCCCGGCGACCGACGTCCCGGAGCAGCTGCGCGCTCTGGTCCGCGGCGACCGGGAACGCCGGACACAGGCGTGGGACCGTATGTGGTCCAACCTCTACCACCAGGGAAGCGTCTACGAGGCCACGCTCCACGCCGTGCCGTTCCTGTTGCACATGCTCGCCGAGGAGACCACACCTCACCCGGCCCGCGTCCTCGTCTTCCTGCGTCATCTGGTCGTCGGCGAGGACGAGGCCGAGTTGTTGCCGGACGGCTACGACGAGGCCGGATTCGCCGACTGGCCGCAGCAGGACAGGGAACTCGAGGCCGCCACCCATGCGGCCGTCGCAGCGGGCGTGCTGGCCATCGTGCCCCTGCTAGACCACCAGGACCCGGGGATCGCGGCCGAGGCGGCCCATCTCCTGGCCTGGTTCCCTGGCAGCGCGGCGGACATCCTGCCCGCGCTGCGCCGGCTGAGCGTCCGGAGCCCGCTGCCCAGAAGTGACCGCACGACGGTGCTCATCGCCATCGGGCTGCTGGCGGGCGCCTGCGGGGACCGGTCCGACACGGCCTTTCTGGAGCGGATGCTCGCCGACGTGGACGACCCCGACCGCTGGGCGGCAGCGGTGGCGCTGAGCAGGATCGCCACCCCCGATGTCCCGGCCGCGGCCATCAACGTGCTGGTCGCGGAGCTGGGCGCGATCAGTGTCGATCCGGAGGAGTACGGGATGGAGCCCAGGACCGGCTTCTGCTTCAACTCCCCGGAACGGCTGATCGTCCCGACGCTCCACCGGCTGCCCGCCGCCTCCCGGGACGCCGCACTGGACGCAGTCGGACGGGCCATCGCCGGTATCGAGAACCAGGACCGGGTGCCATGGGCAGAGGCCGCGGATCTGGTCGTCCTCGCGCTCGGCGACGCCGAACCCGGCAGCCCGGACACGCTGACACCCTGGCAGCACGCGATGCTGCGGGCGCTGCTGACCGGTGACCGGATCTGGGCGTCGGGGCAGTTGGGCATGCGCCTGTCCTCGGATTACGAGGCGGGAGTCCGCCTGCTTGTCGGTGATGTCACCGTCACCGACGCCGTTGCGGACCTCGCGAACGGGCATGACGCTGCGATCATGGCTGCCTACGACCCTGGCGCCCAGGCTGACGTGTTCTTCAAAACCGCTGCCCAAGCGCTCTTGGACGGGCTGCCGAAAGCCGGTGTGGGCCGGTTGGCCGTCGTCGGCCTGGCGGCCGTTCTGGAGACCGCCGACGGGACGCCGTTGATGGACAGCCCCGGCTTTCCGCCGGAGTACCGGCCCTTCTGCCTTGCTCATGCAGCCGGGGCAGGTGTGCTGCGCACCTCGACTACCGCGCTGGACTGGCTGATCGTCAGTCCATCGGGCGACTTCGATCCTGACGGCACGCGCTCTGGGCGCTACTCCACCGCTTCCGCCGACGCTGCCAGCCGCATCTCTCACCACGACTTCGCAATCGCCTTGCTCGACGAGATTGATGAGCCTCGACATCACCGCACTCATGTAGGCGTTGAGACGGCGTGAACCGGGCCGCCGCCGCGACAGCCGTCGTGCCGCGGCGGCTTCAGGGACCCGTCCACGGTGGGACATCGCAGATCAACCGCGTTGGTTGAGGGCCCACATGTCGTCCTGTGTCCGTCGTACTGGCCGTTCTGCTTCTTCGGTGGGTTCGATGCCGAGGACGTTTTCCAGGAGCCATTGCTGTGCGGGAAGGAGTTGTTCCCACCCGTGCCGCTGCGCCGACACCCAGCGCCCGAGGTCTTCGCCCTGCACGATCACCTTCCCGGCCGCTACCGGCAGGACCCCGCCGTTCTGGAGCAGGTTCTGGATGAGCCGGAAGCACCGCTGCCACCCGGTGTCCCATACCGGGCACCATCCCGGG
>NZ_FMBW01000094.1 GCF_900091725.1 Streptomyces sp. DvalAA-43 | reverse complement strand
GCACCCGGGCCGGGCCGTGGGCCGTCAGCCCCGGAAGCCGAGCAGCCCGTGCAGGGTGCCGCCCCTGCTGGCGGAAGCTGTCCGCCGCGCCACCTTGGCCGCCGCCTCACCGGTCAGCGGCTGCGGGTCGGGGGACTTGGCGCACACCGCGTCCGCGTCGGCCCGGCTGCCCTCGCCGCGCGGGACGGTGCCCTTGGCGAGATAGTCCGCCAGGTAGGTGTCCAGGCAGTCGTTGCCGCCCAGCGTGATGCCGTGGTTGCCGCCGCCCTGCTCGACGACCAGGCTGGAGCCGCGCAGCCTGCGGTGCAGGGTGACCCCGCCCTCGTACGGTGTGGCCGCGTCGTCGGTCGCCTGGAAGAGCAGCACCGGCGGGAGGGCGCTGTTGGAGACGCGCACCGGATTCAGCGGCTCCACCGGCCAGTCGGCGCACGGGGCGTTGTACCAGTTGTTGTTCCAGGTGAAGAAGGGCGCCTTGGCGTGCACCCGTCGGCTGTCACCGAGCCAGGTGTTCCACTGCCGGGGCCACTGGGCGTCGCGGCACTGCACGGCCGTGTAGACCGAGTACCCGTTGTCGCCCTCGGCGTCGACCGCGCCGAACTTCTTGTACGCCTTCACGAGCGCGTTCTGGTCGCCGCCATTGGTGTACGCGGCGAACGCCTCGGCCAGATAGGGCCAGTACCCGTTGTAGTAGCCGCCCGGCAGGAAGGCGTCCTCCAGCTCGCTCGGGCCGACCTTCCCGCCCGCGGGGTGCGCCGTGACGGCCGCGCGCATCGCGTACCAGGCGCTCTCGACCTTCGCCGGGTCGGTGCCGAGCCCATAGGTGGCGTCGTGCCTCGCCACCCAGGCGGCGAACGCCTTGTGGCGGGCGTCGAAGGCGTAGTCCTGGCCGATGTTGTCGTCGTACCAGACGCCGTCCGGGTCCACGTTCGAGTCGAGGACGAGGCGCCGCACCCGCTCCGGGAAGAGCTTGGCGTACACCGCGCCGAGGTAGGTGCCGTACGAGTACCCGAAGTAGTTGAGCTGCCGGGCGCCGGTGGCCCGCCGGATCACGTCGAGGTCCTTCGCGGCGCTGACCGTGTCCATGTGGGGCAGCAGATCGGGGTACTTGCGCCCGCACGCCTCGGCGAACGAACGGGCCCGGTTCCGGTTGGCCTGCTCGACGCCGGGCGAGTCCGGCACCGAGTCGGGGCGCACCGGATCGAAGTACTTCGGTACGCAGTCCAGCGCCGGCCTACTCCTGCCGACGCCGCGCGGGTCGAAGCCGATCACGTCGTACTGGGCGGCGATCGCCTTCGGCAGCGCGGAAGCCACGAATCCGGCCATGGTCAGGCCACTGCCCCCGGGGCCGCCCGGGTTGACGAGCAGGGGGCCCTGGAAGGTCTTGGCGGTGTGCGGGACGCGGGACAGGGCGAGAGTGATGTGGCGGCCCGACGGGTCGTCATGGTCGAGCGGCGTGCTGACCGATGCGCACTGCAGCCGCGGATACGACTTGGTGGCGCAGTCGGTCCATTCGAGCTTCGTGGTGGCGGGCCGCGCACCGTTGTCGGCGGTCGCCGGGGGCGGCGCGGCGGTCACCAGACCGGCGACCGTCGCACCGACGGCGAACAGAATTCCTGAACGTTTCGTCATATGGCCTCCCGTGGTGGGGGAAACACGGCTGCGCGTGGCGCAGCCCCCGCCGCATGCTCCCCGCATTCGCACCAGGAAGGACCTGTTATGTCGAGAGTTGACCCATTTGCTCGGATTGGCTCCGCCGGGGTTCGCTGCGACGGTTCCGGCGGATCAGAGCAGGGTGAGCTGGGTGGGCCCGGGGCCGTCGGGCGCCGGGGGGCGCTCCCCGCGCACGGGGAGCCGTCGGGCGGTGCCCCGGTGCGAGGGGCCGATGCCGAACTCGGTCGCCAGCTCGTGGACGTACCGGGTGATGCGGCGCTGGTACCACTTGGGCGCGTAGGCTCCCTCGGCGTACAGCCGCTCGTACCGCCGCACCAGATGGGGGTGGTGGTTCCCGAGCCACTGCATGTACCACTCCCGGGCGCCGGGCCGCAGATGGAGGACGAGGGGGGTGACCGAGGTCGCCCCGGCGGCGGCGATGGCGCGGACCGTGGCGCGCAGCTGGTCCGGATGGTCGCCGAGGAACGGGATGACCGGGGCCATGAGTACCCCGCAGTCGATGCCGTGCTCGCTCAGGGTGCGGACGGCGTCGAGGCGGCGCCCGGGGGAGGGGGTGCCGGGCTCGACGGTGCGCCACAGCGCGTCGTCGACGAAGCCGACCGAGACGGAGATGCCGACGTCGGTGACCTCGGCCGCCTGCCGCAGCAGCTCCAGATCGCGCAGGATCAGCGTTCCCTTGGTCAGGATCGAGAACGGGTTCGCGTGGTCGCGCAGGGCCGAGATGATGCCGGGCATCAACCGGTACCGGCCCTCGGCGCGCTGGTAGCAGTCGACATTGGTGCCCATCGCGATGTGCGCGCCGTGCCAGCGACTGGACGCGAGCTGGGTGCGCAGCAGCTCAGGGGCGTTGGTCTTGACGACGATCTGGGAGTCGAAGCCGAGTCCGGTGTCGAGATCCAGATAGCTGTGGGTCTTGCGCGCGAAGCAGTAGACGCAGGCGTGCGAACAGCCCCTGTACGGATTGACGGTCCATTCGAACGGCATCCGTGATGCGCCCGGCACCCGGTTCACGATCGAACGGGCCCGGACCTCGTGGAAGGTGATCCCCCGGAACTCGGGGGTGTCGAAGGTGCGCGTGGTCACCGCGTCGGCGGTGAAGAGCGCGCTGTTCCCGGTCACGGCGGGGTTCTCGACCAGATTGTCCCAGCGCATGGACGCCTCCTCGGTAGTGCTGGACAGAGAATAGAACACTTGTTCCCTTGATCGTTTTCTTCCCTTCGTCCCGGACCGGATTTTGAGCGGCGTCCCGGAGGTGGTTGGCTCAGCACACCCCCGAACAACCGAGTGCTGGAGGAACAGCCATGGCGCAGGTCGAGGCCACGACGGAACGAGTCATCGCGGCGGACGCGGAGACGGTGTTCGACGCGCTGGCCGACTACAAGGAGGTCCGGGGCAAGGTGCTGCCCGGCCACTTCAGCGAGTACGAGGTGCGCGAGGGCGGTGACGGCGAGGGCACGCTCGTCCACTGGAAGCTCCAGGCCACCAGCAAGCGGGTGCGCGACTGCCTGCTGGAGGTCACCGAGCCCACCGACGGTCAGCTCGTCGAGAAGGACCGCAATTCCTCGATGGTCACCACCTGGACCGTCACCCCGGCCGGCGAGGGCAGGTCGAAGGCGGTCGTCTCGACCGTCTGGAACGGCGCCGGCGGCATCGGCGGATTCTTCGAGAGGACCTTCGCGCCCAAGGGGCTCGGGCGGATCTACGACGAGCTGCTGCAGAATCTCGCCACCGAGGTCGAGAAGTAGCCTGCCCCGCTCTTGACCGGCCTCACCGGTTCGGGTGGTTTTCCCGGCCCGCCGGTGGTGCGCCGTAGCGGCTCTCACCGGGAGTTAAGCCCCTGGCGTGCGCCGCTGGCGCCCCCCGTCGCGTTTGCCCTCGCCGATCGCACAATGCGAGAAAAGGGCGGCGCAGATGCGACGAGGGGAGCGGTACGTGGTGGGTGGGATCACTCTGCTGGAGGAGGAGCCGGACGGTGCGGGGACCGTCGGGGCGGCCGCCGTACCGCCTCCGTCGCCACCCGTCGAGGCCGCGCCGGATCCCGCCCCGTCCGGCGTACCGGAGACCAGCCCCCGCAGCATCCGGCTGCTCTTCCTCGGGCTGATGCTCACACTGCTGCTCGCGGCGCTCGACCAGATGATCGTCGCCACCGCGCTGCCGAAGATCGTCGGCGAGCTGCACGGCCTGGAGAAGATGTCCTGGGCCGTCACCGCCTATCTGCTCGCCTCCACGATCGGCCTGCCGATCTACGGAAAGCTCGGCGACCTCTTCGGCCGCAAGGGCGTCTTCCAGTTCGCCATCGTCGTCTTCGTCATCGGCTCCGCGCTCGCCGGCTGGTCCCGCACCATGGACGAGCTGATCGCCTTCCGCGCCGTCCAGGGCATCGGCGGCGGCGGACTGATGATCGGCGTCCAGGCGATCATCGCGGATGTCGTGCCGCCCCGGGAGCGCGGCCGGTTCATGGGGCTCATCGGCGCCGCGTTCGGTCTCGCCTCCGTGGCGGGCCCGCTGCTCGGCGGCTTCTTCACCGACCATGCCTCCTGGCGCTGGTGCTTCTACATCAACGTCCCGTTCGGCCTGGTCACGCTCGCCGTCATCACCGTCGTGCTGAAACTCCCCAGGCCCACCGTCCGGCCCCGGCTCGACGTCCTCGGCGCGCTGCTGCTCGCCGCCGCCTCCACCTGCCTGGTGCTGCTGACCAGTTGGGGCGGCACGGAGTACGCGTGGGGCTCGCGCACCATCCTGGCGCTGGGGGTCGGAGCCGCCGGAACGACTCTGCTGTTCCTGGTCGTCGAGCACCGGGCCGCCGAACCCATCATCCCGCTGCGGCTGTTCCGCGACTCGATCTTCAATGTCACCGCACTCGTCGGGGCGGTCGTCGGGGTGGGGCTGTTCGGCGCCGCCAGCTATCTGCCGACCTTCCTCCAGATGGTCGACGGTGCCACGGCCACCGAATCCGGACTGCTGATGCTGCCGATGATGGGCGGCATCGTCATCGCGTCCGTCGTCTCCGGCCAGCTGATCTCCCGCACCGGCCGCTACCGCATCCACCCGATCGTCGGCGGCGCGACCTCGGTGGTGGGGATGTGGCTGCTCTCCCGCCTCGAAACCGACACCCCGCGCATCGAGTACAGCATCGCGCAGGCCGTACTCGGCATCGGGATCGGGCTGATCATGCCGGTGCTGGTGCTCGCCGTGCAGAACTCCGTCGCACCCGCCGACATCGGCTCGGCCACCAGCGCCAACAACTACTTCCGGCAGATCGGCGGCAGCGTCGGCGCCGCCGTCTTCGGGACGCTCTTCGCGGGCCGCCTCGCCGACGCGCTCGCCGTCCGGCTGCCGTCCGGCGCCGACCTCCCCGATCCCGAGTCGATCACCCCGCAGCTGGTCCACGCGATGCCCCCCGCGCTGCGCGACAGCTATATCCAGGCGTACGCGGACGCGATGCCGCGGATCTTCCTCTATCTCGTGCCGGTGCTCGCGCTCGGCATGTTCTTCGCCTTCTTCCTCAAGGAGAAACCGCTGGTGTCCCACCACAGCCCCGAAAGCGCCGCCGAGTCCGTGACCCTTCCGGCCGCCCGCACCACCCCGGCCACCGAGGCCGCCGTGCCACCGCCCGTCTATCTCTCGGGCGTGCCGGTCTGCGGCAGCGTCCAGCACCCCGACGGCACGAAGGTCCCGCGCGCCGCCCTCACCCTCATCGACGTCCAGGGCCAGCAGGTCGGACGGGGCGCGAGCGGCGACGACGGGCGGTACGCGCTCAGTGTGCCCGGCGCCGGTTCGTACGTCCTCATCGCCGCGGCCGGCGGACACCAGCCGCAGGCCGTCAGCGTCACCGTGGGCGAACGGCCCGTCGAGCTGGACGTGGTGCTCGGCGGCGCCGGGCGCCTCGCCGGGACCGTCGTCACCGCCGACGGCACACCGGTGCGCGACGCCGCCGTCACCCTCACCGATGTCCGCGGCGAAGTCGTCGCCTCCAGCCGCAGCGGCCGTGAAGGCGGCTATGTGATCACGGAGTTGGTGGCGGGCGAGTACACCCTCGCCGCCAGCGCCCCCGCCTTCCGGCCCGCCGCGCTGCCGGTGAGCGTGCAGGCGGCCAGGGAGACCCGGCAGGACATCGAACTGGCCGGCGGCGCGGTGCTGCGCGGCATCGTACGGGCGAGCGGCGGGCGCCCCGTCGAGGACGCCCGGGTCACCCTCCTGGACGCGGCGGGCAATGTGGTCGACACCCTCACCACCGGGCCCGACGGGGCATTCCGGTTCGTGGACCTGTCCACCGGCGAGTACACGGTGATCGCGGCCGGATACCCGCCGGTGGCCACCGTCCTCCAGGTGGCGGGCGGCGGACGCACCGAGCGCGACCTCCAACTGGGGCACGAGGACTGATCGTTCGGAGAGACGGCGGGCCGGCCGGTGACTTCACCGGCCGGCCCGCCGCGTCCGGACCGCTCGGTGCGCCCACCGGTGCGCCGGGCGCACCACCGCGGTCGGCGATTGGACCGATGACCGGCGCGCGCCGGCCGTGGGGCCGTACCGTGGAGTCACGAGCCGCAGAACGTTGCGGTGGGGAAGGAGCCTTCCAACCATGGATCGCGATGTGCCGGCGCAGCGGACACCACCGCCGCGTGACGCCTCGACAGGCAGGGTGCCGCTGGCCGTCGCGGTGGTCGACGAGAACGGACTCGTCTCCCACTGGTCGAGCGGCGCGAGACGGCTCTTCGGTGTCACCAGACAGGAGGCACTCGGCTGCCCCGCCGGTGAACTCCTGCCGATCAGTGGCGTGTTGGGTCAGGCGGAGGAGGACCGCGGCGGATTCGGTCCCGAGCTCGACGGCGCACCGGGCGGGTCCCTCTCCTACCCGGCGTCGGGCCGCGCCCGGATCGACGAACCGGAACAGGGCCGGATCGACGTCCTGTGGTGGGCCTATCCACTGGTCGGCCCCGGCTCCGGGCGGCTCCTGGTGCTCGCCGCGGACGCCGCCCGGGTGAGCGGCGCCGAGAAGGCCGACGGCCGGGACGCCGGTACGGTCGCCCCCGCCTTCGCGCTCCACACCGACTTCCCCGGCTACGAGGAACTGGCGGGCCGGCTGCCCGAGATCCTGCCCAGCATGAGCGTGGGGGAGGCGACCAGGATCGTCGCCCAGGTCCTCGAACTCGGCTACCCGGTCCTGGAGTTCAGCCAGCTGAGCCGGATCCCGGTCACCCCCGACTGGGGTGTTCCGCGACACACCGCCCGCCCCCTCGCCCCCGGTCCGCGCGGCGATGGCGAAGCGCCCGAGCCCCGAGCCGTCCCCCGCCCCGAACTGGACCTCGAATACGCGGCGGTCCGTGAACGGCTGGAGTTCCTCAACGAGGTCAGCGGCCGCATCGGCACCTCCCTCGACCTGGAACGCACCATCCGCGAGGTCACCAGCGCCGCCGTCCCCCGCTTCACCGACTTCGCGGGCACGCATCTGCGCGACGCGGTCCTGGCCGGCGAGGGCTTCCCGGACGGGCCGCCCGACGTCACCACCGTCTGGCACCGGGTCTGGGTCGAGCACAACGACGAACCGGGCCGCTGGGACGACACCGTCCCGGTCGGCGAATCCATCGCCTTCCCCGAACACACCCCGTTCTTCCAGTGCATGGTCACCGGCGAGCCGGTCCTCGTCCCGTACGTCGGCGAGGAGCTGAGCAACCGGATCTCGGGCGAGTTCGAGAAGCGTGACCTGCGCCCGCTGATCACCCACCGGTCGCTGCTCATCGTGCCGCTCAAGGCCCGTGACGTGGTGCTCGGCTTCATGGTCCTGATGCGCCGTCCCGGCCGCGAGCCCTTCGACGACATGGACCGCACCACGGGTGCCGAACTCGCCGCCCGTGCCGGGCTCGTACTCGACAACGCACGCATGTACACGTATCAGGAGAATGTCGCCGACACCCTCCAGGACAGCATGCTGCCCCAGGTCGAACCGCGCATGGCGGGCTGCGACATCGCGACCCGCTATCTGCCCGGCGCCCGGCTCGGAAGGATCGGCGGCGACTGGTTCGACTCGGTGAAGCTGCCCGGCTCCCGGACCGCGCTGGTCGTCGGTGACGTCATGGGGCACGGACTCAACTCGGCAGCGATGATGGGTCAGTTGCGTACCGCGGTGCTGACCATGGCCATGATGGAGATGCCGCCGGCCCAGCTGCTGCGCAACCTCGACGACCTGGCGCAGCGCCTCGGTGAGCAGTATCTGGCGACCTGCCTCTACGCCGTCTACGACCCGATCCGTTCCGAGCTCCAGATCGCCAACGCCGGCCACATCCCGCCCGTGCTCGTCCGCGCCGAGGACGGCCGGGCCGAACTCCTGGACCTGCCCACCGGCGCCCCGATCGGCGTGGGCGGCGTCGCCTTCGAGACCGCGACCGTGCGGGTGCGGCCCGGTGACCGGCTGGTCCTGTGCACCGACGGCCTCGTGGAGGTGCGCGGCCAGGACATCGGCGCCGGGCTCGCCGCGCTCTGCGCCTCGGCGGCCCACCCCGCCGCCTCCATGGACGACGCCTGCGACACGATCATCCGGGCCCTCAACCCGCGCGGCGGCCGCAAGGACGACGTGGCGCTGCTGATGGCCCGGTTGAACGGCATCCCGGACGACCACGTCGCCGAATGGCAACTCGCCCTGGACCCGCGCGAAGTGGCGCGCTCCCGGCGCCTGGTGCGCGGGAAGCTGCTCGACTGGGCACTGCCGGACGCGGTGGAGGCGGCCGAGCTGATGGTCAGCGAGCTCGTGACCAACGCGGTGAAGCACAGCCGGTGCCATCACATCGGGCTCCGCCTGGTCCGCACCGGCGCCCTGCTGTGCGAGGTGAGCGACGACGAACCCGCCCCGGCCACCCTGCTCGACGCCGCCTGCCACGACGAGTCCGGCCGCGGGCTGCTCGTGGTGAGCAGCCTCGCCCGGGAGTGGGGCACCAGCACCACCGCGCACGGCAAGACCGTCTGGTTCGAACAGGCACTCGGCGGGATCCCGCGTCCCCGGTCACACAGCTGGTGAAGGCCCCGCCGCGAGCGGGCGGATGCTGTGCGCGCTCTTGCCGCGACCGCCCCGGGAGGGTAGTCCGGTCCTGAACAGAATGGATCAGGACGAACGGACCGGGGAGTGCGCATGGACGTGTCACGGCGTTACCGCGAGGCGTGGGAGGGCTACTGGTCCGCCACCTCGGACACACCCGGCGAGGCGATCTGGGACTCCGACCCGTCCCTCACCTCCGTACCCCACACCGAACTGCTCCTGCCGCACGCCGACACCTCGCTGCCCGTCGTCGACCTCGGCTGCGGCAACGGCACCCAGACCCGCTATCTCGCCACCCGTTTCTCCCGGGCGATCGGGGTGGACCTCTCGCACGCGGCGATCGCCCACGCCCGGCACGCGGATCCCGAGGGCGTCGCCGAGTTCGCCCAGCTCGACCTCGTCGACGCGGAGGCGGTGGCGGCCCTGCACGAGCGGACCGGTGACACCAATGTCTATATGCGTGCGGTGATCCACCAGAGCGAGCCCGAGGCCAGGGCGGCGGTCGCCGCGGCCGTCGCGGTGCTGGTGGGGGAGCGGGGACGGGCCTTCGTCGTCGAGCCGACGCCGGCCTCCAAGGACGTGCTCCAACAGGTGGCGCAGGGCCCGGACGGCCCGCCGGAGAAGCTGCGCCGGGTCCTGGCCCATGGGCTCAAGCCCGCGAGCTCCTCGGAGGAGGAGGTGCGCCGGCTGCTCCAGGAGGCCGGCCTCACCACGCTGGCCGACGGTGCGACCGCCCTGGCCCAGACCGAGTACCTGCCCGACGGAACCCGCGTCGCCCTGCCCGCGCGCTGGTTCGTGCTGGGCCCCGCCGAGCGCCGGAACGGGGACGGGCGATAGCGCGGCGATGCCCGGTTCCGGCCCTGGGGTCACTCGTCAGGACCAGGCCGGGACCGGGCATCGGGGCACGGGTCGGCCCTCAGGCCGCGGCCGGTCGGGCGGCGGGCCCGCGCCGCCGCTCGGCGACGGCCAGGGCCGGTGTGCGGTAGTCGGCGTCCGAGGGGTTGAGGGTGACCCCGGGCGGGACGATCCGGTCGATCCGGTCGAGGATCTCGTCGTCCAGCTCCAGCTCGGCGGCGGCGAGCTGGTCGGTCAACTGGTCGACGGTGCGGGGCCCGAGGATCACCGAGGTGACGGCCGGATGGGCCGCCGCGAACGCCAGGGCCAGATGCGTCAGCGGGACACCGGCGTCCCGCGCCACGGCCAGCAGCTCCTCGACGGCCTCGACCTTGCGCCGGTTGCCTGGCAGTTCGAGGTCGAACTTGTGGGCCACCACCCGGCGGAAGGCGTTCAGCTCGATCGGCTCGCCGTGCCGGAACCGCCCGGTGAGCCAGCCGCTGTTGAGCGGGCTCCAGGTCAGCACGCCGAGCCCGTACTTCCGCGCGGTGGGCAGCACATCGGCCTCGATGCCGCGCACGAACAGTGAGTACGGCGGCTGCTCGGTGTGGAAGGGGATGTGGTGACGCCGCTCGGCGGCCCACTGGGCCTCGACGATCTGCTCGGCGGGGAAGTCCGAGGTGCCGATGGCCATGATCTTGCCCGCGCGCACCAGGTCGGACAGCACGGACAGTGTCTCGTCGATGTCGGTGGCCGGGTCGGGGCGGTGCACCTGGTAGAGGTCGATGCGGTCGGTGCCGAGCCGCCGGAGGCTGTCATCGACGGCCCGGGTGAGCCAGCGCCGTGAGTTGCCGCGCCGGTTCGGGTCGCCGTCCCCCATCCGGACCGGGAAGTGGCCCTTGGTCGCGAGTACGACCTCGTCGCGACGGCCGTGGACGGCCTTGCCGATGATCTCCTCGGCCTCGCCGCCGGAGTACTGGTCGGCGGTGTCGATGAGGTTGATGCCGCCGTCCAGCGCCGTGCGGATCAGCCGGACCGCGTCGTCGTGGTCGCCGTTCCCCCAGGCGCCCAGACGCAGGGTGCCCAGGGCGTACTTGCTCACGGAGATGCCGGTGCGGCCGAGAATCCGGTGCTGCATGACTGCTCCCTGCTGTCGTCTCCCCCATGACGGGGCGTGGAGTTGCAACGTGTTCGATGCCGAGAAGCTATTACATGCGACATGGATGTTGCAAGTAGCGAGTTAAGGGGATCCTTGTTGTAGCGTCTCGGTATGACGGTGCAGAAGCAGCAGATGAAGCGGCCCCTCCGGTCCGACACCGAACGGACCGTGCGGACGATCCTGGAGGCGGCCGAGCGCGTCCTCGCCGCCGACCCGGCGGCGACCATGGAGCAGGTCGCCCGCGCCGCCGGTGTCGCGCGGACCACCGTCCACCGCCGGTTCGCCACGCGTGAGGTGCTCCTGGAGGAACTCACCGGCTGGGCCGCCCGCCAGTTCGCCGAGGCCGTCGACGCCGCCCGCCCGGACGCCGCCCCGCCGCTCGTCGCCCTGTACCAGGTCACCGCCAACGTCCTGCGCGTGAAGACCGACTGGTCGTTCGCCATGAACCGTCCGGTCGAGGACGCCCACCCCGAGGCGGCCCGCCGCTACGCCGAGGTCCGGGCCAGCTGTCTCCGGCTCTTCCGCCGCGCCCAGGAGGCGGGCGTGTTCCGCCCCGGCATCGACCTCGACTGGACCCGGCGCGTCTACTACGCCCTCATCCACGAAGCGGCCAAGGAGGGGGCGGGAGGCGGCGACGCCGACGCGCTCGCCACCCGCGTCATGGAAACCCTGTTGTCCGGAGCGGGAGTTCCGGGCGGACCGCCGGGGGTGTGATTCCGCAGGGACGCCCTCGGTTCCGCGCAAATCCCCGGGCGCACCGCCGCCGTGCTTGGCATGATGACGCGATGCATGATGATCCGAGAAACCGGCCTCCGCGGGTGGGCGGCGAACGTGCGTCACTGAGCGGCTTCCTCCAGTACCAGCGCGAGACCCTGGCCATGAAGTGCGCCGGGCTCACCGACGAGCAGCTGCGGGAGCCGGCCGTACCCCCTTCGGATCTGACCCTGCTCGGGCTCGTCCGGCATCTCGCCGAGGTGGAGCGTTCCTGGTTCCGGAGGGTGCTGAAGGACGAGGTGGCGCCGCCGCACTGGCCGGGGCCGAACCCCGGCGAGTTCGCCGAGTTCGATGCGGCGGACGCCGATGCCGACGAGGCGTTCAGGATCTGGCACGAGGAGTGCGCGCGCTCCCGGGCCACCGTCGAAGCCGCCGAGTCCCTGGACATCACCGGGAGTCATGGCGACGAGGTGTTCACGCTGCGGTACATCCTCACGCACATGATCGAGGAGTACGCGCGCCACAACGGCCAGGCGGACCTGCTCCGGGAGCGCATCGACGGCACCACCGGCGAGTAGCCGGGCGGCGGCCCGCTACGGCGTCCGCGCCTCCGCCCGGTCGCCGTAGCGGTGAGCCCACGGCAGGGCCTCCTCCAGCGCGGCCGACACGCCGAGCAGCAGGTCCTCGCGGCCCCAGCCGGCCGTGAGCGAGACCCCGAGCGGCAGACCCCGCGAACTCCAGCCCAGCGGAAGGCTGATGGCCGGGAACCCGGTGGCGTTCGCCAGGATCGTGTTGCCCGTGAACGCGGTCATCGCGGCCAGCTCCGCCGCCGGGTCCGCGTCGTCGCGGAGCTGTCCGACGAGCGTCGGCGGGGTCGTCACCGTCGGGGTGATCACCAGGTCCGCGTCCGCGTGGCCGAGGGTCCAGGCCCGCGCCCGAGCCTGGACGACGCCGATCGCGGCGGCCAGCTCGCCCGAGGTGAACTCCTGGGAGCGGGACCGCAGATGGCGGACGATCGGACGCAGCGACGCTCCGTCGAACGCCACGGTCCGGGACCCGACCAGCGCCGTGAACATCACCTGGAAGCTCTCGGTGAACTCCGGGTCCGGCGCCTGGTCCCGGATGAACACCTCATGGCCGAGACCGGCCAGCGTACGGGCGGTGAGCTCGCTGGCGGCGGCGACCTCGGGATCCACCGGAGCGCCCGAGACCGAGCCCTGGGCGAGCGCGATCCGGAGCCGCGGCACGGGCGCGTCGCACGCGCGCTCGTAGCTGTCCACCCGGGGCGGATGCACGGTGCCGACGCCGGTACGGGTGGTCAGCGCGTCGAGGAACGCGGCGGTGTCGCGGACGGTGCGGGCGAGCGGCCCCCGTACCGAGAGCCCCATGCCGTCGTTGCCGTCCGGGCCCGCGGTGATCAGTCCGCGGCTGGTCTTGAGCCCGACCACCCCGCAGGCGCTCGCGGGGGAGCGCACGGACCCGGCGGTGTCGCTGCCCTGCGCGATCGGCACCAGCAGCGCGCCGACCGCCGCCGCGGCCCCGCCGCTGCTCCCGGCCGCGCTGCGGTCGAGGTCGAAGGGGCTGCGCGCCGGGGCGGACACCTCGGGCTCGGTGTAGCAGGCGGCCCCGAACTCGGGGACGGTGGTCTTGCCGAGGCTGATCAGCCCCGCGTCGGCCATGACCTCGACGATCTCGTCGTCGTGCCCGGGGATCCAGTCGCGGAACAGCGCGGAACCCAGCGTGGTGCGCACACCGGCGGTGGCCTCCAGGTCCTTGACCGCGGTGGGCACGCCGAACAGGCGCGGCAGTCCGGCGCGGTCCGCCGAGCGCAGGGCCCGTTCGGCCCCGGCCGCCGCGGCGCGGGCGCGGTCGGCCGAGACGGTGGTGAACGCCCCCACCCGGTCACCGTCACCGATCCGGGCCAGCAGATGCTCGACGACGTCGACCGGGCCGGTCTCCCCACGCCGGTAGGCGGCGGCCAGCTGTAGAGCGGTGAGGTCGTGCAATTCCGTCATGCGCGCTCCCATTGAAGTTTCGTTACGCGTATCGATATGGTGCGGGCATGGTGGTCGAGAAGGCAAGCACTCCGAAGAACGGCCGTCCCCGGGCGGTGACGCTCGACGCGGTCCTGGACGCGGCGACCGAGCTCGCCGACGACCAGGGGCTCGACGCGGTGAGCTTCCGCGCGCTGGCCGACCGGCTGGGCGTGTCACCGATGGCGATCCACCGCACGACGGGCGGCATCGACGCGCTCCAGCACGCGCTGGTCTCCCGGATCGTCGGCGAGGTGACCCGGTCGGTGGACTGGCCGGACGACTGGCGCGGGATCGTCCGGCTGTTCGCGGACACGCTCCACGACCTGCTCATGCGTCACCCGGTGGTCCTTGAGGCGCACCGCCGCGCCTCCCTCGTCGGGCCCGGCGCCGACGACGTCGCCTACCGGGTCGTGGCGGCGCTGCGCGGCGCGGGGCTCGACGAGGAGGCCGCCGCGTACGCCTACGGCACCCTGCACGACTTCGTCACCGGCCATGTGGCGATCCGCCTCGGCCGAGGCGATCTGGAACTGCACCAGCTGCCGCCCGAGCGCCGGGCCGCGTCGGTCTTCGCGGACCACCACGACTACGACCGCCGGTTCTCCTTCGGCCTCGACTTCGTCATCGGCGGGATCGCCGCCGCTGCCGCCACCCCCGTACCCCACGAGGAGCAGAGATGACCACCTCCCCGACGGACCCGACGGAATCGCCGAAGGCGCCGGAGACGGAGCTGCCGCACACGCACCGCCTGACGGCCCCGAGCGGGCGCCGCATCGCGTACTGCTCCTACGGCGACCCCGCCGCCCCGCCCGTGATCGTGCTCCACGGCACCCCCGGCAGCCGCTACGAGGGTCTCGCGCTGCGGCAGGCGGCGACGGACGCGGGCCTGCACCTGGTCTTCCCGGACCGCCCGGGGTACGGCGAGACCGATCCCGTACCCGGCCGAGGCTTCCACCGCTGGAACGACGACTTCGTGGCCCTGCTCGACCACCTCGGCCATGAGCGGGCCCCCCTCGTGGCGATCTCGGGCGGCGGCGGGTACGCGCTCTCGGCGGCCCAGAAGCACCCCGGGCGGGTCACCCGGCTGATCCTCGCGTGCGCCGCCGTCCCCGGAGCCCCCCGCGAGGCGTACGCGCGCCGGATCCCGCTGGTCAAGTTGCTGAACCGGGTCGTGGTCTGGGCACCGGCGATCGCCCGGCCGATGCTCGCGGGCAAGGGGATCTTCAAGAAGGTGAGGCGCGAACCGAACCTCGACGCCTGGCCCCGTTCCGACCGGCTGATCATGCGCACCCCCGCCTTCGTGGCGCTGTCCGAGGTGGACACGGCCGAGGGCCAGCGCCAGGGCGTGGACGCGGCCATCACCGACCTCGCCGGCTACGTCCGCCCGCTGCCGGACCCGCTCGGCTCGGTCTCCGTGCCGACCCTGTTCCTCCACGGCGAGGCGGACGGCAACGTCCCCGTGGAGGTGGCGCGGTGGGCGCACGCGCAGATTCCCGGCGCCGAGCTGCGCACCGTCCCCGAGGGCGGTCATCTGTTCCTCCTCGCGGACCCGGAACCGCTGCTGCGGGAACTGCTCTGAGCGGTGGGCCCGGTGGTGTGAGGATGGCCGTCATGACATGGACGGCACCCCACATCGCACGTACGACGTACGACGGCGACCAGCTGAACGTCCCGAGCACCGCGGACGAGAGGGCCATGCTGGAAGGCTGGCTCCGCTGGCACCGGGAGACACTGCTCACCAAGTGCGCCGGACTCGCTCCGGCACAGCTCGCGCGCACCGCCGCCGAGCCGTCGGACCTCACCCTCCTCGGCCTGGTGCGGCACATGGCGGAGATCGAACGCTGGTGGTTCCGCCGCAGCTTCGCGTGTGAGCCGGTCGGCGACGTCTTCACCGGTCCGGGCGACGGCGACGAGGGGCTGGAAGGGGTCGATCCCGCGCACGCCGAGCGCGATTTCGCCGCCTTTCGCGCCGAGATCGAGGCATGCGAGGCGGCCGTGGCGGGGCGCGGCCTCGACGAGACCTTCGTGTCGGCGACCCGTGGCCGGACCGTCAGCCTGCGCTGGGTGTATCTGGTGATGATCCAGGAGTACGCCCGCCACAACGGCCACGCGGACCTGCTGCGCGAGCGGACCGACGGCGCCACGGGGGACTACCCGGCGCCGGGGTGACGGGTGACGCACGACTGCTCCGGCCCCGACAGGGACCGGAGCAGTCGCACACTCCCGACGCGTACGGAAGCGCCCTTCAGCCGCCGTCGGCCTCGGGCGGAAACACCGCCGCGTGGGCCGACCGGAACAGGGCGTCGACCTCCTGGCCGCTGAGCCCCTGCGCCCGTGCCTCGTTCAGCCATGCGGCGAGCGAGGTGCGCAGGGGAGAGTCGGCGCCCGCCTGGGCCGGGGCGAGGGAGCGGGTGATGAAGGTGCCCGCCCCCTGCCGGACCTCGGCGAGGCCCTGGCGTTCCAGTTCGCGGTACGCCTTGAGGGTCGTGTTCGGGTTGACCTTGGTGTCGGCCGCGACCTGCGCGGCCGTGGGCAGCCGGTCACCCTCCTCCAGGGCGCCCATGCGCAGCGCCTGTTCGACCTGCCGCACGATCTGGAGGTACGTCGCCACGCCGCTGCGCCGGTCGATGCGGAATACGACCACTGCTTTCACCTCCCGTTCGACTGCCGGAACCCCATGGACCTGCCGCGGCAGGCCCTAGAGGGGGCGACGGGACACCCGCCACAGGACGAACGCGGTGAGGACGACGGTACCCGCGAGCAGGATCCCCGCCCCGGTCCACTGCATGGCCGGCATCTGGTCGAAGCCGAGGTACTCGTAGACGTTGTTGACGATGCCGTGTTCCTTGACGCACGCGTCGGAGGCCTTCTCGGACGCCTTGGAGCACAGGCCCCAGCCGTACAGATGACCGTCGGCGGAACCGATCCAGCGGTCCACCTCCAGCGATTCGTTCAGGTGCGAGGGCATGTCCGCGTTGAGCGGGTAGGTGATCGTGCGGGTCGGGGCGAGGTGGACGATCATCTCGTCCCAGACGACCCCGGCGGCCGCGGCGAAGACGAAGGTGATCGCCATGGACATGAGGACGCGCCGGGCCAGTACGCCGATGGTGATGCCCGCGGCGGTCATGAAGAGGCAGAGCGCGGGGAGCATCGGACCGGTGTTGTCGAACACCGAACCGTCCGACCACAGGGCGGGGAACACCGAACGGTAGGGCTTCCACCACCAGGTGAACAGCACCGAGAGCAGGACGGCGGTCACGAGCACCGTCGCGTAGACCCAGGCGAACTTCGTCGCCACCCAGCGCAGGCGGGACACCGACTGTGTGGTGACCAGCTGGGCGGTGCCCTGTTCCTGGTCTCCCGCGATCAGCGGGGCGCCGACGAAGACGGCGAGGATCAGCGGCAGCCCGCCCAGCGCGGTGATGACGAGGCCCACGCTGCCCGATTCGACCGTCGGCTGCGCCAGTTCCTTCGCCGGCCAGCCCGCGGCGTCCAGGAAGTCCTTCATCTGGCCGCGTTCGTAGACGAGCCAGATCGAGCCGAGGACCATCACGGCGAGCAGGCTGAGCAGCATGGCCCGGTGCTGGCGCGCCACGAGCCAGCTCAGCCCGCGCAGCAGGCGGGGACCCGGGGCGCGCTCCGTGCGGGGGGCGTCGGTCAGGGTGGTGCTCATGAGGTGTGGCTCCCTTCGGCCTCGGTACGGGCACCGGGCGTGAACAACGGCGGCACGTCCGGCGCGCGGAGATGCGCCAGCAGCACCTCCTCCAGACTGGGTTCGGCAACGACCCAGTCGGGCGACAGCGGACCGTTCTTCCGTACCAGCGCTTGGAACTGCCTGCCCTGGACCCGGCACTCGACCACGGTGTGCGGAGCCAGCGCGGCGACCGGGTCCCCCTCCGGGGCGAGCCCGGTCACCAGCGCGTGGGCCGGGACGAGCGCGTCCGCGTCGCCCGCCATCCGGATCCTGCCGCCGGCGAGGACGAGCAGGTAGTCGCACATGTCCTCCAGCTCGGAGAGCATGTGGGAGGACATCACCACCGTGGTGCCGCGCTCGACGGCCTCCGACATCAGCAGGGTGCTCATGTCGTGGCGGGCCAGCGGGTCGAGGTCGGACATCGGCTCGTCGAGCAGCAGCAGATCGGGCCGCTTGCCGAAGGCCAGCGCGAACGCGACCCGGGTGCGCTGGCCACCGGAGAGCGTGCCGACCCGGGCGCTCATCGGCACCTGGCCGGACCGCACGATCCGCTCCGCCGCGGCCATGTCCCAGCCGGGGTTGAGCTCGGCGCCCATGCGCAGCGTCTCGGCCACGGTGAACCGCTTGAACAGCGGCTTGTCCTGCCCGAGGAACGCGAACTTCGGCATCGCCTCGGGATCGTCCACGGGTACGCCGAAGACCCGGAGGTCCCCTTCCGTGGGCTGCACCTGCCGGGTCGCGATGCCCAGCAGCGTGCTCTTCCCGGCTCCGTTGGGGCCGACGAGTCCGCAGATCCGGCCGGCCGGCAGCCGGAAGGAGACATCCTGCAACGCCGGGCCGCGACGGTAGCGCTTTCCCAGGCCGCGGGCCTCCAGGGCCCACGCGCCCGACGCGCCGTCCGGAGTGAATGCGTCTGCCATGCACTTCCCTCAATTCCATTAGTCAATTAATGGAATCATGGTCTGGGGTAGTGGAATGTGTCAAGGCGCGCAGGGTGGCGCCGTGCGGCGGCCTGTGGCCGGGTGTCCGGGTGTCCGTGATGCACCGGTTCGGGGTCTGCGTCTCACTCTCTTCGGAGGACTGGACCATTGAACGTCTCCGAGGCTCTGGCCTGGCGGTTCTCGGGCGCGTAGCGTGACCCGGCATGAAGATCCTCATCAGCGCGGACATGGAAGGCGCCACCGGTGTGACCTGGCCGGCCGACGTGTTGCCGGGCACCCCCCAGTGGGAGCGGTGCCGTGCCATGTTCACCTCCGACGTGAACGCGGCGGCGCTCGGTTTCTACGACGGCGGCGCGGACGAGGTCCTCGTCAACGAGGCCCACTGGTCCATGCGCAACCTCCTGCTGGAGCGGCTCGACGACCGGGTCCAGATGCTCACCGGCCGGCACAAGTCCCTCTCCATGGTCGAGGGCATCCAGCACGGCGACGTCGACGCCATCGCCTTCGTCGGCTACCACACGGGCGCCGGTGCGGAGGGGGTCCTCGCCCACACCTACCTGGCGAACTCCATCACCGGCGTCTGGCTCAACGGCGCCCGCGCGAGCGAGGGACTGCTCAACGCGCATGTGGTGGCCGAGTACGGGATCCCCGTCGTACTCGTCACCGGCGACGACCTGACCTGTGTGGACGCCGAGGGGTACGCCCCCCGGGCCCGCAAGGTCGCCGTCAAGGACTATGTGTCGCGGTACGCGGCGGTCTGCCGCACCCCGGCCCGTACCGCGACGGACATCCGTGCCGCGGCGAAGGACGCCACCGCGCTCGCGGTGCGGCACACCCCGGTGGAGGGCGGCCCCTTCACCGTAGAGCTGGAGTTCGACGCCGAACACCTGGCCCAGGCGGCCACCGTCGTCCCGGGTGTGGCACCCAGCGGCGAACGGCGCGTCGCCTACACCAGCGCGACGATGTACGAAGGTATCCGCACGTTCAAGGCGGTGACGACGATCGTGTCGTCCGCTGTGGAGGAGCAGTATGGCTGAGGCGACCGGCCCCCAGGAGAGCGTCGACCAGCAGGCGCTCGACGAATCGGTGACGTTCACCTCCGAACTGATCCGGATCGACACCACCAACCGCGGCGACGGAGACTGCCGGGAGCGCCCGGCCGCCGAGTACGTCGCCGAGCGGCTCGCCGCCGCCGGACTGGAACCCGCCCTGCTGGAGCGGACCCCCGGACGCACCAACGTGGTCGCCCGGATTCCGGGCACCGACCCGTCCGCCGACGCCCTGCTCGTCCACGGCCACCTCGACGTGGTCCCGGCCGAGGCGGCCGACTGGACCGTGCACCCCTTCTCCGGCGAGGTCCGTGACGGGGTCGTCTGGGGCCGCGGCGCCATCGACATGAAGAACATGGACGCGATGGTCCTGGCCGTCGTACGCGCCTGGGCGCGGGCCGGTGTCCGGCCCCGCCGCGACATCGTGATCGCGTACACCGCCGACGAGGAGGCCAGCGCCGACGACGGCTCCGGCTTCCTCGCCGACCGGCACGCCGCACTCTTCGAGGGCTGCACCGAGGGCATCAGCGAATCCGGCGCCTTCACCTTCCACGCCGGACCGGACCTGCCGCTCTACCCGATCGCCGCGGGCGAACGCGGCACCGCCTGGCTGAAGCTCACCGCCCACGGCAAGGCCGGGCACGGCTCCAAGGTCAACAGGGCCAACGCGGTCAGCGCACTCGCCGCCGCCGTCTCCCGGATCGGCGAGCACGAATGGCCCGTCCGGCTCACCCCGACGGTCCGCGCCGCACTCACCGAGATCGCCGCGCTGCACGGCATCCACCCCGACCTCGACGCCCCCGGCTTCGACGTGGACGAACTGCTCGGCAAGCTCGGACCCGCCGCCGACCTGGTCGCACCGACCGTCCGCAACAGCTCCAACCCGACCATGCTGGACGCCGGGTACAAGGTCAATGTGATCCCGGGCCACGCCACCGCCTTCATCGACGGCCGGATGGTGCCCGGCGGCGAGGACGAGTTCCACGCCACCCTGGACCGGCTGACCGGCCCCGACGTCGACTGGGAGTTCCACCACCGCGAGGTCCCGCTCACGGCCCCGGTCGACTCGCCGACCTTCGCGAAACTGCGCGCCGCCATCGAACGCTTCGACCCGGCCGGCCACACCGTGCCGTACTGCATGTCGGGCGGCACGGACGCCAAGCAGTTCTCCCGGCTCGGCATCACCGGCTACGGCTTCTCGCCGCTGAAGCTGCCCGCCGGCTTCGACTACCAGGCGCTGTTCCACGGCGTCGACGAACGGGTCCCCGTCGAGGCCCTGCACTTCGGTGTCCGCGTCCTCGACCACTATCTGCGCATTGCCTGACCGCTACAGGGGGAATCGATGATGCTGCCCACCGGGGCCTACGGAACCTGGCCGTCGCCGATCGACGCCGCGCTCGCCGCCTCCCACGACGGGCGCCCGGAGTACGTCTCCACCGTCGGCGACGAGGTGTGGTGGACGGAGCCGCGCCCCGCCGAGGCGGGCCGCCGCGCCCTGATCCGCCGCCGTGCGGACGGGGACGCCGAGTGCGTACTGCCCGCCCCGTGGAACGTACGGAGCCGGGTCATCGAGTACGGCGGAGTGCCCTGGACCGGGACCGGGCGGGCCGAGGGCGGCCCGCTGATCGTCTTCGTCCACTTCGCCGACCAGCGGCTGTACGCCTACGCCCCCGACGGGCCCGACGAGCCCTGGCCGCTCACCCCGGTCTCGGCCGTCGGCGGCGGACTGCGCTGGGCCGACCCGCAGCTCCACCCCGACCGGGGCGAGGTGTGGTGTGTCCTGGAGGAGTTCACCGGCGAGGGCCCCACCGAGCTGCGCCGGGTGATCGCCGCCGTACCCCTGGACGGCTCCGCCGCCGACGACCGCGGCGCGGTACGTGAACTCACCGACGACAGCCGCCGGTTCGTCACCGGAGCGAAGCTCTCGCCCGACGGGCGGCGGGCCGCCTGGATCGTCTGGGACCACCCCCGGATGCCGTGGGACGGTACCGAGGTGATGGTCGCGGACATCGCCGAGGACGGCACCTTCCACCGGACCCGGGTCTTCGGCGGCGGCCCCGAGGAGTCGGTGCCGCAGATCGAATGGGACGCCGACGGGCATCTCCTCCTCGCCAGTGACCGCAGCGGCTGGTGGAACCTGTACCGCGCCGACCCGCACGGGGACACGGTCGCGCTCCGCCCCGGCGAGGAGGAATTCGCCGGACCGCTCTGGAAGATCGGCCTCAGCTGGTTCCGGCCGCTGGACAACGGCCTGATCGCCACCATCCACGGCAGGGGGACCACCACGCTCGGCATCCTCGACCCGCAGACCGGCGAACTGGTCGACACCGCGGGGCCCTGGACCGAGTGGGCCGAGACGCTCGCCGTGCACGGCAGCCGGGTCATCGGCGTCGCCGCGAGCCCGTACAGCGCCTTCGAAGTGGTGGAGCTGGACACCGCGACCGGACGCACCCGGGTCATCGGGTCACCGCACGAGGACGCCGTGGACCCCGCGTACTACCCGCGGCCCGAACAGCGCACCTTCACCGGGCCCGGCGGACGCGAGATCCACGCCCACGTCTACCCGCCGCGCAGCCCCGACCGGACCGGCCCCGAGGACGAACGGCCGCCCTACGTGGTCTGGGCGCACGGCGGCCCCACCGGCCATGCCGCACTCGTACTCGACCTGGAGATCGCCTACTTCACCTCGCGCGGCATCGGCGTCGCCGAGGTGAACTACGGCGGCTCGACCGGCCACGGCCGGGCCTACCGCAACCGGCTGCGCGAGCAGTGGGGCGTCGTCGACGTCGAGGACTGCGCGGCCGTCGCCGAGGCGCTGGCCGACGAGGGCACGGCAGACCGGCGGCGGCTCGCCATCCGGGGCGGCAGCGCCGGCGGCTGGACCACCGCGGCTTCGCTGACCGGCACCGACGTCTACGCCTGCGGAACGGTCATCTACCCCATCCTCGACCTGACCGGCTGGGGAACCGACGAGACCCATGACTTCGAGTCGCGGTACCTGGAATCCCTGGTGGGCCCGCTCGCCGAAGTCCCCGACCGCTACCGCGAACGCTCGCCGATCAGCCGCACCGACCGGCTGACCACCCCCTTCCTCCTGCTCCAGGGACTGGACGACCCGATCTGCCCGCCCGTCCAGTGCGAGCGCTTCCTGGCCGCGCTCGACGGAAAGGGCATCCCGCACGCGTATCTGACCTTCGAGGGCGAGGGGCACGGATTCCGGCGCGCCGACACCATGGTCCGCGCGCTGGAGGCCGAACTCTCCCTGTACGGACAGACCTTCGGCCTCGACCGCACCGACGTCCCGCCCCTGGAGCTGAAGAAGTGACCCTCGCACCGCTGACCCGCCCCGCCCGGCTGCGCCCGGGAGCCAGGATCGCCGTCGTGTCACCGAGCGGCCCGGTGCCCGCCGACCGGCTGGAGGCGGGCCTGGACATCCTGCGCGGCTGGGGCCTTGAGCCCGTCGAAGCGCCGCATGTGCGCCAGGTCCACCCCGGGCTGGACTACCTCGCGGGCACGGACGAGGAGCGGGCCGGGGACCTCCAGCAGGCCTGGTGCGATCCGTCCGTGGACGCGGTGATCTGCGCCCGCGGCGGGTACGGCGTGCAGCGGATGGCCGACCTGGTCGACTGGGCGGCGATGCGCGCGGCGGGGCCCAAGGTGTTCATCGGCTACAGCGACATCACCGTGCTCCACGAGGCGTTCGCGCAGCGCGTGGGGCTCGCCACCCTGCACGGTCCGATGGCCGGCACCGAGACCTTCCTCAAGGACCCGGACACCCAGGAGTCCCTGCGGGCCACCCTGTTCGAGCCCGATACGGTACGGACCCTCGGCCTGCCCACCGCGCGGGCGCTGGTCCCCGGCAGGGCCCGCGGCATCACCTACGGCGGCTGTGTGAGCCTGCTCGCCGCCGAACTCGGCACCCCGCACGCCCGGACGTCGGCCCGGGGCGGGCTGCTGGTGATCGAGGACACCACCGAGGACCCGTACAGCATCGACCGTATCCTCACCCAACTGCTGCGGGCCAGGGCGCTCGACGGGGTGGCCGGGGTGGTCTGCGGCTCCTGGGCGGGCTGCGGTCCGTACGAGAAGGTGCGGGCCGTGCTCGCCGACCGGCTCGCCCCGCTGGGCGTTCCCGTCGTCGAGGAGCTGGGCTTCGGGCACGGGCCGACGGCGCTCACCCTTCCGCTCGGGGTGCCCGCGGTGCTGGACGCCCCGGCCGACGGCGGCCCCGCCACCCTCACGGCCGAGGTGCCCGCACTGCGCTGAACGAGGGCGTATCGCAAAGAAGTTGAGCATGGTTCAGGAAACGCCGCCCTGAACGTTGACATCACTATGACACGTGTCACAGCATGAGCGCGGTCTGTTGCTTACCGGTCGGTAAGGCGCCCTCGGTGTGGAGGTCCTCGTGTCGCGTGCTGTTTCCCGCCCCCGGTCCGGGTACCGGACGCTCTCCCGGAAGTCGGCCGCCTGTGTGGCCGGAGCCGCGCTCGCCGCACCGCTGGTCCTCACCGGTGCGGCGCGGGCGACCGCCGCCGACGCGGTCCAGTACAGCGTCACCCCGCTGAGGTTCACCGTCCGGGCGGGCGATCGCTCCTGCACCGTGGACGCGGATCTGTACCGGCCCGCCGGGGTCGACGCACGGCACCCGGCCCCCGCCGTGCTCGCCACCAACGGCTTCGGAGGCAGCAAGTCGGACGGCTCGACCGACGCCATCGGCAAGGCCTTCGCCTCCCGCGGCTACGTCGGCCTCGTCTACTCCGGCCTCGGCTTCGGCAAGTCGGGATGTCTCATCACCCTCGACGACCCGGCCGTCGACGGCGAGGCGGCGTCCGGCCTCGTCGACTTCCTCGCCGGGACCCGCGCCGCCGACGACGGCACCAAGGCCGACTACGTCACCCGGGACGGCGAAGGCGACCCCAAGGTCGGCATGATCGGCGGCTCGTACGGCGGCGCCATCCAGCTGGCCACCGCGGCCGTCGACCCGCGGGTCGACGCCCTGGTACCGCTGATCACCTGGAACGACCTGGCGTACTCGCTCGCCCCGAACAACGCCGGTACGCGCAAGGGCGTCTCGTCCGACACCGCCGGGGTCTTCAAGTGGCAGTGGACCGACGGCTTCTATCTGCTGGGGGAGGGGCAGACGGTCCTCAACGCGAGCCTCGACCCGTCCCGGTTCAACAACCTCACCTGTCTTCACTTCGCGGAGCGGGCCTGCGACACCATCCAGCTGCTCAACTCCGGCCGCTACCCCGCGGACAGGACCGCCGGGATGCTCGACTACGCGCGCAGCGTGTCACCCGTCGACTACCTTGGCAAGGTCAAGGCACCCACCCTGCTCGTCCAGGGCCAGACCGACAGCCTGTTCAACCTGAACGAGGCCACCGCCAGCTACGAGACGCTCAAGGCGCAGGGCACCACGGCCAAGATGATCTGGCAGTCCTGGGGACACAGCGGCGGACAGGTACCCGGCGAACTCGACCTGGGTCAGGGCAATCTGGAGACCAGCTACGTCGGACGGCGCGTCCTCGCCTGGTTCGACCGCTACCTCCAGCACCGGAAGAACACCGACACCGGGCCCGAGTTCGCCTACTACCGTGACTGGCGGAGCGGTTACGGCACGGCCGACTCGGTGCCGGCCCTCTCGCAGAAGATGTACCTGTCCGGCGACGGCAAGCTCGTCGACAACCGCTCCAAGGTCACCCGGGGCAGCCGCCAGTACGTCAACTGGCTGATTCCCACCAGCCATTCGGAGAGCTCGCTGGCCGGTCTCATCGGACTGCCCGACTCCAAGCCCTACGACACCCAGGGCACCTACCTCGGCTGGACCAGCGCCCCGCTGACGTCCCCCGTCGATGTCGTCGGCGCGCCGAAGGCCACCCTGAAGGTCGTCTCGCCCAGGACGGAGCGGGTGCAGAACAGCGGCGACGCCGCCGACAGGCTCGTCCTGTTCGCCAAGGTCTACGACGTGGCTCCGGACGGCGGCAAGACCCTCGTGAACCGGCTGGTCGCCCCGGTGCGGGTGCCGGACGTCACCCGCCCGTTCACCGTGCGGCTCCCGGGCATCGTCCACCGGTACGAAGCCGGGCACCGGCTGGAGTTCGTGATCGCGGCGAGCGACAGCGCGTACTTCGGCAACCGGGGCATCAAGCCGGTCACGGTGGTCAGCGCTCCCGAGGACACCGGGGTGCTGGAGCTTCCGGTGGTCGGCGGCCGGCTGAAGTGACGCGGCGCGGCCGGGTCCGGTGCCCGTCGGGTGACCGGTCGGAGGTCACCTGACAGGCTCTCGGGCGGGCCGGGCCTCACTGGCCCCGACCACCCGCAGATACGCCTGTGCGGAGTCGCGCGTCCGGATCTCCACGGGTAGCAGGACGTGCCGCACCTCGTGCGGGCCGTCCGGGTTCCGGATGCGCTGCGCGAGCAGTTCCATCGCCCGGCGGCCCATCTCCTGGGAGGGGAGACGGGTGGCGGCGACCGTCAGCGGAAGCAGGTCGAAGGGCCCGGCGTCGTCCATGCCCGCCAGTTCGATCTGGCCGGGCACTTCGAGGCCGAGGACGGAGAGGTCCCGGGCGGCGTGCGCCAGGGTGTGGCCGTTGGCGCAGAGCAGGACGGTGGGCGGCTCCGGGCGGTCGAGGAAGGCCGAGAGCATCGTGAGCCGCCGGTCGTCGGGGAGCCTGTGATAGGTCGTCAGGGCGGTGAGCTCGGGTGATACCGGGATGCCGTGTTTGCGCAGCGCCTGGACGTGCCCGGTGAGCCGCTCCGCCACGCTGGTGACGTCGGTCTCGTCCCAGAGCGTGGCGATCCGGCGGTGGCCGCGCTCGATGAGGTGCTCGGTGAGCCCGAACCCCACCGCGTAGTTGTCGAAGACGACGGCATCGCTCGGGGATTCGGGGTGGTAGCGGTCGATCATGACGACGGGGACGCCGCACCGGGCGAGCTCGGCCAGCGCCGGAGAGTCCGAGCCGCTGTCGACGGGGTAGAGCACCACCCCGCCGGCGCCCGTCTGCAGGGCCAGCCGCAGCGCGTGCTCCTCGGCCTGCTTCGAGCCCTTGGAGTTCGACAGGAACATCCGCAGACCCTCCTCGCCGCAGACCGACTCGATGCCGTCGAGGACGGCCGACTGGTGCGGGCCCTGCCCGTGCATCACACAGGCGACCGAGCGTTCACGCGCCCCCGCTCCGGTGCCGGCCGGTGGTGAGCTCCGCTCCGCCACGAACGTCCCGCGCCCCCGCTGCCGCACCAAGTACCCCTCGGTGACCAGCTCGTTGAGGGCCCGCACCGCGGTCGTGGAGCTGACGCCGAACCGCTCGCAGACCTCGGCCCGGCCCTCGACCGGTCGCAGCGGTGACGCCGTCGCCAGGAACGGCCCAGCAGCCCGACAGCCCCACGAGAAGGGACCTCGCGATGTCGGGAGCACCACCGAGAAGAACACTCACCCGGCTGCGCCGCGCGCTCATGACGCTCGCCGTCGCGGCCCTGGCGGCCACCCTGGTGCAGGCCCCCGCCGCCGCACCGGCCCACGCCCAGCCGGCCCGCGCCACCGCCGTGCTCGGCGCGCAGCCCGTGTACGAAGGGATCGAACGGGCCTGGCCCGGCGACCGTGACAAGGACCCCGCCCACGCGGTGCGCGAACAGGCGGGACGAAGCTGCTGGACGATGTCGGGCGATCCCTGGCCCTGGCCGCCGAGCGGATGGCCTGGGTCTGGAACGACGCCCTCCATGTCCTCGACCTGGACTCCGGCGCCCCCGAGCGGCTGTACACGGCCGCTCGGGGGCACACCCTCCAGAACCTCTGTTCCCTCACGGCGGCGGGGGACCGGGTGGTGGTGACGGAACAGCCCGTGGGCCGGGAGCATCCGGTGACCTGCCTGGAGATCTCGGTGGCCACCGGGCGGGCCGACGAACTGTTCGGCACGGACTGGTTCGCCAACCATCCGGCGCACAGCCCGCACGACGAGTCGTGGCTGACCTTCGCCCATGAAGGGCCCGCCCGGGAGGTCCCGGACCGGATCTGGGCCCGGCACCCCGCACGGGCACCGCAGGGCCGTCGCGTCTCGACCAGTCGACGGACGGCGGCACGCTCGCCGTGGGCCACGAGCGCTGGATGTTCCACGACCTGGGCGCCGTGGTCTGCGCGTACGGCGAGAGCGAGGCGGGACCGCGCGGTCTGTACGCGGTCCACCCGGACGACCGGGCGGCCCGCCTCGTCAGCGCGGGGGAGCGGGACTGGCACTGCGACATCAGCCGCGACGGGCGGTGGGCCGTCGTCGACACGACCGGTCCGCTCGACGCGCCGGGACGGGGCTGGCAGAACGCCGGGCAGGTCTCCGACATCGTGCTCGTCGACATGGCGACGGGCGCCCGTACGCCCCTGGCCCGGACGGCCGCCGACCGCCACCCCCGGCACCCGCGCCCGGTGTTCACGCCCGACGGCTCCGCCGTCCTCTACAACCACGGCGACCCGTCGACCGGCGAGGTGGCGGTCGCCCGGGTGCCCGTGCCGCAGCCGGTGTCCTGAAGGCGGCCCTGGGCATGCGCCCAGCCCGGGAGCGGGGGAGGAGCCCTTAGGATGGCCGGATGTCCGAGAGCGACTATCTGGCCGTGGGGCGGCGCGCGGCGATCCGCCCCTTCGCACCGGCCGATGCCGAGGAGTTCACCGGACGGGCGCGGGAGAGCCGGGACCTGCACAGCCCCTGGCTCTTCCCGCCCGGGGACGCCCGCGCGTACGCCGCCTACGCGGGCCGGCTGATCGACGACCCCACGAAGGCGGGCTTCCTCGTCTGCGAACGCGGTGGCGGGGACGGGCCCGAGGGCGTGATCGAGGGTGGGATCGCGGGGTTCATCAACATCAACAACATCGTCGCGGGCGCGTTCCGCTGCGGCGCGCTCGGATACGGGGTCTTCGCCCACGCGGCGGGACGCGGCCTGATGAGCGAGGGGCTCGGCCTGGTCCTGCGGTACGCCTTCGGGCCGCTCGGTCTGCACCGCCTGGAGGCCAACATCCAGCCCGGCAACGAGGGTTCGCTCGCCCTCGTCCGGCGGGCCGGATTCCGTCTCGAAGGGCTCTCGCCGGACTTCCTCTTCATCGACGGGGCCTGGCGCGATCACGAACGGTGGGCCATCACCGTCGAGATGGCCGACGAGCGGGCCTGAGAGTCGCCCCCGGCCGGTGTGCTGCCGGGGCGGCCGGGCGGGGCGGTTCAGCAGTGTCCGGGCCTGGCGAACACACGGATGCGCGCCTCGGTGACCGTTCGGTCGGCGCACTGCTCGAAGGCCTCGTCGAGGGTGGCCCGCTTCACCGCCTCGCGGGCGTCCGGCTCCAGCGGCCGGCCCGCCGGATCGCCGACGACCACGATGCGCTCCTCGGCCAGCATGCGTTCCCGGATCGTGGCGGGCGGCAGTTCCCGACCGAAGAGCGTGGCGGACTCGACCGGTGTCCGGGCCAGGGCGAGATCGGACAGGGCCCGGAAGTCGCCCGGCCGGACCAGCGTCCACACCCGTCTGCGGTCCGGGGTGAACAGCAGCGCGTCGCCCGGCCCGGCGGTCTCCCGGACCGTCCGGGCGATGGCGACGACATCGTTCTCGCGGCTCTCGGGCCGCCGCAGCGCGATGCTCATGGGGACGAGCACGGCGAGCACCGCCGCCAGGGCCACCGCACAGGTCACCCGCCACACGGTGCCGCCGGCCCCGGCCCACCGCCCCAGCCGGTCCAGCATGGCGCCGGTCAGGAGCGCGAAGGCGACCGTCGAGGCCAGGACGTACCGGTCCACGTACAACGCGTGGAGCGGGCTCGTCAGCATCAGCAGGGCCGTGGGCAGGATCAGCAGCGGGAGCGCCAGCTCGGGCAGCGGAACCGGAGCGCCCGGAGTCCGGGCATCGGGGGAGAGCCGGGGCAGCCGGGCGAAGGCGATGCCCAGCAGGGCCGTCACCACGAAGCCGAGCACCGCCCCGGCGTCCGGCGGACCGATCCAGTCCACCTGCGCGGACTGCGTGGTGCTGAAGGCGGCGAGCGGCAGGAGCCCGGCGATCACCCCGCCCGCCGTGATGCTCCACGCCCGTCGCACCGGAGCCGCCGACCGCACCCGGAAGGCGGTCACCCCATGGGCCAGGAGCATCAGGACGGCCAGCTCATGGAGCAGACAGGCCGTCAGCATCACCGCACCGTAGGCCATCCAGCCCCGCCGCCGAGGCCGGGAGAGGGCGCCGACGAGGAGACAGCTCGCCCAGGTGACCAGGGCACAGACCAGTGCGTAGGACCGGCCCTCCTGCGCGTACCGCTGCACCGGAGGCAGCAGCGGGAACACCAGACCCGCCAGCAGACCGGCCCGCGTCGTGGCGAGCCGCTCCCCGAGCCGGGCGATGCCGACCGCCGCCGCTGCCACCGCCAGCACCGACGGCAGCCGCAGCGCGACCAGGCCGCCGTCCCAGAGGGCGAACACCCCGTGCATCAACAGGTAGTACAGGCCGTGCACCACGTCGATATGGCCCAGGGTGTGCCAGATCTGCGGCACGGTGCGGTGTGCCACGGCGGAGGTGACCGCCTCGTCGCCCCACAGGGTGTCCTGGCGGCGGATTCCCCAGGCCCCGACGAGCAGGGCCGACAGACCCGGGACCCACGGGGTCCATCGGCGCGGGGTGTTCATGGGCGGCGGTGGGCGGTGCTCCGTCGTCGGACCGGCCGGGGCGCGGGACGTGTGCCGGATGAGAGAGATGACGTGCTCCGTCCGGTGGGGCCCGTGGAGACCACGGCCGTACGCGCCGCTCGGCGCCGTGGCACGGCCGATCCGGGGGAGCATAGCGTGACCGTCCGGTCACCGGATGGAATGCCTGGGTGCGGGGCGGGCCGGATCGGCGGCACCGTTCCGACGTCCCGCGTGGCTCCACGGCGTCGGTCCACCCCACTGGTCGACCCGGTTGGGCAAGTCTTTGCCGATGGCCGGATCAAGACCCCGCGAGGGGCGTGCGAGCCGTTCCCACCAAGGGTTCCGGGGCAAGGTGCTCCGTACAGGAACCGCAAAACCGCGGCCGAAAGTAGGGGGAACGCGCAGCCGTCCAGGTAACGGTCGTGTTGACCGTACGCAATCCCAGGCAGACGCTCGTCATATAGCTGCTAAATACAACTGGTTCTGCCGGGCCCCACGTCCTCGGCACGCCGCCCATAGCCGGGAGGCACCGTGCGGACGAGGCCCTTCCGGGCGGGACCGGATCGGGAGGACGCATATGTGTGGCATCACCGGCTGGGTCTCGTTCGACCATGATCTACGGGCGGCCGAGGCAGTCACGACACTCGACGCCATGACGGAGACCATGTCCTGCCGGGGCCCCGACGACCGGGGGACGTGGACCGACGCCCACGCCTCGCTCGGACACCGGCGGCTCGCGATCATCGACCTGCCCGGCGGGCGCCAGCCCATGACCGTGGACACACTCGAGGGGGCGGTCGCCCTCGTCTACTCCGGTGAGGCGTACAACTTCACCGAACTCCGTGAGGAGCTGACCGCCCGCGGGCACCGGTTCACCACCGACTCGGACACCGAGGTGGTGCTGCGCGGCTACCTGGAGTGGGGCGAGGCCCTCGCCGAGCGGCTCAACGGCATGTACGCCTTCGCGATCTGGGACGGCCGCCACGACCGGCTCGTCATGATCCGCGACCGGATGGGCGTCAAGCCCTTCTACTACTGGCCGACACCCGACGGGGTGCTCTTCGGCTCGGAGCCCAAGGCCATCCTGGCCAATCCGCTGGCCCGGCCCCGGGTGACCCTCGACGGGCTGCGGGAGCTGTTCGCCCTCGTCAAGACCCCCGGCCACGCCGTATGGGACGGCATGTTCGAGGTCGAGCCCGGCACGGTCGTCACCGTGGACCGCGACGGACTGCGCCGGCACGTCTACTGGCGGCTGGAGACCCGCCCGCACCCCGACGACCGGGACACCTCGATCGCCACCGTACGGTCGCTCCTCGACGACATCGTGCGCCGTCAGCTGGTCTCCGACGTGCCCCGCTGCATCCTGCTCTCCGGCGGACTCGACTCGTCGTCGGTCACCGCGCTCGCCGCCCGGCAGCTCGCCGAGAGCGGCGAGAAGGTCCGCACCTTCGCCGTCGACTTCGTGGGCCGCACCGAGAACTTCGTCGCCGACGAACTGCGCACCACCCCCGACACCCCGTTCGTGCACGACGTGGCCGAGCAGTCGGGCACCATCCACCGCGACATCGTGCTCGACCCCGACACCCTGGCCGACCCGGAGGTGCGGGCCCGGATGATCCGGGCCCGGGACATCCCCATGGGCCTCGGAGACATGGACGCCTCGCTCTATCTGCTCTTCCGGGCCATCCGCGAGCACTCGACCGTCGCGCTGTCCGGTGAGTCCGCCGACGAGGTCTTCGGCGGCTACCTCCAGTTCTTCGACGAGCGGGCCCGCAACGCCGACACCTTTCCCTGGCTGGTGCGGTTCGCCGAAGACTTCGGCGAGGACTCGAACATACTCCGCGATGACCTCGGCCGGGCCCTCGACCTGGAGAAGTACGTCCGCGACAGCTACGAGACCGCCGTCGCCGGCATCGAACGCCTCGCGGGCGAGAGCGACTTCGAGTTCCGCATGCGCAAGATCTGCTACCTCCACCTGACCCGGTTCGTGCGTGTCCTGCTCGACCGGAAGGACCGCGCCAGCATGGCGGTCGGCCTGGAGGTCCGGGTGCCGTTCTGCGACCACCGGCTCGTCGAGTACGTCTACAACGCGCCCTGGGCCCTCAAGTCCTTCGACGGCAGGGAGAAGAGCCTGCTGCGCGAGGCCACCGCGGATGTGCTGCCCCGGTCGGTGTACGACCGGACCAAGAGCCCCTACCCCTCGACCCAGGACCCCAAGTACGCCACGGCCCTCCAGGAACACGCCCGTGAGCTGCTCGCCCGCCCGGACCACCGCGTGTTCGAACTCGTCGACCGCGACCGGCTCCGCACGGCGGTCGAGCACCACGCCCCCCAGATCACCTCGGCGTCCCGCCGCGGCCTGGAACGCGCCCTGGACCTCGCCATGTGGCTGGACATGTACGAGCCGGAACTCGTCCTCGACTGAGAGCCCGTCGGAGGTCACCCGACGGGCTCCGGGCGGACCGCCGTCGGCCCGCCCCCTCCGTGACGGTCAGTCCGATTCGGTCAGCACCCCCTCGTAGGCGAGCCACTGGGCGAAGGAGTGCAGCCCGCGGGCCAGGCTCGTCGCGGGTGTCCAGCCGGGCGGTCGCAGGGTGCCGGCCGGGGTGTGCCACCCCGGCTCGGCGTCCGGCACCGCCCGCACCGGTACCGGACGCACGGCGTCGTGCACGGCCTGCGCCAGTTCGGCCGCCGTGCACGGCTTCTCGGCGGCCACCGCGATCTCATGGCTCTCCGGCCGGGCCCGCAGCACCGCCCCGATCGCGTCGGCCAGGTCGTTCACATGCACGGGATACACCTCGGCGTCCGGGTCGCCCTCAGCCACGACCGGGTGGCTGCGCAGCGCGTCCCACACCATGCGCCCCACCGGGGTGCGGCGCGAGCAGCCGGGACCGTAGAGCTCACCCACGCCCAGGATGTACGGGACCGGGTCACCGTGCGGCCGGACCGTCACCCGGGGGCGTGCGGAGTGGAGCGCCGTCAGGTCGATCACGGCGGCGTGCTGCTCCCGCCGGTCGGCCAGCCGGCGCGCGAGGTGTTCGCCCAGCGGGGTCGCCGCCCCGTGCCAGACGAGGCCGTCCGGCCGTCGCGGTCGGGTGCGGTGCCCGGCGGCGGCCTCGCGCCCGGCCAGGAGCGCCCGCCGCGCCACCTCGGCCAGGGGCTCGCGGCGCTGTGCGATGTGCTCCTCCGTACACGCGTTGCTGATGCCGCCCGCGCCGATCGTCGCCACCGCCTCCGCGTACGCCTCCGAGGCCGCGGGCGGCTCGGGCAGGCCGGCGCGGGCGGCCTCGAAGCCCATGGCCAGGGCCGTCAGCCAGGTCCCCCGCACATCCGCTCCGGCCGTGTCGGCGCCGGGCGGGCGCAGCAGCGCGGCGGACAGCCCGGCACCCCGGAGGTACTGCTCCGCGTCCAGGTGCAGCCACCGCTGCGGGCCAGGGCCCTGGACCCGTACCGCGCACTGCGCGACGCCGTGCTTGAAGAACGGCAGCACCGTCAGGCCGGTGAGGGTCTCGCCCTCCTTCCCGGGCCGGTCACCCGGCACGAAGCAGACCGAGCGGCGCGGGCCGCGGAAGGCGTTCCCGGAGATCGAGCCGCGGTCCTCGTGCTCGGCGAGATTGGGTACGGCGACATAGCGCGGAACACCATGGGCGCTCAGATAGCGGTGCATCAGGATGTCGTCGGGCCAGCCGCCGAGCCGCTGCCTGCCGTACGCGACGAACCCCTCGGCGTACCGGCGCGGCAGCACGATCGCCACGCACGGGAAGTACTCGTTGACGGCGCCGACCCAGCGGGCGCCCGCCATCGCCCCCAGGCGCACCGCCGCCCCGTTGCGCGAGTCCCAGAGGGCGAACAGGGCCAGCGCCGCGTCGGGTTGCTCCTCGATCGCGCACCGGACCCGGTCGAGGAAGGATTCGGACAACACCATGTCGTCCTGGACCACCAACTGATGTGTGGCCCCGTCCTCGATCGACGACCACGCGGCGAGCGCCGTGCGCAGCACCGACGGAGTGCCCGTGGGGTCGGGGTCCATGACGACCCGCAGAGGGCCGGAAGGCACGCTCAGGGCCAGTTTCTCGGCCGCCGCAAGGCGTCTGGGATGGGTCATGACCACCGCGCTGAGGCGTTGGCGTGCCATACGTCCTCCCTCTGTCCGGATCGGCCCGCACGGTACCGGAAATCCGTCCCGGGCCCGGGTCCGGGAGCCGGATTCGGACAGTACGGGCGGCGCCGACGGCCCGCAAGAGTGCCGAAATGGCCCTCTGGCAGGCGGACGACGGGCCCGTGATGCTGGGCCCGGCACGCCAAGATCCCTGAACCGCGTGCCTCTCCCCCCGACTCCGGAAAGAGGCTGTCATGCCCGCGTTGCCCCGATCGACCGAAGTCGCCACCGAGGAGACCGTCCGCTCCCGGCTCGACAAGCTCCGCGACGCCCGCGTCGTCGTGACCGGCGGAGGCGGACTCGTCGGCAGCAGGCTGGTCGCGCTGCTCCGCGGCGCCGGAGCCGTCGTCACCGTCCTGGACCGCATGGACGCCTATCCCGAATCCGGCCACGAGACCTTCGGCGTGGCGCGCAGCGGCGCCCGGCTGGTCGTCGGCGACGTCCGCGACGCCGACACCGTCGGCGCGCTGCTCAGCGAGGCCGACTTCGTGGTCCACGCGGCCGCCTACGCCGACGTCGCGGCCTGCACCCGGCGCCCCGACATCGCCTTCCGCGCCAACGTCGAGGGCACCCAGGTCGTCCTGGAACAGGCCGCGCGGCACCCGGTCCAGCGGCTCGTGCTCGTCTCCTCGGCGTCCGTGTACGGCAACGGCGCTCCCGACATCGAGGGGCCGCAGGTCTTCCACGAGGACATGCCGCTCAACCCGGTCTCCGTGTACGCCAACGGCAAGCTCTGGGCGGAGCACCAGACCCGGCTGATGCTCGACGCCGCCAGCGGCACCGAGTACGCGGTGGTGCGCTACTTCTCCGTGTACGGCGACCCGCAGATACCCAAGCCGGGCAGCCACTCCTGGATGGTGCCCTGGCTCTCGCTCCAGGCGCGCCTCGGCCGCCCCATGCGGCTCAACGGCGGCGGGAACCAGGTCCGCGACCTCATCCATGTCGACGACGTCGCCGAGGCCACCGCGCTCGCCCTGATCGAGGAACAGATGGCCGAGCGGACCGTGAACGTCGGCACGGGCCGGCCCACTTCGGTCCGCGAGGTGGCCGATCTGATCGCCCCGTACTTCCCCGGCGCACGGCAGATCGTCACGCCGCGCCCGGAGGGGGACCCGCTCGGCGGCTACGCCGACGTCGAGCGCTCCCGCGAACTGCTGCGCTGGCAGGCCCGGATCGACGTCCGCGAGGGCGTGGACCGGTACGTGCGGTGGCTGCTGGCGACGCCGGAAGCCATGCCGCGCTGGCTGTCCGAGGAGTCCGGGAATCCGGAAGGGGCGTGACACGCTGCCCACGGAAGGGCCCGCGGGGCGCACGGACTGCGACGAAGGCGACACGTACACGATGAGTTACACGGGTTCCTACATCTGGTCGCTGCGCCGGCAGGTCGGCTCCAGGAAGCTGCTGGTGCCCGGCGCCCAAGTGCTCCTGATCGACGCCGAGGGCCACGGGCTGTTCCAGCAGCGCGCGGACACCGGGGTCTGGGAGCTCCCGGCAGGATCCTGCGAGGAGGGCGGCGACTTCACCGACGCCGCCGTCCGCGAGGTCGCCGAGGAGACCGGCCTGCGGGTCGCGCGGGACGACCTGGTGGCGTTCGGGACCCTCTCCGACCCGCAGGTGCACACCCTGACCTATCCCAACGGGGACGTGACGCACTGCTTCGCGCTCTGCTTCGTCGCCCGGCGCTGGGCGGGGGAGCTGTCGCCCGGCGCCGACGAGGTGCGCCGGGCCGTGTTCCGGCCGCTCGACGTCCCGCCCCGGCCGCTGCACCCGCCCACGGAGGTGGTGCTGTCCATGTACGAGAGATTTCGCGTGGAAGGAAGGTTCCAGGCCCGGTGAACCCCATACATCCGATACGCGCGGTGGTGCCCTGCCGGGCCTGCCTGTCCGGCGAGGACCTGGACTGGCTCGGCGAGGGACGGTCGGTGAGTCTCGCGCTCGGCCTGATGACGACCGTGGAGGTCGGCCCCGGCCCGGCGCCGGACGAAGCGGTCGAGGACGGCTGGCAGCGGGAGGTGTGGGTGTTCCTGCGCGCCCGGCTGCCCGGACTCGCCCCGCGGCCGCCCGCCGTCACGGTACGCAGCGAGGCGCCCGCGGCGAGCGGCCTGTCGTCGTCCACGGCGCGGATCGTGGCGCTGTTCCGGGCGTTCGCGGACACCTCCCTCCGCGGGCGGCGCGTCTCCGACGCCACGATCACACGGTGGGCCTACCAGTTCGAGTTCGCCGTCTTCAACGGCGGCGGCATGGACCACCTCGCGGTCGTCGAGGGCGGTGCGCTCCTCCTCGACGGCCGCGAGCGCGGGCTCCCCGTCGTACGCGACCGCCTGGAGCTCCCCGAGCGGTGGCGGGTGATCGTCGTGGACTCCGGCACCCGCAAGGACACCCGGCACCACATCCGGGACGTACGGGCGCAGCTCGCCTCCGGCGACCCCGCGCTGGCCGCCTACCGGTCGGCGGCCGACGAGGCGTCGGGCCGGGTGTGGGAGGCGCTGCGCCGCCGGGATCTGGCGGAGCTCGGAGCCGCGATGACCGCCGCCCACGAGGCCATGCGGGACCACCAGCGGATGTCGACGCCGCTCCTGGAGGAGCTGCGGGCCGTCGCGCTGCGCTCCGCCGGTCTGCCGCTGAAGCTCAGCGGGGCCGGCGGAGGCGGTGCGCTGGTCGGCATCTGCCCGGCGGACGAGGCGGCGGAGACGGCGGCCCGTCTCGCGCGGGCGCTGCTCGTCTCCCATCCGGGGGCCCGGGTCGTGCCCACCACGGCAGCCCCGGGCGCCCGGCGGGAGCCGGTACCGGTGGCAGGAGGTCAGAGGAAGGGGTCGTAGTCCTGCCCGTCGGGGAGTTCGCCGGTTCCGCGGGCGATGCGCTCCAGCTCCAGGTTGGAGCGGTGGCGCGCGCAGTGGAACCGGCAGTCCCGGCTGGGGTCGACGATGCCCCGCCGGTCCGCGTCCTGCCAGATGGTGGCGAGGTCGTCGGTGACGGCGTCGCCGATCTTCGCGAGCGGGTTGCCCCGGTGGTAGGAGCACACGTACACCCCGGACGGGGTGATCAGCGTGCGGAGTTCGGCGACCCGGCAGCGGTCGTACTCCTTGGGCTGGACGGCACCGACGTGGCCGCGCAGCGAGGTGAGGGTGGAGGAGTTGACGAGCTGGAAGCTCTCGCTCTCCAGCCGGGCGGCCTCGGCGAGTTGACGGTCGACGGACTCCAGCATCTCGCCGGGGACCTGCACGATGTGGTGGTCGTCGTCGAACATGGCCTTGGTCTCGAAGTAGTCGCAGCCGATGTCATGGGCGAGTTCGGCGGCGCGCAGCACCTCGTGGTGGTTGGTCACGGTCGGCCCGCCCGGCTCCTGACGTGACATCACCAAGAAGGAGTAGCCCAGGGCGCCCTGCTTCTCGGCGGCCAGCAGCCGCATGTTCTCGATCACCTTGTCGAAGACGCTGCGGCCCTTGCGGTCGGGCCGGAACAGGCCGTACGTCCCGGCGGTCCCGGCGTCGACGGAGACCCGGACCCAGGTGGCGTACCGGGCGAGCTCGGCGAGGTTCTGCCGGATCATCGTGCCGTTGGTGACGACTCCGACGGCCAGGCCCGCTTCGCCGAGGATGCGTAAGACCTTACGGGTGCCGCGATGGGCGAGCGGCTCCCCGCCGCCTATGAGGACCACCGCCCGTACGGACATGGCGACGAGTTCCTCGGCGAGGGCGGCGAGCCGTTCCGGGGTGAACCGGCCCTGGTTGAGGAGCTTTCCGCTGATGCACTCGGGGCAGGCCAGGTCGCAGAACGTGGTCGGGTCGAGGTCCACGACGAGCGGCGCGGAGGAGGGTTCGCCGGCGGCGGCCTGGAGGATCCGGGGCCAGCCCGTGGGCTGGTACAGCTTGGAGACGAGGTCGAGACGGTCGTGCGTCACAGGGTTCTCCTCTGTGGGATGTGCGGGTGTCGGCGGCGGGTCGTACCGGTGTCGCGGTCGGCTGTCGCTCAGCCCTTGACCGCTCCGGTGGCCAGTCCCGCGGCGATCTTGCGCTGGACGGCCAGGAAGAAGATGACGACGGGCAGGGCGGTGAGCGTGGCGCCCGCCATCAGACCGCCGTAGTCGGTGCCGAAGCTGGTCTGGAAGGAGACCAGCCAGATGCTGAGGGTCTGCTTCTCCGGGGTGGACAGCAGGACATAGACGAGGACGTACTCGTTCCACGCCTGCACCATCGCGAAGACGGAGGTCGCGACGAGCCCGGGGGCGAGCAGCGGCAGGACGACGCGGACGAAGGCTCCGAACCGGCCGCAGCCGTCGACCATCGCCGCTTCCTCCAGCTCCGCCGGGATCGCCGCGATGAATCCGTGCAGCATCCACACGGTGAACGGCAGCGTGAAGACGAGGTAGACGACGATCACGCCGCCGAGGCTGTCGGTGAGACCGGCGTCGTTGAGCAGCAGGTAGACGGGGATGATGAGGGCGGCGAGCGGGATCATCTGGACGGTGAGGATCACCACGACGAACGCCTTGCGGCCGGCGAAGCGGAAGCGGGCCAGGGCGAACGCGGCGAGGGTGCCGACCACGAGCGAGACCAGGACGGTGCCGAGCCCGATGACGGCGCTGGAGCGGACATTGGGCCAGAAGGTCTCCGTACCCATCGCGCGGGCGAAGTTGTCGAGCGTGGGGTGGCTCGGCCAGAACTCGGGCGGCAGGCTGAGGATCTCGGTGGCGGGCCGGAACGAGGTCAGCACCATCCAGTAGACGGGGAAGCCGAGGAGGGCGGCCACGAGCAGGCCCAGGAGGTCGTAGCGGCGCCGGGGCCGTCGCACGGCCGTCGCCCCGTGTCCCTTCCGTGCGCTCATTCGGCCTCACCCAGCCTCAGCATCTGCCGCAGGTACACGACGGCACCGGCGAGCAGCAGGACGACGGTGACCAGGGCGATCGCTGCTCCGGTGCTGTAGCGGTTGACGGCGAACGACTCGATGAAGGAGTAGACACCGAGCAGGTAGTACTCACGCTCCGGCTGACCGCCGCGCATCAGCCAGATCTGGTTGAAGACCCCGAAGTCCCAGATCGCCATCAGCGTGGTGACCATCACGAAGAGCGGCTTGATCGCGGGGAAGGTGACGTAGCGGAAGAGCTGGGACGGGCGGGCGCCGTCGATGAGGGCGGCCTCCTCCAGCTCCGGCGGGATCTGGGTGAGGGCCGCGTGCAGGCTGACGGCGGCGAACGGCAGCGCGCCCCAGACGACCACCGCGGTGATCACGGCGAAGCCCTGCCAGGGGTCGGTGAACCAGTTGTGCCGGGCGAGATCGATGCCGGGCAGCGTCGACAGGAGCCAGTTGACGAGCCCGTAGTCCGCGTCGAAGAGCCAGCGGAAGATGGCCGCGGCGACCATCACCGGCATCGCCCACACCGCGACGAGCACACCGGCGAGGACCGCCCGCACCCAGGGCGAGGTCCGCCGCATCAGCAGCGCGACGATCAGGCCGAGCACCATGGTGAGGGAGACGCAGACGAGGGTGAACAGGGCCGTGCGGGCCACCACCGTCCAGAAGAACCCGTCGCCGAGGATCGTCCGGAACTGTCCGAGACCGGCCCAGGGCGGCGCCGCACCGCTGAACAGCTCCTTGCGGGTCATGTCCTGGAAGGCCAGGGTCACCATGTCGACCAGCGGGTAGCCGAGGACGACGAGCAGGGCCAGGAAGGACGGGGCGATGAGCAGATAGGGCAGGCGGGGGCGCGGCCTTCGCCCGGCCGGATCAGCGCTCATTGATCACCGCGTCGATCCTGCGGTCCGCCTCGCGTGCGGCGTCCCGTACCGACGCCTTTCCGGTGGCGATGCGCTCCAGCATCTCGGGCAGGACATTGGACTTCTCCACCGAGGTCCAGCCGGGGGCGAGCGGGGTGACCCAGCCGCGCACCGCGGCCTGGGCCGCCGGACCGTTGATCCCTCCGGCGGCGACATCGGCGAGCTGCACGGTGTTGTTCGGGAGGGTGTTGGCGGCGATCAGCTTCCGCTGCGACTCGCCGTCGGTGAACACCCGGATCCAGTCGGCGGCCAGCTCCTGGTTCCGCGACTTGGCGGGCACGGCCAGGGTGGAGCCCCCGAGGAACGGCGGGAGCAGCTTCCCCGAGGGGCCGGGAAAGGCGAAGGTGGCGAACTTGCCCTTGAGGCGCGGGTCACCGCCGGAGCGGGCGTCGGCGGCGGCCTGCGCCTCCCAGGTGTTGCCGTAGAAGACACCCACCTTGCCCTGCCCGACGACGGCCGGCTGGTCGCCGTTGTCCTTCGCCCGGTCGCCGACGTAGTAGTCGTCCAGGAGCTTCTTCCAGGTGGTGAGCCCGGCGACGGACTTCGGCGAGGAGAGGGCGCCCTGCCAGCGGCCGTCCTTCTCCACCGCCATCTCACCACCCGCGTCCTTGACGAAGCCCATGGCGGCGGACCAGTAGCGGCCGGGCATGTAGAAGGCCGAGAAGCCGGGGTCCTCGGCACCGTACTTCGCCTTGAGCCGGTCGAGGTCGGAGATCAGCTCGGGATAGGTGCGCGGGGCGTGGGTGATCCCGGTGTCCTTGAAGTAGTCGGTGCGGTAGACGCCGACGCGCGCTCCCGCGTAGTACGGCACGCAGTACGTCCGGTTGTCGAGGCGACAGGCGTCGGCGAGCGCGGGCAGCCACTGCCCGGACCGCTCGAAGGTCTTCGGGTCCAGCGGTGCGAAGGCTTCGTTGACGATGTAGTTGGTGGTCTCGCTGTTGCCCATCTCGACCACATCGGGCACGTTCCGGCCCGCGAGGACGGCGTCCAGCTTCTGGTTCTTCGTCGTCCACTGCTGGTACTGGACATCGACCTTCACCCCCGGGTGCTTCTTCGCGAACCGGGCGTTGGCGGAGGCGACCATGTCCGGCCAGCTCTCGCGGGCGTCCACCGTCAGCCACACCGTCAGACCGCTGCCGTCCGCCCGTCCGCCCGATGTGCCACCCTCCCCCGAGCTGCAGCCCGTCACCGCGAACAGCAGCAGGGCTCCCAGGACCGCGGATCGGCGGGGCAGGCGCAGTGTCATGGATTCCTCCGTGCGGGATTCATCGAGACGTACAGGACTTCGGCGACGGCGACTTCGGCGACGGTCTTCTCACTACCCCGTTGATCGCGGCTCCCCGCCGCGACACGGAGTTTCGGCCGGAAGATGGTGGTGTGCTTCCCGCGAAGGGCCCAGCGTTCCCGCGCTGTGCTGGGCCGATGTCATGCGGTGACCGGGGGACGGGGGCCGTAGTCAAGCCATGTTGACGCGAATGGCACGGTGGGTAGCCGAGTGGCTCTTGACGGTGATCGTTCGGTACCGCAGTTTTGGCCCCTGCGGCACTCCACGACCCCCATCGAAGGGCTTGTACGTGACCGAGCAGACGACCACCGCGTCCGACACCTCCGCCCCCGCCGGCACCGAGCGACCCGTACGGGTCAACGCCTGGAACGGCTGGGACCCCCTGCGGCATGTGATCGTCGGCCGTGCGGAGGGCACCGTGGTGCAGGCCCCCGAACACGCGGTGCGCCGCGACTACCCCGACGACGGCTTCCCGCTGGGGACGTACGGCCCCATGCCGGCGGACATGGTCGCCGAGGCCGAGGAACAGCTCGACGACTTCTCGGACCTGCTGCGGCGGCGCGGCATCCGGGTGGACCGCCCCACCCCGATCGACTTCACCCAGGAGGTGTCCACACCGGAGTGGGCGCACGACTCCATGTTCGGCTGCATGCCGCCCCGGGACCTGCTGCTCACGGTCGGCAACGAGGTCCTCGAAGCGACCATGTCGTACCGCAGCCGCTGGTTCGAGTACCTCTGCTACCGGCCGGTGCTCCAGGGTCTGTTCGACGCCGACGACCGGATGCGCTGGGAGGCCGCGCCCAAGCCGCGGCTCACCGACGCCTCCTACAAGACCGGGTTCTGGGACACGTACAACGACCTGCCGACCGAGGAGCAGCTCGCCCGGGTCCGTGACTACGACCTGGTGCTCACCGAGGCGGAGCCGCTCTTCGACGCCGCGGACGTGGCCCGGTTCGGCAAGGACCTCTTCGTACAGCTGTCGTTCGTCACCAACAGGAGCGGCTACGACTGGCTGCGCCGCCACTTCCCCGACCACCGGGTGCACGCGGTGACCTCGACCAACACGCACCCGCTGCACATCGACGCGACCTGGGTGCCGCTGCGGCCGGGCCTCGTGCTGCACTGCGGGGAGCGGCTCGCGGACGCCGAGCTGATGGAGTTCTTCAAGCTCAACGACTGGGAGATCGTGGAGGCCGTGCAGCCGGCCAGCTGGGACCATCCGCCGAAGCTCTCCTTCTGCAGTCCGTGGCTCGCCGGGAACATGCTGAACCTCGACCAGAACACGCTGTGCGTGGAGGAGAAGGAGGTGCGGCTCGCCGAGCAGCTGTCCTCGTACGGGTTCGAGATCGTGCCGGTGCCGTTCCGGGCGGTCGGGCCGTTCGGCGGCGGGCTGCACTGCGCGACCGTCGACATCGAGCGGGACGGCACGCTGGAGGACTACTTCCCGCACCGGTACGGCCGGTTCTAGGCGGACCCCGTGGTGGTGACGGACGGGATCGGCGCGGTCGTCCTCGACTTCTACGGGACGCTCGTACGGATGGTGGACCCGCTGCCGCCGGACCACCGCGGCATCTTCGCCCGCCGGGGCCTGGCGGCCCAGGGCGAACTCTGGGGCGACCAGTGGTCGGTGGGCCCCGGCGAGGGCGAGGAGCACACGGCGCACTCGGCCGACGAGACGGCGTACGTGACGTGGGAGCGCGACCGGCTGCGGCGCCGTGCGCGGGCCTGCGGTGTGCCGGAGGCCGGGCTCGACGGTCTGGTCGCCGAGCTCGACCGGGCGATGAAGGCGGTCCGGCTCGATCTCTACCCGGACGTGCCCGGGGTGCTCGCGGAGCTGCGGGCACGGGGCCTGCTGATCGGGGTGTGCTCCAACTGGTTCTGGAATCTGGAGGAGTGCGTCGAGTCGGTGGGGATCGCCGGGGCCGTGGATGTGGTGGTGGGTTCCGCGCGGACGGGCGCCCGCAAGCCGCATCCGCTGATCTACCGCACGCTGGTGGAGCGTTGCGCGCTGCCGGCGGACCGGGTGCTGTTCGTCGGGGACATGTGGGTGCCCGATGTGCTCGGTCCGCTGGCGGCGGGGATGCGGGCGGTGCACCTGCGGCGGCCCGACCGGGCGGTGGACGGTGTCGCGCCGCCCCTGCCGGAAGGGGCGGCGCGGATCACCGGTCTGCGCGAGCTCATTCCGGCAGCGGACTCCGGTGGCGGAGACGGTCGAGGACGTTCCGGGTGACGCGGACGACGCCCGGGTCCTGTTCGTGTCCGCAGACCACGGGCCAGTCCGTGGTGCCCGCGGTGAAGACGGTGCCGCCGGCGGTGTGCAGGCCCATGGTGGCGGCGCGGGGGCTGCTGATGGTCGGCTCGCGCACGGGGCCGTTCCAGTGTCCCCACTTGAAGTGATGGAAATCCTCGTGCACCGGTTCGAGGATGTGAATTCCGAGAATGAGGAAGGAGTCCGGAGTTCCGTCCTCCCCGGTCGCGCGGGCGATTCCGTCCGCGTCGTAGGAGAACGCGGCGCCGTCGCATTCGTATCCGATGAGAGGGGTGCCTGCCCCCAGCCGGTCCGCGGCGCCCCCGTCGGATCCGTCGCGCAGTCCGGTGCCTTCGTAGACCCAGTGATCCGCGTGCTGCACGGTGTATCCGACGCGGGGGCGGTCGCCGGGCCATTCCGTGGCGGGCCACATTCCGCCGTTCCGGAAACTCACTCCGGTCAGGGTGTTCTCCGGCCTGCCGACCCCGTCGGGCACGGGCGCCCACCACTGGTCGGTGGCGGGCAGATGAGGATATTCCTCGCCCACGTGATGATCGGTGTCGGAGACGAAAGCGGTGTTACGGTCCGTCGGGTGCACCCGCCACCAGCAGGTGTTGGCACTGAAAAAGGCGATGTTCCCGCCGTCGCGGACGAATCGCTCCGCGTGGCCGCGCATTGCCGCACTCCAGTATTCGTCGTGGCCGACGCTGAGGAGGAGGTCGTACGAGTCCAGCAGGCCGGGATCCTCGTGCAGATCGAGATCGGTGCAGAACTCGACGGGGTAGCCGTGGCGTTCCAGCCAGGCGATGAAGGGGGCGTCCCAGTAGGCGAGGTCGACGACGCCCCCGGGGCGGTGGAGGCTGACCTTGTGACCTCGGGGTTCACCGTCGCCACCGGCCCGGTGGACGGGGTGGTCGTAGAGGCTGACGGCACGTTCCAGACCGGGCCGGTCGGAGCGGTTGTAGGCGTGCCGGGTGAAGGTGGACTTCTTGTAGAGGATGCGGGAGCGGCTGCCGGGGACGCGGGGACGTACGACGAAGAACTCGCGGGCGTGCCCTTCGAGCTCCTCCGTGCCGAGCAGCGGAGGAGTTCCGGGGCGGTCCGGGCCGCATTCGATGAATTCGACCAGATGGATTCCCGGCTGCCAGTCCTCCGGTACGGGAAGGGTGAGCGGCGGCCAATTCCAGTCGTCGGCGGGCGAAGCGCGCCCGGGTAATCCATCGGGATGGCCGGGAGGGGCATGCTGCGTGCCCGGATATTCCCCGGATTCCCCGGCGGGTACGAGTTCCCTGCCGAGCCGGTAGAAACGAAGGCGGAACCGGGGGGCGTCGGTGGATATATGGAGTGTCACTTCTCCGCCGACGGTGACACTTTCACGCCCGAGATATCCCTCAATCATGCCGCTCATGCTAGGCAGCCGCCGTGCGGACGACAACGGCGCCGTCAACCGGCCATTCCCTCCTCTGTTTTCGGACACGGTGGCTGGGGTGGGACTCCCGGCCCTCCGTTCCGGGTAGGGAGAATCCGGAAAAGACACGGGGTCTCCGGAAAAGACACGGAGTCTTCCGTCGATCGGTGAGGGGCTCGCATGAGCAATGAATTCCACGGTGAATTCCGTGTACGGGAACTGGTGCTGGGGATCGAGGGGCTCGCGCTGCTGCGCCACGCCGTGGACGGTGACGAGGCGTTCCTCCGCGCGCGAGTGGCCGACATACGCCGCTTCGCCCTCGACGAGGAGAAGCTTCCGGACGGCGGGGCCCAGGTCAGCGAGCTCGACGCGGCGGCGGGCTACGCGTCCTGGTCGGCGGTGTACGACTCGCTGCCCAGCTCGTACATCGAGGTGGAGGAACCGGTCGTCCGCACGATCCTGGACGGCCTCGCGCCCGGAACGGCGCTGGACGCCGCCTGCGGCACCGGCCGGCAGACCCGGGAGCTGACCGCACGGGGGCACCGCGTGATCGGCGTCGACCAGTCGCCGCACATGATCGAGAAGGCCCGCGAGCACACCCCGGGTGCCGAGTACCGCGTCGGACACCTGGAAAGTCTGCCGCTCGACGACGACTCGGTCGATCTCGCCGTCTGCTCGCTGGCCATGACACACCTTCCGGACCTCGCCCCCGCCGTGGCGGAGCTGGCCCGGGTGGTCCGGCCGGGCGGGCGGATCGTCGTCACGGACATGCACCCGTTCGTGATCGCGCTCCAGGGACAGTGTCTCTTCGTGCACGGCGCCGAGGAGCTCGCCTTCGTCCGCAACCACGTCCATCTGCCCAGCCACTACCTGGACGCGTTCGGGCGCGCGGGGCTGCGGGTGCGCGGCTGCCACGAGCCGCTGTTCAACGGGCGCCTCGCACCCGGCGGGTACGAGGAGTTCATCGCGGACGCGGCCCGTGCCGCCTGGGACGGTCTCCCGATCGTCGTCGTCTGGGACGTCGAAGTCCCCGCCCGGTAAGGAGGTTTCATGGCCCTGGCACTGATTCGACACTCGGAACGGCCCGAGCTGTGGGACCGCATCCCCGAGCGGTTCGCCGGCGTGGTGCCCGAGTACAACCTGCACGGAGACATCAACGGCGACTACTGGAACCGGCTGTTCGACGACTTCCCGGAGTTCCAGTTCCTGCTGTACGACGACGAGCACGACACGATCGCCGGCGCCGGCCGCTCGCTGCCCCGCACCTGGGACGGCACCGCGGCGGACCTCGGTCCGGGCCTGGACGACTCGATCGCGCGGGCCTTCGCGGACCGCGACGCCGGGCGCACCCCGGACGCGCTGTGCGCGCTGGGCATCGAGGTCGCCGAGGACCATCAGGGCCGGGGGCTGTCCAAGGTGCTGCTCGACGCGATGTCGGACACGGCACGGCGCGCCGGTCTCGGGACGGTCCTGGTGCCGGTGCGCCCCACCTGGAAGGACCGGTATCCGCTGGTGCCGATCGAGCGGTACGCGGCGTGGACCCGGGACGACGGGACCCCGTTCGACCCATGGATCCGGACCCAGGTGGGCGCGGGCGGCACCCTCGCGGGGGCGTCCGCGCGTTCCTCCCGGATCACGGGGACGGTCGCCGAGTGGGAGAGCTGGACGGGCCTGGCCTTCCCGGAGGACGGCGAGTACGTCTTCCCCGGCGGCCTGGCACCGCTCCGGGTCGACCGGGCGCGGGACCTGGCCGCCTACTGGGAGCCGGGCGTGTGGATCACGCACCCGGCCGGGGATCCGCGGGTCCGGCCGGGTGCCTGATCCGGACAGGCCCTAGTCGAGCCCCTCTCCCGCGTGGACGGCGGTCCACGCGAACGCGGCCATCGCACGGACCTCGTCCGGGCCCGCCTCGGGGCGGCGTTCGGGCGGGAGTCCGGCGGGTCCGGCGGTGGCGACGGCGGAGTGCCGCAACCGGTCGAGCGCGTCCGCGGGCACGCCGTCCGGCAGCGGTCCCAGGCCGCGGGCGGCGTGCGCCGCCTGTCGTCCGAGCAGCAGGCAGTGGGTCCACAACTCCGTCGCGAACGCACGGCCGAAGGTCCGGGCCACCTCGGCCGCGAGCTCCTCCGGCAGATGCTCGGCCCGAGCGGCGCCGACCATGTCCTCGGTGAGACCGGTCGCGGGCAGCGCGTCCTGCCAGCGGTGGTGGCCGCGCCCGCCGTCGGCGCCGTGCTCCTGTCCGACGAGCCTGATGTAGCCCTCGCCGTACCGCATGTAGGGGACCCAGCCCGGCTCCTCCAGGACGCGGCCCCGGTCCAGCAGGGGTGCGGCGTCCGCGGCGGAGGTGGGGCAGACGGCGAGCCGGATGCCCTGGGCGGCATGGTCGTTGATGCTGGTCGTCCCGATGTGCTCGACGATGTTCGGTACGGCGAGCAGGCTCATCCGGCCACGCCCCCGGAAGAAGACGGAGAGCAGTTCGTCGTCATGGCGCTCGGCGCTGTCACGGGCGTACGCGCGGAAGCCGGCGGCGCTCGCGGCCGGCAGACAGACGGCGAGGGACGGCGTGAACTCGTCCGGGACGGCCCGTACCCAGGAGGCCCCGGCGAGGGCGGCGAGGCGGGCGGTGGCACCGTTGCGCGCATGCCAGTTGGTGTAGAAGACCAGCGCCTCGTCGGGGAACCGGGCGGCGGCCCGGGAGACGATCTCCAGGAGCTCGGCGGGGCCGTCGACATCGTCCTGGACGACGAGGTGGTGGCTGGCCGCCGGGTCCGCGGCGGCCCAGGCGACCAGGGCGGTGCGCAGAGCGGAGGGCGGTCCCTCCGGGGCGGGGTCGAGGGCGAGACCGTCGAGCCGCAGCCGGTCGGCGAGATCCTGGGCCTGAGCGAGGCGTACGGGGTGGGTCATGACGGCCGAACTCACATGAGGCTTGGTCACACTGCGCTCCTCGGCAGGGATGGTCGTCGGCCATGGTCGCAGAGCGCGGACGGACTGACCTCGGGGTACCGGGAGTTTGGCCGGATCAGTAGCGCCGGCGCGTGTTCCAGTGGGAGCGGGCGACCGGCTCGCCGTCGGTGGAGAACCGTACGGCGCGGTGGTGGCGGGGGCCGGTGGCATCGCCACCGGCGGCGCCCGGGGACCACCGGCGGCCGCGCAGGAGCAGAAAGGCGACGACGAGCCAGCACAGACCGATGACGACATCGGCGTACACGACGACGGCGAGCGGCGGGGCGGCGATGCCGTGCACGGCCCCCACCGCGAGGGCCGCGAAGCCGGTTCCGGCCGTGAATAACAGGCACCTCGGGGTTGGCCGCACTGTGAACACCTCTCGTCCGACGCACCACTTCCATCAAGTGAACGGCAGACAAGCGTTCCCTGTGACGCTCCATTCCGGCCAGGCTGTTTCCGCCACAACGAGAGGGGGCACCGCGAACCCGCACAGCTTCGGGCACCGCCTCATGACGCGGGTGCCCGGCCGCGGTCGGGGCGCGGGACCCGGCGCGGGTCGATGAGGGCGATGGTGGTGAGCACGGCGACGACCGCGAGGGCCGCGGACACGCCCAGGACGGCTCGGGCACCGTCGGTGACGGCCTGGCTGTCGTGGCCGCCGTGGCGGGTGAAGACCGTGCCGAGTGCCGCGGTACCGACACCGGCGACGAGTGAGGCGAGAGTGTCGACGGTCCCGACGGGCTCACGTCGAGGCCGTCGGAGAAGTACAGCACCAGGACCGAGCCGCCGATGGTCAGGACGCGGCTGAGGAAGACGGCCGGCATCGCGCCGGAGAACGCGGGCCGGCCGAACATCCGCAGTTCCAGCGTCGGCACCGGCATGCGGAGCCGGACGGCCAGAAAGACGGCCGGCGTCAGGCAGGCGGTGCACAGCACTGCGGTGTCCTGGCCGGACCACCGTGCGTCGTCGGGGCGGAGCAACAGCAGGGTCGCCATGCCGAGGCCGAACTGGGCGTCACCGTGCGGGCGTTGTACAACTACGTCGAGGATCGCCAGGACGTCGTCGGTCTCGTCGTCGACCTCATGATCACCTCCTGGAACCCGCCCGCGCTCCACCCGGACGCCTGGGAGACGTCCGGCGCCGACTACGCCCGCTCCTTGCGCGATCTGTACCGCCGCTGGCCCCGCGCCCTGCTCATCTCCCTCGACGAGGACGCGCCTGCGACCTCGGTGCACCCCGACCTCGGCGAGTCCGGATGACCTCCGCGAGTCCCGGGCCCGTCCCGGTGCACCGCGGCGAAGCGGAGCGCTACTCCACGACGACCCGCTCGACCGGCACCGATCCGGGCGGTGAGCGGCCCCTCCCGCGCAAACAGCCCACTACGGGCGTCGGCAGGCCGACAGGCGACCGGCCTGCGCACCACCGCAGTCCGCGCGGACGCGACACACCCCTGGGGTGCGGTTGAGGGCTCAGGGCCGGTGCCGCCGAGTAGAACAGTTGTGACGGGCGCACCATGGAAGGGCGCGAACAGGACATGGGGTGACCCGGGTAGGAGCCCGCCGGTGGCACGTGGACGCTTGCAGATCTACCTCGGGGCCGCCCCCGGGGTCGGGAAGACGTACGCCATGCTCGCCGAGGGGCAGCGGCTGCGCGCGCGGGGCGTGGATGTGGTCGTCGGCTTCGTCGAGCCGCACGGGCGACGGCCGACCGCGGCCATGGCGGACGGGCTGGAGACGATGGCCCGCCGTACGCTGAGCCACCGCGGTGCGCTCTTCACCGAGATGGATCTGGACGCGGTGCTGGCCCGCCGTCCTCAGGTCGCGTTGGTCGACGAGCTGGCCCACTCCAACGTTCCGGGGGCCCGCAACGCCAAGCGGTGGCAGGACGTGGAGGAGCTCCTGGACGCAGGCATGGATGTGGTCACCACGCTCAATGTCCAGCACTTGGAGTCCCTGAACGACGTGGTACGGCAGATCACGGGCGTCACGCAGCGGGAGACCCTGCCCGACGAGGTGGCCCGCCGCGCCGACCAGATCGAACTGGTCGACCTGCCACCGGAGGTGCTCCGCCGCCGCATGGTCCATGGCGACATCTATGCGCCGGACCGCATCGAGTCCGCCCTCACCCACTATTTCCGGGTCGGTAACCTCACCGCCCTGCGTGAGATCGCCCTGCTGTGGCTGGCCGACCGGGTGGAGGAGGGCCTCCAGCGCTACCGCGCGGAACACGGCATCGTCGCTCCTTGGGAGACCCGGGAGCGCATCCTGGTGTCCCTGAGCGGCGGGCCGGAGGGCGAGACGCTGATCCGCCGGGCCGCGCGAATCAGCGCGCGTACCCCCGGTACCGAGTTGCTGGCCCTCCACGTGGTCCTGGAGGACGGACTCGCCGACGTCGAACCGGCGGTACTGGACGCCCAGCGCACCCTTGTGGAGTCGCTCGGCGGCAGCTACCACCAGACCACCGGCGAGGATGTCGCCGATGCCCTGCTCCAGTTCGCCGAGGCGGAGAACGTCACCCAGATCGTGCTGGGCGCGAGTCGGCACGGCCGCCTCGCCTCCCTCCTGAGAGCAGGAGTGGGAGAGCGGACGATCAAGGGCTCCGGCCTCATCGACGTGCACATCGTCACCCACAGGGAGGCGGCCGGCTCCGCCGTGTTGAGGTTCCCGCATCCGAGCCGCGGCACGGGTCCTCGACGGTACTGGGCCGCGCTGGCCGGCGCTGTGGTGCTGCTGCCCGTGCTGACGCTCCTGCTGACCGTGGCGCGTGGCCACCTCGACCTCTCCAGCGACCTGGTCATCTATCTGCTCGCCGTCGTCGTGGTCGCCCTGGTCGGAGGCCTCTACCCCGCGCTGCTCGCCGCCCTTGCCGCGGCACTGCTCGCCGACTACTGCTTCATCGCACCGGTGCACTCGCTGGCCATCGAGCGCCCCGACGCGATCACCACGCTCGTGGTGTTCATCGTCACGGCCGCACTCGTCGGCACGGCAGCGGGAACGGCTGCCCAGCGCACGCACCAGGCCGTACGCGCGACATCCGAGGCGAGGGCGTTGAGCCGTCTGGCCGCTGCCATGATGCGTGGCCAGGATCTGACCGCGCTGGTGGAGCAGATCCGGGAGAACTTCGGTCTCGGTGCGGTCAGCCTGCTCGAAAGGCATCCGGAAGCATCTCCCGTGCCCCGTTGGTACGTGGTCGCCAGCGCCGGGGAGCGGCCCCCGGAGAAGCCCTATGAAGCGGATGTGGAAAGTCCCGTCGACGACAGTCTCACGCTGGCCGTGCGCGGCTCGGGACTCGGTCCGGAAGACCGACGCGTCCTCGCCGCATGCGCCGCCGAACTGGGGCTGGCACATGCTCGAGGGCGGATCGCCGGGTGTTCCGACGGCTCGGAAACCTTCGCCGACGCCGAACGTACCCGGGCATCCCTGCTCCTCGCGGCGGGACGCGATCTGCGTGCTCCGCTGCACACGGCCGAAGAGGCGCTCGTGCGTCTGCGGCATCGACGCCCCGGCGCGACCGTGCCGGAGGAAGCGCAGTTGCTGGAAGTCGCCCATGCGGCGGTGCACCGTGCGACGCAGCTGGTCACTGATCTCGGCGATGTGAGTCGTCTGCACGCCGGGGCGCTCGATCTCTACCTCCGCCCGGTCGATCTCGACGAGATGCTGGGCGCTGCCCTGGACGACCTCGGGCCCGGCGGTCACTCGATCGTTCTGCGCCTGCCGGAACAGCTGCCCGACGTGATCGCCGACGCCGCTCTCCTCACCCGTGCTCTGACCGCCCTGGGGGCCGACGCGTTGCGTCACAGCCCGCCGGACCGGCCCCCTGTCTTCACCGTCGAGGTCCAGGTCGGCCGCGTGAGAATTCGGGTGGAGGACGGCCCGTCCGGCGGGGGCCCGAACGCGAGCCCCGAGGTTCTTCGGGCTCCGGGTCCCCGGGCGGACAGCTTGGCCGTACGGCTGTCACGCGATTTGGCCGAGGCCATGGACGGGACCCTGGAAACGTCCGACGAGAGCCCCGGATTCTTGGTAATCCTCACTCTTCCGAGTTCCGCGCCCCGCCGCGACGAGTGAATCCGCGCACTGCACCGTCATCCCATCGGCGCACAGGGTATCGAGGGGAACGCGCCATTGAATGATATAGCGTCAGAAGTGAATCGATCCACTCCCCGGATCAACTCCATATGCCGGTCGGGAGGGCCCGAAAATCCCGTCCCTCATGACTCTGCGGGGTGCGTCGCGCATGTCGGACATCGTGTACATCGGCGTCACGGTAGTGGTGTTCTCCCTCATCGGCCTGGTCGCCAAGGGGGTGGGACGTCTGTGAACGTGGAAAATACCGTCGGCCTGACCGTTGCCGTGTGCCTTGTGATCTATCTGGTCATCTGTCTGATCTTCCCCGAGAAGTTCTAGGAGAAATCACGGATGAACGACACCCTCGCGGGCTGGCTCCAGGTGCTTGCCCTGGTCGTCGCGCTGGGTCTTTCGTTTCGCCCGCTGGGCGGCTACATGGCCCGTGTCCTGACCGCCGATCACCATGGGTGGGCCGAGCGCCTGATCTACCGGGCAGGCGGAGTGAACGGCGACGCCGACCAGAAGTGGTCGGCCTATCTGCGGAGCCTCCTGGCCTTCTCCGCGGTATCGGTGCTGTTCCTGTACGCGTTTCTGCGCCTGCAGAACCATCTGCTGCTGTCCCTGGGAACGAAGCCGGTTTCCACGGACCAGTCCTTCAACACCGCGGCATCCTTCGTCACCAATACCAACTGGCAGTCGTATTCCGGTGAGTCGGCGATGGGGCATCTGGTCCAGATGGCGGGCCTCGCGGTGCAGAACTTCGTCTCCGCTGCCGTGGGGATTTCCGTCGTAGCCGCATTGATCCGGGGTTTCAACCGGAAGAAGACCGATCGCGTCGGGAATTTCTGGGTGGACCTGACCCGGATCGTGCTGCGCGTGCTGCTGCCGCTGGCCTTTGTTTTCGCGATCGTTCTGGTGGCTGCCGGTACCGTTCAGAATTTCCACGGAATCCACGACATCACCACCCTCGCGGGCGGGCGACAGAGCCTGACCGGAGGCCCCGTCGCCTCCCAGGAAGCCATCAAGGAACTGGGAACCAACGGAGGCGGTTTCTACAACGCGAATTCCGCGCATCCCTTCGAGAATCCCAACGCCTTCACCAACCTGATCGAGATCTATCTCATGCTGGTCATCGCGTTCTCGCTCCCGCGGACGTTCGGCACGATGGTGGGTGACAAGCGTCAGGGATACGCCATCGTCGCCGTGATGGCACTGATCTGGGGCGCATCGGCCGCCGTCGTCACCGCCAATGAGCTGCACAACGTCAGCAGCACCGCCGGTCACGCGGCCGGCGGAATGATGGAGGGCAAGGAGACACGGTTCGGGATCTGGGCCTCGGCACTGTTCGCCGTGTCCACCACCCTCACGTCCTGCGGAGCGGTCAACTCCTCCCACGACTCGTACACGCCGGGTGGCGGCGGAATGACGATCTTCAACATGATGCTGGGGGAGATCGCGCCCGGCGGCGCCGGATCCGGGCTCTACGGGATCCTGGTCCTGGCGATCGTCGCGGTCTTCGTCGCCGGACTGATGGTCGGCCGGACCCCCGAGTACCTGGGGAAGAAACTCCGGGGCCGGGAGATGAAGTTCGCCTCGCTCTACATCCTGACCACGCCCGTCGTGGCACTGGTGGGCGCGGGGCTGGCGATGGCCCTCCCGGGGGAGCGGGCGGCGATGCTCAACTCCGGACCGCACGGCTTCTCCGAGGTCTTGTACGCCTTCGCGTCGGCCGCGAACAACAACGGCTCGGCGTTCGCCGGGCTGAGCGCGAATACCGTCTGGTACAACACCACGCTGGGTGTGGTCATGCTCGTCGGCCGGTTCCTGCCGATGGTGTTCGTCCTGGCGCTCGCCGGCTCGCTCGCACAGCAGCAACCCGTTCCGGTCACCGCGGGCACCCTGCCCACTCACCGGCCGCAGTTCGTCGGGCTGTTGACCGCGGTGATCCTCATCGTCGTCGGTCTGACCTACTTCCCCGCGCTCGCGCTCGGACCCCTCGCGGAAGGCCTGCGTTGATGTCCACGACCGCCACGTCCGCTCCCACTCCGCCGGGCGCCGGGCACCGGCAGCACCGGGTATCGGGCGGACTGCTCGATCCCAGGCAGCTGCTGACGTCCTTCCCCGACGCCCTGCGCAAGCTGGATCCGCGAGTGATGGTCCACAACCCCGTCATGTTCGTGGTGGAGGTCGGGGCGGTGCTGACCACCCTGTCGGCCATCGAAGCGCCCAGTGTCTTCGCCTGGGTGATCACGGGGTGGCTCTGGCTGACATCCGTCTTCGCCAACCTCGCCGAAGCAGTGGCCGAGGGACGTGGCAAGGCCCAGGCGGAGACGCTCCGCCGGGCCAGGACGACGACGATGGCCCGCCGTCTCACCGGCTGGCAGCCGGGTGCGACCGACGCCGCGGAGCAGGAAGTCCCGGGCGTCGCTCTCCGCCTGGGCGATCACGTCGTCGTCGAGGCCGGGCAGATCATCCCTGGCGACGGAGATGTCGTCGAGGGCATCGCGAGCGTCGACGAGTCGGCCATCACGGGCGAGTCGGCGCCGGTGATCCGCGAGTCCGGCGGCGACCGGTCGGCCGTCACGGGCGGTACCAAAGTGCTCTCGGACCGGATCGTCGTGAAGATCACCTCCAAGCCGGGGGAGACCTTCATCGACCGGATGATCGCACTCGTGGAGGGGGCGGCGCGGCAGAAGACGCCGAACGAGATCGCGCTCAACATCCTGCTGGCGTCCCTCACGATCATCTTCCTGATCGCGGTGGCGACCCTGCAGCCCTTCGCCGTCTTCGCCGGGGCGGAGCAGACCATCGTCGTGCTCGTCGCCCTCGTGGTGGCCCTCATCCCCACGACGATCGGCGCGCTGCTCTCGGCGATCGGCATCGCGGGCATGGACCGGCTGGTGCAGCGCAACGTGCTGGCGATGTCCGGGCGGGCGGTGGAGGCCGCGGGCGACGTCAATACCCTCCTGCTCGACAAGACCGGCACCATCACCCTCGGAAACCGCCAGGCCGCCGAGTTCCTGCCGGTGAACGGGGTGAGCGTCGAGGAACTCGCGGACGCCTCCCAGCTGTCGTCGATCGCCGACGAGACCCCCGAAGGCCGCTCGATCGTCGTCCTCGCCAAACGGCAGTACGCGCTACGCGGCCGTAGCGAAGGAGAACTGGCCCAGGCGCAGTTCGTACCCTTCACCGCGCAGAGCCGGATGAGCGGTGTCGACCTCAACGACCCACAGGAGAACCTGTCCTTGCGCAAGGGAGCGGCGACAGCAGTGATGCGCTGGGTCCGTGACAACGGCGGTCACCCCACGGCAGAGGCCGGCGGCATCGTCGACGGCATCTCCGCGAGCGGCGGCACCCCGCTGGTCGTCGGCCTAGTGACCCGGCACGGCGACGCGCCCGGTGCCCGCGTCCTCGGTGTCATCCATCTCAAGGACGTCGTCAAGGAGGGGATGCGGGAGCGGTTCGACGAGCTGCGCCGGATGGGTATCCGTACGGTGATGATCACCGGCGACAACCCGCTGACCGCGAAGGCCATCGCCGAGGAGGCGGGTGTCGACGACTTCCTGGCCGAGGCCACTCCCGAGGACAAGATGGCCCTCATCAAGCGGGAGCAGGCGGGGGGCAAACTCGTCGCGATGACCGGGGACGGCACCAACGACGCGCCGGCGCTCGCCCAGGCGGATGTCGGCGTGGCCATGAACACCGGCACCTCGGCCGCCAAGGAGGCCGGGAACATGGTGGACCTGGACTCCAACCCCACCAAGCTGATCGAGATCGTCGAGATCGGCAAGCAGCTGCTCATCACCCGGGGAGCCCTGACCACCTTCTCGATCGCCAACGACGTCGCGAAGTACTTCGCGATCATCCCGGCCATGTTCGCGATGGTCTACCCGGGCCTGGACAGACTCAACGTCATGCGACTGCACAGCCCGACTTCGGCGATCGCCTCTGCGATCGTCTTCAACGCCCTGATCATCATCGCCCTGATTCCGCTGGCGCTGCGGGGCGTGCGCTACCGGCCGTCCTCCGCGGCGGCACTGCTCAGCCGCAACATCTGGATGTACGGGCTCGGCGGGCTGGTCCTGCCCTTCGTGGGCATCAAGCTGCTCGATCTCTTCATCCAGTTCATCCCCGGCCTGCGCTGACGGGCGGCCCGACGAGAGAAGAGGCGGTCCCAGGGTGCGCACCCACCTGCCCCACGTACTCCAGCACCATATGGCCGCCCTGCGGATACTGCTGGCCCTCACCGTGATCACCGGCATCGCCTATCCGCTGCTCGTCACCGGAATCGCCCAGGCCGGCCTCTCCCACCAGGCCAACGGCTCCCTGCTGACGACGGACGGCACGCCGGTGGCCTCCAGCCTCATCGGCCAGAACTTTTTCCTGCCGAAGAGGAATCCCCGGGACGGGAAGGAGACACCGCGCCCCGACCCCAAGTGGTTCCAGCCCCGCCCGTCCGCCGGCGGCTACGATCCCTCGGTTTCGGGCGCCTCCAATCTGGGCCCGAACAACGCCGACCTGGTCAAGGCCGTCAAGGACCGACGTGCCGCCGTCGCCGCCGCCGACGGAGTCCGGCCCGCGTCCGTCCCCGCGGACGCCGTCACCGCCAGCGGCTCGGGACTGGACCCGGCGATCTCCCCGGCGTACGCCTACGAGCAGGTGAACCGTGTCGCGACGACCCGCCGTCTCGCCCCCTCCACGGTCAGGAGACTGGTCGCCCGACACGTCCGAGGACGTGTTCTCGGATTTCTGGGTCAGGAACGCGTCAATGTCGTCGACCTGAACCACGATCTGGCCAGGCTGACGTGACCAGAATCCCGGGGGCGCCGATGCGAGGTCGGCCGGCCGCGTCGAGCTCCGCCCCGATCTGGCCGGCCAGGGTCACCGCGACCAGACGCGCGGCGAGTGGGGGCGCTGCTCCGGGGGCGGGCCGAAGCAAGAACCGGCCGTGCAGGCGCCCCTGGTGAATGGCCCTCAGCTCCAGCTCTTCAGGGGGCAGACCGTCGCGGTCCGCATCCCAGCACCGGTCGCCCCAGGCGATGCTGCCGTCCTCTTCCAGACGAGGCGGGCTCCCTACGGGGCTGCCGTGCTCGAAGCGGCAGCCACGCAATCCGAGCAGTCCCACGAGCTGCCGACACACATGGTCGATCACCAGGTGCGGGCTGGTGCCGGTCTCGGCCAGCCGGGCGGTGTGGTGGATCTGCGCCAGGTAGTCGTCGTCGGTGAGGGCGGCTGCCTTGAGTTCCCGGCCCCGGGCCGCCAGCCGGGAAACGGAGATGCCGACGACGAGGAACAGCACGGCGGTGATGACGTCGGCGAACTGTCGATGGGGATGGATGACGAAGAGGTCGAACCACGCCGCCGCGGACAGGGCCGTCAGCGCACCGGCCAGACAGTGTCCCAGGGCGGCCACGGCAACCACGGCGAGGACGAGCACGAGGACCATGTCGGTGTCGGGCATGTCGGCCCGGAAGGGCACCAGCACCGCGCACACGGCCGGCGGCAGCACGAGAGCGGCCCCGACCGCCACCTGCCCCCTGGTGAGGTAAAGAACCATGAGCCCCGCCTCCACCTCAGGTGTAATCGGAACGGACGCTCCCGTGTCCGATTCCCTCCAGCCTTGACGGGACCTTGACGAAGCGGGCACTGGTGAACACGGGCGGCGTTCATCCCGCAGAAACCCGCCGACCCGCTCTGCCTGGAAAGTGCCGAGGAGGGTCAGCGTCTCCGCAGCGGCCGTCGGCCCGCCGTCACGCCGCCCCCGGACCTCGCCGGCCCTTGTAGTTGATCTTCATCGTGTCCATGTCCGTCACCGTGGACCGCAGCGCGCCATGGCCGTACCCCTGCTCGTTGAGGTAGGTCTCCGCGCGGTCCTCGGCGATCGCGCCCGCCATCTCCTCGCCGTCGTCGGCGCCGGAGACGACCACGTACCGGAAGCTGAAGTGCTTGAGCACACGGTCGTACGCGAGCGAGCCCTCCTCGGTGAACTGCATCGCGCTCAGCCCGTGTCCGTCCACCTCGGACAGCAGCCGGGCGCGGGCCCCGTCCGTCAGGCCGTCCCAGGTGCCGCGCACGATCACTCGGTAGGTGTGCTGCGTGCTCATCGTGTTCCGCTCCGCGTTCTGTCCGTGTGTGGCGCACCGGCCACCGTCATGAATCGTCGGGGGCCAAGAGTACGGCGGTACGGGCGGGGCGCACGCGCATTATCGGGCGGTGCCGGGGACGCCCCGAGGTACTTTGCCGAAGTCTGACGGCAGTGCCCCTGGCCCGGCCGTTGTCCAGCGTGTTCCATGGTCATCGGGGACGCCCGGACCTGCGGCGTCCCGTGCGAGGGAGCGAGGTTGTCTTGGCCACGACCGTACGACGTGCCGTACTGACTCTGCCCGCCGCGCCGCTGGGCCCGGAGAATCCGCTGCCCGCGTTGCGGCCGCTCGACGAGATGCATGTGATCGACGAACGCGACCGGGCCGCGCTGCCACGCGACATGGCACGCCAGATCGGCTATCGGCCGCTGACCACGGTGCTGCCGGTGCGCATCCTCGACGGCTACGGCCGTGAGCGGACCGCCACCGGTCTCGATGCGATCGTCATCGAGAACGACCGGCTGCGGGCCACCGTCCTGCCCGGACTCGGCGGGCGGATCCACTCCCTCCACCACAAGCCGACCGGCCGCGAACTGCTCTACACCAACCCGGTGCTCCAGCCCGCCGACTTCGCGCTCAACGGCGCCTGGTTCTCCGGCGGCATCGAGTGGAACATCGGCGCCACCGGCCACACCACGCTCTCCTGCGCCCCGCTCCACGCGGCCCGCGTCCCCGCGCCGGACGGGGGCGAGATGGTCCGCCTCTGGGAATGGGAGCGGCTGCGCGACCTGCCGTTCCAGGTGGACCTGTGGCTGCCCGAGGACTCCGACTTCCTGCACGTCGGCGTACGGATCCGCAATCCGCACGAACACACCGCACCCGTGTACTGGTGGTCCAACATCGCCGTGCCCGAAGGCGAACGCACCCGTGTGCTGGCCCCCGCGGACGAGGCGTGGCACTTTGGGTACGAGCGGACCCTGAGCCGGGTCCCGGTGCCCGTGAGCGGCACCGTGGACCGTACGTACCCGCTGCGCGGCGACTTCCCCGCCGACTACTTCTACGAGGTGCCCGACGGCGCCCGCCGCTGGATAGCCTCGCTCGACGAAAACGGCCACGGGCTCGTCCAGACCTCGACCGATCTGCTGCGCGGCCGGAAGCTCTTCCTCTGGGGCGGCGGCGCGGGCGGGCGGCGCTGGCAGGAGTGGCTGACCGAGCCCGGCACCGTCGGTTACGCCGAGATCCAGGCCGGACTCGCCCGCACCCAGCTGGAGCACGTCCCCCTGGAACCGGGCGCCGAGTTCAGCTGGCTGGAATCGTACGGGCCGCTGTCCGCGGACCCGCGCGCCGTGCACGGCGAGGACTGGGCGGCGGCCCGCGCCGAGACCGAACAGCGGCTGGCCGAGGCGCTGCCACGCACCGATGTCGAGGCCGCCTACACCGCCTGGCGCCGCTGCGCCGACACCGAGCCCGGTGAGTCGCTCGCCACCGGCTCGGGCTGGGGCGCGCTGGAGGTCCGGCGAGGGAAGTACGAACTTCCCGGCACCCCCTTCGCCGACTCCACCCTCGGCGAACAGCAGGGGCCCTGGCTGGAGTTGCTGGATCATGGCACCTTCCCCGCACCGGACCCGGCGGTCCCGCCCGGCCCTTCCCTGGTCTCCCCGCACTGGCGCGACATGCTGGAGACGGCGCCCGCCGAACCCCTCACCGAATACCACCTGGGCGTCGCCCAGTGGCATGCCGGCGACCGCGCCCAGGCGGTGCGCAGCTGGGAACGCGGGCTGGCGCTCGCCCCGTCCCGCTGGCCGCTGCTGAGATGTCTCGCCGTCGCCGCCGAGGAGGGCCGTCAGTGGGACCGGGCCGCGGACCTCTGTGGCGAGGCGTTCGAGGAGCTGTGCGCGGACCGCAGTGACGAGGACGAGGCCTGGACGGCGGCCGCGGCGGCACTGGGCCGGGAGGCGATGGAGGCGCTGCTGAAAGCAGGGCGCACCGAGACGGTCCGGGCGGTGTGGGCGGCGCTGCCCCCGGCGGTCCGGCAGCGCGGCCGCTTCCGTCTGCTGGAGGCCCGGCTGCTGATCGCCGAGGGCGACCGGCCCGCCGCGCGGGCCGTCTTCGACGAGGGCTTCGAGGTCGCGGATCTGCGCGAGGGCGCGGAGATCCTGGACGAGGTGTGGGCCCGGATCACCGACGAGCCGCTGCCCGACATGTACAACTACCGGATGCGCCCCAAGAGCTGACGGGATCCGGTCCCGTCCGCCGTCCGGTCCTCACGGGCCGGACGGCAGGCTCCGGTCGACGTACTCGAAGACCGAACCGTCGGGGTGCACGGCGATCAGATTGCGGCCGACCGGCGTCGGTACCGGACCCGCCAGGATCCGGGCACCGACGCGGGTCAGGGCGGCGTGCGCGTCGTCGACGTCCTTCACCGCGATCGTCGCCGTCACCTTGCGCAGGATCTCCAACTCCGCCTCCGGGCCGCTCATCAGGAGGAAGCAGCTGATCGCGGCGACCGACACCCCGCCCCGCTCGAAACGGAGCGCCGAACTGCCCGTGAGGTTCTCGTAGAAGGCCACCGCGGCCTCCAGGTCGTCGACGCAGATACGGAGCGTGGTTCCCAGAATATCCATGCGCACAAGGGTAGTTGGCGGCCCATCGGCGCGTGATCGATTCGGCGGGCAGAGGCGCGCTCAGGCCCGGCAGAGCACCTCGCCGTGCGGAACCATGAACCAGGCGTCGTCCCCCGTGCCCCACTCGCGCCAGGCGGCGGCGATCTCCGCCAGTTCCCCGGTGCTCGCATGGCCGCCGGTGACGGCCATCTCCGCGTACGTCGAACCGACCGTGCGGTCCGCCCACATGCCGCTCCACCAGGCCCGGCTCTCCGGGGTGGCGAAACACCAGCTGCCGGTGGTCGGGGTGATGTCGGTGAAACCGGCCCGGCGGACCCAGGAGAGCAGCCGGCGGCCCGCGTCCGGCTCGCCGCCGTTGGCGCGGGCGACCCGGCGGTACAGGTCCAGCCAGTCGTCCAGGCCGGGAAACTCCGGATACCAGGCCATCGCCGCGTAGTCGCTGTCGCGGACCGCGACGACGCCGCCGGGGCGGCAGACCCGCCGCATCTCGCGCAGCGCCTGCACCGGGTCGCCCACGTGCTGGAGCACCTGATGGGCGTGGACGACGTCGAAGGAGTCGTCGGGAAATTCCAGCGCGTGTACGTCGGCGACGGTGAACTCGACGTTTTCCAGACCGCGTTCGGCCGCGACCCCGGCGGCCTGGGACAGGATCTCCTCGGTGGTCTCGACGGCGGTCACCCGGCCGGGAGCGACCAGCGCGGCCAGGTCCGCGGTGATGGTGCCCGGCCCGCAGCCGACGTCCAGCACGGTCAGGCCGGGGCGGAGCTCGTCGATCAGATAGGCCGCGGAGTTGGCGGCGGTGCGCCAGCGGTGCGAGCGCAGCGCCGGTTCCTGGTGGCCGTGGGTGTAGACGGCGGTCTCCTTCGGCATGGCCGTGGATCCTTCCTCGGTGCGCGGAGCCCGGACGCGGGCCCCGCGAAGGGCTGATCGTCAGCGACACCGTACGCGCCGATGTCGAATATTGAGATACGCGTCTTGATATGTGGACGGCACGTGGTTGGTGGCCGGTGTGCGGGAGGGCATCCCGGCGGGCCGGGACACGGAAGGGCGGCCGACTCGGCGTCGGCCGCCCCTGGTCCGTCCGGCTCGTCCGGGCGTGGCTGTTCTCCGGGCGCTTCGCTACACCGGCATGGGGCAGTACACCGTCAGCGCCTCCGGAAGCTTGTCGACCAACAACTCGTCCCGGCTGTAGGCGACTTCGCCGTCGAACGCGTAAGGAGTGCCGGGTGTCAGGCCGGTGATCCGCACCCGGTGGCGCCGTTGTGCCGCGTGGACGGGGGAGCGGGTGAGCGGACCCGCGACGGCCGCGGCGAGCAGGCGCAGCCCCGGCGCACGGCCGCCGTGCACCACCCGGACATCCAGCAGGCCGTCCGCGAGGTTGTGCCGACGGCCCGGTGCCGGACCCACGCGCTGGAACATCCCATTGCCCACGAACAGCAGCCACAACGGGCGCCGCCGCCCCTCCAGTTCCACCTCCAGCGGACGGTCCCCGCGCAGCACCTTCCAGGCCGCGAGCACGCCCGCCGGCCAGCCTCCGACCTTGGGGGCCCAGCGCTCACGGGCCCGTACCAGTTCGGGATAGACGCCCATGCTGAAGGCGTTGAGGAAGTAGCCGTGAGCACCGCCGGGACCCTCGGGACCGGGCCGGAAGCGGCCGAGGTCGACCCGGACCGCATCGCCGGCGATCAGCGCCGTACAGGTGTCGTCCACGGTCTCGATGCCCAGGTCGTAGGCGAAGTGGTTCAGCGTCCCGCCCGGAAACACCGCCAGCGGCACGCCGTGCAGGGCGGCGACGGCCGCGGCCCGGTTGACCGTGCCGTCCCCGCCGCACACCCCCAGGGCCCTGCCCCGGCCCGCCGCCTTCTCCAGTTCGGCGGAGAGCTCGTCGGGGGCGCACTCCACCACCTCGGCATCCGGCAGCGCGCTCCGCACCAGCGAGGCCGTCGCCGTCGCGGTGCCCGACTCCTCGTTGACCACGACCACCAGGTCCTGGCCGGTCGGCAGCGCGGGCGCGTGACCGGGCGGGCGGCCCGGTGCCGGCAGCTGCCCGCGGGTCGGGACGACACCGCGCAGAGCCAGCGCGGCGCCCACACCGAGCACCGCACCGGCCAGCACATCACTCGGATAGTGGACTCCGGTATAGACGCGGGACGCGGCGACGGAAAGGGCGAGCGGCGCCACCACCGCTCCCCAGCCCTTCGATTCGAGGGCCACGCCCGTGGCGAACGCCGCAGCCGACGCGGCGTGTCCGGAGGGGAAGGACGTGGTGACCGGCTGACGCGCGAGCCGCCGTACCACCGGCACGGCGTCCAGCAGCGGACGCTGTCGGCGTACCGCGCTCTTGCCGAGGATGTTGGTCACGGCCGAAGCCACGCCCAGCGAGGCGATTCCGCGCAGGGCGGCCCGCCGCGCCCGCGCGTTGCCGCCCAGCGCCGCCAGCCCGGCCGCGGCGCCCAGCCACAGGAGTCCGTGATCGGCGGTGCGGCTCAGCCGTGGCAGTACCGGCCCGGCGCCCGGCCAGTTCCGGTGGGCCAGGCCCCGGAACGCGGCGAGATCGCGGCGGTGCAGCACCTCGCGGAGCGCGGTGGACGACGGGCGGGTGAACGGGATGCGCGAGGCTGAGAACGGTGCAGACATGGGACAGCGCCTACCCCGCCAGGCCGCGCCGAACCAGGAGGCGCGCTCGCACCACTCGGTCGGACCGGATGGGCGGGACCTCTCGAAGGGCGGTCCGCGCCCTCCCGGCGAGGCCCTCGCCGGTGCCTGCCGGCAGGCCGGGTCGTCCGGCCGATGAACCTGAACGCCCTGCCCCGACCGGGCCCCGGCATCACGCGGCCGCTGTGCCGACGCCATGGCCGCACGTCTACGCTGAGTGCGTGATTCCGGTGATCCGCCGGACCGAGGAACACGAGAGGGAGCCGGTGGGTCTCGCGGCCGAGGGCGCCGACGGGCTCTCCGGTCGGCCCGGACACCACGAGGGGCGAGACATTGAGCGGCACAGGCCTGGACGTGGCCGTACCCGAACAGGCCGAACTCGGCGAGGGTCCGACGTGGGACGCGGCCGCCGGGCGGTTGATCTGGGTCGACATCGTCTCCGCGCGCGTGCACACCTACGACCCGGTGAGCCACCGCCGTACGGTGATGGCGACCGAACAGCACGTCGGCGCGGCCAAGCCCCGCGCCGGAGGCGGGCTCGTGGTCAATCTCCGCGACGGCATCGGCCTGTACGACCCCGACGGCGCCTTCCGCTGGCTGGTCCACGACCCGGTGCCGGGCCGGCGCGGCAACGACGCGGCGGTCGCGCCGGACGGGGCGCTGTGGGCGGGCAGCATGCGCTACGACGGCGCCGCGGGCGGCGGCAGCCTCACCCGGATCGCGGCCGATGGCGCGGTGACCCCGGTGCTGCCCGCCGTGGCGTGCGGCAACGGCGTCGGATGGAGCCCGGACGGGCGGCTGATGTACTTCATCGACACCCCCACGCGCCGCGTCGACGTCTTCGACTTCGACGGCGAACACGCCGTCAACCGGCGACCGTTCGCCACCGTCGAGGAGGGGGCGGGCTTCCCCGACGGGCTGACGGTCGACGCCGAGGGGGCCGTCTGGGTCGCCCTCTGGGACGGTTCCGCGGTGCGCCGGTACACGGCCGACGGCACCCTGGACCGGATCGTCGCACTCCCGGTACGGCGGCCGACCGCCTGCGCCTTCGGCGGTGACGGCCTGCGCGACCTCTACATCTCGACGGCCCGCACCGGGCTCACCGCCCCGCACCCGCTGTCCGGTTCGCTGCTCGTGCTGCCCGACGCGGGACGCGGAATGCCCCAGCCGCTCTTCGCGGGCTGATCCCGCCCCGGCGGCCGGCCGTCGCTCCGCCGGCGGGCGCGGCCGGCCGAACCCTCGTATAAAGGGCCCTTGAGGGGCCCTGAGCGCGAGACGGCACGACAGGGTGACGGGGCGGCGGCGAAGGAGGCCCGGATGGCGCGGCAGCGGACCGGACGGGGCTCCGTACGCGAGGACCGGGGCCCCGTCCGGTACGGGCCGCCCGCCCCGGACCCCGGTCTGCCCGTGCTGCCCGAACTGGCCGAGGTGCTCGCCTCGGCGGCTGGCCGCGGCGCACCCGAACCGACCGGTGGCGGCGACGCCCTGCGCGAGGCCGCGGCCGCCTACTGGGAGCGGCGCGGACTGCACGGCGGCCCGCGGCACATCGCCGCGGCCCCGGGCGCCTCGCCGCTGCTGCTCGCCCTGATCGCCGCGCACGGCGGCGACGTCCTCATGCCCCGCCCCTGCACGGCCACCTGGATTCCGCAGGCCCGACTGCTCGGCAGGCCCGCCTACCATGTGCCGACCCCGGCCGAGTGCGGTGGCGTGCCCGACCCCTACGCGCTCCTGGAGACCGTACGAAGGGTGCGCGCCGAGGGCGGCAGGCCCCGGCTGCTGCTGATCTCCGTCGTCGACGACCCGACCGCCACCGTCGCCCCGCCGGAGCTGGTGCGCGAGGCGTGCGAGGCGGCGGTCGCCGAGGGGCTGCACATCATCAGCGACGAGACCTGGCGCGACACCCTGCACCGGCCGCACGACACGGTCCTGCTCAGCCCGGCCGAGATGTGCCCCGACGACGTCACGGTCGTCTGCGACCTCGCCGGTGCGCTGACCCCGTCCGCCTGGCCGGTCGCGGTCGCCCGGTTCCCGGACACCGGACGGGCGGCGGTGCGCCACGCCCGTACGCTCGACATCCTCACCGCGCTCGGGGCGCACGTCGCGGGACCGGTCGCCATGGCCGCAGCCCACGCGCTGCGCGAACCTGCCGCCGTGACGGACCGGGTCCGCCGGGCCGCCGCGCTCCAGGCCAAGGTCGCCGCCGCGGCCCACCGCGCGGTCCTGGCGTCGGGCGCGCTGGCCAGGCCCCCGCAGGCGGGCCGTCACCTCTACGCCGACCTCGGCCCGCTCAGATCCCGGCTGGCGAGCCGGGGCGTCACGGACTCGCTGGAGCTGGAGGAGTACCTGACGGAACGTCTCGGCGCCCCGACGCCGGGCGGGCACCGGTTCGGCGACGAACTGGGGGCGCTGCGCGTTCGGCTGGGTACCGGGACGCTGCTCGGGTCGACCCCGGAGCAGCAGTTGGAGTCCCTCACCGCTGTGGCGCCCCTGGAATTGCCGCATGTGGCCGAAGCCCTGAGCATTTTCGGGACGGCCCTCGACGAACTCCGCTGACGGCCCTCGACGAACTCCGTGCGGAACCGCGAGACAGGAGTCTCCCGATGACGGAACAGACCGAGCGCTCCGGCACGGGAACCGCGCGGCCGCGCCACGCGGCCCGCGGCAGGATCCTCGAACCGCGTCCGCTCGGCGAGGTCCGGGTCTGGCCCGGCGGCTTCGCCGACCGGCTCACCGCGCCCCTCCCTGGTGTCATGAGCATGTCCCGACTGGCCCGTGAGCGCGCCCTCCGGCCCAACGCGGAAGGACTGCGCGGCATCCACCGGCTCCCCTACGCCCCCGAGCCCCTGCCGGCCGTCTCCGCGGACAGCACCTCCGTCACCTGGGCCGGGCACGCCAGCTGGATCATCCGCACCGGCGGGCTGACCGTCCTCACCGACCCCGTCTGGTCCCGGCGCATCCTCGGGACACCGGCCAGGATCACCCCGGTCGGCGTCCGCTGGGAGGACCTGCCGCCCGTGGACGCCGTCGTCATCAGCCACAACCACTACGACCACCTCGACGCCCCCACCCTGCGCAGACTCCCCAGGGACACCCCGCTCTTCGTCCCCGCCGGGCTCGGCCGCTGGTGCCGACGGCGCCGCTTCACCTGTGTCACCGAGCTCGACTGGTGGGAATCGGCCGAGCTCGGCGGCGTCCGCTTCGACTTCGTACCGGCCCACCACTGGTCCAGACGCACCCTCACCGACACCTGCCGCTCCCTGTGGGGCGGCTGGATCATCGGCACCCCCGGCCCCGGCGGACAGCGGATCCACTTCGCCGGGGACACCGGCTACGGGCACTGGTTCGGCGAGATCGGCAGCCGCCACCCCGGGATCGACCTGACCCTGCTGCCGATCGGGGCGTACGAACCGCGCTGGTGGCTCGGCGACGTGCACACCGACCCCGAGGAGGCCGTCCAGGCCTACGAGGACCTCGGCGCCCGTGCGATGGCGCCGATGCACTGGGCCACCTTCCTGCTCTCCGCGGAACCCGTACTCGAACCGCTGACCCGGCTGCGCACCGCCTGGCAGCGGGCCGGACACCCCCGGACTTTGCTCTGGGACCTGCCGATCGGCGCCTCGCGCGTACTGGAACCGGCCCCCCGCACGGTCAATGGCTGAACCGGGCCCGCGTCTTCCGCCACACCGCGGGCGCCCCGCTGACCAGCAGCGTCAGACCCACCGCCGCGACCACCCCCTGCCACGGCTCCGGGAAGAGCGAACCGCCCAGAATGCCGATCAGCTGGTACGTCGCCGCCCACGCCAGACACGCCGGCACATCGCCACGGGCGAACCGGCGCAGCGGCATCCGGCCCAGCAGACAGGCCAGCATCACCGGTATGCGCCCCGCGGGCACCAGCCGGGACAGCACCAGCACCGCCGCCCCGTGCTCGTCCAGCTTCTGCTGCGCCTGCGCCAGCCGCTCCGGAGCGGCCCGGCCGCTGATCGTCCGCAGCCACTTCGACCCGTTCTTCGACCGCACCCCGCGCTGACCGAGCCAGTACAGGCAGATGTCACCGAGGAACGCCGCGGCCGAGGCCACCGCGAAGACGATCAGCAGCGAGAACGGCGACGACTGGTGCAACGCCACCACCCCGGCCGAACTCACCAGCGCACCCGTCGGCACCACCGGCACCAGGGCCCCCAGCGCCACCAGCAGGAACAGCGACGGATAGCCGACCGCCTGCTGCGTCGACTCCGGGGGCAGCTGCCCCACGACCTCCTGGATCACCTGGCGGCCTCCGGCCGCACATGCTCACCGTGGGACAGCCGGTGCACGGCCACCTCCGGCGCCAGCAGCGCCGCCTTGCGGACGAACTCGTCACCCGGCGAGTGGAACTCGTGCGGCCTGATCCCGTCCAGGCCGATCGGCCAGTACGTGCCGTAGTGCACCGGCACGGCCGACCGCGGCGCCAGCCGGGTCAGCGCCTGCGCCGCCCGGCCCGCGTCGAGATGGCTGTGGCCCAGATACGGGCCCCAGCCGCCCACCGGCAGCAGCGCCACGTCCACCGGGCCGACCGCCCGCGCCATGTCGTCGAAGAGCCCCGTGTCCCCGGCGAAATACGTCCGCGCCTCGCCCTCGACCACGAAGCCGAGCGCGGGGGAGCGGTGCGGGCCCATCGGCAGCCGCCTGCCGTCGTGCAGCGCCGGAACCGCCCGCACCCGCACCGCGCCGACCCGGACCTCGTCGCCCGGGGCCACCTCGGTGATCCGCAGCCCGCGCACCGAGCGCAGCACCCGCAGCCCCGGCACCGAGCGCACCGCGCCCAGCGGTACGACCAGTCTGCTGCCGGGGGCGAGCCTGGCCAGGGACGGCAGATGCAGATGGTCGGAGTGCAGATGCGAGACGAGCACCACATCGGCGACCGCCGCCTCGGGACCGGGCAGCTCGCCGCGGCGGCGGCGCAGATGCGCGAAGCGCCGCGCGAACAGCGGATCGGTCAGCACCCGCACCCCGGAGTCCTCGATGGTGCAGGTGGCATGACCCCACCAAGTGACTTCCACCGGCACGCGGCGCCTCCTCGTTCCCGGGCTCCTCGGTCTCCGGCCCCGGCATCGAGCCTAAGGGCTGGGCCGGAGCAGGGGCGCACAGGTTGTTCCGGGCCCGTGCGCTCCGCACTCCCGCCCTCCCCGCACGCGCCTTCTTGCGCCGGGGTCCGGGGGGTAGGGTCGCCGGTACGCCCAGGGCCTTCCGTCCGGATCCGGTCTGATCCGGACGGAAGGCCCTGACACCGGGGGGACGGGCATGGGGGACGTGACGGACGTACGGGTGGCGGCCATCGCCAGCCTCACGCCGCTCGAAGAGCTCGACAGCGATCCGTTCCTCGTGGACACCCGCAGCCAGCACGAGATGTGCGCCCGCTGGGCCGCCGACAAGGGATACGTCGTCACCCGGCAGCTGCGGTTCTACGGACTGCGCCCCGACCACCACGCCCTGTGGACGGATGTCGAGAGCGGCGACGTCGAACTCTTCGTCGCCGCCAACGACCGGGTGCTGGCGCGGGCGTTCACCTCGGTGCCGGAGTTCGCCGCGGAGTGCGAGCGGCGCGGCGTCCGCCTGGAGGTCGCGGGGCTGGACGAGCCCCCGTACAACGCCCGTACCAAGGCGAGCGTGCACCGCCGCCTCTCCATGCCGACCGCCGGCTACGACGGCTGCTGACCGGACCGCCCGCCGCCGGGCCCGGTGGCCCGCGGACCCGCTGTGCCAAGCTGGAGGGCCAGGGCCCGGAACGGTGGGGGCCGGACGTGAGGTGGAACGGCGTGGGTGACGGGCGATGGCGAACAGCCGGCAGCGCCCTGATGCGAGTGGTCGTGGTGTGGGCGGTCTCGACGCTCACGATGCTGGCGCTCGCCGGGATACTGCCGGACTTCCAGCTCCAGTCGGACGACGGCGACACCATCACCAAGACCGCGTTCACCGCGGCCTGGGGCGCCGGTGCGTTCGGTCTGCTCTCCGCACTGGTCTGGCCGGTCCTGGTACGGGCACTGCTCATCGTGCCCGCACTCGTCCTGGGGATGCTGGTCTTCTTCCTGAACGGCTCGCTGCTGCTGCTCGCCCTGCGGCTCATCCCGGACGGGCGCGGCGCCGCCAACCCGGAGACGGCGGTCGTCGTCGCGGCCGTCATGTCCGCCGTCGCCTCCGCGACCTCCACCGCGCTCGCCGTCCGCGACGACAACGCCTACCGGCGCAGGCTCTCCCGGCTGGCCGTCCGCCGCCGCCGGCGCAGCGGCACGGACAGCTGCCGCAGCGGACCGCCGGGAACCGTCTTCATCCAGCTCGACGGCGTCGGCCACGACGTACTCGCCCGCGCCGCCGCCGAGGGCCTGATGCCGACCGTCGCGCAGTGGCTGGCCGACGAGGAGGGGCACCGGCTCACCCCGTGGCGCACCGACTGGTCCAGCCAGACCGGCGCCAGCCAGCTCGGCATCCTGCACGGCAGCAACCACGACGTCCCCGCCTTCCGCTGGTACGAGAAGGAGACCGGCGACGTCATGGTCTCCAGCAGACCCGCGAGCGCCCTCGAACTCCAGCGCAGGGCCGTCGCCCGCACCCATGACGGCGGGCTGCTCACACTGGACGGCGCCAGCCGGGGCAACCTCTTCAGCGGCGGCGCCGACCAGCTGGCGCTGGTCCTGTCCATGGCGGCCCGGTTCGGCAAGGGCCGCCGCTCCAGGGCCGGGTACTTCGCGTACTTCTCCGACCCGGCCAACGCCGTACGCACCGCCGTGTCGTTCGTCGCCGAGGTCTGCCGCGAGATCGCCCAGTCGACCCGCGCACGCATTCGGAAGGACTCGCCCCGGATCAAGCGTGGCGGGCTGTACCCCTTCATCCGGGCCTTCGCGACCGTCGTCGAACGCGATGTGGTGGTCGCCGCCGTCATCGGCGACATGTTCGCCGGCCGTACCGCCGTCTACGCCGACCTGGTCGCCTACGACGAGGTGGCGCACCACTCCGGACCGAACAGCCGCGACGCGGACAAGGTGCTCGCCCGCCTGGACCGGTCGCTCGCCCTGATCGTCAAGGTCACCGAGCACACCCCGCGCGCCTACCGGATCGTGCTCCTCTCCGACCACGGACAGAGCCCCGGGGAGACCTTCGCGGGGGCGTACGGGCTGACCCTCAAGGACCTGGTGCGGGCGGGTTGCGGGCTGCCCGTGCCCCGCCGCGCGCAGCGCACCCCCAGCGCCTCGGAGGCGCGCGACGCGGTACGGATCGCGCTGCACCGGCCGGTCGACGCGGGGGTGGCGGAACCCCTCGCCAAGCCGTCCGACCCGGTGGTCCTCGCGTCCGGGAACCTCGGGCTGATCTCCTTCCCCGACATCGGGGGACGAGCCTCGCGCGAACAGCTCGACCGCAGCCACCCCGCCCTGCTCGGCACCCTCGCCAACCACCCCGGCATCGGCTTCCTGCTGGTCCGCAGCGAGCGCCACGGATCGGTGGTGCTGGGCCGCGGCGGAGCGGAGATCCCGGTGTCGGAGCTGGTGGACGGTCAGGGGCCGCTGGCCCCCTTCGGTCCCGGCGCGGCGGCGGCGGTCCGGCGGACCGACACCTTCCCGCACGTCGCCGACATCATGGTCAACTCGATGTACGACGGCGCCACGGGCCGTGTGCACGCCTTCGAGGAACAGATCGGCTCGCACGGCGGGCTGGGCGGCGAGCAGTCCCGGCCGTTCCTGCTGTGGCCGGCCGAGCTGTCCGCGCCGGTGGCACCGGACACGGAGCTGGTGGGCGCCGAGCAGGTGCACCAGGTGCTGCGGCGCTGGCTGCGGGAGTGCTCGGGCCCGCAGATTCCCCTGTCACGGCCGAAGGAGACGGGCGAGGCGGACGGGACGGTCCGGGCGGCCGGCTGAGGGGCGTTGTCAGTGGTGGGCGGCAGGATGGGGGCCATGACGAACTCAGCTGTTGTGCTCGCCGATACCGCCGCCTACGCCGCCGCGGTCGAAGAAGCGTCGCAGGCCGCCGCCGCGTACTACGCCACGGGCGAGAGCACGCTCGACGACGACGCCTACGACCGGCTCGTCCGGGGGATCGCCGCATACGAGCAGGAGCATCCGCAGGAGCTGCTGGACGCCTCGCCGACCGGCAAGGTGGCGGGCGGCGCCGCGACCGGGGACGTGCCGCACACGGTCCCGATGCTCTCCCTGGACAACGTCTTCTCGGCCGAGCAGTTCGTCACCTGGACGGCGTCGCTGGAGCGGCGGATAGGCCGCCCCGTCGCGGCCTGGAGCGTGGAGCCGAAGCTCGACGGACTGGCCGTCGCGGCGCGCTACCGGGCGGGCCGCCTGGAACAGCTGATCACCCGGGGCGACGGCACCGCGGGCGAGGACGTCTCGCATGCCATCGGCACCGTCGTGGGCCTGCCCGAGCAGCTCGCCGAACCGGTGACGATCGAGATGCGCGGCGAGATCCTGATGACGACCGAGCAGTTCGAACAGGCCAACGCCGTGCGCACCGAACACGGCGGCGCCCCCTTCGCCAACCCGAGGAACGGCGCGGCGGGCACCCTCCGCGCCAAGGACCGCGCGTACACGGTGGAGATGACGTTCTTCGCCTACGGCGCCCTGCCGCTGGCCGACTCCGGCGAGCTCGCCGACACCCTTGCCGAGCTCCCGCACAGCGAGGTCCTCGCCCGCGTCGCCAGGCTCGGCGTGCACACCGCGGCGGACACGGACGTGGCGCCGCGCACCGTCACCACCGTCGAGGAGGTGCAGAGCCGGGTCGAGGAGGTCGCGGCCCTGCGCGCCGCGTTGCCGTTCGGCATCGACGGCATCGTCATCAAGGCCGATCTCGCCGCCGATCAGCGCGAGGCCGGTTCCGGGACCAGGGCGCCGCGCTGGGCCATCGCCTACAAGCTCCCGGCCGTGGAGAAGGTCACCCGGCTCCTCGGCGTCGAGTGGAACGTGGGCCGGACCGGCATCATCGCGCCGCGCGCCGTGCTGGAGCCGGTCGAGATCGACGGCTCGACCGTCAGCTACGCCACCCTGCACAACCCCGCCGACATCACCCGCCGCGATCTGCGCCTGGGCGACCGGGTGATGGTCTACAAGGCGGGCGACATCATCCCCCGTATCGAGGCCCCCGTCGCCCATCTGCGGACCGGTGACGAGCAGCCGATCGAGTTCCCGGAGGCGTGCCCGCAGTGCGGCTCCGAGATAGACACCAGCGAGCAGCGCTGGCGCTGTGTCCGGGGCCGCGACTGCCGGATCGTCGCCTCCGTCTCGTACGCGGCGGGCCGCGACCAGCTCGACATCGAGGGCCTCGGCGCGACCCGCGTCGTCCAGCTCGTCGACGCCGGGCTGGTGGCCGACTTCGCGGACCTCTTCACCCTCGACCGCGAGCAGTTGCTGGGCCTGGACCGGATGGGCGAGACCAGCACCGACAACCTCCTGGCCGCCATCGGGACGGCACGGACCCAGCCGCTCTCCCGGGTCTTCTGCGCGCTGGGTGTGCGCGGTACCGGACGCTCCATGTCGCGGCGGATCGCCCGCTACTTCGCGGACATGGACCGGATCAGGGCTGCCGACGCCGAGGAACTCCAGCGGGTCGACGGCATCGGCAAGGAGAAGGCCGCCGCCGTCGTCGCGGAGCTGGTGGAGCTGGCCCCGCTGATCGAGAAGCTGGTGGCCGCCGGAGTCACCATGACGGAGCCCGGCGCCACACCGCCGCCCGCGCCGGGCGAGGAGGACACGGAAGCCGCCACCGCACCGGACGGGGAAGACGGCGGTCTGCCGCTGGGCGGAATGACCGTGGTGGTCACCGGAGCCATGACCGGCGCCCTGGAGAAGCTCTCCCGCAACGAGATGAACGAGCTGATCGAGCGGGCCGGCGGGAAGTCCTCGTCCAGCGTCTCCAAGCGCACCTCGCTCCTGGTCGCCGGGGAGAAGGCCGGATCCAAGCGCACCAAGGCGGAGGATCTCGGCGTCCGGATCGCCGCGCCGGACGAGTTCGCCGAACTGATCGCCGGTTTCCTGCCCTCGGAGGTGTGAGGCACAACGGGGCCACACAGCGCCCGAGCCCTTGGATTTTGCCGGGGAGTGGCTTTCTTTGCCTCCCTATTGCATAGTGAGGGCTCGGCCATGCCTCGCTATCAGCGGGTTCATGGGTGTGTACGCGGCCGCGACGGCAGGCCGGGGGGAGGGGCGATGCGTGCTCTGCACGACGGGCGACGACTCGGACCGTCCGCCCGCCAGGACCACCGGGGGATCACCCGGGGTCTCGCCCTCGACCTCGGCAGCTCCCGCACCCGTGTCTGGGTGCCCGGACACGGCGTCCTGGCCGACACCGACCTGTGCGGCGACTCCGGTACGGGGCCCGGCCACGGCCGCCCGGTCCGGCGGGGGCGCATCGTCGACCCCGAGTCCTGCGGGCGGATGCTCGGCCGGATCGCCGACACGGCCCTGGGCGCGGACCGCACCGGCACCGTGATCGTGCTCAGCCACCCCGTCCTCGCCGGGCCCCGGCACCGTACCGAGGCGAGGGAACTGATCGCCGCCCTGGGCCCGACGACCGTCATCGCCCTGGACAGCGCCAGGGCCGCCGCCGCGTACGCCGGACCGCGCGACGGCGGACCGCTGCTCGTCGTCGACCTCGGCGCCGAACTGACCGAGGCGACCCTGCTCGTCGACGGACAGGTCCGCGACGCCCGCCAGGCCGAGACCGGGCTGGGCGACCTCGACCCGGCAGAGCCGCCCGCCGCCGTCGTCCGCACCGTCCTGGACATGATCATGGAGATGTGGCAGCAGGACCGGCACGGCGCCCTCCTCGGCGCCCTGCGCAAGGGCCCGTTGCTCACCGGAGGCGGCGCCGCCCGCCCCGACATCACCCACCGGATCGCGGTCAGCCTCGGCGGCCCGGTCCGCCTCGCCGACGACCCGGCGACCGCGGTCGTACGCGGTGCCGGAATGGTCCTCGGCTCCGTGCTGCGCCGGGACGGTGCGGCACCGGTTCTGACCGGCCGGACCGGGTGACCCCCCTCCCGGGGCCGCCCCCGGGGAACGTGCCCCCGGGGGCACGGCCGGACACCCCGGCACACCACCGCACCGCGCGGACGGCCCGGCAGATCCTCGCCGCCCTCCTGCTCGCCGTCCTCGCCGTCGTCGGCGGCGCCCCCGCGGCCGCCGGATCCGCGCTCCCCGCCCGGCCGTTCGCCGGGGTGCCGCCCCCCGCCGCGTCCGCCCCCGGCGCCCACCAGCCCACCCCGCACACCGACCGGACCGCCCGCACCGGCACCGCCCACGACACCCGGCGCACCCGCACGGCCACGGCGACCGACCACCACCGCGACCGGCCGCAGACCACACCCGGTCCCCAGCCCCGGGCCGGCAGCGACCAGGCCCGCACCGCGCACCACCTCCCGCCACCCGGCCCCGACGTCCTGCTCCCCGGCACACCCGGCGTCCCCGCACCCCACCGAGCCCACCGGCCCGCCCCCGCCGTACCCCCGCGTGCCACCGGCCACTCCCGCATCGCGCTCCCCGGCGTACGCGGGCCTCCACGGACGGCCGCCCACCGGCCACTGGTCCTGCCACCGGTCTGGCCATCGGTCTGGCCACCGGTCCCGTCCCACAGACCCGCCGTCCCGTCCTTGCCGAGGTGAGGGCGCCCGGCGCTCCCTCGGAGGAAACCCATGACTCGCGCCACCACGGTGCGAGCGGTGCTGGCTGCCGCCGTGCTGCTCGTCTCCGTGCTCATCACACTGACCATGTCGCCCAGACTCGGCCTCGACCTTCAGGGCGGCACCAGAATGGTGCTCCAGGCCAAGGACTCGGAGACCGCGAAGGCGGACCGGGAGAGCACCGAGCGCACGCTCGAAGTGCTGCGCCAGCGCATCGACTCGCTCGGCGTCGCCGAACCCACTCTGACCCGCTCCGGCGAGGACCGAATCATCGTCGAACTCCCGGACGTCCAGGACCCGCGCAAGGCCGCCGAAGTCATCGGCAGAACCGCCCAGCTCAGCTTCCACGCGGTCCAGGGCCCGGGGAGCGGGAAGGACGACAGGGCCGACGCGGGGCCGACCCTCCCCGACGAACAGGGACGCGCCCTCGAACTCGGCCCGGCCCGGCTCTCCGGCGCGGGTGTCAAGGACGCCACCGCCGTGTTCGACGCCCAGCAGGGCGCCGGCTGGACGGTCTCCCTCGACTTCCACAAGGAGGCCGGCCGGGACTGGACCCGGCTGACCGGTGAAGCCGCCTGCCACCCGGTGCAGGACGACCGGCGCCGCGTCGCCATCGTCCTCGACGACCAGATCATCTCCTCGCCGCAGGTCGCCCCATCGGTCGGTTGCGAAGCCGGCCTGCCCTCCGGCTCCACCCAGATCACCGGTTCCTTCGGTGCGGACGAGGCCCGCGAACTGGCCCTGCTGATCAAGGGCGGCGCCCTGCCGCTGCCCGTCGAGATCGTCGAGCAGCGGACCGTGGGGCCGACGCTCGGCGCCGCCGCCATCGACGCCAGCGCCCGCGCCGCCCTGATCGGCGCTGCGGCCACCGCACTCTTCATCACCGTCGTCTACCGGCTCTTCGGCGCACTCGCCGCCGTCGCGCTCGCCGCCTACGGACTGATCTCCTACGCGGCCCTGGTGGCCCTCGGTGTCACCCTCACCCTGCCCGGCCTCGCCGGATTCGTCCTCGCCATCGGGATGGCGGTCGACGCCAACGTGCTGGTCTTCGAACGCGCCAGGGAGGAGCACGCACAGCATCCGGGCCGCTCCCTGCGCTCCTCGCTGACCGCCGGATTCCGGGGCGCCTGGAGCGCCGTCGCCGACTCCAACGTGACCACGCTGATCGCGGCCGGGCTGCTCTTCTTCCTCGGCTCCGGGCCGGTGAAGGGCTTCGGTGTCACGCTCGCCATCGGTGTGCTCGCCTCCATGTTCTCCGCGCTCGTCATCGCCCGCGCCCTCACCGAGACGGCCGCCGGCTCCCGGTTCGTCAGCGACTACCGGGGCGTCAACGGCATCGCCTTCCCCGGCCGGGTCCGCACCTGGCTGGTCCGGCGCGAGCCCCGGCTGATGCGGTCGCCGCGCCGCTGGCTGCTGATCTCCGCCGCGCTGGTGGCCGTCGCCGTCCTCGGCATCGTCGTGCGCGGGGTGAACCTGGGCGTCGAGTTCACCGGCGGACGGCTCGTCGAGTACTCCACGAGCCGTCCGGTCGACGTGGAGCGGGCCCGTACCGCCCTGGCCGGCGCGGGCTTCGGTGACGCCGAGGTCACCACGGCCGGTGCGGGCGACCTCTCCGTGCGGACCGGCGAACTCGACAACGAGGGCGAACACGCGCTGCGCGCCGCCCTCGCGAAGGAGGGCGGCACGACCACCAAGGTCCGGGACGAGCTGATCGGCCCCAGCCTCGGCGACGAACTGCGGCGCAACGCCCTGATCGCGCTCGGCATCGCCGTGCTCGTGCAACTGGCCTATCTCGCGGTCCGGTTCCGCTGGACGTTCGCCCTGGCCTCGGTCGGGGCGCTGGTCCATGACGTGATCATCCTGACCGGCGCCTTCGCCTGGCTCGGACGTACCGTCGACGGCATCTTCCTGGCCGCGCTCCTCACCGTCATCGGATACTCCGTCAACGACTCGGTGGTGGTCTTCGACCGGGTGCGGGAGCTCTGGGCGAAGGCCCGTCGCGTACCGCTGGCCACGATCGCCGACCGGGCCGTCGTGCAGACCGTCCCGCGCACGGTCAACACCGGAATGGGCGCGCTCTTCATTCTTGTGGCGCTCGCCGTGCTGGGCGGTGACTCCCTCGCGGACTTCGCCCTCGCCCTGCTGATCGGCATCTGCGTCGGCACGTACTCCTCGGTGCTGACCGCCGTGCCGGCCGCGCTCGTCCTGGAGCGCAGCAGCAAGGCCCCGCCGCCCGCCCGCAAGCGGTCACCGGGACGCCGGTCCGGCACGAAGGCGGCACGCCGGGATCCGCTCGACAACGGGGCACGCGTCTAGGGCCTTGATGGGGCACGCGTCCAGGGCCCTGCCCCGGACCGGTTCGGTGCTCGAAGTCCGTTGGCCCCCGCTCGGCCACGGCTTCGTCACGGGTACGGTCCGGGGCGGCCCGCCTCACTCCGAAGGAGCGCCGGCGAGGTGCTGGTCGGCGGCCCAGGAGGCGAGGATGCGCAGCCGGTCATGGGTGGGGGTGCCCACCGCGGCGGTCCAGATGACGAGCTGCTGATCGGGGTCGGTGCTGGCGGTGAGGGTGTCCCAGTCGAGGGACAGCTCGCCGACAACGGGGTGGTGAAGGGCCTTGGAACCGATCGCGAGGGCGGCGACATGATGAGCGGCCCACCACTGGCGGAAATCCGCGTCCTGGACGGAAAGCTCTCCCACCAGTGCGGTGAGCCGGGGGTCGTCGGGGTATTTGGCGGCCTCCATGCGGAACTGCGCGACGGCCGTGCGGGCGACTTTCTCCCAGTCGGCGTACAGAGTTCGCATCGCCGGGTCGGTGAAGAGAATACGGAGGTAATTCCGTTGCTTCTCGGGGATCCGGGCGAAATCCGTGACGAGAGCGGCGGCCAGCGGGTTCCAGGCGATGATGTCCATCCGCCGCCCGAGGACGACGGCGGGCGTCGCGGAGAGGTCGCCCAGGAGGCGCTGGAGCTGTGGCTGGACCTTCTGGCGTGCGCGGCGCCGGGGACGGGGGGTCTCCTTGCCGGCCAGCCCGAAGAGGTAATTGCGCTGGTCGTCGTCAAGGAGCAGGGCGCGGGCGAGACCGTTGAGCACGGGTGCGGATGCCTGGAGGCGACCCTGTTCCAGCCGTGTGTAGTAGTCGGTGGAGATCGCGGCGAGCTGGGCGACCTCCTCACGGCGCAGGCCGACGACACGGCGGGGCCGCGGGGGATCGGGCAGTCCGACGGTGCGGGGGGTGAGCTCGGCCCGGCGGGCCTTGAGGAACTCTCCCAGCTCGTTGAGATGCGGGTCGGGACTCATGGCCCCAGTCTCGCATCGCCGGACCCCTACGAAGGGGGGAGAGTTTCTTCCCATGAAGAATTCCTCCTACGAACAAACCGTCCCCTTTTCCTGATGCGCGGCCGGTGTGAGAGTCGATGGTGCGGTGCCGAAAGGCGGAGAGGCCGCCCCAGAGGGCTGTCCCGGAAGGCTGTTCCGCGATTGCGGCCCGGTCACCGTCACCGCCCCCCGTACGAAGGAGTGCTCCCGTTCCATGAGCAAGGTCATTCTCATCACCGGTGCCGGCCGAGGTCTGGGCACCGACATCGCCCGTCGCGCCCTGGCGGCCGGTCACCGGGTCGTCGCCACCGGCCGCCGTCCCGACGACGTCCTCGACGCGCTCGGCGGCGAACAGGCGAACCTGCTGGTCACCGCCCTGGACATCACCAGCCCGGAGGCAGCCCGCTCGACCGTCGAGGCCGCCGTGGCCGCGTTCGGCCGGATCGACGTGCTGATCAACAACGCCGCCCGTTTCCAGGCCGGCTACTTCGAGGAGATCTCCGACGCCCAGATGCGGGCCCAGATCGAGACGAACCTGTTCGGCCCGATGAACGTCACCCGCGCCGTGCTCCCGGTCATGCGCGGGCAGCGCGCCGGTCACATCGTCACGATCTCCTCGATCGCCGGTCTGGTGGGCCAGGAGTTCTGCGTCGCCTACGCGGCGTCCAAGTTCGGTGTCGAGGGCTGGATGGAGTCCCTGCGCTTCGACATCGAGCCGTACGGCATCCGCACCACGATCGTCGAGCCCGGCTTCTTCCGTACCGAGCTGCTCGTGGACACCTCCACCAGCTGGGCGGAGCTGTCCATCGACGACTACGCCGAACGGACGCAGGCCACCCGGGCGATGTGGCAGTCGATGAACGGGCAGCAGGCCGGCGACCCGGTCAAGCTCGCCGACGCCCTGCTGAAGGTGATCGACCTGGACGAGCCGCCGCTGAGGTTCGTCGCCGGCGACGACGCCATCCCCACCGCCGAGGCCAAGGGCAAGGAGATCACCGAACAGGCCGGAGCCTCCCGCGCCCTGGGCTCGGACCTCGCCCACAGCGACGCCGCCTGACCCCGGCCGGACACATCGCGGACATCGCACCCGAACCCACCCCCACACCCGCACGAGGAGGAACCATGGAGTTCGTCGAGCCCCGGCCCACCGGCAAGGGCCCCGAGGACTGGTTCGACGGTGACGTCTGGTTCGACGTCATCCACGCAGGCCAGGAGCCATCCCGGCTGCGCGCCAACATGGTGCGGTTCGCCCCCGGCGCCCGCACCGCCTGGCACCACCACGCCGTCGGGCAGACCCTGCACGTCGTCGCCGGGATCGCGCTGATCGGCACCCGCGACGGCACCGTGTACGAGGCCCACCCCGGTGAGACCGTCACCTGCCCGCCCGGCGAGGAACACTGGCACGGCGCCACCGAGGATCGCTTCATGCAGCACCTCGCCCTGTGGGACGGCACCGCTCCGGACGACGACCGGCCCGAGACCACCTGGCTGGAGAAGGTCGCCGAAGAGCAGTACAACGGCCCCCGAACCCGTAGCCGGTAACCCGGCACCCGGTCCTGCGCAGGGCGGTCAGGAAGCGAGGGACCGCAGATGGTCGGCGGTGGCCCGGTCGGCGGGCAGGAACGTCTCGATCGCCAGCTCGGCCACCGTCACATCCATCGGTGTGTTGAACGTCGCGATGGAGCAGACGAAGGAGAGCACCCGCCCGTCGTGCTCGATGAGCAGGGGCAGCGCGAAGGGCAGGGAAGGAACGGGCCCGGGGCCGGTGTCCTCCGGTACGGGATAGCCCGCGACCTCCTCGTACAGCTCACGCAGCTCCGCCGAACGGGCCAGCGCGATCTGGCGCTCCATCTGGTCCAGCAGATCGGCCCGCCAGGCCCGCAGATTGCGGATGCGCGGGGCGAGACCCTCCGGGTGCAGGGTGATCCGCATGGCGTTCAGCGGCGGTACGAGCAGGTGCTCGGCCACCCCCTCCAGCAGCATCGCCATGCCCCGATTGGCCGCCACCACGTGGTACGTACCGTCGACGACGAGCGCCGGATACGGGTCGTACGCCTGGAGCAGCCGCTCCATCCCTTCGCGGAGCGCGTCCAGCGCGGGGTCGTCGAGCGAGGTCTGTGCGTAGCGGGGCGCGTAACCCGCGACGAGCAGGAGGGCGTTGCGTTCCCTGACCGGTACCTCCAGATGCTCGGCCAGGCGCAGGATCATCTCCTCGCTGGGGCGGGAGCGGCCCGTCTCGATGAAGGAGATGTGCCGGGCCGAGGAATCGGCACGGAGCGCCAGCTCCAGCTGGCTGATCCGGCGCTGCTCCCGCCAGCTGCGCAGCAGCGGTCCTACCCCCGTGTCAAGCGCGACAGTTGTCATACCCAGACCGTAACGTCACCGGCACCGCCGACCGGCACCGATCGCCGATGAGGGAGTCGCCGTATGCCCGCCGTACCGCTGTCGCGGAAAGAGATCGAGGACCGGCTGGGCGAGCTGCCCGGCTGGTCGCTGGAGGGGGACCGGATCACCTGCACCTACCGGCTCCACACCCACTTCGCCGCCCTCGGACTGACCGTTCATGTCGCCGCGATCCAGGACGAACTGAACCACCACTCCGATCTCACCCTCGGCTACAACACCGTCTCCCTGTCCGTGAACACGCACGACGCGGGCGGTGCGGTCACCGAGAACGATCTGAACCTGGCCGCACGGGTGGCGGCGATCGCCCCGGGGCACGGAGTGCGGTAGCCGCTTCGGCGCACGGCATGGTCGCCCGGCACGCCGCACGGCCGTGCCGCACCGGACGACGCGGGCGCGGTGATGTGTCACATCGCCGCGCCGAACCGTGGATGCGCGGCGAGCCAGCGCGTATAGCTCTCGCTGCGCTGCACGGCCTCCGCGTACGCCGCCCGGGTGTGCCCGCTCACCGCGCCGGCCGCCGCGCCCGCCGCCGCCGAACGGGGGTGCCAGCCCAGCAGATGGCGCCAGCCCAGCGGGGAGCCGGCGATCGGGCGCGTCACCACGCCCGGGGTCGGCGGAAACGTCGCCCGGCACAGTCCGACCGCCCGCCCCACCTGGACCAGATGCACGACGGAGGCCGTGTCCGTCTCGTATACCGAGACCGGGCTGAATCCGGCCCGCGCGCAGGCGCCGACGAAGCAGTCGGCGAAACAGCCGTCGCCCGGCACGTCCGCCCAGCACTCGTCCGCCAGTGCGGCGAGGTCGAGTTCCTGTTCACCGGCGAGGGGGTGGGAGTCCGGCAGCATCACGAAGACCGGATCGACGCCGATCACCTGCCAGGTCAGCCGGTCGTGCGCGGGCGGCGGGCTCTCCCCACAGGTCCCGATGAGGGCGAAGTCGAGTCGCCCATCCACGAGTTGGGAGGCGATCTCGGTGACCGACCACGCGGTGTACGTCGACACGGGCGCGGTCGGATGCGCGGTGACCAGGCGGTCGACCAGGCCGCCGAGCAGCGGGCCGTGCGTACCGCCCAGCCGGAAGCGCTCCATCGTTCCCCAGGCGTTGGCGAACCGCACCGCCTCCTGCTGGAGTTCGCTCACGGCGGGCAGCACCACCCGGGCCCGTTCGAGCACCAGCTCACCGAGGAGCGTGGGCCGGGCGCCGGTGTGGTCGCGGTCGAAGAGCGGGCCGCCGAGCGCCTTCTCGATCCTCCGCAACTGCGCGCTCAGCGCGGGCTGGGCCAGCCCGAGGGCGGCGGCCGCCTTGGTCAGGCTCCCGGTGTCGGCGATGGCACGTACGGTTCGCAGATGGCGCAACTCCAGGTCCATAAACGCAAGTTATGGGCCCGGCGGCGTACCGGCAATATGCGGGTGTCCATTGGGTGAGACGCGCCCGGGAGTCGGACGGATGTCGGACGGATGCCGCGCAGATGTCGGACGGGTGCCGGGCGGAGAGGCGTCGGCCGGAAGTGGCGACTTGCCGAACCAGCAACAAGACTTGCCAGGGATTCGATTCGCGGCGAGGCTGTCTCCATGAGTCAGCACACCGGACACGGTCCCCATCACAACACCGCTCACAGCCACCGCCCGGACCAGGCCCACGAGGGTCACCGGCACACCGCCCATGGTCACCACCAGGAAGCCGGTGACATCGACTGGGATGTGATGGGGCCGATGCTGGAGCAGGAGGCCGAGGTCAGCCGCCCGCAGTACGAGGCGGCGGCCCGCTGGATCGCCGGGCTCCCCACGGCCCCGAAGGTGCGCCGGGTGCTCGACGTCGGCAGTGGGCCGGGCGTGGTCACCTGTCTGCTCGCCGAGGTGTTCCCCGAGGCGGAGGTCGTCGCCGTCGACGGCACCCCGGCGCTCCTGGAACGCACCCGGGACCACGCGGAACGCCTCGGCCTCGGCGACCGGGTCCGCACCCACCGGGCCGACATCCCCGACGGCCTCGACGGACTGGGGGAGGCGGACCTGATCTGGGCGGGCAACGCCCTGCACCACATGGGCGACCAGCGCTCCGTCCTGGCCGGGTTCGCCGCACTGCTGCGCCCCGGCGGGACCGTGGCCCTGGCCGAAGGCGGACTGCAGCCCCGTCGGCTCCCGCGCGACATCGGCATCGGGCGGCCCGGTCTGGAGGCCCGGCTCGAAGCGATCAACGTGGACCGCTTCGAGGAGATGCGGGCGGCGCTGCCCGGCACCAAGCGCGAGACCGAGGACTGGAGTGCCCTCTTCACCGCCGTGGGCCTGGCCCCGCAGGGCACCCGCAGCTTCCTGCTCGACCTTCCGGCGCCGCTCGCCGACGCGGCCCGGGACCATGTCATCACCGAGTTCGCCCGTCGGCGGCAGATGTTCGAGGAGGAGCTCACGGCCGAGGACATCGCCGTACTCGACCGGCTGCTCGACCCCGACGACCCGGCCGGGCTGCGCCGCCGCCCCGATGTCTTCCTGCTCTCGGCACGTACCGTGCACCTGGGGCGACGGGACTGACGGCGCGCCCCGGCACACCGCCGATCGACGGATCGGAGTGGTGAGGAGGCTTCGTCAGGACATCCTGTCCACTGTGATGGAGTGTGCGGCACGCCCAGGATGAGGCTCCGCGCCCCGGCCATCTGCGGCCCGGCGCGCGACGAGCCGCCTCGCGCGGCGACGCGTTCGAGAGGAGGGCCCATGCAGCACACCCCACCCGCCCCTGCCGTTCCGGTCACCCCGCTCGGCTTCCCCGTCGCCCGCACGGACCGCGGACGGTGACGCGGTGAACGCCCCCGTGCCCGGCCCCCTGTCCGGCGTCGTGGTCGCCGACTTCGGCCGGGTGCTGGCCGCCCCGTACGCCACGATGCTCCTCGCGGATCTCGGCGCCGACGTCATCAAGGTGGAACGCCCCGGTTCCGGCGACGACACCCGGGCCTGGGGACCGCCCCACGCCCACGGGGAGTCGACGTACTACCTCTCCGTGAACCGCAACAAACGGTCCCTCGCCCTCGATCTCGGCACGCCGGAAGGGCGCCGCGACGCCCATGAACTGGTGCGCCGCGCCGATGTGCTGGTCGAGAACTTCCGCCCCGGCACGATGGAGAAGCACGGACTCTCCTACGCGCGGGCCCAGGAGCTCAACCCCGGCATCGTCTACTGCTCGGTGACCGGATTCGGGTCCGGCGAAGGCGCCGCGCTGCCCGGCTACGACCTGCTGCTCCAGGCGGTCGGCGGGCTGATGAGCATCACCGGACCCGCGCCGGGGCGGCCCGTCAAGACGGGCGTGGCACTGGTGGACGTGCTCACCGGTCTGCACGCCGCCGTGGGGGTCATGGCGGCGCTGCGCCACCGCGACGCCACCGGCGAGGGCCAGCACGTCGAGGTCAGCCTGCTGTCCTCGCTGCTGTCCAGCCTGGTCAACCAGGCGAGCGGATACACCCTGGCCGGTCGGGTGCCAGGCATTCTCGGCAACCGCCACCCGTCCATCGCCCCGTACGAGGTCTACCGGGCGGCGGACCGGCCGCTGGTCGTCGCCGTCGGCAACGACCGGCAGTTCCGTGCCCTGTGCCGCGGTCTGGGCGCGGACCGGCTCGCCGACGACCCGAGGTTCGCCGACAACGCCGGCCGGGTCGCCCATGTCGATGTGCTGGCCGAGGAGATCTCCGGGCGGCTCGCCCTGCGCACCGCCGCCGAGTGGTTCGGGCTGCTCACCCCGCTCGGGGTGCCGTGCGGTCCGGTCAACGACCTCGCCGGCGCCTTCGAGTTCGCCGAGCGCCTGGGGCTGTCGCCACGGGTCATCCCGGCCGACGCGGACCCGGACGACCCGATGACGCTCGTGGCCAACCCCATCGGGCTGTCCCGCACCCCGCCGCGCTACGAACGGCGCCCGCCGCGGCTCGGCGAGCACACCGAAGAGCTCAAGCGCTGGCTCGACGGCTGATCGGCCACCGGCCCGCAACTGACGTACGCGCAGCGGGAGCCGCCCCGGGCGCCGGACCGGAGCTCGGCAGCCGGGCCGCGGTCCGTGGCGTGCGTCTCGGCCTCGGTACGCCGGTGGGGCGTACCGAGGCACGGCCGTACGGATCAGGCGCCGAGGTTGAACTCGCCGGGGTTCGGGCCGAGACGCCTGTCCTCGTCCAGCGCGGCGAACGCGGCCAGGTCGTCGGCGTCCAGCTCGAAGCCGAACACATCGAGGTTCTCCGCGATGCGGGACGGCGTCACGGACTTCGGGATCACCACATTGCCGGTCTGGAGGTGCCAGCGGAGCACCACCTGGGCGGCCGTGCGGTCGTGCTTCCGGGCGATCGCGACGACCGTCGGGACCTCCAGCAGGCCCTTGCCCTGACCCAGCGGCGACCAGGCCTCGGTCGCGATGCCGTGCTTGGCGTGGAAGGCGCGCGACTCGGCCTGCTGGAGCTGCGGGTGGAGCTCGATCTGGTTGACCGCCGGGACCACGGAGGTCTCGCCGAGCAGCCGCTCCAGGTGCTCGGGGAGGAAGTTCGAGACGCCGATGGCCTTGGCGCGGCCGTCCGACCGGATCTTCTCGAAGGCCTTGTACGTGTCGATGTACGCGTCCTTGGCGGGCACCGGCCAGTGGATCAGATACAGATCGACGTAGTCGAGCCCCAGCTTGTCGAGCGAGGCGTCGAAGGCGCGCAGGGTCGAGTCGTAGCCCTGCTCGGAATTCCACAGCTTCGTGGTGACGAACAGCTCCTCGCGGGCGACACCGGAGGCGGCGATGGCCCGGCCGGTGCCCTGCTCGTTCTCGTAGATCGCGGCGGTGTCGATGCTCCGGTACCCGGACTCGATGGCGGTGGCGACCGCCTTCGCGGCCTCGTCGTCCGGCACCTGCCAGACACCGAAACCGAGCTGCGGCATCTCGACGCCATTGTTGAGAGTGATGGAGGGGACCTGGCTCACGAGCGGTCGATCCTTACGTCGTCGGTTGGTACTCACGGGGTCAACGATCACCGGCCGCCCAGCATTCCCGGGCCGCCCCACGTTCCCCAGCGGTCACCCGGCCTCATCCGGCCTCATCCGTCCGGGGCATTGACCGGGTCCCGCCGACACGCAACCCTGGAGCACGTCACTGAACAACGGTCACCCTTGTGAACGCACCACTCCGCGATCATGAACGAACGACTCCGAGCGAGGTCGACGTGACGAACCCTTCCAGGCGGGCGCTGCTCGGTGCGGCGATCGGCGGCGCCGTCGCCGCCACTGCCGGGCTCCCCGCCACCGCGCACGCCGCGAGCTGGAAATTACGCTGGTCGCCCTCGGCGAGCAGCGGTGGACTCGGCGCCTTCGAGACCGTCGAGGACGACCGGGCCGATTCCCATCCGGCGGGGCAGCCGCACATCCGCACCGAGGGCGACAACTTCCGGTTCACCATGCACACCGTCGACCGGGACACCTCGACGGACCGTCAGCGCCAGGAGGTGACCGGTCTGCGCACCAGCGGCAGTTCGTACCTCAAGTGGCTGCCCGGCGAGACCTGGCGGATCACCTATCGCATGTACATCCCCGGCTCGCTGAAGGCGACCACCAGCTTCACGCACATCATGCAGATGAAGCAGCCCGGCAACGGCACCTCGCCGATCGTCGTCCAGTCTCTGCGCCGGGTGAACGGCGTACAGACCATCGAGCTCAAGCTGGCCGTCGCCGACGTCCTCGTCGGCCGCACCGACCTCGCCCCGCTGCACGACAAGTGGATCGACGCCGACTTCCGGATCACGATCGGTGACGGCGCATCGGGCTCGGTCCGCTGGATCCTGAAGGACGGGGCGACCACCGTCATCGACAAGTCCGCGTCCGGGGTCGACACCTTCCTCGCCGACCGGGTCCGGCCCAAGTGGGGCATCTACCGTTCGCTCGGCGACACTTCGGGGTCGCTGCAGGACACCTATCTCCTGCTCACCCGGATGCGCGGGTACCAACTGGTCTGAGGGAGGGGAGGCGGAACGCCTGTGCGCGGCCGGGCGGCGGGGCGATGGCCCCGTCGCCCCGATGGGCTGCCCGCGTTCCGCCCAACCCGCGGCCACCGCTTGAGATTTGGGCCCGCGCGGGGCATTGACAGAAAGCTCCGCAGGGAATCCTATGCAGTGTCGGTTAGGAACCTTTCCTAACACCGAGAACCGGAAGGGATCATCCGTGCACCCTGCCGCACCCCCACGCCGCCTGGTGGCCGTCCTCACAGGTCTCAGCTGTCTGCTCCTGCCCCTGCTGGGCCAGTTGCCGAAGGCCTACGCCACCACGCACCCGCACGAGACCACCGACGCGTACGACTCCCCGGCCGGCACGACGACCGCCGCGGGCCCCGGTGCCATGGTCGCGGCGCCGTACGAGTACCTCGGCTGGGGCAAGCCGCAGAAGCCGACCGAGGTGATGGCCGCCACCGGCGTGAAGTGGTTCACGCTCGCGTTCATTCTCTCGGACGGCGGCTGCAACCCGAAGTGGGACGGGGACCGGCCGCTGACCGGCGGCTCGGACGAGGACGCCATCGACGCCATCCGGGCGGCCGGCGGCGACATCGTCGTCTCGGTGGGCGGCTGGAGTGGCGACAAGCTCGGCGAGAAGTGCACCAGCGCCGCCGCCCTGGCCGGGGCCTACCAGAAGGTGATCGACGCCTACCACCTCAAGGCGCTGGACATCGACATCGAGGACACCGAGTTCTCCAAGGCCACCGTGCGGCAACGGGTGGTCGACGCCCTGAAGACCGTCAGGAAGGCCAACCCGGGCCTCGTGACGTACGTGACCATGGGAACCACCCCGACCGGTCCCGACGCCACCGGCAAGGACCTCATCAAGCGGGGCGCGGCCGCGGGGCTCGACAACGACGGCTGGGTCGTCATGCCCTTCGACTTCGGCGGACACACCGGCACCATGGGCGCCGCCACGGTCACCGCGCTCGACGGCCTGAAGTCCGCCGTGAAGAGCGCCTACGGGTACACCGACGACGCCGCCTACCGGCACATCGGGGTCTCCTCGATGAACGGGAAGACCGACGACGCGGACGAGACCGTCACCACCACGGACTTCCGGACGATCCTCGGCTACGCGCAGCAGCACCACATCGCGCGCTACGCCTTCTGGTCCGTCAACCGGGACCGGGTCTGCGGCTCCGGAAGCGACGGGGACACCTGTAGCGGGGTGTCCCAGTCCCCGTACGAATTCACCAAGATCGTCGTCCAGTACAAGGGCTGAGGAGATCCCATGCGTACCACCACGAAGACAGTGACCATCGGCACGGCGGCGCTCGCCGCCGCCGGGCTGCTGCTGCCGCTGCTCGGCACGGTGCCGGCCACCGCGGCGGAGCACACGCAGCCCCCCCGGGCGGTCGCGGCCACGGCGGACAGCGGCCCCGCGGTGCCCTTCGGCAGCCACACGTTCCCCTACGCCGCCGGGACGCTGAAGCCCTCGGGCACGCAGTCGGCACTCGACCAGGCCGTGATCAAGACGTACAACGCCTGGAAGTCCGCGTTCGTCAAGAAGAACTGCGGCAACGGCTGGTACCAGGTCATCTCGCCGGACGCCGACCACCCCTACGTCGCCGAGGCCCAGGGCTACGGAATGGTCGTCACCGCCACGATGGCGGGGGCCGACCCGGACGCGAAGACCGCCTTCGACGGCATGGTCAAGTACGTGCTCGCGCACCCCTCGGTGAACAACTCCAACCTCCTCGCCGCCGAACAGAACGCCTCCTGCAAGAGCGTCGACGGCTCCGACTCGGCGACCGACGGCGACCTGGACGTGGCCTACGGGCTGCTCCTCGCCGACAAGCAGTGGGGCTCCACCGGCACGTACAACTACAAGGACCTCGCGGTCAAACACATCAACGCCATCAAGAAGAGCGAGGTCAACCCGACCACGCACCTGATGCTGCTCGGCGACTGGTCGGACTCCGGCGAGTCCCACTACTGGATGACCCGTTCCTCGGACTGGATGATCGACCACTTCCGCGCCTTCCGGACCGCCACCGGCGACAGCACCTGGGACACCGTGCGCACGGCGCACCAGAAGCTGATCACCTCCCAGCAGTCCAAGTACGCCTCCGGCACGGGGCTGCTGGCGGACTTCGTCGTCAACACCAACAGCACGGCCAAGCCCGCCTCCGGCGAGGTGCTCGAAGGCCCCAACGACGGCGACTACTCCTGGAACGCCTGCCGCGACCCGTGGCGCATCGGCACCGACGCCGTCACCAGCGGGGACAGCGCCTCGCTCGCCTCGGCCCGCAAGCTCAACACCTGGATCAAGTCCAAGACGGGCGGCAACCCCAACAAGATCGTCAGCGGCTACCACCTGAACGGTTCGGCGTTCGACAGCGGCAACGACATGGCGTTCACCGCCCCGTTCGTCGTGACCGCGCTGACCGACTCCGGATCCCAGGCCTGGCTCGACGCGCTCTGGAACAAGCTCGCCACCACCTCGATCGACCCGGACCTCTACTACGGCGGAAGCGTCCAGCTCCAGTCGATGATCGTCGCGTCCGGCAACTACTGGGTTCCGTGACGGAGGTTCGGATGCAGACCATGACGCTCACCACGCCACGGGGAAGAGTGGCCGCCCTCACGGCCCTGCTGCTCTGCACCGCCCTGGTGCAGGCGGTCCCGCAGCCGGCCTCCGCGGCCGCCACCCGGTACGAGGCGGAGTCCGCGACGATCGTCAAGGGCGCCGCCGAGTCCAACCACTCCGGCTACTCGGGCACCGGATTCGTCAATGGCGACAACGTCGTCGGCAGCTATGTGGAGTTCACCGTCACCGCGGCCTCCGCCGGCACCGGCAAGATCGCCATCCGCTACTCCAACGGCACGGCGGACCCCCGGCCCGCCGATGTCGCCGTGGGCGGCACGGTGGTCTCGGCCGCGCGCGCCTTCAACGCCACCACCGACTGGAACACCTGGGCCACCTCCACCCTGACCACCCCGGTCAAGGCGGGCAGCAACAAGATCCGGCTGACGTCCACGACGGCCAACGGGCTGCCCAATCTCGACTACCTCGACGTCACGGTCACCTCCTCGGACACCGAGGCACCCACCGCGCCCACCTCGCCCAGCTGTTCGGAGATCACCGAGAACAGCCTCACTCTCAACTGGGGTGCCGCCACGGACAACGTGGGTGTCGCCGCGTACGACATCTACGAACACGGCAACAAGTCCGGCGAGGCACCGGGCACCGCCACCACGAAGAAGCTGACCGGGCTCACCCCCGACACCACCTACAACCTCACCGTGTTCGCGCGTGACGCGGCCGGCAATGTGTCGTCGGTCAGCCCGATCGTGGACTGCACCACCCTGCGCAGCTCCGACACCACCGCACCCTCGGCACCCGGCACCCTGTCCACCTCGGACCTCACCGCCAACAGCGTCGCGCTGAGCTGGGGGGCGTCGACGGACGACAAGGCCGTCACCGCCTACGAGGTACGCAGCGGCAGCACCGTCTACAAGACCGTGACCGGCACCCCGCCGGCCACCACGGCCACGCTCACCGGGCTCGCCTGCGCCAGCCCGTACACCCTGGACGTCGTCGCCAAGGACGCGGCGGGCAACGCCTCGCCGCCCAGCAACACGGTCACCTTCACCACCCCGGACTGCGCCACCGACGGCGGAGTGCCGTCCGGCATCGCCACCGTCTCCGGCGGCTGGTCCATCCCCTGGGGCACCTACTGGATGCCCGACGGCAAGAGCGCCCTGGTGACCGAACGGGACAGCTTCAAGGTCTTCAAGGCCACCGCCGACGGCACCAGGACCCAGGTCGGGACCGTGCCCAACGCCGTCACGACCGACGGCGAGGGCGGTCTGCTCGGCGTCGCAGTCGACCCGAAGTGGTCCACCAACCACTACGTGTACGTCATGCACACCGCGTCCGAGGGCAACCGCATCGCCCGCATGACCTACGACGGCAGCTCGCTCAGCGGCTACAAGGTCCTGCTCCAGGGGATCAAGAAGAGCAGGTACCACAACGGCGGACGGCTGCTGTTCGGCCCGGACGGCTATCTGTACGCCTCGACCGGCGAGGCGCAGACGCCCGACCTCGCCCAGGACAAGAACTCGCTGAACGGCAAGATCCTGCGGATGACCACGGACGGCAAGGCCGCCCCCGGCAACCCGTTCGGCAACTACGTCTACAGCTACGGTCACCGCAACCCCCAGGGGCTCGCCTTCGACCGCAACGGCCGGCTGTGGGAGGCGGAGTTCGGCGACAGCAAGAAGGACGAGCTCAACCTCATCAAGCCGGGCAACAACTACGGCTGGCCCGTCTGCGAGGGCACCTGCACCACCGACGGCATGACGAACCCGAAGAAGACCTGGAACATCTCCGAGGCCTCGCCCAGCGGGATCGCCATCGTCCGCAACGTCATCTACATGGCCGCCCTGAAGGGCGAACGGCTGTGGCGGGTGCCGATCACCGGTGACACCGAGAACCTCGGCACACCGAGCGCGTACTACGTCGGTACGTACGGCAGGCTGCGCACGGTCACCAAGGTGCCGGGCCAGGACCAGCTCTGGCTCTCCACCACCAACTGCGACAACAAGGGGAACGAACCCGACGGCTCGGACAAGCTGCTCCGGGTCTCGATCAGCTAGGCCCTGAGACCGGCGGCAGGTGCTGTACCGCTGGGGGCACCCGGGGTGCCTCAGCGGTACAGCGCGTCGACCTCCGCCGCGTACGCCGTCTCGATCGCCCGGCGCTTCAGCTTCAGCGAAGGAGTGAGGAGCCCGTGCTCCTCGCTGAAGGGACGCGCCAGGATCCGGAACGTGCGGATCGACTCGGCCTGCGAGACCGCGGTGTTGGCGGCCACCACCGCCCGCCGGACCTCCAGCTCCAGGTCCCGGTCGCGCACCAGCTCCTCCGGCTTCAGCGGCGTCCGCCCCTGCATCGCGAGCCAGTGCTCCACCGCCTCCTGGTCGACCGTGACCAGGGCCGCGATGTACGGCCGGTCGTTGCCGACCACGATGCACTGGGCGACCAGCGGATGCGCCCGCACCCGCTCCTCCAGACCGGCCGGCGACACGCTCTTGCCGCCCGACGTCACCAGGATCTCCTTCTTCCGCCCGGTGATCGTCAGATAGCCGTCCTCGTCGAGCGAGCCCAGGTCCCCGGTGGCGAGCCAGCCCTCGCGCAGCACCGCCTCGGTGGCCTGCGGGGCGCCCAGGTAACCCGTGAACACATGGTCGCCGTGCACCCACACCTCACCGTCCTCGGCGATGTGCACGGTCGTCCCGGGGATCGGCAGCCCGACCGTGCCGTACCGGGTGCGCTCCGGCGGGTTGGCCGTGGCCGCCGCGGTCGACTCGGTCAGCCCGTACCCCTCGTACACCGTGACGCCCGCGCCCTCGAAGAACAGCCCGAGCCGCCGCTCCATCCCCGAACCGCCGGACATGGCGTGCCGGATCCGGCCGCCCATCGCCTCGCGCACCTTCCGGTACACGACCTTGTCGAAGAACTGGTGCTGCATCCGCAGCCCGGCGGACGGCCCCGGACCGGTCCCGAAGGCCCGCGCCTCCAGCGCCTCGGCGTACTTCACCGCGATGTCCACGGCCTTGTCGAACGGCCCGATCCGGCCCTCCGCCTCCGCCTTGCGCCGGGAGGCGTCGAAGACCTTCTCGAAGATGTACGGAACCGCGAGGATGAACGTCGGCCGGAACGTCACCAGGTCCGGCATCAGCGCCCTGGCCGACAGCTCCGGCTGGTGGCCCAGCTTCACCCGGCCCCGGATCGCCGCGACCTCGACCATCCGGCCGAAGACATGGGCCAGTGGCAGGAAGAGCAGGGTCGCCGCCTCGTCACCCGGCCGCGAGCGGAAGACCGGCCTCCAGCGGGCGACCATGGTGTCCGTCTCGAACATGAAGTTGGCGTGCGTCAGTACACAGCCCTTGGGACGCCCCGTCGTTCCCGAGGTGTAGATGACCGTGGCCACGGACTCGGGCGTCACCGCGCGGCGGTGGCGGTGCACCACCTCGTCCTCGACCTCCGCCCCCGCGTCGGTCAGCTCGGCCACCGCGCCGGCGTCCAGCTGCCAGAGCCGTTTGAGTCCGGGCAGCCGGTCGATCACCGAGGCGATCGTCATCGCGTGGTCCTCGTGCTCGACCAGGACGGCGGACACCTCGGCGTCGTGCAGCATCCACCGCACCTGCTCGGCCGAGGACGTCGGGTAGACGGGTACGGACTGGGCGCCGATCGTCCACAGCGCGAGGTCGAAGAGCGTCCACTCGTAGCGCGTACGCGCCATCAGGGCCACCCGGTCACCGAACCTGACGCCATGGGCGATCAGCCCCTTGGCGAGCGCCAGCACCTCGTCGCGGAAGGCCGCGGCGGTGACATCCCGCCAGTTTCCGCCCGCGTCCTTGCGGCCGAGCGCGACCCGGTGCGGGTCCTCCTCGGCATGGTCGAACACGATGTCGGCCAGCCCGCCCACGAGGGGCGCGGCCGCCATGGGTGGGACAGTGAACTCGCGCAATGACCTGCTCCTCGTGGCGCTCCGCACAGCGCCGTGACGCTACCCCACCCGCCGACGCGGCGGGAGGGTTCCGTACCGGCGGAGAACGTGGCATATGCACAGGTCAGCCACCGAAATCCGGCCAGATGGGCAAGGCTCGGGCGTGGCTGGGAACGCGGAGTAACCGGCGGGCGCCGGAATCTCCACCGAATCTGTACGCGGCTGCCACTCCCGTTCCGGGGGTATTCACCAAGGTTTGCTCGTTTTTCATATGAATCGAGAGGATCGCATGGTCGGCCGGCGCCGTCCGTGGATCCCGGCGGCGCGGGCGGTCGGCGGCCGAAAACCGGGGCGCGACGTGATCCCCTGCCATGTGATGATCCTTCCGGTGCGCCGGGGCTGCCGGCGCCTTACCACACCCTTGGGGGGTAGCAATGAGACTGTTCTCTGCCGGACGCCCGGTACGTCTCAGATCCGGCGCAGCCGTGGCGGTGGCGGCCGGTCTGCTGACGGCCGGCCTCGCCGCGCCCGCGTTCGCCGACGACGACTCGCCGCAGACCGACCAGTTGTGGATCAACGAGCCGTACCAGCAGACGCTTCCGCTCGGCACCGACGGCGGTCAGCCGCAGTCCCGCACTCTCGGCGTCGGCATCTACCACGACAACGAGAACTTCACGGTGACCGACGGCAGGCTCACCGTGGACGTCTCCGACCTCGCCGGGGTCGCCGAGGTGGCCTGGCCCGACAACTGCACGCCGAGCGGTACGAGTGCGGTGTGCGACATCCCCGTGGTTCCCGCGATCGGGGGCGACTACGAGGACCAGGTGTTCCTGACCGTGCGCGCGGCCGACGGCGCCGAAGCCGGCGCACACGGCAGGATCACCTATGAGGCGACGGCCACCGGCGGACCCGACGGCACGCTCACCGCGCCGCACGAGAGCTTCGACACCACGCTCACCGTCGGCGCGGGGCCCGACCTCGCCATCGACCCCGTCGCCGACATCGAGGACGGCCGGCCCGGCGACGAGCGGACGATCCCGTTCAAGGTCACCAACAACGGCAACCGGAGCGCGAACGGGTTCACCGTCAAGCTGTCCGCCTCGTACGGCCTGACGGATCTGACCCGGTACGACGCCTGCACCTACACCACGACGGACGACAACGACTACGCCCCGTCGAAACATGCGGTCTGCACCTTCGACCGGGTGCTGGCGCCGGGCGACTCCTTCGAGCTGCCCGAGCCGCTGACGGTGCGACTGGCCCCGCACGCGCTGAACGAGCGGCTGGACATCGACGTCCAGCCGGGCGACGGCGCCGAGGACATCGACTCCCAGAACAACTACGCGATCCTCCAGATCGGTGCGGAGAACACCGCGGACTTCTCCGTGACCGGCGACGTCATCTCCGGTGCGGCGGGCGAGACGGCCACGGCCGAACTCACGTTCAAGAACAACGGCCCGGCCTGGTTCGGGAACCTCGGCTCCGGCGACCCGGTCGCCGGGGTCCGGCTGATCGTGCCCGAAGGCACCACGGTCACCGGTGTGCCGTCCGGCTGCTCCCCGCACACCCTCGGCGGCGGCTACTACCCGAACCGGACGGGCGCCCCGCGCTACGACTGCGCCCTGCGGTACTGGGTGCTGGAAGACACCCGGCGCACGTTCGCGTTCTCCGTGCGCATCGACACCGTGGTGCCCGGTGCGACCGGTGCCGTGAGCATCCACCCCGCGTTCGGCGAGTTCGGCGAGTACCCCTTCGACTTCGACCCGGACCTCACGAACAACACGGCGGTCCTGGCCGTCAACTGACCTTCCGGGGGCGGGGTCCGGAGCAAGCCGCCCGAGCGCCTGCTCCGAACCCCGCGCTTCACGGGGCGGACGCCATCGGGGTGCAGAGCCGCACCCGGCGCGGGAGATCGCGAACCCCGGCGCCGTCAGGGGTCACTCCCGGTCCACCGGTTGCCCGGCCCGTTCGTCGCTCTGCGGCAGGCGGTTCAGAGCGAGCCCCAGGAGCACCGCCGCGTACCCACACAGCACGGCGATCCCGGCCCACCACGGAAGCGGGAAATATCCGGCGGAGGGGGCGTAGTGGGCGACGGCCTGCGGATACTCGACGAGGGTCTGCTGGACGGCGAAGCCGGCGGCCGGAGTGACCCGCAGCAGCCACTGCGACAGGCCGTCGGCGAGCAGCGGGACGGAGGTCACCACGTACGGGACCGCGATCGTCAGGACGGCAACGAGAATCGCCGGCCAGGCGCGCCGCAGAAGGGAGCCGAGCGCGAGGGCGAGCACGGCGGCGAGGGCGAGGGCGCCGGCCGTGCCGACGACGACCCGTGTTCCGGTGAGCGCGGACACCCCGATGACGGGGATCCCGTTGTTCTTCAGGATCGTCACGCCGGCCGGGATCACGATGCCAAGGGCGAGGACAGTGGTCACGAACGTGACGGCTGCGACGACGATCGCCTTCGCCGCGAGGCGGGGGCGGGTGACCGGAGTGCCGTCCGCGGGCCCGGCTCGGTGCCGGGTAGCGGCGAACCGCACGGCGACCACGAGCACGATGAGCAACGCCAGGGCCAGGCCGCTCAGGGCGCGTTCCACCGGGCGGGCGCCGTCCTCGGCGCCTGCCGGGCCGATGTCGCCGGTGCCGGTGACGGTGATCGTGCCTTTCTTCTCCACCGCCCCGGACGCCAGGTGGTACTTCTCCCAGTCCGTCCGGTTCCGTTCGCCGACGGCGTCATCGCTCCATTCCCCGGCGGCTGCGCCCTGGAGGGCGATGTTGTCGAAGGTGCCGCCGGCCTGCGTCCAGCGCACCTGTTCCGTGGCGCCGCCCAGGCCGGTCCGCCGCAGCGTCAGGTCTCCGGGGGAGGCCGCGAACAGGCCGACCTGCACGGTCTCGGGAAGCCCGGGCAGCCGCACGGTGGCGACCTTCGTCCACTTCGTGCCGTCGGCGGACTCATGGCCGGTGACGGTGTCACCCGACCGGGTCAGCCGCAGCCAGCGCGGCGCGCCACCCGCGACGCCCCTGCCGCTGCCGGCGATGTCATGACGGTAGTCGTACTGCATCCGCACGCCGTGTCGGCCGGTGGCCATCAGCGCTGCGTAGGAGGACCCCTGGCGGACACCGTCCTTGATGATGATCCCGGCCTTCGCCCACGGCACCAGTCCCCGGACGATCCGATCGTGGTCCGGTGGCGGGTAGGTGATCGTTCCCGTCATGGACGTCATCCGGACCGTGATGCTGCCGTCGGTGCCCATGTCGCGGTGCAGGAAGGAGAACTGGTCGTTGACGAGGGAGCCGTCCGGCCCGGTCGGTTCGGCCGGGCAGGGGCCGCCGCACGAGGCGTGGTTGCCGAACGCGTAGTGCAGACCCAGGGCGACGACGGCCAGGGCCGCGACCGCCATCGCGATCAGCCGGCCCACCCGCCGGAACTCGGTCCACTCCCGCCGGAGTTGTTCTCTGGTAGGAAACATGGTTCCGGTCTACGGATCCGGCCGTGACGTGGTCCGAACCGCAACTGTCACATCGTTGTTAGGTGCGGTTGGGCATGCTGGGTCCGGCCGGACGCGAAAGGGTGGTGGACCATGGGCAAGCCGTGGGGTGGGACCGTCCGCCGACGATTCACGATCTTGTACGCCGGTGGGTTCCTCGGGTCCGGAACCGTACTGCTCGCCCTGATCTACCTGATGTCCGGCACCCGGGTGACCACGCTCGCCCCCGAAGGGATTCCGGGACAGGTCCCGGAACAGGTCCCGGCGGGCAGATCCGACCTCGCCTCGGCCGAGCAGCGGATCCGGGACCTGGGGAGGCAGCTCTCGGAGGTGCACGCGCAACAGAACCACCGGTTGCTGGTCGGCTCGCTGATCGCGCTGGCGGTGATGGCGGGCGTCTCGCTCCTGCTCGGCCGGATCCTCGCCGACCGGGTGCTTCGCCCGTTGCGGCTGATCACCGCGGCGACACGGCGGATCTCCGCGGAGAACCTGTATCAGCGGCTCGCCGTGGCCGGACCTGTCGACGAGGTCAAGGAGCTCGCCGACACGGTCGACGGTCTTCTGGAACGCCTCGAAGTCTCGTTCGTCGCACAGCGCCGGTTCGTCGGCAACGCCTCGCACGAACTGCGTACACCGCTGGCGACGATGCGGGCGTCGCTGGACGTCGCCGTCGCCAAACCGGAGCCGGCGGCACAGACCGTCGCACTCGCCGGCCGACTGCGGGCCGAGCTCGACCGGGTGGATCACCTGTTGGACGGCTTCCTCGTCCTTGCGCGGGCGCAGCACGGCACCCTGGCCGACCGGACCCCCGTGTCGCTCGGCGAGCTGGCGCGAAGGGCGCTGGCCGCCCGGACCGCCGATATCGCCGCGAAGGCGCTGACCGTCGACGACGAGGTGCGGGCGAACGTCCGGACTGAGGGGAGCGAGGCGCTGCTGTTCCGGATGGTGGAGAACATGGTCGACAACGCGATCGTGCACAACCAGGAGAGCGGCTGGGTCCGGATTTCCACCGAGCACACCGCTACGGAAGCACGCCTGGTCGTCGAGACCGGCGGGCGCATCTTCGACCAGGACCAGGTGGACCGGCTGACGCAGCCGTTCGAGCGGCTCGGCACCGACCGGACGGGGCCGGAGGGGAGTTCAGGCCTGGGCTTGTCGATCGTCGCGGCGATCGTCGCGGCACACGACGGCCGCCTCGCGCTTCAGGCCCGGCCGGAGGGCGGCCTGCGCGTCGTGGCGGCGTTGCCGTCGGCAGCCCGTTCGGACGGGGTGACACCATGAGAATTCTGGTCGTGGAGGACGCGAGGTCGCTGGCCGAGGTCGTCGCCGAGGGACTGCGGGATCAGGGGATGGCCGTCGACATTGCCCACGACGGTCTGGCCGCCGCCGCCAAGCTCGATCTGAACGTCTACGACGTGGTGGTCCTCGACCGCGACCTGCCCGGCATCCACGGCGACACGCTCTGCCAGATGATCACCGAGCGGGACGACCGCGCGATGGTGCTGATGCTGACCGCGGCCGGGGCTCCCGGCGACCGGGTCAGCGGTCTCACCCTCGGCGCCGACGACTACCTCGGCAAGCCCTTCCACTTCCCGGAGTTGATCCTGCGCATCCGGTCCCTGGCCCGCCGCAGGCCGGCCGCGCGGGCCCGCACGCTGCGTGCCGCCGGCCTCGAACTCGACCCGGTACGCCGGAACGCCCTGCGTGACGGCCGTCCGCTGGAGCTGTCCGTCAAGGAGTTCGCCGTCCTGGAGGCGCTGCTGCGCGCCAGTCCAGGCTTCCTGAGCGCCGAGGACCTGCTGGAACAGGTATGGGACGAGAACGCCGATCCCTTCACCAACACGGTGACCGTCACCATCGGCAGGTTGCGCCGCAAGCTGGGCAGCCCGATGGTCATCATGACGATGCCCGGGGTGGGCTATCGCATCTCCGACGCTCCGGCCCTCTGACAGGGCTCTGACCCGCTGGAGCCACGGAGGTCCGGATCCCTCCGGGCCCCTTCGCTGTCCTGGCCCTCGCCCGGTCCCGTCCGCCCCGTTCAACGACCGCCCGGCCCGCGGAAGAGCGCTGCGGCAGCGCCCCTCGTTCGTCACCGTCACCGTCACCGTCGAACTCGACCGCGTCCGGGTCCCGCACTTCCCCGGAAGCCCGGCGCGGCATCCGATCACTGTGCCGGCCGACCAAGATCGTTCTCGCCGATGACCGTTGTACCGATGTTCCCCAAGGCCGGGATCAGCCGGTTGCCGCCCGCCAGGATCGCTGACGCCAGCGCGTCCGCAGCCTCGTGCGCCCCGTCGCGGCGGCGGCCGTGCGACAGGACGAAATCCACGCCGCCCAGCTCCGGCAGCCCGGCCCTGGCCGGGACCGGTGCCAGGCCCGTCGGGATCAGTCCCCGGCTGTGGGCCATCACGCCCAGCCCCGCGTGGGCCGCCGCGATCAGTCCGCTCAGACTGGTGCTGGTGCAGGCCACCCGCCAGGGCCGGCCGTGCTCCTCCAGAACCTCCAGGGCGCGGGCCCGGGTGATGCCCGGCGGCGGGAAGAGGATCAGCGGAACCGGACGGTCCGGGTCGATCCGCAGCTGGGGTGCGCCGATCCAGGCGAGCGTGTCCTGCCAGACCAGCTCGCCGTGGGTGTCCCCGGCGCGCCGCTTGGCGAGCACCAGATCGAGCCGGCCTGCCGCCAGCCGCTGATGCAGCGTGCCGGAGAGCTCCACCGTCAGCTCCAGCTCGACCTCCGGGTGGTCGCGGCGGAACGACTCCAGGATCTCCGGCAGCCGGGTCAGCACGAAATCCTCGGAGACCCCGAACCGCAGCCGCCCGCGCAACCGGGTCCCGGTGAAGAAGGCCGCGGCCCGCTCATGGGCGGCGAGTATCGTCCGCGCGAAGCCCAGCATCGCCTCGCCGTCCACGGTGAGGTCGACCCGGTGCGTGTCCCGGACGAACAGCTGCCGCCCCGCCGCATCCTCCAGGCGCCGCACATGCTGGCTCACGGTGGACTGCCGCACCCCGAGCCGGCGCGCGGCCCGGGTGAAGCTCAGCGTCTGGGCGACGGCGAGAAAGGTACGGAGCTGTGCGGGGTCGTACATGGCGCCAGGCTATCGCGCACCGTGATGACAGTGAGAGCGGTGTGCGGGATTCCCGATCGCGCCGATGGGGAGCAGCATGGAGAGGGCACGATCAGAACCAAGAGAACCTGTGGAGCACATGAGTCGCCGCACCCTGAAGCTGCCGTCCTGGCTGCCGCTCGACCCGTACATCCTGGCGCTGATCGGCACCGTCGTGCTCGCGGCGGTACTGCCCGCGTCAGGGACCGCCGCGGAGGCGGCGGGCGGTGCCTCGACCGGAGCGGTCGCCTTCCTCTTCTTCCTGTACGGCGCCCGGCTCTCCACCGCCGAGGCGCTGGACGGCCTCAAGCACTGGCGGCTTCATCTCACCGTACTGATCTGCACCTTCGTGGCGTTCCCGCTGCTCGGCCTGGCGGGCCGGGGGCTGGTGCCGTATGTCCTGACGCCGCAGCTGTACAGCGGCTTCCTCTTCCTCTGCCTCGTCCCGTCGACCATCCAGTCGTCGATCGCCTTCACCTCGATCGCCCGCGGCAACGTGCCCGCGGCGATCTGCGCGGGCTCCTTCTCCTCGATCGCCGGGATCTTCCTCACCCCGCTGCTCGCGGCCGCCCTGCTCGGCAACGACGGCGGCGGGTTCTCGGCGGACGCGCTGCTGAAGATCGGGGTCCAGCTGCTGCTGCCCTTCGTCGCCGGGCAACTGCTGCGCCGCTGGATCGGCGGCTTCATCACCCGCCACAAGAAGGTCCTCGGCTACGTCGACCGCGGCTCGATCCTGCTCGTCGTCTACACGGCCTTCAGCGAAGGCATGGTCGCGGGCATCTGGCACCAGGTCACCCCGGCCCGGCTCGGGGCGCTGCTCGGTGCCGAGGTGCTGCTGCTCGCCCTGATGCTCGCGCTGACCTGGTACGGGGGGAAGCGGCTCGGTTTCGACCGGGAGGACCGGATCGCCATCCAGTTCGCCGGTTCGAAGAAGAGCCTGGCCTCGGGGCTGCCGATGGCGAGCGTGCTGTTCGGGGCTCAGGCGTCCCTCGCCGTCCTGCCGCTGATGCTCTTCCATCAGATGCAGCTGATGGTGTGCGCCGTGATCGCCAAGCGCCGCTCGCGCGATGCGCGGGAGGAGAGCCCGGCGGGCGGAGCGGTGGCGCGGGAGGCCGCCGCGATGAGCTGAGCCGGATCCGGTCGGCGCGAGGGGCCTCGCGTCGGCCGGACCCCGGTCTGTCCGGTCCGTTCGCCGGTGCGGGCGGGCGGGGCGCGTCAGTCCTGGCCGTCCGTCGTTTCCAGCGCGATCCGGTGCTCGCCCGCGTACACGTTCATCGAAGGGCCCCGGAGGAAGCCGACCAGGGTCAGTCCGGACTCGGCCGCCAGATCGACCGCGAGGGACGAGGGCGCCGAGACCGCCGCGAGCATCGGGATCCCGGCCATCACCGCCTTCTGGGCCAGCTCGAACGAGGCCCGCCCCGACACCAGCAGAATCGCCCGGGACAGCGGCAGCCGGTGGTCGGTGAGGGCCCGGCCGACCAGCTTGTCGACCGCGTTGTGCCGCCCGACGTCCTCCCGGATGTCGAGCAGCTCACCCGTCTCGGAGAACAGCGCCGCCGCGTGCAGCCCCCCGGTCCGGTCGAAGACCCGCTGCGCGGCGCGCAGCCGGTCGGGGAGGGCGGAGAGCAGGGCGGGCCCGACCCGGAGCGGGGGAGCGTCGGCGACCGGGTGCCGGGTCGTGGTGCGTACCGCGTCGAGGCTCGCCTTGCCGCACAGCCCGCAGGACGAGGTGGTGTACACATTGCGTTCGAGCGTGATGTCGGGGACCGGGACGCCGGGGGCGAGCCGCACATCGACCACGTTGTACGTGTTGACGCCGTCGGCGGTGGCTCCGGCGCAGTAGACGATCGACTGCACCTCGGACCCGTCGCCGATGACGCCCTCGCTCACCAGGAACCCGGCCGCCAGGGCGAAGTCGTCACCCGGTGTGCGCATCGTGATGGCGAGCGGCTTGCCGTTCAGCCGGATCTCCAGGGGCTCCTCGGCGACGAGCGTATCGGGGCGGGTGGAGACGGCTCCGTCCCGGATGCGGATGGTGCGGCGACGCTCGGTGACCCGACCCATGGCGGTTGAACCCGATTCTGTAGGTGGTGGGAGCCGAACCGGTACGTGGTGGAAGCCGAACCGGCCCTTGCTGCGGATGCTGCCCCGGACACCGGATCATCGTGCGGAGAGGCGGAGAGACGGCCCGGCGATGTCATTGTCCTGCACACGCGGCGTGACTTCGCGTCAGGGCAGGAGGCCGAGCACCGGAGTTTTGTCTACAAAATGCCTTTGTAAGGGGCAAGTCTGTTGTCAAGCCTCCAACGGCCGGACGCTATTCCTGTGGGAACACGTGCCCCTGTACCGGACGGTAGCGACCAAGACTGGATGGTTCCTGCCATCCGTAGCGAGGGGACCCTGTACATGACCGGCTCACGTGTCGTGGCGCTCGGCCACTATCAGCCCGCCAGAGTGCTCACCAACGACGATCTGGCGGCCATGGTCGATACCAGCGACGAGTGGATCACCAGTCGGGTCGGCATCAGGACCCGCCACGTCGGGGGGCCGGACGAGCCGGTGGACGAGATGGCCGCGTACGCGGGGGCCAAGGCGCTGGCCGCGGCGGGGCTGGAGCCGGCCGAGGTCGATCTGGTGCTGGTCGCCACCTCGACCGCGATCGACCGCTCGCCGAGCATGTCGGCGCGCGTCGCCGCCCGGCTCGGGATGGGCTCGCCCGCGGTGATGGACATCAACGTGGTCTGCTCCGGCTTCACCCACGCCCTCGCCACCGCCGACCATGCGATCCGGGCCGGGGCGGCCGAGCGCGTGCTGGTCATCGGTGCCGACAAGATGGCGGACATCGCCGACTGGACCGACCGCAGCACCTGTGTCCTGCTCGGCGACGGGGCCGGCGCGGCGGTCGTGGTCGCGGAGCCGGACGGGGCGGCCGGGCCCGGGATCGGTCCCGTGCTGTGGGGTTCGGTGCCGGAGATGGGGAACGCCGTACGGATCGAGGGGACGCCCCCGCGCTTCGCGCAGGAGGGGCAGTCCGTCTACCGCTGGGCCACCACGCAGCTGCCGCCCATCGCCCGCAAGGTGTGCGAGAAGGCCGGAGTGGCGCCCGAGGACCTGGGGGCGGTGGTGCTGCACCAGGCCAATCTGCGGATCATCGAACCCGTCGCCAGGAAGATCGGCGCGGTCAACGCGGTCATCGCCAGGGATGTCGTGGACTCCGGCAACACGTCCGCGGCCTCGATCCCGATGGCCCTGTCCAAACTGGTGGAACGCGGCGAGGTCCACAGCGGTGCGCCGGTCCTGCTCTTCGGCTTCGGCGGGAATCTCTCGTACGCGGGTCAGGTGATCCGCTGTCCCTGAGGGGCATTGTGCTCGGTAGACTGTAGACGATAAGCAATGGGTGCTCGTCGGCTGGAGGGGGACCGCGATGTTGTCCACAGGACTGCCGCAAGGGGCCGTGCCGAAGCTGGAACGGCCCGGTCCGCTGCGCGAACGCGTCTACGAGGCGCTGCTCGAACTCATCACGACGCGTGCGCTCCGCCCCGGCCAGCACCTGGTCGAGAGCGAGCTGGCAGGCCATCTCGGGGTCTCCCGCCAGCCGGTGCGCGAGGCCCTGCAACGGCTGAACACCGAGGGGTGGGTCGATCTCCGGCCCGCCCAGGGCGCGTTCGTGCACGAGCCCACGGAGGAGGAGGCGGACCAGCTGCTCTCGGTCCGCACTCTCCTGGAGGCCGAGGCCGCGCGTCTCGCCGCGGCCAACTCCGGAACGGAGGGCATCGCGGCCCTGGAGGAGCTCTGCGCCAAGGGCGAGCAGGCCGTCGCCGACGACGACGTGGACCTGGCGGTCGCCACCAACGCGGCCTTCCACGCCAAGGTCATGGAGCTGGCGGGCAATGTCGTCCTCTCCGAGCTCGCCGGTCAGGTGGGCCGCCGGGTCCGCTGGTACTACACGCCGGTGGCCCGTCGGCGCGGTGCCCAGTCGTGGATCGAGCACCGTTCGCTGATCGCGGCGATCTCCGCGCGCGACGGACAGCGGGCCACGGAGATCATGCGTTCCCACACGGAGCACACGCGCAAGACGTACCACCAGCGCGAGCAGGGCTGACCGGGGCGCTCGTCCGGACCGGCCTCCGCCCCGACCGGGGAGTCGCGGGGGCCGTCGCCGCGGGTCCGGCCGGGCGGCGGGCAGACTTGCCGGTGTGACGACACTGAGCAAAGGCGCCAACATACCGCTCGCGGCCTCTGCGGTCAGGGCCGTACTCGACTGGTCGGCAGGGGCCGGAGTGCCGGACGTGGACGCTTCCGCACTGCTGCTGACCCGTGGCGGACGGGTGCGATCCGATGACGACTTCGTCTTCTACAACCAGCCCCGGCACGCTTCGGGCGCCGTGCGGCACGTCGGCAGACAGCCCGGCAGCGACTCGCTGGACGTCCGACTGGGCGCGCTGGGGCCGGACATCGAGCGCGTCGCGCTCTGCGCGTCCGCCGACGGCGGCACATTCGGTCAGGTGCCGGAACTGTGTCTGCGGCTGCTCGACGCTGAGTCCGGCGCCGAACTGGCCCGCTTCGACATCGCCGCCGCGACGGAGACCGCGCTCATCGGCGGCGAGCTCTACCGCCGCGACGGCGGCTGGAAGTTCCGCGCGGTCGGCCAGGGTTACGCGAGCGGGCTGGCGGGACTGGCGACCGACTTCGGGATCAGCGTCGACGAGGAACAGTCCGCGGCCGGGCCCGGCTCCCCGGCCGAGACGCCTCCGTATCCCGCCCCCGCACCGGCGTACCCCGCCCCCGTGCCGTCGTTCCCCGCCCCCGCGCCGGGGCACGCCGGAGGAGAACCCCGCCCCCGGCTCGCCAAGGGCGAGGAGAGCCTGCCCGTGGAGATGCGCGAGCGCCTGTCGCTGCGCAAGCGGCAGGTCCTGGTCAGCCTGAGCAAGCACGGTGTGCCGGAGCTGCGCGCACGCGTCGTCCTCGTCCTCGACGCGTCGGGTTCGATGGGCGGCCTCTACCTGCGGGGCACGGTGGCGGGGGTCGCCGAGCGGATGGTGGCCGTCGCGGCCCAGCTCGACGACGACGGCGAGATGCAGGCGTGGACGTTCGCCAGCAACCCGGCCCGGCTGCCCGACCTCGCCGCCGGTGACCTGCCCGAGTGGCTGAGGCTGCACGTACGCGTGGGGCAGACCTTCGGCTTCGGGCGCAGGAAGCCGCCCAAGGGGCTGGTCCCCGGCCAGATCGACATGCGTACGGTCGGCATCCAGAACGAGGAGCAGAAGGTCATCGCCGAGGTGCGGGCCTTCGTGCGCGAGCACCCGGCGCCCGATCCGACGCTGGTCCTGTTCTTCTCGGACGGTGGTGTGTACCGCAACCAGGAGATCGAGACGGAGCTGCGGGCGGCCGCCGAGGAGCCGGTCTTCTGGCAGTTCGTCGGACTCGGCAGTTCCCGGTACGGCGTGCTGGAACGTTTCGACACCATGCCGGGCCGCCGGGTCGACAACGTCGGCTTCTTCGCCGTCGACGACATCGAGAGGATCTCCGACCAGGAGCTGTACGACAGGGTTCTGTCGGAGTTCCCGTCCTGGCTGCGGGCCGCCCGGCAGGCCGGAATCCTGCGCTGAGAGTCCGGGTCGGCCGGTCCCTTCGAGGTCCGGCTCGTGAGGGCGGCCGGACAGCTTTGTCCTCGGTGTGGAGAAAGTTGTGGTGGATTCCTGCGCAACTTCTTCCCACTCCCGGCAACCGCTGCTACGTTCCCCTCGAAAGCCCGACGTACAGGCCGATGTGGCGGGGAGGGGCGCGTGAGACGTATGACGGCACGACCCGCGAATGCGCATCAGGCGCGACTGCTCCGGCTGTTGCGCGACGGCGGGCCCAACTCCCGGGCACAGCTGGGGGATCAGGTCGATCTCTCCCGCTCCAAGCTCGCCGTCGAGGTCGACAGACTGCTGGAGACCGGGCTCGTGGTGGCCGACGGGCTCGCCGCCTCCCGCGGCGGGCGCCGCTCGCACAACATCCGGCTCGCACCACAACTGCGCTTCCTGGGCGTGGACATCGGCGCCACCTCCGTCGATGTGGCCGTCACCAACGCCGAGTTGGAGGTCCTGGGTCACCTCAACCACCCGATGGACGTACGCGAAGGCCCCGTCGCCGTCTTCGAGCAGGTGCTGTCCATGGCGGCCAAGCTCCGGGCCTCGGGGCTCGCCGAGGGTTTCGACGGCGCCGGGATCGGCGTACCCGGACCGGTCCGCTTCCCCGAAGGCGTGCCGGTCGCACCACCGATCATGCCCGGCTGGGACGGCTTCCCGGTCCGCGAGGCGCTCAGCCAGGAACTGGGCTGCCCCGTCATGGTCGACAACGATGTGAACCTGATGGCGATGGGGGAACAGCACGCGGGCGTCGCGCGCTCCGTGGGCGACTTCCTCTGCGTCAAGATCGGCACCGGAATCGGCTGCGGCATCGTCGTCGGCGGCGAGGTCCACCGCGGTACGACCGGCAGCGCCGGGGACATCGGCCACATCCAGGTGGAACCCGAGGGCCGGGCCTGCGCCTGCGGCAACCGGGGCTGCCTGGAGGCCCACTTCAGTGGTGCCGCGCTCGCCCGCGACGCGGAGGACGCGGCACGCACCGGGCGGTCGGCGGAGCTCGCCGGCCGTCTCGAAGCGGCCGGGAAACTCACCGCCGCCGATGTGGCGGCCGCAGCGGCCGCCGGTGACGCCACCTCGCTCGACCTGATCCGCGAGGGCGGCAACCGGGTCGGCCAGGTCATCGCGGGACTCGTCAGCTTCTTCAACCCCGGCCTGGTGGTGATCGGCGGCGGTGTGACCGGCCTCGGGCACACCCTCCTCGCCAGTGTCCGGACCCAGGTCTACCGCCAGTCGCTGCCGCTGGCGACCGGCAACCTTCCCATCGTGCTGGGCGAGTTGGGGCCGGCCGCCGGAGTGATCGGCGCCGCCCGGCTCATCAGCGACCACCTCTTCTCGCCGGCCTGACCCCCGGGCCGGCCGCGCACGGGCGCACCCCGGAAACACCGGGAGCGCCGGGAACACCGCACCACCGCTCCTGGTACAGCCCTGCCCGCTCACCGGCCCCATTCGCCGAGGGGATTCGTCATGGCACCAGAACCACCCCTGCTCACCATGTCCGGCATCACCAAGTCGTTCCCCGGAGTACGCGCCCTCGACGGCGTGGACCTGGAGGTCCAGGCCGGCGAAGTCCACTGTCTCCTCGGGCAGAACGGCGCCGGCAAGTCCACCCTCATCAAGGTGCTCGCCGGGGCCCACCAGCCCGACGGCGGCGAGATCACCTGGCGCGGCGCACCGGTCGCGCTGAAGTCGCCGATCGCCGCCATGCGTCTGGGCATCGCCACCATCTACCAGGAACTGGACCTGGTCGAGGGACTGTCGGTCGCCGAGAACATCTTCCTCGGCCATGAACCCACCACCGCCCGCTTCGTCGTCCGCACCCGCGAGGGCCGCACGGCCGCCGGGGCACTGCTGAAGCGGCTCGGCCACCCGGAGATCGACCCGGCCAGCCCGGTCGGCGCGCTGTCCGCCGCCCAGCAGCAGATCGTCTCCATGGCGCGGGCGCTCTCGCACGACGTACGGCTCATCGTCATGGACGAGCCGTCCGCCGCGCTCGACCCGGACGAGGTCGACAACCTCTTCCGTATCGTCGCCTCCGTCACCGCCGACGGGGTCGCCGTCGTCTACATCTCGCACCGCCTGGAGGAGATCCGCCGGATCGGCGACCGGGTGACGGTGCTCAAGGACGGCCGGGCGGTGGCCGTCGGGCTGCCCGCCGAGTCCACACCGACACACGACATCGTTGCCATGATGACCGGCCGCAAGGTCGAGTACGTCTTCCCGCCCCGCACCACGAGCCGTCCGGGAGCGGACGCGACGGAGCCCGTCCTGACGGTCGAGGGGCTGACCAGGAAGGGGGAATTCGCCCCGGTGGACCTGGAGTTGAGGCCCGGCGAGATCGTGGGACTGGCCGGGCTCGTCGGCTCGGGCCGCTCCGAGATCCTGGAGACCGTCTACGGTGCCCGCAGGCCGACCGCCGGACGGGTGAAGGTGGCCGGCAAGCAGCTGAGGCCCGGCAGCGTCCGTGCGGCCGTCGCCGCGGGCATCGGCCTCGCCCCCGAGGAACGCAAGGCGCAGGCCCTGCTGATGCTCGAATCCGTCACCCGCAATGTCTCCGTCTCCTCGATGTCCCGTTTCTCCAGAGCCGGCTGGATCGACCGCGGGGCCGAACGCCGGGCGGCCCGCGAGGCCACCCGCGAACTCTCGCTGCGCCCCGACAACCCGGACACCCCCGTCCGCACGCTCTCCGGCGGCAACCAGCAGAAGGCGGTCCTGGCCCGCTGGCTGCTGCGCGGCTGCCGGGTCCTGCTGCTCGACGAACCGACCCGCGGTGTCGACGTCGGAGCCCGCGCCGAGTTGTACGCCGTGATCCGCCGGCTGGCCGACGAAGGCCTCGCCGTCCTGCTCGTCTCCAGCGAGGTGCCCGAAGTGCTGGGCCTCGCCGACCGGGTGCTGGTGCTCCGTGAGGGCCGCGTCGTGCACACGGCGGACGCCCGGGAGCTCGATGAGCACCGCGTACTCGACCTAGTGATGGAAGGGAGCCCGACGTCATGACGCAGCCCGTCTCCTCGGCGCAGCAGGGCGGGCCGGACCGCGGGGCCGCCCCCGCCCCGGTCCCCGGACCCCGGACGAAGGACGCACCCCCGCGCGGCCGGGGCCCGCGCGTGGACGTCCGCAACCTCTCGCTCATCGGCGTCCTCGCCGTACTGATCGCCGTCGGCGGAATCACCGAGCCCGACGCCTTCCTGGACACCGGGAACCTCCAGCTGATCCTGACGCAGGCCTCCGTGATCGGTGTCGTCACCGTCGGGATGACCTTCGTCATCACCAGCGGCGGTATCGATCTGTCGGTCGGTGCGATGGTCGCGCTCGCCTCCGTCTGGGCGACCACGGTCGCCACCCAGGAGTACGGCTTCGCGGGCATCCTGTTCACCGCGATCGCCGTCGGACTCGCCGCCGGGCTGGTGAACGGGCTGCTCGTCGCGTACGGGCGGATGGTGCCGTTCATCGCGACGCTGGCCATGCTCGCCTCGGCCCGCGGCCTGGCGCTCCAGATCACCGACGGCAAGACCCAGATCGTCACCGTCACGTCCGTCCTCGACCTGGGCCTGCCCGATTCCTACGTCCTCGGCATCCCGCCCCTGGTCATGATGTTCGCGGCGGTCACCGTCATCGGCTGGCTGGTGCTGAACCGTACGACCTTCGGACGGCGTACGGTCGCGGTCGGCGGCAACGCGGAGGCAGCCAGGCTGGCCGGCATCGACGTACGGCGCCAGCGGCTCCTCCTCTATCTGCTCTCCGGACTGTGCTGCGGCATCGCCGCCTTCATGCTGATCATCCTGTCCGGCTCGGGCCAGAACACCAACGGCAATCTCTACGAGCTCGACGCCATCGCGGCCGCGATCATCGGCGGCACCCTGCTCAGCGGCGGGCGCGGCACCATCGTCGGCTCCGTGCTCGGCGTCCTGGTCTTCACGACCATCACCAACATCTTCGCGCTCAACAATCTGCAGAGCGACGTCCAGCAGATCGCCAAGGGCGCGATCATCGTCGCCGCCGTCCTGGTCCAGCGCCGCACATCGGAGCACGGGGAGACCTGACGCTCCACATCCCACCGACCGCCCCGTTCGCCCCATGTGACATGTCACGCACCGGATGAAGGGTTCGACAGCCATGCCAGAAACCAGCCGCAGACGACTGCTCTTCGGCACCGCGGCCGTCTCCGCGGGCGCCCTCCTCACCGCCTGTACCAGCAACGACCCCAAGACCGAGGACACCGCCAAGAGCACCGGAGCCGCCGCCGACAACAAGCCCGGCAAGCCCGTCACCATCGGCTTCGCGGGTCCGCAGGCCGACCACGGCTGGCTCAACGCCATCAACGAGAACGCCAAGTCGCGGGCGGCCACGTACTCCGAGGTGACACTGGAGACCACCGAGGGCTCCAATGACACCGCCGCCCAGATCGGCCAGGTCAAGACCCTCATCAACAAGAAGGTCGATGTCCTCGTCATCCTCCCGGCCGACGGCAAGGCGCTCACCCAGGTCGGGCTGGAGGCCATGCGGGCGGGCATCCCCGTCGTCAACCTCGACCGGGTCTTCGCCTCCCCGCAGGCCTACCGCTGCTGGGTCGGCGGCGACAACTACGGCATGGGCCTCAACGCCGGCACGTACATCGGCGAACAGCTCAAGGGCAAGACGGGCGCCAAGGTCGTCGAGCTGGCGGGCATCGACAACCTGGAGCTCACCAAGCAGCGCAGCCAGGGCTTCGCCGACGCGCTGAAGAACTACTCCAACATCGAGCTGGTGGCCCGTCAGGCAGCTGATTTCACCGTCGAGTCGGGCCAGGCGAAGATGGCCCAGCTCCTCCAGGCGCAGAAGAAGATCGACGCGGTGTGGAACCACGACGACGACCAGGGCGTGGGCGCGCTGCGCGCCATCCAGCAGGCCGGCCGGGACGAGTTCCTGATGGTCGGCGGCGCCGGGGCCAAGTCCGCGATGGACGCCATCAAGGCCGGTAACAGTGTGCTGAAGGCCACCGTGCTCTACCCGCCGACGATGGCCGCGTCCGCCATCGACCTGGCCCGCGCGCTGGCCCAGGGCAAGGGCGTCGGCGGCCTGGCCGAGCTGGAGATCCCGACCAGTATCACCCTCTACTCGGCCGTGGTCACCAAGGAGAACATCGACCAGTACCTGCCGACGGGCTTCAGCTGATCCACCCCGCGGGAGGGTGCTGACCGACCCTCCCGCCGCACCCATCGAACGACCGACGAGGAGGAAGCCCGGATGGCCCGTAGGGAAGAGACGGATCAGGAGGCCGCAGCGCCGCCGACGCACCGGCCGACGAGCGTGCCGGTGCTCGGAGTCGGCATGGTCGGATACGCGTTCATGGGCGCCGCCCACTCACAGGGCTGGCGCACCGCGGGACACGTCTTCGACCTGCCGATGAGACCGGCTCTCGCCGCGGTCTGCGGACGGGACCGGGCGGCGGTCGACGCGGCGGCCGCCCGCCACGGCTGGGCGGCGGCCGAGACCGACTGGCGCGCCCTCATCGCCCGGGACGATGTGCAACTCGTCGACATCTGCACCCCCGGCGACAGCCACGCCGAGATCGCCATCGCCGCCCTGGAGGCGGGCAAGCACGTGCTGTGCGAGAAGCCGCTCGCCAACACGGTGGCCGAGGCCGAGGCGATGACCGCCGCCGCCGCGCGCGCGGCGGCCCGCGGCCAGGTCGCGATGGTGGGCTTCAACTACCGCAGGGTGCCCGCGATCGCCTACGCCCGGCAGCTGATCGCCGAGGGACGCCTCGGCCCCCTGCGGCATGTCCGCGCCGCCTACCTCCAGGACTGGCTCGTGGACCCCGAATCGCCGCTCACCTGGCGGCTGGAGCGGGAACGCGCGGGCTCGGGCGCGCTCGGCGACCTGGGCGCGCACATCGTCGACCTGGCCCAGTATCTGGCGGGGGAGCCGCTGGTCGGGGTGTCGGCGGTCAGCGAGACCTTCGTACGCGAACGGCCCCGGCTCGCGGGCCCGTCGGCCGGGCTCTCCGGCGCGGCGGACACGGGTGCGAGAGGAGCGGTGACCGTCGACGACGCGGCGCTGTTCACCGGCCGTCTCGCCTCCGGCGCGCTGGCCTCGTTCGAGGCGACCCGGATGGCGGCCGGACGGAAGAACGCGCTGCGGCTGGAGATCAACGGGGAGCGCGGATCGCTCGCCTTCGACCTGGAACGGCTCAACGAACTGTCCTTCCACGACCACACCGAACCCGCCGCCACCGCGGGGTTCCGGCGCGTCCTCGTCACCGAACCCCAGCACCCCTACCTGGAGGCGTGGTGGCCGCCGGGCCACGCCCTCGGTTACGAGCACACCTTCGTCCACCAGGCCCGCGACCTGGTCCGCACCATCGCCGAAGGGACCGCTCCCGCACCGTCGTTCGCCGACGGGCTCCAGGTGCAGCGGGTGCTGGCCGCGGTGGAGGAGAGCGCCGAGAAGAACTCCGTACACACCCCCGTGGTTCTCTAGGAGGTCCCGCCCATGCCCCGTCCCTTCACACTCTTCACCGGCCAATGGGCCGACCTGCCGCTGGAGGAGGTCTGCCGCCTCGCCCGGGACTTCGGTTACGACGGGCTCGAACTCGCCTGCTGGGGCGACCACTTCGAGGTCGACAAGGCGTTGGCCGACCCCGGCTATCTGGACAGCCGGCGGCAGCTGCTGGACAGGTACGGACTGAAGTGCTGGGCGATCTCCAACCACCTGGTCGGCCAGGCCGTCTGCGACGACCCGATCGACGAGCGGCACCAGGGGATCCTGCCCGCGCGGATCTGGGGCGACGGCGAGCCCGAAGGGGTCCGCCGCCGGGCCGCCGAGGAGCTCAAGGACACCGCCCGCGCGGCCGCCGCCTTCGGGGTGCGCACCGTCATCGGCTTCACCGGCTCCTCGATCTGGCACCTGGTCGCGATGTTCCCACCGGTTCCGCCGCACATGATCGAGCGCGGCTACGAGGACTTCGCCGAGCGCTGGAACCCGATCCTGGACGTCTTCGACGCGGAGGGCGTGCGGTTCGCCCATGAGGTGCACCCCAGCGAGATCGCGTACGACTACTGGACCACGCACCGCGCGCTGGAGGCCGTGGGCCACCGGGCGGCCTTCGGGCTGAACTTCGACCCGAGCCACTTCGTCTGGCAGGACCTGGACCCGGTCAACTTCCTGTACGACTTCCGGGACCGGATCTACCACGTGGACTGCAAGGAAGCGCGCAAGCGCCTGGACGGCCGCAACGGCCGGCTCGGCTCGCATCTGGCCTGGGGCGATCCGCGGCGCGGCTGGGACTTCGTCTCGGCCGGTCACGGCGACGTGCCCTGGGAGGACGTCTTCCGGATGCTCCGGTCCATCGGCTACGACGGGCCGGTCTCCGTGGAATGGGAGGACGCGGGGATGGACCGGCTGGCTGGGGCGCCGGAGGCGCTCGCCACGCTGAAGCGGTACGACTTCGAGCCGCCGACGGCGTCGTTCGACGCGGCGTTCGGGGGCGGGGACTGAATTCCGGGGCGGGGACTGACGGTCTCCCACCCGGGACTGGGTTCCGAGGAGGGGGCTGACGGTCTCCCGCCGGGGACGGTGTCCCCGGTCCGGGCCGGGGCGGCGGGCTTCGTGGCCGCCCCGCGCCCACCCCTGCCCATCCGCTTTGTCCTGGCGCAGGAAGAAGTTCGAGCGGACCGGTGCGCAAGGGCTTTCCGTCCTGGACGAACAGGTCTACGGTCCGCATTGTGTACATGACATGACCCGGGTCGCCGGTGTCCCACACACCCCGGACGACCCGCGCGGCAGTCCCCGCGCAGCACGGCACGGCAGCACCCCGCCCGTACAACCGGCACTCTCCGGAGGACACTCGTGCACAGAAAACCGACCGGAAACAGGAGCAGAACACGGCTCCGCGTCCGTAAATCCCTCGCCCTGCTCACCGGCGGCCTGCTCGCCGCTGCCACCCTGGCCCTGGGCGCCACGCCCGGCGCGGCGGCGGGGCCGCCCGCGCCGGCCGCCGCCGACGCGGCGGCCGAGGAATTCCAGCAGGTCACCCTCGCCAAGGGCGTGGCCGAGACCGGCGAGCCCATGACCCTGGCGGTGCTCCCCGACCGCAGCGTCCTGCACACCGCGCGCGGCGGCGAGCTGTGGCTCACCGACAGTGGCGGCGACACCACGCTCGCCGGTGTCCTCCCCGTCTACTCCCACGACGAGGAAGGCCTCCAGGGCGTCGGTGTCGACCCGGACTTCAGCAAGAACCGGGCGATCTACCTCTACTACGCGCCCCCGCTGGACACCCCGTCCGGCGACGCCCCCGAGAACGGCACCGCCGCCGACTTCGCCAAGTTCGACGGAGTGAACCGGCTCTCGCGCTTCGTCCTCAAGGAGGACGGCACGCTCGACACCGCCAGCGAGAAGAAGGTCCTCGACATCCCGACCTCGCGCGGCATCTGCTGCCACGTCGGCGGCGACATCGACTTCGACGCGCAGGGCAACCTGTACCTGTCGACCGGCGACGACTCCAACCCGTTCGCCTCCGACGGCTACACCCCGATCGACGACCGGCCCGACCGCAACCCCGCGTTCGACGCCCGCCGCACCTCGGGCAACACCAACGACCTGCGCGGCAAGATCCTCCGCATCAAGGTCGCCGACGACGGCACCTACACCGTCCCCGGGGGCAACCTCTTCGCCCCGGGCACGGACAAGACCCGCCCCGAGATCTACGCGATGGGCTTCCGCAACCCCTTCCGTTTCACCGTCGACAAGCCCACCGGCATCGTGTACGTCGGTGACTACGGGCCCGACGCCGGTGCGGCCGACCCCAAGCGCGGACCCGGCGGCCAGGTCGAATTCGCCCGCGTCACCGAGGCCGGCAACTTCGGCTGGCCGTTCTGCACCGGCAAGAACGACCCCTTCGTCGCCTACGACTTCGCGACGAAGACCTCCGGCGAGACCTTCGACTGCGCCGCACCCAAGAACACCTCCCGGTACAACACCGGGCTGGTCGACCTGCCGCCGGCCCAGCCCGCCTGGATCCCGTACGACGGCGGATCGGTACCCGAGTTCGGCACCGGCTCCGAGTCCCCGATGGGCGGACCCGTCTACCACTACGACGCAGACCTCGACTCGCCGGTGAAGTTCCCCGAGGCCTACGACGGCAACTTCTTCGCCGGTGAGTTCGGCCGGCGCTGGATCAAGCGCATCGACCAGGACACCGACGGCACGGTGAAGTCCATCAACGCCTTCCCGTGGTCGGGCACCCAGGTGATGGACATGACGTTCGGCCCCGACGGCGCGCTGTACGTCCTGGACTACGGCACCGGCTACTTCGGCGGCGACCAGAACTCGGCGCTCTACCGCATCGAGAACGCCACCGGCGGACGCTCCCCGATCGCCGAGGCCAGCGCCAACAAGACCTCGGGCACCGCACCCCTCAAGGTCGCCTTCTCCTCGGCCGGAACCACCGACGCCGACGGCGACACGCTCGGCTACAGCTGGGACTTCGGCGACGGCGGCACATCGACCGCCGCCAACCCCACGTACACGTACAAGAAGAACGGCACCTACACCGCCACCGTCACCGCCACGGACCCCACCGGCCGCAAGGGCTCGGCCAACGTCCACGTGACGGTCGGCAACACCGCTCCGGTGGTGAAGCTGGAGCTCCCCGGTGACGGGCAGCTGTTCTCCTTCGGCGACGAGATCCCGTTCAAGGTGACCGTCACCGACCCCGAGGACGGCACCATCGACTGCTCGAAGATCGAGGTCCGCTTCATCCTCGGGCACGACAGCCACGGCCACCCCATCACCTCGGCACACGGCTGCACCGGCACCATCAAGACGGAGATGGACGGCGGACACGACCCCAACGCCAACATCTTCGGCGTCATCGACGCCTCCTACACGGACGGCGGGGGAGGCGGCCAGGCCGCCCTGTCCGGCCACGACCAGGCCGAACTCCAGCCGCGCCACCGGCAGGCCGAGCACTACAGCGACTCCCACGGCGTCGCCCCGCAGAACAAGGCGACCGCCCACGGCGGCAAGACGGTCGGCGACATCCACAACGACGACTGGATCTCCTTCAAGCCGTACCTCCTCACCGGCTCCACCAAGCTGACCGCACGGATCTCCTCCGGCGGTGCCGGCGGCTTCCTCGAAGTGCGGACCGGCTCGGCGACCGGCAAGATCCTCGGCTCCGCGCCCGTACCGGTGACCGGCGCCTGGGACAACTTCCAGGACATCGACGTACCCCTGCGCGGCGTCCCGAAGAAGTCCACCGAACTCTTCCTGGTCTTCAAGGGAGGCGCGGGAGCGCTCTACGACATCGACGACTTCGAGCTGTCCAACAGTGCCCCCGACAAGACCGCCAAGCGGATCCTGGTCTTCTCGAAGACCGCCGGCTTCCGCCACGACGCGATCCCCGACGGCATCGCGGCGCTCAAGGAACTTGGCAAGGACAGCAACATCACCGTCGACGCCACGGAGACGGCCGGCCAGTTCACCACCAGCAACCTGGCCCGCTACGACGCCGTCGTCTTCCTCTCGACGACCGGTGACGTGCTCAACGCCGACCAGCAGAAGGCCTTCGAGAACTACGTGGCCACCGGCGGCGGCTACATGGGCGTCCACGCGGCGGCGGACACCGAGTACGACTGGGCGTTCTACGGCGGACTCGTCGGGGCGTACTTCTCCTCGCACCCCGCCATCCAGCCCGCCACCGTCCGCGTCGAGGACCACAGGCATCCGGCCACCGCAGGCCTCGCCGACGAGTGGAACCGCACCGACGAGTGGTACAACTACCGCACCAATCCGCGAGGCCAGGCCAAGATCCTCGCCACACTCGACGAGACGACCTACACCGGCGGCACCATGAAGGGCGACCACCCCATCACCTGGTGCCAGACCTACCAGGGCGGCCGCTCCTTCTACACCGGCCTCGGCCACACCAAGGAGTCCTACGCCGAACCGGACTTCCGCAAGCTGCTCCTCGGCGGCATGCGGTACGCGGCCGGCCAGGTGAAGGCCGACTGCAAGCCCGACACCGGCTACCGGTCGATCTTCAACGGCAAGACGCTCGAAGGCTGGAAGCAGGCGGGCCCCGGGAAGTTCGACGTCGTCGACGGTGAACTCCGCTCCCAGGGCGGCATGGGCCTGCTCACCTACCAGGCCAAGGAACTGGGCTCCTACTCGCTCAAGCTCGACTGGAAGATGCAGGGCGACGACAACTCCGGCATCTTCGTCGGCTTCCCGGAGTCCGACGACCCCTGGTCCGCGGTGAACAACGGCTACGAGATCCAGATCGACGCCAGCGACGCACCCGACCGCACCACGGGATCGATCTACACCTTCAAGGCCGCGAACGCCAAGGCCCGTGACCAGGTCCTGCGCCCGCCCGGCCAGTGGAACAGCTACGAGATCAAGGTCCGGGGCGAACGCCTCCAGGTCTTCCTCAACGGAGTGAAGATCAACGACTTCACCAACACCGATCCGGTACGGAGCCTGAAGAACGGCTACATCGGCCTCCAGAACCACAGCGCCGACGACCATGTCTCCTTCCGCAACATCCAGCTGAAGGAACTGCCCTCGGCCTAGGACACCCACCGCGGGGACGGCGGGCGGGGGAGAGCACAACGCCCCGCCCGCCGTCCCCGGCCGACCCCGTCCCCTCTCGTACAGCGCCACCCGCTCCGCCCAGCCCGCACCCCCAGCCAGGGAGGCAGCCCGTGTCAGCACCCGCCGTACGTACCGGAGTCTGGTTCATCGGAGCACGCGGCTCCGTCGCCACCACCGCAACCGCGGGGTGCGCGGCGGTCGCGGCAGGGCTCCACCCGGCGGCAGGCATGGTCACCGAGACCCCGCCCTTCACCGACAGCGGGCTGCCCGCACTCACCTCACTGGTCTTCGGCGGACACGACACCGCGGGCTGCCCACTGCCCAAGCGGGCCGAGGCACTGGCGGCCGGTGGAGTGCTGCCGCACGATCTGCCCTCCGCGGTGCACGCCGAACTCGCCGCCGCGGACGCGGAGATCCGGCCCGGCGGCCCGCTGCCCGGCGACACCCGCGACGACGAGGAACTCATCACCGCGTTCGCCGCCGACCTCACCGACTTCGGACACCGCAACGGCCTCGCCAGGACGGTCGTCATCAACGTGGCCTCCACGGAACCCGTACCGGCCCCCGGCGATCCGAGGCTGCCCGCCAGCTCGCTCTACGCGGCGGCGGCACTGCGGGCCGGCTGCCCCTACATCAACTTCACCCCCTCCACCGGGCTGCGCACCCCCGCACTCCAGGACGCCGTCGCGGCCTGCGGACTTCCTCACGCGGGCCGCGACGGCAAGACGGGCCAGACGCTGCTCCGCTCCGTACTCGCCCCGATGTTCGTGCAGCGCGCCCTCCCCGTACGGGCCTGGTCGGGCACCAATCTGCTGGGCGGCGGCGACGGGGCGGCGCTGGCCGACCCGGGCGCGGCCGCCGCCAAGAACGCCGGGAAGGAACGCGTTCTCGCAGACACCCTGGGCACCGCCCCCGAGGGCGAGGTCCACATCGACGACGTACCGGCCCTCGGCGACTGGAAGACCGCCTGGGACCACATCGCGTTCGACGGATTCCTCGGCGCACGGATGGTGCTCCAGACCACCTGGCAGGGCTGCGACTCCGCACTGGCCGCGCCCCTGGTCCTCGACCTCGTCAGGCTGGTGGCCCGCGCCCACGAGCAGGGCATGAGCGGCCCGCTGCCCCAGCTCGGCTTCTACTTCAAGGACCCGGACGGCGGCCCGGCCGCGCTCTTCGAGCAGTACATGGCGCTGCTCGCCTTCGCCGGGACGCTGCGGGGGGACCGGTGACGGCACGTGCCTGGGCGGAGCTGCTCCGCGTCTCCGCGCTCTTCACCGTCCCCGGCGACGCACTCGCCGGGGCGGCGGCGAGCGGCCGGCGCCCCGACCGCGGAACCGTGCTCGCCGTCGGCGCCTCGCTCTGCCTGTACGAGGCGGGCATGGCGCTCAACGACTGGGCCGACCGCGACGAGGACGCCATCGACCGCCCGCACCGGCCCATTCCCTCGGGCCGGATCGCACCCGGCGCGGCCCTCGCGGCAGCGGGCGCGCTGACGGCCGCGGGGCTGGGACTCGCCGCACGGGCCGGCCGCCCGGCCCTCGCGGTCGCGACGGGGCTGGCGGCGACCGTGTGGGCGTACGACCTCCGGCTGAAGCACACCCCGGCCGGCCCGGCGGCGATGGCGGCGGCGCGCGGGCTCGACCTGCTGCTCGGGGCGGCTGCCACCGGGGTGGCCGCTGGCGGGGCGACGGGGCGGGCGACGGGGCCGGGGCCCGTACTCGTGCCTGTGAAGGGTCCCGCGCCTGTGAGGGGTCCCGCCTCGGGGAGGGGGGCCGCCTCCGGTCGGGGATCCGCTTCGGGGCCGGGAGCCGCCCTCGGCTCGGGTCCGGCCACGACCGGGGGCGTACGCGGCGTCCTGCCGGCCGCCGTCCTGCTCGGCGCGCACACCTACGCCGTCACCGCCGTCTCCCGGCACGAGGCGCACGGCGGATCCACCGCCGCGCCACTCGCCGCGCTCGGCGCCGTCGCCGCCCTGGGCGCGGCGGCGGTCCACGAGCAGCGCGGGCGGCGCGGAGACCGGGGGACGGACGCACACCGGGACCTCGGCGGTCGGGGCGAGCCGCACCGGCCGAACCCCGGCCCCACGCACGACGCGCCGGAGCCCCTCGCCGCCACCGCCCCCGGTCTCGTACGCACCGCGCTCACCGGCTCCTACCTCCGGACCGCGGCCGTCCCCCTCCTCCATGCCGCGCTGAACCCGTCCCCGCCGCTCACCCAGCGCGCCGTCGGCGGCGGCATCCGGGCGATGATCCCGCTCCAGGCCGCCCTCGCCGCCCGCGCGGGAGCGGTCGGCACCGGACTCGCCGTCATGGCACTCGTACCGATCGCCCGCGCCCTCTCCCGGAAGGTGAGCCCGACATGACGATCCGCTACGGCTACGGCACCAACGGGCTCACCGACCTCCGCCTGGACGACGCCCTCGGGCTCCTCGCCGACCTCGGCTACGACGGCGTCGGCCTGACCCTCGACCACATGCACCTCGACCCCCTCGCCCCGGACCTCGCCGCCCGCACCGCCCGCGTGGCGTCCCGGCTCCGGGAGCTGGGGCTCGGCGTGACCGTCGAGACCGGCGCCCGTTACGTCCTCGACCCGCGCCGCAAGCACGGCCCGTCCCTCCTCGATCCGGACCCGGAGGCCCGCGCCGCCCGCACCCGGCTGCTCGTCCGGGCCGTCGGCATCGCCGCCGACCTCGGCGCCCACGCCGTGCACTGCTTCAGCGGCATCACCCCGCCGGACACCACCCCCGACACCGCCTGGCAGCGGCTCACCGGCTCCCTCGCCCCGGTCCTGGAGGCCGCCGACCGCTCCGGCATCCCCCTCGCCATCGAACCCGAGCCCGGACACCTCCTGGCCGACCTCGCCGACTTCCATCATCTCCGCGTCCTCAGCGGAGATCCGCCACCGCTCGGGCTCACCCTCGACATCGGCCACTGCCAGTGCCTGGAGCCCGCCGCGCCCGCCGACTGCGTCCGCGACGCCGCCCCCTGGCTGCGCCACGTCCAGATCGAGGACATGCGCCGCGGCGTCCACGAGCACCTCCCGTTCGGCGAGGGCGAGATCGACTTCCCGCCCGTGCTCGACGCACTCGACACCCTCTCGGACACCGGCTACGGCGGTCTGACGGTCGTCGAACTGCCCCGCCACTCCCACGCCGGACCCGAACTCGCCCGTACCTCCATCGAGTTCCTCCGCAAGCACGGTCCGTCCAGCCACAGCCCGTCGCAGCACAGTCCGTCGAGCCGCTGAACCGCCGAAGGGAGAGACGTCATGCCGATGTCCCCGACGAACCCCCCGCTGCTGACCCGCAAGGAGCTCGACGCACGGCTCGGCGGAGCCGCGCGCGCCTGGCTCGACGAGGCCCTGGCCGAGGCGGAGCACGCCGCCGTCCACCAGGAGACCGAACCGCCCGGCGGACCGTACGCCGCCCCGCCGTGGGAACTGCGGTACGCCGCGGCCGGCCGGCACTGCGGACTCGAACACGCCGACTCCGTACGCGCTCTGCTCCTCGTCGAGGCCCGAGCCGCGCTGCCCGCCCTGACCAGGCTGTACGAGCAGGGCACCGCCGCCGAGCGGCGTGCCGTCCTGCTCACCCTGCACCGGCTGGAGCCCGGCCCCACCGCCCTTCCGCTCGTCGAGGACGCCCTGCGCACCAATGACACCCGGCTGATCGCCGCGGCCGTCGGCCCGTACGCCGCCACGCATCTCGATCCGCACCAATGGCGCCACGCCGTTCTCAAGTGCCTCTTCACCGAGGTCCCCGTCGCCGCCGTCGACGGACTTGCCCGACGCGCCTGCGGCGACGCCGAACTCGCCCGCATGCTCGGCGACTTCGCGGCCGAGCGCATCGCCGCGGGCCGCGGCGTCCCCGCCGATCTCGCCCGCGTCCTCGAACTCACCACCCCCGGCGCAGCCCCCACGGAGGAGTCCTGATGCGCATCTTCGACCCGCACATCCACATGACCTCCCGCACCACGGACGACTACCAGTCGATGTACGACGCGGGGGTCCGCGCCCTGGTGGAACCCTCCTTCTGGCTCGGCCAGCCCCGCACCTCGCCCGCCAGCTTCTTCGACTACTTCGACGCCCTGCTCGGCTGGGAACCCTTCCGCGCCGCCCAGTACGGCATCGCCCACCACTGCACGCTCGCCCTCAACCCCAAGGAGGCCAACGACCCCCGCTGCACCCCCGTCCTGGACGCCCTGCCCCGCTATCTCGTCAAGGACTCCGTCGTCGCCGTCGGCGAGATCGGCTACGACTCCATGACCCCGGCCGAGGACACCGCCCTGGCCACCCAGCTCCAGCTCGCCGCCGACCACGGCCTGCCCGCCCTCGTGCACACCCCGCACCGCGACAAACTCGCCGGACTGCACCGCACCCTCGACGTCATCCGCGAATCCCACCTGGCCCCGGAACGCGTCGTGCTCGACCACCTCAACGAGACCACCGTGCGGGACGCCCTGGACAGCGGCTGCTGGGCCGGATTCTCCATCTACCCCGACACCAAGATGGACGAGGACCGCATGGTCGCGATCCTCAGGACCCACGGCACCGAGAAGGTCCTGGTCAACTCGGCCGCCGACTGGGGCAGAAGCGATCCGCTCAAGACCCGCAGGGTCGGCGACGCGATGCTCGCCGCCGGATTCGACGACGACGACGTCGACCGGGTGCTCTGGCGCAACCCCGTCGCCTTCTACGGGCAGAGCGGCCGGCTCCAGCTCGGCATCGCCGAACCCGAACCGCTCCACGAAGGCAACTCCATCCTGCGCGGCGGGGAGTGAGGCGATGCGCTTCCGCCACCCCGACGGCTCCACCGTCCACCTCGCGTACTGCACCAACGTCCACCCCGCCGAGGCGCTCGACGGCGTCCGCGCCCAACTGCGCGACCACTGCGAACCCGTCCGCAGACGCCTCGGCCGCGACCGGCTCGGCATCGGCCTCTGGCTCGCCCGGGACGCGGCCCGCACCCTGGTCAACGACCCGGCCGAGCTGCGGTCCCTGCGCGCCGAACTGGACCGCCGCGGCCTGGAGGTCGTCACCCTCAACGGCTTCCCGTACGAGGGCTTCGGCGCCGACGAGGTCAAGTACCGGGTGTACAAGCCGGACTGGACGGATCCCGAGCGGCTCGCCCACACCACCGACCTCGCCCGGCTCCTGGCCGGACTGCTCCCCGACGACGTCACCGAAGGAACCATCTCCACCCTCCCGATCGCCTGGCGCACCCCCTTCGACACGGACCCGGAAGCGGCCCGCACGGCCCACACCGCGCTCACCACCCTCGGCGAACGGCTCGACGCCCTCGCCGAGCTCACCGGCAAGTCCATCCGCATCGGCCTCGAACCCGAACCGGGCTGCACGGTCGAGACCACCGCCGACGCCATCGCACCCCTCACCGCCGTCGGACACCCCCGCATCGGCATCTGCATCGACACCTGCCACCTGGCCACCTCCTTCGAGGACCCCGACGCCGCCGTCGACGCACTCGGCAAGGCGGGAATCCCGATCGCCAAGGCGCAGCTCTCCGCCGCCCTGCACGCCGAACACCCCCACCTCCCCGAGGTCCGCACCGCGCTCGCCGCCTTCGCCGAGCCCCGCTTCCTGCACCAGACCCGCACCGGCACCGCCGCCGGACTGCGCGGCACCGACGACCTCGACGAGGCCGTCACCGGCCGGGCCCTGCCGGACGGCGCCCCCTGGCGCGCCCACTTCCACGTCCCCCTGCACGCACCCCCCGCACCACCGCTCACCTCCACCCTTCCCGTGCTCCGCACCGCGCTGACCCGGCTGGTGGGCGGCGCACAGCCCCTCACCAGGCACCTGGAGGTCGAGACCTACACCTGGCAGGCGCTCCCGGCCGCGCTGCGCCCCCGTACCCGCACCCAGCTCGCCGACGGCATCGCCGCCGAACTCACCCTCGCCCGCGACCTCCTGGTCGACCTCGGCCTCAAGGAGCTCCCGTGACCCCGGCCGAACAGCCCACCGAGCCCCTGACACCCACCCCTCTCCTCGTCGTCGACGTCGTCGGCCTCACCCCGCGGCTCCTCGACCACATGCCGCACCTCAAGGCCCTGGGGCAGTCCGGCACCCACGCCCCGCTCGGCACCGTCCTCCCCGCCGTCACCTGCGCCGCCCAGTCCACCTTCCTCACCGGCACCACCCCCGCCGAGCACGGCATCGTCGCCAACGGCTGGTACTTCCGCGAGCTCGGCGACATCCTGCTCTGGCGCCAGCACAACGGACTGGTCGAGGGCGACAAACTCTGGGACGCCGCCCGCCGCGCCCACCCCGGATACACCGTCGCCAACATCTGCTGGTGGTACGCGATGGGCGCCGACACCGACATCACCGTCACCCCGCGCCCCGTCTACTACGCGGACGGCCGCAAGGAGCCCGACTGCTACACCCGGCCGGCCGCCCTGCACGACGAACTCACCGACAAATTCGGCACGTTCCCCCTCTTCCACTTCTGGGGCCCCGGCGCCGACCTCGTCTCCTCGCAGTGGATCATCGACGCGACCCGGCACATCCTCGGCACCCGCCACCCCGACCTCGCCCTGTGCTACCTCCCGCACCTCGACTACGACCTCCAGCGCTACGGCCCCGACGACCCGCGCTCCCACCGGGCCGCGGCCGAACTCGACCGCGCGATGGCCCCCCTCCTGGACGACGCCCGCCGCGAGGGCCGCACCGTCGTCGCCCTCTCCGAATACGGCATCACCCGCGTCGACCGGCCCGTCGACATCAACCGGGCCCTGCGCCGTGCCGGCCTCCTGGAGGTCCACACCCAGGACGGCATGGAGTACCTCGACCCGATGGCCTCCCGTGCCTTCGCCGTCGCCGACCACCAGCTCGCCCACATCTACGTACGCCGCCCCGAGGACCTCGAAGCCACCCGCGAAGCCCTCCGGGACCTCCAGGGCATCGAGCAGCTCCTCGACGACGAGGGCAAGAAGGCACACGGCCTGGACCACCCGCGCTCCGGCGAGCTGGTCGCCGTCGCGGACCCGGACGCCTGGTTCACGTACTACTACTGGCTCGACGACGCCCGCGCGCCCGACTTCGCGCAGCTCGTCGAGATCCACCGCAAACCCGGCTACGACCCCGTCGAACTCTTCCTGGACCCCCAGGACCCGTACGTCCGGGTCAAGGCGGCCGCGGCCGTCGCCCGCAAGAAGCTCGGCATGCGCTACCGCATGGCGGTCGTGCCCCTGGACCCGTCACCTATTCGCGGCAGCCACGGCCGCCTTCCGCGGAGCGACGAAGAAGGTCCGCTCATCCTGTGCTCCACCCCCCACGCGTTCACCGGCCCCGTCCGGGCCACCGAAGTGAAGTCCTTGCTTCTCAAGCTCGCCGGACTGCACTGACAACGTCCCGCCCCCAGAAGGAGTTCCCCCATGAGCCGCCGCACCCCCGTCGACGCCGAACTCGCCCACAAGCTCAGCCGGCGCTCCCTGCTCGGTGTCGCCGCCGGAGCCACCGCAGCCGCCCTCCTCGGCGCCGCCGCCCCGGCCGCCACCGCCCAGGGCAGGCCCCACGGCGACCCGCTGCTCCCGCCCGGCCGCCTCGGAATCCAGCTCTACACCCTCCGCGACAAGGTCTCGACCCTCGGCTTCGACAAGGTCTTCGCCGAACTGGAGGCGTACGGCTACGACGAGGTCGAGTACGCCGGCTACACCCAGGGCTCGGCCGGTGCCCTCACCCTCGCCCAGCTCAAGCGGCTCACCCGCGACCACGGACTCAAGGGCATAGGCAGCCACGTCGGTTACTACGACGACAACAACACGAACGCCTACACCTTCGCGCAGAACCTCACCAAGGTGCTCGACGACGCCCAGGCCCTCGGCCTCAAGCACATCGGCACCGCCTCGGGGCCGTTCCGCTACGGATCGACGGTCGACGCCTGGAAGCGCGCCGCCGCGGACTTCAACACCTACGGCGCCGCGGCCAGGGCACGCGGCATGAAGTTCTACCAGCACAACCACGCCGAGGAGTTCTCCTTCGCCACCGACCGGCCCGACGTCCGCCTCTACGACGTGCTGCTCGCCGAGACCGACCCCGACCTGGTCTTCCTGGAGATGGACATCTACTGGGCGTACGTCGGCCAGTTCCGCTTCGGCAAGCGGGCCGACGGCACCCCCGACACCTTCGACCCGCTGCACTACGTACTGAAGCAGCCCGACCGCTACCCGCTCTTCCACGTCAAGGACGGCGAGCACGACACCGCCGCCCGCGACGGCTACCGCATGGTGGACGTCGGGGACGGCGACATCGACTACAAGAAGTTCCTGGACACCGTCACCAGGACCCACGGCGGACGCCGCGACCACCACTGGCAGGTGGAGCACGACCAGCCGATCGTGGACTCCTTCACCACGGCCCGTCGCTCGGCCGCCTACCTGCACACCCTGCGCCGGAAGGGCTGCTGACCCACCGCACGCACGACGGTCCTCCCCGCAGAGGGGCGCTTTCCAGGGGCCGTCGTGCGTGCGCGCGGGGAGCGGCTCAGACCGCCTCGCGGCCGACCGGCACCCGCTTGGGGGCCGTGCCGCGCACCCGCGGGCGGCCCGGCTGCCTCAGCATCAGCGTGATGCCGGCTGCCACCATGGAGATCCCGCCGGCCAGCGCGTAGGCGCCGTCGTAGCCCCAGGCATGGACCACCATCGAGCCCAGTCCGCCGCCGAACAGTCCGCTGACCAGCTTCCCGCTGTACACGAGGCCGTAGTTGGTGGCGTTGTAGTTCTCGCCGAAGTAGTCCGGGGTCAGCGCGGCGAACATCGGGTAGAAGGCGCCGCCGCCGAATCCGGAGAGGAAGGCGAAGAACAGGAACAGCCACTCGTTGCGCGCATGGCCGGCCCAGATCACACCGAACTGGGCCAGACCCAGCACGACGATGACGAACACCAGGGTCTGTTTGCGGCCCCAGAGGTCCGACAGCCAGCCCACCACGGCACGGCCGGCACCGTTGATGACGGACATGACACCCATGGACGACGCCGCGACGAGCGGGCCGAAACCCACGTCCCTGGCGAAGTCCACCTGGAACGAGATGCCGAATATGGACACCCCCGCGGTCAGTACGACAGCGAGCCACATCAGCGGGAGCATGCCCGTCCGGACGGCCTCCATCGGTGTGTACTGCTTCACCGCCGGAGGGTTCTTCGCCGGACCGGCCGCACTCCGCGTGCCACCCGCTCCATCCGGCGGGCCGGCCTCGGCGGGCCACCAGTTCTTCGGCGGGTCCTTGAAGAACCAGGCACAGCCCGCCACCACGATCAGCACATAGACACCGATGAGATCCAGGACCTCGTTGTAGTCACCGGTGTCGAAGGCGTAGTTGAAGATGAAGATGAACGGTAACGCACCATAGGCGAAGCCTCCGTTGACGAATCCGGTCTTCGCGCCGCGCCGCTCCGGGAACCACTTGCCCACCATGTTGATGCAGGTGGCGTACACGAGCCCGGACCCCAGACCGCCGATGATCCCGAACCCGCAGATCGCGGCGGTCACATCGTCCAGATGCGAGAGCGCGACGAAGCCGACGAGACAGAGCGCGGCCCCGGTGAACATGGCCCGCCTCGCGGTGAGGATCCCCCTCTCGCGCAGCCACCCGGCGGGGAAGGCGACCCCCGCCTGGAAGAAGACCCAGACGCTCAGGATCCAGAAGGTGTTGCTCTGCGTCCAGCCATGGGCTTCGGAGAGCGTGTCCTCCGCGGAGCCGTAGGCGTACTCGGACACACTGATGGCCATCATCGCGATCCACGGCAGATACACCATCAGCTTGCGGCTGTGACCGAGCAGATCCCGGTCGCTCTCGCCCACACGGTAGACACGGCCCTTGGCGTCCGTCACCTCACGGAACGCGGCACCCGGCGTCCTGCCCGGTCGTTCGTCTGTGCTCATGGATCTCCCCTCGGCTTCCAAAGAACCTGGCCGGCGCTGCCTGTCCAAACTCTCCGTGCCTGGGAAGGGTCAGCTCAGCAGCCCCGCGGCCCTTGCCCAGCGGTACTTCGCACCGAGCGCCGCGACCGGCTTCTCGGTGGTATAGGGGTAGGCCACGACACCGTGCCCGAAGAGGTACGCGCACGCCTCCTCGACCTCGGTGTCACCGGCCAGCGACGCCACCACGGGCTTGACGACGCCGCGGTCCCGGAACTCCCGGACGACCCGTGCGGCCAGCTCGGCGAAGACCATCGGCGGGGTGACGATCGTGTGCCAGTAGCCCAGGACCAGCGCGTGGATGCGCGGGTCCGACATGCCCAGGCGGATCGTCGCCTCGTACGTCGACGGCGGCTCGCCGCCCGTGATGTCGATCGGGTTGCCCGCCGCGCCGAACGGCGGGATGAACGCCCTGAACGACGCGTCCAGATCCGGCGGGATCTCCATCAGTGAAAGGCCGTTGTCGACGATCGCGTCCGACAGCAGCACCCCCGAACCGCCCGCGCCGGTGATGACGACGACGTTGTCCCCCTTCGGCGTCGGAAGCACCGGCAGTGCCCGCGCGTACTCCAGCATCTCGTTGAGCCCCGGCGCCCTGATCACCCCCGCCTGGCGCAGGATGTCGTCGTACACCGCGTCGTCGCCCGCCAGCGCGCCGGTGTGCGAACCCGCCGCCCTGGCACCGGCGCTGGTACGGCCCGCCTTCAGCACCACGACGGGCTTCCTCGGTACGGTCGCCCGAGCCGCCGCGACGAACGCGCGTCCGTCCTTGAGGTCCTCCAGGTGCATCGCGACGCACTGGGTGTGCGGGTCCTCGGCGAACCAGGTCAGCAGATCGTCCTCGTCGATGTCCGACTTGTTGCCGAGCCCCACGATCGCCGACACACCGGTCCTCGTCGAACGGGCGAAGCCCAGGATCGCCATGCCGATCCCACCGGACTGCGAGGTGAGCGCCACCCCGCCCTTGACGTCGTAGGGCGTGCAGAAGGTGGCGCACAGGTCCTGCCACGTCGAGTAGTAGCCGTAGATGTTGGGACCCAGCAGCCGCACGCCGTACCGCTCGGCGATCGCCACGAGCTCGTCCTGGAGGCCCTGTTCGCCGGTCTCGGCGAAGCCGGAGGGGATGAGCACCGCGTTCGGTACGCCCTTGCGCCCCACCTCCTCCAGCACCGGGGCCACGGATGCGGCGGGGATCGCGAAGACCGCCACATCCACCTCACCGGGAACGTCGATGACACTCCTGTACGCCTTGCGGCCCAGGATCTCACCGGCCCGGGGGTTCACCGGGTGGATCTCGCCGGCGAAGCCCCCGTCGACGAGATTCCGCATCACCGAGTTCCCGATCTTCCCGGGCTCGTCGGACGCGCCGATCACCGCGATCGAGCAGGGCTCCATCAGCCGCCGCATCGAGGCCAGGATCTCCTCGCGGCCGTACGCGCGCCGGGGCACGGCGGTCCGGGTCGCCAGCAGGATGCGGATGTCGGCCGCCACCGCACCCTCCGGTGTGGCGATGACCGGATTGAGGTCGACCTCCGCGATCTCCGGGAAGTCCGCGACGAGTCGGGACACCCGCTGGATCTGCTCGGCCAGGGCCCATCGGTCCACTGCCGGCGCACCCCGTACCCCGCGCAGGACCTCCGCCGCACCGATCGAGTCGAGCATCGACCGCGCCTCGTCGGCCGTGACCGGGGCCAGGCGGAACGTGATGTCCTTCAGCACCTCCACCAGCACGCCGCCGAGTCCGAAGGCCACGACCTTCCCGAACGTCGGGTCGGTCACCGCACCGATGATGACCTCCTGTCCGGGCGGCACCAGTTCCTGCACCTGCACCCCGTCGATCCGGGCATCGGGTGCGTACGCCCGCACGTTCTCGACGATCCGGCGGAACGCGGCCCGGACCTCCGCGGCGCCCTCCACACCGACGACGACACCGCCGGCCTCCGTCTTGTGCGACACGTCCGGCGAGACGATCTTCAGCACCACGGGTCCGCCGAGCCGGTCGGCGTACGCCACCGCCTCGTCGATGTCCCGGGCCAGCTCCTCGCCGGGCACGGCGATCCCGTAGGCGTCGGCGACGGTCTTTCCTTCGGGGGCGGTGAGCGCGTCGCGCCCGGCGGCCCGGACGGAGTCGAGCAGTTCCCGTACCCGTGCGCGATCCTGTGATCCGGCCATGGCTCAGATGACTCCGTCCGTCTTCAGCAGCCGCAGTTCCTCGTCGCCGAGGCCCAGTTCACCGACGTACACCTCTTCGTTGTGCTCACCGAGCAGCGGCGAAGTCACCACGTCCACGGGGGAGTCGGAGAGCTTCAGCGGGGAGCCGACGGTGGTGAACGTGCCGCGCTCCGGATGCTCGACCCGGACGATCATCCCGTTGGCGGCCAGCGACTCGTCCTCGGCGATCTCCTTGATGGACAGGACCGGGCCGCACGGGATGCCATGGGCGTTGAGCCGCTCCAGCACGTCCCACTTGGGCAGCGCCGAGGACCACTCCTCGATGAGCTGGAACATCTTGCCGAGCCTGGGCAGCCGGGCCTCGGGCGTCGCCCACTCGGGGTCGTCCGCCAGTTCCGGGCGTCCGATGAGCGCGGAGAGCGGCTGCCACCCCACCGGCTGCACGATGACATACACATAGTCGTTGGGGCCGCCGGGCGCGCACTTCACCGCCCACCCCGGCTGTCCACCACCGCTGGCGTTGCCGCTGCGAGGCACCTCGTCGCCGAAGTCCTCATTGGGATACTCGGCCAACGGGCCGTGCGCCAGCCTCTGTTGGTCGCGCAGCTTCACCCGGCACAGGTTCAGCACCGCGTGCTGCATGGCGACATCGACGCGCTGCCCGCGTCCGGTGCTCTCGCGCTGGAACAGCGCGGCCAGAATGCCGGCCACCGCGTGGATCCCCGTTCCGGAGTCCCCGATCTGCGCACCGGTGGCGAGCGGCGGGCCGTCCTCGAATCCGGTGGTGGCCATCGAGCCGCCCATGGCCTGGGCGACCACCTCGTACGCCTTGAAGTCGGTGTACGGTCCCGTGCCGAACCCCTTGATGGAGGCGTAGACGATGCGTGGATTGATCTCCTGGATCCGTTGCCAGGTGAATCCCATCCGGTCGACGGCGCCGGGACCGAAGTTCTCCACCAGCACATCGCTGCGGCGGATCAGCTCGGTGAGGATCTCCTTGCCGCGCCCGCTCTTCACATTGAGTGTGATGCTCCGCTTGTTGCAGTTGAGCATCGTGAAGTAGAGGGAGTCGACATCCGGCAGATCGCGCAGCTGCCTGCGGGTGATGTCGCCGCCCGGCGCTTCGAGCTTCACCACGTCGGCGCCGAGCCAGGCGAGCAGCTGGGTGGCCGAGGGACCGGACTGTACGTGCGTCATGTCGAGGACGCGCACGCCCTCAAGAGCTCTGGTCATGCCGACGGCTCCTTCGCCACTGCTACTTGTACATGGTCTGGTTCATCGTTCCGGGGGCGTAGGCGTCGGGGTCGATCCAGACGTTGATCAGCGACGGCAGCCCCGACTCGCGGGCGCGGCGCAGTGCCGGGGCGATGTCGGCGGGGTCGCGGACCTCCTCGCCGTAGCCGCCCAGCATCTGGGCGAACCTGTCGTAGTGGACATCGCCGAGGGTGTTGCCGACCCGCTGGCGCGCGTCCCCGTACTTGGCCCGCTGGCCGTAACGGATCTGGTTCATCGAGGAGTTGTTGCCGACGATCCCGACGAACGGGAGGCGGTAGCGGACCAGCGTCTCGAAGTCCCAGCCGGTCAGGGAGAACGCCCCGTCGCCGAAGAGCGCCACGACCTCCTTCTCGGGCCGGGCCTGCTTGGCCGCCAGTACGAACGGGATGCCGACGCCGAGGGTGCCCAGCGGCCCCGGGTCCATCCAGTGGCCGGGCGCCTTGGGCTGGACGACCTGCCCGGAGAAGGTGACGATGTCGCCGCCGTCCCCGATGTAGACCGAGTCCTCGGTGAGGAAGTCGTTGATCTCGCCGACCAGACGGTACGGGTGGATCGGCGAGGCGTCCGAACGCAGGCTCGGCAGCCGCTTCTCGATCGCGCTCCGCTCGGCGGCACGCAGCTCCTCCAGCCAGGCCTTGCGCCTGACGGCCCCGCCGTTCAGCCGCCCGCTCGCGGCCTGCGTGACCGCTTCGAGGACCATCCCCGCGTCCCCGACGATCCCGAGGTCGACGTCCCGGTTCTTGCCGACGGTGCGGTAGTCGAGGTCGATCTGTACGACGGTGACGTCGGGGGAGAGCCGCTTGCCGTACCCCATCCGGAAGTCGAACGGTGTGCCGACGACGATGACGAGGTCGGCGTGGGAGAACGCGTACCGCCGCGACAGCTGGAAGTGGTGCGGATCGCCGGGCGGCAGGGTGCCGCGGCCGGCCCCGTTCATGTACGCGGGAACGTTGAGGGTGCGTACGAGTTCCACCGCGCGGTCGGTCGCCCGGGTCGTCCACACCTGGCTGCCCAGCAGGATCGCCGGCTTCTCGGCATGCACGAGGAGGTCCGCGAGCCGTTCCACGGCCTCGGGGTCACCGGCCGTACGGGTCGAGGCCCGGTACCGCCCGGCCGCCGGCACCCGGGCCCGCGCCACCGGCACCCGGGCGTCGAGCACATCGCGCGGAATCTCCAGGAAGGACGGCCCGGGTGCCCCGTGGTAGCACTCGCGGAACGCCATCGACACCATGTCGGCGGCCCGCGCGGTGTCGGGCACGGTCGCCGCGAACTTGGAGACGGGCGACATCATCTCGACGTGCGGCAGGTCCTGGAGCGAACCCATCTTGTGCTGGCTGTGCGCCCCCTGCCCGCCGATGAGCAGCATGGGCGACTCAGCCCGGAACGCGTTGGCCACCCCCGTCACGGCGTCGGTCGTACCGGGCCCGGCGGTGACGACGGCGCAGCCGGGTTTTCCGGTGATCCGGGCGTAGCCGTCGGCGGCGTGGGCGGCGACCTGCTCGTGCCGTACGTCGACGACGTCGATGCCCTCGTCGACGCAGCCGTCGTAGATGTCGATGATGTGGCCGCCGCAGAGCGTGTAGACGCGCTCCACTCCCTCGGCCTTCAGGGCCTTGGCGACCAGGTGTCCACCGGAGATGAGTTCTTCGCTGTCCTCGGGCATGGCGATACCTGTCCCTTCGTAGGGGGTGCGGAAGCCGTGCGGCACTCTGTCAGCGCATTGCATACAGTCGACGAATACTGTATGGACATTGTTATCCCGCATCCGGCGGACGGTGTCCAGGGGGCGTGCGGCACTTTCGCGAGCGTCCCGCCGCGGCCCGGTCTCGTGGATCCGCGTGCCTCGGGCGGCCTGATTTCGCGGTTGCCGTCGGCCGGAATCGCACGGTGCGTGCGGTCGTGACCACGCATCGTGGCCGGGTCGGGGGGAATGCCGCAGGATCGTGGCCGGCGTATCCGCCGCACCGCACTGACCACCGGAAATGCGGGTGATGGCCACCCTGAACCCCTGGTATTGTTTTCCATGTCGCCGCGGGAAACCGGGGCCGACCACCTGGTCCGGGTGGCGGAATGGCAGACGCGCTAGCTTGAGGTGCTAGTGCCCTTTATCGGGCGTGGGGGTTCAAGTCCCCCCTCGGACACCAAGGTCAACCGACCAAATGAAGCCGGTCAGAGCGACACTTTGTCGCTCTGACCGGCTTTGTTGTTGTGGTGGACAGAGGTCCGGCCCTGTTCAGTTCCTGCCCGGTCCTGGTTCCGGAGCCGTTTTCGGTTCCGGGACCGGGTCGGTGAGGCGCTGGAGGAGGGCGGCCGCCATGTAGCGCGTCCGGCCGGTGGTCGTGCGTGGGTCGTAGCCGAGGTCGCGTGTCAGCGCTTCGTGCCGGGCCTGCAGGGTGGAGTGGTGCATGCCGAGTCGCGCCGCGGCGGCGCGGACGCTGTCCGCTTCCACGAGCACACGCAGAACCGCGGCTGAGCGGGCGTCGAGACGCAACAGCGCCCGGACGTCCTCGTGCGGGACGCGCGGGTCGTGGGCTTGCAGGAACATGAGCATGACGCCGAGGTCCGTCGCGTCGACGGTGGGCGTGGACGCGTCGGTGAGCCGGAGCGCGACGATCGAGCCGTCCCACGACGCGGGTGCCCGGTCGGCTCGCACCCACGGGCCCAGGCCTGCCCGGCCCGGGAGCGGCACGTCTCCCGTCGTGTCGAGGGTCGCGCGCAGGATCCCGTAGCGCGTCGGCAGGATCGTGGAGGGGGCGCCGGGGATCTTCTTGTCGGCGCTGGTCGCGATCAACCGGATCCGGGTGCCCGCGTCCAGGCGCAGCCGGGCCAGGGCCGTCGTGCGGTCATTGACCGTTCGGGCCGCGTCGATGCCGATCTCCAGGGCGCCGCCCGCGTCGCGGTGCAGTTCGAGGAGCTCGACCGCGAAGGCGAGCCGCTCGATGATCATCGCGTCGTTCGCGTGCGCGGGCCCTTCCCGCTCCAGCCATACGCTGCCGCCGGAACAGGGGCGTACGGGGAATCGCGGCTCCTGGCCGGTGGTGCCGCCCAGGAGCCGGCCCTCCGGATCGCGCCGGCTGGTCCGGCCGCGCCGTTCGGCACCGGCGACGGTGCCGGACAGGGCGGCGGCGCCGCGCAGGAGTCCGTCCAGGCCGACGCCCCCGGTGATCAGTGTGTCGAAGTAGGAGATGACCTTGAGGGTCTCGCTCGCCTGTGGGTCCAGAGCGGTGATCCGGCCGACGAGTTCGTGCATCTGCGCTCCCTGGCGTACTGCGTCAGCGTACCTCCGCCTCCGGCAACGGTGGGGTCACGCGTCGAGGAGGCGTGCGAGCCAGGCCCGGCGTGCGGCGGTCGCGGACTGGGAGACGGCGGTGTGCGGGGCGATCATGTCGAAGCCGTGGAAACCGCCCGGCCACACGTGCAGTTCGGCCTGGACTCCGGCACGCCACAGCGCGGCCGCGTAGGCGACGCCCTCATCGCGGAACACTTCCGCCGAGCCGCAGTCGATGAACGTCGGTGGCAGCCCGGACAGGTCCGTCGCACGGGCCGGCGCGGCGTACACCGACACGTCGTCGGTCCCTCGGCGCCCACCCAGCAGGGCCGACCAGCCCGTGCGATTGCTGGTGCGGTCCCATAGCACGGCGTCCTCGAACTGCACGGTCGAGACGCTCTCGTCCCGGTCGTCGAGCATCGGGCATATCAGCATCTGCCCGGCCAGTCGCGGTCCGTTGCGATCCCGGGCCAGGAGGGCGGTCCCGGCGGCCAGCCCCCCGCCGGCGCTGGCGCCCGCGATGATCAGGCGCTCCGGGTCAATGCCGAGTTCGGCGGCGTGGCGGGCGGTCCAGACCAGGCCCGCGTAGCAGTCCTCGACCGGGCAGGGGTCGGGAGACTCGGGTGCGAGCCGGTACTCCACGGTGACCGCCACGGCGTCGTGCTCGACGATCCAGGGGAGGACCTGGGTGATGCCGACCATGCGGTCACCGAGGATCATGCCTCCGCCGTGCACGTGGTAGACCCCGGGTCCCGGTCGTGAGCCCGTACGACCGAGCCTGGTGATGACCGAGACCTGGATGTCGGCGCCCTCGAACCCCGGGATCGTGACATCGCGGCGCGTGACTCCGGCGTCCGCCAGCACGTCGTCGGAGACGTCGACAGGGGTGCCCGCCTGTCTCATGGCCGGGATCAGCTCGGGTGTGATGGTCGGAACCTGGTCCTGGACGAGCAGGAGGGCGGCCTCCAACTCGGGGTCCAGAGGCGGGCGGGGGACAGTATCTGACATGGGGGACTCCCTCGAATCTCGGGGTGGTCCAGGGCCTGTTCCCGGGGTGGTCCAGGGCCTGTGGCGGTCTGTGTTTCGCGGCCTGCGATGCACCATGCTCGCTTTCCCGAGCGGGCTGCGTAACCGCCGTTCGCAGCGGATTCACGGCAATCCACCCGCCGTTCGAGCGGTCCGCCCCGACCGCACCCGCACGAACAGCGAGCACCCCGACCGGGTGGCGAGGAACGAAGGATTCTGACGGCGAACCTTCTCGGGCCGGCTGATGGGCTCGATCGCTCGAACGTGAACGGCGGTGGGCGGGCGGAATTCACCACGTGTGAGGCATCGATGCTGCACGTGTTGCCGGAAGGAGCGGACCTGCGGATGGCTGCGCTCGCCGAGCCGATGGCGGTGGGCCGGCACGGCGCTCGTCGCGGGGGCCGGGCCGATCGGCCTCGGTGCCCGGTTCGCCCACCTCTGCTCTGGCAGGCCTCGTCCCCGGCGGCCGACTGGTGGTCGCCGCACTGCACGAGCACCCGACGGAGCTCCAGCCCACGCAGCTCATGATGGGCGAGGCAGAGATCGTCGGCGCGGTCGGATACCGGCCCACAGAGTTCGACGCGGTCATGGCGGCCATGGTCGACGGGGGTTACGACACCACCGGAGGAGTGCGGGAACTGCCCCTGGAAGGCGTCATCGACGCCCTCATTCGCTGCGCGGCGGCGTCGGCGGGAAGATCCTCGTGCAGGTCGGCTGAACGCCTTCGACCGGTCCGGTACGGACGGCTTCCGGCTTCGGGGGCCGTCCGTACCGGACCGTGGCGTGTCGGCGGTCCGATGAGACGCTGTTCGCTGCCATCCGCAGGAGCGTCGGACACCGGCGGCAGCGCTGTCCATAGGGCGTGACCCACCGCCCGGCCGACCGCACGAGCCGGTGATCCGGAGGATCCGTCGATCACCCCAGGGCACCCCCGGCCTCCGGTGCGCGCGTCACGATCCGGTCTCGGACAGCGGGCGGGGTCTTGTTTCCAGCCATGTAATCGTTTCCAATCATCCGTGTAATCGATTCCATGACTTCGGTCCGCTGGTTTCGAGGCTCACGGAAACCACAAGGAGGTGGTCCGTACATGGCGAGCATCAAGGATGTCGCGGCCCAGGCGGGAGTCTCTGTCGCCACGGTCTCCCGCGTCCTCAACAGTCATCCCTCCGTCAGCCCGGACGCGCGGACCCGGGTCCGCGCCGCCGTCGACGCCCTCGGCTACCGGCCCAACGCCGTCGCCCGGTCCCTGCGCACCGACCAGACACGCACCCTCGGCCTGGTCATCAGCGATGTGCTCAATCCGTACTTCACCGAGCTGGCCCGCTTCGTCGAGGAGGAGGCACGGGCCCTCGGCTACAGCGTCATCATCGGCAACGCCGACGAACGGCCCGAGCTGCAGGACCATCACGTCCGTACGCTCCTCGACCGGAGGATCGACGGGCTGCTCGTCTCGCCCGCGGACGGCGACTCCTCGCTGATGGCGGACGTGGCGCGGGGCGGTACCCCGATGGTCTTCGTGGACCGCTGGATGCCCGGCGTCGACGTCCCCGTCGTACGGGCCGACGGCCGCGACGCGATCCGGGACCTGGTCGCCCATCTGCACGCGCTGGGCCACCGCCGGCTCGCCATCATCGCCGGCCCCGCGGCCACCACCACGGGCAACGAACGCGTCGAGGCCTTCCGCGAGGCGCTGCGCGCGTACGCACTCACCCTGCCCGACGTCCACATCGGCCAGGGCGACTTCCAGGCGGACAGCGGCCGGCGCGTCACCGAACGCTTCCTGGCACTCCCTGAACCGCCCGAGGTCGTCTTCGCCGCCGACAACCTGATGGCGCTCGGCGCGCTGGACGCCATCCGCGCGGCCGGTCTGCGGGTGCCGCAGGACATCGGGCTCGCCGCCTTCGACGACATCCCGTGGTTCGTGCACACCGACCCGCCGATCACGGCGATCGCCCAGCCGACCGGTGAACTCGGCCGCGCCGCCGTCCGCGCGCTGGTCGACATCGTCGAGGGCCGGTCCCCGCAGTCCGTCACCCTCCCCGCCCGTCTCGTCGTACGCCGTTCCTGCGGCGAGCCCGCTCCGGACCGGAGGAGCAACCGGTGAGCCATCCGAACGAGTTGCTGCGCGTCGAAGGCGTACGCAAGACCTTTCCCGGTGTGGTCGCACTGGACAGTGTGGACTTCGATCTGCGCAGCGGCGAAGTCCATGTCCTGCTCGGCGAGAACGGGGCCGGGAAGAGCACACTCATCAAGATGCTCTCCGGCGCCTACCGCCCGGACAGCGGCCGGATCCTCGCCCAGGGGCGCGAGGTCCGCATCCACGGCGCACAGGACGCCGAACGGCTCGGAATCGCCACGATCTACCAGGAGTTCAACCTGGTACCCGATCTCACCGTCGCCGAGAACATCTTCCTCGGCCGGCAGCCGCGCCGCTTCGGGATGATCGACCGGCGGCGCATGGAGGCGGACGCCGAGGTGCTCCTGCGCCGCGTCGGCCTGCACGTCTCGCCGAAGGCAAAGGTTCGCGAACTGGGCATCGCCCGGCTGCAGATGGTGGAGATCGCCAAGGCGCTCAGCCTGGACGCCCGCGTCCTGATCATGGACGAGCCGACCGCGGTCCTCACCTCGGAAGAGGTCGACAAGCTCTTCCGGATCGTGCGGCAGCTGCGGGCGGACGGGGTCGGGATCGTCTTCATCACCCACCACCTCGAAGAGATCGCGGCACTCGGCGACCGGGTCACGGTGCTGCGCGACGGCCGGAGCATCGACCAGGTGCCCGCCTCGACGCCCGAGGCGGAGCTCGTACAGCTGATGGTGGGACGCAGCATCGAGCAGCAGTACCCCCGTGAACGCCCGGAGACCGGGGGCCCGTTGCTGTCCGTGCGCGGGCTCACCCGCGCCGGGGTGTTCCATGACATCAGCTTCGACGTACGGGCCGGGGAGGTGGTCGGCCTCGCTGGTCTCGTCGGCGCCGGACGCACCGAGGTCGCCCGTGCCGTCTTCGGCGCCGACCCCTACGACGGCGGCACCGTCGACGTGCTCGGCGCGCCACTGGCCAAGCACGACGTCACCGCGGCGATGGGCGCCGGAATCGGCCTGGTGCCCGAGGACCGCAAGGGGCAGGGCCTGGTGCTCGACGCCTCGGTGCAGGAGAACCTCGGCCTGGTCACCCTGCGCTCGGCGAGCCGGTCCGGTCTCGTGGACCTCAAGGGACAGCGCGTGGCCGCCGCCCGGATCGCCGAACAGCTCGGCGTACGGATGGCGGGTCTCGGCCAGCACGTCCGTACGCTCTCCGGGGGCAACCAGCAGAAGGTCGTCATCGGCAAGTGGCTGCTCGCCGACACCAGAGTGCTGATCCTCGACGAACCGACCCGTGGCATCGACGTCGGTGCCAAGGTCGAGATCTACCAGCTCATCAATGAACTGACGGCCTCGGGCCACGCGGTTCTGATGATCTCCAGCGACCTGCCCGAGGTCCTCGGCATGAGCGACCGGGTGCTGGTCATGTCCCAGGGCCGGATCGCGGGCGAACTTCCCGCGCACCGGGCGACCCAGGACGCCGTGATGGCCCTCGCCGTCGGCGCACCCCCCACCCCCACTGCCGCGACCGCGGATCCGGCTGCGAACGAAGAGGAGAGCCCCCGTGGCCACTGACACGCTCAAGAGCGATTCGGGCGCCGGTGGCGCCGCGGGGCACACGGTCCGCCGGCTGCTGCTCGACAACGGCGCCCTGAGCGCCCTGGTCGTCCTGCTGGTGGCGATGTCGCTGCTCTCCGGCGACTTCCTGACCACCCAGAACCTGCTGAACATCGGCGTACAGGCGGCCGTCACCGCGATCCTCGCGTTCGGCGTCACCTTCGTCATCGTCTCCGCGGGCATCGACCTGTCCGTGGGCTCGGTCGCGGCGCTCTCGGCGACCGTCCTGGCCTGGACGGCGACCTCGGAGGGGCTGCCGGTCTGGCTGGCGGTCGTCCTCGCCGTCGCCACCGGCATCGCGTGCGGCTTCGTCAACGGGGCGCTCGTCTCGTACGGCAAGCTGCCGCCGTTCATCGCGACACTGGCGATGCTGTCGATCGCGCGCGGTCTGTCCCTGGTCATCTCGCAGGGCAAGCCGATCGACTTCCCCGGCTCGGTCTCCGTGCTCGGCGACACCCTCGGCGGCTGGCTGCCCGTCCCGGTCCTCGTGATGATCGCGATGGGACTGGTCGCGGCACTGATCCTGGCCCGTACCTACATCGGCCGGTCGATGTACGCGATCGGCGGCAACGAGGAAGCGGCCCGGCTCTCCGGCCTGCGGGTCAAGCGGCAGAAGCTGGCCATCTACGCCTTGTCCGGGCTCTTCGCCGCGGTCGCGGGCATCGTCCTCGCCTCCCGGCTGACCTCCGCGCAGCCGCAGGCCGCGCAGGGGTACGAACTCGACGCGATCGCCGCCGTGGTCATCGGCGGTGCCAGCCTGGCCGGCGGTGTCGGCAAGGCGTCCGGAACGCTGATCGGCGCACTGATCCTCGCCGTGCTGCGCAACGGGCTCAACCTCCTGTCCGTCTCCGCGTTCTGGCAGCAGGTCGTCATCGGCGTCGTCATCGCCCTCGCGGTGCTGCTGGACACCCTCCGCCGCAAGGCCGGATCCGGGGCCGTCGCGCCGGGTGGTTCGTCCGCCGCGCCGGGGTCACCGGGCTCCGGCCGCAAGGGAGCGGGTGCGGTCAGGTTCGGCATCGCCGCACTGTGCGTGGCCGTTGTCGTGGGCGGGGTGTCCTACCTCAACTCCGGCTCCTCCGGCGGCACCACCAAGGTGGGCATGTCGCTCTCCACGCTCAACAACCCGTTCTTCGTCCAGATGAAGGCGGGCGCGCAGGCCGAGGCGAAGACGGCCGGGGTCGACCTCACCGTCACCGACGCGCAGAACGACGCCTCGCAGCAGGCCAACCAGCTGGAGAACTTCACGAGTTCGGGCATGAAGTCGATCATCGTCAACCCGGTGGACTCGGATGCGGCGGGCCCCGCCGTCCGGGGTGCCAACAAGGCGGACATCCCGGTGATCGCCGCCGACCGGGGCGTCAACGACGCACGGACCGCGATGCTGGTCGCGTCCGACAACGTCGCCGGCGGCAGGCTCGCCGCCAGGGCACTGGCCGACAGGCTCGGGGGCAAGGGCAGTATCGCCATCCTGCAGGGGACCGCCGGCACCTCGGCCAGCCGCGAGCGCGGCGCGGGCTTCGCCGAAGGCCTCAAGGCGTATCCGGGCATCAAGGTCGTGGCCGAGCAGCCGGCGGACTTCGACCGGACCAAGGGCCTGGACGTCATGACCAACCTGCTCCAGTCCCACCCCGGAATCACCGGTGTCTTCGCCGAGAACGACGAGATGGCGCTCGGCGCGGTCAAGGCGCTCGGCAGCAAGGCGGGCAGGACGGTGTCCGTCGTCGGATTCGACGGAACCCCGGACGGCCTGAAGGCGGTGGCCGCGGGCACGCTCTACGCCTCTGTGGCGCAGCAGCCGAAGGAGCTGGGCAGGATCGCCGTGCAGAACGCGGTGAAGGCGGCGGAGGGCAAGAAGGTCGACAGCATGGTGAAGGTGCCGGTCAAGGTCGTCACCAGGAGCAATGTCGCCGACTTCGCCTGAACAGCGCCCGCTGCACGGCGCCGGACCCCGGAAACCTGAACGGCGCTCCTCGCACAGCGTCCGACCTCGGAAAGCAGGAACCATGCACGTCAACGACCACGACCGGTACGACCTGCTGGTCGTCGGCTCCGCCAACGCCGACATGGTCGTCGGTGTCGAACGCCGCCCCGCACCGGGGGAGACCGTGCTCGGCTCCGATCTGGCCGTCCACCCGGGCGGCAAGGGCGGGAACCAAGCGGTCGCCGCCGCCCGTCTCGGAGCCCGCACGGCCCTGCTGGCCCGGGTCGGTGACGACGCGCACGGCCGCCTGCTGCTGGAATCCCAACGGGCGGCGGGCGTCGACACCACCGGCGTCCTCGTGGGCGGCGCCCCCACCGGCGTCGCGCTGATCACCGTGGACCCCTCGGGCGACAACAGCATCGTGGTGTCGCCGGGGGCCAACGCCCGCCTCGCTCCGGAGGACATCCGGGCGGCCGGTGCCCTGTTCGGTGCGGCCCGGGTCGTCTCCGTACAGCTGGAGATCCCGCTGGAGACGGTGGCCGAGGTGGCCGGTGCGATGTCAGCCGGTACCCGGCTGGTGCTGAACCCGTCCCCGCCCGCGCCCCTGCCCGAGCACGTGCTGGCCGTCTGCGATCCGCTGGTGGTCAACGAGCACGAAGCGCGCTTCATGCTCGGCGGGGCAGCGGGCAGCACCCCCGGGGAATGGGCGCGAGCCCTCCTGAGGCTCGGGCCGCGCTCGGTCGTGGTCACGCTGGGGGCGGCGGGCGCACTCGTCGCCGACACCCGCGGGGGCGATGTCGTACGCGTACCCAGCCCCGTGGTCGAGGCCGTGGACACGACCGGGGCGGGCGACGCGTTCACCGCCGCCCTGGCCTGGCGGCTCGGCCGGGGCGAGGGGCTCGCCGAAGCCGCCGCGTTCGCCGTGCGGGTGGGCGCGGCAGCCGTCACCAGGCGGGGGGCGCAGGCGTCCTTCCCGACGGCGGAGGAAGTTCCCGTGGGGGAAGTCCCGGCGGTGGAAGTACCGGCCGTGGCGGGATTCCCGAGCGCAGAGGAAGCCCAGGCCACGGGGGAAGCCCCGGACGCAGAGGAAACCCCGGCCCCGTGAAGAAGACAGGGATCCTCAACCGCCACCTCGCCGGGGCCCTGGCCGAACTGGGCCACGGCGACGGGGTGCTGATCTGCGACGTGGGGATGCCCGTCCCGGCCGGTCCCCGCGTCGTCGACCTCGCCTTCCGGGCCGGTGTCCCCTCCTTCGCCGAGGTGCTCGACGGCCTGCTGGACGAACTCGTGGTGGAGGGCGCGACAGCGGCGGACGAGATCGGGGACGCCAACCCGGAGGCCGCGCGTCTCCTGGCGGCCCGCCTCCCGGGACTCGCGCACGTACCGCACGACGAGCTGAAGGCGCTCTCGGCGGGTGCCCGGCTGGTGGTACGGACGGGGGAGGCACGGCCGTACGCGAATGTGCTGCTGCGGTGCGGGGTCTTCTTCTGACGGGAACGGGCCGGCCGAGGAGACGCCTCATCAGTAACCCATGGCAGGCGTTGCCTTGGGGTGCGCGTGACGTAGCGTTGCCCTTTTGGTGGTGCTCGACGGAGCACCACGAGGCACCGTTGTGCCCCCGTCAGTCGTGGGGCACCGAGGGGTTTTGGGATGAAGCTCTGCTTCCTCGTCGAAGAGCTGTACCGGCATGACGGCATGCCGCTTGACGTGGTCCGACAACTGACGTCGTGGGGACACCAGGTGGATGTGGTGCGCCCCGGCGGCTCACTGCTGCGGATCTCGGAGGAGGTGCGGGCGGGGACCCATGACGCCTGGGTACTCAAGACCGTGTCCGGCGGCCCCGGGCTCACCCTGCTGGAGGCCGCGGCGGCGGTGGGCCTGACCACGGTGAACGATGCGCGGTCGATCCGCGCGGTGCGCGACAAGGTCCTCACCTCGGTCATCGCCCGACAGCACGGCCTGCCGGTCCCCGTGACGTACTCGGCACCGAGGGCCGCACTGTTCGCGGACATTCCCGACGAGCTCTTCCCTCTGGTGGTCAAGCCCGCCGACGGCAGCTCGGGGCGCGGAGTACGGCTGGTGGCGGACCCCGGACAACTCGCGGAGACGGAAAAGGCGGACGAGGGCCAGCTCATCGCCCAGCCCTACGTGGCCAATCCGGGCTCCGATCTGAAGGTCTACTGTCTCGCGGGTGAGTTCCACGCGACCGTGCGCCGCTCCCCGCTCCACCCGGACGCACCGGTCGACGAGCGGGCCGTCCCGCTGCCCGCCGAGGTGGCCGCGGCGGCGGCGAAGGTGGGAGCGGTCTTCGGCCTCGATCTGTACGGCATCGATGTGGTGCTCGGCCCCGACGGCCCGGTGATCGTCGACATCAACGACTTCCCGAGCTTCCGTCAGGTCCCCGACGCGGCAGCCCGGTTGGCCGGAGCCGTCCTGGAGCTGGCCAGGACCGGCGGCGGTGACCGGATGGGCGCGCTCGGCCCTGTCCCGCGCATCCCCGCACAGCCGCTGATCCCCTACGGGCGGCCCCAGCCGCACCCCGTCGCCGACTCCGGGCCCGGAGCGGGCATGGCGGCGGCCGTGCCGGAGGGCGTCCAGATATGAGGGTGTGTCTGCTGACCGACAAGGCGGACCATCCGCTGCTCGCCGCGGCCTCCGCCGCGCTGACCGAGGCGGAGCACCGGGTGACGTTCCTGGACCCGGACGCCGGAGCCGGGCCCCCGTCGCACCCGGTGGCCCCGGACGCTCTCGCCGACGTCTACCTCCTCAAGGCCCATACCCCGAGGGCCCTGGCGCTGGCCCGTTCCCTCGAAGCGCTCGGCGCCCGGGTGGTGAACTCCGCCGCCGCGACGGAGCTGTGCCAGGACAGGAGCCGGATCGCCGCCGTGGCGGAAGGCGCAGGTCTTCCGATGCCCCGGACCCGGACCCTGGGCGCGCTCTCCGAAGCCCTCCACGGAGCGGGGCTGCCGGAGCGCGGTTATCCGTTCATGGTCAAGAGCCGCCACAGCCGACGCGGCGACCTGGTCGCTCGCGTGGACGGGCCGGACGGGCTCCGGGACCTCGCGGCCGAGTGGTCCGACGAGCCCGTCGTCCTGCAGGAGTTCCTCGCGAACAGCGGCTGGGACCACAAGCTGTGGGTGATCGCGGGAGAGGTGTTCGCGGGGGTGCGGCCCGCGGCGGTGGGCGCACCGCCGGACGGCGCGCGGTCCGAGCCGCTGATCCGCGACCTGCCACCGGCCTGGATCCGGCTCGTCCTGCGCACGGGGGACGTGTTCGGCCTGGACGTCTACGGTGTCGACCTGCTGGACCGCGAGGGGAGTCCCGTCGTCGTCGACATCAACGCCTTCCCGGGAATCCGCGGCCAGAAGGGCGCCCCCGAGGCCTTGGCGGCCCTGGCGCTGCGACGCCCCGGCCCGGCTCTCCCGCCCGCGAAGTCCGGGACGGTCCGGGACACTCCGGGCCTCGACGCCGCCGTCAGCTCCGGGTCGCGTACACGATGAGGTTGTCCACCGGGTGGCCCTGGGCGTCGAAGGAGCCGTCACAGGTGATGAGGCGCAGGGTGCGCGCCCGGGTGGCACCGTAGACCTTCTCGGTCGGGAACGCCTTCTTGCTGACGGTCTCGGTGCCGGTGACCCTGAAGTGGAGCTCCGCGCCCCGGTCGTTGCGGACGGCGATGTCCGCTCCCTTGGCGATCTTCTTCAGATCGTGGAAGACGGCCTTCCCGAAGCGGGTGTCGTTGTGTCCGATGATGACCGCCGCACCGGGCTCACCGGGCGTGACACCGCCGGTGTACCAGCCGGCGGTCATGCCCTTCTCGGCGGGCGGGACCTCGACCGTGCCGTCCTGGTTGAGGCCGAGGCGCATCAGCTCGCTGTCGATCCCCAGCGAGGGGATGCCGACCCGGACGGGAGCGGCCGCTGCGGGCCGGGAACCCTCCGACTTCCCGGCCTCCTTCGCACCGGTCCGCTCCGGAGCGGTGCTCGTACCGTTGCGGGGTGCGGTGGCGGACGAGCCGTCCGTGACGTCGGAGGAGCAACCGGCGAGGAACAGGCAGGCGAGCAGCGGCAGTGCGGCGCGTCGGAGCGAGGACGAGGGACGGAACATGGGGGCTCCAGGTCTGGGCGGAGATCGGCAGTGGCGCCGCCCGGGAACGGACGGCGCCACGAAGTCCGGCCGCCTCCGGTGGGCGTCGCGACTGCCTCGGCAGTCGGCCGACACCCGGGGCGGCCGTGGGGTCGGGCTGGTCAGCCGTTGCGCTGGGCGGCCGAGCGGCGGCGCAGTACGACGGTGCCCGCCCCGGCGAGCAGAAGCGCCCCGGCGGCCGAGCCGGCGATCATGGTGGTGCTGTCGCCGGAGGTGCCGGCCGGACGCTCGCCCGCCGCGACGCCACCGCGCGGAGCGGCGCTCCCCGGACGCTTGACGGCCGGAGCCGGGCTGTCGCCCGCGGCGACACCACCACGGGGCACCGCCGACGGCTGCGCGTCCTCAGGGGCGGCGCTGGCGCCGCCGTTGGTACCCGCCGCGGCGGACCGCTTGACGGAGGGAGCCGAGGGCGAGGCATCGGCGAAGGCCGCGGCGGACGGTACGAGCACCGCGCCCGCCGCGACGGCGGCGAGGACGGCGGTGCGCAGGAGACGGTTGGGCATAGGGGATGACTCCATTCCAGGTGGGCCTCGGTGATGCCCGGGGTCTGGTGCGCACCGGGCACGAGGCATGCCGACAGGCTGGCGTGAAGTTATGAAGAAGCTGTCAGGACGTTGTGGTCATCGCATCAGGCCCGGTCCGGGGCCTTCGGTGCCGCGCCGTCCGCCTCCTGCGACCCGGCCTCCGCCGGGGCGGCCGGCAGCCGGAGCGTGAACACCGAGCCCTGCCCCTCGACGCTCACCGCGCTCACCGAGCCCCCGTGCGCCTCCACGAGTTTCCGTACGATCGCCAGCCCCAGCCCGCTGCCCCCGGTGCGCCGGCTGCGTGACTTCTCGGCGCGCCAGAAGCGGTCGAAGACATGCGGCAGATGTGCCGCCGAGATGCCGCTGCCCGTGTCCGCGACCTCGACCACCACCTCACCACCGTCCGCCGCCCCGTCCGCCGACGACGCCGAGCCGTACGCGCGCACCGTCACCCGGCCGCCCGACGGGGTGTGCCGTACGGCGTTGGAGACCAGGTTGCCGATGGCCTGGCGCAGCCGGACCGGGTCGGCCCACAGCTCGGGTGGGGGCGCGTCGCCCACCGCCGGAAGCGCGGAGAGTGCGACGCCCGCGGTTTCGGCGCGCGCCTGGTGCGCCGCGGCGACCTGTGCGAGGACGTCCTCGATACGTACCGGCTCGGGGTGCAGACGCAGGGCACCCGCGTCCGCCGCCGCGAGATCCTGGAGGTCGTCGATGATGTGCTGCAACTGCACGGCCTCCGTGTGCAGCGAGGCGATGAACGCAGGATCGGGCTCCGCCAGGCCGTCCTGAGCGGCCTCCAGCCAGCCCCGGATGTTGCTCAGCGGGGTGCGCAGCTCATGGGCGACGTCGCTGACCATGTCCTTGCGCTGGGTCTCCAGGCGCGCGCGGTGGTCGGCCATGTCGTTGAAGGCCGCGGCGAGCCGGCCGATCTCGTTGTCGTCGGTGACCCGTACCGGCGCGGAGTCCTCACCGTCCCGCATCCGCTGTGCCGCACCCGTCAGGGCGTGCAGCGGCCGTACGAGCCGGGACCCGGCGAGCACCGTGGCTCCGACGGTGAGCGCCAGGACGAGCGCCGCGGCCCCCGCGATCTTCGCGGTGTTCGCGGGGGAGAGGTCGAAGCCGGGCACGGTCGTGCCGCCCTCGTCGCCGATGAACAGCAGCGCGGGCGAGGCGACATAGGAACTGAGCTGTTCCCTGCGCGCCGTGTCCACACAGGAGGCGGCGGCCCGGTCGTCCTCGCCGTTCCGGACGCTCGGCACGGGGGTGGCGACCTTGACGACGCCGGCGGCGGGCCGGGGCATGGGCCCGTCGCCCCAGGACAGGTCCGGATTGAGGTGGATGGCCGAGCGGCTCTGCCGCTTCAGGCAGGCGTTGGCCAGTCCGTTGAGCGCGTCCAGTGCCTTGCGTTCGGTCGCGGTCGGGGTGTCCAGTTCCTCGGACGTGCACCGCGTGTTCCGAAGGCGGTCCGGATCGTTGCCCACCACCTGGACGCGCGGGCGTCCGCTCGCACCGCGGACCACGTCCGCCGCGATCCCGATGCGGTTCAGGCAGGCCGCGTTCCGGTCGGCGGCGTTCTGCAACGCCGTACGTTCGGCGGCGGGCAACCGGAACGGACCCACCGCGCGCGGGTCGACCCGGTCGGCCGCGCCACCCTCCCGGTCGGCCGTCCGGGACAGCGCGGTGTCCACGGACAGCGGGTCGACGATCGCCGAGGCCTGGGGCGGCAGCGCGGGCGGTGACGGCAGGGACGCGGAGTCGGCGAGGGGCCGGCGCTGCTCCGTGGTCAGCGCGATGCGCCGGCCGGACTGACGTGCCAGATCGCGCACGGTGCCGTCGACGCCGTCCCAGGTGGAGTGGCCCGCCGCATAGCCGAGCAGGGTGTTGTAGATCCGGGCGTCGGCGGTGAGGTTCTGGCCCTGCTCCTGCTTGATGGCACCGGAGGTGGTCTGCACGGCGATCCAGGCGGTGGCGGCCACCGAACAGGCGGCCACCAGCGCGGACACCGCCAGCAGCCGGCCGAACAGACTCCTGCGGAGAGGGAGCCGGGTCCGCCGCTGCTCACCACGCACGCGAAGCGCCCCTCTCCGGGTCCGTCAGCTTGTAGCCGACCCCGAAGACGGTGAGCAGCCGGGCCGGCCGACGCGGTGCGGGTTCGATCTTCTTGCGCAGGTTCATGATGTGCACATCGACCGTGCGGAAGCTGATGTACCGGTCGAAGCCGTGCAGCTCCTCCAGGAGCCGCTGCCGGGTGAAGACCCGGTCGGGCTCGGTCGCCATGGCGGCGAGGATCCGGAACTCACCGGGTGTGCAGTCCACGGACCGGCCGCCGACGGACACCTCGTGCCGGTCCGGGTCGACGACCAGCGCACCGCACCTGAGCGCCTGGTCCGCGACGGGCTCGGCACCCTGCGCGCCCCGTCGGCTGCGCCGCAGCAGGGTCCGGACGCGGGCCATCAGCTCACGGGGGCTGTACGGCTTGGTCATGTAGTCGTCCGCGCCGAGATCGAGCCCCAGCAGCAGATCGTCCTCGGTGCTGCGGGCCGTCAGCATCAGCACCGGCACTTCCCGGTGCTCGGCACGGAGCACCCGCACCACGTCCAGGCCGTCCGCGCGCGGCATCATCACGTCGAGCACCAGGAGATCGGGCTCCCGGTGCCGGACCTCGGCGAGAGCCGCGAGGCCGTCGCCGACGACCGTGACCGCATGGCCCTCGTGTTCGAGGTAGCGGCGTACGAGTTCGGCCTGTTTCTCGTCGTCTTCGGCGACTATGACGTTTGCGCACACGCGGACGATCGTAGAGGACCACGCGGATCCCGCCCCTGGAGCGGGAGCGCTACCGTGCCGACGCGACCAGCGGGTAGTGGTCGGAGAGGTCGGTGTACGTGTAGCTGGTGCCCCAGCTGCTCACGGTCCAGGGCGCGCTCTCCTCCTTGACCACCTCGTTCGTCCAGCCGTCCGGCTTCGCGTGCCCGGCGCGGTGCAGTACGTGGTCGAGGTCCTCGCGGGGGTCGTCGGGGTAGCGGTCGGCGGCGATCGAATTCTCCCGGGTGTCGAAGGAGTACGGGTGACCGGTGCGGGCGGTGGCCGCGGTCAGTCCGGCGTCGTCGAGCATCGACGCGTACTCCGCGGAGTACGCGTCGACGTTGAAGTCCCCTGCCACCACGACCTGTTCCGAGGCCGGGATGTTCCTGGCGTCGAGGAACGCGTCGATCTGCCTGAACTGCAGACGGCGCTTCGCGGCGGCCTCGCCCGCCTTGCACCCGGAGTCGGTCGACTGCGTGTGGGTGCCCACGACATGGACCCGGACACCGTGGACGTCCAGTTCGGTGTAGGCGAAGCCCTTGTTGGACCAGCTGTCGCTGCCGCAGGCGTCCTTGTAGATGTGCTGTTCCTTGCGGACGATGGGCCACTTGCTCAGTACGGTGACACCGCCGTCCTCCGGGGTGACGGCCGAGTAGGCCCCGCTGGTCGCGTCCCAGCCGCTCCTGCTCCGGCCCACCACCGGTGTCCGGTACGGGTACTGCGCGGCGGCGTCGCTCAGCAGCGCGTCGGACGCGGAGTTGTCGAACGCTTCCTGGAGCACGACGACGTCATTGCCCTGGAAGAACGGCGCCTTCGGGATCTCGGCGGCCCGGTGGTCCTGCCCCCAGTTCGGGTACAGGGTCTTGCTGAACAGGAACGTGTTGTACGTGAGGACGCGCAGGGACGGGGTCGATGCCGCCGATGCCTGCGGTGCGTCGACCGCCAGTGTCGCGGCGGCCAGCGCGGCGGCCAGGGTTGCGCCGGAGATGCGGCGGATCGCGGGATTCGGCACGGGTTCTCCTGGTGCGAGGGGGGAAAGGTGGTGCGGAAGGTGGTGCCGCCATCAAAGCAGCGGGAGTTACCCATGGGTAGACATCGGATGCCGCCGGTCCGGCCACAGCCGGAACGAATGGGCGCGAGCCCTTGTCGCGGGCCCCGCGGCCTGGTCTTGTGTACCCGGGCGCCATGGGGCGATCCGGAACGGAGCCCGTGGGCGGGCTGTTCACCACGGGCGGGCGGGCTCCCGCCCGGAGCGGAGGAAGCGTGGAGCCGGTGACCGGACGCGAGGCGCGGGACACGCTGCCCGCAGGGCTCGGCGACGCCGTGCGGGCCACCGCCGAGGAGATCGCGGCGGTGCTGCGCGGCGTCGCCGACACGAGCGTCCCGGTGCCCGGATCGCAGTGGACCGTGGGGGGAGGCCGCGGCGCATCTGGCACAGGCCAACGAGCTGATGGCCGACCTCGCGGCCGGGCGGGAGCGCGGCTACGGGGACGGCACGCCGCAGAGCCTGGCCGCCGCCAACGAGCGCGCGCTCGCCGCATTCGGGGAGCGGGCCGCCGAGCCGCTGGCCGGGATGATCGTGGCGCACGCGGACGCCTGCCTCACGGCCGCGGACGGTGCAGGTGCAGGGTCCGTGGTGACGCCGTTGGGGCCGATGAGCCGCGCGGTGCTGGTCTCGTACCTGCTGACGCACATGCTCGGCCACGGCTACGACCTGGCCCGTGCGCTGGGACGCCGTCACATGGTCGACCGCGAACGCGTCGCGCTGTCCCTGCCGTTCCTGATGACGGCGATGCCCCGGGTCACCGACGCCGCCACCGCCGCCGGGTTCACCGCCCGGTACACGATCCGCCTGTGGGGCGGCGCCCGGTTCGGTGTCACCTTCACCGACGGAACCGTGACCGTCACTCCCCGGCCGCCGGCCCGCCCGGACTGCACCATCGCCATCGAGCCGGTCACCTTCTTCCTGATGGCGCTCGGCCGCATCGACCCCCATGGCGCCATGGCCCGGGGCCGGGTGCTCGCCTGGGGCCGCAGGCCCTGGCTCGCTCCCCGGTTCCCGGCGCTGTTCACGGCTCCCTGATCACAGCGCCGGGTTCCCGTGGGACTCCATGAGCTCCTGGTGGGCCGCCAGCACGTCCTGGGTCAGTACGGTGACGATCTCCTGCCTGCTGGGTGTCGTGCCGCCCGTGTGCTCGGCGTACAGACGCAGATCCCGCTGCGCGGCGGCCTTCTGGCAGAGCTCGCGGGCGAAGCGGGCATTGCCCAGGGTGTCGGCCATGCCCGCGTCCACCGCCGAGACGAAGAGCGCGCCGAGCGCCGCCGCGGCCTCCTCGTCGGGTTCGTCGCCCTGACCGGCCAGGATGGACCGGGCGATCAGGAGCAGCTCCTGGGCGGAGTAGGAGGGGAAGTCGACACGGGTGTTGAACCGGGACACCAGGCCCGGGTTGGCGGCGAGGAGCCCGGTCATCTCCTCGCGATATCCGGCGAGGACGACGACGAGCCGGTCCCGGTCGTCCTCGGCCCGCTTCAGGAGCACCTGGAGCGCCTCGTCACCGAACGCGTCGCCACCGCTGTACCCGCTGTTGGACAGGGCGTACGCCTCGTCGATGAACAGCACGCCGTTCAGGGCGGAGTCGATGACCTTGCTGGTCTTGATGGCGGTGGACCCGAGGTGCTGCCCGACGAGGTCGACGCGCTGGGCCTCGATGACATGGCCGGAACGCAGCAGCCCCAGACCGGCGAAGACCTTGCCGATGATGCGGGCCACGGTGGTCTTCCCGGTGCCGGGCGGGCCCGCGAAGACGAAGTGCCGGGGCCGGGCGCCGCTGGGCAGCCCCTGTTCCTCCCGGAGTGCCGCCATGCGCAGCTGCGCGATCAGCGTGAGGACCTGCCGCTTCACCGGCTCCAGGCCGATCATGCCGTCCAGCGCCTCCTGGGCCTGTGCGAGCAGTCGCGCCATCTCCTCCCGGGACAGCCCGTCCCCCGCACCCTCCTGGAGGCCCGGAGCGGCCGCGGGGGCCGTGGGACCGGCGACGGGCGCGGCCGTACGGACCTCCGGGGCCCGCGCGGAGGACGGCGGGGAAGGGTCGGGGGAGGACGCCGGAGGCGCCCCGGCGACGGACGACGCCGTCGGAGCCGTGGAGCGCGCCTGGGCCCGTACATTCACGTCGAAGAGGCCGGGCGCACACCGGAACGCGTACTGATACCGCTTCAGCGCCTCCTCCGAGCGGCCCAGCGACTCCAGCGAGCGGCCCATGAAGTACTTGACCTCGGCGTCGAAACGGCTTCCGGACTCCAGCTTCTTCGGCAGCTCCGCCAGCACGTTCAGCGCCTCGTGACACACACCCTGCGCGAACAGCGCCGCACCCACGTACAACTGCGCCTCGTCGTGCAGGAACGCGTCACGGATCCCCGGGGCGAAACGCAGGACCAGGGACCAGTCCTCCTTGAGGAAGGCGTACCGGGTGCAGACGAACCGGGTCTCGTCGCAGTCCAGTTGTGCCGTGGCCAGCCCCGCCCAGGCCTCGTCGAGCTTTCCGGCGTCCAGCAGCGAGGTCATGGCCGCCACCCAGAGGTCACGGGCGCTTTCGAGCCGGAAGGTGACGTAGTGGCCGAGCTGGAACCGGGAGCGGAGCGGCATCCCGAACTTCGCACGCAACGCGCCGAACGACCCGGAGGCACGGACCATGCCGTCCAGCGCCTCCTGCTGACGCTGCCCGGTCGCGTGCAGCCCCAGCCAGGCGTCGGCGGCCAGCGGATCGTGGGCCGCGGCGAGCGAGAACCGTTCGGCGGCGGCCGCCTGATCGCCCTGCTGGAACAGGACCATCGCCTGCTGCCAGGCCTGCTCCGCCTTCCTGGCCGAACCCCGGCGTGCGGCTGCTCCCTGCACAGTTACTCCCCTCGACGGGCCCCCGGCCCGCGCGCCGACGGCCGACGGGGCTCGCCGTGACGACCTGGAACAACCGCCAGGATATCCAACACGGCCTGACGGACGGTGAATAGTTTCGGCACCGGGACGTCCGGGGTGCCGGGACGACCGGGGTGGCCGGGCCGGCAGACACGACGGCGGCACCGGAACACCCATCCCGCCCGGACACCGACGAAACGCCTGTTTCAGGACAGACGAACGACCGCCGTGCCCGGCGCGGCAGATCACCGTCGCGATGTCCGGGGGACTGCGGCCCGTCTGACGCTAACGTTGATCCGCACGGTGGCAGCGACGGTGCCGGGGAGGGCGCACCGCGCGGAACACCGGGAACGAGGAGTGCGCGACATGCTGGATCCCACTTCGGTGGCGGCGATTTCGGCGGTACTCGGCGCGGTCGGCTCGGGGATGGCCAACGAGGCCGGCAAATGGGCCTGGGAGTCCACCGGCGGCGCGGTGCGGAGGATCGTCGGCCGCGAGATCCCCGCCCCCGTGGCCCAGGACGAGCGGGACGAGGTGGCCCGCATGGTCCACGAGCGGATCCGGTCCGATCCCCGACTCGCCGCCTCCTGGACCGCGTTCGCGGCGCGGGTGCGCCGCGCCCCCGTCCCGGCCGGGGCCGTGCGGTCCGACCTCCCCGCCTCCATAAGGTTCTTCACGGACCGCAAGGAGGCGATGAAGCGACTCCAGCGGGAGGCGTCCCGCCGCCCGGACGGACGGCCCCGGCTCGCCCTGGTGCACGGCCCGGACGGCATGGGGTCCAGCACGCTCGCCGTGCACTTCGGAGCGCAGCCGACCCGCCTCTTCCCGGACGGGCAGATCTACGCCGACCTCGGCGGCGGGGGCTCCGGCGGCGCGCGCGACACGGGAACCGTGCTGCGCGCACTCCTGCGTCAACTGCGGGTTCCGGACGAGGAGATGCCGACCGGGACCGATGAACTCGGCGCGTTCTTCCGCGGCCGGGTGGCGGACCGCAGACTCCTGGTGGTGCTCGACCACGCGTACTCCGCAGGGCAGGTGAGGCCCTTCCTCACCCCGGCACCCGGGGTGTTCACGATCCTGGTCGCCCGCACCCCGTTCCCCGGCATCGACGCCGTACGTGTGCCCGTCGGCCCGCTCTCGGACCGGGACGCGGTGCGCCTGCTCACCGACATCACCGACAAGTCCACGGTCGCCGCAGCCCGTGCCACGCTGCCCTCGCTGCTCCAGCGCTGCGGTGGATCGCCGTACGCCCTGCGCGCCGCGGCGTACCAGCTCTCCGCACCCACCCTCCCGCCACGTCACGCCGGAGCGGACGGCGATCCGGTACGCGGCGCCGCCGAGGACAACTACCGCCTTCTGGCGCCGGAATCCGCCCGGCTGTACCGGCTGATGGCCCTGCGCGCCTGGCCCGCCTTCGACGCCGCCGCGGCCGCGTGGACCACCGGCCGGGACCACGAGGGGACGGCGGAACTCCTGGACGACCTCGCCGACCGGATGCTCCTGGAGCGCGGGACCGGCGACGGCCGCTACCACTACCGCCACGGGGTACGCGCACACGCCGAGGCGGCGGCGATCCGGGAGGACGGGATCGCGGCCTGCTCGGCGGCTCTCCACCGCACCCTGAGCGGCTACGCGGATCTGGCGGCGTCGGCCGCCCACCAGGCGCTCCCGAAGAGCTGGCGCGTTCCCGCGCCCACCGGGGACCGCACCGGACAGCGGTACGAGGACGAGGGCTCCGCCCTCGGCGCGCTCCTCGCCGAGCTGGGCAACCTGGTCGAGGCGGTGCGCTGCGCGGAGGAGTCCGGCGACCCGGACACCGCCGTACGCCTCTGCCGCGCGCTGTGGCCGCTCCAGCTCAAGGCGGGCCACCACGAGATACTGCTGCCCGCGCTGCGCATCGGAGCACGGCTCGCCGACGCCCACGACCCCGCGAGCCCCGACGCCGGAGCACTGCACGCACAACTCGCCCACACCCTCACCGAGCTGAAGCGCTGGGACGAAGCGGAGACGGAGGCACGGGCGGCGGCGAGGGCGGAGGAATCGGCCGGCCACAAGCGGGGCCACGCCTCGGCCGTCGAGTTCCTGGGGCTGCTGAGGCTGCGCCAGTGGCGGAACGAGGAGGCGTACGCGTGCTTCGACGAGGCGGGCGGCATCCTGGACACCCTGGGCGATCAGGACGAGGGGACCGCGGACCTGCCGCGTGCCCGTGCCCTGCTGGAGCGTCATCGCGGACGGGCGCTGCGCGGCTCGGGGCAGCGGGAGGAGGCCCGGGAGAAGCTGGAGTCCGCGCTGCGGTACTTCCGTTCGAGCGGCGATGCGTACAACTCGGCCCGGACGCTCACGGACCTGGCCGGCACCTGGATGGACGAGGAGGACACCGGTGCGGCGCTGCCGCTGATCGAGGCGGCGATCACTACGCTCGACGGCCAGAAAGCCGAGTACCAGCTGCGGATTCTCCGGCGGATGCGGGAGGGGTGCGGCACGGAGTGAGCCCACGTTCCCGCCCGGCTCAGGCCCCGGCCTCCGTGGGTGCCGGGGGAACGACCCGTACGTGGTGCAGCCGGGTTCCCGTCCGCACGGAGAGGCCGTCGGACACGACCCGGGCGAGCCTCCGGCCGGTCTCCGCCGGATCGTGACCGCCCGCGGCCAGCAAGGCGTGCAGGGCGGAGGCGTGGACGGCGGGGTCCACGGCGGAGGCGCTCTCCGTGTCGGAGCCGGGCACCGCCGCCAGATGCAGCGGTGCCTCGCCGCGCACCTGGACCACACAGGCGGACGGGCCGGTCACATAGGCCGCCACGGAGCAGCCCCGATGCCGGCGGAGCACCTCGGCGGCCCAGACCGACGGGGAGCCGAAGCGCGGATCGTCGGGGGCACCGTCACGGAAGACGACGTCGGCCAGGTCCAGCTGTTCCACGTCACGGGTGTCCTCGTGCACGGCGATGTGCAGTTCGCCGCCGGGATCCGATCCACCGGTCGCGGGGCGTCGGCCCGCCCAGCGGGTGATCGCGACCTCCCCCGGCCCGAGCACCCGGGACAGGACATGCAAGGGGACGGTGGCGGTCGCCGCCTCGTATCCGGGCAGCGGGAGAGGCTTCAGCGACGCGGGCCCAGCCGGCTCCGCCGCTCCCATCATCGAGTAGAAGAGCCTCCGGAGCCGGACCGCCGACTCGCCCGGCACGGAGGTGGTGAACGCGGCGGGACCCGGCAACGGCCGGTGACGGACGATGAGTTCCTCGATCTGTGCCGCCAGGGGCGCTTCGGGGTCGAGTCGTGGCGCCTCCCGCATGAACGAGGAGATCGGCGCGTCGGGGTCGAGGGCATCGAGCGGTGCGGCGCCCAGGAGCACCGGGGTGCCGAGGGCGGCCGCGTAGTAGGTGACGGATCCGTGGTCCCCGATGACGGCGTCGGCGGCCAGCAGGGCCTGCCGCCATCCGCTCAGCGGATCGATCAGTGCCATTCCGGCGCGCCGCGCACGATCGAGCCAGGAACGGATCTGGCCAGGGCCGTGCCCGTGCCAGATGTTGGGGTGCAGTACGGCCGCGAACCGGTATGTGTCCACGGGGAATTCGTCGGCGACCCGGTCCAGCAGGGCGGCGACGACATCACCGCCGTCCGGGGCCCTACCGCCGTCACCGAAGAGCGACTCGGGGTTCCAGGTCGAGTTGAGCAGCACCAGCCGCTGGCCCGGCCGTACCCCCAGCGCACGGCGGAAGCGGGCGCGATACGGCCGTGCGGCGAGTATCCGGTCGTAGCAGGGGTCCCCGGCGAGAACGGCGGTCGGCGCGGCCTCGGGGCAGGCGGCACGCAGCCGCTCGACCTGCTCGGGGTGGGAGAGCACGAGCGCGTCCGCGAGGGGAGTGCCCCGGGGTGTCAGCAGCCACTCGGGCGCGAGCCCGAACACGGGCGCGGGCACCGCCCCGCCCTCGATCCGGTGTCCGGTGTCCGGTGTCCGGTGTCCGGTGTCCGGTGTTGCCAGCCTCTTAGTGTATCCGACGCCATGCGAGAGGATGATCAACGTCCCGGAGAATGCGTCCAGTTGACCGCCGAAGCTGGCGGACACCACGAGATCCACCGCCGTCTCGGCGGCCTGTTCCCACGGCAGCACCGGAATCCCCGTGTCGGCCAGCAATTCGGCAGTTCCGGCCGCGAACGCCGAGGACCCCGTACAGGTCACCAGCAGCTGAACGCGCAGATCGTCGTCGAACAGCGGCAGCACATCGAGCAGCCGCGTCGCGGAGGTCACGTTGTGCACGACGATCAGCACCCGCAGGCACTTCCCCCGCGTCGCCCACCGCGCCGCGTCGTCCCCCACCGGCACCCGCACCCGGTCGGCCCGCCCGTACCCCATCCGCACGCCCCTCATCCGCCCCGGCCCTTCCGCGGGCTCCGTGCCGCCCACGCGACCGGCCATGACAGTCAACCAGCCCGACGGCCGCCGGGGCCATCACGGGGGCGTCGTCCGGGCGATCCGGCAGACCCCGACTCGGCCGAGGAGGGCACGCTTGGTGCGGCATGCGGCCACAACTCCAGCGACCCCCAGGTAGGTTGAGGCCATGGCTTGATCGCTTTCGTGTCCGGAGGTCCCCATGAGTGAGCATCAGCCGCCCGTCACCCCGTCCGGCGGGCCGGTGTCGAACCGCATCGACACCACCAGGCCGCATCCCGCGCGGGTGTACGACTGGTTCCTCGGCGGGAAGGACAACTACCCCGTCGACGAGGAGCTCGGCCGGCAGATCGCCGGGCTCTCGCCGGACACGAAGCGCATCGCGCGCCACAACCGGTGGTTCATGCACCGCGCGATGCGCTGGCTCGCGGGCGAGGCGGGGATACGGCAGTTCCTCGACATCGGCTCCGGGATCCCCACCGAGCCCAATCTCCACCAGATCGTCCAGGGCACGGCTCCCGACGCCCGGGTCGTGTACGTGGACAACGACCCCATCGTCCTGGCCCACGCCGAGGCGCTGCTGAGCGGGACCGCCGACGGTGTGACGGCCTACCTCGACGCCGATGTGCGGGAGCCGGAGAGGATCCTCCGGCTTGCCGCCGACGTGATCGACTTCGACCGGCCCGTCGCGCTCTCCCTCATCGCGCTGCTGCACTTCGTCGGAGACGGAGACGGGGCGGGGAGGAGCGAGGGGGCGTACGCGCTGGTGGAACGGCTGGTGGAGCGGCTCCCCGCCGGGAGCTTCCTGGTGCTGTCGCAGCTCACCGGTGACTTCGACCCCGAGAGCGTGGAGAAGGGAGTGGCCTCGTACGCGGCGGGCGGTGTGACGCTCGTGCCGAGGTCGCGCCGTGGTGTCGGCCGGTTCTTCGACGGGCTGGAAGTGGTGGAACCGGGCGTGGTCCAGGTCGTCGACTGGCATCCGGAGCTCAGCCTCGGCGACCTTCCGGTGGAGACCCGGCCGGTGCCGATCTACGGTGCGGTCGCCCGCAAGCCGTAGCGTGCCGGGGGCATGGACCGGGCGCATGGGCCGGGGGCCGTCCGCGGACGGCCCCCGGCCCTGCTCCGTCGCGCGGCCGTGGGCCGCGCCCGCCGCCTACTTCCGCAGCTGGACGGTGAAGCCGCGCCCGGTGGAGACGGACGGTGTCTTGATCTCCGTGATCCCGGTCGCCGGGTCGGTGAACCAGCCGGATGCGGCCGCGGCGAGCTCGGCCGCCGAGTTCATCCGGTGCAGGCGGGTGTGATCCATGACGACCTGCGCCGGGGCGCTCCCGCCGTGCACGGTGAGGTCGTAGGAGCGGGCGGACACCTTGCCCGCGTAACTGCCCACGCTCGCACCGATCTTGACGGTGGTGTCGCCCTTCTTGCCCCGGGCGGGTGCCTGGACCCGTACGTGCTGGGTGGCCGAGGCCCCCTCCGTGAACTTCCGCGTCACGCCGTCGTCCTCGTAGAGGGTGTAGTCCGTGGTGCCCTGCGGGTGGATGTCGTAGCCGAGCCGGGTCTGGTCCCGGGACTCCCAGGACACGGTGCCCTTGGGCCACATCGGTACGATCGAACCGCCCTTGACGAAGAGCGGCAGGGTGTCCAGCGGCGCCTTGTAGCCGTCGACCGTGGTCGGGCCCTGGTAGGTCCTGCCCGTCCAGTAGTCGGTCCAGGTGCCCTTCGGCAGGTAGATGCCGTTCCGGACGTCCGTGTCGCTGTACACCGGCGCGACCAGGAAGTCGGGTCCGGCCAGGAACTCGTACTTGGCGTCCGGGCCGAGTGCCGCCGGGTCGTCGGGGTACTCCAGGGCGAGCGGCCGGACCGCGCCGACGCCGGTCTTCGTGGCCTCCTTCGACAGAGTGTACATGTACGGCAGCAGCCGTTCCTTGAGCTGAAGGTACTTGCGGTTGATGGAGGTGTACGGCTCGCCGTCCAGCCACGGCTGCTGGTCGTGCGGCTGCTTGGTGGTGATGTCGCTGGCCCAGCCGTCCATCGTCATGATGGCCGGGAGGAAGGCCTTCCACTGCAGGTCGCGGGTGTACATCTCGGGGTCGTGGCGGTAGATGCTGCCGACGTCACCCGTGTTGTACGCGATGCCGGACATCGTCGCGCCGGCGTACGTCGGGATCTGCCAGCGGATGAAGTCCCAGGACAGGCTCTGGTCGCCGCTCCACAGCACACCGCAGCGCTGCGCACCGGCCCAGGACACGGGCAGCCAGACGAAACCGCGGGCGTCGCTGTTGTTCTCGATGCCGGCCTTGGCCTGGTCGCAGGCGTCCAGGGCGAAGCCGTAGCCGCCGCCGACCCAGGCGACGTCCAGCTTGCGGACGCGTACCCCGGCCTTGGCCTCCGCGGCCTCGTCGGGCAGGCCGTTCTGTGTCCAGAGGCCGAGCTGGGCATGGTTCTTGTTGAGGCCCGTACCCGTCTGGGCGAGGTCTTCGTATCCGCAGCCGTAGCCGTCGTTGACGAGCATCCAGCCGAGCGGCATCCTGTTGTCGACATAACTGTCGGAGACCTTCAGCGCGTCGAGGGTGTGGCGCTCGCCCCGGTTGGCGTTGTGGAGGTAGCAGTCGGCGGAGCCGGGCTCAAGCCCGTACACCGGGGGCATGAACGGCTTGCCCACCAGCGAGGTGTACTTGCCGATGACCTCCTTGGTGTCACCGGTGAAGTAGTAGGCGTCCAGGCGCCGTTCCTGCTGGCCGGTCCGCACAGGTGAGGCGAAGTCGTAGATGCCGGGCGTCATGGTGTTGCGGAAGACGCCGTAGCCCGCCGTGGAGAGGTAGAACGGCTGGGAGTTGTTGTAACCGCCCTCGTTCCAGTTGGTGTTGTTGCCTACGTTCATCAGCTGGCCGCGGTGCGAGAAGCTGCCGTTCTGCTCGCCCCCGCCGAAGAACTGCTCGTCGGCGCCGCGCTTCAGGCTCTGCCGCATGCCGCCGCCGGTCCAGCGCAGCGGATCGGCCTCCTGCCAGATGGCCGTGCGGTTGTCGGCCTTGTAGAGACCGAAGCGCAGCGGCTTCTTGTAGACGCGCAGCACCACGCCCTTGGAGCGGATGCCGTAGTAGCCGCCCGCGTCGAAGGAGCTGGTGTGCGGCTGGGCGGTGGGCTGCCGCCGGACCATGTGGCTGTCCTTCGGGTCGGCGAGCACGCCGTCCGGGGATGCCTGCAGCCGCAGGGTGTCGTCGGTGAAGAACTCGGCGCGGGCGCCCAGCGCACCGGCCCGGATCTCGTACCTGCCGTGCGAGCCGCCGAACCCGGTGAGGTTCCCGGCGTCGGTGGCCTCGGGGAGGTAGGCCTTTCCCGTGAACGAGTTGTTGTGCACGTCGTAGGGGACGACGAGCACGTGATAGGTCCCGGAGGCCTTCGGGATGACCGTGGACTCGGGGTCGGCGGTGCCCGCGCTGGATGCCACCTGTTTGTCGGCCGAGTCGTAGATGTACATGTCGAAGTCGTCGGTGGGTGTCTCCCACTGGATGGAGACGGGGACGCCGCCCTCGGGGTTGTCGTCCCACTGGCCCGCGGGCGGGTGGACGGTCAGGTCGAACCGGGCGCAGACCGCGTTGTCGGGGTCCTCGGCGGCCGTGCCGCACTTCGTGGGCGAGTCGACGGTTCCCTTCGGGTAGACCGGGCTCTGCCACGTCACATTCTTCGTGGTGCCGTCCAGGGTGCCCGAGGGCGTGGCCGCGGCGTGCGCCTGCGGGGCCGGGGCGGTCAGGGCGGTGAGTGCGAGGACGATCACCGACAGCGTGCCGACCGCCGCTTGGCTGGAACGGTTCTGAAGGATCCGCAAGGAGTGTTCTCCGTTCGTAACGAACAGTGAAATAGGCGATGCCTGCGCAGACATGATTGAAACTCTGAAGATTCGAGCATCAGAATTCACCGTACGACCGGTGCATGTCAATGTTCCGGTCGGCGGTCCATGCCTGCCCATGCCCGCCCGTGTCTGCCCGCGCCCGTCCGTTTCCATGTGCCGGGGCGGCCGCGCCGTGGCGGGTGTGCGCGGCCGAGGCATGTCACATCCCACCCTTTTTGATCAATGATGCTCAGAAAACGGTCTTCCAAAGTCGGAAGAGTGGCGAGAATGGTTGTGAATAGTGCCGAAAGACTCACCGAATTTCCCTATAGTGAAGCCGCGTTGATCAACCGACCACCGCAACGAGCGAAGCCTTCGTCGCAGGAGATTCCGTACGATGACGACGCCCGCGTCAGCGGTGCCCGAGCGCCCCGTCCTGTCCCAGCCGCCCGCGACCGGAGGCTGCCCGGCCGGTGGCGGCACGTCCGCCGTGCCGCTCAGTGGACCCCGGTTCCACATCGAACCGCATGCCGTCTACCGCGCCATGCGGAGCGAACACGGGCCCGTCGTACCCGTCGAGCTGCCCGGCGGGGTACCGGCCTGGCTGGTCATCGGCTACCGCGAACTCCACCAGGTCACCAGCGACGGCGAGTTGTTCCCCCGGGACGTGGCGCTGTGGAACCAGTGGGGGAGTATCCCCGAGGACTGGCCGCTGCTGCCGATGGTCGGCCGCCCGATGCCGTCCATCTACTTCACCGCCGGGGCCGAGCACCGGCGCCACGCCGCGATGGTCGGGCAGGCCTTGGAGGAGGTCGAGCACTTCGAACTTCGCAGGAATTGCGAGGAGTTGGCGGACCGTCTCATCGACGGGTTCTGTGAGCGGGGTACGGCGGACCTGATCGCCGACTTCGCCGTGCCGCTGCCGGTGCTCGTCCTCGCCCGGCTGGTGGGATTCCCCGACGCGGAGGGGCCGAGGATCGCCGAGGTGCTCGGGGACCTGGCCGACGGCGGACCGGGCGCGCAGGAGGCCCATCTGCGGTTCGGCGAACACATGCGGCGGCTGCTGGCGGCCCGCCGGGCCGAGCCCGGGAACGACGTGGCCTCCCGCATGCTGGCGTACGCCGGTGAGTTCACCGATGAGGAGTACGTGCTCGACCTGATGGCCATCACGGCCGCCGGGCACCTCACCACGGCCGACTGGATCGGCAACTCGCTCCGGCTGATGCTCACCGACGACCAGTTCGCCGTCGCGCTCTCCGGCGGCCGGCACAGCGTCGCCGAAGCCATGAACGAGGTGCTCTGGGAGGAGTGCCCGACGCAGATCCTCGCCGGGCGCTGGGCCGCCCGCGACACCCGGCTGGCGGACCGGAACATCCGTGCCGGGGACATGCTGCTGCTGGGCCTGGGCGCCGCCAACACCGATCCGCACATCCGCCAGCACCTCTCCGCCTCGGGAGGCCCGTCGGGCCAGCGCGGCAACAGCGCGCATCTGGCGTTCAGCCACGGCGAGTACCGCTGTCCCTTCCCGGCCCAGGAGATCGCCGAAATCATCGCCCGCACCGGGATCGAGGTGCTGCTCGACCGGCTGCCCGACCTGGAACTGGCGGTCCCCGCACCCGAGTTGGTCCGAAGGCAGTCCGCCTTCCTGCGGGGGATGACCGCGTTGCCCGTCCGGTTCGCTCCCGTACGCCCGACAGGAGATCCGTCGTGAACTGCCCGCACGCCGCCGCCCGGGACGCCGCTTCGAACGGCGGGGCCGTCGTCATCGACCCGATGGTCCAGGACCTGGACGCGGAGACGGCGCGACTGCGTGACGCCGGCCCGCTCGCCAGGATCGAGCTGCTCGGCGTACCGGCCCTGACCGTCACCCGCCACGCCCTGGCCCGCCAACTGCTCGTCGACCCCCGGCTGGTGAAGGACCTCGACGCCTGGGGGCTCTGGCAGCGCGGCGAGGTCACCCACGAGTGGCCCCTGATCGGCATGATCGATGCCGGACGCTCCATGTTCACCGTGGACGGAGCCGAGCACCGGCGACTGCGTACCAAGACCTCCCAGGCGCTGACACCGCGCCGGCTGGAGGAGATACGCCCGGCGATCGAGAAGTTCACCGGGGAACTGCTCGACGCCCTCGCCGAAGAGGGGGAGAAGAGCGAGGACGGGGTGGTCGACCTCAAGTCCGTGTTCGCCCAGCCGCTGCCGATGCGGGTCGTCGGCATGCTGATGGGGGTGGACGAGGCCGAGCACCCCATGTTGATGAAGCGGTACAAGGCGTTCTTCTCCATGCTCACCCCGCAGGAGGAACGACTGGCACTCCTGGCCGAACTGGACGTCTTCTACGCCGCCCTCGTACGCGAGAAGACCGCGCGCCCGACCGACGACCTCACCAGCGCGCTGATCCTCGCCGAGGAAGGCGGTGAACCGCTCACCGAGGAAGAGGTGGTGGGCAACCTCAAGGCGATGGTGGCCGCCGGTCACGAAACCACCATCGGCCTGATCCTGAACGCCGTACGGGCCCTGCTCACCCATCCCGACCAGTTGCGCAAGGTGCTCGACGGCGAGATCCCGTGGGAGACGGTGATCGAGGAGACCCTGCGCTGGGACACCCCCACCACCCATCTGCTGATGCGGTTCGCCACCGAGGACATCCAGGTCGGTGACGACGTGATCGCGAAGGGCGAGGGAGTGGTGATCTCCTATCGCGCGATCGGCCGGGACATCGATCAGCACGGCACGGACGCCGACGCCTTCGACATCACCCGGCCGTCCCCGATCCGTCACATGACCTTCGGCCACGGCCCCCACATCTGCCCCGGGGCGGCACTCTCCCGCGTCGAGGCCCGGATCGCCCTGCCCGCGCTGTTCGGGCGCTTCCCCGGGCTGCGGGCGGCCGTCGCGGACGACGAGATCCGCAAGCTGCCGGTGATGACCCAGAACGACATGGCGGCCTTCCCCGTACTGCTGCACTGCTGAGGCGCGACGACGCCCCCGGGGTCGCCCGGAGCATCCGGGCGGACCGTCGCCGGCGCCTCGCGCGATCCGCAGCCGTCCGTCAGTGCGGCGCGCCCGCCAGCGCGCTGTCCGCCGCGGCCTGCGTCTCCTGCCACAGCGTGGTCACCGGCTCCCACACATGGACCCCCTCGGGCATGCCCACGGCGGCCGCGCGGAAGGTGAGACCCGTGTGCGAGGGGTCCGCCGCCACGGAGAGGCTGCCGACGACATGGCCCTCGGTGGCCGCCGGGTCCGCGGTGCGCACGGCGGCGTACGCCCGCTCCCCGGCGGAGAGCGTGTAGGGCCCGCTCCCGGCGGGCGGCACGGCCTCGGCCGAGCCGTCGAGCCCCCGGAAGGTGACCGTGGGGATCCGGTCCACCACGCAGGCCCGGTCGCCGTGGTTGGTGACGCTGACACGGGCGACGTTCCGCTGTCCGCCGGGGGCGGCCCGCACGTCGAGAGCCTTCTCCTGGCAGGTCCCGAGGCAGCTCGTGGCCCCGGCGGGCGCGGAGAAGGGCGTCGCCGCGGCGGCGGTGCCGGTCAGGGCCAGGGCGGCCGCGACGGAGAGCGCGGAAGCGAGAGCGGAGCGGAGGCGCATGGTGTTTCTCCCCTTGGATCGACAGCCTGCGGTAACGGCCCGCCGGCCGGTGCGGCCGACATGGACATTGTGAACCGGATGACCTGACCTCCGCGACAGATCGGACATATCGGTTCGGTATATCCGTGGCGGCGCCTACCCGTGCCGGCGCCCACGGCCCCGCCCCGCGTTCCGTCACCGCGCCCGGATCGTCGCCAGCACGTCCCGGTCCGGTTGCAGCGTCAGCGACGGCACCGGACCGACGACGCCCGGATCCACGTCCAGCTCGAAGCGGCGGGCCAGCACGGCCAGGATCAGCACCGCCTCGACCATCGCGAACCGGGTGCCCAGACAGACCCGGGGCCCGCCGCCGAACGGGAACCAGGCGTACTCCGCGATGTCGTCGCCCGTCTCCGGGTCCCAGCGCTCGGGGCGGAACTCCTCCGGCTCGGGAAACCACCGTGCGTCGCGCTGCGTCACCCACTGGCTCGTCCACACCCGGGTACCCTCCGGCATCGGCACCCCGCCGATCCGCGCCCCCTCCTTCGCGACCCCGGTGACCAGCCAGATCGTCGGGTAGAGGCGCAGGGTCTCCTTGACCACCGACTGGGTGTACGTCAGCCGCGCGTAGTCGTCGAACTCCGGCTCCCGGTCACCGAGGACCCGGTCCAGCTCCTCGGCGAGGGCGGTACGCACCCGGGGGTTGCGGGAGAGCAGATACCAGGCCCACACCAGCGTGGAGCTGGTCGTCTCGTGCCCGCCGATGTACAGCGTGACCGTCTCGTCGCGGATCTCCCGGTCGGTGAGGTGCGCACCGGTCTCGTCGACCGCGGTCAGCAGCCGGCTCAGCAGATCGGGCCGCTCGTCCCCGCCGTCGCGGTGCCGGGCGACGACCCGGCCCACTTCCGCGTCGATGACCGCCGCTGCCTTCCTGATCCTGGCCCGACCGGGAGTCGGCACCCAGTCCGGCAGTAACGCGCCGATACCGGCGAACTCCTTGCCGATCTCCTGCTGTGCCACATCCATCGCCCGGCCCATCGCCTCGGCGTCGGCCGCCGTGTCGACGCCGAAGATGGTGCGCACGGCGATCCGCTGGGTCAGTGCCGCCATCTCCCGTTTGACGTCGACGCGTTCACCGTCCGACCAGGTGTCCGCCAGCTCCACCGTGCTGCTCGCCATCGTCGCCGCGTAGGACCGCACCTGCTTGGGGCGTACGGAAGGCTGCACCAGCGACCGCTTCCGGCGCCAGTCCGTGCCCCGGGCGACCACCACGCCGTTGCCCATCACGGTGCGGAAGGCGATGCCGAGTGCCGGCTGGTCGAAGGAGCGTTCCGTCTCGGTGAGCAGCTCGCCTATGCAGTCCGGATCGGCTATGTACACGCAGGAGTTGGGGCCGAATCGCCAGCCCACCATGTCCCCGTGGGAGCGCAGCCGCTCGAAGAAGGCGAGGGGGTTCTTGCCGAACTGCGGCAGGTTCCCGAGGAACGGCAGCCCCTTCGGGCCCGGCGCGATCCGGTGGCTGCGCGGCTCGGCGTCGATGACCGGGCCGGTCTCCGTGGACATGAAAGTCTCCGCTCCCTCGTGGCGCACCGGATGCGGTGCGCGGCGACCTGACATCAGCGGTACCGCAGCCGTGGAGAACACCATCGGCCTTATTCGGTACGTGAGTTGTCGAGCGTAGTCGCGCGCGGTGCCGCCCCGGGGGCGGTTCGGGCGGGCGGGGCGGAGGCGACGCCGTCCGCCACCGTAGGGCGGGCCCGGGATCCGGGCCCGCCCTACGGTGCGGTCGCGTCAGACGCCCGGCGGGACCCGAGACGGGCGGCCGCTGCCGCGGGTGAGGGAGTAGCCGAAGACCCCCGCGAGCGCCCCCAGGATTCCGCCGCCGACCGTCCACAGCCAGCGGTCGGTCCACCAGCCCGAGGCCCAGCCGTCCTCGGGCTCACTGCCGAGCGAGACCTTGGGAGTCGCGCTGTCGCCGTCGTCCGACGAACCGTCCGAGGCCTGCGCGACGGAGGACACACCGGGGACCAGCGGCTGGGCGAGCGTGCCGTCCACATCGCCGGCACCGCCCTTGTCGGCCGCCGTGACCTCGACCTCGGTCTGCACCGGAAGACCGAGGTCGGCCGAGGGCAGATCCACGACCGTCAGGCGTACGTAGTAGCTGCCCGGCAGCGGGTCGTTGGCCCACGGCTCGGCCCAGGCGCGGACGGTCCGCAGGACACAGGTCAGCTCGACGGCCGACGCGTCGGCCCCGGCCTTGCCGGTCTGGCGCCCGTACATGCAGGCCTGGCGGCGCCGCAGCCCGTCGTACACGTCGACCTGCCAGGTCGATGTGCCGTGCCGGGTGGCGTTCTCGGGCAGGGTGATCTTCGCCTTGACGGTGGCCCGCTGGCCCGCGTCGGCGGGGAAGACCCAGTACAGGTAGTCACCCGTGGAGGCCCCGGCGGTGGCGCGCTGGTTCTGCTGGAGGGCCGTCGCCGTACGGAAGGTGGTGCCGGCCTCGGTGGGGCCGGACGCGTCGTCGGAGGAGCTCGGGCTCGGGCTCGCGGAGGGGTCGTCGGCCGCCGCGGCGCCCGCCGATGTCAGCAGGGCGAGCCCGGTGAGCAGCGCACCGGCGAGTACACGTGTCGTACGCATCATCAGTTGGTCCTCCAGACGGCGACGCGCCAGCGCGAGATCCAGCCGAAGAGCAGGCCGGCGATCAGGCCGGTGAGGATCAGCACGCCCAGCAGCCACCAGCCGCGGCCGAGTCCGAACGCGGCGACATCGGCGGCGTCGTCCGGGGCGTCCACCAGGTCCACGGTCAGCTCGACCGGCATGCCGGGCGAGGTCTTCACCGAAGCGGGGGCCGAGAAGGAGTTGCCGACCTGGAGGCACACGGTCTCGGCGGCCGGCTTGTCATCGCTGTCCGTGCCGTCCTGCTCGGGCTTCGGATAGCGCAGGCCGGAGGAGATCGCGTCCGTGCGGCCGGTGCCCGACTCCGAGCCCCGTACGATCTCCCTGCCGTGCACGGTGAGCGCCCGCAGCAGTACGCCGTAGTCGTTGTTCATGGCGCGGTCGGCGAAGACGCTGACGGAGGCGCGCAGTTCCTGGCCGGGCAGCACATCCACCCGGTACCAGCGGTGCTGGCCGAACTTCTCGCGGTCGGTGTAGAGGCCGGGCTTGAGCTGCGGTGCGTCGGAGCAGGCGTCCGCGCCCTCGGTCGCCACGGGGGTGACGACGGGCTCGGCGGCCCGGTCGACCAACTGCTTGACGCGGCCGGAGAGTTCATCGGTGTGCTGGACCGCGGTGTAGGTGCCGCCGGTGGCCTCGGCGATGCAGGTCAGCTGTTCGCGGATCTTCGCGTTGGGCACCAGGCCCAGGGTGTCGATGACGAGGTGGATGCCGCGGGCCGCGATGTCACGGGCGACCTCGCACGGGTCGAGCGGTCCGCAGGTGTCCTCGCCGTCACTGATCAGTACGATCCGCCGGGTGGAGTCGCCGCCCTTCAGGTCGTCGGCGGCGCCCAGCAGGGCCGGGCCGATCGGGGTCCAGCCGGTGGGGGCCAGGGTGGCGACCGCGGTCTTGGCCTCGGTGCGGTCCAGCGGGCCGACCGGGTAGAGCTGCTTGGTGTCCTTGCAGCCGACCTTGCGGTCGTTGCCCGGATAGTCGGCGCCGAGCGTGCGGATGCCGAGTTCCACCTGCTCGGGCACCGCGTCCAGGACCTCGTTGAACGCCTGCTTGGCGGCTGTCATCCGGGACTGGCCGTCGATGTCGCGGGTCCGCATGGAGCCGCTGACGTCGAGCACCAGCTCGACCTTGGGGGAGGGTTGGGCGGGGGCTTCGTCGGCGGCCGCGGGGAGCGCCGAACCGAGCCCGGCGGTCAGGGTGGCGAGCAGGATGCCCACCCCGACCGTCAGCCTTTTACTTATGATCATCGCCGGATAGTAGTGAAGATCGGTTCGCTACCCCAAACCGGTCCGGAACCGGCCGTGGAACCGTCAGAAACCGCCGAGCAACGGGCCCGAGGCGCGTTCCAGAACCGACCCGATCCGGTCCCATGTGGTCAAGTCCCTTGGTACGGGCGGCAGTTGGGCGTCCTCGCCGGTGCCCCATCCTGCGGCGATCGCGACGGGGTCGGCGCCGGTGGCCGCGGCCGCGGCCAGTGCGGCGGCGCCCAGCGCCACCGGTTCGCCGCCGCCGGGAACGATCACGGGCCGGCCGGAGAGCCGCCGTACCGTCTCCACCCAGGTCCGCCCCCGCGCCCCGCCGCCGATCAGGCGCAACGGCCGGTCGGCCACCCCGGGATCGGCCGGGTCGAGGCCGCAGGCCCGCAGCAGTTCGTCGAGGGCGCGCAGCACGGTGACGACGGCGCCCTCGTAGGCGGCGCCGAGGAGCTGACGGGGCGTGGTGTCGTGCCGGAGCCCGGTGAGCAAACCGGCGGCGGTGGGCAGATCGGGGGTGCGCTCGCCGTCGAGATAGGGGAGGAGCACCGCCTCGCCGCCGGGGGACGCGTCGTCGCGGTCCAGGCCGAGCAGCGCCGCGACCTTGTCCACGGCGAGCGTGCAGTTGAGGGTGCAGGCCAGCGGGAGATACGTACCGTCCGTCGCGGCGAAGCCGGAGAGTGCCGCTGACGCGGGCCGGGTCCGGGAGGCGGCGAAGACCGTGCCCGAGGTGCCGAGACTGAGGACGGGGTGGTCGAGGAGCCCGGCGCCGCCCAGGCCGAGGCCGACGGCGGCGCTCATGTTGTCCCCGGTGCCCGCGGCCACGGCGGTCGTGGCCGGCAGCCCGAGCGCGTCGGCCGCCCCGGCGGTCAGAGGGCCGACGCGTGTCGCACCGGTCCCGGCCACCTCGGGCAGCAACGCGGCTTCCAGGTCGAGGAGTTCGAGGAGTACGGGGTCGTAGGCGCCGGTCGCGGTGGAGTACCAGCCGGTGCCCGAGGCGTCGCCGGGGTCGGTGACGGCGATGCCCGTGAGCCGTTCGGTCAGGAAGTCGTGGGGCAGACGCACGGCCGCCGCCGCGGCGGCGATGTCCGGCTCGTTCTCCCGCAGCCACCGCCACTTCGACGCGGTGACGGCGGCCACCGGCACCGACCCGGTCCGCGCGGTCCAGGCGTCCGGACCGCCGAACTCCTCGATGAGCGCGGCGGCCTGCGGGGCGGAGCGGGTGTCGTTCCACAGCATCGCGGGGCGCAGCGGGCGGCCCGACCGGTCGAGGACGACCAGCCCGTGCTGCTGTCCGGCGACCGCGATGCCGGTCACGGCCGAGGCGGCCACCCCGGACTCCTTCAGCCCGGCGGCGACGGCGGCCCGCAGCGCCCGCCACCACAGCTCCGGGTCGCTCTCCCGGGCCCCGGCCTCGCCGCTGACGACATGCGGTGCGCGGCCGACGCCGAGCAGCCGGCCGTTCGCGGCGTCGACGAAGGCCGCCTTGGTGGACTGGGTGGAACTGTCCACGCCGATGACGACGGTACGCGGCGGCATGGGCCCTCATTCCTGTGCGGCAGGTGGTGCGGGATTCGGTCGTGCACGGAACAAATTACGGGATCGAGGGTGCGCCGAACAGTCCGAGGCGGCGAGGGGTTACGCGCCAGGGGTGGTCCGTGCATCATTAGTCATGTCACTGAACAAATAAGGCTCGGGCGCCTCGAACGTCCTGGGCCCCACGGCACCGAAGGCGGCCAGACGATGACGGAACGCTTCACGCCCACCCCCGACGACCGGTTCACCTTCGGACTCTGGACGGTGGGCTGGCAGGGGCGAGACCCGTTCGGCGACGCGACCCGCGCACCCATCGATCCGGTGGAATCCGTGCGGCGCCTCGCGGAGCTGGGCGCGTACGGGGTGACCTTCCACGACGACGACCTGATTCCGTTCGGCTCGACGGAGACCGAGCGAGAGGGGATCGTGAAGCGGTTCCGGCAGGCGCTGGACGCGGCCGGGCTGGTCGTCCCCATGGCGACGACCAACCTCTTCACCCACCCGGTCTTCAAGGACGGCGCGTTCACCGCCAACGACCGTGACGTACGCCGTTACGCGCTGCGCAAGACCCTCCGCAACATCGACCTCGCCGTCGAGCTGGGCGCCACCACCTATGTGGCCTGGGGCGGCCGCGAGGGCTCCGAGTCCGGCGCCGCCAAGGACATCCGGGTCGCCCTGGACCGCATGAAGGAAGCCTTCGACCTGCTCGGCGACCATGTCACCGAGCAGGGCTACGACCTCCGGTTCGCCATCGAGCCCAAGCCGAACGAGCCGCGCGGCGACATCCTGCTGCCGACCATCGGCCACGCCCTCGCCTTCATCGAGCGCCTGGAACGCCCGGAGCTGGTCGGCGTCAACCCGGAGACCGGGCACGAGCAGATGGCCGGTCTGAACTTCCCGCACGGCATCGCGCAGGCGCTGTGGGCGGGCAAGCTCTTCCACATCGATCTGAACGGTCAGTCCGGCATCAAGTACGACCAGGACCTGCGCTTCGGGGCGGGCGATCTGCGCCAGGCGTTCTGGCTCGTCGACCTGCTGGAGACGGGTGGTTACGCGGGGCCGCGCCACTTCGACTTCAAGCCGCCGCGCACCGAGGACCTCGACGGCGTCTGGGCGTCGGCCGCGGGGTGCATGCGCAACTATCTGATCCTCAAGGAGCGCGCCGCCGCGTTCCGCGCCGACCCCGCCGTGCGGGAGGCGCTGCGCGCGTCCCGGCTCGACGAACTGGCCCGCCCCACCGCACAGGACGGCGTGGCCGGGCTGCTGGCCGACCGGTCGGCGTTCGAGGAGTTCGACGTGGACGCGGCGGCGGAACGGGGCATGGCGTTCGAGGCCCTGGACCAGCTGGCGATGGACCACCTGCTCGGGGTCCGCTGAACCCGGGGCGCATGCGCGTGCCACCCGGGCACGGGGGCCGTCGCGTGCGGCCCCTCGGCGTCACGGGACGCGCGACGGGGCGGCCGCGGGCCCGGCCGCCCCGGCCCGTTCACCCCGGTCCGCCGGTCGCACGGCCCGCGTACGCCACCGGGTCGGCCAGCACCTCCGTCAGCACCAGCGCCGCTGCGCCCCGTGCCGCGTCGCCCGCGACGGACGCGGCGCGCAGCCGCCCGCTCCCCGGGGACCAGAGCCCCGACACCACACGGCCGGTCAGCTCCGCGTCGGCGGGCGGCGACAGCCACGGCATCAGGTTCCGGTAGATACCGCCGAGCACCACCGCGTCCGGGTCGAGCAGATTCACCGCCCCGGACAGCACCCGCCCCAGCATCCGGCCGGCCTCCGCGACCGCGGCCACCGCCCGTTCGTCGCCCGCCCGGACACGCCGTTCCAGCTCGGCCACCCCGGCCCCGCCGCCGGACTCCTCGATCCCGGCGGCCCGTAGCAGCGCCGCCTGTCCCGCGTACTGCTCCAGACAGCCGCGCGAGCCGCACCGGCACTCCGGCCCCTCGGCGTCCACCACCACATGCCCGATCTCCCCGGCGAATCCGTGCGCCCCGCGCAGCAGTTCACCGTCGATGACCAGGGCACCGCCGACACCGATCTCGCCGGTGAGGTGGAGGAAGCTGCGGATCGCGTCGAGCCCGCCGAACCACAGCTCGGCCAGCGCCGCCAGATTGGCCTCGTTCTCCGCGCGCACCGGCAGTGCCGCACGGCCGGGACGCTCGGCGGCGAGCGCGGCGGCGAAGAGACCATCGGCCGGGACCCGGTTCCAGCCCAGGTTGGGCGCCTGGCGCACCGCCCCGCCGGAGACCAGTCCGGGCAGCGCGAGGGCCACCCCCACCGGGAACAGCTCCTGCTCGCGCGCCGACTCCAGGGTGCGCGCGGCGATCCCGGCCGCCCGCGCCAGTACCCGCGCGGGCGGTGCGCCACGGTTGTCGAGGTGCTCGGTGAGCCGCACCCGCCCGGTGCCCGCGAGGTCGACGACGCACACCGACACATAGTCGATGTTGACCTCCACGCCGAGTCCGGCGGGCCCGGTGCGGGCCACCTTGAGCGCGGTCCCGGGGCGGCCCGCCTGCCCGCTGAAGGTCTTGCCGGACTCGGTGAGGAATCCGAGGCCGAGCAACTGCTCGACGAGCGAGGACACCGCGGCCCGGGTCAGTCCCACCCGGGCGGCGACCGTGGCCCTGGTCGCCCCGCCCCCGGCCTCGTCGCGGACGGCCCGCAGCACGAGGCTGAGGTTGCTCCGGCGCACGGTGTCCTTGTCGGCCTTGGGCCCCAGCGGTGTGACGTTGCTCTTCATGTCGGAGCCGAGCCTATGCGATCCCTTGTGCGAGCCCGGCGGGCCGGACTCTCCGGGAGTGCCGGGCCGGGCGTGGGCGGTCCGTTCACGGGGAGGGGCCCCGCCGCGAACGGACCGCCGCCGAGACCGGCACGCGGCACTCAGGCCTTCGCGCCGCGTTCCTTCAACATGTCCGCCATGAGCGCGATCTCCGACTGCTGGCCCCGCACCATGCCCGCCGCCAGATTCCTGATCGCGTCCGTGTCCGCCGAGCCGGCCGCGGCCTGGGCCATCTCCGCCCCGGCCCGGTGGTGCGAGGTCATCAGCTTCAGGAACAGCACCTCGGCGGCCCTGCCCTTGGCCTCCCGCAGCGCGTCGAGCTCGGTGTCGGTCGCCATTCCGGGCATCAATGAACCGTCGCCCCTCGGCGTGAAGGCGTGCCCCATCCACTGCATCGGAGGGGCGTCCGAGGACTTCGCCCGGCCCCACGTCTCCAGCCAGCCGAGCATCATGCCGCGCTGATTGGCCTGGGTGTTGATGATGTCGTACGCGAGCCGGCGTACCGCCTCGTCGGACGTGCGGTCCCGGACGATGAACGACATCTCGACCGCCTGCTGATGGTGGATCGACATGTCGCGGGCGAATCCGACGTCGACCGAGGCGTCCGAGGGGGCGGCCGCGGGCGAGGCGGGACCCGCGGACGAGGAGGGCCGTACGAGCATGAGCGCGAGCAGGCCCACGGCCAGCAGCAGCACCGCGCCGCCGGCCAGTACCATCGGCCGCGAGGAGCGGACCGCGGACGTCACTGGGCCACCCCGCCCGTGCAGGCCGCGCCCGGCTCCGGGGTCTGCGGGCCCTGCACGTACTTGGTGAAGAACTGCCCGACCCGCGCGTCGGCGGCACCATCCACCGTCAGTTGCTTGCCCCAGGCGCTGAGCATCAGCGGGGCGGCCTGGTCCTCGACCGGGCTCATCAGGGAGTACGGCGTCGACTTGACGCGTTCACGGAGCTTGTCGAGGTCGGCCGGCTTCGCCTTGCTGGTGTACGTGACCCAGACCGCGCCGTGTTCGAGGGAGTGGACGGCGTTCTCCTTCGGTATCGCCTTGGTGTAGACGTCGGCGTTGCAGTTCATCCAGACCGGGTGGTGATCGCCGCCGACCGGCGGGTTCATCGGGTAGTCGACCTTCTTCTCGACGTGGTTCTGGGTGAGCTTGTCCCAGGTCCGCTCGCCCTTCACCGGCGAGGACTTGGCCTCGGCCTGTGCCTTCTCCTTGTCGTCGGCGGCGGACATGAGATAGCCGCCGCCCGCGACGAGCGCGGCGACCACGGCGACGGAGGCGGTGAGGGTGATGACGCGGCTGCGCCGCTCGCGGGCCCGCTCCTTGCGGCGGGCCTCCTCCAGCTTGGCGCGACGGGCGGAGGCAGGGGTGTTCTGCTGCTTGGCGGAAGCCATGGGGGAGTCCTTCGGTTCGATCAGGACGGATGGGGTCGAGGGCATGCGGAATCCGTCCCCCGGTGTGTTCCGGGGAACGGGTCCTGCCTCTAGATCCGTTGAACCTGCAGACGGAGATGGTCGACTTCCCGCACGGCGTCGTTGGACGGGCCGCGGATCGCGGCGGCGCCGGTGAGCGGGGCGACGTGGGCGGTGGCGGTCACGCCGGGGAGGGCCGCGGGCGCGCTCTGGCCCGGCAGCACGACCGGAGTCGCGTGCTCGGAGGTGCCGTGGCAGGAGCTGCCCAGGCCCCGGTCCTCGGGGGCATCGGCCACCACGATCCGCGCGAGCGCCTCATGGGTGGGCGTGATCGTCCGGACGACGGTCGTCGGGTGGGCGCCCGAGGCGTGCGCGGCCGGAGCCGTGATCGAACAGCACGAGACCATGGCGAGCAGGACGAAGAGCCAGCCGAGCACGGCCGACGCGCGGGTGCCCCGAGTGCACCGCCGCATCAGTCCGCTCAGCCCGTCCATCCCGTCATCCTACCGGTGTGTGAACTTTCAATGAGAGGTGGAGGGGGCACGAATGCCCCCTCGCGCGATCGTCCGTGCGAGAGGGCACCCGAGTGTGCGGCAACCGGCGGTCTACCGGGCCGACCCGGCCTCGGGCCGCGCCCCGGCCCCGTCCTCCTCCTGCCCGGCCCTCTCCTCCTTCGGCCCGAGTCGGCCGAACACGGCGGCGAGGACCACCGCGGCCAGCGCACCGGCCGCGACGCCGCTGCCGAAGATCGTGCGGGCCCACACCGGCAGGCCCGCGTACATCTCCGGGGCGAAGACCGGCAGCAGGCCGACGCAGAGCGCGAGCGCGACCACGATGCCGTTGGTGCCGTGACCGAGGTTCTCCCGGCTGAGCATGCCGAACCCCATCGTGGCGATCACCGCGTAGATGATCAGCCCCGCGGCGCCGACCACCGGCTCCGGAATGGCGGCGAGCAGCCGGGTGAGCGGCGTGATCAGACCGCACACGATCAGCAGCACCCCCGCCCCCGCCGTGACGAACCGGCTGCGCACCCGGGTCAACTGGACGATGCCGATGTTCTCGGCACTCGTCACCATCAGCGACGTACCGAAGACCCCGGCACCCAGCGACGCCACCGCGTCGGCCCGCGAGATCCGCGGGACGTCACGGGCGGCGTCCGGCGTCCGGCCCACGGCCTCGCTGTTGAGTACGGTCTGGCCGGTGGCCTCGGCGAGCGAGGCGAGCGCGAAGACCAGCAGCGGCACGGCGGCCAGCAGATCGAAGTGCGGGGTGCCATACGGGAACGGCTCGGGCAGCGCGAAGGTGCTGCCGTGCGCGAGATGGAACGCCGTACCGCTGACCGCGGCGACGACCGTGCCGCCGATCAGGCCGAAGAGCACCGACATCTGCCGCCACACACCGCGCAGGACGAGGAAGAACAGCGCGGTGATGCCGAGCGTCGCGAAGCCGAGCCCCGGCCCCGAGGCGATCATCGGCGCGGTGATCTTGATCATGTTGATGCCGATCAGGACCACCGTGGTGCCCATCACCAGTGGCGGGAAGAACCGCACCAGACGCCCGTACAGCGGCAGTACGAGAATCAGGAAGACCGCGGCGATCAGCACCGAACCGGAGGCGGTGGCCGGCCCGTGCTCCTTCGCCACCTGGAGGAAGATCGCCACCGCCGCGCCACCCGGCAGCATCAGGAACGGGAGGCGGGCGCCGATGCGCAGCGCCCTGATCCCCAGCGACTGGAGCAGTGCCCCGACACCGCACAGCACCAGCGTCGCGCTGAGCAGCGAAGCCGTCCGGGACGCCGACAGCGAGAGCGTGGTGCCGATCAGGATCACCGAGGAGACGGGGGCGGCGATCCCGGCGAGCAGATGCTGGAACGCCAGGGGCGCCAGCCGGGGGAGGGGGAGCCGCTCGTCGACCGGTGCGACGGACGCGACCGGTGCGACGGGGGCGGCGGTGTCGGGGACGGGGGAGGCCATGGTCCGGCTCAGCCCTTCGGGACGTCGAGCCAGGGGAGCTCCTGGGCCGAGTAGCGGTAGGAGCGGAACACGGCGTTGGGCTCCGACGGGAACAGCTTGCGCACTTCTTCTTCCTGGTAGCCGCCGAAGAACGGCACCACGTACTCCCAGCACAGATAGCCGTCCGCGGTCACCTCGAAGAGGCGGCCGGCGGGGGAGTCCGTCACGAGCGTGTTGCCGTTGGGCAGGCGCTGGGCGCTGCCCATGAACGGGGCGAAGAACGACTCGCGCGCCGGGTCGTGGTACTCCCACACAATGGTGCCACTCGCGCGCTCGATCTCGATGACGCGGCTGAACGGGACGTCCCAGCGCGGGCGGAAGACGCCGTTGTCGAAGACCAGGAAGTTGCCGTTCTCCAGCTCCGTCGGGCAGTGCTGCTGCGATACGGTGCCCGGCTCGCTGCGCCAGATGATCTCGCCGGTCGCACGGCTGATGACGACGACGGCCGAGACGGAGCGGAAGCTCGCCAGGATGTTGCCGTCGCTGGTCGGCAGCACGCTGTTGATCAGCGGGTAGTGCTCGCGCGAGTAGTCGGGGTGGAGCGGGAACGCCTCGCGGTCCAGGTGCTCGGAGACCTTCCACTCCCACACCGTGTTGCCCTCGGCGTCCACCTCCACGATGGTGTCCGCCCACACCGTGCCCCCGGGCTCCGAGCCGGGCACCCCGCCCCTGACCGCGGCGGCGGCCTCGCCGGTCAGCGGCTCCAGCGCGGAGTAGAGGAGACGGCCGTCGCCGTAGTGGTAGGCGTCGTGGTGCTGATAGCGGTCGCGGTGCTCGCGCACCACCGTGCCGTCCGGGGCGATCTCCTGCATGATCCCGCCGCGGTACTTGTGCCACATCGGGAAGAGAGCCGGCTCGTCCGGGAGGACACCGCTGTACGCCAGGTTGCCGTTGGGCAGGATGCGGGCGTGCCGGCCGGGGCGGTAGGGGAGGTTCCACTGGTGGACGACCGCACCGCGCAGGTCGATGAGGTACACCTCGCCGCCGCCGGTCAGCGGGGCGAACAGGGTGTACCCGCCGTAGCTGGCGTCCTCGTCCAGGGCCATGAGCCCCGTGCCGCGGCGTCGTCGCTGGTTCTGGTCCACGAGGGGCATGGATCGGTCCTCCCGGTTAACTTTTTTAGGTGGGACTTAAAAGGTTAACCGGCCCGGTAGGCTGCTCCCTGCCCCGCCGGTTGTGGTGTGCGGCACTCGGAACACGGAGTGAGTGAGATGAGCGAGGCGGACACCCCGCTGGTCGGCCCGGGTATTCGCCGACGGCGCCGGGCCCTGGAGATGACCCTCGCGGAGGTCGCGCGGCGGGCCGGGCTCTCCGTCCCCTTCCTCAGCCAGATCGAGAACGGCCGCTCCCGGCCGAGCATGGGCTCCCTCCAGCGGATCGCCGACGCGCTCGACACCAGCGCGGTCCAGCTGCTGTCCACGGCCGAGGCGCCGCGCCCCGTCGACGTGGTGCGCCGGACCTCCGCCGCCGTGCGCGAGACCGGAGCGGAGGGCGAGAGCGACGGCCGGATGCGCCCGCTGGTCCGGGGCCATCAACGGCTGCACGCCCTGGAGTTCACCGGCGCCCACGACTGGGGCCGGGAGTTCCGGCACCGCAACGACGAGATCCTGTACGTGGCCGACGGCTCGGCGGAGGTCGAGGCGGACGGCAACTTCTACCGCCTCGAACAGGGCGACACGCTCTACTGCGCGGGCGGCCTCGTCCACCGGTGGCGGCCCATCGAACCGGACACCCGGGTCCTCGTCGTCGGCATCGCCGACCACGTCCAGGCGACCGACGAGCAGGTGGGCTGACGGGTCGGCCGGCAGGCCGCCGTCCGGCGCGGCGGCGGCCCGAGGGGGTCCCGCCTCCCGTGCGATGATGCGGCCATGCCGTACCTGGTGCCGCCCCACATCCCGCCGGGCCGCCTCGCGGACTCCGCCCAGCCGGCCCTGTCCGTCGCCGACGACCTGCTGCTGCGGCCGTGGCGGCAGCAGGACGCGCCGACCGTCGTCGCCGCCTTCTCCGATCCGGCGATCCAGCACTGGCACCTGCGCCGGGCGGACGACGAGGACGAGGCACGCGAATGGATCGGGCAGTGGCAGGACGCCTGGTACGCCGAGACCGGAGCCCACTGGGCCGTCGTACGCCCCGGGTCGGCGGACGACCGTACCGGGGAGGTGCTGGGCCGGGTCTCGCTCCGCACCCTGATCCCGGAGATCGGTCAGGCGGAGTGCTCCTACTGGGTGCTGCCGGCCGCCCGCGGGCGGGGCGTGGCGCCCCGGGCCGTCTCGGCGCTCGCCCGCTGGGCCTTCGACGAGATCGGATTCGAGCGGCTCGAACTCGCGCACTCCGTGCGGAACGAGCCCTCCTGCCGGGTGGCGGCCAAGACGGGCTTCGCCCTGGAGGGCACCCGGCGCCACTCCCATCCGCACGCCGACGGCTGGCACGACATGCATCTCCACGCCAGGCTCCGCGGGGACGGTGCGAACGGCTGACCGCGGAGCGGCGGTGCCGTCCGGCCGTCCGGCAACCGCGGCGCTCAGTCCCGCTCGACGTCCACCTCGGTGAGCCGCGCGTACCGCCCGGGATCGGTGCGGCGGATGCGCAGCGCCACCACGATCCCGGCCACGAGCACCACCGGCAGCGGCACCAGCAGCGCCGCGTTGACCGCGCCCGTGCGCCCGGTGAGCAGATCGAAGTGGAGCGTCGCGAGCACCGACAGGACCGCTAGACCCACGAAGGCGATCAGCGGGGCGACCGCGACCCGCCAGACCGACATGCCGCACCGGTCGCGGCGGAAGAAGAAGCAGACGGCGAGCGCGGCCAGCGCCTGCATGATCATGATGCCGAGGACGCCGGTGCTGTTGGTCCACAGGAAGATCTCGGAGTACGGATCCGCGCCGATCAGCGCACCGCCCCCCACGATCACCAGACCGAAGACGGTCTGCGCGACGACCGCCGTCACCGGTGAGCCCTGCCGGGGCGACACCCGGCCCAGCCGGCGCGGCAGCAGACCCTCGCGGCCCAGGGCGTAGAGGTAGCGGGCCGCGGCGTTGTGGAAGGCGAGGGTGGCGGCGAACGCGCTGACCACGATCAGCACATGCATGGAGTCGGCGAGCCACGGACCGACGAACCGGTCGGCCGCGTGGAACGTGAGCTGCGGGCCGTCCGAGGACCGGGCCATCGACACCGACTCGTCCGTGCCGAAGCTGCCCATCAGGATCCACACCCCGACGGCGTAGAACAGCGCCAGGAAGCCGATGGCGACGAAGGTGGCGCGGGGCACCGTGCGTTCCGGGTCGCGTGCCTCCTCGGCGTAGATCGCGGTCGCCTCGAAGCCCGTGAACGCGCCGATGACCAGGACGAACATCCCCGCCATGCCACCGGAGGAGGCCAGCACCGACGGGTCGAAGGACGTGAGGTCCAGGGCGGCGGTACCCCGGTCCGCCAGCACCCCGACGTCCATCACCAGCAGCACCAGGACCTCCAGGACCAGCGCCACCCCCAGCACCTTCGCGCTCAGGGTGACCCGCAGCCAGCCCAGTACCCCGGTGCCCAGCACGCAGAGGGTCGACAGCGGCCACCAGGGCAGTTCCGCACCGGTGAGATCGCTCAGGGTCGTCGAGGCGAAGTAGCCGAACCCGGCGGCGACCCCGGGGGCGACCAGGTTGTACGAGAGCGTCGCCAGATAGGCCGTGGCGACGCCGAGGGTACGGCCGAGTCCCCGGGCGACGTACGCGTAGAAGGCTCCGGCGTTGCGCACATAGCGGCTCATCGCGGTGAACCCGGCGGCGAACAGCACCAGCAGCGCACCGGAGACCAGATACCCGAGCGGGGTGCCCGGACCTCCGATGCCGATGGCGAACGGCGCGACACCGGCCAGCACGGTCAGCGGCGCGGCCGCCGCCACGACGAAGAAGACCAGATCGAAGGTGCCGATCTGCCCCTTGGCGAGGCTCCCCGCCGGGCCGCCGGACGGCGGGGCGGCATCCGGGAGGCCGGAGGACGTCGGGGAGGAGGGGGAGGCGGGCGGCGGGACGGCCGTCGAGGGTTGGGTCATCGGTGGTTCCTCAGGTGCGAACGGGCGGCTGGACGCCGAAGCCGATGCCTGCCCAGGCATGGGTCGGCGGAAAAGACCAGTTCAGAGCGGCCCGATTGGGCACGGCGCTCAAGCTATCTGGTATACCGAATACCAAGCAAGGGTCTACGGGAGCTTTCCGGAATCTGCGATGATCGCGGCACGGGAGCCGGAAGAGACCGGCTCCGACGGGCAGGAAGCGAGTCCATGAGCAGCAGCCGAACCGCCGGTCTCACCGCCACCGGCACGATCGGTGCGGCACATCAGTCGCTGCGCGACCAGGTCTATGGGGAACTGCGCGAGCGGATCATCGACGGCCGCTACCCCTCCGGGTACCGCGTCGTCGAACGGGAGCTGGCGGACGAGCTGGGGGTGTCCCGCATCCCCGTGCGGGAGGCCATCCAGCGGCTGGAGACCGAGGGGTTCATCGCCGCCCAGGCGCGCAAGGGTGCCTTCGTCGCCCCGCTCGGCCCGGACGAGGCCGCCGACTTCTTCGACATCCGGGAGCATCTGGAAGCCCTGGCCGCCTCGCTGGCCGCCCGGCGGGCCGACCGGGACGGCCTGCGCACCCTGGAGCGGCTCCTGGACCGGGCCCGTCGCGTCGCGGACTCCTCCCGCCGGACCCGGGAACTGGGCTCGGTCCATGCCGACTTCCACCAGCAGATCGTCGTCATGTCCGGCAATCCGCTGCTCCAGGGCTTGATGGCACCGCTCGACGGCCGGCTGCGCCGGCTCTTCAGCCTCACCTCCGAGCCGGGCGACGGCCCCGTGATGTGCGGCGAACACGAACTGCTCTACGAGGCGATCAGGAGCGGCGACGCGGACGCGGCGGAGCGGATCGCCCGCGGCCATGTGGCCGGAACGCGCGCGACCGCCCTGCAGATGCTCGCCGAGGCCGAGACCGCCGAGGCCGCCGAACCGGCCGCTCCCGGCCCTCGCCGCAGGCCCTGACCACGACGCACACCGCGTGCACGACCCGGCGCACGACCACCGCGTGCACGACCCGGCGCACGACCACCGCGCGCACGACTCGGCGCACCCCGCCGCGCAGCCCCGAAGGAGATCCCGCACCATGGCGACGCCCGTCACCGCCTCCCCCCATGTCCTGTTCACCGCCGTCCGCTCCGCCGACGGGCGCACCCGTGACCTGCTGGTCTCCGACGGCCGGATCGCCGCGTACGACCCGGCACGGCTGCCCGACGGCTGTGCGACCGTGGACGCCGCGGGCGCCCTCGCCCTGCCCTCGCCCGTCGACGCGCACATCCACCCCGACAAGACGACCTGGGGCGGCCCCTGGCTGAGCCGGGAACCCGCCGGGACGCTCCGTGACCTGATCGAGGGCGATGTACGGGCCAGGACGGCCTTCACCGGTCCGGTGGAGGAGCGGGTCGGGGCGCTCATGGACCGGGCCATCGCCCGCGGCACCCGCGCCATGCGGGCCCATGTGGACGTCGCCCCCGTCCACGGCCTCTCCGGGGTGCGCGGTGCGCGGGCGGCGGCCGACGCGCGCAAGGACCTCATCGACGTCCAGATCGTCGCCTTCCCGCAGCTCGGCCTCTTGAGCGAGCCCGGCACCGCCGAACTCATGGAGCAGGCCCTGTCCGAGGGGGCCGACGTCGTCGGCGGTCTCGACCCGATCGGCATCGACGGCGACATGGCGGGCCAGCTGGACTTCGTGTTCGGGCTGGCCGTCCGCAAGGGCGTACCGATCGACATCCATCTGCACGACGGCGGCTCCGACGGCCTGCGCCAGGTCACCGAGATCGCCCGGCGCACCGTCGCCGCCGGGATGCAGGGACGGGTCACCCTCGGCCACGCCTTCGCGGTGGCGGAGCTCGGAGGCGCTGAGGGCGACGCCGTCGCGGCGCGGCTGGCCGACGCCGGGGTCTCCCTGGTCACCTGCGCCCTGGGCGCCGACCCCGTGCTGGACCCCGCGCGGCTCACCCCGCACGGTGTGCGGCTCGCCGTCGGCTCGGACGGGGTGCGCGATGCCTGGACGCCGTTCGGTGACGGCGACATGCTCGCCCGCGCCCATCTGCTCGCCTACCGCACGGATGCCCGTACCGATGCCGAACTCGCCGCCTGCTACGAGGCGGTGGCCCAGGGCGGCGCCGCCCTGCTCGGTCTGCCCGCCTCCCGGCTGGAGGCCGGGGACCCGGCCGACTTCGTCCTGGTGGACGCCGCCTCGCTGCCCGAGGCCGTGGTGGACCGCCCGGTTCCGGCCCTGGTCGTGCGCGGCGGCCGGGTCATCGCCCGCGCGGGCCGGCTGGTCTGAGACGTACGGGCCCGTCAGCCGCGGTCGAGCGCGCGATCGGTGAGGGAGCCCGCGCATCCGGTGTACCGGGCGGGGTCGGTCAGTTCGCCCAGGTCGAGACCGGCGAGTTCGGGTTCCTCGTCCAGCACGTCGGCGAGGACGTCGGCCAGGTCCGTGGTCTCCGCACGGGCCCGGTCGGCGGCGCTCACCAGCACCTCCCCGGCGCGCTTGCGGCCGATCCGTTCGGCGAACACGGCGGCCAGTCGCTCCGAGACGATCAGCCCGTCGGTGAGCTGGAGGTTCTCCCGCATGGCGTACGGGACGACGCGCAGGGTGCCGGTGAGTCCGGCGGCGCGGTGCGCGGCCCCGCCGACGAGCCGCAGCAGTTCGCGCAGCGGCTCCCACTCGGCGTGCCAGGCCCCGGCCGGCCGCTCGTCCTCGGCGACGAGCGAGCCGTACAGCGTCGCCGCCAGACCGGGGGCGCGGCGGGCGGCCGCCGCGATCAGTGTCGCCTGCACCGGATCGGTCCGGTGTGTCACGGCGGCGGTACCGTCGCCCTGCCCCTCGGTGACCTCGCCGATCTCGGTACGGGACAGGCTGAGCACATCGGCCGCCAGCTTGCCGAGCGCGCCCGCCGTGAAGGCGAGCGCGCCCGCCAGGTCGGCGACCGGGGTGCGCAGGGTGTGCCATGGCAACAGCGGTTCGGCGAGGCCGAGTTCGCTCGCGAACGCCTGGATCAGGGGCAGCCCGGGATCGATCCCGTCGACGTCCTCGATGGGCGCGTACGCCTCGAAGGCGGCCAGCGTCCCCGCCGCGCCGCCGAGTTGTACGGGCAGTGACTCCCGTACGGCCGATAGCCGGTCCCGGGCGTCGAGGATCAGCGCCCGCCATCCCGCCGCCTTGAGCCCGAAGGTGGTCGGCACGGCGTGCTGGGTGAGCGTCCGGCCGGCCATCGGGGTGTTGCGGTGCGCGGCGGCGAGCCGCGCCACCGCGTCGGCGGTCCGCGCCAGATCGTCGAGCAGCGGGGCCAGGGTCCGCACGGCGACGAGCATGGCGGCCGTGTCGAGGATGTCCTGGCTGGTCGCGCCCCGGTGCACATACGGCCGGACGTCCGGCTCCACCGCGGCGGCGAGGTCCATGGCCAGTGGGACGACCGGATCGCCGTCCGCGCGCGCCCGCAGCGCCAGGTCCCGTACGTCGAACCGGCCCGCGTCGGCCGCCGCCGAGGTGACCGCCCGCCCCGCCTCCGCGGGGGCGAGCCCGCAGCCGGACTGGGCGCGGGTGAGTGCCGCCTCGGCGTCGAGCATCGCCCGCAGGAAGGCGCTGTCGCCGGTGGCCGTCTCGGCGGGGGAGCCGGCCCGGCCGGGGGCGAGAAGTCCGGCGTCGCTCTCGTACATCGGCTGAACTCCAGGAGACCCTAGCCCTTGCCGCCCGGCCGGTGGATGCCGAACACCGCGCCCTGCGGGTCCCGTACGACCGCGATCCGCGGTCCGTCCGGGATGTCCGTCGGCGGCATCAGCAGCTCGCCGCCCGCTCCCTGCGCCGTGGCGGCCGTCGCGTCGACATCCGTCACGGAGAAGTACGGCAGCCAGTTCGGCCGCGCCTCCGGCGGGAACCCGTCGTCCATGACCAGCATCCCGCCGAAGTCCTCACCGGCCACGCCCCACCGGGTGTACCGCTCCGATGCGGCGTCCACCGTCCATCCGAGGACCGCGGGATAGAAAGCGAGGGCCGGGTCGGCCTCACGGGTGACGAGCTCGACCCAGCCGAGCGCGCCGGGGTCGTTCAGCCGCTCGGCTCCGCCGAAGGCGCGTCCCTGCCACAGCGAGAACACCGCGCCGGACGGATCGGCGACGACCGCGAACCTGCCCTGGTCGAACACGTCCATCGGGCCGATCAGGAGCGAACCGCCCGCCGATTTCACCCGCTCGACCGTGGCATCCGTGTCCTCGGTGGCGAATGAGACCGTCCAGGCGGGCGGCCGGCCCGGCTGATAGACCGGGCTGAGCGCGGCCACCCGCGCGTCGCCGAGGCGCGCCATCGTGTAGCCGCCCGCCTCCTCGCGCGGATCGGTCTCGGAGCGCCAGCCGAACAGCGCCGCGTAGAACGACTTGGCGGCCGGGATGTCGGGGGTGCTCAGCTCGATCCAGCAGGGGCCGCTGGGCACCGGTTCGGTGAGCTTCATTCGGGTTCCTCCGTGGCTGCGTGGGCGCGGGGGACGGGTGCCTGTGCCCGGCACCTGTCCGTCCCCGCGCACTCGCACGCTATGACCTCGCGCAGGGGGCGGCCATCGGGAGAAAGTATTTTACGGGTGTAATACCTGTTAAGGTATGTGGGTGAGTGATACAACTACCTGGTCCCGGCAGCCCTCCGTCCGCAGACTCCCGCTGGCGGCCCCGCTCCGTCTGGCCCGGCCCTCGGACATGTGGTTCAAACCGGCGCTGAGCGTGGTCGTCGCCACCGCCGTACCGGATCTGGTGCTGCTCGCCGTCGGCCGCCTCGACCTCGTGATGTACACGATGGCCGGTTCGCTCTGCGCGCTGTACGGCCACAACCTGCCGTACGCCCGTCGCGCCAGGGCCGTCGCCGGAGTCGTCGTCGCCATGGTCATCGGACTGGCGACCGCCCTGGTCGCGGCCTCGCTCACCGGGTCGACCGCCGTGCTGATCGCGGTGGGGGCGCTGCTCGCGGCGGCGCAGAAGGCCCTCTGCGACGCCACCCGCATCGGCCCGCCCGGACCGGTGATCTTCACCTTCGTCACCTCCGCCGCGCTCTTCGCCCCCCAGCGTCTCGATCAGGTGCCGGGCCATCTCGCGCTGACCCTGGCGGCGGGCGCCGTCGCCTGGCTGGTCACGGCCGGCCCCGCGCTCGTCCGCCGGGAGGGCCCGGAGCGCCGGGCGACGGCCCGCGCCCTCGACGCAGCCGCGGCGTACCTCGCCGATCCCGGCCACCGCACCCGGCACGCCGCGGCCGCCGCCGTGCACGGGGCCTGGCAGACCCTGCTCGCCGCCGGGCGCCCCACACCCGTACGCCGGGCGCTGGAACGGCTGGTCGTCCACGCCGAAGCGGCCCTCGCCGCGGGCGGCCCCGACGCCCCGTCGCCCGTCGCCGTGCCCGCCTCCGACCGGCTCCGCGCCTGGGCCCGGCAGACCCGCGCCCGCGGCCCCGTCCCCACACCGCCGCCCGCCCCGGGCACCTCCGAGGAACTGTTCGGCGTCGACGCCGAACGGGCCGCCCGGCGCGGCGGCAGCCGCCGCGACTCCCGCCGCGCGCTGCTGCGCTCCCTCGCCCCGGGCTCCCCGCTGCTGCCCATCGGCGCCCGCGCGCTCATCGGCTGCGCCCTGGCCGGATACCTCTCCCAGGCGGCCGGTGTCGGCCGCCCCTACTGGGCGATCGTCACCGCCGCCTCCCTCTACCAGGCGAATGTGACGCTGTCCTGGAACCGGGCCCTCCAGCGCACCCTCGGCAATCTGCTCGGCGTCCTCGTCTTCGCCGCCGTCCTCCCCGTCAGCCGCACCGGACCGCTGGCCCTCATCGGCTTCTGCCTCTTCTTCGGCTTCGCGGCCGAGGCCCTGATCACCCGCAACTACTGGCTCGGCTCCGTCGCCGTCACCCCGATGGCCCTGCTGGTCCTGGAATTCGGCGGCACCCACCCGGCCGGTGAACTCATCGGCGACCGGGTCCTGGACACCGTCATCGGGGCCGCGGCGGGCCTGTTGGCCGCCATGCTGGTGACCAACCGGCGGGCCGGCGGGCGCCTGGAGAAGGCGCTGGCCGCCACCGACCTGGCCCGCGCCCACGCCGTACACGCGCTGGCCGCCCCGCAGACCACGCCCGCCGCGCTCGACGCCGCCCGCCGCCGGCTGACCGGATCGCTCGTCGAACTGCGCGAGGCCGACGACACCGCGGCGGGCGAATGGTGGCAGCGCGCCCTGCCCCGGGAGCAGGTGCTCGCCGCCGAGCAGGCCGGACACCGTACGCTCGCCGCGACAGCAACACGGCGGGGGTCGATCGCCCGCGCCCCGGAGAACGGAGCGGTGTGACCGACGACATCGTCGCCTCGGTGGTACGGCAGTGGCAGGCCGTCAACCCGGAGCTGGACACCGGACCGATGGAACTCATCGGCCGCATCAACCGCTGCGCGGCCCTGCTCCAGCAGGCGGAGGACGCCCCGCTGCGCGCCGCCGGACTGACCCGCGCCGAGTTCGACCTGCTCGGTGCCGTACGCCGCACCGACCGCGAACTCACCCCCGGCGAACTGGCCAGGGAGACCTTCTCGTCCGGCGCCGCCGTCACCAAACGCCTGCGGGTCCTTCAGGAGCGCGGTCTGGTCGACCGCCGGGGCGACGACCGCGACCGCCGCGTCAACCACGTCCGCCTCACCGAGGAGGGGCGCGAGCTGGTGGACATGCTGCTGCCCCGGCAGCTCGCCTACGAACGCTCGGTGCTCTCCGGTCTCGACGAGCAGTCCCGTACCCGGCTCAGCGCCCAGCTCAGTGAGTTGCTGGTGCAGCTGGAGGGGCGCATCGGGGGAGCCCGGCGCTGAACCGGGGGGCGGCCGCGGGACCCGTGCCGACGGCGCCGGGAAGAAAAATGCCGCGCGGCCGCCGGAGCACCGCTGCTAGCGTCCACCGCATGAAACGCGCTGTCATGACGACGACGCCGGAGAGTGTCCCGGCGCGCTGACAGCTGTGCAGTGAGAAGCCCCGGGGCGAGTGCCCCGGGGCTTCGTGTCGTCCTGCGGTCACCCGCCCGGTGACCACGAGGAGACCGCCATGCACGACCACCGCAAGCTCGGCCGCGAGCTGGGCCTGTTCGACACCGACCCGCTGATCGGCGCGGGACTGCCCTACTGGCTGCCCGACGGCGCCGTCGTCCGTCACACCCTGGAGGAGTACATCCGCACCGCCGAACGACGGGCCGGCTACCGTCACGTGTACTCGCCGGTGCTCGGCAAGCGGGAGCTGTACGAGATCTCCGGGCACTGGTCGCACTACAGCGACGACATGTTCCCGCCGATGGAGCTGGGCGGGGAACAGGTCGTGCTGCGGCCCAGCCTGTGCCCGCACCACGCGGTCATCTACCGCTCCCGCTCGCACAGTTACCGCGAACTGCCGCTGCGCCTGGCTGAACTGGGCGGGATGTACCGCTCCGAACTCTCCGGAGTGCTCGGCGGACTGACCCGGGTGCGGTCCATCCAGCTGAACGACGCGCACATCTTCTGCACCCCGGACCAGGTGGCCGAGGAGGCGCGGGCCGCCCTGGAGCTGATCGGCGACGCGTACCGGGCGCTGGGCATCGGCGCGGCCCGTTACCGGCTCTCCCTTCCGGGCCCGGGAGGCAAGTACGTCGACGACCCCGGGATGTGGCGGAAGTCCACCGCCCTGCTGACCGACGTCCTCGACCGCTCGGGAGTGCCCTACGAGGCGGCCGAGGGCGAGGCCGCGTTCTACGGTCCCAAGATCGATGTCCAGGTGGCCGACGGCGCGGGCCGGGAGTCCACCCTGTCCACCGTCCAGATCGACTTCCACCAGCCGGTCCGGTTCGATCTGCGCTACATCGGCGCCGACGGGGCGAAACACCGGCCGGTCATGGTCCACCGCAGCATCATCGGCAGCGTGGAGCGGGCCGTCGCCCATCTGATCGAGGTGCACGGCGGGGCCCTCCCCGCCTGGCTCGCCCCCGTCCAGCTGGCGGTCCTCCCGGTCTCCGGCGCCGAACTGCCGGACGCCGAGGCGCTCGCCCGGCAATGCGCCGGCCTGGGACTGCGGGCGGAGATCGCCGGTCCGGAACGCGGCACCCTGGGCGCCCGCATCCGGGAGGCCCGCCTGGTCCCCTGTCAGGCGGTCATCGGGGCCAGGGAAGCGGCCGAGGGGCAGGTGGCCCTGCGTCTGCGCGACGGCGCCCGGCTCGAACCGCGGCCCGTGGACCGGGTCCTGGCGGAGATCGCCGCCCTGGTGGCGGCGCACAGCATCGAACTCCGGGCGTAGGGGCGTAGGGGCGCCGGAAGCGGCGGCGGGCCGTCCGGGAACGGCGGTCCGCTGCCGCTTCCCGCGCGGCCGGTCCCGTTCAGACCGTGCCCAGCAGGGCGGCGGACAGGTGGAGTTCCTCGGCGCGGCGGACGAGGGACGCCTCGTCGCCGCGGTCGGCGGGGGCCGAGGCCATCAGGGCGAGCCGGTCGCGCCAGCTCGATCCGGCCAGCGGCACCGCCACGGTGTGCATCCCCCGGACCGACTCCCCGCGGCTGAGCGCGTATCCGCAGGACCGGATCCCGTCCAGCTCGGCGAGGAGCGCGGAGCGCGAGGTGATGGTCTCCGGCGTGGCCGCGGGCAGCTCCTCCCGCGGGTAGAGGGCGCAGACCTGCTCCGTCGTCATCCGGGCGAGCAGCATCTTGCCGCCCGATGTGGCATGGGCGGGCCGCGTCCCGCCCACCTCCGGCATCACCCGCACCGGATGCGAGGACGCGCGGCCGTCGGTGACGATGATCCGGTCGCCCATCAGCGCCGCGCTCTGCACCGTCTCGCCGGTGCGCAGCAGCGCGTCCTCCAGCACCGCCCCCAGCCGTTCGCGGAGGTCCGTGCCGAATCCCGCCGGGCGGCCGAGCCGCACCAGCTCCGGACCGGCCGAGTAGCCGCGGCCGGAGAAGTCGCGGATCGCGAAGCCGCGTCCCTCCAGGGTGCTCAGTACTCGGTGTGCGGTGGACCGGCCCACGGCGAGCAGCTCGGCGGCCTCGGAGACGGTGAGCGTGTCATGGGTGAGGAAGAGCCGCATCAGCCGGAGCCCGGTGTCCAGCGATTCGATGGTGTAGCCCCGATTCGGCGCCATGGTGTGTCCGTTCCCCTTCGGTTCCGGTGCGTTCCGTGCTGCGTGTGCTGCCGGTGCCGGCCGTACCGCTCGTCAGTTCGGTGACCGCGAGGTCCACCCCACCCGGAGTCATGAATGTGCTCCTTTCGATCCAGTTCGATCGCATGTGCGTATGTCCCGCTCTGTGGGACGGTCGGTGTGAGGTGTTCGGAGCGAACCGAATCGGTGATCTCCACCCTCACCGTACGTGCTCAACAGGGCGGTCGGGCCCGCAGGTTGGAAGTCGTCCCATCCTCCGGTACGAACGCCCCCATTCCTCGCTGAATCCCATCGGCTGTCACTCCCTGTGTGCGTGCGACGGCGGTGCGTGCAAAAACTCGTGAGTGTATTACTGCTGGGGCGCTCGCGCAGGGGGTTGGGTGAATGTGCCGAAGCACTGATTCGATCTGACTAAGCTCACGCGCAGTGAAGTCGAGTTGATATGAATTCGAGCGCTTGTACACGACTGTCCTGCAAGCGTGCATACCTCCCGAATCAACCGCCAGAGGTCTTAGATGGTTCGTGTTGAATCACCGCCGATCGACCGAGAAGTCCCTGTCGCTCGTGCTGTGTTGCTGCCCGTGCTCCTGATGGGCGGCGCCACCGCCGCCGCGGTGGCACTGGCTTCCGCGGCCGCGCGCATACCGGTCGTGTGGTGCGGCGCCGTGGCCACCGTCGTGGTCGTCGCCCTGAGCGTCCAACTCGCTCGCCGGGCCCGCGACCTGCGGTCCCAGCGCGCGGTGTACGAACGGCGCTTCGCCGATCTGGAGCGGCGCATCGCCACCCACGACGACGAGACCGTGCGCCTCAGCAAGGAGCTCCTGCCGGCCGCGATCCACCGGCTGCGGGTGGGCAATTCGCCCGAAGAGGTGCTCCGTGACGTCGTCGACGCGGACGAGCTGTACCGCGATCTGCCCGACGCCCAGCGCACCCTCGTCTACACGGTGCTGAACATCATCGACAACGAGGAGGCGATGCGCGACTCCGCGCAGCGCGCCTTCGTCAACGTCGCCCGGCGGGTCCAGGCGATCGTCCACCGCCAGGCGAGCGAGCTGCGGGAGATGGAGGAGCACCACGGGCGCAACCCCGACGTCTTCGACGACCTGCTCCGCATCGACCACGGCACCGCGCTGATCGGCCGTCTCGCGGACTCCATCGCGGTACTCGGCGGCGCCCGGCCCAGCCGCCAGTGGCCCAAGCCCGTACCGCTGTTCAGCGTGTTGCGCGGCGCCATGTCACGGATCCTGGAGTACCCCCGCGTCGATCTGCACTCGATCGCCAAGGTCGCCATCATCGGCACCGCCGTCGAGCCGCTCATCCACGCCTGCGCCGAACTCCTCGACAACGCCACCCGCTACTCGCCCCCGCAGACCCGGGTGCACGTCACGGCCGTCGAGGTGCAGACCGGCATCGCCATCGAGATCGAGGACGGCGGCGTCTCGCTCAGCGAGGAGGCCCGCTCGCGGGCCGAGAACATGCTCGCCAGGGCCCAGGCCGGCTCCAACATGAACGACCTCGGCGAGTCCCCGCGGCTCGGCATGGCCGTCGTCGGCAGGCTCGCGCGGATGTACGACCTCCAGGTCTCGCTGCGGCAGTCCGCGTACGGCGGTGTCCGTGCCGTGCTCATCGTGCCCCGCGCCATGATCACCACCGGACCCGCTCCCGGTATCGCCCACGGCATCGGCGCCACGTCGAGGCCCACCAGCGACATCGACCAGGAGGCCATGAAGCACGTCGTGCCCGCCCGCCGCAAGCCCCGTACCCCGGTGGCCCAACGACCCGCCACCGGACCGGTCGCACCCGTCGCCCGGCCGGTCGTTCCCGCGGCCGCCCTGGAGGACGACATCCCCGTGGTGACCGAGTGGACCGCGGGCGGGCTCCCGCAACGCCGCAGCCGCGGCCGGGCGCCCCTGGGTTCGCACAACCTCCCGGCCCAGCCCGTCGACCCCACCGCGGGCCAGCGCAACGGCTACGCGAACGGCCATACCAACGGCCAGGCCAACGGTCACGGCCCCGGCGGTCCCGGTGGCAAGGAACAGCCCCCCGGACTCTGGCTGGAGGCCTTCACCAACGCCGTCAACGGTGTGCCGCAGGACCCGACGACCGACGAAGACTCTGACGATGCGTGGGACAAGGGAGACCTGAAGTGATCCAGCAGCGGGGAAACATGGACTGGATGCTCAAGGAACTGGCCGACGACGTACCGGACATCCACCAGATCGTGGTGCTCTCCGCCGACGGTCTGCGCATCGCCCGGCACGGCGGCGACCCCGATGTCGCCGACCGCCTCGCGGCGGCCTGCGCCGGACTGCAGAGCCTGGCCGCCGCCGTCGCCTCGGAGATCCCGTACAGCGACGGGCTGATGCGGCTCGTCGTCATCGAAGTCACCGGCGGGTTCTTCTACCTGATGGCCGCCGGAACCGGCGCGTACCTCGCGGTCCTCGCCGGGGAGACGGTCGACGCGGGACTGGTCGGATCGCGGATGCGTGACATGGTCGTCAGGATCGGCGCCCATCTGACGAGTCCGCCGCGCCACGACGGGCAGCCCGGATGAATTCTCCCCGAAGAGAACGCCGAAAGGCCGATCCGGCACTGAGTGACCCGGAACGGCTGTACGTGATCACCGGCGATCCCGACGGCAGCGAGCGGGCACACCTCGATCTGGTCACGATGATCGTCGCGCAGGCACAGCCGACGCCGACGGTCCAGCCCGAGCAGGCCGTGATCCTGCGGCTCTGCCAAGCACCGTTATCCGTCGCGGAGATCTCGGCGTACCTCGGTCTGCCCTTCAGCGTGGTGACCTCGCTCCTCACCGAGCTCCTCGCTGCCGAACTCATCGAATCGCGCGCACCCATCGTCCGCGCCACCCTCCCGGACAGGTCCCTTCTCGAAGCGGTGATGCATGGACTTCAGAAGCTCTGACACGATCACCGGCCCCCGGAGCGAGGACGTCCTTCCCACCACGGCGACAGCCGCGGTGAAGGTCGTGATCGTCGGCGGGTTCGGGGTCGGCAAGACGACCATGGTCGGTTCCGTCAGCGAGATCCGGCCGCTGACCACCGAAGAGACCATGACCCAGGCCGGGGTCGGCGTGGACGACAACTTCGGGGTGGAGAGCAAGACCGCCACCACCGTCGCCATGGACTTCGGCCGGATCTCCATCAGTGAGGAGCTGATCCTCTATCTGTTCGGCACCCCGGGCCAGGAACGGTTCTGGTTCCTCTGGAACGGTCTGTTCGAAGGTGCCCTCGGCGCGGTGGTCCTCATCGACACCCGACGGCTCGAAGTCAGCTTCGACGTCATCGGCAGGCTGGAGGAGCGCGGCGTACCGTTCGTCGTCGCCATCAACACCTTCCCCGACGCCCCGAAACACCCCGTCGAGGCGCTGCGGAGTGCCCTGGACCTGCCCGAAGAGGTCCCGATGATCGACTGCGACGCGCGACTGCGCGGCTCCAGCCGCGATGTGCTGATGACCCTGATGCGCTATCTGCACAGCCTGTCCCTCCCGCTCGCCTGACCGCAGTACCCATCCCCCCGCGCGCATCCCCACCCGTCCGGTTCTTGGAAACCTGATCCCTGGAGCGATCGTGACAACCCCATTCCACTACGAGCCCGGAGCGGCCACGGGGCCGGTCCCGCCCCCCGAATGCCCGGCCCACGGCCTCGGCATCGGCCCCGGCGGACTGCGCCGGTTCTACGGCCCGGAGGCCGAACGGGACCCCCACGGGCTGTACGACAAGCTGCGCGCCGAACACGGCAGCGTGGCCCCCGTGCTGCTCCACGGGGACGTGCCCGCCTGGCTGGTCCTCGGACACAGCGAGAACCTGCACGTGACCCGTACGCCCTCGCAGTTCTCCCGCGACTCCCGCCGGTGGCGGGCCCTCCAGGACGGCAGCGTCGCCCCGGACCACCCGCTGGCCCCGATCTTCACCTGGCAGCCGATGTGTGTGTTCGCCGACGGCGCCACGCACGAGCGCCTGCGCGGCGCGGTCACCGACAGCATGGCCCGCATCGACACCCGCGGCGTCCGCCGCCACGTCAACCGCTACAGCAACCGGCTCGTCAACGAGTTCTGCCAGCAGGGCCGTGCCGACCTGGTCGGCCAGTTCGCCGAGCGGCTGCCGATGATGGTGACGTGCGCGATCATCGGCATGCCCGAGGAGTACAACGACCGGATGGTCCAGGCCGCCCGCGACATGACGCGGGGCACGGCGACCGCGGTCGCGAGCAACGCCTATGTGCTCGACGCGCTGACCCGGCTCGTCCAGCGCCGCCGCCGCGAACCCGCGGACGACTTCGCCACCTGGCTCGTCGAGCACCCCGCCGGGCTGAACGACCAGGAGGTCAGCGAGCACCTCCGGCTGATCCTGATCGCCTCCTACGAGGCGACCGCCAACCTGATCGCCAACGTCCTGCGCATGGTGCTCACCGACCCGCGATTCCGGGCCAGGCTCAGCGGCGGACACATGACGGTGCCCGAAGCGGTCGAGCAGACGCTGTGGGACGAGCCGCCGTTCACCGCGGTCTTCGGCCGCTGGGCCGTCGGGGACACCGAGCTCGGCGGTCAGCAGATCAAGGAGGGCGACGCCTTGATCGTCGGCATCGCACCGGCCAACACCGATCCGGTGGTCCGGCCCGATCTCAGTGCCGACATGGCGGGCAACCGCGCCCACCTCGCGTTCAGCGGCGGCCCCCACGAGTGCCCCGGACAGGACATCGGACGGGCCATCGCGGATGTCGGCGTCGACGCCCTGCTGATGCGACTGCCCGACCTCGAACTCGCCGTCGAGGAGAGCGAGCTGAGCTGGGTCGGGAACATCATGGGCCGGCACCTGGTGGAGCTTCCGGCGGACTTCGCGGCCCGCCCGCCGCAGGACGACAAGGAACCGCCGTCCATGGGAAGGCCCAACCCGCAGCGCCAGGACTGGGAGGTGCAGTCGACCGTCCGGCACACCGCCCCCACGCCCGGCCGTGCCCCCGCCCCGGCCGCCGCGAGCACAGCGGCCACCGCCACGGCCGTCGACGAGTCCAGGAGCGCGGTGACCGAACCGTCCTTCGGTGAATCCGGGGGCACGGGCGCCGAACCGTCCGCCGTCGGCCGGATCCCGCAGCAGCGCGGCGGCGAATCCGCACCGGCGCGGCTGTGGCGGGCCGTTTCGCGGTGGTGGGGCGGCAGCTGACCCGACCCGCTCCCCGGAGCGCGGGCCCGACCGGCTTCCGGCCCGGCGGCCTCGGACCCCCGGGTCCGCGGCCGCCGGGCCGGACGGCGTCCTCGGGCGAGGGGCCCGGTGGTGTTCTTGGGCGTGGGGCCCGGTGGTGTCCTCGGGCGTACGGTGCGAGCCGCCGCCCGGGGCGTTCGGCCCTGGCGCGGGCCGGTCCCCGTACCATGCGGAAGCGTGAAGCTGACAATTCTGGGCGGCGGCGGATTCCGGGTTCCTCTCGTGTACGGGGCGCTGCTCGCCGATCACGCCGAAGGCCGCGTATCGGCGGTCACCCTCTACGACACCGACGCGGACCGGCTCACGGCGGTGGCCCGGGTGCTCGGCGAACAGGCCGCCGGCGTCCCGGACGCGCCCACCGTCACCGCCACCACCTCACTCGACGAAGCACTGCGCGGCGCCGACTTCGTCTTCTCCGCGATCCGCGTCGGCGGCCTCGAAGGCCGGGCGGCCGACGAGCGGGTGGCCCTCGACGAAGGCGTACTCGGCCAGGAGACGGTCGGCGCGGGCGGCATCGCGTACGGGCTGCGCACCGTGCCCGTCGCCGTCGACCTCGCACAGCGCATCGCCCGGCTCGCCCCCGACGCCTGGGTCATCAACTTCACCAACCCGGCCGGTCTGGTCACCGAGGCCATGTCCCGCCACCTGGGCGACCGGGTCATCGGCATCTGCGACTCCCCGGTGGGCCTCGGGCGCCGCATCGCCCGGGTGCTCGGCGCCGACCCCGACCGGGCCCGGATCGACTACGTCGGGCTCAACCATCTGGGCTGGGTCCGCGGGCTCCACGTCGACGGCCGGGACGAACTCCCGCGGCTCCTCGCGGACCCGGAACTCCTCGGGTCCTTCGAGGAGGGCCGGCTCTTCGGCGCCGACTGGCTGCGGTCGCTGGGCGCCATCCCCAACGAGTACCTGCACTACTACTACTTCAACCGCGAGGCGGTACGCGCCTACCAGGATGCCGAGCAGACCCGGGGCGCCTTCCTCCGCACGCAGCAGGAGGGCTTCTACGCCCGGATGAAGGACCCCGCCACGCCCGCCCTGGCAGCCTGGGACCATACGCGCGCCGAGCGCGAAGCCACCTACATGTCGGAGAACAGGGAGGTCGCCGGGGTCGGCGAGCGGGAGGAGAGCGATCTGGAGTCCGGCGGCTACGAGCAGGTGGCGCTTGCCCTCATGCGGGCCGTCGCCCGTAACGAACGGACCTCGCTCATCCTCAACGTCCGTAACCGCACCACGCTTTCGGTGCTGGACGAGGACGCCGTCATCGAGGTGCCGTGCCTGGTCGACGCCAACGGTGCCCATCCCGTCGCCGTCGACCCGCTTCCGTACCACGCAGTCGGGCTGGTGACGGCGGTCAAGGCGGTCGAGCGCGCGGTACTGGACGCGGCGGCGAGCGGCTCGCGCGCCGCCGCCGTGAAGGCCTTCGCGCTGCACCCGCTGGTCGACTCGGTGGCCGTGGCCGGACGCCTCGTCGACGGATACATCGAGGTCCACCCCGGCCTCGCCTATCTGAACCGGCCGTAGAGGCGCTGGAGGCCCTGGCGGTTCCGGAAGTCTCAGCGGTCCTGGATGCGTCAGGGCCTGCCGTCAGGGTCTGTCGTTCGTTCCGGATCCCGTTCCCGAGGAGCGGAGTTCGCTGCTGACCAGGAGGTGGAGCTGAGCGTCCAGCCACGCCCCGGAACGGGCGGCGAGGGCCTCCGTGTCGGACACGGCCCCGCCGTCCAGCGTCTCGACGAAGGCGCGCAGCAGCGTCGCGGCACGGTCCAGACCGGTGCGGGACAGCGCGGTCGCCGCTTCGTCGATACGGGCGCGGGCCGGGACGCCCAGATGACGCAGCCCGCTGTGCGGCACCGCCGCCATGGCGGACATCGCCTCGTCCAGCGCCGCCGTCAGCGGATCGGACGGACGCCGCCCCACCGCCGCCAGCGCCGTGGAGCCGTCACCGGCGGCGAGATCGGGCACGACCGTCCCCGCCGGGGTGAGCACCCCGAGCGGATCGATCCGGACTCCACCGCCGGACCGGTGCAGCGAACCGCTGATGTGTGTGGCGCCGCCCACCAGGGCGTCGGCCAGGGCGTCCAGCGCACCCGGGCACTCCGGCCGGTACTCCGACGCCACCAGGGCCCGGGTCCCCGAGGCATCGCGCACCACGGCTTCGAGGCGCTGCTCGGCGGGGTCGTAGCCGACGCTCGCCACCTCCGACAGCGCGACGACATGGACCGCCTCCGCCTCGACCCGTGGCCGGATCAGCCGGGGCGGCCTGCCGTCCCAGCCCGCCGTCAGGGCGGTCAGATCCCGTACGAGCAACGGCTCGGGAAGCTCCGTCCAGGCGGCGCCGACCGGGGTGATGGTCGTCGTGCCGAGCCGGCCCCGGGCGATCGTCAGCGCATGGCTCGGGGTGCGCCGGACGCTCTCGCTGACCAGGCTTCCGGTGGCCAGCGAGCCCAGTGGGGTGCCGAGGACACGGCGGGCGGCCAGATGGGGGGCGGAGAGCTCCCTGCCCTCGGGGGCCGTCCATCCCTTGCGCAGGACGAGGACGGTGCCCGCGCCGGGGTGAGCGAGGTACACCTCGGAGACCAGCGACTGCCCGGTGCCGTGGACACGGCAGCCGAGCGAGACGAGCCGGACCCGGCGCAGCGGGGTGTCGCCGGCCTCGCGGGTGCCGAGCACGCCGGGGTGCGCCGCGGCCCGCCGACGGGCGTGCACCTCGGTGAGCAGGGCGGCGACCGACTCCGGGCGGTACCGAGCGCTGCGATCGGCGTACGCCGTGAGCTGATCCGTCAACGCGGCGATCGCGCCCGCGGCCCAGTGCATCGACTCGGCGGTCAGCGCGGCACCGGCACGGGCCAGGGCCCCGCCGTGCACCGGTCCGACGTGGGCCACACCCTCCGCCAGCAGCACGTCCACCAGCTCGACGGCCGCGTCCAGCGCGGGCCGGGCCGTGGCCGGCGCGGTGGTACGGCCGCCGACCCGCACGGGTACGGAACGCTCGCCGGTGTCCGCGGCGTCGGCCGCCCGGAACGCCCAGACCGCGAGCGCCAGCACCTCACCGCGCAGCGCGGCGGCCGCGTCCGTCAACGCGTACGCGATCGCGTCGGGGACCGGGAAACTCACCGTGCAGGTGGGGAGCTCGACCCGGGGCTCGGGACGGCCGGGCGTGGGGCGGTGCACGACGGCGGCGTAACCCCGCTCGAAGGTGCGCCGGGCCGTGGTGAACGGGCGGGTGCCGATGACTTCGGCGAGAACCGCGTCATCGGTGCTGCCGGGGGACCAGTCGGTGAACGCGGCGGGGGCTGCGCCCGGTCCGGCCTCGGCGCCGCGCTGGTGGGCCAGCACCAGGGCGATGAGATGGCGGCACACCCCCGGTGCGGCGCAGCTGCAACTGCCCTCGTCCAGACCGGTGCCGGGCGGCAGCGACGTGGTGGTGCCGTCGTCGAACCGGGCGCGCACCGTGGTGTCCGGATCGGTCGCGAGCGCGGGCACCGTCCCCGCGTCCAGCTCCTTGGTGGCGCGTTTGACCAGGCCGCGGTTGGACAGCGCCGCGAGTGTCTCCGGAGTGAGGGCGAGGAGATCGGGGCGCACGGCGGCGCCGGTATCCGTGTCGGTCATCGGCCCAGCCTCTCGGCGACGAACTCGGCGAGACGGCCCGGCGTCATCGCCCCGATGTGAGCCCCGGCCGAGGCGAGCTTCCCGGCCGTCACGCGGTCGTAGTCCGGGTCGGCGTCCTCGTCGAGCGCGGCCAGTCCCAGTACGGTCGAGCCCTGCTCCACCAGCCCCCGTACCGCCCGCACCAGCCGGTAGGGGTCGCCGCCCTCGTAGAAGTCGGTGATCAGCGCGACGATCGTGCGCCGCGGGTTCTCCACCAGACCCGCGCCGTACTCCACGGCGCGTGCGATGTCGGTGCCGCCGCCCAGCTGGACCCGCATCAGCAGCTCCACCGGATCGGTCACGTCGGAAGTGAGGTCCACCACCTGGGTGTCGAAGGCGACCAGATGCGTGGTGAGGCCGGGCAGACCCCACAGACACGCGGCGGTCACCGCGGAGTGGATGACCGATCCGGCCATCGAGCCCGACTGGTCGACCAGCAGGATCAGCTGCCACCGCGTCACCTGGGGGCGGGTGCGGGAGTGGAAGTGCGCGCGCTCGATCAGGAGGCGCCGCTCGGCCGGCTGGTAGTGCGCGAGGTTGGCCCTCACGGTCTGCCGGAAGTCGAAGTCCCTCGCCAGCGGGACCCGGCTGGGTCTGCGGGAGCGGGTGCCGTGGAACGCCCGGCGGATCTCGGGCCGGAGAGCGGCCAGGAGCTGCTTCACCACCGACTCGACGATGCGCCGTGCCAGCCCCAGCACCTGCGGGTTCATCAGGTGCTTGGTGCGCAACACGGCACGCAGCAGCGTCTGGCTGGGCTCGACCCGCTCCAGCACCGCGGGGTCGGTGACGATCTCCTGGATGCCGTACTTCTCGACGGCGTCCCGCTCCAGCCGTTCGATGGTCTCCTTCGGGAAGAGCCGGTGGATGTCGTCGAGCCAGTCGATCGCGGTCACCGCGGACGGGCCGTCGCCGCCCTCCCGAGGGGCGGTTCCGGAGCGGCGCACGCCCCGCCTGGTGAGGTCGGGGTCGCGGCCGTAGAGCCAGTCGAGGGCGGCGTCCCGTCCGGCGTTGCCCGGCCCCAGCGGTCCGGTGTGCCGTTCGGCGGCGGAGCCGAGGACCAGCCGCCAGCGCTCCAGCCCCGCGTCGGGAGCGGTGCCGGGGCCTTCCCCGGGCAGGGGTGCCCGGCCGGGGGCCTGTTCGGGCGTGGTCATGGGGTGGCTTCCAGTTCATAGCGGGCCAGCAGTCGGGACACGGATTCCTCCAGGGCGCGGGCCCGGCCGATCAGCAGGGGGTCCGCGGTGGTCCGCAGCAGGGAACGCGAGGAGCCGCGGACCCCGCGCCGTTCCAGCAGACGGCCGGCGATCCGGTCCCGTTCGCGCGGCGGGAAGAAGGTGAAGGCCTGACGCAGCGCGGGCAGACCGGACAGGAACGCGTCGTCGGGCAGCGCACAGACCAGACCGTCCAGCACATCGATCAGCGACTCGGCGCCGCCGCCCGCTCCGTCGCCGTCGTCTCCCACCGCGCCCGTCACCTCGTCGCGGGCGAGCGCGAAGAGACCGGCCAGCCAGTCGCCGAGCGCGTCCGTGCCGGCCCTCGCCACCGTACGGACCGCCTCGGCCGGATCCCCGGCCGCGCCGGAGGCTTGTCCGAGGGAACGGTGCAGCCCGAAGGCGGCGCCGCGCAGCTCGACCGGTGCCTCGGAGTCATCCGCGATCCGCCGGGCGATACCGGCCGCGGTCTCCCGGGTGACGGAGAGCAACTCCGGTGCGTGCAGCACCGCGTCGCGCACCGCCACCACGGCCCGCAGCCGGGAGAAGTCCACCCCCGACGAACCGCGCGCACCCTCCAGGAGCCACAGCAGCCGCTCCGTCGCCCCGTCGATCACGGTGCCGAGCAGCGGACCGCGCGCCATGCCGAACACCCGGTCGTGCCGCCACAGCCCGAGAGCGGTGGCGAGCACCTCCCCGAGCGGGCCGGGAAGGCTCGACTCGCGCACACAGGAGCCGAGTTCGCCGAGCAACTGGTCCGAGAAGCCGTCCATCCCGCACAGCACGGCGTCGAACAGCGCCCCCGCCAGACGGTCGGCCTCCCGCGCGACATCCCGTGTCCGCCCGGTGAGCGCGACGGCCGCCGCCTCGGCCAGCGTGGCCCCGTACGCCCCCGCCTCCACCAGCGCGGCCTCGCGCCCCACGACGGACCGCGACTCCCAGCGTTCGGTGAACTCCGGGTCCACACCGTGCGCGGGCCCTGCGGTCCGCACCTGGCCGGGAATCCCCAGCACCCGGAGCCGGTGGAGCACCCGGCTGCGCTCCAGATCGGCGGTGTCCGTGAGATCGAGGCGGTACGTGGCCTCCGGGCCGCCGTCCAGCGCCAGCCCGGCCAGCTGCGCCGCGACGTCGTGCACCAGGGGTGGTGCCGGTGTGCCGGGATGGAGCCGCCCGGTGCGATCACCGCCGCAGGCCGCGACCATCTCGACGACCACCGGATGGGCACCCGCCGTCAGCGTGCCCCGGCCCGTCCACGGCAGCGGGTGGTCCAGGTCGTCCGTGATCAGGGCGCCCGCCAGGCCGTCCAGCACATCGATCCTGGCCGGGCGGGGGTGGCCCCGCAGCGCCGTGAGTCCCTGGGCCAGGCTCCGGGCGGCGATCAGATCGGCCGTGGACACCGGGAACTTCCGCGCCCGCAGCCGCTCGACGACCACCCGCAGCAAGCGGTCCGCCGCGGCCTCGGGGCCCGCCTCCCACACCCGCTGGTAGTAGCCGGGCGACGGCATCCCCGACTGGTATCCGGCGAACGCGTCCAACTGCCGGAAGGAGTACGGCACGAGGAAACTCCCGGCGGTCGCGGCGCCCGGCGGGGCGGGCACCCGGGGCCACCCGTCCGCGCCCCGCTCCCACCCGTCGGGGTCGTCGCCCTCCGGGCCGCCCGGCTCGCCCGGTCCGGTGAGCGCCCGGAGTGCGGGCTGGTGGAAGCCGCCGGTGACCACCAGGACCGGCCGGTCCCCGGCGGTGTCCACTGCCGCGCGTACCCAAGCCGCCATGTACGACTCCCGTGCCCGGTCGCCCGCGTCGGCCTCCGCGTCACCGCGGACCAGCGCGAAGTAGGCATCGAGCCGCTCGGCGAGACCGTCGTCCGGCTCGACCTCGAAGAGCCGGTCCCACAGGGTGTCGGAGGAGTCCACCGCGAAGTGCCGGCAGAGCCGCTCCGTCGCCTCCTCGTAGCGGGCCTCCGCGTCGGCATAGCGGTTGGTGCGCTCGGCGAACGCCGGATGCCAGGCAGGCAGATCGATGAAGCGCACCTCCGCCCCGGCCGCCCGTCCCGCCCGCAGGGCGACCCACTCCGGGGAGTAGTCGCACAGCGGGGCCCAGGACGTGGCGGCCCGCTGCTCGTCGCGGTAGTGGCTGAACACCGCGACCGGCAGCTCGTGACCGAGCAGCAGCTCGTCCAGCCGCCCGTTCATCTCGGCGGGCCCCTCGACCAGCACCTGTACGGGCCGCAGCCGTGCGATGGTCCGCTCGACGAGCCGTGCGCAGGCGGGGGAGTGGTGGCGCACCCCCAGGAACACCGCGGACATCAGTCGGCCAGCAGATGGCGTGCGTCGTGCAGGGCCTTCCAGTGCGGTCCGCGACGGCGCGGTACCTGCTGCTCCAGATAGCGGCGCAACCGGGCCAGGTCCTCCGGACTGTCCTTCGCCGCCGTGCCCGCCAGACACGCCACCACATCGGCGGCACTGCCGGGCTCGCCGCGCAGGAACCAGCCGCGCACGCCCACCGCGTGGGCGACGGACACGGCCTCCGCCGTGCTCATCACCGCCGAGGGGCGGTCCGGTCCGGCGCCGGAACCGCCCTTTCCGCCGGCCCCCGCACGCAGCTCCCGGAACGTACCGACCAGGACCTCCAGCACGTCCCGGTCCGGCGGCGGCTCCACCCCGGAGCGTCGCAGCAGGGTCGTCACCTCGGCCTCCACCAGGGCCAGTTCGGTGTCCAGGTCGGGGATCGGGAAGACCGTTTCGAAGTTGAACCGCCGCTTGAGCGCCGCGCTCATCTCGTTGACGCCCCGGTCCCGGGTATTGGCCGTGGCGATGACGTTGAAACCCTGCCGGGCGAAGACCATGCCGTCCGGCCCGGTCAGCTCGGGGATGGCCACCACCCGCTCGGAGAGCAGCGACAGCAACGAGTCCTGCACCTCCAGCGGACAGCGGGTGATCTCCTCGAACCGGACGAGCCGGCCCTCCGCCATGCCGCGCAGCATCGGGGCCGGCACCAGCGACCGGGCGGACGGCCCCTCGGCGACGAGCAGCGCGTAGTTCCAGCCGTACTTGATCTGGTCCTCGGTGGTGGCCGCACCGCCCTGCACCGTCAGCGTCGAGTCGCCGCTGACTGCGGCCGCGATCAGTTCGGACAGCAGCGACTTGGCGGTGCCCGGTTCGCCGACCAGCATCAGCCCACGGCTCGTCGCCAGCGTCACCAGAGCCCGGTCCACCAGCGACGGATTGCCGACGAACTTCCTGCTGATGCCCGTCTCCGCGTCACCGATGACGAACCGGCGCGCCGCACGCAGGCTCAGTTCCCAGCCGGGCGGACGCGGATCGCGGTCGTCCGCCCGCAGCGCCGCGAGCTCCTCCGCGTACCGCACCTCGGCCGGAGGCCGCTGCACCGGTGCCGCATCACCGGCCGGTGCTCCGGCACGGGGCTCGTTCCTCGTGGTCACGATGCGACGCCCTCGGTGAGTTCGGTCAGGTCGGCGAGGAGTTCGGACACGATCACCGGGTCCGTCCCGGCGAAGCGGAGCGAGTGGCTGCGACGCGTCCAGTGGTCGTCGGGCTGCTTGTCGAGCCAGACCGTCTCCAGGGTCTGCTCGGGGAACATGTCGACCACACCGACCGCGATGCCGGGGTCCAGCGCGATCACGAGATAGCAGTTGTCGCCCAGCCGCTTGGAGATCCAGCGCTCCACCCCGGCGTCCTGCGGCGTCCCGCGCCGCCAGCCACGCCGCTCCAGCCCCAGCACCTTTCCGATCGGCACCTTGAGGCCCTCGAACCGGGTGAGCCGGTACCCGTCGGACTCCTCCTCGGGCAGTGTGAGCACGGTGCGCCCTAGCTGCGGGAACGGCTGAAGGATCTCGTAGTCGGCGAACACCTCGGACCAGGCGGTCAGCGCGTCACCGAGGTGCATCGGGTGCGCGAGCCGCACGGCCGCATCGTCCGGCAGGACGAAGGCGTCGTCCTCCACGTCGGCGAACGTGCGGTCCTCCGCGACCCGGAACGCCGTGGGCGCCGCGCCGTCCGTCCCGCTCAGCCACACCAGCCGGCGCACCAGGTGCCACAGCAGCGGATGACCGACGAACAGCTCCAGGAACTCCTGGGCCGTCCACGACCGTCCGCTCACCATCGCGGCCTCCAGACGCCGCACCTGGTCCGAGGCGACCGTCCGGACGTCCTTCTTGAGCGCCATGAACCGCTTGCGCTCCGCCGGGGCGAGCTCCGCGTCGTCCCGGGCGCCCGGCTTCGGGAGGTCCTTGCGGCGTTTGCCGTCACCGTCCAGCACGTAGGGCCGCAGCTGTTCGTCGAAGCCGACCGTGAACGAACGGGTGCCGTAGTCGACGACGGCCGAGCCGTCCGCGTCCAGGCCGAAGTCCGGGACCAGACGGTCGGAGAGCTGTTCGCCGGTCAGCCCCAGCCCTGCGGCGACCTCCGCGATCTTCTCCTGGGCCCGCACCTTGAGCGCCTTGAACTTCACCCGCTGCGAGATGCCGTGCAGATGGAGGAGCGCCACATCGCTGCCGATGGACGCCAGCACATCGAGGCCCTCCACGGCCCGGTGGTGCGCCCCCTCGCCGGGCCAGAGCCGGATGACCGGTGTGAGCCGGCGGACCGTCTCGTCGTCACCCAGCAGCCCCAGTGCGTGCAGGGCCCATGACTCCTTCGCGGGCATGTTGGCCAGCCGCCACTGTTCGAACAGGGCCCAGGCGAACTCGGCGAGCGAATCGGCCGTGGCCACCCCGGTCAGCGAAGCGACTCCCGGGTACACCTCACCGGGCTTCGACAGGGCCAGCATCGTCAGGGCGTTGCGCGTCGCCGCCACCGGCAGGGCACCGCCGGAGCCGACCACGATCTGCGGCAGCACCGAGGGCTCCGCCCAGCCCGGCAGCACCGGCATCTTGGCGGGCAGCGCCCGTTCCAGCGGGTCCCCGGCGAGCAGCTCGTCCACCGAGGCCGCCGCCTGTGTGCCGTACACCCGGCCGGCCTCGCGCACCACGTCGTCGCCGTGCGCCGTGGCGATCAGCCGCAGTGCCTGCTCGGCGTTGCGCCGCGCCGCGCCCGCCCTGCCCAGGGCGTCCGGCACCAGGAGCGGGGCGGCCGCGACGCCGTGCCGGGCGAACCAGGAACGGGCGGTCGCCGCGGTGGACTTGAGCCGGACCGCCCAGTCTGCCATGTGCCGGGCGACGTTCACATCGACGAACGGAAGGAACAGCGGGGCGAGCGAGCACGGTTGCCTGGGCACGGCACGCAGCAGCAGGGGCAGCGCGGCCAGGCCGAAGCGTGCGGCGACCGGCTTGAGGGTGTCCTCGCCGTCCCACAGGTCGGTCGGATCCCAGACGTCGAGCAGCGGGGCGACCGTCTCCTCGTCGCCGTGGACGAACACCCACGCCGGGCGCAGGTCTCCCTCGGCCGGGGCATGGCGCAGGACGTCGACGCACTCGTTCACGTCGTCGTTGTTCTGCTGGGTGGTGTACCAGGAGGAGGCGGCGGCCCAGGCTTCCCGCTCCTCGGGCAGCCACTCCAGCGAGGGCTCGGACACCGCGGTCAGCCCCGTCACCACCTTGGCCTTGACGGGGGTGCGGGGCCGGGACCACGGAGGCGCCGTCAGCACGGCCGGCAGGGCGTCCGCCGGTGCGTCGGGGATCAGATCCGCCGGGTTGAGCAGCGGTTCGACGATCTCCACGACCTCGGGGCCGAGATCGCCGAGCGCCTGTGACAGCACCTCGTGGTGGGCGCCGACATGGGTCCGGAGCAGCTGCGACGCGCGGGACGCCGCTGCCGGAGCACCGCCCGACGCGGTGGCCAGCAGGCGCGCCGCGCGCACCGGGTAGCGGCGCATTGCTTCCAGGAGCGAGGGGCGGACGTGCTTGGAGTCCGCATGGGCCAGCAGGCCGAGGAAGGCCTCGTCGGTGGGCAGCTCCGTCAGGGCGCCGGCGACGAGCTTCACGCTGTCCGAGTAGTAGTGGTTGCCGTCGAGCGCGTCGGCCAGCGACTGGGAGACGGCCGGGCCGATGCCCTCGGCCACCGTGGCGATGATCGCGACACCGAGGGTGAGATCCGGGCGGTAGGGGAGCAGCGCCAGCTGGTCGGCCGAGTACAGCGAACTGAAGACCATGGCACGCAGGGTCCGGTCCTGCTCCGCGCCGACCGCGGGATCCGCGCAGAGCTCGTCCACCCAGTGGGTCTCGCTCGGCACCAGGTAGGAGACGATGATCCTGCGCATGGTGTCGGTGCGGCATTCGGCCAGTGCCTCGACCGCTGCCCGGTAGGTCGTTTCGTCGGCCGCGGCGAGCAGCGCACGGACCCGGTCGATCGGCGTCCGGTGATGCCAGGCCCAGTACGCGTGGCGGGGTGCCGGGAGCGCCATCAGCCGGGGCGCGTCCCGCTTGCGGCCGCTCTGCTGCCAGTCGGCGTCGACCGAGAACACCTCGGTCGCGGCCCGCGCGGCGAACGGAAGGCCGTAGCGCTCGGTCCAGAAGTCCGCCCATCCGGGAACGCCGACGATCGCGGTCAGCGCGGCCGCACCGGTCGGCGAGGGTTCTCCGTCGAGGTGTGCGCGCAGCGGGCCGGCCACCGAGGCGTCCGAACGCGGCGAGTGCGCGAACTCCTCGATCCAGGCGGCCTCTTCCACCAGCCTGGCCTCGATCGTGTCGAGCGTGTCCGGCCGTACCTTGCCGGGGCCGCGGGGCACTCCGCCGCGCCGCGGGTGGAGCACCCGCTTCCAGCCGGCGGGCAGGGTGAAGGTGTCCTCGTCGGGGAGAGCGGGCGTGCCCTCGTCCGTGACCGCACCGGGGGCGGCAGCGGCTGTCGCGGCGTCCGGAACGGCGGGGGCCGAGGCCGACGTGGCGACCTCCCGGTACCCCTTCTTCTCCTTCTCCGCGATCGTCCTGGCGATCTGCGCGGCCGCGGCTCCGGCCGACGCGTACTCCTTGGTCTGCGTACGTCCGTCGCTTCCGCATCGCCCGTAGCGCACCGTCACCGTGGCGCCCTCGGCCCCGGTCTCCCAGAACTTCGACGCAGTGCCCTCGACATATTCCCAGCGGCGCACAGCTCCGCCCCTTCCCGCCCGCAGCCCGCTCCGCCGCGGGCTTTTCGATCAGTGGTTTCACAGTAGAACGGGCCACTGACAACGCAGCGTGACCGCTGCGTCCGGCGGGTGAAGCAGCAGGCCACCCGCTATGTGGAGGGCTCCACCGCACATAGCGGCTCCGGACGGTGACGGCCGCGAGGCCCCGCCCCGGCAGGCCACCGCCGCCACCCCACGCGTCAGGCAGAACCCGTGACGCCCCCGGCGGTGTCAGGGGGCGGAGACGGCGCGTTCGCCGCCCGACGGCGCCCAGGACGGCGCCACTCCGGTGACCTGGCACACCATCAGGAAGAGCGGGATGGGCGGGGTGTACGGCGTATGGCTGTCCGGCCGGTGGATCAGCCGGGGCCGGACGGCGGGGACGAACGCCCCCTTCGCGTAGGCGGCCTGCGGCGGCCAGTCCAGGTCCAGGTCGGAGCCCGAGGGCACGATCCACCACCAGCGGTCGGCGTCCGCGAAGACACAGCCGGTGCGTGGCAGATGGGACATCAGCCGGAAGCCGTACCGGGCCGGCACCCCCACCGCGTCGCAGCCCAGGCTGGCCGACATGGCGGGCGGCACCGGAAGCTGCACCATGCCCGCCGCGCGGACGGGCGGCCGGGGGCCACGGACGCGTCGCGCGGCGAGCAGATGGGACATCGCGTTCTTCAGCATGGGCGCTCCGAGCCGTGCGGCAGTTCCGCCCAGACGATGCGTCCCGAGCCGTTGCCCGCGTCGCGGGAACCCCAGGAACTGCACATCGCGTCGACGAGCAGCAGGCCGCGTCCGTGCTCGTCATCGGCGGTCCGGCACAGCTGCGGTCCGCCGGGCTGGTGTCCTTGGTCCTGCACGGCTATGCGCAGCCGTCCGTCGAGGCAGCGCAGTTCGCACACCACCCGGGTGCTCAGGGTGTGCACCACCGCGTTGGTGACCAGCTCCGAGACGATCAGGATCGCCGAGTCGTGGGCGTCCGCGTCCAGCTGCCACTCGTCGAGCCGGGCCCGGGTCAGCCTCCGCGCACCCGCCACCGACTCGGGGTGCGCGGGCAGGGCGAAGCAGTACCGGAGCGCCTCCGTCCCGGGACTGAGATCCATATGCCGGGGGATGAGCGCACTGCCAGGTGCCACAACCGATTCCTCACAGTGGGGGCTGCGTCACGCTCCGCGTTCCCACGCGAATGAGGGCGGGCGAGACATCGTGAACTGGTTCACTCACCAACTCTCCCCCTGTCGTGAACACTTGGCAAGGGGCACTCTGAAATTTTCAGAGTGGCAGTGTTCTGGTCGGCCCGCGCATGGCACACTGCTCAAAAACAGTGCATGGGGAGGTCTGAAGTGAGCGAACCGCGGTCCGCCCCGACCGTGGGTCAGGTCGTTCTCGGCAAGCGCCTGCAGGATCTGCGGGAGCGCGTCGGCCTGAGCCGTGACCAGGCTGCCAAGGTGCTGCGGGTCGCACCTGCGACGATACGCAGGATGGAGACCGCCGAGGTCGCTCTCAAGATCCCCTATGTCCAGATGCTGCTGAAGGCGTACGGAGTCGCCGACGACGAGAACGACGCCTTCGTGGAGCTCGCCGAGGAGGCCAACAAACCCGGCTGGTGGCAGCGGTTCCACGACGTGCTGCCCGACTGGTTCAGCATGTACGTCAGCCTGGAGGGTGCCGCGAGCCTCCTGCGCATGTACGAGCCGCACTTCGTCCCCGGCCTGCTCCAGACCGAGGACTACGCGCGTTCCGTGATGCGCACCGGAGCCGTCGGCCAGACCAGACCCGAGGACATCGAACGCCATGTGGCGCTGCGGATGCAGCGTCAGTCCCTGCTCACCCGGCCGGACGCCCCGAAGCTGTGGGTGGTGATGGACGAGACGGTGCTGCGCCGCCCCGTCGGCAGCGTCGACGCCATGCGGGAACAGATCGACCGGCTGCTCGAAGCGACCGAGCTGCCGCATGTGACGCTGCAGATCGCGGAATTCTCGACCGGACACCACCCCGGCACCTACGGCCCGTTCGTCCTCTTCCGCTTCGGCGTCCCCGAACTCCCCGACATGGTCTACAGCGAGTACCTGACCGGAGCCGTCTACTTCGACGCGCGCCCCGAGGTGGCCTCCTACCTCGAAGTCATGGACCGCATGGCGGCTCAGGCCGCGACTGCACAACGCACGAAGGAAATCCTCCGGGACTTCCGCAAGGAGCTGTGATGGATCCCATATACAACGGCATGCCGGCCGCCGAACTCGGCTCCGAGGGCTGGCACAAGCCGTGGAGCGGCGGGAACGGAGGCAATTGCGTCGAGGCGATGAAGCTCTCCGACGGCAGGATCGCCGTACGCCAGTCCGCCGATCCCGACGGCCCGGCCCTGATCTACACGCCCCGTGAGATCGCCGCCTTCATCCAGGGAGCCAAGTCCGGGCAGGCGGACTTCCTGCTCACCTGACGCCGCGGCTCCCGCCCGGACCGGTCCTTCTTGCCCGAATCCGCGGCGCCGGAGCCCGCCCCGGCCCCACACTCTTGTTGTTCGCCGACCTATGGACCCATGGAGCGCGCTATGACCGGGCACGAACCCCAAGGCATCGAGATCGACACCACCAAGCCCCATCCCGCCCGGATGTACGACTGGTTCCTCGGTGGCAAGGACAACTACCCGGTCGACGAAGAGATGGCCCGGCAGCTGCTCGCCCTCGACGCGCGGGGGCGGGACATGGCGCGGGTGAACCGTGCCTTCATGCACCGGGCCACCCGCTGGCTGGCCGGGAAGGGCATCCGCCAGTTCCTCGACATCGGCACCGGCATACCGACCGAGCCGAATCTCCACCAGATCGCCCAGCACACCGCCCCGGACGCGCGCATCGTCTACTGCGACAACGACCCCATCGTCCTCGCCCACGCCGCGGCCCTGCTGCGCTCCACCCCGCAGGGCGCCACCGAGTACATCCAGGCCGACGCCCGCAAGCCGGAAGCCATCCTCGAAGCGGCCGGCGGGATTCTCGACTTCGACAAGCCGATCGCCCTGTCGCTGCTCGCCCTGCTGCACTTCCTGGACGACGAGGACGGCGCGGCCGACCTCGTCGACCGCCTCGTCGAGCGGCTCCCCTCCGGGAGCTATCTGGTGCTCTCGCACACCACCGGGGACTTCGACCCCGAGGGCGCGGCGCAGGCATCCGCCATGTACCGGGCCCGGGGGATGACGCTGCGCCTGCGCTCCCACGCGGAGATCACCACGTTCTTCGACGGACTCGAACTCGTCGAGCCCGGGGTCTCGCTCTCCGCGGACTGGCACCCGGAGCTGGGCGAGGTCATCGACGTCCCCGGCGACGAGCCGATCCCGGGCTACGCGGGCGTGGCCCGCAAGGCCTGACCGTCCCCGCCTCGCGGCAGCACCCCCGGCTCCCCGGGCCGGCCGCGCCGCGGGTCACAATGGACGCATGTCACGACGCACCACACGACCGGGGCGGTCCGCCGCCGGAGCACGGCCCCCCGTGGTCACCGCGGAAACGCCGTGCCCGTGCGGTCTGCCCGCCACCTACGCGGAGTGCTGCGGCCGCCTGCACGCCGGGACCGCCGCCGCGCCGACCTGCGAGTCGCTGATGCGCTCCCGGTACGCCGCCTTCGTCGTCCGGGACGAGGCGTACCTGCTGCGCAGCTGGCACCCCGACACCCGGCCGCCCGCCGTCGACTTCGACCCCGGGATGCGCTGGGTGCGGCTGGAGGTGCTGGAGACGACGGACGGCAGCCCCTTCCACACCACGGGCACGGTCACCTTCCGTGCGCACTACACGGACAACGGGCGGCCGGACTCGCTCCACGAGAAGAGCCGCTTCGTCCGTCATGAGGGCGCCTGGGTGTACGCGAGCGCGGTCTTCGTCGACTGACGCGGCCGGACGGCGGCCGGTCTCCCTCAGCCCGCCGTTCCCACCAGCGCCTTCTCCGGCGACAGCTCCTGTGTCAGGTCCTCCGCCAGCAGCCGTTTGGCGATCATGTCCACCGCCGCCCGCAGCTGCCGGTCGTCCGGGCGCGCCCCGTGCTCGTCCAGCCGCTCGCCCAGCCACCGCGCCCACGCGTCGGTGATCGCCGCGGCCTCCCGGCTCCCGGCGGCGGTGTGCGCGAACAGATGACCGTCGCCGGTGAGATAGCCCTCCTCGATCATCCGGTCGAAGACCGGCACCAGCACCTCGTGCGGCAGCCGGTGCCGGGCCGCGATCAGCCGCAGACCCGCGTGGCCCACCATGCGGGTGAACAGCTCGACCTGCATCACCGCCCAGGCGCCCGCCATGTCCAGCCGGGTGTCCGAGCCCGCGATGATCCGCCGGGCGGTGTCCGGGCCGACTCCGCCGAGGATCTTGGCCACGGCGAATTCGAGGAGCTTGGCCGAGTCGCCGCTGCCGGGCTGCGCGAAACCCTCGCCCATGTCCGTGGACCCGGCCCGCGCGGTGTCCCGCAGCTTCACCTCTTTCAGGAAGAGCGCCACGAAGAACCCCAGGACCGCGATCGGCACCGTCCACAGGAACACGGTGTGCAGCGTGTCCGCGTACGCCTGGGCCAGTGGCGCGGACTGCGCGGGAGGAAGACCGTGCAGCCCCGCCGGGCTCTGCGCGGCCTTCGCCAGCGTGGCCGGATCGCCGCCGGCCCGCGCCGCCGCGGCGACGCCGTCGGTCAGATTGGGCTTCAGCGCGTTGGCGTAGATGGTGCCGAAGACCGCCGTGCCGAAGGAGCTGCCGAGCGTACGGAAGAACGTCACGCCCGATGTCGCCGTACCCAGGTCCGCGTAGTCGACCGTGTTCTGCACGGCGATCGTCAGCACCTGCATGGCCAGGCCGATGCCGACGCCGAGCACCAGCATGTACAGGGACTCCAGCCACACCCCGGTGCCGGGTCCCATCCGGGAGAGCAGATACAGCCCCACCGCCATGACCAACGTGCCCACGATGGGGAACACCCGGTACCGGCCCGTCTTGGACACCACATTGCCGCTGAAGATGGAGGCGACGAGCAGACCGAGGACCATCGGCAGCGTCCGTACGCCCGACAGGGTCGCCGAGTCCCCGTCCACGTACTGCAGATACGTCGGCAGGAAGATCATCGCGCCGAGCATCGCGAAGCCCACGATGAAGCTCAGCACCGAGCAGACCGTGAACACCGGATTCCGGAAGAGCCGCATGGGCAGCATCGGTTCCTTCGCCCGGAACTCCACGAGGCAGAAGAGCGCCAGTGCGACGAGACCGCCCGCGAAGAGACCGAGGATGACGGGCGAGCCCCAGGCGTACTCGTTGCCGCCCCAGCTCGTCGCCAGGATCAGCGCGCTCGCGCCGATCGTGACCATCGCGATGCCCAGATAGTCGATGACGGGCCGTCCGGCGGCCTTGACCGAAGGGATCGTCCGGGCCGCGGCGACGACCACCACGATCGCGATCGGCACATTGACGTAGAACGCCCAGCGCCAGCTCAGATGGTCGGTGAAGAGCCCGCCGAGCAGCGGCCCGATCACCGTCGACACCCCGAAGACCGCACCGATCGCGCCCTGGTACTTGCCGCGTTCGCGCAACGGGATCACATCGGCGATCAGCGCCATCGAGGTGACCATCAGCCCGCCGGCCCCGATGCCCTGGAGCCCGCGCCAGACGATCAGCAGGGTCATGTTGGTCGCGAGGCCGCAGAGGAACGAGCCGGTGATGAAGATGATCGCCGAGAGCTGGAAGATGATCTTCCGGCCGAACAGGTCGCCGAACTTGCCCACCAGGACCGTCGCCACCGTCTCCGCGAGCAGATACGCGGTGACCACCCAGGACATATGGGCGGCGCCGCCGAGATCCGAGACGATCGTCGGCAGCGCGGTGCCGACGATCGTCTGGTCCAGGGCGGCCAGCAGGATTCCCAGCACGATCGTCGCGAAGACGATGTTCCGGCGGCGCGGATCGAGTACGGGCGGCGCGGCGGCACTCTGCGCGGCGGGTGCGGTCTCGCTGGCAGTGGTCACGCCTGCACCCTCACACCGGCCCGTGCCTCGCGCATGTGGGGGACGGCCGGATGGGGGGTCAGGCCAGCAGATCCCGCACGGAAGCCTTCATCCGGGTCACGAACGCCTCCCGTACGGGCTCCGCCACCCGGTCCAGCGAGAGATACGGATTGAGGTCCTCCAGCTCGACCAGGAGCAGCTCGCCCCGCGCGGTCCGGCAGGCGTCGACCCGCTGGATGCCGTGGTCGAGGCTGTTCCACTCCACGAAGCCGCGGGCGAACGCCAGATCCGCCGCGTCCGGATCGTACGGCTCCAGGACCCACCGCCGCTCCGGGTCGGGCGCGTACAGCGCGTACTGGAAGTCGTGGTCGACGAAGTAGAAGGACACCTCGTAGCGGAGGTCGATCCGGGGCTGGACGAGCACCGTGCCGTCCTCGCCCTCCGGCAGCGCGGCCTCCCGCACGAACCGCAGTCCGGCCGAGTCGGCCCCCAGCTTCGGCTTGACCACGTACTCCGCCGCCTCGGGCAGCGCTCCCAGATCGGCGGCCCGGTCCACCGTGGGGATCACCGGGTGTCCGGCCCGGCAGAGGTCGACCAGATACTGCTTGCCGGCCATGTCCCCGCGGCCGTGCAACGGGTTGTAGACCCGGGTGCCCAGCTCCCGGGCCCGTGCGCGGAACGCGTCGTACGCCTTCTGGTAGTGCAGCACCGGACCGCTGTTGCGTATGACCACCGTGTCGAACCCCTCCAGCAGCGCGGCGGCGTCCCGGGGATGACAGAGCGCGACATCGAACTCCTCGCGCAGCCGGGCGGTCAGCTGGATGTCCTCGTCGCAGTAGCGGCGGCCGCGCGCCTGGTAGGCGAGGTCGGTGACGAACAGGACGGACGGTCGCGGGCCGGTGTGCATGGCGTTCTCCCGGGGGATGCGTCGGAGGACAGCGGATCAATAACCTTGGCGGAGTTGCCCGTTCACGACCCTGGAGCGTCATGACGCCTGCCCCGTACGAGCCGGTCGCCTCGCGAGCGCCGTCGCCGCCCGACATTCTCTCGCCCGCCTTCGCGGCCGATCCCTACGGGGCGTACCGGATCATGCGCGAGAGCGCGCCGCTGATCCGGCACGAGGCCACGAACAGCTACCTCGTCTCCCGGTACGAGGACGTGGAGCGGGTGTTCAAGGACCGGGCGGGGGAGTTCACCACCGAGAACTACGACTGGCAGATCGAACCGGTCCACGGCAGGACGATCCTCCAGCTCAGCGGAGGCGAGCACGCCGTCCGCCGGGCCCTGGTCGCCCCGGCCTTCCGGGGCACCGACCTCCAGCAGAAATTCCTGCCGGTCATCGAACGCAACGCGCGCGAGCTGATCGACGCCTTCCGGCACACCGGCGAGGCCGATCTCGTCGGCGCCTTCGCGACCCGCTTCCCCGTCCTGGTCATCGCCGACATGCTCGGCCTGGACCGGGCGGACCACGCACGCTTCCATGGCTGGTACACCACCGTCATCGCCTTCCTCGGCAATCTGGCGGGAGACCCGGACGTGGCCGCGGCCGGGGAGCGGACCCGCCGGGAGTTCGCCGAGTACATGATCCCGGTCATCCGGCGCCGCCGGAACGCGCCGGGCGACGATCTGCTCTCCACCCTCTGTGCCGCCGAGGTCGACGGTGTGCGGATGAGCGACGAGGACGTCAAGGCGTTCTGCAGCCTGCTGCTCGCGGCGGGCGGCGAGACCACCGACAAGGCCATCGCCTCCGTCTTCGCCAATCTGCTCGGCCATCCCGAGCAGCTCGCGGCGGTGCGGGAGGACCGCACCCTCATCGACCGGGCCTTCGCCGAGACCCTGCGCCACACCCCGCCGGTCCACATGATCATGCGCCAGACGGCGCGGGAGGTGGAGCTCAGCGGCGGTACGGTACCGGCCGGAGCCACCGTCACCTGTCTGATCGGCTCCGCCAACCGCGACGAGTCGCGCTACGTCGAGCCCGACCGGTTCGACATCTTCCGCTCCGATCTGACCAGCACCACCGCTTTCTCGGCCGCCGCCGACCACCTGGCCTTCGCGCTCGGCAGACACTTCTGCGTCGGCGCGCTGCTGGCCAGGGCGGAGGTGGAGACGGCGGTGAACCACCTGCTCGACGCGATGCCCGACCTGCGGCTCGCGGACGGCTTCACCCCCACCGAGCAGGGCGTCTTCACCCGGGGCCCGCACTCGCTGCCGGTCCGGTTCACCCCGGTCGCCGGCTGAGCGGCGGAGGAGTCACCAGGAGCTGCCGGGGCGCACCGCCAGCCGGGGGTGGTGGGCGGCCAGGATCTTGTTGGCGCGGGCCAGTTCGGAGAGCGCCTGCTCGCGGTCGGCCCGGTCCTCGTCGCAGAGCCGCGGGCCGCGGAAGCTGCGCACCTCGCGCGCGGCGCATGCGGCGTCGAATTCCGCCCGCAGGATGTGCGGCGGGATGCAGGACCCGATCAGCGCGGCGACCCGGTCCGGGATCGGTACGGGGACGAGGAGGTGTGAGGCGGTCATGGGGCCCTCTCGGAATGGTTGGCCAGGAGGTGGTTCCGGGTGCGGCCGCCGGGTGCGGCGGCCGACATCTCCATGTGTACGGGACGCGGTTCCGGGTTTCTCGTTGAGAACGTCTCCGTGTGGCAACCGTTTGAGAGTGACCGTCTATTTCGCCTTACTTGTAAGTAAGTTGACTCATGGCGAGGACCGTGATCCAGCTGGCGGCGGACTCAGAGCGGTGATTCTTCGGCACGGGCCCGCAGCTGGAGCGCCCGTAACACGGCCTCGGTGGAGAACCGGCTCTCCGGATCGGTCAGTTGCTCGCCGAAGATGGACTCCAGATTGCGCATCCGGTAGCGAACCGTCTGCGGGTGGACATCGAGCAACTCGCCCATGTGGGCCGCGGTGCCACGGGTGTCCAGCCAGATCCGCAGGGTCTCGACCAGCCGCTCCCGGCGGGTGGCGCTGATTCCCGAGATCGGCGCCAGTTCGCGCTGGGCGAGCTGGTCGACCAGCACCGGATCGGAGAGCAGCCACAGGGTGATGAGGTGGTCCTCGCAGAGGATGACGGGCGCGTCGTCGATGATGTTCGTGTCGACGAGTTCGAGCACGCGCCGGGCCCAGCGGATCGAGTCCGAGGCCAGGGCGGTGGGCACGGTCAGGCCGATCGCGGCGTGGGTGCCGAGGAGCGCCTCGTCCAGCATGTGTCTTCGGGCGTCGTCGAACGCTCCGGGGATGAGTAAGTGCGGTTGGGGATCGCTGAGATCGGCCAGGACGTCGCGGTCCGCCACGGCCCGGTCCAGGGTGGCGGGGGAGCGGACGGCGACCAGGGTGACTTCCTCGGGAAGCGTCCATCCGGTCTGCTCGCAGAGCTCCGCGATGGCGGTACGGGGCGCGGGGCGACCGGCGAGGATCAGGTGGAGCAGACGGCGGCGCAGGGCCTCGGTCTGCTCGCCGGTCTGCGACTGCACCTCCAGGAAACCCTCGCGGGACAGGGATTCGAGCTCGTCGATGTAGGCGAAGAGCGCGTCGGCGAAGCTGAGCATGAGGGTCGGCGAGAAGTTGTAGCTCCGGCCGACCTTCTTCGCCCGGCGCAGCGCGACCCGGGCCCCGAGACGGTAGGCGCCCTGGAGCGTCTCCATGGTGCGTCCTTCGTACGCCTCGAAGCGTCCGAACCGGCGGCACATGTCGTCACGGAGCGAGGTCGAGGCGGACGGTTCGGCGACCAGGTCCACGAACGAGGAGAGGCTCTGCTCGACACCGACGCGGATGGCCTGCCCGTTGGGGCCGCTGAGCAGCCGGGCGTACTCCGGATAGGCCCGGGTGACCTCGACGCCGATCTCCTTGATCAGGCTGGGCAGTTCGGGCCGCATGATGGCGGCGAATTCCTGGGGCAGCGGCCCCAGTGGATCCCCCGTGTCCGACGGCTGTATGAGTTCTGGCATGACTGTCCCCTTGCTCTCCGGCGCCCGGTGGGGGGTCAGGCGGTGGGGAAAGCGCTCCCACGAACCGACAGGTGCGTACCAAGTTCGCGATGAAGATAGACCAAGTCAGCGGTTGTGCCCACCGCTTGGACAAGATCGAAGTGCAAGGGGCACACATCGAGGCCCCGTTGTGGTGCTTCGGCGCAGGTGGGACGCCAGTGCTCACTTCCGGACAATGTTTTTCGGACATCTGCTCTTCCGGCGACAAGAAAGTAACCTTGGGTAACGAATTCCTGCCGGGTGATTGATGTGGATTCGCGCGGGTGGTGTGCATTCTTCCGGAGCGCCGCAGTCGTGCCGGGGTGCGGTCGTCCTCCGTCCCGGGCACCGCTTTATCCGAAGGGGGACATATTCTTCGGCACGGGAAATGGTCGGGGATTGACGGACCGATATAAGAACCGGTCGGTCGGAATGGATAATTCATCGACGCCCTCCCCGGCGGGGTGTGTTCCGTGCTCCGGGAACAGGATCCGGGGCGCTCCGTGCGGTCCGGCCGTCCGGCGGGTTCGGTACGCCGGGGCGTCATTCGGCCGCAGGTCCGACGATCTTACCGGCGGGTACGCCGCCGGTCGGCGGGGAGCCCAGTCGCCGGTGACTGCGCCCGGGGTGAGTGTCCTGCGGGGGCCGGGGCGCATGGCAGGGCCGTAACTACTCACTTTCGTATAGAAAACTGCGGCGATCTGCTGAGTTCTCGCTAAGGCGGAATGCTTTTGCCGAGAGGGCCGGGGATTTTCTGCGCCGGGTATTGCCGCCCCGGGCTACTGGCTCGTAACGTTCGATCCGCACGGAGTTCGATCACGCAGTCGAGTCCATCGACTTCTGCGTTCCACGATGTGAGCCGCCCTCGGGCCGCGCCCATTCCCGGGGTGTGGTGCGAGGTAATCGGGTACGTCCAACTCCACTTCCCGGAGGTATGTTCCGTGAGAAACACCCTCAGACGAGCATTGTTCGCCACGACCGTCACCGCGGCCGCACTGGGCTTCGCCGCCACGTCGGCCTCGGCCACCGCCCTCGCGGGGTGGACCGTGGTCAACCCCAACGCGAACGGCACCTTCACGGCCGCGCTCAAGTCCGGCACGGTGGCGACCCTGGTCGACACCAACACCAGCCAGCAGGTGGACTGCTCGACCGGCACCGCCAGCGGTACCGCTCCGAGCGGTACGTACACCTCCGGCGCCGGCCTCGCGAAGATCACCGCCGCCGCCTGGGGATCCACGGCCAGCCCGTGCCCGGGACCGCTCGGCTCGAACTTCACGGCCGTACTCGCACCCGGTGCCGTCATCAGCATCAACGCGAACACCTACAGCGGGGGCGTCACCTCGGGCACCCTGTCCGGGGTCAAGGTCAACCTGACCGGTGACACCATCCTGGGCACCTGCAAGGCCGTGATCTCCGGAAACGTGAGCAACGTGACCTACACCAACTCCACGGGCGAACTCAACATCAACACCGGCTCCGGTCTGAAGGTCGACAGCGCCGACAACTGCGCGGGGCTGCTCAACGCGGGTGACTCGGCCACGTTCAAGGCGACGTACAAGGTCGCCGCGCCGCTCACCATCACCTCGCCGTAACCGAACCGGCGCCGGTGGCAGGGAAGGGCCGCGGAGCGGAGGTTCTCCTCCTCTTCGCGGCCCGCCGTCGGCCGGCGCCTTCGCATCCCACGCACGAGTGCCGAGCACCGAGACGACGGCAGGTATGTCGAGATGAGAACAAGGACCACGGATCCGCGGCGCACCGCACGCATCGCCGCGGTCGGTGCGGTGGCGCTCGTGGCGGGCTTCATGCCGGGAACGGGAGCCGCGGCCGACACCCGGACCGCCGAGGCGGACATCGCCTACACCTGTGACCTTCCCTCCGGCGCGCAGCCGGTCGCGGTGCACATCGCGACGGAGCTGCCGGTGACCACGAGCGTCGGGACGGCGATCCAGCCCCGGGACGTGGCCCTCTCCTTCGAGCTTCCGCGTTCCGCCCTCTCCGCCTCGCCGGGCACCGAACCGGCGGCCGTCTCGGGGTCCGCGCGGGTGCTGACCGAGGTCTCGCAGCGGGGCGAGTCGACGGACGTGCCCTGGCAGGGTCTGGAGATCCCGGAGACCTCGCTCCCCGCCACGGGCGACCTCGCGCTCCGGGCGACGGGCGAGGTTCCGACGATCACGCCGAGATCGAGCGGCGACGTGCTCTTCGCCCTGGGGCGGCTGGACGTGGGTCTGGCCCCGAGCGCCGCGGAGGGCGCCGGGGACGCGCCGCCCCCGCTGGCCATCTCCTGCACGGTCGATCCGGACCAGAGCGCGGAGCTGGCCACGGTCACCGTTCCCCCGGAGACCGGAACCCCGCCGCCGTCCGGGACCGCCCCCGAGCCGTCCGGGGGCACCACCCCCGACCGGTCAGGCGGCGCGAAGGCCGAGCGGGCGCAGGCCCTTTCGTCGGGGGGCGTGCAACCACCCGCCGACTGCACGCTCATGACCGGTCCGATCGTGCAGGTGCCCAAGGCGGCACACGGCTACATGGCGGGATACTCCAACGTCAACAAACTGGCCGGGGCGATCAGGTTCGACGACCCGGGACATCTGCGCCTCAACCTGAACACGTCCGTCTCCTTCCTCAAATGCCCGACGGGCGTGAAGAGCTGGCTGACCACCGACGGCACGCTCGACTACCGGGGCAGGCCCCAGATGCCGCCGGCCGAGGGCACCTTCCTCACCTTCGGCTTCATGCCGACGACGGCGAAGATGGAACTGATCCTCGACGGCAGGATCGAGATCGGAACGCTGGGGGACTCGGCCCCCGACCCCGACACCAAGAAGTACAAGGAGACGACGACCGCCATCGCCCCCGCGCATGTGCGTCTCTACGACGTGAAGGTCAACGGGGAGCCGCTGGACGTCGGCCCCGACTGCCGCAGCGCCCACTCGATGACGCTGCAACTCGTCGGCAAGGGGGCGTCCGGCGCGGGTGGACCCGAGGGCTACACCGTGAAGACCGGAGGGCCCCTGACCGGCTACGCGGATGTGCCGCCGTTCACCGGATGCGGCGTCACGGAGGATCTGGACAACCTCTTCACCGCCTCGGTCTCCGGAAAAGGCAACTACACGAAAATGATGCAGTCCCCGCTGTGCGTCGAAGGTGTTCCGGCGAACTGTCCCGAGCCGCCGAAGCCCAAGCCCGAACGCTGAGAGCTGTTCCACAAGCGCTGACTTCCCGGACTTCCCGGATCCCCAGAAAGGCTGGACGAACCATGCGAGCTGCCCCGAAAAGTGTCAGACCCGCCCTCCTCGGCGCGCTGATGGCGGTGGCCGTCGGCATTCCGCTGAGCACCTCGCCGGCGAGCGCCGCCTCGGCCCAGGCGATGAACGGCAACTGGGCTCCCTTCAGCCGGTGTCCGGTCGACGACGGCGCCATGCTGGCCGCGGACGGCCAGACGGAGATCCCGATCTGTGTGGCCTCGCACTCCGAGAGCGGGTCCATCAAGCTCGGCAACACCCTGGCGACGACCGGTGCCAACGACCTCCAGTTCGGTGTCGTACGGAACACGGCGACGGGCGAGTCCAGGATCGTGCCGCCCGCGGGCGGGGCGATCATCGGAGCCCCGACGGAGATTCCCGGCGGCCTGCTCGGCATCATGTGCCCGAGCGGGATCCCGGTGATCTCGGACATCTGCCGGCAGTTGACGGACAACAGTCTCAACCGGGTCGTCGCCACCGTGCAGTCGGCGGGCACGCCCAGGAACTTCGACGTGGCCGCCGGGATGCAGAGCGGGAAGATCATCGTCGACATCCCGGTCCGCATCCATCTGGAGAACCCCTTCCTGGGGTCGAAGTGCTACATCGGAACCACCTCCGACCCGATCGTGCTGCGCCCGCAGAACCTCACCCAGCCGGCCGTGGCCAGCAAGCGCTTCGACGCCAACGGCACGCCCAACACCGGTGGCGCGCTCAACCGCATCGAGCTGACCGGGAACGACCAGGGGGACGCGGGCTTCGCCGTCCCCGGGGTGAGCGGCTGCGGACCCCTGACCCTCGGCGAGCTGAACTGGGCGGTCAACCTGAAGACGGCGCTCCCGTCGGCGGCCGGAAAGAACAACCTGGTGCTCAACAACGCCGCCACGTACACGGGGGGCCTGGCTTCCCCCAGCGCGGCGGTGCCCAACGCCGGGCGGCTGCTGTCGGATAGCTGGCACGCGGGAGTGGCTCCGTAGGCATTCCTTCCGTACCTCCTTCCCCGGAGTACGGACATCAGTGATGCCGCCCGCCCCGCCCGGCGCATTCCGCCGGGCGGGGCGGGCGCATTCGCACCGGTGAGCCGGACGACTCACTTGTCGACAAGTACGCGCTAGGCATTACTCACTCGCTCACAAAAAGAAAAAGGCCCGCCGAGTGCCGTGCAAAAAGTTGCCGAACCAGTATTGCGAAGCCAGGTTACCGGGTCGTAGCGTCCCGGTTGAGCAGCGGCGAAACGTATCCGCGGCTGTTCGTTCGGTACCTCTGGAGCCCCGACGGATCCGGCCTCGCCGGCCGTGGGGACCGGCTCCGCGCGCCAGGGACCTTGCGCAGATTCCAACAAAGCCGCCCCACGGCTTTGTCACTCGGTGACAAGTGATCCGCGCCGAGCCCCAGATTCGTCGATTTCCGCTGTTCAACGGCTTGTCCTGGCGGTTTCGACGGACATAGCGTGCGCCTCCTGGTGCATGTGTGACGAGCCGCCATTGGATTTCTCAGAGCCGGAGCGCTGACAGATGACTTCGTTCACCACCACTTCGAAGGAGGGCCGATGGGAATCGAAGTAGTTGTCGAAGGCCTCACGAAGTCCTTCGGCAAGCAGAACATCTGGCAGGACGTCACCCTCACTCTGCCCGCCGGTGAAGTGAGCGTGATGCTCGGGCCTTCCGGCACGGGAAAGACCGTTTTCCTGAAATCCATCATCGGTCTGCTGAAGCCCGAGCACGGGCGCGTCCTCATCAACGGCGTCGACATGGTGAACAGCCCGGAACGCGAGATCATGGAGACCCGCAAGCTCTTCGGGCTCATGTTCCAGGACGGCGCCCTCTTCGGATCGATGTCGCTCTTCGACAACATCGCCTTCCCTCTGCGTGAACACACCCGCAAGAAGGAGTCGGAGATCCGCCGGATCGTCATGGAGCGGATCGACATCGTCGGCCTCCTCGGCGCCGAGGACAAACTGCCCGGCGAGATCTCCGGCGGCATGCGCAAGCGGGCCGGCCTGGCCCGCGCCCTCGTCCTGGATCCGCAGATCATCCTCTGCGACGAACCGGACTCCGGTCTCGACCCGGTGCGCACCGCCTACATCTCCCAGCTGCTCATCGACCTCAACGCACAGATCGACGCGACGATGCTCATCGTCACCCACAACCTCGACATCGCGGCCACCGTCCCGGACAACATGGGGATGCTGTTCTGCCGCAATCTCGTCACCTTCGGGCCGCGCGAGGTGCTGCTCACCAGCGACATGCCGGTCGTCTCCCAGTTCCTCGCCGGACGCCGCGAGGGGCCCATCGGGATGGCCGAGGAGAAGGACGCCGCCACCCTCGCCGCCGAGGAGGTGAACGGCTACGGAGTCGGCATCAGCTCCGCCAACGGGCCGCGCACCGTCGTCCCGCAGCTGGAGCCCTCGCCCGGCATGCCCGTACGGCAGGCCGCGCTGCGCCGCCGGGAACGGGTCCTGTCGATGATGGGCCAGCTGCCCGAGGCCGCCCGCACGGCCATCATGAAGAGCTACACCCCGGCCCCGGGCGGTGAATACCTGTGACGGCCCCCATGCCGGTGCTGCCCCCCGAACCGCCCCCGGCCGACGCGACGCCGCCCAGGGCGCCGGAGCACAAGCCGCCCAACCGGCTGCTCGCCCCGCTGCGCGAGACCGGCAAGCTGTTCTCCCTCGCCGCGACCGTGAGCCGGGAGGTCTTCCGGCGCCCCTTCCAGGTACGGGAGTTCATCGAGCAGTTCTGGTTCGTCGCCAGTGTCACCATCCTGCCCGCCGCCCTCGTCTCGATCCCGTTCGGCGCCGTCATCGCCCTCCAGGTCGGCTCGCTCACCCAGCAGCTCGGGGCCCAGTCGTTCACCGGCGGAGCCAGCGTCCTCGCCGTCATCCAGCAGGCCAGCCCGATCATCGTGGCCCTGCTGATCTCCGGTGCGGCGGGCTCGGCCATCTGCGCCGACCTCGGTTCGCGGAAGATCCGTGAGGAGCTCGACGCGATGGAGGTCATGGGCGTCTCGCCGATCCAGCGCCTCGTCGTCCCCCGGGTCCTCGCCACCATGCTGGTCGCCGTCCTGCTGAACGGCCTGGTCTCCGTCGTCGGCACGCTCGGCGGCTACTTCTTCAACGTGATCCTCCAGCACGGCACCCCCGGCGCCTACCTGGCCAGCTTCTCCGCCCTCGCCCAGCTCCCCGACCTCTACATCAGCGAGGTCAAGGCGCTGATCTTCGGCTTCATCGCGGGCATCGTCGCCGCCTACCGCGGGCTCAACCCGCGCGGCGGCCCCAAGGGTGTCGGCGACGCCGTGAACCAGTCCGTCGTCATCACCTTCATGCTGCTGTTCTTCGTGAACACGGTCCTCACGGCGATCTACCTCCAGATCGTCCCCGCGAAGGGGAGCTGACCGATGTCGATGCTCAGCTGGCTCGACCGATCCGGTGAACAACTCACCTTCTACGTACGCGCACTGATCTGGGTGCCACGGACCCTGCGCCGCTATCTGCGCGAGGTCCAGCGGCTGCTGGCCGAAGTGGCCTTCGGCAGCGGCGGACTCGGTGTCATCGGCGGCACCATCGGCGTGATGGTCGCGATGACCCTCTTCACCGGCACCGTCGTCGGCCTCCAGGGGTACGCGGCCCTCAACCAGATCGGCACCTCCGCCTTCACCGGCTTCATCTCCGCCTACTTCAACACCCGCGAGATCGCCCCGCTCGTCGCCGGACTCGCGCTCTCCGCCACCGTCGGCGCGGGCTTCACCGCCCAGCTCGGAGCGATGCGGATCAACGAGGAGGTCGACGCCCTGGAGGCGATGGGGGTGCGGTCCATGCCGTACCTCGTCTCCACCCGGATCATCGCCGGGGTCGTCGCGATCATCCCGCTGTACGCGATCGGGCTGCTCTCCTCGTACCTCGCGTCCCGCTACATCACGGTCCTGTTCAACGGGCAGTCCGCGGGCACCTACGACCACTACTTCAATCTCTTCCTCTCCCCGGACGACGTGCTGCTGTCGGTGCTCAAGGTGCTGATCTTCAGCGTGATGGTGATCCTCGCCCACTGCTACTACGGCTTCCACGCCACCGGCGGGCCCGCCGGTGTGGGTGTCGCGGTCGGGCGGTCGGTGCGCAACGCCATCGTGCTCATCAGCGTCACCGACTTCTTCCTCTCCCTCGCCATCTGGGGCGCTACCACGACGGTGAAGGTGGCCGGCTGATGAATGCCCACCGGACGCAGACCGTCCGCCGCAGACTCGCCGGAGTCGCCTTCCTCCTCGTGCCGGCCGTGCTCGTATGGGTCTCGGTCTCGGTGTACCGGAAGGACTTCACCGACGACGCCACCGTCACCGTGCTCACCTCCAGCGTCGGCAACGAGATGCACGACAACGCCGATGTGAAACTGCGCGGTGTCGTCGTCGGGCAGGTCCGCGCCATCTCGGCCGACGGGAAGGGGGCCCGGCTCACCCTCGCCATCGACCCCGGCAAGCTCGGCCGCATCCCGGCCGATGTGACCGCCCAGATGCTGCCCACCACGCTCTTCGGGGAACGGTTCGTCGCACTGGTACCGCCCGAGATGCCGTCCACGCAGCCGCTGCGGGCCGGTTCCGTCATCCCGCAGGACCGTTCCAGCAATGCCATCGAGCTGGAGGAGGTCCTCGACAACGTCCTGCCGCTGCTGACCGCCGTCAAACCGGAGAAGCTCGCCGCCACCCTGGGCGCGGTCTCCCAGGCCCTCCAGGGACGCGGCGAGAAGCTCGGCGACACCCTCGTCCGGCTCGACGCCCACCTGGCGAAGTTCAACCCCCAACTCCCCACGCTCAACGCCGACATCAAGGAACTGGTCAAGGTCAGCAAGGTGTACGGGGACGCCGCCCCCGACGTCCTGGACGCACTCACCGACTTCACCACCACCAGCGGCACCATCGCCGAACAGCAGGCGCAGCTGGCCGGGCTCTACGGCTCCACGACCGCCTCCGCACGGGACCTCACCTCGTTCCTCCAGGAGAACAAGGACAACCTGATCCGGCTCTCCGCCACGGGCAGGCCGACGCTGGAGCTGCTGGCGAAGTACTCGGACGAATTCCCCTGCACCCTGCGGACCATGGCCGGCTTCGTCCCGGCCATGGACAAGGCGCTCGGCAAGGGCACCGACCGGCCCGGACTCCACGTCACCGTCAAGCCCGTGAAGTCGAAGGGCAGGTACGTGCCCGGCAAGGACACCCCGGTCTACCAGGCGACCGGCGGACCGCACTGCTACTCCGTGCCGTACGTGGGCAAGGCCGTGCCGACCGCGGACGCCCGCACGGCGACGGCGGCCACGGCGCCCGGCACCGCACACACCGGTGAGCCGTCCGGCACTGCGCCCTCGGCCAAGGACGCCGCCCTCGGCATGCCCAACTCCCCGCAGGAGAGCCAACTCGTCAACGAGCTGGTCGCTCCCTCACTGAAAGTCCAGCCGCAGACCCTGCCCGACTGGAGCAGCGTGCTCATCGGTCCGGCCTTCCGCGGTGCGGAGGTGAAGCTCAAGTGAAGCGCCGCTCTCTCGCCGGTCCCCTCACGAAATCGATCGTCTTCATCCTGGTGACCGTGCTGGCCACCACCGTGCTGGCACTGTCCATCGCCAACACCGGGGTAGGCGACACCACCACGTACAAGGCCAGGTTCACCGACGCCACCGGGCTGGTCGTCGGCGACAGCGTCCGGATCGCCGGGGTCAAGGTCGGGCAGGTCGAGTCCATCTCGGTGGCCGACAAGAGGCTCGCCGAGGTCGGCTTCGCCGTCCGCGCGGGGCGCAGACTGCCCGCCTCGGTGACCGCCTCGATCAAGTACCTCAACATGGTCGGCCAGCGGTACATCGACCTCGACCAGGGGGCCGGACCGGTCGGCAGGAGCTTCGCCGCCGGAGCGACCATCCCGCTCTCCCGGACCACCCCGGCGCTCGACCTCACCCAGCTCTTCAACGGCTTCCAGCCGCTCTTCGAAGGACTCTCCCCGCCCGACGTCAACCAGCTGGCCGGATCCATCGTCCAGGTGCTCCAGGGCGAGGGCGGCACCGTCGACAGCATCCTCTCGCACGTCGGCTCGCTGACCGGCACGGTCGCCGCGAAGGACAAGGTGATCGGTGAGGTGATCAAGAACCTCAACACGGTCCTGAAGACCGTCAACGACCGGGAGGCGGGCTTCGACGAACTCGTCGACACCCTGCAGCAGCTCGTCACCGGATTCGCCGGCGACCGCAAACCGCTCGGCGAGGCCGTCACCGCCATGGGCGCGCTCACCACCGTCACCGCGGACCTCCTCGACGACGGCCGCGCCCCCCTCAAGAGCGACATCAAGCAACTCGGGCGGCTGTCCGACCAGTTGGACAAGGGGAATCCGCAGATCGAGAACTTCCTGCAGAAGACCCCGGCCAAGATGGCGGCGATCACCCGGCTCACCTCCTACGGGTCCTGGCTCAACCTCTACCTCTGCGAGGCCAAGGTCAGCGGAGTGACCACCGAGGACGGCAGCGCCCCGCCCACCGGCATCGAGGTCAGGAAGCCGAGGTGCCAGGGATGAGGTTCACCCCCGTACGCGAACGCAACCCCGTCGCCGTGGCCGTCGTGGGACTGCTCGTCCTCGCCCTCATCGGCCTGGGCGCCTACCGCGTCGACTCGCTGCCCTTCATCGGCGGCGGCACCACCTACAGCGCCGACTTCACCGAGTCCGCCGGACTGAGCGAGGGCGACGAGGTACGGGTCGCCGGAGTGAAGGTCGGCGAGGTCACCGGCGTCTCGCTCGACGGCCCCAAGGTGAAGGTCGCCTTCAAGGTCAAGGACGTCTGGATCGGCAACTCCTCCACCGTCGGCATCGCCATCAAGACGCTGCTCGGCGAGAAGTACCTCGCCGTCGACCCGCTGGGCAACGCCCCGCAGGACCCGCACGAGCGCATCGGGGCGAGCCGCACCACCTCCCCGTACGACGTCACCCAGGCGTTCAACGGACTCGGCGAGACCATCGGCGAGATCGACACCGCACAGCTCGCCAAGAGCTTCGAGACGATCTCCGCCACCTTCAAGGACTCCCCGCCGGACGTGAAGAACGCGGCCGACGGGCTCTCCGCCCTCTCGAAGACCGTCTCCGAACGGGACGCCCAGCTCGCCACCCTCCTCAAGGGCAGCAAGCAGCTCACCAGGACGCTCGCCGACAAGAAGAGCAGCTTCGAGACCCTGCTGGAGGACGGCAACCTGCTCCTCGGCGAGATCCAGGCACGCCGCGACTCCATCCATCTGCTGCTCACCGGCGCCAGGGACCTGGGCACCCAGCTCACCGGCCTGGTGCGGGACAACGACAAGCAGCTCAAGCCCACCCTGGACTCGCTCGGCCGGGTCACCGCGGTCCTGGTGAAGAACCGCAAGAGTCTCGACAAGGTGCTCTCGCTCGCGGGCTCGTACAACAGGCTCGTCGGCAACACCCTCGGCAGCGGCCGCTGGTTCGACAACTACGTCTGCGGAGTCGTCCCGAAGGAGTACGTGCCCGCGGGCACGCCCGCCGGGGCCGAGTGCAAGCCACCCAAGCAGCAAGGCGGCCGCTGACATGAGAATGAAGCGCATCGTCGGCATCGGCGCCGGACTCGCCGTGGTGGCCGTCGCGGCCACCACCGGTGTGATGGCCCTGGACGACGAGGGAACGACGACCATCACCGCCTACTTCGACCAGGCCACCGGTGTGTACGCCGGATCGGACCTCAGGATCCTCGGCGTCAGGGTCGGCCGGGTCGAATCGGTCATGCCCAAGGGCAAGGAGGTGAAGGTCACCCTCCGGGTCGACAAGGGGGTCAAGGTCCCCAAGGGGGCGCACGCCGTGGTCGTCGCGCCGAGCCTCGTCGCCGACCGCTACATCCAGCTCGCCCCCGCCTACGACGGCGGACCGCAGATCGCGGACCACGCCGTACTGCCGGCCGCGAACAACGCCACCCCCGTCGAGGTGGACCAGCTGTACGACTCCATCACCCAGCTCTCCAAGGCCCTCGGCCCGGACGGCGCCAACGCCGACGGAGCGCTCTCCGGACTCCTCGACACCGGGGCCAAGAACCTCGACGGCAACGGCAAGGCCATCGGAAACTCCATCGAGCAGTTCGGCAAGGCCACCAAGACCCTCGACAAGAGCAGCGGGAACCTCTTCGACACCCTGTCCTACCTCCAGACCTTCACCACCATGCTGAAGGACAACGACGGCAATGTGCGCGCCGCCGAACAGCAGCTCAACTCGGTCACCGGATTCCTCGCCGACGACAAGGAGAACCTCAGCGCGGCCCTGAAGGAACTGGGCACCGCGCTGGGCCAGGTCAAGGGCTTCATCCAGAAGAACCGGGGCGCGCTCAAGGCGAACGTGGACGCCCTGGTGCCGCTCACCCAGACCCTGGTCGACCAGCGGGCCTCGCTCGCCGAGTCCCTGGACACCCTGCCGCTCACCGCGGGCAACGTCGTCAACGCCTACGACCCGGTGAACCGCACGCTCGACGGCCGTACCAACCTCAACGAGCTCTCCATGGGCGGACCGCTCACCGAGGCCGGCGCACTCGCCGGCCTCACCCCGGTGGACACCGCACGCCGCAAGGCGCTGCCCACGCTGCCGCTCCCGGCCGTCGGCACCGTCTACGGCACCCCGGCGAAGACCGCCAAGGAAAAGAAGGGGGCGAACCGATGAGCCGTGTGCTGCGCAGACCCGGAGCCCGCACGACCGGCGTCGCCGCGGTGCTGGCCGTGGGCGTCGGCCTGGCCCTCGTCGTCACCGGTTCCGGCCTGCCGTCGTTCACCGGGATCGACCAGGTGCCGCTGCCCGGCGGCGCCGACCTCGGCGACCACCCCTACGAGATCACCGCGGAGTTCGCGGACGTGCTCAGCCTCGCCCCGCAGGCCTCGGTGAAGGTCAACGACGTCGCCGTCGGCCGCGTCACCAAGGTCTCCCTGGGCTCGGGCAGCTGGAACGCCAAGGTCACCATGCGCGTCAACGGCACGGTCGAACTGCCCGCCAACGCCTACGCCCATCTGGAACAGTCCAGCCTCCTCGGCGAGAAGTACATCCAGCTCGCCGCGCCCGCACGCGGCACCGCGCAGGGCAGGCTCGCCGACGGCGACCGGATCCCACTGACCCGCACCAACCGCAACCCCGAGGTCGAAGAGGTCTTCGGCGCCCTGTCGATGCTCCTCAACGGCGGCGGCATCAACCAGCTCAAGACCATCACCACCGAGCTCAACAAGGCGCTCGCCGGCCGCGAACCCCAGATGCGCTCCATGCTCGGCCGGGTCGACACCCTCGTCACGAACCTGGACAGCCACAAGAAGGACATCACCGACGCCCTCGACGGGGTGAACCGGCTCTCCGCCACCCTCGCCACCCGCAAACAGGACGTCGGCACGGTCCTCACCGGACTCAGCCCCGGCCTGAAGGTCCTGGAGAAGCAGCGCGGCTCGCTCCTCACCATGCTGCGCTCGCTCGACACCCTCTCCACCGTCGCCGTCGACACGATCGACAAGAGCAAGGCCGACATGATCGCCGACCTCAAGGCCCTCGCCCCCAGCCTCAAGGCGCTCGCCGACTCCGGCCGCGACCTGCCCGACTCCCTCCAGGTGCTGCTCACCTACCCGTTCACGGACGAAGTGCTGCGCGGGGTGAAGGGCGACTACCTCAACGTCTACCTGGATGTGACGGCCATGCCCGGCACGCAGATCGTCCCGCCGATCATCCCGGCGGTCTCCCCGCAGCCCGGTACCGGTACCGGCGGCACCGGCGGAACCAGCCAGGCGCTGCCGCTGCCCCTTCCCGAGGTCCCGACGGCGGGCACGGACAGGAGCAGCCGATGATCACCCTCGCCATCCGGCTCAAGAACATCGCCTTCCTGGTCATCGCGGTGCTCGTGCTCGGCTACCTCGGAGTGCGGTACGCCGACCTCGGCCACTACATCGGACTGCGCAGCTACTACACCGTCAAGGTCCAGCTCCCGCGCACCGGCGGGCTGTACACCCACTCCAACGTCACCTACCGGGGCGTGTCGGTGGGCCGGGTCGGGCCGATCGAGCTCACCGACGACGGAGTCGAGGCCGAACTGCGCATCGAGAAGGACGCCCCGAAGATCCCGGACGGGCTCAAGGCCGTCGTCGCCAGCCTCTCCTCGGTCGGTGAGCAGTACGTCGACCTGCGGCCGACCCGCACCGGGGGCCCGTACCTGGCCAACGGCTCCGTCATCGACCAGGCCGACACCACCGTCCCCGCCCCCGTCACCAACGTCCTCACCAGCGTCAACGACCTCGCGAGCTCCGTCGACCTGGAGTCCCTGCGCACGGTCGTCGACGAGTTCGGCACCGCGTTCGAGGGGCGCGGCGACGACCTCCAGGTACTGCTGGACACCGGAAGCGAATTCGTCCAGGCGGCGGACGACGCACTGCCCGTCAACACCCGGCTGATGGCCGACGGCCGGACCGTGCTGCGCACCCAGGCCGAACAGGGCGAAGCGCTCAAGGGCTTCGCCTCCGGCGCCAAGGAACTGGCCGCGCAGCTCAAGGGATCCGACACCGATCTACGCAAGCTGATCGCCGTCACCCCCGACGCGACCGGGCAGATCAGCGGACTGCTGCGGGACCTCGACCCGAGCTTCGGCGTCGTCGTCGCCAACCTCCTCACCACCTCCGAGGTCGCCGTCACCCGGCAGCGCGGCATGGAGGAGCTGCTGGTGAAACTGCCCGCCGTGGCGGCCGCCGGGTCCAGTGTGATCGACGAGAACGGCGCCCGGTTCGGCATGGCGGTCACCTTCTTCGAGCCCCTGCCCTGCACCGCCGGATACGGCTCCACGGTCTACCGCAGCGGCCTGGACACCACTGCCGGACCGCCCGTCAACACCAAGGCCCGCTGCACCTCTTCGCCCGGCACCGGCATCAACGTACGCGGCAGCGCGAACGCGCCGAAGGGCGGCGGCGTGCCCGAGCCCGCCAAGCCCGGCTCGATGCTGCTGGGGCACGGCTCCGCGGACCGGCTCCCCGGGGCACTCGGTGTCACCGGCCGGCCGCAGTCGGACGGCGACGGCATGGCCGGACTGCTGGGACTCGGACAGGAGGGCGGCCGATGACGACCCGTACGAAGACCCTGACCGGCTGGGCGGTGCTGCTCGCCGCCGTGCTGGTCTGCGCCCTCGGCGGCTGGTCCTACGCGCGGGCCCGCGGCGACGACAGCCTGGCGTACGCGAAGCACCGTGATGTCGCGCTGGCCGACGGCAAGCACCGCCTCGCCCTGCTGAACAGCCTCGACGCCAAGGACGCCGGGACCGTGGACAGCGGACTGGCGGCCTGGCTCGACTCCTCGACCGGGCCGCTCCACGACCAGCTGGGCCGTACCCGGAGCAAGGACGCGAAGGAACTCACCACGTCCGGTGCCACCGCGCGCGGGAAGGTCACCGACGCGGCGCTCACCGCGCTCGACGAGCGGACCGGAACGGCCGAGATGATCGCGACCGTCGATGTCGAGGTCACCCCGCGCACCGGGAAGGGCGGCACCGAACGCAAACGCTTCGAAGCCACGCTGGCCCGGACCGCGGACGGCTGGAAGGTCAAGGCGCTCACGGCGATTCCGGTCGGGAGCGGTGCATGAAGGAGCGGGGAGGGACAGCGGTCGTGACCACGGACACGGACCCGGACACGCGGGACGCCGAGGAGGCTGAGGAGGTCGAGGAGGTCGGCGCGGCCGCCGACGAGGGCTCGACACAGACACCGGAGCCCGCCCGGCGGTGGCCGCGCGTCGTGGCAGCGGTCCTGGTCGTCGCGCTGCTCGCGACCGGCGGCGCGCTCTTCGCCGAGGGCAGGGCGCTGCGCGACACCCCCGCCACCTCGAACCGCGCGCTGACCGACAGCGAGGCGACCACCCGGGTCGCGGGCGATGTCAGCAACGCGCTCGGCAAGGTCTTCTCCTACAGCCCGCAAGCCACCGGCGTCACCAAGGAGTCGGCGAAGCAACTCCTGGCCGGCAAGGCGCTCCAGCAGTACGCGGCACTGTTCGGCCAGGTCGAGAAGCAGGCCGCAGACCAGAAGCTGACGCTCACCACCCACGTCGTGCGTGCCGGAGTGACCCGGCTGACGGACGACAGCGCTCATCTGCTGGTCTTCCTCGACCAGGTCTACGAGCGGCAGGGCAAGCCGGCCACCACGGCGGCGGCACAGCTCTCCGTCACCGCCCAACTGCGGGACGGGCACTGGACCGTGGTCGGGATCACCGCCAGATAGCGGCGCCCACATTCGCGCAACCCGGTACGGATCGGTCGGCAGGGGAGAGACAGCACATGGCACGGGTACGGATGACGAGGAACCCGCTGATGGCGGCGGCGGTCGTGCTGGCGGTCGCGGCGGCCGGCGCGGGCGCCTGGGGAGGAGTGTCCTGGTACGACGCCTCGCACGACGATTCGGCGGCGTACGCGCAGGCCCGGGACGAGGCGCTGGCCGCGGGCGAGCAGGCCGTACAGAACATGAACACGCTCGACCACCGGAAGCTGGAGAAGGGCCTCGACAGTTGGGAGGACTCCACCACCGGTGATCTGCACCAGCAACTCGTCGACGGGCGGACGGCGTTCATCAAGCAGATCCAGGAGGCGAAGACGGTCAGCACGGCCCAGATCCTGTCCGGGGCGGTGACCGAACTCGACGACCGGGCCGGGAAGGCCGGAGTCATGGTGGCGCTGCGGGTCACCGTGACCGCGCCGAAGGGAAAGCCCGCGGTGAAGGAGAGCCGGATGCTCGGCAAGCTCACCCGCACCTCCGAGGGGTGGAAGCTCAGCGCCCTAGGCCAGGCGCCCGTCGGCAACACCGCCGGCTGACGCCACCGACTCCCACCCCGTCACCGAGAGGACCCCGGACATGTCGACCACCCGTCATCTGGTCAACCGTCAGCGCCGCCTGGCCACCGTCGCCGCGGAACGCGCCACCTCGGCCGCCCCGGCGCGCGGGCCCGAGACCCCGGACGTGTCCCGGGACGAGCCGGTGCGCCCCGCCGCACCGAAGGACACCACTACCGCCGACGAGGCCGTGGACGACGACGATCCGGCCGAGGCCCCGGAGAAGCCGGAACCGCGCGGCGGGCGGACCTCCCGGCTCCGTGTCCGGCTGCCCGCCGTGCTCTGCGCCCTCACCGTGCTCCTCGGGGCCTTCGCCGCCTGGGCGTTCACCTCGGCCGCGAGCCTGCGCGACGACCCGTCCCGGCAGAACACCGCCCTCACAGACATCGGCCGCACCAGCGAGGTGAAGGGCCAGATCGCCGACGCCGTCGGCGCGGTGTTCTCCTACAACTACGCCTCGCCCGCCGCGTCCGAGGAGGCGGCCAGGACCCATCTGGTCGGCAAGGCGGTGCAGCAGCACAAGGACATGCTCGCCCAGGTCCGCGCCCAGGGGCAGAAGCAGAAGCTCGTGCTGACCACCACCGTCACCGACAGCGGTGTGGAACTCCTCGACGGCGACCGGGCCCGGCTGCTGATCTTCGCCGACCAGAGCAACACCCGCACCGGCACGTCGGAGGAGACGACCTACGCGGCGGCCATGTTCGCCGTGGACGCCGTTCGCCGCGGCGACACCTGGCGGATCTCCGCCATGGATACGTTCACCCGGTGACCCGGGGGAGAGGGGAGCACGCATGAGGTTCAACGGCACGATGCGCCGCGGACTCGGCGGCACGGCGGCCGCGTTCGCCGTGATGACCGCGCTCACCGCGTCCCAGGCACCGGGACTCGTGGGTCACGACGCGACACCGAAGAAGCCGCAGGAGTCCGACGAGGTCACGTGGTCGCAGGTACCCAACGACGACTCGTACCACACCGAACTGCCGCCGCTCCAGACGCCGGAGCCGCCGAAGGCCGGTGCGAAACAGAGCCCGGTCGCCGCCCGGTCATGGGCCGAGGCGGGCATTCCGGCCACCGTGCTCGCCGCCTACCGCAAGGCGGAGGGCGCACTCGGGAAGACCGACCCCGGCTGCCGGCTGCCGTGGCAGCTGCTCGCGGCGATCGGCAAGGTCGAGTCCGGCCAGGCGGGCGGGGGACGGGTGGACGCCCACGGCACGACGCTCACCCCGATCCTCGGACCGGTCCTGAACGGGGCGGGCTTCGCCGACATCCCGGACACCGACAACGGGGTGTACGACGGCGACCGGACCTACGACCGGGCGGTCGGCCCGATGCAGTTCATCCCCTCCACCTGGGCCCACTGGGGCAAGGACGGCAACGGTGACGGCCGCCGCGATCCGGCCAACATCTACGACGCCGCCCTCGCCGCCGGGTACTACCTCTGCGCCGGACCGCGCGATCTGTCGGTGAAGGCCGATCTGGACCGGGCGATCCTCAGCTACAACCACTCGGACACCTATCTGCGCACCGTGCTGTCCTGGCTGGAGTTCTACCGCAAGGGCAGCCACCCGGTGGCCGACGGCAAGGGCACCGTGCCGAAGAGCCCCGGCGCGGGCGGCCCGAACAAGCCGAAGCATCCGGTCGGCGGCCCCGGCGCCCCCGGTGGCGGCATCATCGTGGGCCCGCAGCCCTCCGGATCGCCCCACCCCTCCCCGTCGGCCATCCCGACTCCCTCCGGATCGCCGACCGGTTCCCCGGACCCCACCGGCTCCCCCGACCCGGGCACCGGCTCGCCCGACCCGACCGACAGCGGATCGGCCACCCCGGACCCCGGCACCAGCCCCGACCCCGGCACCTCGGAGCCGGGCCCCGGCTGCCCGACCGGCTCGCCGACCCCGGACCCGAGCGACACCACCGGGCCCACCGAATCCCCGGAACCCGACCCGACGACGAGCGAGGACCCCTGCGCCACGCCGTCGGGCCCGGCATCTGTCGGCTGACCTCCGACCGGCCCGCTCCGAGGTCACCCGACAGGCGCTCAGCGTCCGCCGGCCGACAGCACCTCCGCCAGGTCGTACCGCACCACCTCTTCCAGCTGCGCGTAGGTGCAGCTGGAAGGGGTACGGTCCGGTCGCCACCGGCGGAACCGGGCGGTGTGCCGGAAACGGTCGCCCTCCATGTGGTCGTACGCCACCTCGCAGACCCGCTCCGGGCCCAGCGCCACCCACGACTGGTCCTTCTTCCCGGACCAGCGGCTCGGCGTCCCGGGCAGCCGGGCGTGCTCGTGCGCCTCGGCATCGGTCCAGGCCGCCCACGGGTGACCGGCGAAATCGACGCGCAGCGGCTCCAGCTCCGCGACCATCTCCTCGCGGCGCTTCATCGAGAAGGCCGCACAGACCCCGACATGCTGGAGCACTCCCGCGGAGTCGTACAGCCCGAGCAGCAGCGAGCCCACGACGGGGCCGCTCTTGTGGAAGCGGTACCCCGCCACCACGCAGTCGGCGGTCCGCTCGTGCTTGATCTTGTACATCACCCGGGTGTCGGGGCGGTACGGCAGATCGAGCGGCTTGGCCACCACACCGTCGAGCCCGGCGCCCTCGTACCGCTCGAACCACTCCTGGGCGAGGGCCGGGTCCGTGGTCGCCGGGGCGAGGTGGACGGGGGCCGAGGCCTCGGCCAGGGCAGCCTCCAGCACGGCACGGCGCTCGGACTGCCGGGCGGAGAGCAGCGAATCGTCCCCCACCGCCAGGATGTCGAAGGCGATCAGACTGGCCGGGGTCCGTTCGGCGAGCAGCCGCACCCGGGAGTCGGCGGGATGGATGCGTTCGCTGAGCCGGTCGAAGTCCAGCCGCCCGTCGTACGCGATCACGATCTCGCCGTCGATCACACAGCGCGGCGGCAGATTGTTCCGGACGGCGGTGACCAGCTCGGGGAAGTAGCGGGTCAGCGGCTTGCCGGTGCGGCTGCCGATCACCACCTCGTCGCCGTCCCGGTGCACGATCGCGCGGAAGCCGTCCCATTTGGCCTCGTACTGCATACCGGGCGGGATCCTGGCCACGGACTTGGCGAGCATCGGCTTCACAGGAGGCATCACCGGCAGGTCCATGGCCCGATTCTCACCCGCCACCGGGTGCAAGTCTCCCGATATGCGCCATATGGGAGCCCGGCCTACCGTGACCGTCATGGGTGCAGCGGTGAAAGCAGTGGAGCTCGAAGCCGACGGACGGGCCGTACGGCTCTCCCATCCGGACAAGGTCTACTTCCCGGAGAAGGGCTACACCAAGAGGGACGTGGCCGAGTACTTCCTCGCCGTGGGCCCCGGCATCACCCGCGCCCTGCGCGACCGGCCCACCACCCTCCAGCGCTTCGTGGACGGCGTCGAAGGCGAGTTCTTCTACCAGAAGCGGGCCCCGAAGAACCTCCCCGACTGGATCCCCACGGCACGGATCGCCTTCCCGAGCGGGCGGCCCGCCGACGAGATCTGCCCCACCGGGCTCGCCGCCGTCATCTGGGCGGCCAACCTCGGCACCCTCACCTTCCACCCCTGGCCGGTCCGCTCCGCCGACACCGACCACCCCGACGAACTCCGCATCGACCTCGACCCGCAGCCCGGAACGGACTACGCCGACGCGGTGCGGGCCGCCCATGAGCTGCGGTCCGTGCTCGACGACCACGGGCTGCGCGGCTGGCCCAAGACCTCCGGCGGCCGGGGCATCCATGTCTTCGTCCCGATCGCACCGGAGTGGACGTTCACCGAGGTCAGACGGGCCACCATCGCCGCCGGGCGCGAACTGGAACGCCGCATGCCGGACCGGGTGACCACGGCCTGGTGGAAGGAGGAGCGCGGCGAACGGATCTTCGTCGACTTCAACCAGACCGCCCGAGACCGCACCATCGCCTCCGCCTACTCCGTACGCCCCCGGCCGTACGCCCCCGTCTCCGCCCCGCTGCGCTGGGAGGAGATCGACGACGCCGAACCGCGCGACTTCGACATCCGGACCATGCCGAAGCGCTACGCCGACCTGGGCGATGTGCACGCGGACATGGACGACCACGCCTTCCGGCTCGACGGGCTGCTGGAGCTGGCGGACCGGGACGAGCGGGAGCGCGGGCTCGGCGACCTGCCGTATCCGCCGGAGTACCCGAAGATGCCCGGCGAGCCGAAACGGGTCCAGCCGAGCCGGGCCCGGCACGACGAGGGCACCGAGGGATGAGTGCGCCCGGCCCGGGGCCCGCCGCACCGCACGGGGCACACGGCAGGCCGCTGACCCGCGCCCAGAAATGGGCCGCGTACAAGGACTCGCCGTACTTCCCGGCGACCGTCCTGGTGTTCATCCTCGCCGCCGCGGCCGGACTCTTCGCCGGTTCCTACACCTACGCGATGGCCAACCCGACCCCGCACCGCATCCCGACCGCCGTGGTCAGCCACCCGGCGACGGAGCGCGGGAGGGCGTTCGTCGCCGGCATGGACAAGGCGCTCGACGCCTCCCTCGACATCCATGTGTTCGCGACCCGGGCCCAGGCCCGCGAGGCACTGGAGAAGCAGGAGGTCTTCGCGATCATGCGGGCCACGGACCGCGGTGTGTCACTGGACGTCGCGAGCGCCTCCGGCGCCGCCGTCGCCCAGCTGCTCACGGAGTCCGCGGCGAAGGTGGGGGCCGAGCTCGGGGAGCCGGTCGCCGTGCGGGACATCAAGCCCCTGCAACGCGGCGACCCGCGCGGTCTCGCCCTGTTCTACATCTCGCTCGCCGCCGTCATCCTCGGTTTCGTCGGCGCGATCCAGCTGAGTGTGCACGCCCGCGCCCTGATCCCACTGGAACGGATCGCCTTCACCATCGCCTACTCACTGCTCGGCGCCTTCGCCATCGCCGCGGTGGTGGACTGGTGGCTGGGCGCGGTGGACCTGCCGTTCTTCCAGTCCTGGCTGATCCTGGCGTTCACCATGTTCACCTCGGGCATGGTCTTCTCCATGTTCAACACCCTGATGGGCCGCTGGGCGATGCTCCCGACCTGGGGCGTCATGGTGCTCCTGGGAAACCCGTCGTCCGGCGGGGCGGTCTCCTGGCCGCTCCTGCCGTCCGTGCTCGGGCACATCGGACGCTGGCTGCCGCCGGGCGCCTCCGTCAACGCCCAGCACACCGCGGTCTACTACCAGGGCCACCAGCGGATCTTCCCGTATCTGGTGCTCGGGGTATGGGCGCTGGTCTCCTGCACGGTGTTCTGGGTGTGGCGCCACCGGCACCCCGGAGGCCGCGACCGCATGCCTCAGCACGCGGCCACGGCCACCTGATCCCGCTTCGGGCTACAGCTCCTTGATGCGGATGTCGCGGTACGAGACCACGTCCGTGGCGCTGTGGACCTGGAGTCCGATGTAACCGGAGGCGTACCGCCGGCCGTCGGTGCCCGGGTCGTCGTCGCGCGGCGGCTCGAAGAGCCGGCCGCCGTCGTTGTCGAACTCGTTCAGCAGGACACCGTTGCGGTAGACGGAGTAGTGCTGGTCCACCACCCGGATCTCGTAGTCGTTCCAGGTGCCCTTGGGCGTGACCCCGGCACCGGCCAGACCGATCCGGTCGAAGCCGTAGACCGAGCCGGTCTTGTACATGTCGCCGTCCGGACGGTCGAGGATCTGCACCTCATGGCCGTACTTGATGGCGACCCACTCGGGACGCGACTCCTCCGGGTTGTCGTGGACGTTCGGGAAGCGGACGAACACCCCGCTGTTGGCGTTGCCCGAGCCCGGTGCGTCGTCGCGCCACTGGAGCTTGAGCGAGAAGTCGCCGTACTGCCGTCCCGGGAACCAGAGCATGCCCATGCCGTCCACCGCGGTGGAGCTGGTGAGGGTGCCGTCCGGGTTGAGCCCGAACTTGCCGCCGCCGACCTGCTGCCACTTGGCGAAGGACGCCGCCGTGCCGTCGAAGAGCTTCTTGTAGCCCTCGTCCTGGCCCGGCAGCCCGATGCCCGACTGCTTGGCCGCCCGGTAGATCTTCTTGTGCTCGCGGGTGTCGATCACACCGGCGGCGAGCAGCTTGTCGAGGACACCGTCGACGTGCTTGAGGAACAGCGCGTGCGACGACCAGTCCTTCTCGTCCTCGATCAGCTCGTTGATCGTGCAGCGGTTGCCCGTGACGCGGTTGGGGACCCCGGTGTCGACCGTGCCGACGATGACGGTGAGCCGCTCGTCGAACTCCGGGCAGTTCGGCGCCGGTACGCCCCCGCTCTCCGCGACGGTGAACGACACCTGCCGTGCGACGGAGGTGTTGCCGGCCTTGTCCGTCGCCCGGTGGGCCACGGTGTGATAGCCGACGCGGTCGACGATGACGGTGCCGGTGTACGCGAGGTACGGGCCGCCGTCGAGCGAGTACTCGACCTTGTCCACGCCCGATTCGGCGTCGGTCGCGGTGATGCTCACCTTGGCGCTGGTGATGTAGGCGTTGTCGGAGTTCTTGGCCCCCTCCACCTTCGCGGAGGTCTCCGGCGGGGTCTTGTCCTGCGTCGGGGGCGCGACGACGGTGAAGTCCACCGACTTCTCGGCCGCCGTGTTGCCCGCCCTGTCGGTGGCCCGGTAGCGGACCTGGTGGGTGCCGGTCCCGTGCACCATCACCGGTGCGGTGTACGGCTGCCAGGCGCCGTCCGCCCCGAGTGCGTACTCGATGGTGTTGACGCCGGACCCGGTGTCGGAGGCGGTCACGGTGACCGTCGCCATCCCCAGGTACCGTCCCTGGTCGTCCTTCTCGCCGGACACCGTCGCCGAGGTCTCCGGCGGCGTCCCGTCATCCGTGGGCGGTGCGGCGACGGTGAAGTCGACGGACTTCCCGGCCGCCGTGTTGCCCGCCTTGTCGGTGGCCCGGTAGCGGATCGTGTGCGTCCCGATCTCGTTGACCACGACGGGTGCGGTGTACGGCTGCCAGGCGCCGTCCGCCCCGAGTGCGTACTCGATGGTGTCGACGCCGGAGCCGTCGTCGGTGGCCGAGACGGTGACCGTCGCCTGGCTGATGTACGCGCCGTCGGCGTTCTTGTCGCCGTCCACCGTCGCCGAGGTGCCGGGCGCCGTGGTGTCCTCGCCGCCACCGCCGTCGGTCACGACGAGGATGCCCTGCATCGCCTCGTGCCCCGGCATGGTGCAGTGGTAGAAGTACCGGCCGGGGGAGAGCGTGACCTCGGCGGTGTGCTTGCCGCCCTGGTCGTCGCCGGGATTGGCCAGGATGTTCAGTGTGACGTCGTTGTTGAACTCCGGGTCCGAGACGCTGAACGTGAGGGTGTGCGGCATCCCCGTGGTGTTCCCGGTGGCCGCGCTGTTCTCGAAGACGATGGTCGCCTTGCCGGCCACCGCGGTCTTCGGGGCGGAGAGATAGTGGTCGATGGGGTCGCCCGCGGTCCAGGTGAGGACCTGATCGGCCGCCGCACCCGCGGGAGCCGCCGTACGGCCGTACGCCGCCGTCGAGGTCAGCCCCAGCACCATCAGGAACGAACCCACCAGCGCGAGCCACAGCCGGGCGGGACGGTACCGCTTTCGCGAGAGAACCGGACGATGTCTCACCGCACTGCCGCCTTCCTGGCCAGATCCCCGGCGGCCGGGGTCGGACCGCCGCCCTTGTACGTCACACGCCACAGCGCGGACTTGGAGTCGGAGGTGAAGAAGCCGCGCCCGTAGTCCAGGACGTACAGCGAACCGTCCGGGGCGAACTTCCAGTCCATCAGGTTGCGGATGCCGTCCGCCCCGACCGGGATGATCTTCCGCAGGGACTCGGCGTGTGTCGGCAGGCCGCCCTTGCCGACCGTCTTCGGGTCGGTGAGCACGGCGTGCCGGGGCTGGGTGTCGTCGTAGAAGTCACCGACGAACCACTTGCCGTCCCAGTAGGAGGGCCACTTGTCGGCGCTGGTGCTCGTCGCGTCGTACCGGTAGACCGGGCCGTTCATCGTGGCCTGGCCGCCGCCCTTGAGCCACGGCAGCAGCTCCTTCTGGTCCTCGACCTTGTAGCTCGGGATGCCGTTCGCGTCGCGCGGGTAGTCCACGCCACCGCCCTGCGGCGAGTACCAGATGGTGTTGGAGGTGACCGGCGGCAGATTCACCAGACCGTCGTTGTTCGGTGACTCGTTCTTCGGGTGGTCGCAGTCGTACCAGCCCAGTGGCTTGGACGGGTCCGGCAGATTGCGGTCCCGGTAGGGCTGCTTGTTGCCCATGCAGTACGGCCAGCCGTGGTTGCCCGCCTTCGTGATCGCGGCGAACGTGTCGTACTTGGCGGGCCCCCAGGTGGTGGAGGGCGCGCCCGCGTCGGGGCCGACCCAGCCCGCGTACAGCGTGTCCGTCGACTTGTCGATGGAGATCCGGGCCGGGTTGCGCACGCCCATCACATAGATCTCGCCGCGGGTCCTGCCGCCGCCCTCGTCGGGCTCCTTGCCGGTGAAGAGGTTGCCCTCGGGCAGTGTGTAGGTGCCGTCGTCCTCCGGGTGGATCCGCAGGATCTTCCCGTTGAGGTTGTTCGTGTTGCCCGCGGTGCGGCGGGCGTCGGCGAACGAGACGCCCTTGTAGTTCGGCTGCGGGTTGTTCCCGGAGTAACCGTCGCTGAAGCCGGAGGAGTTGTTGTCACCGGTCGCGATGTAGAGATTGCCCTTGGAGTCCCAGGCCATCCCGCCGCCCGCGTGGCAGCAGCTGTGGACCTGGACGGGCCAGTGCAGCAGTACCTTCTCCGAGGACAGGTCCAGCTTGTTGGTGGACAGGTCCAGGGTGAAGCGGGAGACCTGGCGCACCGCCATCTGCTTGTCGCGGTCGAGCTTCGCGTGGGGGGTGTAGTGCAGATACACCCAGCCGTTCTTCTCGAAGTCCGGGTCCAGCTCGATGCCGAGCAGCCCCTCCTCGACCTTGACCAGCTCGTCGCCGCCGCCCTTGTTGCCGAAGATCGTCAGCTCACCGGCGAGGGTGACCTTCTTGGTCTTCGGGTCGTAGACGTGGATCTGCCCCTGGCCCTTGCCGATGTCCGGGTCGTTCCAGTCGGTGACGACCGGCCTGCTGCTGTCGGCGCCGCCGCGTCCGATGTACAGCACCCGCCCGTCGGGGGCGGTGACCAGGCCGTGCGGCTCGCCGATCTGGTCGTTCCGTCCCGGCTGGTTGGGCTGGGTGACCCGCTCGGCCTTGTAGTTGGCGTCGATCGTGGCCTTGCAGTCGGCCTGCGAGATCCGGGTCGTCCAGTCCAGCGCGCCGCGCAGATGGTCGCGGAAGTCGGTCTCCGCGAAGCTGTCGACCGTACCGCCCATGGCGGTGTAGAAGGACCGGCCGCCGTCGTAGTCGCGGCACCAGGAGACCGGGTGGTCCCAGCCGTTGGCGCTCGCGCCCGGCTTGTAGGTGAGCTCGCGGACGCGTGCCACGGTGTGCACATCGCCGGACGGGTTCTCCGTCCAGTTCAGCCACTTGTCGGGGCGCTTCCACTCCAGCGGGAGGTTCTTGGTCGCCGGATGCTGCCGGTCGCCGACCTCGACCGTCGCACGTTGTACGGCGGTCGGGCTGTCCGCCGCAGGGCGGGCGCCGACCAGGCCGGTGAACCAGTCCGAGTACGGTTCGGTGCGCGCGGCGTCATGGATGCCGAGGAAGCCGCCACCCGCCTCCATGTACGCCTCCAGACCGGCCTCCTGCTCCGGGTCCAGGACGTCGCCGCCGCCGGTCAGGAAGACCACGGCGTTGTACCTGCCGAGCTGCTTGGCCTTGGTGAAGACCGCGGGGTCGTCCGTGGCGACGGTCTTGAACCGGCCGGCCTCCGGGCCGGTGAGACCGATCTTCTCGATGGCCGCGATCCCGGCGTCGACCGTCGGGGACTCCTCGGTCGCCGAGGCGTGGAACACCAGCACCTTGACGTCGGCGCCGCCCGGCGGCGACGGCAGGGACAACGTTGTCGCCCGGGAGTCGGGCGGTTCCGGATAGGGCTTGGCGTCGGCCGTACCGGCGCCGAGCAGGGAAGCGGTCAGTGCGCCGGCCGCGAGGCCCACCGCGAGGCCGCGTCGCGATCTGGACCGGTGATGTGGTGCGCGCTGCATGTGGTCACCCACCCCTCTTTGGTCACTGCAACAGCGCATGAAGCTAGACCTCTTTTCGCGGTCCGCCAATAGCTATGGCGGCAATTGCACGAACTTTGTCCTGGCTGTGGATAAACGGAGATCCTCCGGCTACGGTGTGGGCCGTCCGGGGCGGGTCGACGCTCCAAATTCCTTGGCTCAGTGGGGAGTTCGGCATGGACAGAAGGAGCTTCAACCGGCGGATGCTGGTCGGTGGCGGAGTGGCGGCCGCGACCGGCCTGACATCGTTGTCCCTCGGGTCGATCGACGCCAGCTCGGCGGAACCCGCGCTGGACACCGCCCCGGCGGGCGGTGCGGTCCGCCATCTCAAGCTGTACGCCGAGAAACTGGCGGACGGTCAGATGGGATACGGCCTGGAGAAGGGGAAGGCGTCGATCCCCGGCCCGCTCATCGAGGTCAACGAGGGCGACACCCTGCACATCGAGTTCGAGAACACGGCGGACATACCGGTCAGCCTCCATGCGCACGGCGTCGACTACGACATCGCGAGCGACGGCACCCGGATGAACAAGAGCATCGTCGAACCCGGCGGCACCCGTACCTACACCTGGCGCACCCACGCCCCCGGCCGGCGCAAGGACGGCACCTGGCAGCCGGGCAGCGCGGGCTACTGGCACTACCACGACCATGTCGTCGGCACGGACCACGGCACCGGCGGCATCCGCAAGGGCCTCTACGGTCCGCTCGTCGTCCGGCGCAAGGGCGACATCCTGCCGGACAAGACGATCACGATCGTCTTCAACGACATGACGATCAACAACAAGGCGGCCCACGAGAGCCCGAACTTCGAGGCCACGGTGGGGGACCGGCTCGAAGTCGTCATGATCACGCACGGCGAGTACTACCACACGTTCCACATCCACGGTCATCGCTGGGCGGACAACCGGACCGGACTGCTCACCGGCCCCGACGACCCGAGCCGGGTCATCGACACGAAGATCGTCGGCCCGGCGGACTCCTTCGGCTTCCAGGTCATCGCGGGCGAACACGTGGGCGCGGGCGCCTGGATGTACCACTGCCATGTGCAGAGCCACTCCGACATGGGCATGGCCGGGCTGCTGCTGGTCGCCAAACCGGACGGCACCGTGCCCGGGTACGACCCGCACGACATGATGACCCACGGCAAGGCGGCTCCCGGCAAGGCCGAGCCCGGGAAGGGGGCGCCCGCCGGTGAAGCCCCCGCGAAGGAGGCGGCCGGCAAGACGTCCGGAAGCCGTGCGAAGAGCACGGCAGCGCACGGCCCGGAGGCGCACGGATCCTGACTCCGCCGGTCCGCGGGTGCCGACGCCGCCGGGCGGCGCCCGCGGACCGGCGGCGTCAGCCCTCCCGCACCTCGGGCGCCGTCTCGTCCACCGCGGCCGTCCCGTCGGTTCCGTCGATCTCGACCGCTTCGTCCATCGCGGGGGTGGCGTCCGTCGTGGTCGTCGCGGTCGCCAGGCGCAGCTGTTCCTCCTCGACGATGCGTCTGGCCAGGGCCCCGTCCGACACGTCCACGGCGTCCGGGGTCGTCTCGGCGACGTCGCTGCGCCGCGCGTAGAGGTCGAACAGCCGCTCCTTGCGGGCCAAGATGTCCAGCATCCGTTCGTCGACGCTGTCGGCCACGAGGAGCCGGTGCACCTGGACGGTCCGTATCTGCCCCATCCGATGCGCGCGGGCCACCGCCTGGTGCTCCATCGTCGGCTTGATCTGCGGTTCGCAGATGATGACGACCGACGCCGACTGCATGTTCAGCCCGACCCCGCCCGCCTGGATCTGGCTGAGCAGCACGGCATGGCCGTCCACGGCACCGAAGTCGTCGATGAGGCGCTGGCGGCGGGGGGCGGGGATGCTCCCGGAGAGCGGGCCGAACACGGGTGATTCCAGGGCCTGTCCGACCGTGTGGAGCACCTCGCGGAAGTAGGAGAACACCACGACCTTCAGGCCGTTGCCCGCGGCCTCGGCCACCAGCTCGCGCAGCCGGTTCAGCTTCGCGGACGTGGCGGGCCGGGCATACGCGGCCCGGCGCATCCGCATGAAGTGCCCGGCGCCCACCGCCTCGCGGTAGGCATCGAGATCACCGGGGCTGAACCGCTCCCACTCGTCGACCTGCACCAGCGCGGGAAGCTCGGTCAGCACATCCACCTGGTTGCGCCGCAGATAGGCCGGGGCGACCGCTCTGCGGAAGGCCAGCGAACCGGCGGCTCCATGGGTGGTGTGTATCGAGGGGGCCAGCTCCGGCTGGAGATGACGGACCAGGCTGCGGAACTCCTCGACGCGGTTCTCCATGGGCGTGCCGGTCAGGAACAGGACCCGTTCGGTGTGCTGCGTCCAGCCGGACACCGCCCGGGACCGGCGGGTGGCGGGGTTCTTGACGTAGTGGGCCTCGTCGACCACCAGCATTCCGGGCCGCAGTCCGCAGTCCGCGGCGGCCGGGAGCGTGTGCAGGGCGTCGAACGTGGTGAGCGCGACGCCTCCGTCGCGACTCCACACGTCGAAGGCGGACTGCCGTTCGGGGCCGTGCACCGGCAGGGTGCGCAGGGTGGAGCGGGCGCGGATCTCGCGCGCCCAGTTGATCAGCACGCTCGCCGGGCAGACCACCAGGAAGTGCGTCTCGCCCCGCGCCGAGAGATGGGCGAGCGCGGCGATGGCCTGAACGGTCTTGCCGAGCCCCATCTCGTCGCCGAGGATCACCCGCTTCTGCGCGAGCGCGAACCGCGCGCCGAAGGACTGGTAGCCGCGCAGCGAGACACGCAGATGGGCGTCGTCCAGCCGCAGACCACGCACCCGGTCCGCCATCCCGGACGGCAGGAACCCCTCGGCCGCGTCCCGGTCGGGGCCCGCGCCGGACATCTCGGCGAGCAGGCTGTAGTACTCGGCGGACCGCAGCTCGAAATCCACCCACGCCGCGATGTCCGACTCCGGGGCCCGCAGCAGATCGACCGAGACCTGCCCGAACAACAGGGACAGCTCGCGCCCCTCCGCCTCGGCGACGGCGGTGTGCACCTCGGCGACGGCCTCCAGCGCCCGGGAGCGGGCCTGCCGTCCGGTGAACAGCATGCGCAGCCGCCCGCGCGCCGGCCCCGCCGCGTCCAGCAGGGGTTGGAGCCTGCCGACGAGCCGGCCCGCCGCGTCCACCGCCCGCCGGACGTCGGGACCGGCGTCGACCAGCCGGTGCACCGCGATGACCAGGGCGGTCGTGGCCTCGTCCGGGGCGTCCACGTCTATCCGGACGGCGACCGTCTCCCGCACCGCGTGGGCGATCTGCCCGGCCGCGGCCAGCACCTGGTCGGCGGTCTGCGCACCGACCCCGGGGATCTGCCGCAGCTCGTAGCGGTTGGCCTCGTGGACCTGGCCGACGGTCGTGAAACCGGCCTGCTCGACCGCGCCGAGCCGCAGCCTGCCCTCGGTGACGTCCTTGAGCCGGGAGGCCGGGATGGCGGCGAGCTCCCGGCGGACGAGCGCGTCGAGCAGCGGATCCAGCGCGGTGTGCACGGCACCGACGGCACGGGTGTGGTCGGCCAGCACCGCGTGCGCGGTCGCCAGCAGTTGCTCGGCCCGCGTCAGCAGCTCCCGGGCGGCCCTTCCCGTGAGCGCCCCGTCCTCCGTCGGCCCGGCCTGTGTCATGTACGTCCCTCTGTCCGCGCAGCCCGGCTGCCGTCCTGCCCGGCACCTGCCCCGGACGGCTCCTATCGTGCCACGCGGCACCGACAGCGCGGCTGCTCAGGGCGTGGGCGGCCGGCGCTCGGCGGGGGAGAGCAGCAGGACCTCCAGCGCCCGTGCGCAGGAGCGGGCCTGCGCGAGGAACCAGTCGGTGCGGGCGTCCGTGATCACGGCCGGTGTGGCCCGGACCGCCAGTGCGAAGCGGGCATGACCGGCGCCGTCCAGGACCGGGACCGCCAGGGTCCGCACCCCGTGGGCCGACTCGCCGTCGTTGAGCGCGTAGGCCTCGGACCGTACCTTCGCCAACTCGGCCTCCAGGGCCGCTGGTTCGACGATCGTGCGGTCGGTGAACGCGGGCAGCGGAGGCAGCGAGGCGGGCCCGCTCTCGCCCGGCCGGGCCCAGGCCAGCAGGACCTTGCCGAGCGCCGTGGAGTGCAGGGGCCTGCGCAGCCCCACCTTCGGTGTGACCGAACCGCCCGCGACGATCACCGCATGGGGGCCGCTGCGCAGCGCCAGGTCGGCGGTGGCGCCGGTGCGCTCGGCGAGATCGGTGAGCTCGGGGGCGGCCAGATGCAGACCCCGCTGGTGGTACGAGAGCCTGCCCAGCTCGGTCACGGCGGGGCCCAGCCGGTAGCGGGAGGTGCGGGCGTCCTGCTCCAGGAAGCCCGCACCGAGCAGGGTGCGGGCCAGCCGGTGCGCCGTGGAGACGGAGAGCCCGAGGCGGCGGGCGAGGTCGGAGGCGCTGACATCGGGGCCGTTGTCATGGAAACAGTGCAGGACGTCCAGGGCGCGCTGAACCGCCTGGGCGCCACCGGGAGCACGTGCCTCCGTGGCCTCGGTCATATCGGATCACTCTCCGCTCGTGAGGGGATGGCGGGGTATGTGGTTGCCACATTACGGGAGTTGGGATTCCGGGAAACCGGGTGGCGAAACACTGTGTTCACACTGAATCCCACATCATGGGAAGCGAGTTGTGGGAGGGCCTCGGCGCGTGGCAGTCTCAGCACGTCATCACCGACGAGCAGAAGGGAGCAGTGCCATGGCCGGACGCCGAACCGCGACCCCCGCCCACGCCGCTCCGGTCCTGCTCGCCCTGACACTGCGCCGTCACATCGACCTCGCGCGGGTCTCCAGCGCCGCCTGTCGCTGACACCCCTCTCCTCTTCTCCCGCGTTCCCCACTCATCCTCCGCCGCGCTCCGCCGCGGCCGGGGCCTTCGGCCGTACCCGGTGTCCGCGTCCCGGCGTGCCGCCTCCCACCCTCCGCTTCGCCGACCCCTCGGGAAGACCCCCATGACGCATGCCGTCCTGCCCCGGACGCTCTGGTTCACCCGCTGTCCCGTCCCCACCGCGACCGGCATCGCCGCCGACCGCCGGTGGCTCACCGAAGAGTTCGCCCCCGACGGCATCACGGTGCGGTCCCTCCAGGACGCCGCGCCCGGTGCCGACCCGGCCGCCCACTTCACCCACGCCCTGCCGGGCCTGTTCCGCGAAGGCGGCAACGTGCCCGCCCTGTGGGCCCGTTCACGCGGGGAGCGGACCCGGCTGATCGGCCTCACCTGGATCGAGGAGCGGCAGACCGTACTCGTCCGTCCCGGCTCCGGGATCCGGGGCGTGGCGGCCCTGCGCGGACTGCGGCTCGCCGTTCCCGTGCACGACATCGCCATCGACTTCTGGCGGGCCATGGCCCTGCGCGGCTTCGAGGGCGCGTTGGCCGCCGCCGGACTCGCCCCGGACGACGCCACGTTCGTCGACGTGCCCGCCGCCGGACACCGGGGCCAGTGGGCCGCCGAGCTGGCGGCGCTGCGGCGCGGTGACGTGGACGCCGTGTACGTGAAGGGCGCGCTGGCCGTCGAGGCAGCCCGGCGCGAGGGCGCGGAGGTCGCCGTCGAACTCGACGACTTGGCCGACCGCCGGTTCCGGATCAACAACGGCACCCCGCGCCCCATCACCGTCCACCAACAGCTCCTCGACGACCACCCCGGCCTCGTCGACCGCTTCCTCGCCGTCCTGCTCCGGGCCGCCGACTGGGCCACCGAGCAGCCCGCCGAGGTCGCCCGCATCCTCGGCGCCGAGACCGGCGCGGGCGCCGACGGAGTCGCCGGGGCCTACCGACCGGGCACCCATCTCACCCTCCACCCCGATCTCTCCCCGGACCGTCTGGCCCTGCTCACCGAGCAGGAAGCCGGACTGCGCGCCCACGGCTTCCTGCCCGAACCCGTCGACATCACGGCCTGGGCCGACCCCGAGCCGCTGCGCCGCGCCACCGCGCTGGCCGCCTCCCGCCCCGCCCACCGCGTCCCATCCCCCTGAGTTGTGAGGTCTCCGACACCATGAACCCGTCCCGACCACTGCGCACGGCCGCCGCCCCCGCGCTGCTCACGGCCACCGCGCTCCTCGCCCTCACCGCCTGCGGCTCCTCCGAGGCCGACAGCGGAGGCCAGGGCGCCAAGGGCACGGTGGACATCCGTATCCCCGACCCCGGCAACTCCGGTGTCCTCGCCCTCGGCAAGAAGGACGGCAGCCTCGACAAGGCGCTCGCGAAGGTCGGCGCCACCGTGCGCTGGACCGGCAGCGCGGGCCCCTTCGCCCCGGCGGCCCAGGCGATGAACGCCGACCAGCTGGACATCGCCACCGGCTCCATCACCTCCGGGATCACCTCCCTCGCCCAGCGCCCCGGCTTCAAGTTCTTCACCGCGGTCGACCCGGACGCGGCCGGTGAGGGCATCCTCGTCAAGAACGGCTCCGGCATCGCGTCGGTCAAGGACCTCATCGGCAAGAAGGTCGCCGTCAACCAGGGCGGCACCGGCGAGTACCTGCTGCTGAAGGCGCTCGCCAAGGCCGGCATCCCCGCCGACAAGGTCGAGCGGGTCTATCTGCGGCCCGACCAGACGGCCGCCGTGTTCAACACGGGCAAGGTCGACGCCTGGGCCGTCTGGGCGACCTACGCCGTGGCCGAGATCGGCGGCGGCAAGGCGCACTTCGTCGCCGACGGTGCCGCGATCGGATCCGACAACTACAGCCTCAACGCCGTGCGCACCGGCTTCGCCGAGCAGCACCCCGAGATCGTCAAGGCGCTCCACCGCTACCTCCACGACGCCAGCGCCAAGGAGAAGCAGGACCCCGCCGCGTACCTCAACGTCTTCACGGATGTCGGACCGACCGCCGTCACCGGCAAGGCGAAGGAGGTCCAGGCCGCGTTCACCCGCGAGGGCGGCACGGTCGATCCCATCGGAACCGAGGACATCAAACGCTTCGAGGACGTCGCCGACTTCTACGCCGAGCAGAAGGTCACCACGGACAAGGTCGACGTCGCCGCCCACCTCCTCGACATCGAGAAACTGAAATGAGCGACGCCGGCCTGCACCCGGGCCTCGTCCGGCCCCGCCCCCAGCGGCGCAAGGCCCGCGGCCGGACCTGGTCCGCGACCGTCCGGGCCCTCGGCCCTCTCGCCCTCCTCGCGCTGTGGTGGGCGGCGTCCGCCACCGGGCTCCTCACCCCCGACGTCCTCGCCTCGCCCGCCGAAGTGCTGCGCGCGGTGGGGGAGCTGTGGGGCAACGGGCAGCTGCCCGACGCACTCACCACCTCCCTCACCCGCTCCGGCCTCGGCCTCCTCATCGGGCTCGCCGCCGGGCTGGTCCTCGGCATCACCACCGGATTCACCCGCCTCGGCGACGAACTCCTCGACTCCTCCATCCAGACCCTGCGTACCATCCCGTTCCTCTCCCTGGTGCCCCTGTTCATGGTCTGGTTCGGGATCAACGAGACCGCGAAGATCCTCCTCATCGCCGTCGCCACCACCTTCCCCATGTACGTCTCGACATCGAGCGGGGTGCGCGACACCGACCCCAGACTCATCGAGGCCATGCGCAGCTTCGGCATGGGCCGGTTCGCCCTCGTGCGCGAGGTCGTCCTGCCCGGAGCCCTGCCGTCCCTGCTCGCCGGGCTGCGGCTCTCCATGACCCTCAGCGTCATCGCCCTGATCGCCGCCGAGGAGATCAACGCGACGGCAGGCATCGGCTATCTGATGTCCCAGGCACAGAGCTACGCCCGCACCGACATCCTCGCCGTCTGCATCCTCGTCTACGGGCTGCTCGGCCTCACCGCCGACATCGTCGTACGGCTGCTGGAACGCGTACTGATGCCCTGGCGCACCCCACAGGGAGCCACCCGATGACCGACCCGACTCCCCGGCCGGCGGTCCGGGTACGCGCACTGCGCCGCGTATTCGGCGACCGCGCCGTGCTCGACAGCCTCCGACTCGACATCGCACGGGGCGAGTTCGTCGCCCTGCTCGGCGCGAGCGGAAGCGGCAAGACGACCCTGCTCCGCATCCTGGGCGCCCTCGACGGCGCCGACGGCGGAGAGGTCCTCGTCCCCGAGGCCCGCACCGTCGTCTTCCAGGAACCCCGCCTCGTACCGTCGAAGAAGGTCCTCGCCAATGTGACGGTGGCCCTGCCGCGCGGCCGCTCCGCGCACGGGCTGCGGGCCCTGGCCGAAGTCGGCCTCGAACGGCACGCCGACGCCTGGCCCGCCACCCTCTCCGGCGGCGAGGCGCAGCGCGTCGCCCTCGCCCGCGCCCTGGTCCGCGAACCCGAACTGCTGCTGCTCGACGAGCCGTTCGCCGCACTCGACGCCCTGACCCGGCTGAAGATGCAGGACCTGGTGGGCGAGCTGTGCCGCAAGCACCGGCCCGCCGTCCTCCTCGTCACCCACGACGTGGACGAAGCCGTACGGCTCGCGGACCGGGTCGCCGTGCTGCGCGACGGCCGGCTGATCACCGACGAACCGGTCACCGTCGACCGGCCGCGCGACCCCGGCGATCCCGCCTTCGGAGCCCTGCGCCGACGCCTCCTCGACGACCTCGGGGTCGAGGCGGCCCCGCACCACCCCTCAAACGCCCCTGAACGTACCGAAGTCGGAGTGATCTGAATGACCATCACCATCGGTGTGCACAGCAGCAACCCGTCCCTCTACCACCTGTACCACCTCTCCCGGCTCGGCCTCGCCCAGGAGGAACTGGCCCCGCTCGGCGAGACCGTCGTCTTCCACCCGTACACCAACGGCGTCCGCACCGGCGAACTCCTCAGCCGGGGCGTCATCGACTTCGGCGGCACCGGCTCCACCCCGCCGGTCACCGCCCAGGCCGCCGGTCACGACATCGTGTACACCGCGGTCTCCGCCCCGCGCCCCGAACACGGCGCGCTCCTCGTCCCCGAGGACAGCCCCGTGCACACGGTCGCCGACCTCAAGGGCGCCACCGTCCACCTCGCGATCGGCTCCTGGCAGACCCATCTGATCGCCAAGGCACTCGACGACGCCGGGCTCTCCTACGCCGACGACATCACCGCGGTCCGCAGCACCGACGACAGCGAGGAGCTGCTGCGCACCGGCGCCGTCGCCGCCTGGGTGGCCCAGGGCGCCCAGCTCGCCGCCGCCCGCCGCAACGGCGGTCTGCGCACCCTGGTCCGCACCGGCGACATCATCAGCGACCGCTCCGTCTTCTTCGCCCGCCGCGACCTGGCCGAGAGCCGGCCCGAGGTGATCGAGGCGCTCACCCGCGCCCTGAGGCGCGCCGACGACTGGGCGGCGGCCAACCCCCGCCGGGCGGCCGAGATCGCCGCCGCCGACCTCGGCGGATCCGCCGACGACTGGGAGACCGCGCTGCGCGCCCTGCCCTGGACGATCGAACCCGTCACCGACGCGTTCATCGCCGAGCAGCAGGAAGCGGCCGACATCTTCCACCGCACCGGCTTCATCGACCGCCCGGTCACCGTCGCCGACGCGCTGGCCGGTGCCGGTGCGGACAAGGCGGCATGACGACATGGCTACCGAAGTCCTCTGGTACATCATCCCGCGCGAAGGCGCCTACCCCTGGGAGCCCGAGGGGCGGCGGCCGGTCGACCTCGGCTACCTCGCCCAGCTCGCGGGCACCGTCGAACGCCTCGGCTACAGCGGCGCGCTGCTCGCCACCGACCTGTACGACGTCTGGCCGCTCGGCAGCGCGCTGGCGGCCTCCACCAGCACCCGGTTCAAGCCCCTGCTGGCGGTCCACCCCGGTCTGATCTCGCCCACCCTGCTGGCCAAGATGGCCCTCAGCTTCGACAACCTCTTCGGCGGCCGGCTCCGCTTCAATGTCGTCAACGGCTCGACGAAGTCGCTCCAGGAGTACGGACTCCACGTGGAGCACGACGAGCGGTACGAACTGAGCGCCGAATACTGGTCGATCGTGAAACGGCTCACCGCGGGTGAGGTCTTCGACCACCAGGGCCGCTTCTACGACCTGAAGAACGCGGGCGCCTCCTTCAGGGAGCTGAAACCGGTCCAGGAGTCGCACATCCCGCTGTGGTTCGGCGGCTCGTCCGACCCCGGCATCGAGATGGCGGCCGAGCACGTCGACGTCTTCCTCACCTGGGGCGAACCCCCGCACCTGCTCAAGGAGAAGCTGGACCGGGTCAGGGAACGCGCCGCCGCGTACGGCCGCACGCTCAGGATCGGGCTCCGCCTCCACCTCATCGTCCGCGACACGGAGGACGAGGCCTGGGCGGCGGCGGACCGGCTCCTCGACGTGACGAGCGACGCGACGTACGCCCGCCAGCTCGGCGACCGGGCGGGCGAGGACGGCGTGGGCTGGCAGCGGCAGTTCCGCCAGCACGGCGGCAAGGTTCCCGCGCACGCCCGGGAGCTGGAGGCGCACCCCAACATGTGGCCGGGCATGAGCCTGTTCCGCCCGGGGCCGGGCACCGCGGTCGTCGGCTCGACGGCCCAGGTCGTCGAGCGGCTCGGGGAGTTCCAGGACCTGGGCGTCGACACCTTCATCCTCTCCGGCAACCCGCTGCTGGAGGAGGCCTACCGAGTGGCCGAGACGGTGCTCCCGGCACTGGGGATCACGCGCTGACCCCGTCCGGGGAGCGGGAGCGTACAGGGCAGGGCACCCCGCTTCCCGGCGGGCCGCGTCGCGCCGATCCGGACGCGCGGGCGCCGCAGAGCTGACCGGAAGTCATCGGCGCGCCGCATTGATGGCGCGTTGATCAGTCGTTTATCGCGACCGGGCACTGTGGACCGCATGCTGATCAACACCATGACCGACCCCGCGCTCGCCTGGCAGGAGACAGCGCTGTGCGCCCAGGCGGGGCCCGAGTTCTTCTTCCCCGCCCCCGGCAGCTCGACCCGCGAGGCCAAGCAGCTCTGCAACGCCTGCGAGGGGCGCGAGGCCTGCCTGGAGTACGCCCTCGCCAACGACGAGCGCTTCGGCGTCTGGGGCGGACTGTCCGAAAAGGAGCGGGAGCGGCTGCGCAGAACCGGCCGCGCGTAGGTCGCCCCCGCGCGCTCCTTCCGGCGCGCGCGGAGCTGATCAGGGAAGACGCGGGGCAGCCGGAGGCTGTGCGGAACCGGGGGCCGTATGAGGACAGCGGCACCGGCCTGGGACGATGTCCGGATGAATGATCACGACCGGGACAGTCTGCTCGCGACGGCCGTGCGGCTGCGCACCGAGGGCCACCGGGAGGAGGCACGGCAGCGACTGCTGTCCCTCGCCGCCGCATTCCCCGAGGACGCGGAGGTCGCCTACCAGACCGCCTGGGCCCACGACGTGCTCGGCCTGGAGGCCGAGGCGGTGCCGTTCTACGAACGCTCCCTGTCCGGGACCGGGCTGTCCGAGGAGGACCGCAGGGGCGCGCTGCTCGGCCTGGGCAGCACCTGCCGGGTGCTCGGGCAGTACGAGAAGGCCGTCGAGGTGCTGCGCGGCGGGGCCGAACAGTTCCCCGACGACGGGGCGCTGCGGACGTTCCTCGCCATGGCCCTCTTCAACACCGGCGAGCACCACGAAGCCATGCGGCTGTTGCTGGAACTGCTCGCGGCCGGGAGCACGGACCCGTCCGTGCACCAGTACCGGGCGGCGATCGAGCACTATGCGAGGGACCTGCACGAAACGGTATGAGACCGGTGCGGGGCGCCGGTCCGCCGGGCAGGGGCCCGTGGCGGCGCCCCCTCCGGCGGACCGGCGGCCTCCCGGGCCGTCAGGCCCCGGCGCGCGCCGCCATCCGCGCCCTGCGGGCCGCCAGCTTCTCGTCGAACTTGGACGCCTCGCTGTCCAGGCCGCCCATGTACAGGCCCAGCTCCTCCTGCGCCTTCAGGCCCTCGGGGCCCAGGCCGTCGATGGAGAGGATCTTCAGGAAGCGCAGAACGGGCTGGATCACGTCGTCGTGGTGGATGCGCATGTTGTAGATCTCGCCGATCGCCATCTGCGCGGCGGCCCGCTCGAAGCCCGGCATGCCGTGACCGGGCATCCGGAAGTTGACGACGACATCGCGCACGGCCTGCATCGTCAGGTCCGGGGCGAGCTCGAAGGCCGCACCGAGGAGGTTGCGGTAGAAGACCATGTGCAGGTTCTCGTCGGTCGCGATCCGCGCCAGCATGCGGTCGCAGACCGGGTCGCCCGACTGGTGGCCGGTGTTGCGGTGCGAGACGCGCGTGGCCAGCTCCTGGAACGCCACGTACGCCACCGAGTGCAGCATCGAGTGGCGGTTGTCCGACTCGAAGCCCTCCGCCATGTGCGCCATCCGGAACTGCTCCAGCTTGTCCGGGTCGACCGCCCGCGAGGTGAGCAGGTAGTCACGCATCACGATGCCGTGCCGCCCCTCCTCCGCCGTCCAGCGGTGCACCCAGGTGCCCCAGGCGCCGTCGCGGCCGAAGAGGGAGGCGATCTCGTGGTGGTAGCTGGGGAGGTTGTCCTCGGTCAGCAGGTTCACCACCAGCGCGATCTTGCCGATGTCGGTGACCTTGGACTGGTCGGCCTGCCAGGCCTCGCCGTCCTCGAAGACGCCGGGGAAGTTCCGTCCGTCGGAGAACGGCACGTACTCGTGGGGCATCCAGTCCTTGGCGACCTTGAGATGGCGGTTGAGCTCCTTCTCCACCACCTCTTCCAGGGCGTACAGCAGCTGGGCGTCGGTCCACGCCTTCGGGCTGCCGAGGTGGGGAGCGGTGATCGTCACGGGGGACTCCTGGGGACGGGAGAATTACCTACGGATACGTAGGTTACGAGACCGTAGGTTAAAGCGGAGGTAAGCCCACCGCCAAGCCGGTCGACGCGATGCCCGGTTACATGACGTTATGAGTGGGGGCCGGTCGCGGCCGCGCCTCCGCGGGCGGCGCACGGCGGCGGCGATCCGCCCCGGTGGGCGGTGGATGCCGGGACCGGCCGGCCCCCGGCCGCGGGGCGCTCTGAGCTGTCGGCGTACTCGGAGCGAAACGCGTGTGTGTGGGGGGCAACGGCACGGTCGGGCCGCACGGTCAGAGCAGATGGTCCGCCGCGCCGGACTTCACCGCGGAGATCAGCGCCCGCAGCGCCTCCACGGAGTCGCTGACATGGGCGGTGGCGTCCGTGGTGGAGCCGATGTACGCCCTGCCCTGGTCGTCGAGTCCGAAGCGGAAGCAGTTGGCGCCCTCGCTGCAGAAGGCTTCGTCCCACCGGATGTCGGTCATGGTCACTCTCCTCAGAGGTCCTGGGCTATGGAACGGATGAAGTCGCGCGACTCCTCGACGGGCAGCGCGAGTGCACGCAGGCGCTCCAACAGGCCGCGATAGCGGCGCAGTTGCATGTCGGAGTCCAGCAGCATCGAACCATGCGAGGAATCGAGCTGTACGGTGTCGAGCTGCGGCACCGCCGCGCCCACGTAGGTGAACGACTGTCCGGCGCCCGGGAAACCACCGGCCGCGAACGGGATCACCCGGACGGTGATCCGGTCCCGCTCGGACTGCCCGAGGATGTGGTCCAGCTGGGCCCGCGCCACCTTCGGGCCGCCGAACTGCATGCGCAGTGCCGCCTCGTGGACCACGGATTCGTACAGCGGCGGAACGTCCCGTTCCAGCACCTCCTGGCGGCGCAGCCGCAGCGACAGCCGGGCCAGCAGATCGGGTCCGGGCAGTCGGGGATCGGCGGTGTCGAAGACCGCCCGCGCATGCTCCTCGGTCTGGAGCAGGCCGGGGATGTGTGTGGTGGTGGAGGTGGTCAACTCCACCGCGTGGTATTCGAGTTCGGCGATGTCGAGCAGTGCCGGAGGCAGCAGTCCGCGATGCTCCTCCCACCAGCCCCTGGCGCGCTCCTGGGCCATCGCGGCGAGCAGGTCGACCAGTCCGGTGTCCGGGCATCCGTAGTTGAAGGCGAGCGTGCGCACCCGCTCGGCGCTGATGCCGAACCGTCCCGATTCGATGTTCGGGATGCGGGTGCGGTCGACGCCGAGCAGTGCGGCCGCCTGCTGTACCGGCATGCCCGACTGCTCGCGCAGTTTGCGTAGTTCATACCCGAGTCGCTGCTGCCGGGCGGTCGGGGTGCTTCTGGGCGGCAAGGCGTGGCTCCTTCCGGTGCGGGGGAACGAAATGACCGGAACCGCACAACTGGTAGCACTGTGCTCCATGGTGCGCTACGGTCGGTAGCGCAAGTCTCACACGGGGCGACCGCGCCTATGTGTGATCGTCACCACAATTACCGAAATGTGAGCATCTTGATGAAAGGCGCACTGCGTTGTCTCCCGGCTGTCGCATCTGCCGGGCCCCACCCGCCGGTGGCCGACAACCTGAGTTATTCGTTCGCACTGCCCGGCGGTGCCTTCTGCGCCGGTCTCGCCCGCGGTGCCGTCGGTGACCTCCTCACCCGGCACGGCCTCACGGAGCTCCGCGAGACAGCGGTCCTGGCCGCCTCCGAACTGGTCGGCACCGCCTACCGGTTCACCCCGGACCGGGAGATGCTGTTGCGGGTGCACTGGCAGTTCGACGCGCTCCGCATCACCCTCTACGACCAGCACCCCTCCCACCGCTCGGCCGTGAAGTCCGAGGAATGCCGGGAGCGCCGCAGCGAGAGCATGTGGCTGCTGGCCGCCGCGGTCGACGCGCACGGCGGGGACTGGGGTCTGGCGCCCGCGCTGACTCCGTCCGGCGGCTGCAAGGCCTGGGCCTTACTCCACCGATGACCCGCACGGTCCGCACACTCCGCCACTCCTCCGGCGGTGCGGGCCCGCCGGGCACGAGGTCAGCAGGGGCCGCCGAGCAGATCGGTCAGACCGCGATCGAGATCCAGGAACCGGTGTTCGTCGCCGACCGGCACCATGCCCTGCGCCCGTTCCAGGAAGCGGCGCAGCTCCGCCGTGCGGACGTGCACCATCGCGATTCCCTCGGCGGCATGGAACTCCAGGACCGTACGGTCGTAGCCGAACGGCCTGACGCGTACGTCCCCGACACCGGCCGGTCCGTCCATCCCCGCCGCCAGCAGCTCGCGGGAGAACTCCCAGGAGACCTCGGTGCCCTCCAGGGTCGCCGGGGCGGGAAACGCCATGCGTACGGCGAACGGATCCTTCGGGTCGTACTTCAGGGTGGCGGGAAGGGTCTCCATCCGCGGCGCGGATGCGACCATGCGGGCCTGCACGGACTGCTGGATGACGGTGGACAAGACCTGCTCCCTTTCTCGGCCAGATGAACGGTTCCCGGCACTGATACAGACGACGGAAATCCCGCATCCGTGCACCGGGAGGTGGCGTGAGCTGTATCACCGCCCGCAGCCGCCCTCGCGGCGCGTTTCCGGTGAGCCCTGGACTGGTACACGACTCGTGGGCTAGCTTCCAGCGCCATGAGGGTCAAGGGGAAGACGAGACGACTGATGTCATGGGGGCTCTGTGCGGCGGCGCTGACCGCCACACTGTCCACACCGGCGGCCGCGGCGGCACCGGGGGACGGGCACCGGCCCGGCGAGCGGCCGGTCTGGACGCTCACCGACACCGGAACGGACGCCCGCTTCCGCGGTCTTGCCGCCGTCAGCCGTCGCACCGCCTGGGTGGCGGGTACGAAGGGCACGGTGCTGCGCACGTCCGACGGCGGCCGGCACTGGCGCGATGTGTCACCGCCCGGCGCGGCACAGGAGGCGCTGGAGTTCCGTGACATCGAGGCCTTCGACGCCCGGCGCGCGGTGGCGCTGGCCATCGGGGAGGGCGAGGCCTCGCGGGTGTACCGCACGGCCGACGGGGGAGCGACCTGGACGGAGTCGTTCCGCAACACCGACGCGCGTGCCTTCTACGACTGCCTGACCTTCTTCGACAGCCGGCACGGGCTGGCGATGAGCGATCCGGTGGACGGGAAGTACCGCATCCTCTCCACCGCCGACGGCGGCCGGAACTGGCGGGTGCTGCCCACCGGGGGCATGCCCGAGGCGCAGGCCGGTGAGGCCGGATTCGCCGCCAGCGGCCAGTGCCTGGTCTCGTCGGGCCCCCGGGACGTCTGGCTGGCGACCGGCGGCGCCGCCACCGCACGGGTGCTGCACTCCGCCGACCGCGGGCTGACCTGGACCGCGTCCGCATCGACGATCCCGGCCGGCGACCCGGCCCGGGGCGTCTTCGGCCTGGCCTTCCGCGACCGCCACCACGGCATCGCGGTCGGCGGCGACTACCGGCCCGGAGAGCCCTCACCGGACGCCGCCGCCGTGACGGGCGACGGCGGCCGTACCTGGCGGCGGGCCGCGGCCCAGCCGCCCGCCTACCGCTCGGGCGTCGCCTGGCTGCCGCACAGCAGGTCCGGCGCGCTGGCGGTCGGCCCGACCGGCACCGACCTCACCACGGACGGCGGCCGCACCTGGCGCACGGTCGACACCGGGTCGTACGACACCGTCGACTGCGCACCGGACGGCGGCTGCTGGGCCGCGGGCGAGCAGGGACGGGTGGCGCGCGCCGGGCGCTGAGCGCGGCCGTGACTCCTCCGGAGGCGGGACGGACCCCGGCCCGCCTCCGGACGAGAGATCCCGCTACCCGGGCAGCTGCTGGCGGTACGGGGCGAGTTCCTCCGAGGTCTTCGTCGCGATGAACTCCGTGATCCGGTACGCGCAGACGCCCTCGGCCGAGAACGGATCCGCCGCCACGATCTCCTCGATCCGGGCTCGGTCGTCCCCCACGGCGAGGATCATCCCGCCGTCGCGCGGATTCTTGCGGCCCGAGGCGATGAACACCCCGGCCGCGTACTGCGTGTCCAGCCAGGCGACATGGTCCGACAACAGCGCGTCCACGCGCTCGACGGGTGCGGTGTAGGTCAACTCCAGTACGAACATGATCGCCAGGCTACGGGACACGGTCCGGCGGCCCCCGGGCACCGTCCCCGGTCCCACCGGCCGCCGCACGTACGGCCCGTAGACTCGGCCCCACCATGACAGACCTTCCGATGCCCGCCGACGAGGCCGAAGCCCGAGCCGTCCAGGACACCCTGCGCACCCGCGTGGTGCTCGACGAACCCGGCCCGCCGCCCGGCACCGGCCGGGTCACCGGGGTCGATGTCGCCTACGACGACGAGCGCGATGTCGTCGTCGCGGCCGCGGTCGTCCTCGACGCGGCGACGCTCGACGTGGTCGCCGAGACCACCGCCGTCGGCCGGATCACCTTTCCCTACGTCCCCGGTCTCCTCGCCTTCCGGGAGATCCCGACCGTGCTGGCCGCGCTCGAATCCCTGCCGGTCGACCCCGGACTCGTGATCTGCGACGGGTACGGCCGGGCGCACCCGCGCCGCTTCGGCCTCGCCAGCCACCTCGGGGTGCTCACCGGCCTCCCGGTGTTCGGCGTCGCCAAGAACCCCTTCACCTTCTCGTACGAGCAACCCGGCTCCCACCGGGGCGACTGGTCGCCGCTGCTCGACGGCGAGGAGGAGGTCGGCCGGGCGCTGCGCACCCAGGACGGTGTGAAACCCGTCTTCGTCTCCGTCGGACACCGGACCGGCCTGGACAACGCCTGCGCCCACACCCTGCTGCTGGCCCGTGACTTCCGTCAGCCGGAGACCACCCGCAGGGCCGACTCGCTCTGCCGGAAGGCCCTGCGGGAAGCGACCGCCTGAGCCCGGCCCCCGGTCGCCGGCATCGTCCCGGGGCACCCGGTAGGTTCTCTGCGGTGAATGCCATGGAGACGCGGGGCCTCGCGACGATGACCGACCGGGCACGAATCCGCTGGACGGCACTGGGCGACACGGTGCGCAGGCCGCCCGTGGTCATGCTCCACGGCGGGCCGGGGCTGCCGGACTATCTGGGCGATGTCGCCGCGACCGTCGCGGACCTCGCGCCCGTGTACCGCTACGGCCAGCGTGGCACGGCCGGATCCCCGTGGCAGGGCCGTCACACCTTCGCCCGGCACGTCGACGATCTCGCCGAGCTCCTCGACGCCTGGGACGCGCCCTCGGCGGTGCTGATCGGACACTCCTACGGAGCCACCCTGGCCGCCCGGTTCTGCCTCGCCCACCCGGACCGGGTGGCCGCGATGCTGCTGATGTGCGGGCCGTTCGTCGGCGAGTGGCGGACGGGGGACCGGGCGGAACGCGAGCGCCGGATGTCCCCGGCGCAGCAGGAGCGTCTCCAGGAGCTGCAGCGGATGCCGCACCGCACGGAGGAGCAGGAGGTCGAGTTGCTCGCGCTGTCCTGGTTCACCGACCACGCCGACCCCGCCCGCGGCCGGCACTGGGCCGAGCAGGGCGCCCGGCAACGCCGACCCGTCAACTGGGCCATGAACCACGAGCTCGGCGAGGAGGGACGTGCGGACCCGCTCGACCGGCATCTCGACGAGCTGCGCGGCCGCCTGCCCGCACGGGTGGAGATCCTCGGCGGCGTCGAGGACCCCCGCCCGCTGTCTGCGCTCCAGTCGCTCGCGCTCCGGCTCGATGTCCCGCTGACCCGGATCGACGGCGCGGGACACGAACCCTGGCTCGAACAGCCCGATGTCACCCGCGCGCACCTGCGGAGATTCGTGCGCGGTGCGGCAGGGCCGTCCGGCCCGGCGGGGCACGCGTCGCCCCACCGGGCTGAAGGCCGAAGGAAGCTGAGTACCCGTACGGATACCGTTTGCCGATCATGACCGGCAAGCTTGCCCGTATGAACGAACATCGAACGTCCACGCGACCCGGCACCGTCTATCTCGCTCAGCGCCGGGTCGCGGTGGGGATGACACTCGGCATGATCGCGGGAGTGGCCTGGGCCGTCTCGATGATCGTCACGCTGGTGTCCTGGGCGCTCTGAGCCCGAGCCCCCGAGCGCCGTTGGTCGCGCCGGGCATGACGCTCCGGGCTCCCGGTATCCGTTCGGCTCAGCGGGCGGCCGCCACCCGGAAGCGCAGACCCGCCGAGCGCAGCCGCTCCAGGAGCGCGTCGCCCATCGCGGCGGCCGTGGTGACCTGCCCCGACGTCGGCGGGAGTTCGTCCAGGGCGAGGCAGAGCGCGGAGTGGGCGAGCATCTTCGCCGTCTCGCCGTAGCCGGGGTCGCCGCCCGACACCTCGGTGAAGACCCGGCGCCCGCCGCCCGCGCCCACGAACCGCACGGTGAACCAGCTGCGCCCGCGCCGCTCGGCGTCCGGACCCCGGCCCGGCTCGTACCGGCCCATCAGCCACGACCGCGCCGCCGGAACCTGCGCGGCACCCAGCAGGGCGCCGATCGCGGCGGTGCCGCCGAGGGCCACGGGCAGATGCCGCACCGAGGCGAAGTGGCGGTAGCGGAAGTCGGGGCCGTACCGGGCGAGCGCCCGCGCCGAGCGCTCGACGACCCGCGGGTCCAGGGTCGGCAGCGGGAGCGCCCAGGTGCCGGTCTCCGCGCTGAAGCGCGGGGCGCCGAGCGGGGCACGGGCCCGGCGGGCGACCAGCCGCGGTTCGTGCAGCCGACGTTCCCGGGCCGCGCGCAGCATCCGCGGGCCCCGGCCCATCGCGGTGAGCGCCGAGGCGAACGTACCGCCGGAGAAGAGGGCGTTGCTGCGTACGAACCCGTCGACGGTCAGCGGCACGTCCTGCGGGAGCTGCTGGACGGTGAAGTACACCCCGAGGTCGTGCGGCACCGAGTCGAAACCGCAGGCGTGCACGATCCTGGCCCCGGTCTCGCGGGCCCGCGCGTCGTGCTCCAGATACATCCGGTCCACGAACTCCGCCTCCCCGGTGAGGTCCGCGTAGTCCGTCCCCGCCTCGGCACAGGCCGCGACCAGTTTCTCGCCGTACCAGACGTAGGGGCCCACCGTCGTGGCCACCACATGGGTGGATTCGGCGAGTTCGCGCAGCGCGTGTGCGTCGTCGGCGTCGGCGTGCAGCAGCGGGAGGTCCGTGTGGTGCGGGTCGATCGCGGTGAGCCGTTCGCGCAGGCGCTCCAGCTTGGCCCGGTCGCGTCCGGCCACCGCCCAGCGGCAGCCGGAGGGCGCGTGGGCGGCCAGATATTCGGCGGTGAGGGCGCCCACGAAGCCGGTGGCGCCGAAGAGGACCACGTCATAGGGGCGTTGTGTCCCGTTCTGCCTGTTCACGACTGCCTCCGCGGGGGCCGGTGCCGATGTGGGAGGCAGAGGCTAGCGGAGGGGGTCGTGGCGGTGTGCGGCAGGGCGGCGCCGGTGGGGGAGGATCCCGGAGGAAGAACTAAGCGCTTGCTCGGCCAAAAGGGTTGTGCGGAGCGCGGTGCGTTCTTAGCATCATCGATGTTACATCAGTTGTGTCATACCGCTGGGGGCTTGATGGCAACGACAGAGCACGGCTCGCACGGCCCGCTGGCAGGGGTGCGGGTGGTCGAACTGGCAGGCATCGGCCCCGGCCCGTTCGCCGCGATGCTCCTGGCCGACCTCGGTGCCGACGTCGTCAGGGTCGACCGGCCCGGCGGCGCGGGGCTGGGCATCGACCCCGCGTACGACCTCACCAACCGCAACAAGCGTTCGGTGCTCGTCGACCTCAAGGCCGAGGGCGGTGCCGCCACGGTGCTCGATCTGGCCGAGCGCGCCGACATCCTGATCGAGGGCTACCGGCCGGGTGTCGCCGAACGCCTCGGGGTCGGCCCCGAGGCCGTGCTGGCCCGCAATCCGCGGCTCGTGTACGGGCGGATGACCGGCTGGGGCCAGGACGGACCGCTCGCCGAACGGGCCGGGCACGATGTCGCCTACATCGCTCTGACCGGCACCCTCTCCATGATCGGCAGGCCCGGAGAGCCGCCCACCGTCCCGGCCAATCTCGTCGGCGACTACGCGGGCGGCTCGCTCTATCTCGTCGTCGGGGTGCTCGCCGCCCTCCAGCACGCCCGCACCCCCGGCGGCCGGGGCCAGGTCGTGGACGCCGCGATCGTCGACGGCGCCGCCCATCTCGCCACGATGATCCACGGCATGCTGGCGGCCGGCGGCTGGCAGGACCGGCGCGGCTCCAACCTCCTGGACGGTGGCTGCCCGTTCTACGGCACGTACGAGACCGCCGACGGCCAGTACATGGCGGTCGGGCCGCTGGAGCAGCGGTTCTACGACGAGTTCGGCAGGCTCCTCGGGATCGGGGACACCGCCCCGGACCGGGGTGACATCACCCGGTGGGACGAACTGCGCACGGTCGTCGCCGACCGGTTCAGGACCCGTACGCGCGCCGAGTGGACCGAGGTGTTCGAGGGGTCGGACGCCTGCGTCGCCCCTGTCCTCTCGCTCCGGGAAGCGCCCCACCACCCGCACATCGCCGCCCGCGCCACCTTCGTCGAGCACGGCGGACTCACCCAGCCCGCGCCCGCACCGCGCTTCTCCGCGACCCCCGCCTCCGTACGCCGGGGCCCCGCGCGACCCGGCGCGGACACCGAGGCCGTCGCCGCCGACTGGGGCGTACCCGGCCTCGCGTCCCCGTGATCCCCGCCGGGCCCCGACCGGCCCGGCCCGTCCCCACCCCCGAGAACCGGCTCCAGGAGGCCCGCAGTGCAGCGGCAGATCTTCACCGAAGAGCACCACGCGTTCCGCGAGACCGTGCGCACCTTCCTCACCAAGGAGGTCCTCCCGCACTACGAGCAGTGGGAGAAGGACGGCATCGTCTCGCGCGAGGCCTGGCTCGCGGCCGGCCGGCAGGGGCTGCTGGGCCTCGCCGTACCCGAGGAGTACGGGGGCGGCGGCAACACCGACTTCCGCTACAGCGCCGTACTCGCCGAGGAGTTCACCCGGGCCGGCACCCCCGGCCTCGCGCTGGGGCTGCACAACGACATCATCGGCCCCTACCTCACCGGTCTCGCCACCGACGAGCAGAAGCGGCGCTGGCTGCCCGGCTTCTGCGGCGGCGAGACCATCACCGCCATCGCCATGACCGAACCCGGCGCGGGCTCCGACCTCCAGGGCATCCGCACCACCGCCGAGGACAAGGGCGACCACTGGCTGCTCAACGGCTCCAAGACCTTCATCTCCAACGGCATCCTCGCCGACCTGGTGGTCGTCGTGGCGAAGACCACCCCCGAGGGCGGCGCGAAGGGGCTCTCGCTGATCGTCGTCGAACGGGGCGCCGAGGGCTTCGAGCGGGGCCGCAACCTCGACAAGATCGGCCAGAAGTCCCAGGACACCGCCGAGTTGTTCTTCAACGACGTACGCGTCCCCAAGGAGAACCTCCTCGGTGAGCGGGACGGCGCCTTCATCCATCTGATGACCAACCTCGCGCAGGAGCGCATGGGCATAGCGGTGGCCGGGATCGCCGCGGCGGAACACCTGCTGGAGATCACCACGCGGTACGTCAAGGAGCGCGAGGCCTTCGGGCGGCCGCTCGCCAAACTCCAGCACATCAGGTTCGAGATCGCCGAGATGGCCACCGAGTGCGCCGTCACCCGTGCCTTCCTCGACCGCTGCATCGTCGACCACTCCGACGGGACGCTCGACGCCGTGCACGCCTCGATGGCCAAGTGGTGGGCCACCGAACTGCAGAAGCGCGTCGCCGACCGCTGCCTCCAACTGCACGGTGGTTACGGCTACATGACGGAGTATCCGATCGCCAGGGCGTTCACCGACGGCCGTATCCAGACCATCTACGGCGGCACGACCGAGATCATGAAGGAGATCATCGGCCGTTCGCTGCTCGCCTGACCCCGTCGCACAACCACCCCCGAAAGGCTGCTGACTTGAGTACCGAAGCATTTGTCTACGACGCGATCCGCACCCCGCGCGGCCGCGGCAAGGCCAATGGCGCCCTGCACGGCACCAAGCCGATCGACCTCGTCGTCGGCCTCATCCACGAGATCCGCAACCGCTTCCCCGGCCTCGACCCGGCGGCCATCGACGACATCGTCCTCGGCGTGGTCAGCCCGCTCGGCGACCAGGGCTCCGACATCGCCCGGATCGCCGCCATCGCCGCCGGCCTCCCGGACACCGTCGCCGGAGTACAGGAGAACCGCTTCTGCGCCTCGGGCCTGGAGGCCGTCAACCTGGCCGCCGCCAAGGTCCGTTCGGGCTGGGAGGACCTCGTGCTCGCGGGCGGTGTCGAGTCGATGTCCCGGGTCCCGATGGGATCCGACGGCGGCGCCTGGGCGATGGACCCGATGACCAACTTCGAGACCGGCTTCGCCCCGCAGGGCGTCGGAGCCGACCTCATCGCCACCATCGAGGGCTTCTCCCGCCGCGACGTCGACGAGTTCGCCGCACTCTCCCAGGAGCGCGCCGCCGAGGCATGGAAGGACGGCCGCTTCGCTCGCTCCGTCGTCCCGGTCAAGGACCGCAACGGCCTCGTCGTGCTCGACCACGACGAGCACATGCGGCCCGGCACCACCGCCGACTCGCTGGCCGCGCTCAAGCCCTCCTTCGCGGCGATCGGCGAGATGGGCGGCTTCGACGCGGTGGCGCTGCAGAAGTACCACTGGGTCGAGAAGATCGACCACGTCCACCACGCGGGCAACTCCTCCGGCATCGTCGACGGCGCCGCGCTCGTCGCGATCGGCAACCAGGAGGTCGGCGAGCGCTACGGACTGACGCCGCGCGCCCGGATCATCTCCGCCGCCGTCTCCGGCTCCGAGCCGACCATCATGCTGACCGGCCCCGCGCCCGCCACCCGCAAGGCGCTCGCCAAGGCCGGGCTGACCATCGACGACATCGACCTCGTCGAGATCAACGAGGCGTTCGCCGGCGTCGTCCTCCGCTTCGCCCGGGACATGAAGCTCCCGATCGACAAGATCAACGTCAACGGCGGAGCCATCGCCCTCGGCCACCCGCTCGGCGCCACCGGCGCGATGATCCTCGGCACCCTCATCGACGAACTGGAACGCCGCGACCAGCGGTACGGCCTCGCCACCCTCTGCGTCGGCGGCGGCATGGGTGTCGCCACCGTCATCGAGCGTCTCTGACCGTCCCCGGCCACCCCTGCCTACGGAGAAGACAGACACATGACCGAGAGCACGACCATCCGCTGGGAACAGGACGAGACCGGCGTCGTCACCCTCGTACTCGACGATCCCGACCAGTCCGCCAACACGATGAACCAGGCCTTCAAGGACTCCATCGCGGCCATCGCCGACCGCGCGGAGGCGGAGAAGGACGCCATCCGCGGCATCATCTACACCTCCGCCAAGAAGACCTTCTTCGCGGGCGGCGACCTCAAGGACATGATCAAGGTCGGTCCCGAGAACGCCCAGCAGGCCTTCGACACCGGCACCGCCATCAAGAACTCGCTGCGCCGCATCGAGGCCCTCGGCAAGCCCGTCGTCGCCGCCATCAACGGCGCGGCCCTCGGCGGCGGTTACGAGATCGCGCTCGCCTCGCACCACCGCGTCGCGCTCGACGCGCCCGGCTCCCGGATCGGCCTTCCCGAGGTCACCCTCGGCCTGCTGCCCGCGGGCGGCGGCGTCACCCGCACCGTACGCCTCATGGGCATCGCCGACGCCCTGCTGAAGGTCCTCCTCCAGGGCACCCAGTACACCCCGCGGCGCGCCCTGGAGAACGGCCTGGTCCACGAGGTCGCCGCCACCCGGGAGGAGATGCTCGAAAAGGCCCGCGCCTTCATCGACGCCCACCCCGAATCCCAGCAGCCCTGGGACGTCAAGGGGTACCGGATCCCCGGCGGAACCCCGTCCAGCCCGAAGTTCGCCGCCAATCTGCCGGCCTTCCCCGCGAACCTGAAGAAGCAGCTCGCCGGGGCCCCGATGCCCGCGCCCCGCAACATCCTGGCCGCCGCCGTCGAGGGCTCCCAGGTCGACTTCGAGACCGCCCTGACCATCGAGGCCCGCTACTTCACCGAGCTGGTCACCGGCCAGGTCGCGAAGAACATGATCCAGGCGTTCTTCTTCGACCTCCAGGCCGTCAACTCCGGCGCCAGCCGCCCCAAGGGCATCGAGGAGCGCCAGGTCACCAAGGTCGCCGTGCTCGGCGCCGGGATGATGGGTGCGGGCATCGCGTACTCCTGTGCCCGCGCCGGGATCGACGTCGTGCTCAAGGACGTCTCGGCCGAGGCGGCGGCCAGGGGCAAGGCGTACAGCGAGAAGCTCCTCGACAAGGCGCTCTCCCGGGGCCGCACCACCGAGGCGACCCGCGACGAGCTGCTGGCCAGGATCGTCCCGACCGGCGACCCGGCCGACCTCGCGGGCTGCGACGCCGTCATCGAGGCCGTCTTCGAGGACACCGCGCTCAAGCACAAGGTGTTCCAGGAGATCCAGGACATCATCGAGCCGGACGCGCTGCTCTGCTCCAACACCTCGACCCTGCCCATCACCGTCCTCGCCGAAGGCGTCTCGCGCCCGGCCGACTTCATCGGGCTGCACTTCTTCTCGCCCGTGGACAAGATGCCGCTGGTCGAGATCATCAAGGGCGAGCGGACCGGCGACGAGGCCCTGGCCCGCGCCTTCGACCTGGTCCGCCGGATCAAGAAGACCCCGATCGTCGTCAACGACTCGCGCGGCTTCTTCACCTCGCGCGTCATCGGCCAGTTCATCAACGAAGGTGTCGCCATGGTCGGCGAGGGCGTCGAGCCCGCCTCCGTGGAACAGGCCGCGGCACAGTCCGGCTACCCGGCAAAGGTGCTCTCCCTGATGGACGAGCTGACGCTCACCCTGCCCCGCAAGATCCGCAACGAGACCAAGCGGGCCGTCGAGGAGGCCGGCGGCACCTGGCCAGGACACCCCTCGGACGCGGTCATCGACCGGATGGTCGACGAGTTCGGCCGGACGGGACGCAGCGGCGGCGCGGGCTTCTACGAGTACGACGAGAACGGCAGGCGCACCCGGCTGTGGCCCGGACTGCGGGAGCACTTCACCCGGCCGGACACCGACATCCCCTTCCTCGACATGAAGGAGCGGATGCTGTTCTCCGAGGCCCTGGACAGCGTCCGCTGCCTGGAGGAGAACGTCCTCATCACGGTCGCCGACGCCAACATCGGCTCCATCATGGGCATCGGCTTCCCGCCGTGGACCGGCGGCGTGCTCCAGTACATCAACGGGTACGAGGGCGGTCTGCCCGGCTTCGTCGCCCGCGCCCGGGAGCTCGCGGAGCGGTACGGCGACCGCTTCCTGCCGCCCGCGCTGCTCGTGGAGAAGGCCGAGAAGGGCGAGACCTTCCACGACTGACGGCCACGACCGCCGCGCATGACTGGCGGCCACGGTTGGCGTCCACGACCGGCGCCCACCCCGCGGGCCGCGTTCACTCCGCCGTGAACGCGGCCCGCAGCTCCTCCTTCAACGACCGCTGGAACGCGGTCACCAGCGCCTGGAGCACCATCGGCTGCATATGGGCCGACAGCGACTTCATCGCCGCCACGTGCTCGGGGTCCGACTCCCGTTCCCGGTACGGCTCCCACACCTCGTCCCGGAACAGCCGGGTCAACTCCTGCGCCGCGGACCGGGAGTGCTCCAGCAGAACCGTGCGGGCGGCCAGGATCGTCTCGTGCGCGATCGGCACGCCGAGCAGCTCGACCCCGAGCCGCAGCAGCCCCGGGTCCACCCGATAGCTGCCGTCCACCGGCTCCGCGCGCTCCAGTACCCCCATCGCGGCCAGCCGCGCGATGTCCTGCCCGGTCAGTGCCCGGCCCGCCCGCCGCTCCAGCTCCGCCCGGGTCGCGTCCTCCGCCGAGTCCGGTGCCCAGGAGGCCACCAGGGCCCGGTGGATCGCCAGGTCGTGGGCGCTCAGATCCGGCGGCAGCTGCTCCAGATACCGTTCGATCGCGGCCAGCGTCATGCCCTGGTGCTGGAGCTCCTCGATGAGCGCCAGCCGGGAGAGGTGGTCGTGCCCGTAGTGCCCCACCCGGCGCGGTCCGATGACCGGGGGCGGCAGCAGCCCGCGGGTGCTGTAGAACCGCACCGTACGCACGGTCACCCCGGCGCGCGCCGCCAGCTCGTCGACGGTGAGCGTAGGCTCCTCGGCCCCGGTCGCCATATCTGCTCCTCGTGTCCGGCCCTGAGGGGAAGAGCCGCCGTGCGCGTGATCCACCCCGGTGCAACAGTATTGCTGTCTCACCAGTGATGTGAAAGAGCTCGGCTGTCAGAGGCGGCACCTAACCTGAAGCCATGTCCGGGATCATGTACATCAAGGGGGACGCGACCGCGCCCCACGGCAAGGGCGTCAAGCTGATCGTCCATGTCTGCAACGACCTCGGCGGCTGGGGCAAGGGATTCGTCCTGGCGCTCTCGCGCCGCTGGCCCGAGCCCGAGGCGGCCTACCGGCGCTGGCACCGGGAGCGCGCGAGCAATGACTTCGGCCTCGGCGCGGTGCAGTTCGTACAGGTCGGTCCCCGCATATGGGTGGCCAACGCGGTGGGCCAGCGGGGCATGCGCACGGGCAGCAAGGGGGTTCCGGTGCGTTACGAGGCGATCGACACGGCGCTGGGCGCGGTGGCCGACCGGGCCCAGGAGTTGGGGGCCTCGGTCCATATGCCCCGGATCGGCTGCGGACTGGCGGGCGGGACGTGGTCCCGGATCGAGCCCCTGATCGAGAAGCGGCTGACCGGCCGGGACATACCGGTGACGGTGTACGACTTCGACTAGGGCCCGGCCGAGTCCGTCCGGCGGGTCAGGGTCGGACAGGCCCTTGCCCCACGGGGCCTCGGCCTGCGGAAATCCGCCGGTTAATGTGACCCCCGTCGACGGAGCGGCGGGAATTGGGGTGGGGCCGGTGGCGGGTGCCGATGCGGGTCGTGAAGAGACCGGGCGTCCCGGCGCCGTCGTGCCGCGCGACCCGGTGGACGAGTCCCTGCTGACCCTGCTCGGCCTCGCGCCGGACGAGGACGCCGTCTACCGCCTGCTGGTGGACCGCCCCGACAGCGAACCGGACACCCTCTCAGGCCCGTCGAGCGGCCGGGCGGTCATGCGCGTCCTCGACTCGCTCGTCGAGCGCGGGCTCGCCAGCGCCGCGCGGCCGGACGCCGACGGCACCGTCCGGTACCGGGCCGCCTCGCCCGTCCTCGCGCTCGGGCCGCTGCTCGAATCCCGCCGGTCCGCGCTGCACCGGGTCGAGTCGCTCGTCGGGGACCTCACGGAGCGCCACCGCGCCGCGCAGACCCACGCGTCGGGGGCGCCGGTGGAGGTGCTGTCCGGGCCGGCGGCGATCCGGCGGCGTCTGCTGACCATGCAGCGGCAGGCCAGGAGAGAGGTGTGCACCCTCGTGCCGACCAGGCATGTGCCCGCGGTGCTCAGCTTCGCGGACAACCACGAAGAGGTGGACGCCGAGATGATCCGCCGCGGTGTGACCGTACGCAGCGTCGTCGAACGCGCATGGCTGGAGCGTCCGGAGACCGCGGCCGTGCTGGCCTCCTGCGTCGCCCAGGGCCAGCACATCTCCGTCACGGACCGGCTGCCGATCAAGCTCGCCATCGTGGACCGCCGCATCGCCCTGCTGCCCCTGGATCCGGAGCGCGAGACGGAGCCGGTGGCGCTCGTCGTCCACCGGACGGGCCTGCTCACCGCCCTCGTCTCGCTCTTCGAGGAGCACTTCGAGAAGGGCTGGCGGCTGAGCGTCTCCGGCACGGAAGAGGACCATGAGGCCCCGGTCGCGGCGATCGACCGGCGGATCGTGGCGCTCCTCCACGTCGGCCTGACCGATGCGGCGATAGCCCGTCAGCTGGGCATGGGCCACCGCACCGTCCAGCGGAGGCTGCACGCCCTGATGGACGACGTGGGAGCGGCGACCCGATTCCAGCTCGGCTGGTACGCCGCACGCGCCGGCTGGCTGCCCGACATCGCGGACAACCCGCCCGCTGTGGACGGCTTCTGAGGCGTAATTGCGCCACGGCACTTTCGCGCCAGGGCCATCCCTTGTTCACGCAACCTCCATGGCGAACGATCAGCACGTCAACGCCTGAGGCCCCCGGCTCAGGCGCAGGTGTGCGATGGGGAGGTCCTGTGAGACGAACAAACGTGCTGCGGATGCTGGCGACCGGAGTGGTGGCCGCCGCGACCGGCGCATCGTTGCTGGCCGCACCGGCCTGGGCGGGCGGCACCGCCACCGCGCGGACGCCCGACCCGGTGGGTGTCGCCCCGGCGATGACGCAGGGCCTGGACGGGTCCGCCCGCCAGGGCACTCCGGCCGAGGCGGCCCGAGCCCACATCAAGGCCCATGAGGACACGTACAAGGTCCCCGTCTCCGACCTGAGGACGGTCAGGACGACCAGGGACGGCGAGCAGTCCTCGGTGCGCTTCCAGCAGAAGCACGACGGCGTCCCGGTCTTCGGCGCCGAGTACGCGGTGCAGACCCAGGCGGCCGACGGCGGCCAGCAGGTCACGTCCGCGACCGGCACGCTCTACACGGACCTCACCGTCTCCACCACGCCGAAGGTGAGCGAAGCCACCGCGAAGCGGCGGATGTTCACGCTCGACCGCGGCCTGTCCGGAGTGCGGGGCGCGAGGACCGAGGCGCACGGCCTGTCCGTGCTCCCCGACGCCCGGGGCGGCAGGCTGGCCTGGCACTTCACGGTCACCGGCGGCAAGGCGAACGGTTCCCCGGTGCGCCAGGAGGTGTACGTCGACGCGCGGGTGGGCGGCATCGCTCTCTCGTACAACAACATCGACGCGGCCGACGCGTCGCCCGCGCAGGGGACGGGCGTACGCGTCGACGGCACCGAGACGGAGCTCGACGTCAACAAGGAGGCGGACGGCTCGTACACGCTCGTCGACTCCACCCGCGCCATGTATCCGCGGACCGGCGGCCAGATCCGTACCTACGACGCGAACCGCAAGGAGTACACGGCCGTCGCGGGCGGCCCGGTCACCGACGACATCCGGCTGGGTGCGTCGGCGAGCGACCGCTTCGACGGCGCCAACACCTCGTCGGGCGCGGTCGACGCGCATCTGAACGCGGCGAAGGTGTACGAGTACTACAAGGACCGGATCGGCCGCGACGGGGTGGACGGCAAGGGCGGCACGATCTCCTCGGTCGTCAACGTCGCCGCGAACGGCAAGGACTACGCCAACGCCTTCTGGGACGGCTCCAAGATGGTCTACGGCCACATGGACGGCGTGCCGCTCTCCGTCGGCCTGGACGTCGTCGGCCACGAGATGACGCACGGGGTCACCGAGCACTCCGCCGGGCTCGTCTACCTCAACCAGTCCGGCGCCCTCAACGAGGCGATATCCGACTACTTCGGCAACGCCATGGAGACCGCCGACAAGGGCATCGCGATGAGCGACCCGGCGTCCGGCCTCATCGGGGAGTACCTCTGCAACGGCACCAAGCCGCTGGCGGAGTGCGCCCTGCGCGACCTGAACGACGGGCGCGACGCGCAGAAGGACTACCAGCCCGTCACGCTCGACATCGACAACGGCGGAGTGCACTACAACTCCACCATCGTCGGCGGCGCGCTGTGGGACATGCGCAAGAACCTCGACAGCGAGCTCGCCGACCAGATCGTCTACCGGTCCGCGCAGAACTACCTCACCCCGCTGTCCGGCTTCACCGACATGCGCAACGCGGTCACCCTCGCGGCCAAGTCCCTGCACGTCTCCAAGGCCGATCTCGCCGTCATCGCCAAGGCCTTCGACGACCACGGCATCGAGACCGGCTGGGAGAAGAAGGGCGGCACACACGACGGCACCACCATCGGCGCCGGCGTCCTGCCCGCCTACGAGGTCTACAGCGGCGTCGACGAGCAGGCCGCGCAGATCAACGGCGACGTCTACGCGATCAGCCACGGCGACGCCATCGCCTGGGGCCAGGGCAGCGCCGCCTTCGGCATCACCGTGGGCCGCTTCGGGAAGAAGCCGAAGCACGAACTGGCCCAGGAGGACGCCTATCTGCTCGACCCCTCCCTGGACGACGACCGCATCGTCTTCACCCGGATCACCGCCGACGGCATCGGCGTCTACCGGGCCGGTGCGAAGGGCCAGGGAGCGGTCAAGAAGCTGGTCGACCGCCCGGACGCGGACGAGACCGAGCCGGTGACCGACCACGGCGCGCTCGCCTACATCAGCACCACCGCCGACGGCGAGCAGGACGTCATGCTCCGCAAGGCCGACGGCACCACGGTCAATGTGACCCCCGAGGCCGGCACCAAGGCCGCCCACCTCACGATGAAGCACGGCCGGATCGCCTGGGCCGGCGGTGACGGCACGTACGTCCATGTCCACGACATCTCGAAGGGCACCACACAGAGCAAGCGGATCGCCGGCTTCCTCTTCGACTACGTCTCGGACATCCAGCTGACCTCGGACCGCGTCTTCTGGCGGGAGACGGGCGGCTTCCTGATCCCGTCCTCGAAGTTCGTCTCCGCTCCGCTCGGCGACCTGTCCACGGCGGCCACGCTGCGCTACCCGACGAGCACGTACCTCGCCCAGTTCTCGGTCAACGACCGGTACTTCGCCTACTCCACCTACGACTTCTGGGGAGCGCTCGGCTCCTGGAGCGGGCCGGGCAAGGTGAAGGTCGCCAGGACCGCCGATGTGCTCGCGGGCCTCGACAACTTCACCCGTGTCTCCTGCTCCTCCGGCGCACAGCTGGCCCCGTCGCTCGGTGACGGCCGGCGCGTCGCCTGGCTGGACACCACCGCCGCGGCCACCGACGTGGTGACCCGCGAAACGTTCGCCGGGACCTGCGAGTAGGTACCGGCCGGACCGAACACACCCCTCGGCAGGGCGCCCACCGGACCCCGGTGGCCGCCCTGCCCGCGTGGATACAGGGATGTGGATACAGAGATACGGGGTGAGTCACTCCGTATCGGCTCCTATGGTGGGGTGGAAGCGGCGGAACGGGGGAGGGCCCATGACGGCACGGAGCACCGACGAGGCGGAGCTGGCCCTGGCGCTCCGCGCCACACCGCCCTCCGACGCGCTGATCGAGCGGATCCTGGACGCCGCGCGCGAGCAGTTCACGACCTTCGGGCTGCGCCGCTCCACCGTCGACGACGTCGCCAAGCGCGCCAGGGTCTCGCGCGTGACCGTGTACCGGCGGATCGGCAACAAGGACAGCCTCGTCTCCGCCTGTCTGCTGCGCGAGTACCGCCGCTTCGTCGTGGAGGTGGACGAGGCCGTGGCCGCGCTGCCGACGACACAGGACCGGCTCGTCGAGGGCTTCGCCGCGGTGCTCCGGCACATCCGCGAGCATCCGCTCATCGGTGGTCTCCTGAGGCTGGAGCCCGAGACGATGCTGCCGTTCCTGACCCTGGAGAGCGGACCGGCCTTCCTCGCCATCCGCGCGTACCTGGCCGACCGGCTGCGTGACGCCCGGCGCGCCGAGGGCCGGCCGGCCAGCGATCCGACCCCGGTCGCCGAACTGATGGTGCGGATCACCGTCTCCTTCCTCCTCAACCCCGTCAGCTGTTTCCAGCTGGACGACGACACCCAGGTGCGGGAGTTCGCCCGCCGCTATCTGGTGCCGTTGCTCGCTGCCGGATAGCACCTCCCGTCCCGCCGCCCGTCTCGTCGGGCAGCGGTTCCACCGGGCGGCTGCGGGCCCAGTGCGGGCCGAGGTCGTCGAGCCGCCAGCCGAAGGGGTACGTACGGGGCCGCGGGCGCGCCGGAAACCTGCGGGGCCGGGCCGGCAGCCGGCGGACACAGCGGGCGCGCAGACGCAGAGCCGCCGACGCCGAGGTCCGCACCCACCGCGGCTGCGGCCGGAAGCCCAGCGCCGCCAGCAGCGGCTCGTCCAGCACCGCGAGCGCGACCCGCGCCACCAGGGGCCGCAACGGACGCGGATACCAGCTCGCGATCACGCGGAACGTGGCGTTCGCGACCCGCCGGTTCGCCGGGTCGTACGCGAACATCCGCTCCTCGTAGGAGTCGAGGAGCCGCTCGAAGCCCTCATAGGTGTCGGGCACCCCCTCGATGCCCATCATCGCCCCCGTCTTGCGGCCCGCCTCCACCAGGGCCTGGACCTCCTGGGCGCACAGGGGCCGCCAGCCGAACCGGTCGATCCAGCGCTTCGGCCCCACGACCGTGGTCGCGAGGACATAGCGGAAGTCGTCGTTCGGGATCCGGTACTTGCCGTGGATCCGGTTGAGATGGCGCGCGGCCGCCCGCCCGCGCTCCGAGTCGAAGCCGTCGACGGCCATCTCGTACCCGATCAGCACCGTGTCGTCGTACCGCTTCTGTCCGGCCCGCTCGAACTCCTGGGTCCGGTCGAGGAGCACGGAGATCCGGGGGACGCCGTAGTCCCGGAGGAAGGCGACGCTCACCCCCTGCCGGTAGTCCCAGGGGAACTCGTACGCGGAGATCAGCCGAAGGATCTCGGCGTAGTCGCGCGCCGGATCCATCCGGCGTATCTCGTGCAGGCGGCTGTATCGGCCCATGGTGTGCCCTCCTGTCCGGGTACCGACTCCCCGCGGGACCGTTCCTGTGGGCTGTCGCCATGCGACGGACCAACTCACCTGTCTTGCAAGAGATCTGACGAACCATCCGGTCCGGGAGTCAAAGTTACAAATACTATCGACTTGTTTCACGAGTCCCGTCAACACCGCCGACGGGCGGACCCGCGACGCGGTGCCGCGGGGGCCGGTGCGCATGACTTCCGGAGGGCTCGCATACTGGATCACGCAAGGGGCCGGGCGCCGAGCCGCGCGCCCGCCGACCGTCGGGAGCACCGTGATGAGCAGTCCAGCCGCCGAAGCCCGGAACCCCGCCCCGCCACCGCCCGGCGGTGTGCTCTGGAGCCTCTCGGGCGACATCCGGGCCCTGCTGATGCTGCCCGCCGCGCTCACCCTCCAGGTCGCCCACCCGGCGGTCGGCGCCGGTGTCGACGAGCACTCCGTCTTCCGCACGGACCCGTGGGGACGCGGCGAGAGGTCCCTGCGCTCGCTCCAGCTCTGGGTGTACGGCGGCGAGGCGGCGGCCGAGGAGGGGCGCAGACTGCGCCGGCTGCACCGCACCATCCAGGGCACCGACACCCGGGGGCGCGGTTACCATGCGCTGTCGCCCGCGAACTACGCGTGGGTGCACGCCACCGGCTTCCCCGTCTACCAGCACGCCGCGCGCTATCTCGTCCGCCCGCTCACCCCGGCGCAGGAGCGGGCCCTGTACCGGGAGTGGCTCCAGGTCGGCCGGATCCTCGGCATCCACGACCGGGACATGCCGCAGACGATCGAGGAGTTCTGGCCGTACTACCGCAAGGTGCTCGCCGAGGAGATCGAGTCGACCCCGGTCGTCGAGGACCTGGTCGCCACCGACCGTCCCGTGCCGCCGCCGGACCGCGGGCCGCTGGCGCTCAGGCTGTCGCTGAAGCTGCTGTGGCCGGTGCTGTTCCCGCCGCTGGCCCGGTTCCGGCGCTTCGTCACCATCGGGCTGATGCCGCCGGAGGCGCGGGAGGCCATCGGGCTGGAGTGGACGGACGCCCAGGAGCGCACGCTACGGCGGTTCTGCGGGGTGGTGCGGCGCGTGGTGCCCGTGCTCCCCGAGCGGCTGCGCTATCTGCCGTACGCGCGCCGGGCGCGGGCGGCCCATCGCCGGGCCGTCCGGGCGGGGGAGTGATCAGGCGGAGGCCCGGCGCACCAGCTCGGTCGGTGTGATCACCGAAGTCCGGTCGTCGCCCCCGGCCTCGTCGCTCAGGAGGTCCATCAGCATCCGCACCATCAACCGGCCCATGCCCTCCACATCCTGACGGACCGTCGTCAGTGGAGGATCGGTGGCCTCGGCTATGGACACCATGTCGTCGAAGCCGACCAGGGCCACCTCGTCCGGCACGCTCCGGCCGCGCTCGCGCAGCACCCGCAGGGCACCCGAGGCCATCAGGTCGTTGGCGGCGAAGACCGCGTCCAGGCCGGGGTGGCGGTCGAGCAGCTCCGCCATCGCCCGCGCACCGCCCTCGACGGTGAAGTCGCCGTCCGCGACCAGGCCCGGATCGCCGTCGGGCAGCACGTCGAGGTAGCCGTCGACCCGGTCCAGGGCCGAGGTCTGGTCGCGCGGTCCGGCGATGTGCGCGATCCGCCGCCGCCCCAGGGCGACGAGATGGCGTACCGCCTCGGCCGCGCCGCCGCGGTTGTCGCAGTCGACGTACGGGACGGCCGGTCCCAAAGCGGCGCCCGGCCGGCCGGGCCGGCCGCCGTAGACCGCGGGCACCCGGAACCGGCGGATGATCGCGGGGAGTCCGTCGTCGGTGTGCAGCGAGAAGGCCAGTACGCCGTCCACATGGCCGCCGGCCAGATAGCGGGCGACCCGGTCGAAATCACCCCGCCCTTCCACCAGGAGCAGAACCAACTGGGAGTCGTGCAGGGTGAGTTCACGGCTGATGCCGCGGATCTGCCGGGAGAAGAACGGGTCGGAGAAGATCCGGAACTCCGGCTCGTCGATGATCACGGCGACCGCTCCGTTGCGCCGGGTGACCAGGGTCCGGGCGGCGTGGTTCGGCACATAGCCGAGCTCCTCGACCGCCTTGCGCACCTGGTCCACCAGCGGCTTGCGCACCCCGGCCCCGCCGTTCACCACCCGGGAGGCCGTCGCCCGCGAGACCCCGGCGCGAGCCGCCACGGCCTCCAGGGTGGGGCGGGCATCGCGAACGGCATCGTGGGACGGACCGGACAAGGGACGCTCCTCGTACACGCGGGATCGGGCCGGAGAACGGCCTGGCCGGCCGGACGGCACCGACACCGTCAGCCTAACCGGCGCCACCGGCCCGCCGCCGGGCACCACCGCCCCCACCAGGGGAAAGGGACGGCGGTGCCCGGACCCGTCAGCGGTGGTCGTGCACGGAGTTCGTCGCCTCGATCTTCTTCCAGGAGGCGGGCCGCGCGGGCTGCCCGGTGGCGTGCAGGGCGTGCGCCCCGGCCGCCGCCGGGGCCTCGGGCCGGGCCGGCCGGAACAGCCAGGCGTCGAAGAGGGCCGCGAGCGGCTTGCCCGAGACCCGCTCCGCGTACGAGACGAAGTCGCTCACGCTCGCGTTCCCGTAGGCGTGCTCGGCGGGCCAGCCCTTCAGCAGCGCGAAGAACGTCTCGTCGCCCAGTTCGTTGCGCAGCGCCTGGAGGGCCAGGGCGCCCCGGTCGTAGACGGCGGTGTCGAACTGGTTGTCGGGGCCCGGGTCGCCGGGCTTCACCGTCCAGAAGGCGTCGTCGGCCGGATGCTGGGCGTAGGTGTAGTCCGCCAGCTCCTGCGCGGTTCCCTCGCCCTCCTTCTCCGACCACAGCCACTGGCTGTAGCGGGCGAAGCCCTCGTTGATCCAGATGTCCTTCCAGCCCTTGAGGGACACGCTGTCGCCGTACCACTGGTGCGCCAGCTCATGGACGACGACCGAGACGTTCGCCCCGTTCGCGAACTGCTTCGGGCTGTAGAACGGCCGGGTCTGGGTCTCCAGCGCGAAGCCGCTCGTCACGTTGGGGGAGTATCCGCCCAGCGCGTCGAAGGGGTACGGCCCGAAGACCTCCGTCAGCCACTCGGCGACCTCGGCGCTCCGCTCGATGCTGGCGCGGGCCGCTCCGGCGTTGGCGCCGAGGTCCTTGCTGTACGCGTTGACGACCGGCAGCCCGTCCGACGTGGTGTCCGTGGTGATGTCGAACTTCCCGACCGCCAGCGTCGTCAGATACGTCGCCTGCGGCTTGCTGGAACGCCAGTTGAAGCGGGTCCAGCCGAACTTGGAACTCTGCGACTGCAGCGTGCCGTTGCTGATCGCCTGGGTACCGTCCGGGACGGAGACGGAGATGTCGTACGTCGCCTTGTCCAGCGGGTGGTCGTTGCCGGGGAACCACCACGCGGCCGACTCCGGCTCCTGGGCGGCCACCGCGCCGTCCGGAGTGCGGACCCAGGACGTCCAGCCGTTGATCTTCACCTCGGAGGGCTTCCCGGCATACCGCACGACCACCGAGACGGCCTTGCCCTTCGCCAGCGGGGCGGCCGGGGTGATCTCCAGCTCCTGCTCGCCGTTCTTCACATGGCCGGCCTTCTTGCCGTTCACCCGGACCTCGGAGACGTCCAGCCCGAAGTCCAGGTTGAAACGGGAGAGTTCCTGGGTGGTCGTGGCGAGGATCGTCGCCGTGCCCTCCAGCAGATCCGTCGCGGGCTGGTACTTCAGCCGCAGGTCGTAGTGCGAGACGTCGTAGCCGCCGTTGCCACTGGCCGGGTAGTAGGGGTCGCCGATGCCCGGGGCGCCCACGGTGCCTCCGGCGGCCGAGGCCGGGATCGCCAGCAGCAGGGAGGCCGCGAGTGCGCTCGGGACGATGAGTCTGCGGTGCACGGAATACTCCAAGTGGTCGGGGCGAATGATCTTTCGAACCGTCACGTCGAGACTATTCAGCGACTGCCGCCCCAGTGGTGTCCATGGCCGCAGCTGTCACACGATCGCCATTCGGCCGCCACGGCGACCGCCGCCTTTGCGCCATGATCATGCCATATCTGCCACTGATCGCCCTCTGTCGCACGGGAGTTGACCCGGGGTACCTTCCGCCCATGCCGACATGTGCGCGAGGCCTCCGTTCGAGGTACAGATCGCTGGTGGTGGCGGCCGTCGCCGCCCTGATGGCCGTCCTGCTCTCCCCGTCGGGTGCGCAGGGAGCGAGCCCCCGGGAGACCCGGCCGCCGGAGAGCAGGCCCGTCTACTCGTACGGGGACGCCGTCCGCGAATCGGTCTGGGTCGACACCGGGCTGGACGGCGACGGGGACGGGCGGACCGACCGCGTCGCCGCCGACATCGTCCGGCCCCGGGAACCCGCCCGGCAGGGCCGGAAGATCCCCGTGATCATGGACGCCAGCCCGTACTACTCCTGCTGCGGGCGCGGCAACGAGAGCCAGCTCAAGACGTACGACGCCGACGGCAGGCCGGTCGGGTTCCCGCTCCACTACGACAACTACTTCGTACCGCGCGGCTACGCCTTCGTCGCCGTCGATCTGGCCGGTACCAATCGCTCCGACGGCTGCGTCGATGTCGGAGGCCGCTCCGACGTCCAGTCCGCCAAGGCCGTGATCGACTGGCTGAACGGCCGCGCCCGCGGCTACACCACCCGCACCGGCTCCGCCCGCGCCACGGCCGGCTGGTCGAACGGCCGCACCGGAATGATCGGCAAGAGCTACGACGGCACCATCGCCAACGGGGTCGCGGCGACCGGCGTGGACGGGCTGCGGACCATCGTCCCGATCAGCGCCATCTCCTCCTGGTACGACTACTACTTCGCCCAGGGCGCACCCCTCTACGACAGCGGCCCCGAGTGGCTCTCCGGCTACGTGGAGAGCCCCGAGGCACGCGGGCGCTGCGCCGCCGTCCAGCAGCGGCTCGTCGACGGGGCACCGCGCACCGGCGACTGGACGCGGCAGTGGGCCGCGCGCGACTACGTGAAGGACGCCCGCAAGGTGCGCGCCAGCGTCTTCGCCGTCCACGGCATGCAGGACCTCAACGTCCGTACCAAGCACCTCGGCCAGTGGTGGGACGCCCTCGCGGACCGGGGGGTGGAGCGCAAGATCTGGCTCTCCCAGACCGGGCACGTCGACCCCTTCGACTACCGGCGCGCCGAGTGGGTCGACACGCTGCACCGCTGGTTCGACCACTACCTCCTCGGCTACGACAACGGCATCGACCGGGAACCGATGGCCGACATCGAACGCCACCCCGACCAGTGGTCCACCGACCGGGTCTGGCCGCCCCGCACCACGCACACCACCACCGTGCGCCCCGCCGCCGGGAGCACACCGGGCGTCGGCACCCTGGCCCTGCGGCCCGCCCGCCCCGGCGCCACCGAGACGTTCACCGACGACCCGGCGCAGAGCGAGACGGAGTGGGCCGCCGACCTGGACCGCTCCACGGGCGCCAAGGCCGGATTCCGCACCGCGCCGCTCACCGCCGACCTGAGGCTCTCCGGATCGTCCACCGTGACCGTCACCGCCACCCCGACCACCTCGACCGCCCATCTCTCGGCGGTCCTCGTCGACATCGGCCCCGACACCATCCGCGACTACGGCGCGTCCGGCGAGGGCATCACCACCCTCACCGACCGCAACTGCTGGGGCCCGAGCACGGCCGGGGACAGCTCCTGCTTCAAGGAGACCAGGGCCGACACCACCACCGTCGACCGGACCGTGGTCAGCCGGGGCTGGGCCGACCTCGGCACGTACGCCTCCGCCGGAAAGGGCCGCCCCCTGACCCCGGGCAGGGCCTACACGATCACCCTCGACCTGGCGGCCACCGACCATGTCGTACCCGCCGGACACCGCCTCGCCCTGATCGTCGCCGGCACCGACCGGGACCTCATCGACCCGCCGGACTCCACACCCACGCTCACCCTCGACCTGGCCCGCACGTCCGCGAAACTGCCGTTCGTCGGCGGCACCGGCGCCTTCGTCCGCGCCACCGCGGGTTCCGCCTCCGCGGCGGCCCCGCCCCGGGCGGCCGAGGCCCCCGGCGTGACGGCACCGCGTCCCGCCCGGCGCGTCCCGGGAGGCGGGCACGCGTAACACCTGCCGCTGAACATCCGGACCGGGCGGGCACGTACGGCTTGTTGGTCCCCGGAGCCGAGCGCTGCGTGTGGTACTGCCTACGGAGAGTGAAACAACTGCTTCCGTGAAAGGCGCCATCCGTGTCGCAGGACGAACAGAGAACGGGCGGCCGGGGTGAACTGCCGGTGACGGCGGAGCTCCCCGGCGACCCGGCCCAGAACCGGCACCCCACGACGGACCGGGTGGTGTTCGGCGTCACCGCCGTCCTCACCCTCGCCTTCGTGGTCTGGGGAGCCACCGCCACCGACTCGCTGGAGGACATCTCCAGCTCCATGCTCAACGGGCTGATCCACAACGGTGGTTGGGCCTTCATGCTCGCCGCCTCCGGCTTCGTGGTCTTCGCGCTCTGGCTCGCCGTCAGCCGCTACGGCAAGATCGTCCTCGGTCAGGAGGGGGAGGAGCCCGAATTCCGGACCGTGTCCTGGGTCGCCATGATGTTCAGCGCCGGCATGGGGATCGGCCTGATGTTCTACGGGGTCAGCGAGCCGCTCGCCCACTTCACCAACCCGCCGCCCGGCACACACCCCTTCGACGCCGCCGACGCGATGCAGACGGCGATGGCCACCACCCTGTTCCACTGGACACTCCACCCCTGGGCGATCTACGCCGTGGTCGGCCTGGCCATCGCGTACAGCACCTTCCGGCGCCGCAGACGGCAGACGATCAGCGCCGTCTTCGAGCCGCTCATCGGGACCCGGCACGCCCATGGCGGGCTCGGCCGGCTGATCGACATCCTCGCCATCTTCGCGACCCTCTTCGGCTCCGCCGCGTCACTGGGCCTCGGCGCCCTCCAGATCGGCAGCGGCTTCCACGAGCTGCACTGGAAGGAGGAGACCGGCACCGGGCTCCTGGTCCTGATCATCGCCGCGCTGACGGTGGCCTTCGTCGCCTCGGCGGTCTCCGGCGTGGAGAAGGGCATCCAGTGGCTCTCCAACACCAACATGGTGCTCGCCCTGGCCCTCGCCGTCTTCGTCTTCGTCGCGGGTCCCACCATCATCGTGCTCGACCTGCTGCCCACGTCGATCGCCGCCTACTTCGGCAATCTCGCCCAGCTCGCCGGACGCACCGAAGCGACCGGCAAGGGCGACGTGGCCGAGTGGCTCGGCAACTGGACCGTCTTCTACTGGGCCTGGTGGATCTCCTGGACACCCTTCGTCGGCATGTTCATCGCCCGGATCAGCCGCGGCCGGACCATCCGCCAGTTCATCGGCGGAGTCATCCTGGTGCCCAGCACCGTCAGCCTGGTCTGGTTCGCGATCTTCGGAGGTACGGCGATCGACCTCCAGGAGGCCGGCCGGCTCGGCAAGGCCGTCACCCAGGAGGCACAGCTCTTCGGTGTGCTCCAGCAGTTCCCGATCGCCACGGCGATGAGCCTGCTGGTGATGATCCTGGTCGGCATCTTCTTCGTCTCGGGAGCCGACGCCGCCTCCATCGTCATGGGCACGCTCTCCCAGAAGGGCATCCTCGAACCGGCCAGGTGGGTCGTCATCTTCTGGGGCGTGGTCACCGGCGCCGTGGCCGCGATCATGCTGCTCATCGGCAACGGCAAGGGCGACGCGCTCGCCGGGCTCCAGAACCTGACGATCCTGGTCGCCGCGCCGTTCACCCTCGTCATGATCGGCATGTGCGTGGCGCTGATGCGGGACCTGCGCCAGGACCCGCTGATCGTGCGGCGCGAATTCGGCGTGGAAGCGGTCGAATCAGCGGTCATCGAAGGCCACGCGAAGTACGCCGGGGACTTCGAGATCCGGATCGGACCGGGCGGCAGCCAGGTCACCACCGGGCTCCACGAGGGCCACGACCCGGAACCGGGCGCCTCCGGCCCGGCGGGCCCGCCGCGCGAGGGCTGAGGCCCCCCGACGACCGGGGGCACCCGCGGCCCGGCCGGAGCGGACCGGCCGGGCCGCTCCGCCCCCGGCGGCGACTAGGATCGGCACCCTGATGACTGCCACTCTCGTCGCCAAGGACCTCGCCGCCGGACACGGCGACCGCACACTCTTCGCCGGACTCGACCTCGTCGTCGCGCCCGGTGACGTGATCGGTCTCGTCGGAGTCAACGGGGCCGGAAAATCGTCCCTGCTCCGGCTGCTGGCCGGACTCGACCGGCCGGAGGAGGGCGAGCTGCGGCTCTCCCCGCCCACCGCCACCGTCGGGCACCTCCCGCAGGAGCCGGAGCGGCGCGAGGGGGAGACCGTGCGGGAGTTCCTGGCCCGCCGCACCGGCGTCGCCGGGGCCCAGACGGCGATGGACGCCGCGACACAGGGACTCGTCGACGGGGCGCCGGGCGCCGACGACGCGTACTCCGAGACGCTGGAGCGCTGGCTGGCCCTCGGCGGCGCGGACCTGGACGAGCGCGCCGAGGAGGTCGCGGCCGACCTCGGGCTGACCATCGGCCTCGACCTGCCGATGACCGCGCTCTCCGGCGGTCAGGCCGCCCGCGCGGGCCTGGCCTCCCTCCTCCTGTCCCGCTACGACGTCTTCCTGCTGGACGAGCCCACCAACGACCTCGACCTGGACGGCCTGGAGCGGCTGGAGCGCTATGTCTCGGGGCTCCGCGCGGGCACCGTGGTCATCAGCCACGACCGCGAATTCCTGATGCGCACGGTCACCAAGGTCCTCGAACTGGACCTGGCCCAGCAGCAGATCAACCTCTACGGCGGTGGCTACGCGGCCTATCTGGAGGAGCGCGAGCGCGCCCGCAGGCACGCCCGCGAGGAGTTCGAGGAGTACGCCGACAAGCGCGCCGCCCTCGAAGGGCGCGCCCAGATGCAGCGCTCCTGGATGGACAAGGGCGTCAAGAACGCCCGCCGCAAGGCCACGGACTCCGACAAGCTCGGCCGCAAGTTCCGCAGCGAGTCGAGCGAGAAGCAGGCCGCGAAGGCCCGGCAGACCCAGCGCATGATCGAACGGCTCGACGTCGTCGACGAACCGCGCAAGGAATGGGAACTGCGGATGGAGATCGCCTCCGCACCCCGCTCCGGCTCGGTCGTGGCGACCCTGCGCGAAGCACAGGCCGTACGCGGCGACTTCTCCTTCGGCCCGGCATCGCTCCAGATCGACTGGGCGGACCGGGTCGCCATCACCGGCGCCAACGGAGCGGGCAAGTCCACCCTGCTCGCCGCCCTGCTCGGCCGCCTCCCGCTGGACTCCGGCCACGCGGCGCTCGGCTCGGGCGTGGTGGTCGGCGAGGTCGACCAGGCCCGCAAGCTGTTCCACGGCACGGAGTCGCTCCTTGAGGCGTTCTGCGCGGCCGTGCCGGACACCGAACCGGCCGAAGTGCGCACGCTGCTCGCCAAGTTCGGCCTGCGCGCCGACCATGTGATGCGCCCCGCCACGACCCTCTCACCGGGAGAGCGGACCCGGTCGGCGCTCGCCCTGCTCCAGGGCAGGGGCGTCAACCTCCTGGTGCTCGACGAGCCGACGAACCACCTCGATCTGCCCGCGATCGAGCAGCTGGAGTCGGCGCTGGATTCGTACACCGGGACGCTGCTGCTGGTGACGCACGACCGGCGCATGCTGGAAGCGGTACGGACCACCCGACGGGTCGAGGTGGCGGCGGGCAGGGTGACCGAGGTCTGAGCCCAGCCCTCCGCCGATCCGTTCCGGTACGCGGAAGAGGTCGAGCCTCCTGGCCTTGCGCCCCGAATGAGCGGGCTTCTCCGACCAGTATGCGGGCGTTCTCCGACGAGTGAACGGGCGTTCTCCGACGAGCCGCCCGTATCTCCCGATGGCATCGGAATCCGGCATGCCAAGTGTGGGTGCCGGTTCGGCCGAGGACCACCGTCCGGCCGCAACGGCCCGACGGACCCGCAGAAGGCCCCGTGCGAACCCGCCGACGCGCGACCCGCATCCTCGCCCACCGCGACGGCGGTGACGCGCTGCTGCGCGACGGCGAGACCGTGCGGGACGGCGATACCGTCGCATACGTCGGAACGGGGCGCACCCAGCGGTCCCATGACGAGGGCGGGGAGGGAGCCGCGTGGGCACACCCCTCCCCGCCCGGTCCCGCTAGCGCTTCCTGCCGCCCTGGTCCGGGTCCGTCAGCCCGGCCCGCCGCAGGGCGTCCGCCATCGCGCTGTTCACCGGTGCCGGAGCCTGGCGGGCGGAGCCGCCGCCACCGCGCCGGTCGCGGTCCTGGCCGCCCTGCCCCTGGCGCTGCCTCGGCGGACGGCCGCCCTGGCCGCCGCGCTCACCGCGCTCGCGCCCGGACTTGCCGCCCTGGGGGCCCGTACCGGCCGCCGTCGCCTCGTCGTCCAGCCGCAGCGTCAACGAGATCCGCTTCCGCGGGACGTCGACGTCCATGACCTTGACCTTGACGATGTCGCCCGGCTTCACGACGTCCCTCGGGTCCTTGACGAACGTCCGCGACATCGCCGACACATGCACCAGGCCGTCCTGGTGCACACCGATGTCCACGAACGCGCCGAACGCCGCGACATTGGTGACGACACCCTCCAGCACCATCCCGGACGCCAGATCGCCGATCTTCTCGACGCCCTCCTTGAAGGTGGCCGTCTTGAACGCCGGACGGGGGTCGCGCCCCGGCTTCTCCAGCTCCTTCAGGATGTCGGTGACCGTCGGCAGACCGAACTTCTCGTCCACGAAGTCGTCGGCCCGCAGCGAGCGCAGCACGCCCGTGTTGCCGATCAGCGAGGCGACGTCGCCGCCGGTCCGCTTCACCATCGCCCGCACCACCGGATACGCCTCCGGGTGCACGCTCGACGCGTCCAGCGGATCGTCGCCCCGGATGCGCAGGAAGCCCGCGCACTGCTCGTACGCCTTCGGGCCCAGCCGCGCCACGTCCTTCAGCGCCCTGCGGGAGTGGAAGGGGCCGTTGGCGTCGCGGTGCGCGACGATGTTCTCGGCGAGCCCCGAGCCGATCCCCGACACCCGCGAGAGCAGCGGGGCGGACGCGGTGTTGACGTCGACACCGACACCGTTCACACAGTCCTCGACGACCGCGTCCAGCGAACGCGACAGCTTCACCTCGGACAGGTCGTGCTGGTACTGGCCCACCCCGATCGACTTCGGGTCGATCTTCACCAGCTCGGCGAGGGGGTCCTGCAGCCGCCGCGCGATGGAGACGGCGCCGCGCAACGACACGTCCATGTCGGGGAGTTCCTGCGAGGCGAAGGCCGACGCCGAGTACACCGAGGCGCCCGCCTCGGACACCATCACCTTGGTGAGCTTCAACTCGGGGTGCTTGTCGATGAGTTCACCGGCGAGCTTGTCGGTCTCGCGGGACGCCGTGCCGTTGCCGATCGCGATCAGGTCGACGTCGTGCGCCCTCGCCAGCCGCTCCAGCGCGGCCAGCGACTGGTCCCACTTGTTCGCCGGGACGTGCGGGTGGATGACATCGGTCGCGACGACCTTGCCGGTCGCGTCGACGACCGCCACCTTCACACCCGTACGGAAACCGGGGTCGAGCCCGAGCGTGGCCCGGGTCCCGGCCGGTGCGGCGAGCAGCAGATCGCGCAGGTTCGACGCGAAGACGCGGACCGCCTCGTCCTCCGCCGCGGTGCGCAGCCGCAGCCGCAGATCGATGCCGAGGTGCACCAGGATCCTGGTCCGCCAGGCCCAGCGCACGGTGTCGCCGAGCCACTTGTCACCGGGACGCCCGCGGTCGGCCACGCCGAAGCGCCGGGCGACCATGTTCTCGTACGTCGAGGGGCCGGGCGTCTCGGAGGGCTCCTCCGGCTCCAGGGCCAGATCGAGCACGTCCTCCTTCTCGCCCCGCAGCATCGCCAGCACCCGGTGCGAGGGCAGCGCGGTGAACGGCTCGGCGAAGTCGAAGTAGTCGGCGAACTTCGCGCCCGCCTCCTCCTTGCCGTCCCGCACCTTGGCGGCCAGCCGCCCGCGCGACCACATGCGCTCACGCAGCTCACCGATCAGATCGGCGTCCTCGGAGAACCGCTCGGTGAGGATGGCGCGGGCCCCCTCCAGCGCCGCCGCGCCGTCCGCGACACCCTTGTCGGCGTCGACGAAGGCGGCGGCAGCGGTGAGAGGCTCGACCGACGGGTCGCCGAGCAGGCCGTCGGCGAGCGGTTCGAGCCCGGCCTCCCGGGCGATCTGGGCCTTGGTGCGCCGCTTGGGCTTGAACGGCAGGTAGATGTCCTCAAGGCGCGCCTTGGTGTCGGCACCCCGGATCTGCGCCTCCAGCGCCTCGTCCAGCTTGCCCTGCTCGCGTACCGAGTCGAGGATCGCCGTCCGGCGGTCCTCCAGCTCCCGCAGATACCGCAGCCGCTCCTCCAACGTGCGCAGCTGCGCGTCGTCGAGCATCTCGGTCGCTTCCTTGCGGTAGCGCGCGATGAACGGCACGGTCGACCCGCCGTCGAGCAGCTCGACGGCCGCCTTCACCTGCCGTTCGCGTACGCCGAGCTCCTCGGCGATCCTGCCTTCGATGGACGTCGTCACGGTTCTACCGACTCGCCTTCTCGTACTGGCTCTACTGGCTGTGCATGCCGGGGCGGGGCCCCTTCGCCTGCATTGTGCCGGGTGGCCGGGCGCCGTGTCGCCCGGCCACCCCGTTGTCGGCCGGACGGCGGCTCAGCCCTTGCCCATCAGGTCCTCGGGGAACGCGCCCGCCGACGCCGCGGTGAACAGGAACCCCCGCGTCAGCTCGGTCAGCCGCTCCACGCCCGCCGCGCCCAGATGCTCGTACGGGGCCGCGTCCATCCGGTCCGTGGCCTCCTCCAGCTCCGTCCGGAGCGCGATGCCCGCCTCCGTCAGCTCGCCCTCGGCGTCCAGGAGTCCGCGCCCGCGCAGTCGTTCGCAGGCCGCGTCCCAGTCGTCGCTGCCCCAGCCGCGGGTGGCGAGTATCCAGCGCGGGGACATCCCCTTACCGGTCGCCGTGTGGCTGACCAGCGCCTCCAGCGGGTCGAGTCCGGCGGTCAGCAGGGCGGCGATATGGCCGTCGCCGCGGTGTTCGCGCAGCAGCGCGCCGGCGTGCCAGTACGCCAGATGCGGCTGCTCGGGCACCGGGAGATCGGCATGGGCGGCGTAGAGCGGCCGGGCGTGTCGGGTGCACCCCTCGGCCGCGCGCAGCGCCAGCCCGGCGGCCTCGGCCAGTTCCGGGGAGGCGATCACCTCCTCGCCCAGCAGCCGCCGCAGGGTGGTGTCGACGGCGCGCAGCCGGGCGTCCAGGACCGCCTGCGGCGAGGCGACGGACCACACGGCGGGCAGGTGCCGGGCCACGTGGTCGTGGTTGAAGTTGTAGAACGCCGCGGTGACCGTGCCCGGACCGACGGCACCCATCGCCGCCGAACGCGTGGCGAAGTACACGGCGTTGGAGTCTTCGATGCCCAGTTCCCCGAGCTCCTTGCCGAGGTCGGGGGAGAAGTAGATCGTCGAGTGCAGCGGGTTGACGGCGTTGTGGCAGCGGCGTCCGGCGCGAGGCGGCAGAGTACTCATGAGGGCACAGTACTGACTGGTCGGTACGGCTGGTATCCCTGGGCGGCACCGACTGCTGGGCACGGCCGGAATCCCCGGGCGGCGCCGAAGCCGGCACGGCCGCGAGATGGCAGGGAAGGTGGGTTTCTCGTCATTGCGGCCATCATCCGGGCCGACCAGGATGACATGCATGACGCAGCGATCCGTACTCGTCGTCCTCTACGACGGTGTCCAGAGCCTCGATGTGACCGGGCCGGTGGAGGTCTTCGCCGGGGCCTCCCGCTTCCCCGGGGCCGGGTACGAATCGCGCACCGCCTCGCTCGACGGCGCCCCGGTCCGCACCTGCAGCGGCCTGACCCTCGTCCCCGACGGACGGCTCGCCGACGCCGAACCGCCCCACACCCTCCTCGTGCCCGGCGGCGAAGGCACCCGCGCCCCCGACCCGGCGCTCGTCGACTGGCTGCGGGAGCACGCCCCGCACGCCGAACGGCTCGTCTCCGTCTGCACCGGAGCCCTGCTGCTCGCCGGGGCCGGACTGCTCGACGGACACCGGGTGACCACGCACTGGACGGTCTGCGAGCAGCTCGCCCGCGACCACCCGGCCGTCGAGGTCGACCCGGACCCGATCTTCGTGCGCGACGGCAGGCTGGCGACCTCCGCGGGGGTCACCGCGGGGATCGACCTGGCCCTCGCCCTCGTCGAGGAGGACCACGGCAGGGACATCGCGCTCACCATCGCCCGGCACCTCGTGGTCTTTCTGCGCAGGCCCGGCAACCAGGCCCAGTTCAGCGCCCAGCTCACCGCGCAGACCGCCCGGCGCGAACCGCTGCGCGAGGTCCAGCACTGGATCACCGAGAACCCCGGAGCGGACCTCTGCGTCGAGGCGCTCGCCGCACGCGCCCGCCTCTCGCCCCGTCACTTCGCACGCGCCTTCCACGCCGAGACGGGCCTCACACCGGGCCGGTACGTCGACCGCGTACGCCTCGAACAGGCCCGCAGGCTGCTGGAGGAGACCACCGACGGTGTCACCGGCATCTCGCGCGCCTGCGGCTACGGCACCCCGGAGGCGATGCGCCGCGCGTTCGTCAAGGCGCTGGGCACCGCTCCCACCGAGTACCGCCGGCGCTTCCGCCCCCATCCCGCCGCCGACCGGCCGATCACGAACGGCCGTCCCGTCACCGACTGACCGCCCGACCACGAAAGGGAACCCATGCAGATCGCCATCGTCCTCTTCGACCGCTTCACCGCACTCGACGCGGTGGGCCCCCACGAGATGCTCGCCCGCACCCCCGGCGCCGAGACCGTGTTCGTCGCCGAGCGGCCCGGACCCGTGCGCAACGACACCGGCACCCTCACGCTCGTCGTCGAGCGTGCCTTCGCCGACGTACCGGCACCCGACGTGGTCATCGTGCCCGGAGGCCCCGGCCAGCGCGACCAGATGGAGAACGAGGCGCTGCTCGGCTGGCTGCGCACCGCCGACGCCACCAGCACCTGGACCACCTCCGTCTGCACCGGCTCGCTGCTGCTCGCCGCGGCCGGACTGCTGACGGGCCGGCGGGCCACGTCGCACTGGCTGCTGCTGGACGTACTGGAGGAGCTCGGCGCCGAGCCGACCAGCGAGCGGGTCGTCATCGACGGCAAGTACGTCACCGCGGCGGGCGTCTCGTCCGGCATCGACATGGGGCTCACCCTGGCCGGCCGGATCGCGGGCGACGAACACGCCCAGGCCGTACAGCTGCTGACCGAGTACGACCCGCAGCCGCCCTACGACGCGGGCTCACCGGAGAAGGCCCCGGCGTCCATGGTCGAGAAGTTCCGGGCCCAGCGCCACTACCTGCTCCAGTAGGGCACCGGCCGTCACGGCCCGGTCGTCCAGGTGAAGCGCGGCGCGCGCCGCTCCAGGAAGGCGGCGGCCCCCTCGGCGGTGTCGCCGCTGCGCCGCGCCTGCTCCGCCCAGTACGCGTCCCGGTCATCGCGCCCGGTGGCGAACTCCTTCGCCGCCGCCTGCGTCAGCCCCGAGCGGGCCACCAGGGTCCGCACATACGCGTCGACCCGCTCGTCCAGCCCGCCGGCCGGCAGCACCTCGTCGACCAGACCGGCACGCAGCGCCCGCGCGGTGTCGATCAGCTCGCCGGAGAACAGCAGATGCTTCGCCGTGGCCGGGCCGGTCAGCGCCACCAGCCGCCGGGTCGACGCCGCGGCGTACACGACACCGAGCTTGGCCGGCGTGACACCGAAGGACGCGCCCTCCTCGGCGAACCGCAGATCGCAGGCGGCCGCCAGCTGGCTGCCCCCGCCCACGCAGTAGCCCCGGATGGCCGCGAGCGTCGGCCGGGGGAACGCCGCCAGCGCCTCCTCGGCCGCCACGGCGAGTGCCTGCGGATCCGTCCCCGGGTCCCGGAGCGAGGCGATGTCCGCACCGGCGCAGAAGGTGTCCCCGGCGCCCGTCAGCACCAGCACCCGGACCGCGGGGTCGGCCGCCAGCCGCTCCAGCAGGACGGGCAGCGCGCCCCACATCGCGGCGGTCATGGCATTCCGTTTGGCGGGGTTGCCGATGACGACGGTGGCGACGCCGTCCGCGACGGTGTGTTCGAGTCCGGGCTCGGTACGGTCCATGCGCCGGATGCTATCCGTACGGTTCGAACCTATGATCAAGAAGGGGTCGCCGACCAGGCACGCACCGTGAGGAGCTTCCCGTGGCCGATCCCGCAACCGAGGGCAGGAGGCTGAGCCGCAGTTTCGGCCGGCTCGCCCTGCTCGGCACCCTTCTCGTCGTGGCCGGCATCGTCGGTCTCGTCTACACCGGCGTCGCGACGCTGACCTCGATGCTCCTGTTCGGCTGGCTGCTGCTGATCGGCGGCATCGTCGGACTGCTGCACGCCATCGACTCCCGCGGCAGCGATTTCTTCTGGCTGGGCGTCGTGGTGGCGGCGCTGAACATCGCCGCCGGAATCGTCGTCATCCGCCATCCGCAGGGCACCGCCGAGGCGCTGACCATGTTCGCCGCGCTGCTCTTCCTGACCGGCGGGGTGTTCCGTCTCGTGGGCAGTGTCGTGGTACGCGGGCCACAGTTCGGCTGGACGCTGCTGCAGGGCGCCTTCGGCCTGCTGCTGGGGCTGCTGGTGCTCTTCGACTGGCCGCACAGCAGTCTCTACGTCCTGGGCCTCTTCTTCTCGCTGGTGCTGCTCTTCGACGGGCTCGGCCTGATCGCCATGGGAGTGGGCGGCCGCCGTATCGTCTCGGTGGTCTCGGAACAGAGGGTGACCGGAGAGCTGACCGACCCATCCCGGCAAGACGAGCAGAAGCGGTCGGAAGGTTAGGTTCTTCAGGTTCTGTCCGGTCGGAATACGTCGATAGGGGTCGACTTCTGTTCAGTGACCCGGCCCGGACCGACTACGCCCCGCACTCTGTACTCGACGTGCAGTCACCACCGAGTGGAGAGCGGGTACCGGACTATGGAGAGCCGCGGGAGTGTCCCCGCCCGGCCCGTGTCGTACGAGGGAGTCTGGCGGTTCACCGCCCCGGCCGTGGACGTCTCCGTCCCGCAGGCCCGGCACGCGGTGCGCGACCTGCTGGAACGCCAGGGCGTGCCGCTCGACGAGGACGTCACCGAGGGGCTGCTGCTCATCGTCTCCGAGCTGGTCACCAACGCGGTGAAGCATGCCGCGCTGCTCTCGCCGGAGCTCGCCGTCGAAGTGGCCGTCGGCGAGGAATGGATCAGGGTGTCCGTCGAGGACAACCACCCCTACCGGCCGACGGCCCTGGAGACGGACCACGCCCAGACCGGCGGGCGCGGTCTGCTGCTGGTCCGCGAGATCACCCGGGAAGCGGGCGGAGCCTGCGATGTGGAGCACACCGCAGGCGGCGGAAAGATCATCTGGGCGGCGCTGCCGCTGAGCCCTCGCCCCTGACCGGCCGGAGGGGCCCCGGCCGCGGATGCAGCCGGTGCCGTCCGCCCGTCACCAGCCGGCGGACGGCCCGGTCAGCTCCCTGATCGCCGGACGCGCGGCGTCCAGCACCGTCATGAACCAGGCCGAGAACGGCGCCTTGGCGTGCCGCTCGGCGAGCTCGTCGGCCGTCACGAACGCGGTCTCGCCGACCTCCTCCGGGTCGGGCCGCAGCTCGTCCTGGGCCATTCCCACGAAGAGGTGGTTGAACTCCTGCTCCACCAGCCCGGAGGCCGGGTCGGGGTGGTTGTAGCGGACCGTGCCGGCCTCGGCCAGCAGCGAGGGCGAGATCCCCAGCTCCTCATGGGTGCGCCGGGCGGCGGCGGCGAAGGGCGCCTCGCCGGGGTAGGGGTGGCCGCAGCAGGTGTTCGACCAGACACCGGGGGAGTGGTACTTGCCGAGCGCGCGGCGCTGGAGCAGCAGCCGGCCCTGCTCGTCGAAGAGGAAGACCGAGAAGGCGCGGTGCAGCTGACCGGGTGGCTGATGGGCGGCGAGCTTCTCCGCCGTACCGATGGTGATGCCGTCCTCGTCGACCAGTTCGAGCATGATCGCTTCTGCTGTGCCGTTCGACGAGCTGTGCGTCGCGGTGGCTGGTGTGGTCGGCATACCCATCCTTCGCTATGGTCCCGGCCCGGTGCGCCGGTCCCGTCGATTCCGGTCAAGTCTGCCGTACAAAAGCCGCTTGTCCGCACCTCGGGGTCTGGCATGTCCGGTCCCGCCGCACCACGGGGTGCGGCGGGACCGGACGGCGCGTCAGACGCCGAAGGCGGCCGGGTAACGGATCGTGCCCTGCGGCACCGGCACGGATTCGTCCAGTACCAGGGCCATCATCGCCTCGTCCGGGACGTCGAAGCCGGGCCGGATCCCGTACCGCGACGCCGGTACGAAGCCGAACCTCGGGTAGTACTCGGGATGGCCGAGGACCAGGACGAGTGACTCGCCGCGCAGCCTGGCCGCGTCGAGCACCGCCCGCACCACGGCCTGCCCCGCCCCCCGGCGCTGGTGCTCCGGGGCCGTCGCCACCGGGGCCAGCGCGAGAGCGGGCGTGTCCCCGACCCGGCACCGGGTCAGCAGGGCGTACGCCGCCACCTCCCCGTCCGGGCCGTCGGTGGCGACCCGGGAGAGACCGGGCAGCCAGGCCGCCGGGTCGGCGCGCAGCGCGTCGACGAGAGCGGCCTCGTCCGGCGTCGGGAACGCGGCGGCGTTGACCGTGTGCACGGCCGCGGTGTCCGCCGCGGTCTCCGGCCGGACCGCCCAGCGGGGATCCGCGGGGCGCAGCACGTATCCGGCGTAGCCGTACTCCGTGCCGTGGTCGCGCCGCATGGCCAACTCCTCGCGGGTCGCCGCGAGCGCCCACGCCATGCCGGGGGCCGACGCGTCGGCCCCCGCGACGCGCTCGGCGAGCGGGACGTAGTACGCGTCCCAGTCGCTGTCGGGCTGCACCAGCACCCCGAGGGCGTGGTAGCCGGACGCCACGGCGGCCGCGGTGTGGGCCGCCACCGGGCGCATCGACGTCTCCTGTTCCCAGAAGGCGCGCGCCTCGGCCGTCGGCGCGTCCGTCGTCCAGGCACATTCGGTGACGACGAGGGAGCCGCCGGGGGCGAGCAGCCGCTTCCAGTCACGCAGCGCGGTGTCGAAACCGATGAGGTACGCCGACCCCTCGGCCCAGACGAGGTCGAACGACCCGTCGGGGAAGTCGGGGCCGGACAACTCGGCCATGTCGGCCCGGACCGTACGGACACGGTCGCCGAGCCCACGCGCGTCGGCCTCGGCGCGCAGTTCGTCGAGGAAGGGCTGATGGAGGTCGACGGCGGTCACCTCGGCGCCCGCCTCGGCGGCGAGGAGCAGCGTGGCACGGCCGGGACCGCAGCCCAGATCCAGGACGCGCGGACGGTGCGGCAGCGGGCCGGCGAACTCCAGCAGCCGCCGGACGGTGGCGTCGGAGCCGGGGCTCTGCCGGGGCAGGCCGTGGTGAAGGGAGAAGAACGCCTCGGTACGGACGGCGTGGTCGTGGTCGGTCAACGTGGGAACCCTTGGGTACGAGGGCTCCGGCCAACGAATCGACCCGGTGCGAGTCGGGGTGCTAGCCGAGAACCCGGGAGTTGAGGAAGGACCGGATGCTGCGCCGGGCAGGCGCCTTCGCGACGGTCATCAACCTCAGCTCCTCTCTCGTATGCGGGGAGGCCGAACGCCTCTGCGAATACCCTACACGGCCCGCCGAACGGGCCTCAGTGGCAGAGCCTGGCCTCGTGCTCGGCATGGCCGCTCGGCTCCAGCTGGAAGGTGCAGTGCTCCACGTCGAAGTGGACGCCGAGGCAGCCCTGGAGCTCATGGAGGAGTTTCTCGTGCCCGATCGAGTCGAGCATGTCCTGGCGCACCACCACATGGGCGGAGAGCACCGGCATCCCCGAGGTGATCGTCCAGGCGTGCAGGTCGTGGACGTCCAGCACACCGGGCAGCTCGGTGATGTGGGCCCGTACCTCGGCCATGTCGACCCCCTTGGGCGCCGACTCCAGCAGCACGTTGAGCGTCTCCCTGAGCAGCTTCACCGTACGGGGCACGATCATCAGGCCGATGACGAGCGAGGCGATCGGGTCGGCGGCCTGCCAGCCGGTGGTCAGGATGACACCCGCCGAGATCAGCACCGCGAACGAGCCGAGCGTGTCCGCGAGCACCTCCAGATAGGCGCCGCGCACATTGAGGCTGTCCTTCTGCCCGCGCATCAGCAGCGAGAGGGAGATCATGTTGGCGACCATGCCGACCAGGGCGAAGGCGATCGTCAGCCCGCCCCGGGTCTCGGCCGGGGTGATGAAGCGCTCGACGGCTTCGAGGAGCAGGAAACCGCCGACACCGAGCAGCAGCAGACAGTTGGCCAGCGCGGCGAGGATCTCGGCGCGGGCGTAGCCGAAGGTGCGGTTCGGCCCTGCCGGCCGGTTGGCGAAGTGGATCGCCAGCAGCGCCATGCCCAGTCCGAGGGCGTCGGTCGCCATGTGGGCCGCGTCGGCGACCAGCGCGAGGGAGTCGGCGAGCACACCGCCGACGATCTCCACGACCATCACGGTGAGTGTGATGCCGAGTGCTATCCGCAGCCGTCCCTTGTACGCGGCGGCGGCCGTGCCGGTGGGCGGCGGCCCGCCGTGTGTGTGCCCGTGGTCGTGCCCTGCCCCCATGGGGAACGCCTCCCGGTCGTCTCGCGGTCCCGGACGCGGTCGCCCCGGGCACAGCCAGTCAACTACGGGTGGGGGGTATCCGGCAACACGGGACTGAACACCGTTGTCATCTGCCCTGACCTGCGGAAATGCTTGCAGGTCAGGGCGGTGGCGCGGTGCGAGGGAGCGGGGCGGCACCCTCGCGTTTTGTCAGGTGAGGTGACGATCGACGATGATGATCGCGGACGGCGTCGCATGATGCCGGTCCACCCCGAACAGGGCGCAAACGGTCGGTGAACTCGCGCTTCCGTTCATCCGATAGCCTCTGCCGACGTGCCGCCGGCCCGCATCCGGGCCACTTTGCCGCGCGCCGAACCCGTCAGCACCAAGGAGTGAGTTCGTCTGTCGACCGCCATCCTCACCGGTGCACTCGTACCCGGGTCGTCGCTCACGGACGATCTGCGGTCACTGGGCTTCGACGTACAGGTCGCCGCCGATGCGGCCGAGGCCGCACGGCTGCTCTCGGCCGTCCCCGCCGACCGCCGCGTCGCACTGGTCGATCCCCGTTTCGTCGGCCATGTCCACGCTCTCCGGCTCGGACTGACCGACCCCCGCTTCCCCGCCGCCACCGTGCCCGGCGCGCTCACCGCGCAGCCGGAGGCGCGCCCCGCGCTCGTCTCGGCCCTGGACGCAACGGCCGAGGCCGTCGGCGCGGGCGCCCCCACGGGCACGTCCGCCGTACCGGTCGCCGACCGCACCCTGCCGGGCCGTCTCGCCGTCACCATGGACGCCGGGGGCACCGCCGTGCAGCGCCCCGAGCTGGGCTCGCTGGTCGCGGCCGTGCCGGTCGACGAGCCGGAGCGCGAAGCGGCACACGGCGCCCGTGACGCGGTCGACGACGAGGCGGTGCGGCTGCGCAGTGCCGTGAAGGCCCACGACGGCTTCTTCACCACGTTCTTCATCAGCCCGTACTCCCGCTACATCGCCCGCTGGTGCGCCCGCCGCGGCCTCACGCCGAACCAGGTCACCACCGCCTCCCTGCTGACCGCGCTGATCGCGGCCGGCAGCGCGGCGACCGGCACCCGCGGCGGCTACATCGCCGCCGGACTGCTGCTCCTCTTCTCCTTCGTCCTGGACTGCACCGACGGGCAGCTCGCCCGCTACTCGCTGCAGTACTCGACGATGGGCGCCTGGCTGGACGCGACCTTCGACCGGGCCAAGGAGTACGCGTACTACGCGGGTCTCGCGCTCGGCGCCGCCCGCGGCGGTGACGACGTATGGGCGCTCGCCCTCGGCGCGATGGTGCTCCAGGCCTGCCGGCACGTCATCGACTTCTCGTTCAACGAGGCCAACCACGACGCGGTGGCCAATTCGAGCCCCACGGCAGCACTCTCCGACCGGCTCGACAGCGTCGGCTGGACCGTCTGGCTGCGCCGGATGATCGTGCTGCCGATCGGCGAGCGCTGGGCGATGATCGCGGTACTGACCGCGGTCACCACGCCCCGGACCGTCTTCTACGCCCTGCTCATCGGCTGTGCCTTCGCCGCCTGCTACACCACCGCCGGCCGCCTGCTGCGCTCGCTGACCCGCAAGGCCGAGCGCACCGACCGCGCCGCCCGCGCACTCGCCGAGCTGGCCGACTCCGGACCGATCGCCCAGTTCGTCTCGGTGGCCGGGCCCCGGCTCGGCGGCAGCTGGAGCGCCCCGGCCACGGCCCTGCTCGCCGGGGTGCTCATGATCGCCTCCGCGCTCTCGCAGCCCTTCGGCAGCTGGCACACCATCCTGGCCGCGGTGGTCTACGCGATGCTGTCCGGCATGGCGGTCTCCCGCCCGCTCAAGGGGGCCCTCGACTGGCTCGTACCCCCGGCGTTCAGGGCGGCGGAGTACTGCACCGTCCTCGTCCTGGCCGCCCGCAGCGATGTGCAGGGGGCTCTTCCCGCGGCCTTCGGGCTGGTCTCGGCCGTCGCCTACCATCACTACGACACGGTGTACCGCATTCGCGGCGGCACCGGCGCGCCGCCCCAGTGGCTGGTGCGGACGATCGGCGGGCACGAGGGCCGCACCCTGGTGGTGGCCGTACTCGCCGCCGTATTCACCCGGCACGCGGCTTTCACCGTGGCGCTCACCACAGTCGCTGTGGCAGTGGCACTGGTGGTGCTCGTGGAGTCCATCCGCTTCTGGGTGTCCTCCGGAGCACCCGCCGTTCACGACGAAGGAGAAACCGCATGATCGGCCTCGTACTGGCAGCCGGTGCAGGACGGCGTCTGCGCCCCCACACCGACACGCTTCCGAAGGCGCTCGTGCCTGTCGACGGCGAGAAGACGGTGCTGGACCTCACGCTGGCCAACTTCGCGGAGATCGGTCTCACCGAGGTCGCCGTCGTCGTCGGCTACCGCAAGGAAGCCGTGTACGCCCGCAAGGCCGAGCTGGAGGCGGAGTACGGCGTCACCCTCACCCTGATCGACAACGACAAGGCCGAGGAGTGGAACAACGCCTACTCCCTGTGGTGCGCCCGTGAGGTCCTGGGACGCGGCGTCATCCTCGCCAACGGCGACACCGTGCACCCGGTCTCCGTCGAGAAGACCCTGCTCGCGGCCCGGGGCGACGGCCGGAGGATCATCCTCGCCCTCGACACGGTGAAGCACCTCGCCGACGAGGAGATGAAGGTCGTCGCCGAGGACGGCAAGGGCGTGCGGCACATCACCAAGCTGATGGACCCGGCCACCGCCACCGGTGAGTACATCGGTGTCACCCTCATCGAGCCCGAGGCCGCCGAGGAGCTCGCGGACGCCCTGAAGGCGACCTTCGAGCGCGACCCCGACCTCTACTACGAGGACGGCTACCAGGAGCTGGTGAACCGTGGCTTCACCGTCGACGTGGCCCCCATCGGCGAAGTGACGTGGGTGGAGATCGACAACCACGACGACCTCGCGAAGGGCCGTGAGATCGCGTGCCAGTACTGACCCGGCTGATTCCGTCCCCGGTCGTCGTCGACATCCGTCGCGGCGCCCTGGACGATCTGGCCGGCCTCCTCGCCGACCAGCGGATCTCCGCCTCCGGCAAGCTCGCCGTCGCGATCAGCGACGGCTCGGGGCGCGCGCTGCGCGAGCGGCTGACCCCCGCGCTGCCCGGCGCCCACTGGTACCCGGTGACCGACGGCACCCTCGACTCGGCGGTCAAGCTGGCCGACGAGATCAAGGGCAACCGGTACGACGCCGTGGTCGGCCTCGGCGGCGGCAAGATCGTCGACGTGGCGAAGTACGCGGCCGCGCGGGTCGGGCTGCCCATGGTCGCGGTGGCGACGAACCTCGCCCACGACGGCCTCTGCTCACCCGTCGCGACGCTCGACAACGACAACGGCCGGGGCTCCTACGGGGTCCCCACCCCGATCGCCGTGGTCATCGACCTCGACATAGTCCGCCAGGCACCGGCCCGCTTCGTCCGCTCCGGCATCGGCGACGCGGTCTCCAACATCTCCTGCGTGGCCGACTGGGAACTCGCCCACGAGGTCAACGGCGAGGAGATCGACGGACTCGCCGCGGCCATGGCCCGGCAGGCCGGCGAGGCCGTGCTGCGGCATCCCGGCGGGATCGGCGACGACGCCTTCCTCAAGGTGCTCGCCGAGGGCCTCGTACTGACCGGCATCTCGATGTCCGTCGCCGGGGACTCCCGGCCGGCCTCGGGCGCCTGCCACGAGATCAACCACGCCTTCGATCTGCTGCACCCCAGGCGCGCGGCCAGCCACGGCGAGCAGGTCGGCCTCGGCGCCTGCTTCGCCATGCATTTGCGCGGCGCGCGCGAGGAGTCGCTGCTCATGGCGGCCACCCTGCGCCGGCACGGCCTTCCGGTCATGCCCGAAGAGATCGGCTTCACCGCCGACGAATTCGTCCAGGCCGTCGACTACGCCCCGCAGACCCGTCCGGGGCGCTTCACGATCCTGGAACACCTCAACCTGTCCACCGACCAGATCAGGGACGCGTACGCCGACTATGCAAAAGCCATCCATAGCTGAACTCCGTCCGGTCGTGCACCCCCCGGGTGTGAAGGACCGGCGCAGCGGTGAGCACTGGGCTGGTCGGCTCTACATGCGCGAGATCTCGCTGCGCATCGACCGGCACCTGGTGAACACCAAGGTCACCCCCAACCAGCTGACCTACGTGATGACGGTCGCCGGAGTGCTCTCCGCGCCGGCCCTGCTCGTCCCGGGCATCCCCGGTGCGCTGCTCGGGGTGCTCATGGTCCAGCTCTACCTCCTGCTCGACTGCGTCGACGGCGAGGTGGCCCGCTGGAAGAAGCAGTTCTCGCTGGGCGGGGTCTATCTGGACCGGGTCGGCGCGTACCTCTGCGACGCGGCCGTGCTGGTCGGCTTCGGCCTGCGCGCCGCCGACCTGTGGGGCACCGGACGGATCGACTGGCTCTGGGCCTTCCTGGGCACGCTCGCGGCGCTCGGCGCCATCCTGATCAAGGCCGAGACCGACCTGGTCGGGGTCGCCCGCCACCAGGGCGGGCTGCCGCCGGTCAAGGAGGCCGCCTCGGAGCCGCGCTCGTCCGGGATGGCGCTCGCCCGCCGTGCCGCCGGCGCGCTCAAGTTCCACCGGCTGATCCTCGGGGTCGAGGCGTCACTGGTCATCCTGGTGGCGGCCGTCCTCGACACGGTCCGCGACGACCTGTTCTTCAGCCGTCTCATGGTCGCGGTGCTGGCCGGCATCGCGCTGCTGCAGACGCTCCTGCACCTGGTGTCGATCCTGGCGTCCAGCAGGCTGAAGTGAGCCCGTCCATGAAGCTCGGCGCGGTCATCATCACGATGGGCAACCGTCCTGACGAGCTCCGCGCCCTCCTCGATTCGGTCGCCCGGCAGGACGGCGACCGGATCGAGGTGGTGGTCGTCGGCAACGGCGCCCCCGTACCGGACGTCCCGGCGGGGGTGCGGACGATCGAGCTGCCCGAGAACCTGGGCATCCCCGGCGGCCGCAATGTCGGGATCGAGGCCTTCGGCCCGTCCGGCGCCGACGTGGACGCCCTGCTCTTCCTCGACGACGACGGGCTGCTCCCGCTCACCGACACCGCCGAGCTCTGCCGGCAGGCCTTCGAGGCCGATCCCGAGCTGGGCATCATCAGCTTCCGCATCGCCGACCCGGACACCGGGGTGACGCAGCGCCGTCACGTACCGCGGCTGCGTGCCGCCGATCCGATGCGCTCCTCACGCGTGACGACCTTCCTCGGCGGCGCCAACGCCGTACGCACCGAGGTCATCGCCGAGGTCGGGCCGCTGCCCGGCCAGTTCTTCTACGCACACGAGGAGACCGATCTCGCCTGGCGGGCGCTGGACGCCGGCTGGCTGATCGACTACCGCGCGGACCTGGTCCTCGACCACCCGACGACCGCCCCCTCGCGGCACGCGGTGTACCACCGCATGGTGGCCCGCAACCGGGTCTGGCTCGCCCGGCGCAATCTGCCCGCGCCCCTGGTGCCCGTCTACCTCGGGGTGTGGCTGCTGCTGACCCTGGTCCGCAGGCCCTCGGGCCCGGCGCTGAAGGCCTGGCTCGGCGGCTTCCGGGAGGGCTGGTCCACGCCGTGCGGTACCCGCCGCCCGATGAAGTGGCGCACGGTGTGGCGGCTGACCAGACTGGGCCGACCTCCCGTGATCTGAGAGGCTCACCTCTGAGAGCATGGGACGTACGTTTTCTCCACGGGACCTGTCCGCTCCGAGCCGCGCCCGCGCCCGGCTGCGCATCTTGAATACGAGAGTTTCATCTGGTGAGTGACACAACCCATGATGGTGCGGTGGCCTTGAGCACCTCACCATCCGCCGACGACGGCCTCAGCCCGGCCGAGCTGGCCACCAAGTACGGCCTGACGGTGAGCGGCGCCCGGCCGGGGCTCTTCGAGTACATCCGGCAGCTCTGGGGCCGGCGCCACTTCATCATGGCCTTCTCCAGGGCCAAGCTGACCGCCCAGTACAGCCAGGCGAAGCTCGGCCAGCTCTGGCAGGTGGCCACGCCGCTGCTCAACGCGCTGGTCTACTACCTGATCTTCGGGCTGATCCTGGGCACCAGGAAGGGAATGAGCCAGGAGGTCTTCATCCCGTTCCTGGTGACCGGCGTCTTCGTCTTCACCTTCACCCAGAGTTCGGTGATGGCGGGCGTGCGGGCCATCTCCGGCAACCTGGGGCTGGTCCGGGCCCTGCACTTCCCGCGTGCCTCGCTGCCCATTTCGTTCTCGCTCCAGCAGCTCCAGCAGCTGCTGTTCTCCATGATCGTGCTCGCGGCCGTGGCCATCGCCTTCGGCAGCTACCCGGGCCTGTCCTGGCTGCTGATCATTCCGGCGCTGGTCATGCAGTTCGTCTTCAACACCGGCCTGGCGCTGATCATGGCCAGGCTCGGCAGCAAGACGCCGGACCTCGCCCAGCTGATGCCGTTCGTCATGCGGACCTGGATGTACGCCTCGGGCGTCATGTTCTCCATCCCGGTGATGCTCAAGGACAAGCCCGACTGGATCGCCAATCTGCTCCAGTACAACCCGGCGGCCATCTACATGGACCTGGTCCGCTTCGCGCTGATCGACGGGTACGGCGCGGGGAACCTGCCGGCGCACGTCTGGATCGTGGCGCTCGCCTGGGCGGTCCTCATGGGCCTCGTGGGCTTCGTGTACTTCTGGAAGGCAGAGGAACGGTACGGCCGTGGCTGACGACAAGACTCAGGGACGTGTCCCCACCGTCATCGCCGACGACGTGCACATCGTGTACCGGGTCAACGGCGCGGGCGGCGGCAAGGGCAGCGCCACCGCGGCGCTGAGCCGGATCCTGCGCCGGGGAAAGGGCGAGCCCCGCGGGGTGCGCAAGGTGCACGCCGTCCGCGGTGTCTCCTTCACCGCCTACCGGGGCGAGGCGATCGGCCTCATCGGGACCAACGGCTCCGGCAAGTCGACGCTGCTGCGGGCCATCGCCGGTCTGCTGCCGACCGAGCACGGCAAGGTCTACACCGACGGGCAGCCGTCGCTGCTCGGGGTGAACGCCGCGCTGATGAGCGATCTGACCGGCGAGCGCAACGTGGTGCTCGGCGGTCTCGCGATGGGCATGTCCCGCGAGGAGATCCGCGAGCGCTACCAGGGCATCGTCGACTTCTCCGGCATCAACGAGAAGGGCGACTTCATCACCCTGCCGATGCGTACGTACTCCTCGGGCATGGCCGCGCGGCTGCGCTTCTCCATCGCCGCCGCGAAGAACCACGACGTCCTCATGATCGACGAGGCGCTGGCGACCGGCGACCGCAAGTTCCAGATCCGCTCCGAGAAGCGCATCAGGGAGCTCCGCAAGGAGGCCGGCACCGTCTTCCTGGTCAGCCACAGCAACAAGTCCATCAGGGACACCTGTGACCGGGTGCTGTGGCTGGAGAAGGGCGAGCTGCTGATGGACGGCCCGACGGACGAGGTGCTCAAGGCGTACGAGCGCGAGACCGGGAAGTAGCGGTCCGTCCCGCTCCGCGCCACCTCGGCGGCCTCTGCCGGTACCCTCCGGCGGGGGCCGTCGTGCTGTCCGGATCAGGGAACGCCGTCGGCGCCTCCACGCCCGGCGGTATGTCCCGCTCACGATCTCGTCCCGTCGGATGACGTCAATTCCCTTGCGTACGGGGAAGGTTGGCGGGGCGGAAAGCGTTACCGCAACGCGCCCGACACCCCGCCGTATGGATGAGCGTTGTACAACGTAAGCTGTACCGGTGCTGATTCGAGGCAAGTGGCGCGATAGTGCCTGGTGCACGGCCCGTAGGCAGCGCTCCGCACTCGGCAGAGCGGGCGGCGTGTCCGGAATGGGATGTTTTGGGTCGGCAGTGTAGAACGGGAGATGTGACGGCAATGACGGAAAATCTCCAGCTCCGAGGTGCGCACGCCGTCCCAGCACCGGGCGGCCCCCGGTGACCCCCACCCGGCAGACGCACCCCGATGACGTCGTGCCCAGCACCCTCGACAAGGCCGCGGACGAGAATTTCCCCGTAGCCCCCTTCTTCCTGCCCCGCGCCTGGCGCGAGGACCTGATGGCCGTCTACGGCTACGCACGCCTCGTCGACGACATCGGCGACGGCGATCTCGCCCCCGGCGGTGCGGACGCCCGCCACCTCGGCCTCGATCCCGCAGGGGCCGAGGACCGGCTCGCCATGCTCGATGCCTTCGAGACCGATCTGCACCGGGTCTTCGACGCCTCGGGCGACGGCCCCCGTCACCCCCTGCTGCGCGCACTGCGCCCCACCGTGCGGCGCTGCGCGCTCACCCCGGAACCCTTCCTCGGCCTCATCGAGGCGAACCGGCAGGACCAGAAGGTCCGCCGCTACGGGACGTACGACGAGCTCCTGGCCTACTGCGAGCTGTCCGCCAACCCCGTGGGCCGGCTGGTCCTGCAGATCACCGGAACCGCCAGCCCCGAGCGGGTCCGCCGTTCCGACGCCGTCTGCACGGCCCTGCAGATCGTCGAGCACCTCCAGGACGTCACCGAGGACCTCGGCCGCGACCGGATCTATCTGCCCGCCGACGACATGGCGCGGTTCCATGTCACCGAGGCCGATCTCGCAAGCCCCTCGGGGGGCGCATCGGTGCGTTCACTGGTCGCGTACGAAGCGGAACGCGCTCGGGAACTGCTGAATGAAGGCACCCCCCTGGTGGGTAGCGTCCACGGCAGGCTCAAGCTGCTTCTCGCCGGATTCGTGGGAGGGGGGCGCGCCGCTCTCACCGCGATCGCGGCCGCCGGGTTCGATGTACTGCCCGGACCGCCCAAGCCCACCAAGCCCAGCCTGCTGCGCGAGGTGGGAGTTGTCTTGCGAAGAGCGCGTAGAGAGGGGTGAGCCGGACCGTGGAGGGACAGACGACGTACATGTCGGCACCGGTACAGGCCGCATACAGTTACTGCGAGGCGGTCACCGGACAGCAGGCGCGTAACTTCGCGTACGGCATCAGGCTGCTGCCGACCGAGAAGCGACAGGCCATGTCGGCGCTGTACGCCTTCTCCCGTCGTGTCGACGACATCGGTGACGGCGAGCTGGACGCGGACACCAAGCGGGCCCGCCTGGAGAGCACCCGCACCGTGCTGGACCGGATCCGCGACGGAGCGGTCGAGGAGGACGACACCGACCCGGTGGCCGTCGCGCTCGCCGACGCCGCGCGCAGATTCCCGCTCCCGCTCGGCGGGCTCGACGAGCTCATCGACGGCGTACTGATGGATGTGCGTGGCGCGACGTACGAGACCTGGGACGACCTCAAGGTCTACTGTCGCTGCGTCGCCGGTGCCATCGGCCGCCTCAGCCTGGGCGTCTTCGGCACCGAGCCCGGAGCCCCGGGGGCCGACCGGGCCGCGGAGTACGCCGACACGCTCGGCCTCGCGCTCCAGCTGACCAACATCCTGCGCGACGTCCGCGAGGACGCGGGCAACGGACGGACCTACCTGCCCGCCGACGACCTCGCCAAGTTCGGCTGCTCGGCCGGCTTCCACCGGGCCACACCACCACCCGGCGCCGACTTCGCGGGCCTCGTCCACTTCGAGGTGCGGCGCGCCAGGACGCTGTTCGCCGAGGGGTACCGGCTGCTGCCGATGCTGGACCGGCGCAGCGGAGCCTGCGTCGCGGCCATGGCGGGCATCTACCGGCGGCTGCTCGACCGGATCGAGCGCGACCCCGAGGCGGTGCTGCGCGGCCGGGTCTCGCTGCCGGGCCACGAGAAGGCGTACGTCGCGGTGCGCGGTCTGTCCGGCCTCGACGCCCGGTACATCTCCCGGCGCACGACCAGGGGGCGTGTCTGATGCGCCGTGAGGACATCTCGCGCACCATGTGCCGCAGGGAGACCCGATCCGCCCGGCGATCAACCCTGTGCCGTGCCGACGCGTCCCTGACTGAAGTGACCCGGCGAAAGGAGGACGCATGACGGACGACGCCCCGCGCTCCTCCCGCGCGGTCGTGATCGGCGGCGGGCTCGCCGGAATCACCTCGGCGCTGCGCCTCGCCGACGCCGGGCTTGACGTGACCCTGCTCGAAGGCCGGCCCCGGCTCGGCGGCCTCGCCTTCTCCTTCCGGCGCGGCGAACTGACGGTCGACAACGGGCAGCATGTGTACCTGCGCTGCTGCACCGCCTACCGCTGGTTCCTCGACCGCGTCGACGGGGCACGTCTCGCGCCCCTGCAAAACCGTTTGGACGTGCCCGTTCTCGACGTCGGACGTCCTTCGGGCCCCCGGCTGGGACGGCTGCGCCGCAACGCCCTGCCGGTGCCCTTCCACCTCGCCGCCGGACTGGCCACGTACCCGCACCTCTCACTCGCCGAGCGGGCGGGCGTCGGCCGCGCCGCACTGGCGCTCGGCCGCCTGGACCCCGACGACCCCGCGCTCGACGCCGTCGACTTCGCGAGCTGGCTCGCCCGGCACGGCCAGTCGCCGCGCACCATCGAGGCCCTCTGGGACCTGGTCGGCGTCGCCACGCTCAACGCCACCGCGCCGAACTCCTCGCTGGCCCTGGCCGCGAAGGTCTTCAAGACCGGACTCCTCTCCGAGCCCGGCGCCGCCGACATCGGCTGGGCGAGCGTCCCGCTCGGCGAGGTGCACGACACGCTGGCAGGCAAGGCGCTCGACTCCGCCGGAGTCCGCACCGAACTGCGTACGAAGGCCTCCGCCCTCACCCGCACGGAGGACGGCGGGTGGATCGTGGACACCGGCGGCGAACGGATCGAGGCGGAGACCGTCGTCCTCGCCGTCCCGCAGCGCGAGACCCATGACCTGCTGCCCGAAGGCGCGCTCGACGAGCCCGGACGGCTGCTCGACATCGGCACCTCGCCCATCCTCAACGTGCACGTCGTCTACGACCGCGAGGTGCTGCGCCGCCCGTTCTTCGCCGCGCTCGGCTCCCCGGTCCAGTGGGTCTTCGACCGCACGGACGCCTCGGGTCTCACCGGCCCCGGGCAGTACCTCGCGGTGTCCCAGTCCGCCGCCGACGAGGAGATCGACCTCCCCGTCGCGGAGCTGCGCGGCCGCTACCTGCCCGAGCTGGAGCGGCTCCTTCCGGCCGCCCGCGGGGCCGGCATCAGGGATTTCTTCGTCACCCGGGAGCGCACGGCGACCTTCGCCCCCGCCCCCGGCGTCGGCCGGCTGCGGCCGGGTGCCCGCACCCGTCTCCCCGGCCTCTGCCTGGCCGGAGCATGGACGGCCACCGGCTGGCCCGCGACGATGGAGGGTGCCGTCCGCAGCGGGTTCAGCGCGGCGGACGCCGCGCTCCGGGCGCTCGGCCGCTCCCATGAACATCCGCTGCAGGAGGCGGCATGAGCAGTACCACCGGAACAAGAGGAGAGTCAGTGACCCCGGCGAATCCGGCTTTCGACACCGTGGCCGACACCACGGACGTCACCGCGCTTCTGGAGCGCGGACGGGCCCTTTCCACGCCGGTGCTCCGGGCCGCCGTTGACCGGCTCGCACCGCCCATGGACACCGTCGCCGCCTACCACTTCGGCTGGATCGACGCCCAGGGACAGCCCGCCGACGGCGACGGCGGCAAGGCCGTGCGCCCGGCCCTCGCCCTGCTGTCGGCGGAGGCCGCCGGCGCCGCCGCCGAGGCCGGCGTCCCCGGCGCCGTGGCCGTCGAACTCGTGCACAACTTCTCGCTGCTGCACGACGACCTGATGGACGGCGACGAACAGCGCCGCCACCGCGACACCGTCTGGAAGGTGCACGGCCCCGCCCAGGCGATCCTGGTCGGCGACGCGCTCTTCGCCCTCGCCAACGAGGTCCTGCTGGAGCTCGGCACCGTCGAGGCGGGCCGCGCGACCCGCAGGCTGACCGTGGCCAGCCGCAAGCTGATCGACGGTCAGGCCCAGGACATCTCCTACGAGCACCGCGAGCGGGTCACCGTCGAGGAGTGCCTGGAGATGGAGGGCAACAAGACCGGCGCCCTGCTCGCCTGCGCCTGCTCCATCGGCGCGGTCCTCGGCGGCGCCGACGACCGGACCGCCGACACCCTGGAGGCGTACGGATACCACCTCGGCCTCGCCTTCCAGGCCGTCGACGACCTGCTCGGCATCTGGGGCGACCCCGAGTCCACCGGCAAGCAGACCTGGAGCGACCTGCGCCAGCGCAAGAAGTCCCTCCCGGTCGTCGCCGCCCTCGCCGCGGGCGGTCCGGCATCGGAGCACCTGGGCGAACTGCTCGCGGCCGACGCCAAGAGCACCGATTTCGACAGCTTCTCCGAAGAGGAGTTCGCCGCCCGTGCGGCACTCATCGAGGAGGCGGGCGGCCGCGAGTGGACCGCCCAGGAGGCCCGTCGGCAGCATGCGGTCGCCATCGAGGCGCTGCACCGCGTCGACATGCCGCAGACCGTGCGGGCGCAGCTCACGGCGCTCGCGGACTTCGTCGTCGTACGAAAGAGATGATCACCATCTGCTCCATATGAATCGCAGTCGCCGGCCGGTGTCCTGACAGGCACCGGCCGACGGAGACCCCAGCACAGCAGAGGACCGCACTGCACGAAGGGGAAGCCATGACAGCGACGACCGACGGAAGCACCGGGGCCGTGAACCCCCGCGCAGCCTCGGCCAGCCAACCGACCGACACAACCATCGCCGCGGACGACGTACTCGCCGCCGCGCGGCGGGCCGCGGAACGCTCGGTGGAGCACCTCCTCGGCAGGCAGGACGAGCAGGGCTGGTGGAAGGGCGACCTCGCCACCAACGTCACCATGGACGCCGAGGACCTGCTGCTCCGTCAGTTCCTGGGCATCCAGGACCCGGCCACCGTCGAAGCGGCCGGCCGCTTCATCCGCGGTGAACAGCTCGGTGACGGCACCTGGGCCACCTTCCACGGCGGGCCCGGCGAACTCTCCACCACCATCGAGGCGTACGTGGCCCTGCGGCTGGCCGGGGACCGGCCGGACGACCCGCACATGGCCCGCGCCGCCGGATGGATCAGGGAACAGGGCGGAGTCGCCGCCGCCCGGGTCTTCACCCGGATCTGGCTCGCCCTCTTCGGCTGGTGGAAATGGGACGACCTGCCGGAACTCCCGCCCGAGCTGATGTTCTTCCCGAAATGGGCCCCGCTCAACATCTACGACTTCGGCTGCTGGGCGCGCCAGACCATCGTGCCGCTCACCGTCGTCTCGGCGAAGCGGCCGGTACGCCCGGCCCCCTTCGCGCTCGACGAACTGCACACCGACCCCCGTAACCCGAATCCGCCCCGGCGCCCCGCGCCGGCCGCGAGCTGGGACGGTGTGTTCCATCGCCTGGACAAGGCGCTGCACGTCTACCACCGGATCGCACCGCGCAAGCTGCGCCGGACCGCGATGAACGCCGCGGCCCGCTGGATCATCGAACGCCAGGAGAACGACGGCTGCTGGGGCGGTATCCAGCCGCCCGCCGTGTACTCCATCATCGCGCTGCATCTGCTCGGCTACGACCTGGACCACCCGGTGATGCGGGCCGGCCTCGAATCGCTCGACCGGTTCGCCGTGTGGCGCGAGGACGGCGCCCGGATGATCGAGGCCTGTCAGTCCCCGGTGTGGGACACCTGCCTCGCCACCATCGCGCTCGCCGACGCGGGCGTCAGCCCCGACCACCCCGCGCTCGTGAAGGCCGCGGACTGGATGCTCGGCGAGGAGATCGTCCGGCCCGGTGACTGGTCCGTGCGCCGCCCCCGGCTCAACCCCGGCGGCTGGGCCTTCGAGTTCCACAACGACAACTACCCGGACATCGACGACACCGCCGAGGTGGTCCTCGCCCTGCGCCGGGTCCGCCACCCGGACCGGGCCCGTGTCGAGGCCGCGATCAGGCGCGGAGTCCGCTGGAACATCGGTATGCAGTCCCGCAACGGGGCCTGGGGCGCCTTCGACGCCGACAACACCAGCGGGTTCCCCAACCGGCTGCCCTTCTGCGACTTCGGCGAGGTCATCGACCCACCGTCCGCCGATGTCACCGGGCACGTGGTGGAGATGCTCGCCGTCGAGGGGCGGTCCGGACACCGGGTCACCCGGCGCGGCATCGAGTGGCTGCTCGCCGAACAGGAGGCGAGCGGCGCCTGGTTCGGCCGCTGGGGCGTCAACTACGTCTACGGCACGGGCTCGGTGGTGCCCGCGCTGGTGGCCGCCGGGCTGCCCCCGACGCACCCGGCGATCCGCCGCGCGGTCGGCTGGCTGGAGTCCGTGCAGAACGACGACGGCGGCTGGGGCGAGGACCTGCGCTCGTACCGGGAGGAGAAGTGGATCGGGCACGGCGCCTCGACCCCCTCCCAGACCGCCTGGGCGCTGCTCGCGCTGCTCGCCGCGGGACGACGGGACAGCGGGGCCGTCCAGCGCGGGGTCTCCTGGCTCGGCGAGACGCAGCGGCCCGACGGGTCCTGGGACGAGCCGTACTTCACGGGCACCGGATTCCCGTGGGACTTCTCCATCAACTACCACCTCTACCGGCAGGTTTTCCCGCTCACCGCACTCGGGCGCTACGTGTACGGCGAACCGTTCGCCGACCGCACGGCCACCCGCAAGGAGGCCTGATGGCCGACGGGCCGGGAACGGCCGCCCCCGAGGCGCCGCTGCTGATCGCCTGCGCGCTCGGCATCGAGCAGTTCGCCCTGCGCAGCGGCCGGGGCAGGGCCGGCGCCGCCCCCGGACCGGTGGCCGTGCTCCGTACGGGCATGGGGCCCGCGGCCGCCGAGGAGGCCGTCTCGCGGGCGCTCGGCCGGGACCGGGCGAGCACCACGGTGGTCCTCGCCTCCGGGTTCTGCGCCGGGCTGGTCCCCGGGATGCACCCCGGGGACCTGGTGGTCGCCGACGAGACCCGGGAAGCCGGGGACTCGACGGTCTGCACCGGTCCGGGCCTGCTCGCCGAGGCCCTGGCCAGGGCGGTGCCCGGCCGCGCCGTCCACACCGGTCCGCTGGCCGGCTCCGCCCATGTCGTACGCGGACCCGGGCGGGCCGAGCTGCGGGCCACCGGGGCGATCGCGGTGGACATGGAGTCCGCCGCCACTCTGCGCACCGCTCTGCGTTCCGGGCCGCGTCCGGTTGCCGCCGTACGGGTGGTCGTGGATGCTCCGGAGCATGAGCTCGTCCGCATCGGCACGATACGCGGTGGAATATCAGCCTTCCGTGTTCTCCGTGCCGTCCTGCCTGCTTTCTACGAATGGCACCGATCTTTGCTGCTCCCCAGGAGGTGAGCCAGATGGCCATGCCGCTCCGTCAGTCCATCAAGGTTGCGACGTATCTCATGGAGCAGAAGCTCCGTAAGCGGGAGAAATTCCCGCTCATCGTGGAATTGGAGCCTCTGTTCGCCTGCAATCTCGCGTGCGAGGGCTGCGGGAAGATCCAGCACCCGGCCGGCGTGCTCAAGCAGCGCATGCCGGTGGCCCAGGCCGTGGGCGCCGTGCTCGAATCGGGTGCCCCGATGGTCTCCATCGCGGGCGGCGAACCGCTGATGCACCCGCAGATCGATGAGATCGTCCGGCAGCTGGTGGCGCGCAAGAAATACGTCTTCCTGTGCACCAACGCGATGCTGATGCGGAAGAAGATGGAGAAATTCACGCCCTCGCCGTACTTCGCCTTCGCCGTGCACATCGACGGGCTGCGGGAACGGCACGACGAATCGGTCGCCAAGGAAGGCGTTTTCGACGAGGCGGTGGCGGCGATGAAGGAGGCCAAGCGGCGCGGCTTCCGGGTCACCACCAACTCCACCTTCTTCAACACCGACACCCCGCAGACCATCATCGAGGTCCTCAACTACCTCAATGACGACCTGAAGGTCGACGAGATGATGATCTCGCCCGCCTACGCCTACGAGAAGGCCCCGGACCAGGAGCACTTCCTGGGCGTCGAGCAGACCCGCGAACTCTTCAAGAAGGCGTTCGCGGGCGGCAACCGGGCCCGCTGGCGGCTGAACCACTCGCCGCTCTTCCTGGACTTCCTGGAAGGCAAGGCGGACTTCCCGTGCACGGCCTGGGCCATCCCGAACTATTCGCTGTTCGGCTGGCAGCGGCCCTGCTACCTGATGAGCGACGGCTACGTGCCGACGTACCGTCAGCTCATCGAGGAGACCGACTGGGACAAGTACGGCCGGGGCAAGGACCCGCGCTGCGCCAACTGCATGGCGCACTGCGGCTACGAGCCCACCGCCGTGCTCGCCACCATGGGATCGCTGAAGGAATCCCTGCGCGCGGCGCGCGAGACCATCTCCGGGAACCGGTGACGCCATGACCGCTGGAGAGCCGGTCGCACTGGGTCTCCCCGAGTTGCCGGCCCGACCGCTCGCGATGCGCCGCCACTCGCGGCGCA
>NZ_FMBW01000023.1 GCF_900091725.1 Streptomyces sp. DvalAA-43 | reverse complement strand
GGCTGGGATTTGAAGCCGCAGGGTATTCAGGGTGTGCTGAAGACGACGGGTGAGGTCGCGTCGAAGATCCAGACGTATGCGACGTCGTACGGGGATCACATGACGTCGGCGGCGTCGAGTGCGGGCACGATCACCGCCGAAGGCGGTGGTGGTGACAGCGGTGGCAAGGGCGGTGAGGCCGTGGGTGGTCTGGTCGCGCTCGCGTTGTCGCAGTTCGCCGAGCACACCACTCCGGATCTGAAGTTCATCGCGGCGCGGGCGGGGAAGTCGCTGACGGGTGCGGTGGACGCGACGACCGCGTACCTGGACGGTGACCTCGACATGGCCGCCGAGGCGCAGCGCAAGGCGCTGGGCGCGGTGGACCTGGACCCGAAGAAGCCGGGGGTGCAGTCGCGGTGATCAAGCCCGAGGCGATTCCGCAGTACACCGGTGATCTCGGCCAGCTGGAGAAGGACCACGCGAGCCTGACCAAGGACGCGGGAAACATCCGGGACACCGGTTCCTCCGTCCACACCCACTTCCAGGCCCTGTCCGCCTACTACAAGGCCCCCGAGGCCGACCAGCTGTTCGCGTCGACGAAACCGGTCCAGGACCGGGCCGACGGGTTCGCGGACGACCTGGAGAAGGTCGCCTCGTCGCTGTCGGACTACGCGAGCGAGATCCGTCCGCTGGTCACGAAACTCGAACAGCTCAAGACGGACGCGACGAAGTTCGTGAACGACAACAAGGACGACGACGACTGGGAGTACGACGGCGACAAGGTCGAGGAGCACAACCAGCTCCGCGACGACATCACCGCGACCGTCGCCGCGTTCTGGGCCGCCGAACGCACCTGCCACAACAAGATCACCGCCCTGTTCGGCGGAACGCAGATGGTCGCCGGCGACGGGTCCGACCGCAAGGACCAGTACGGATTCAACGCCGACGACCTCAAGAACGCCAAACTCCCCTGGGGCGACCCCGTCGAGGAGAAACACCACTGGTACGAGGTCGGACACTGGGTCAAGTCGTTCGTCTGGGACGGACTCATCGTCGACGGGATCTGGGGCACCATCAAGGGCCTGGGCACCCTCGTCGGCTTCGGCGGCTGGGACGCCATGGGACAAGCCTGGAAAGGCCTCGCCCAGCTCGCCACCGGCCTCGTCATCTCCTC
>NZ_FMBW01000081.1 GCF_900091725.1 Streptomyces sp. DvalAA-43 | reverse complement strand
GCCGCTGGACACCCGCTATCCCGCCGACCGGGTCGAGCTGATCGTGGGGCAGTCCGGGGTCACGCATCTGGTGACGGACCGGGACCCGGGCTCGCTGGCGGTGCCGGCGGGGGTACGGGTGCTGGGGCCGGTGACGGACGGGGCGGACGCGTCGACGGACGCTTCCGACCCCGGGGTGCCGGTGCATCCGGACCAGCCGGTGTACGCGATGTTCACCTCCGGCTCGACGGGCGTCCCGAAGGGCGTCGCCGTCACGCACCGCAATGTCGCGGACCTGGCCGCCCAGACGATGTACGCCAACGGTGACCACGCGCGGGTGCTGTTCCACTCGGCGATGGCGTTCGACGCCGCGACGTACGAGACATGGGTGCCCTGGCTCAACGGCGGCACCCTTGTCCTCGCCCCCGCCGGACACCTGGCCCCGGCCGACTACCACCGGCTGCTGGCCGAACACCGGATCACCGCGCTGTGGCTGACGGCGGGTCTGTTCCGCGTCATGGCGGAGGAGGTGCCGGAGGCGTTCGCCGGGGTGCGTGAGGTGTGGGCGGGCGGTGACGTGGTTCCGCCGGAGGCGGTGCGCCGTGTCATGGACCACTGCCCGGACGTCACGGTCGTCAACGGCTACGGTCCGACGGAGACCACCACCTTCGCCACCATCCACCGCATCCACCGCCCCCTCGACTACGCGGGCGCCCTTCCCATCGGTGAGCCCCTCGACAACCACCGCCTCTACGTCCTGGACGAGGGTCTGCGGCTGGTGCCCCCGGGCACCCCCGGCGAGCTCTACATCGCGGGCGCCGGACTGGCCCAGGGCTATCTCGACCGCCCGACACTGACGGCGGACCGCTTCGTCGCCGACCCGTACGGTCCTTCCGGCACCCGGATGTACCGGACCGGCGACCTGGTCCGCTGGAACCACGAGGGCTCCCTCGAATACCTCGGCCGCGCCGACCAGCAGGTCAAACTGCGCGGCTTCCGCATCGAGCCGGGCGAGATCGAGACCGTCCTCGTCGGCCGGCCGGGCGTGGCCCAGGCGACCGTCGTGGTCCGGGAGGACCGGCCCGGCGACAAGCGCCTCGTCGCCTACCTCACCGCCGAGGAAGGCGCCCGGATCGAACCCGGGGACGTACAGCGGCAGGTGTCCGGGCTGTTGCCCGACTACATGATCCCGTCCGCCTTCGTCGTCCTCGACGAGATCCCGCTCACCGTCAACGGCAAGGTCGACCGACGCGCCCTGCCCGCACCGCAGTTCAGCAACGAGACCACCGGGCGCGCACCGCGCACCGCCAAGGAAGAAGTCCTGTGCGGACTCTTCGCGGAGATCCTCGGACTGCCCTCGGTCACCATCGACGACCACTTCTTCAACCTCGGCGGGCACTCGCTCCTCGCCACCCGGCTCGTCGGCCGGATCCGCACCGTACTCGGGGTCGAGCTCTCCGTGGCGACCCTCTTCGAAAACCCGATCGTGGCCACGCTCGTCGAGAAGCTCGACGGCGCCGAGGCCGCGCGGCCCAGACTTCGGCCGATGCGCCGGATGGGAGTGACCAAGTGATTCCCCTGTCATTCGCCCAGCAGCGGCTCTGGTTCATCGCCCAGATGGAAGGGCCGTCGACCACCTACAACATCCCGCTCGCCGTGCGGCTCAACGGCGAACTCGACCGCGCCGCGCTCCAGTCGGCGCTCCTGGACGTGCTCGCCAGACACGAGAGCCTGCGCACCCTCTTCCCCGACCAGGACGGCACCCCGTACCAGGACATCCTCGCCGAGGAGGACGTGGAACTCGAACTGCGGGTCATCCCGGCCGACGCCGCGACGCTCCCCACCGTGCTCGCCGAGGAGTCCGCCCAGGTCTTCCACCTCGCGGTGGACCTCCCGGTCCGGGCACGCCTGATCGCCCTCGGCGAGCAGGAACACGTACTGCTCATCGTGATGCACCACATCGTGTCGGACGGCGGCTCGACCGCGCCCCTGCTCCAGGACCTCGCCACCGCCTACGAAGCCCGCGCCCGGGGCGTCGTGCCCGACTGGGAGCCGCTCCCGGTCCAGTACGCCGACTACACCCTCTGGCAACAGGAACTGCTCGGCGAGGGCGACGACCCGGAGAGCGCCGGAGCGCGCCAACTGGACTTCTGGAGCCGGGCCCTGGCCGAGCTGCCGGAGGAGGCCACCCTGCCGGCCGACCGTCCGCGTCCCGCCTCCGCCTCGTACGTGGGCGCCACCTGCGACGTCCATCTGCCCGCCGAACTCCACATCGGTCTGACCCATCTCGCGCGGGAGTCCGGCGCCACGCTCTTCATGGCGGTCCAGGCCGCCGTGGCGACCGCCCTGTCCCGCTCCGGGGCCGGATCCGACATCCCCATCGGCTCCCCGGTGTCGGGACGTATCGACGAGGCACTCGACGGACTGGTCGGCTTCTTCGTCAACACCCTGGTGCTGCGCACGGACCTGAGCGGCGACCCGAGCTTCCGCGACCTGCTCTCCCGGGTCCGCAGGACGGACCTCGCCGCCTGGGACAACCAGGACCTGCCGTTCGACCGGCTCGTCGAGGTGCTGAACCCCGAGCGCTCCGCCTCCCGCCACCCGCTCTTCCAGGTGATGCTCACCATGGGCGAGGCAGGATCGGACGTCATCGGCTTCCCCGGGCTCGACGCCCGCACCGAGTACAGCGCCCTGCAGATCGCCAAGTTCGACCTGACGTTCGGCTTCGCCGAGCACCGCACCCGCGACGGCCGCCCGGACGGCCTGGACATCACCATCGAGTACGCCACCGACCTCTACGACGCCCGGACCATCGACGCCCTCATGGCCAGACTCAACCGGCTGCTGGAGGCCGTGGTCACCTCGCCCGACACCCCCCTGTCGGTCCTCGACCTCCTCGGCGAGCACGAGCGGCGGCTTCTCCTGGAGGAGCGGAGCGGCACCGACACCGGAACGTCCGGGATGAGTCTGGCGGAGCTGTTCGCCGCCCAGGCCGCCCGCACCCCGGACGCGATAGCCCTGGTGGACGAGGACCACGACCTGACCTTCGCGGAACTCGACGAGGTCACCAACCGGCTGGCCCACCACCTCATCGACGTCGGGGTCCGGCGGCACGACGTGGTCGCCGTCCTGATGGAACGCTCGACCGACCTGCTCACCGCGCTGCTCGCCGTGGTCAAGGCCGGTGCCGTGTACGCCCCGCTGAACACCACCGACCCCGACAGCCGGCTCGTCCAGATCCTGGCCGACACCCGGGCACCGGTCCTCCTCACCGACCAGGCGCTCTCGGACCACCAGGTCGTCCTGGAAGCCGACGCGCAGATCGTCGTCCTCGGCGACACCACCGGCCTCGACCGGCTGCCCGCCACCGCCCCGGCCCACACCATCCACCCCGACCAGCCGGTGTACGCGATGTTCACCTCGGGTTCGACGGGGGTCCCGAAGGGGGTCTCGGTCACCCACCGCAATGTGGCGGACCTGGCCGCCCAGACCATGTACGCCAACGGCAACCACCGGCGCGTGCTCTTCCACTCGCCGGCCGCCTTCGACGCCTCCACGTACGAGATCTGGGTGCCGTGGCTCAACGGCCGCACGGTCGTGGTGGCACCGCGCGGCCACCTCGCCCCCGCCGACTACCAGCGGCTGCTGGCCGAGCACCGGATCACCGCCCTCTGGATGACCGCCGGTCTCTTCCGCGTCATGGCGGAGGAGGCACCCGAGGCGTTCGTCGGGGTGCGTGAGGTGTGGGCGGGCGGTGACGTGGTCCCGCCGGAGGCGGTGCGCCGTGTCATGGACCGCTGCCCGGACGTCACGGTCGTCAACGGTTACGGTCCGACGGAGACGACGACCTTCGCCACCACCCACCGCATCCACCGTCCACTGGACTACGTGGGCGCCGTCCCGATCGGCGAACCCCTCGACAACCACCGCCTCTACGTCCTCGACGACGGCCTGCGACTTGTCCCGCCGGGCGCCCCCGGCGAGCTGTACATCGCGGGCGCCGGACTGGCACAGGGCTACCTCAACCGTGCCTCGCTGACGGCGGACCGCTTCGTCGCCGACCCGTACGGTCCGGCCGGTACGCGGATGTACCGCACGGGCGACCTGGTCCGCTGGAACCACGAGGGCTCCCTCGAATACCTCGGCCGCGCCGACCAGCAGGTCAAGCTGCGGGGCTTCCGGATCGAACTCGGCGAGATCGAGAGCGCGTTGGCCGCCCATGCGAGCGTGGGCCAGGCGACGGTCGTGGTCCGGGAGGACCGGCCCGGCGACAAGCGCCTCGCCGCCTACCTCGTCGCCGCCGACGGCACCCGGATCGACACCGAGGCCGTGCACCGCGAACTCGCCGGAGCGCTGCCCGAGTACATGGTCCCCTCCGCCTTCGTCGTCCTCGACGAGATCCCCCTCACCACCAACGGCAAGGTCGACCGGCGCGCCCTGCCCGCGCCCCGGCAGAGCACCGACACCGGGGGACGCCCGCCCCGCACACCCGCCGAGGAAGTCCTGTGCGGCCTCTTCGCCGCCGTTCTCGGACTGCCGTCGGTCACCATCGACGACCACTTCTTCCGGCGCGGCGGACACTCCCTGCTCGCCACCCGCCTCATCAGCCGCATCCGGGCCGTGTGGGAGACCGAGATCACCATCCGGGACCTGTTCCAGTACGCCACCGTCGCGCAACTGGCCGAGCGGATCGCGGCCGAGGGCAGCGGGGAGCGGCGCCCCGCGCTGGTGCCCGAGGAGCGGCCGGAGATCATTCCGCTCTCCTCCGCGCAGCAGCGGCTGTGGTTCCTCGACCAGATGGAAGGACCGTCCGCCACCTACAACATCCCGCTCGCCCTGCGGCTCAAGGGCCCCGTCGACCACCAGGCCCTCCGGCTCGCCCTCACCGACCTCACCACCCGCCACGAGGGCCTGCGCACCGTCTTCCCCACCCATGAGAGCACCCCCCACCAGCACATCCTGCCCCCGACCGGCGCCGACCTCCCGCTGCTCACCACCACCGAGGAGGAGCTCACCGAGCGGCTGGCCGACCTGGCCGGCCGGACCTTCGACCTGGCGGCCGAACCGCCCTACCGGGCGCAGCTGCTGAAGCTGGGAGCCGAGGACCACGTGCTCATGCTCGTGATCCACCACATCGCCTCCGACGGCTGGTCCAACGGACCGCTCTTCCGCGACCTGGCCACCGCCTACGAGGCCCGCACCGAGGGCGCCGCCCCCGCATGGGAACCGCTGCCGGTCCAGTACGCCGACTACTCCCTCTGGCAGCAACGACTCCTGGAACGCGACGAGGAACGCCAGCTCGACCACTGGCGCGAGGTGCTCGCCGACCTGCCGGAGGAGGCCACGCTCCCCGCCGACCACGCCCGCCCCGCCGTCGCCTCCAACCGCGGCCGCACCCACGCCGTGCACTGCCCCGCCGAACTGCACACCGCCCTGATGGAGCTGGCCCAGGACACCGGGACCACCCTGTTCATGGTGGCCCAGGCGGCCGTGGCGACCCTGCTGTCCCGCTCCGGCGCCGGGCACGACATCCCGCTCGGCTCACCCGTCGCGGGCCGCACCGACCAGAAGCTCGACGACCTCGTCGGCTTCTTCGTCAACACCCTCGTCCTGCGCACCGACACCAGCGGCGCCCCCAGCTTCCGCGAGCTCCTCACCCGGGTCCGCGAGACCGACCTCGCCGCCTGGGCCCACCAGGACCTGCCGTTCGACCGGCTGGTCGAAGCCCTCAACCCCGAGCGCACCACCGCCCGCCACCCCCTCTTCCAGGTCATGCTCACCGTCGGCGACACCAGCAGTGAGGCCCCCCGACTGGCCGGACTGGAGAGCGAGTTCGCCATCCCGCCGGTCTCCGTCGCCAAGTTCGACCTCACCTTCGCGTTCGCCGAGAACCGCGCCGCCGACGGCCGCCCCGACGGCCTCGACATACTCGTCGAGTACACCACCGACCTGTACGACGCCCGCACCATCGAGGCCACGGCGGACCGCCTGGTCCGGCTCCTCACCGGCGCCGTGGCCACCCCCGATCTCCCGCTCGCCGAGCTGGAGATGGTGTCCGGGCACGAGCGGGAGCAGCTGCGGGAGTGGAGCGGAGCCCAGTCGCCGGCGCCCGCCCTCGGGCTCGACGCGCTCTTCACGGAGCAGGCCGCCCGCACCCCGCACTCGGTGGCGCTGGTCCACGAGGAACAGCAGGTCACGTACCAGGAGCTGGACATCTGGTCCAACCGGCTGGCCCGCCACCTGACGGCGCGCGGGGTCACCCCGGGCAGCATCGTCGCCATCCATCTGGAACGGTCCCCGCAACTGATCGCCACCCTGCTCGCCGCACTGAAGACCGGGGCCGGATACACCCTGCTCGACCCGCAGTTCCCGGCCGACCGGCTGAACACCGTGCTCGGGCAGACCGACCCGGCGGCACTGGTCACCCAGGCCCACCTGACGGCCCTGTCGACCCCGGCCACCCTGGTCGACCTGACCGCGGAGATACCCACGATCAGCGCGCTGCCCGGGACCCCGGTGGAGACGGGCGGGCACCCCGAGTCCCTCGCCTGCGTGATGTTCACCTCCGGATCCACCGGAGTCCCCAAGGGGGTCGCCGCCTCGCACCGGGCACTGGCCGCCACGTTCATCGGCCCCGACTACCTGGACTTCGGCCCCGGGCAGACCTATCTGCAGAGCTCCCCGGTGTCGTGGGACGCCTTCGCCCTGGAGGTCTTCGGACCGCTCCTGCACGGCGGTGTCTGCGTCCTCCAGCCCGGCCAGCACACCGACCCGCACCAGATCGCGGAGCTGGTGGAGCGGCACGGGATCACTACTCTCCAGATGTCGGCGAGCCTCTTCAACCACATGCTCGACGAGCACCCGGCGGTCTTCTCCCGGATCAAGGAGGCCATGACCGCCGGTGAGGCCGCCTCACCCGCCCACACCGCCAAGGCACTCGCCGACCACCCCCACCTCCACCTCGTCAACGGTTACGGACCGGCCGAGAGCATGGGCTTCACCACCGCCCACACCCTCACCCGCCCGGAACCGGCCATCCCGATCGGACGGCCCATCGCCGGCAAGCACGCCTACGTGCTCGACGAGAACCTCCGGCAGCTTCCGCCGGGCGTCCCCGGCGAGCTCTATGTCGCCGGACACGGCCTCGCCCACGGCTACATCGGACAGCCCGCACTGAGCGCGGAGCGGTTCGTCGCCGACCCGCACGGTGCGCCGGGCTCACGGATGTACCGGACCGGCGACCTGGCCCGCTGGAGCCAGGACGGCGCGCTGGAGTATTTCGGCCGGGCCGACCAGCAGATCAAGCTGCGGGGATTCCGCATCGAGCCGGGTGAGATCGAATCGGCACTGCTGCGGCACCCCTCCCTCGCCCAGGTGGCGGTGCTGATCCGCGAGGACCGGCCCGGTGACAAACGGCTGGTGGCGTACGTGGTGCCCACCGAAGGCAGCCGGCCGGACCTGACCGAGCTGCGCCGGCACGCGGTCGCCGCCCTGCCCGAGTACATGGTGCCGGCCACGATCGTGCCGCTGGAGGCACTGCCCCTGACGGTCAACGGCAAGCTCGACCGCCGTGCGCTGCCCGAGCCGCAGCAGACCGACACCGCGGGAGGACGCGAGCCGCGCACCCCGGCGGAAGAAGTCCTGTGCGGCCTCTTCGCGGACGTCCTGGGGCTGACCTCGGTCACCATCGACGACCACTTCTTCCAACTGGGCGGCCACTCGCTGCTCGCCACCCGGCTGATCGGCCGGATCCGCTCCATCTGGGACACCCGCGTCACCATCCGGGACCTGTTCCAGTACCCGACGCCGGTGCTGCTCGCCGAACACATCGCCACCAACACCGGCGGCGACCCGATGGAGACGCTGCTGCCCATCCGGGCCGCGTCCGGCTCCGGCACCGAGGCCCCGCTGTTCTGCGTCCACGCGATCTCCGGGATGAGCTGGTCGTACGCCGGACTCCTCCGGCACATCGGCGGGCGGCGGCCGCTGATCGGGCTCCAGGCGAAGGAGCTGACCAGCCCCTCGGACCGGCCGGCCGGGATCGAGGAGATGGCCGACGGCTACGTGGCCGAGATCCGCTCCGTCCAGGCCCACGGCCCGTACCACCTGCTCGGCTGGTCGTTCGGCGGTCTGGTGGCGCACGCCATCGCCGCCAGGCTGGAGGAGCAGGGCGAGGAGGTGGCCATCCTGGCGCTGCTCGACTCCTACCCGCTGCCCGACGGTTTCCGGCCACCCGCCATCACCGGCCGGGAGGTGCTGACCGCCCTGCTCGGCGGCCGCGGCGCCGGACTCGACGTGCGGTGCGCCGACACCGCCCCGGACGCCGAGGAGCTGGCCGGCGTGCTGCGCGCCGAGGACGCGATCCTGGGCGCGCTGGAACCGGCCCAGGCCGCGGCGGTCGTCGCCGCGACGGCCGGCAACCTGGAGATGCGCTACCGGTACGTCCCCCGGCGGCGGTTCGGCGGCGACGCGGTGTTCTTCAACGCCGCCCGCACACCGGCCGCCTCGGGCGGCGCCGACGCCTGGGCACCCCATGTCGCGGGCCGGGTCGAGGAGTACGACATCGACTGCGAGCACTGGGACATGACCACCGCCGAACCGCTGCGCGAGATAGGAAAGGCGCTGGCCGAGGAGTTGCGCGGGGTGCGTCACTGACCCTGGGCGCACCACAGGTGCCCGGGTCCGCCGATGACGGCGGACCCGGGCACCTTCGCGTGCGCCGCCGTCCCCGTACCCCGAATTGCCCGCGTGCTGCCGCTCATGCCGCCGGGCCGCGGGTTCCGGCCTGCATAGCGTGAACCCATCCGCAGGCCACGGCTCCCGGCAACAGAAAGTCAAGGAAATGGTTGATCATTCCGGCTGGCGTGTCGGGGTAGCTTCAGCCCCCGTCCACCACGGCGAGATCCTGCAAGGCGTGTTCCCCGGTGACGGCGGGCTCACCCGAGGTCTCGTCACTCTTCCCTGCACCATTCACGCGACCCGTGCGACGTTCATCCCCGCCCCCGGTGCCGAGGTCACCGTCACGCCGGACTGGAAGGGCAAGGCACGGCGCGCGGCCGAACTCGCGGTCCGCGCCGTGACACCACCGGGCGCCGAGCCGGCGGGCGGCCATCTCGACCTCACCGGCGACGTCCCGCTGTGCCGGGGCTTCGGCTCGTCCACCAGCGATGTGCTCGCCGCCATCTGGGCGGTGAAGGACGCGTTCGTCAGCCCGCTGCCGCCGCAGGAGGTCGCCCGGATCGCGGTGCGTGCGGAGACCGCGTCCGACTCCCTGATGTTCGAGGAGTCGACCGTCCTCTTCGCCCAGCGCGAGGGCACGGTGATCGAGGACTTCGGCTACCGGATGCCCGCCCTGCGGGTCCTCGGCTTCGGCTCGCGGCCCGAGGGCGGCGGGCGGGGCGTGGACACCCTGGCCCTCTCGCCGGCCCGCTACGGGCAGGACGACATCGACCTCTTCACCCGGCTCCAGGCGATGCTGCGGGAGGCCATCCAGATGAAGGACGTGGCCCTGCTGGGCTCGGTGGCCACGGCCAGTACGGAGATCAACCAGCGGCATCTGCCGATACCGGACCTCGACCGCATCCGGGACATCGCGCGGACCACCGGAGCCGTCGGCGTACAGGCGGCGCACAGCGGGGACATCGCCGGTCTTCTCTTCGACCGGGACGACCCCGAGGTCGAGGCGCGGACCGACCTGGCACAGGACCTCCTGCAAGAGCTCGGAATTCACGAGCAGTGGAACTACACAACGGGTGACTGACATGACGACGACGACTCTGCCCAAGGCTCACTCCTCGATCGTGGAGGCCACGGAGCTGCCACGCATCATCAAGGTGACCGACAACCTCTACGCCGCGGCCTTCAGCCTGATGAAGCTGCTGCCCGCCCGCTACATACTCGACCGGGCCGAGGCGGCCGGCCTGATCTCCCCGGGCACCCGGATCATCGAGACCTCCTCGGGCACCTTCGCCCTGGGCCTGGCCATGGTCTGCCGCCTGCGCGGCTACCCGCTGACCATCGTCGGCGACTCGGCGATCGACCGGGACCTGCGCACCCGGCTCGAAATGCTCGGCACGACGGTGGAGATCGTCGAGCACACCGGGCAGGCCGGCGGCATCCAGGGCGCCCGGCTCGCCCGCGTCGCCGAGCTGCGCCGGCAGCACCCGGACGCCTTCGTCCCCGGCCAGTACGACAACCCCGACAACCCGGGCGCGTACGGCATCGTCGCCGACCTGATCGGCACCACCGTCGGCGCCGTGGACTGCCTGGTCGGACCGGTGGGTTCGGGCGGCTCCACCGGCGGACTCGCCGCGGCGCTGCGGCAGACCGGCCCGGCACTGCACCTGGTCGGCGTGGACACCCAGGGCAGCATCATCTTCGGCAGCCCGGACGGACCGCGCATGCTGCGCGGGCTCGGCAGCAGCATCCACCCGGGCAACGTCAAGCACGCGGCGTACGACGAGGTCCACTGGGTGACGGCCCCCGAGGCGTTCCACGCGACCCACCAGCTCTACCGCGAACACGGCCTGTTCATGGGCCCGACCAGCGGCGCGTCCTTCCAGGTGGCGTCGTGGTGGGCCGAACAGAACCCGGACAGCACCGTCGTGATGGTGCTCCCGGACGAGGGCTACCGCTACCAGTCCACGGTCTACAACGACAGCTGGCTGAGCGAGCAGGGGATCGTCCCCGCCCCGGCCGTCGACGGCCCGGTCACCGTCGAGCACCCGCTGGACGCCACCGCCGCCTGGTCGAGGCTGCTGTGGGCCCGCCGCGGCTTCGACGACGTGGTGATGCCGGTGGTCGAGTCATGAGCGAGAGCCTGCTGCTCCTGGTGGAGAGCAACACCACCGGTACGGGACGGCTGTTCGCGCGGCGCGCGGCCGAGCTGGGCGTGGTGCCCGTACTGCTGTGCGCGGACCCGGCCCGCTACCCGTACGCCGCCGAGGACCGGCTGCGGACGGTCGTCGTGGACACCTCCGACGAGGCCGCGCTGTGGGCGGCCGTCCGCACCCTGGAGGACGGCGCCACCATCGCGGGCGTCCTGACCAGCTCCGAGTACTACGTACCGACCACCGCCGCGCTGGCCTACCGGCTCGGGCTGCCCGGCCCCTCGGCCGAGGCCGTACGGGCCTGCCGCGACAAGGCCGAGCAGCGCCGGGTGCTCACCGACGCGGGCGTCGGCTCGCCGGACTTCGCCGTGGTCTCCGAGGTCTCCGACGCGCTCACCGCGGCCCGCTCCATCGGACTGCCCGTGGTGGTCAAACCGGTGCAGGGATCGGGGAGTCTGGGCGTACGGCTCTGCGCGGACCTCGACGAGGTCGCCGAACACGCCGGGACGCTGCTGGCGGCCACCGTCAACGAGCGGGGCATCGCCGCCCCGGGCCGGATCCTGGTCGAGGAGTACCTGACGGGGCCGGAGTTCTCCGTCGAGGTGTTCGGCACCGACGCCGTCGTCACCGTCGCCAAGCACGTCGGCGCGCTGCCCTCCTTCGTCGAGATCGGCCACGACGTACCGGCCGCCCTGCCCGGCGAACAGGAGATCGCGCTGCGCGAGTCCGCGGTCCGCGCGGTGCGGGCGCTCGGCCTCGGCTGGGGGGCCGCCCATGTCGAACTGCGCCTGACCGGACCCCGGACCGCCGAGGTCATCGAGGTCAACCCCCGGCTGGCCGGCGGCATGATCCCCGAACTCGTCCGCAGGGCCTGCGGGATCGACCTGGTGCGCGCCCAGGTGCTGGCCGCGCTCGGCAACGCTCCCGAGCTGGAGCGCTCCGGATACGCCCGCGCCTCGATCCGGTTCCTCACCGCGGCACAGGACGGCATCCTCGCCCGGTCCGGCACCCTCACGGAAGCCGTGGCCCGCGCCCGCACCGTACCCGGCGCCGTCGAGGCCGTGCTCTACCGCGCCCCGGGCGAACCCGTCGGCCCCGCCGAGGACTTCCGGGGCCGCGTCGGCCACGCCATCGCCGTCGCCGACCGCTCGGTCCGGGCGGCCGAGGCCGCCGACCGGGCCGTGGCCCTGCTCGGCGAGGCCGTGTCCTACGCGGACCTGCACACCGAGGAGGCATTCGCATGACCGCGGCGACAGCGCGGGGCGTCGACACCGGCCGGCTCAAGGCCGCGCTCGACGCCGAGGCGCACCGCATCGTCTACGACCAGTACCTGCCGGACACCGCGGACGGACTCGGCGAGGAGCTGCGCTGCATCAGCGAGGTCGACCGGGCCCACCTGATCATGCTCACCGAGCGCGGCATCGTCGACGCGGACCGGGCCGCGGCCCTGCTGCGCACCATCGAGGAACTGCGCGGACAGGACTTCGCACCGGTCCGGGCCACCCCGATGCCACGCGGCGTCTACCTGGCGTACGAGGGACACCTCATCGACCGGCTGGGCGACGAGACCGGCGGCATCCTGCACACCGGCCGGTCGCGCAACGACCTCAACGCCACCACCACCCGGCTCAAGACGCGCGGCCCCTACCGCGCACTGCTCGACGCGGTCGACCGGCTGGCGGGGGTGCTCCTGGCGAAGGCCGAGGAGTACCGCGACGTGATCATGCCCGCCTACACCCACGGCCAGCCGGCCGTACCGATCAGCTACGGCCACTACCTCGCCGGAGTCGCCGGCGCGGTGCTGCGCGCGTACGAGTCGCTGCTCGACGCCGGACGCCAGCTCGACGTCAACCCGCTGGGCGCCGGCGCGATCGGCGGAACCTCCGTCCCCATCGACCCCCGGCGCACCGCCGAACTGCTCGGCTTCAGCTCCGCCGCGACCAACTCGGTCGACGCGGTCGCCTCCCGGGACTTCGTGCTCGGCCTGCTGTCCGCCTCCGCCGTCCTCGGCGTCGCGCTCGCCCGCGCCGGACGCGACCTGAGCACCTGGACCTCGGAGGAGTTCGGACTGCTGCGGGTCGGCGACACCCTCGTCGGCTCCAGCTCGATGATGCCGCAGAAGCGCAACCCCTTCCTGCTCGAACACATCCAGGGCAGATCCACCGCCGGTCTCGGCGCCTTCGTCGGCGCGGCGTCCGCGATGACCACCGGCGGCTACACCAACGCCATCGCGGTGGGCACCGAGTCCGTACGGCACCTCTGGCCCGGTCTGAGCAGCACCACCGACGCGGTGACGCTGCTGAGCCTGGTGGTGGCGGGCACGGAACCGGAACGGGAACGCATGACGGCCCGCGCCGAGGACGGTTTCACCTCGGCCACGTACCTCGCGGAGCGGCTCGTCCTGGACGGGACACCGTTCCGGGCCGCCCACCACCAGGTCGGCGAGACCGTGCTCGGCGCCCTGGAATCCGGCCGGTCGCTGGTGGACGCGGCACGGTTCGCCGCCGTCGACGACGGCGCCCTGGCCCCCGACCGGGTGGCCGCGGCGTGCGCCCACGGCGGCGGACCCGGCTCCACGGCCGACGGAATCCGTGCCCTGGAAGCCCTACGGGACGCCCTCAGGGCCGAGTCCACCGCGCGGCGCGCCCGCTGGTCGGACGGAGCCGCACTGCTGACGCAGGCCGTGACCGAGGCGGTGACGACATGTCGGCACGCCTGACCGAACGCCCTCCCCGGGAGGCGGAGAAGCGGCCGCCGCGCAGCGGACTGCTCCGCCACCACGACTTCCGGCTGCTGTGGCTCGGCGAGACGACCAACCGCGTCGGCATCAACATCACCGGGGTCGCCATGCCCCTGGTGGCCGTGGTGACGCTCGACGCGAGCACCTTCTGGGTGAGCGTGCTGGCCGCCGCGCCCTGGCTGCCCTGGCTGCTCATCGGCCTGCCCGCGGGTGCCTGGGTGGACCGGATGCGACGCCGCCCGATCATGCTGATCTGCAACCTGGTCCCGCTGGTGCTCCTGGCCAGCGTTCCGGTGGCCGGCTGGCTCGGCGTGCTGACGATGACCCAATTGCTGGTCGTGGCGCTGATCAACGGGTTCGCCGCGGTGTTCTTCGGGATCTCGTACAAGGTCTACCTCCCTTCCATCGTCGAGTCCGAGGACCTCCAGGAGGCCAACGCCAAGCTCCAGGGCAGCGAATCGGTGGCCCAGGTCGCGGGGCTCGGCGGCGGCGGTCTGCTGGCCCAGGCGTTCGGCGCCGCCTCCGGCCTCCTCGTCAACTCGGTGACTTTCCTCGTCTCCGCGCTCTGCCTGCTCGGCATCCGGCGCACCGAACCGCGCCCGGAGAAACCCGAGGAACAGCGGGCTTTGCGACAGGACATCAAGGAGGGCGTGCGCTACACCTTCAAGGACCCGTACCTGCGCGTCCTCACCCTGTACGGCACCGCCACCAACCTGTTCCTGACGGCCGAGGCGGCGATCCTGCCGGTCTTCATCATCCGTGAGCTCGGGGTACCCGAAGGCGCCACCGGCTGGCTCCTCGCGTCCAGCAGCATCGGCGGGATCCTCGGGGCCACCACCGCGAAACGCCTGATCGCACGGTTCGGTTCGGCCCGGGGACTGCTGATCGCCACGATCGCCAGCGCACCGTTCGCCCTGCTCATCCCGATGACCGGAACGGACTGGACGCTGTCCGCCCTGGTGGTCGGAAGCGCGGTCCTCTCGCTCGGCGTGGTGCTCGCCAACGTGATCCAGGGGGCGTTCCGTCAGCGCTACTGTCCGCCCCAGCTGCTCGGCCGCGTCTCGGCCAGCGTCTCGGTGGCGAACTTCGGCGCCATCCCCTTCGGTTCCCTGCTCGGCGGGATCCTCGGCACCGCCCTCGGACTGCGGCCCACCCTGTGGCTGCTCACCGCGGGACTCGCCCTGACCCCGCTGCTCCTTCTGATCGGGCCGCTGCGCCGAAGGCGCGACCTGCCGGTCGCGCCGGTGACGCCGTGAGACCCGACTCGCCTGTCACTCTCGTACGAACAGGAGAGACCCCGTGGAACAAACCCTGCCGTGGGTCGTCCGTGAGCTGCCACCCCCTGGCTCACTCGATCTCTGGCTCCTGCGGGTCTCGGATGTCCCCACCGGCATCCTGGACGAACAGGTACTCGACGCGACCGAGCGTCAACGTGCCGCCACCCTCATGCACGCCGCCGACCGGACCCGGTTCACGGCCGCGCATGTCGCCCTTCGCCGGCTGCTCGGCTCGTACCTGAGCCTGCGGCCCGAGGAGGTCCACTTCGGCCGGGACACCTGCCCCTGCTGCGGCGGACCGCACGGCCGGCCCACCGTGCTCGACGCCGACGAGCGGCTGTTCTTCTCGCTGTCCCACCGGGGCGATCTCGCCGTCGTCGGAACCGCGGCGGCCCCCATCGGGGTCGATGTGGAACTGGTGCCGGACGAGGACGGCACCGCCGACCTCGCCGCGATGCTGCACGTGGACGAGCAGGCCGAGCTGGCCGCGCTCAGCCCGCCGGCCAGGCCCCGGGCGCTGGCCCGGCTGTGGACCCGCAAGGAGGCCTACCTCAAGGGCCTCGGCACGGGGCTCGGCCGCGACCCCGCACTCGACTACGTCGGTTCGGGCGGCCCCGAGGGCCCGTACCCGCCGTCCGGCTGGACCCTGCTCGACGTCCCGGTGGACCGTGGCTACGCGGCGGCGGTCGCGGTCCGCGGCGAACTCACCGCGGACGGCCTCCTGGTCAGGAAGCTCGCCGGACTCGATGTCGTACGGCACACCTGCGACGCCCTGCAGACGGCAAGAACCCCGCCCTGACCGCCACCGAAGTCCGCCGGGTGCACCGATGCGGTGACCACCCGGCGGCGGGCACGCACCTCCCGGCCGCTCCCGCCGGTCACCGATACGTCCTCGCCCACACCCCTACGGACTTTTGGAACTGACGATGTCAAACGCTGTGCAGCAGGCCCCCGCGGCCCTCCTCCCGCAAGCGCGGCCCCGTACCGCCGGGCAGCCGGACACCGGCGCCGAGCACGTGACGGGCGCCCAGTCCCTCATCCGCTCCCTGGAGGAGGCCGGCGCGGACACCGTGTTCGGTATCCCCGGTGGCTGCATCCTTCCGGCGTACGACCCGTTGATGGACTCGGACCGGGTCCGTCATGTGCTGGTCCGCCACGAACAGGGCGCCGGACACGCGGCCACCGGATACGCCCAGGCCACCGGCAAGGTCGGGGTGTGCATGGCGACCTCGGGGCCGGGCGCCACCAATCTGGTGACCCCCATCGCCGACGCGTACATGGACTCCGTGCCGCTGGTCGCGATCACCGGCCAGGTCCCCTCCACCGCGATCGGCACGGACGCCTTCCAGGAGGCCGACATCGCCGGCATCACCATGCCGATCACCAAGCACAACTTCCTCGTCACGAACGCCGACGACATCCCGCGGACGGTCGCGGAGGCCTTCCACATCGCCTCGACCGGCCGCCCCGGACCAGTACTCATCGACATCGCCAAGGACGCCCTCCAGGCGCAGACCACGTTCAGCTGGCCCACCACGACGGACCTGCCCGGCTACCGCCCGGTCACCAAGCCGCACGCCAAGCAGATCCGCGAAGCCGCCAGGCTCATCGGCGCCTCGCGCCGCCCGGTCCTCTACGTCGGCGGCGGTGTGCTCAAGGCACGCGCCACGGACGAGCTGCGCACCCTGGCCGAACTCACCGGGGCGCCCGTGGTCACCACCCTGATGGCACTGGGCGCCTTCCCCGGCAGCCACCCCCAGCACGTGGGCATGCCCGGTATGCACGGGGACGTCGCGGCGGTCGCCGCGCTCCAGAAGTCCGACCTGATCGTCGCCCTCGGAGCCCGTTTCGACGACCGGGTCACCGGCAAGCTGGACGGCTTCGCCCCGCACGCCAAGGTCGTCCACGCCGACATCGACCCGGCGGAGATCTCCAAGAACCGGTACGCCGACGTTCCCATCGTCGGCGACGCCCGCGAGGTCCTGGTCGCGCTGGCCGCCGCCGTCGGCGCCGAGCAGGAGGACGGCCGGGTCGGCGAGGCCGCCCGGACGGGATATCCGGCCTGGTGGCGGGAGCTGAACCAGTGGCGGACCACCTACCGGCGCGGCTACGAACTCCCCGCCGACCCGGGGCTGCTCTCCCCGCAGCAGGTCATCGAACGGATCGGGCGACTGGCGCCGCAGGGAACCCTGTTCGCCTCCGGGGTGGGCCAGCACCAGATGTGGGCGGCGCAGTTCCTGCCGCACGAGGAGCCGGGCACCTGGTTCAACTCGGGCGGCGCCGGGACGATGGGATACGCCGTGCCGGCCGCGATGGGCGCCAAGGCCGGCCGCCCCGAACGCACGGTCTGGGCGATCGACGGCGACGGCTGCTTCCAGATGACCAACCAGGAACTCACCACCTGCGCGCTCAACAACATCCCGATCAAGGTCGCGATCATCAACAACGGCGCGCTCGGGATGGTCCGCCAGTGGCAGAACCTCTTCTACGGGGCGCGGTTCTCCAACACGGTGCTCCACGACGGCGCCACCAACGCCACCACCGGCTCGACCCGCGGAGTGGGATCCGACACCAACCGCGGCACCCGGGTCCCGGACTTCGTACAGCTCTCCGAGGCGATGGGCTGTGTGGGCCTGCGCTGCGAGAACCCCTATGAGCTCGACGCGATCATCGACAAGGCCAACGCGATCAACGACCGCCCCGTCGTGGTGGACTTCATCGTCCACGAGGACGCGATGGTGTGGCCGATGGTCCCCGCCGGCACCTCCAACGACGACATCATGGCCGCACGCGACGTACGCCCCGACTTCGGCGACTTTGCGGACGACTGAGAGGACCCTCTGACATGTCCCAGCACACGCTCTCCGTCCTGGTCGAGGACACGCCCGGCATCCTCGCCCGTGTCGCCGCCCTGTTCTCACGCCGCGGCTTCAACATCGACTCGCTCGCGGTCGGCACCACCGAACACCCCGAGCTCTCCCGCATCACCATCGTCGTCAGAGTCGACCACGAACTGGCCCTGGAGCAGGTGACCAAGCAGCTCAACAAGCTGGTCAACGTCCTCAAGATCGTCGAGCTGGAGGCGGACTCCGCCGTCCAGCGCGAACTGGTCCTGGTCAAGGTGAGCGCCGGCAACGGCACCCGGGCCCAGATCGTCCAGATCGCCGAACTGTTCCGGGCCAGGACAGTCGATGTCTCGCCCGACGCCGTCACCCTCGAAGCGACCGGCTCCGGCGACAAGCTCGACGCGATGCTCCGGATGCTCGCGGGCTTCGGCATCAAGGAGCTCGTCCAGTCCGGCGCGATCGCGATCGGGCGCGGCTCCAGGGCCCTGGCCGACCGCTCCGCGCGCGAGGCCCGGCCGATCCGCCTCACCCCGGCCGCCACCCCGGCGACGGCCGAGGCACAGAGCGCCTGACACCGCCCCGTACCCGCAACCGCGTTCCGCTTTCCCGTCCGCACACCCTCACGTTCCAGGAATCAAGGAGAACCACCATGCCCGCCGAGCTGTTCTACGACGACGATGCCGACCTGTCCATCATCCAGGGCCGCAAGGTCGCGGTCATCGGTTACGGCAGCCAGGGCCACGCCCACGCGCTGTCGCTGCGTGACTCGGGTGTCGATGTCCGGGTGGGGCTGCACGAGGGCTCGAAGTCCAGGGCGAAGGCCGAGGAACAGGGTCTGCGTGTGGTGACGCCGTCCGAGGCGGCGGCCGAGGCCGACGTCATCATGATCCTGGTCCCGGACCCGATCCAGGCCCAGGTCTACGAGGAGTCCATCAAGGACAACCTCGAGGACGGCGACGCGCTGTTCTTCGGGCACGGCCTGAACATCCGTTTCGACTTCATCAAGCCGCCGGCCGGTGTGGACGTCTGCATGGTCGCGCCGAAGGGCCCGGGGCACCTGGTGCGCCGTCAGTACGAGGAGGGCCGTGGTGTTCCGTGCATCGTGGCCGTCGAGCAGGACCCCTCGGGCAACGGCCTGGCA
>NZ_FMBW01000009.1 GCF_900091725.1 Streptomyces sp. DvalAA-43 | reverse complement strand
CCAGTCGAAAGCATTCCGCTTCCCGCCTCCAAGCAAGAGGAGCACCCCCGTCGGATGGGCGGGGGGTGCTCCTCTTGCTTGTCGACGACTCCCGGTTGCATTACTACAAAGCCCCCCTCTCTTTTCCTAAGTAGGAGAGGTCTGCGTCACCGCGTCACCCGCACCAGAAAACAGGGGTTCTGACCTGCGTAAACAGACGGTGACGCAGACCTCGAATCCTGCGTCACCCCTGCGTCATCTGCGTCACCAATGACGTAAGCCTGCGTCACCAGGTGACGCACCCCCAACCCTCTGCGTCACCCATAAACGCAGGTCAGCGGGTCTGGTTGACGCTGATGACGCGGTGACGCAGAAATCCGCACCTCGGACAGGTGCCGTGCCGCAGGGCCCGAACCACGCCACGGCGTCGCGGCCGGACGGCGGCCGTCGCGCGAGCGGAGCGAGCTGCCAAGAACGCACGGCGAAGCCGCTCCTTCTATCCCCTCCGCACCGCGACGGAATAGCCCCGACCTGCCGCCCTGACATCACAGCACCCCTGCTAGACCTAGCAGGGGCAGGTGCTAGGTCTAGCAGGGGTGATAGCGCCCAATTAGCCCTCTGATCAGGGACTTAGCGTCTAGCACTCAGTTCTCAATCCTGCCTCTTTGAGTGCCGTCAGTACCGAATCCGGGTCACTGCCGTAGACGATGTGAGGCTCATCAGCCTGAGGCGGGATGAACCGTTTCCGGTAGCGAGCCAGGTCGCTTTCGGAGAAGAAGATCGAGTTCGGATCTGCTTCGTGCTGCGCGTTTCGCTTGCTCACCCGCGTCCAGAGTTCTTCGTGACTCGCCTCCAGGTAGACGAGCATCGGCAGCGCACCGGCGTTCGCAGCTACTGACCGCCAATGAGCGCGGTCCTCTGGGGTCCAGAATCCGTGGTCCACCACCACGTTGCGTCCTGCCCGAAGTTGCCCATCGAGGGCTACGGCGATCTCTTCGAGCACCGGGCGTTCCAGCTTCGGGAAGATGCCCCGGGGAAAGTCGACCCCGTACACGCCATGCCGACGGAACATCTCCTCGTCCGGGCACAGTCGGACAAACCCGCGAGCCGTGAGAGCGCGGGAGAGCGTCGTCTTGCCCGAGCCGGGAAGCCCCGCCATCAGGACACAGAACGGTCCAGGGTCTGAGGCCGCCATCACTGCGTGACCTCCGACTCCGTGAGCCACGTCCGGCCAGGGCCCCCGAGGTCTACGCCGTACTCCACGACGTGGCCCGCGCTGTCGATGAACTTCGCGGTCATTACGACCACGGGGTCCGTCGGCGGATTTGAAGGGTCCAGTTCCAGAAGCTTCGCGTCTGCGGGTTCCAGCAGGTGCGCCGAGGCGGAGTCGATCCGGCGGGTGATCGGGCGTCCGGTGGCCTGGGCAATGAGCTGCAGCGACGTGCCGCCGGTCAGACGCGCGCTCTTGGCCAGTTGGGGAACCAGCTCTGCGTATTCGGCGGGAATCCACGAGGTGGAATGCGCGACGATGCCGCGCCGATCGCGATACACCCGGCATCGACGGATAACGTCTGCCCCCGGCACGACGTCCAGCGCCGCCGCCACGTCGGCCGGCGCCGAGACCACCGACGCCTCATGCGAGTCGGACCGCTCGCCCGCCCCCCAGCTCGAACCGCTGCGGCGCCCGCGGTCCTGTCGCTGAGATCCCGAGGACATAGGGGTCGGGCGGTCGATCACCTCGGTGCCGATGCCGTGAATGCCCCGTACGAGTCCCTCGCCGCGAAGCTCCCGCAACGCCTTCTCGGCGGTCGCCGTGCTGACGCTCCATTCCTGCGCCAGGGCCTTGATGCTGGGCAAAAGCTCGCCCGGTCGCAGCTGCCCCGATGTGATCAGTTCCGTGTAGTGGGCGGCGATCTTCGCGTACGGCGCCCGATGGCCGACCTGCTCCGACATCCCGTCAGCTCCTTTGTCGCAGTCGATGCGTTCCCTAGCGTACCGCTTGACACCCTAGGGCTCCCTAGGGAACCTTAGGGATGTGCCCGCCGGTCGCTCCGATCGGCAAGGTGTAGCAGCGCTGTGCACCTGGCGCTGACGGAAGAAAGCCCTGGTCAGGAGACCAGGGCTCTCGCAGGGGGCGGCGTCCCGCCTGGCAGCAAAGCCGCCGCTCCCCGACCCGAAAGGGGTAGTTCCATGATGCCTGCAATTCTCACTCCGCGCTCCCACCGTGAGCCGCTGCTTCAGGGCGTCGACGTGTTCGGCGGCCGGGAACCGGAGGAGGGGGCGCCGGTCCGGGTGGCCGTGCAGATCCCTGTGTGCCTGACGTTCGCGGAGATTCTGGGCCTGCTGTCCTTCACCAACGCGGCCCCGCTCTTCGAGGAGCTGGAGGACGAGGCGGTGATCAGGGAGTCGTTGCAGTACGCGGTGCTCGACACGGACCTGACCGCGATGGACCAGTGCGCGGGCCGGGCCATGGCCGCCTACCTCGGCCACCCGATGGACGGCGACGAGGACGCGGAGAGCTACGTACGCCGCGTGGCCGTGACCGTCACCCGCACGTTCGGGGTGTCGGCATGACGACCACCCTGGACATCGTTTCCGCTCCCGCCGTACGGCCGGAGCAGCCCTACCACCTGCGGTCCGCGAACACCCTGCTGGGACAGGCGCGAATCGCCCGTGGATGGTCCCAGGACAAGGCGGTGCGCGCTCTGAGCCTGCTGGCCCGGTCGTGGGGCTGGCAGATCGCGGCGGAACCGTCGCTGAAGGTGCAGCTCTCGCGCTGGGAGCACGGCCGGGCTCGGCCGAACGAGACCTACCGGGCCCTGCTGTGCGCGGCCTACCAGGTCACGCCCGGGGAGCTGGGATTCGACGCCGCGGACCGGTCCGCGACGGTGAAGAGCCTGCGGGAGCGGATCAACGACCTGGAACGCCTTGTCGAGAGCCTGGTGGGCACTGCGGGTGTGCGGGAGGTGTCGGCATGACGACGGCTCTGGATGCCCTGTACGCGCACGTCGCGCCGTCGCCGGGGCCGGTGTTCTGCCTGGCGGAGATGGACCGCCGCCGTGAGGGAACCGACTTCCCCACGATCCCTGTGGACGGTGTGGAGCTGGACGTGAACGAGGCCGCCGCCGCTCTCTTCGAGGTCATGGCCGACGGCTTCGCCTACCCGGTCCCCTCCACGGACGCCCTCTACACCGTCCTGCGGACCGCCGTCGCGGCCCTCGGCCCGGCCGGGATCGTGGAAGCCTCCGGGGTCTTCGCGGGGCTGCCCGAGGGCGAGTTCCCCGAGGTCCGTGAGTGCCGCCGCTTCGCCTACCGCCTCGCCCTCTCCTTCTGGTACGCCGGGGCCCGCTCCCGCCCCATGAGCATCGGGGAAGCCGCAGTGGCCCTCTACCTGTCGTCCCTGCACCGCTACCGCCACGCCGAGTTCCGCAAGCTCCCCTACCGGGACCTGCTGATCTCCCGCTCCCTCCACGAGGGCATGACCGCCGTTCCGACCGAGACCCTGATCCGGCTCGGAGCGTTCATGACCGCCGAACTGGGAGGCCCGGCGGCCGACCGGCGGCGCGATGAGGAATGGCTGTACAAGCAGGCCCTGCCGGACTACCACCGGCGCCGCTTCTGCTTCGACCTGCTGCGCGCCATCGGCCCGAAGGCACAGCCCATGCCGCTGATCGTCCGCCCGGACACGGGCGGGCACACCATCGGCCTCACCCCGCCGGCAGGCCCGGACGGAATGCGGCTGCGCACGATGCGGGCGGAGTGGTAGGCACCGTGAGCGCTCAGCACCTCTCCGCGCCCCGTCGGCGCACCCGAAAGGAGCAGTTGGCCCGCCGTCGCGGGTGGCGCTGCACGTACTGCCGCCGCCCGTTCACGGCCCCGGGGGAAGCGACCCTGGACCACATCGTGCCGGTGTCCCTCTACCGGACCTGGGCGGTCGTGAACCTGACCCTGGCATGCCGTCCGTGCAACCAGGCCAAAGCCGACCGGCTCCCGCTGTCCATGGCCCTCCTGCTGCTCTGGTCCGTCCCGCCCGTCCACCCGGTGGATCGGGTGGACGGGCGGGACGTTCCCCCGGTGGACGGGGTGGATGTTCACGGTGTCCACCCCGTGTTCACGGGGGCCGGTGGTGTGTTCATCCCGCCCGCCGACGAGACCGCCGGGCCGGTCGATCGGTGCGGGAGTCGGCTGGTCGAACCGGGTGGAAGCCGGGTGGACGACCGATCGGCTTCCACCTCTTCCACCCCGGTCGACTGGCGGCTGTTGGCCCGGCTCGCGCACGCCCACCACACGGCCACCCGCACACCCCGCACACCGATCCGCACACCCCCGGCAGGCGCCCACACGGCCACCCGCACGGCCACCCGATCGCCTGAACGGTCGGGGTGTGACCTGCCCGTACAGCGTGCCCGCACGGCCACCCGCACGGCCACCTCCCGCCAGTGCGGGCACGGAAGGACGACCGCATGAACGCCCCCACGAAGCCCGTGAACGGCACCGTGAACAACCGGACCCGCACCCTGAACACACACCCGACCGACATGAACACCCCGACCGACCCCGTGAACACCCAGACCAGCCCCGTGAACACTCAGGCCGGTCCCGTGAACACCGACCCGCCGCCGGTGAACAGGAGCCGGTCGGGCGGCAGCGCCGGAGGGGAGGGTGGTAAGAAGCCGTCGGCCGCGGTGCGGCTGGTCGCTCTCGCACGGGAGCGGTACACGTTCGTCATGTCGACCGACGCCCGCCCCTACGCGGTCGCGATCGACGGCCCGAACCTGGCGCTGCCCCTGCGGGGGAAGACAGGGGTGCGGCAGCGCCTGGCCCGCCTGTACGCCGACACCTACGAGGGTGACGTGGCCTCCCAGTCGGCGCTCACGGACGCCATGACGGTGCTGGAAGGACTCGCGGAGGACAACGACCCGGTACCCGTCCATCTGCGGGTCGGCTCGGACCCGGACGGCGGGATCGTCGTCGACCTGGGGACCGCCGACGGACGGGCGGTAACCGTCTCGGCCAACGGCTGGCAGATCGTGGACCGCTCCCCGGTCCTCTTCCGCCGCTCCGGGGCCATGGCACCCATGCCCGCCCCGGTCCGCGACGGGAACGGCCTGGCCCGGTTCCACGGCCTGTTGAACATGGACGAGAGCGCCTTCCGGCAGCTCGCCGCGTGGATGGCTGCGGCCTGGCTCCCGGACATCCCGCACCCGATCCTGACATGCAAGGGCGAGCAGGGCACCGGCAAATCGAAGACCGCGCAGATGGTCATCAACCTCATCGACCCGTCCCCGGCCGCCAAGCGCAGCCAGCCCCGCGACGAGAAGGCGTGGTCACGGCAGGCGTTCACGTCCTGGGCGCTGTGCCTGGACAACATCAGCAACATCCCAAGGTGGCTGTCGGACACCCTGTGCAAGGCGGTGACCGGCGATGGAGTGGTGGACCGGGCCTTGTTCACCGACGACGACGTCGTGGTCCTCTCCTTCCGCCGCGTGCTGGCCATGACGACCATCGACGCGGGAGCTCTCGCCGGGGACCTGGCCGAACGCGTCCTCATGGTCGACCTGCAACTCATCGACGGCACCCGGCGCCGCTCGGAAGAGGAACTGGACGCCGCGTTCGAAGCAGTCCGCCCGGCCGTGCTCGGTGCCCTGTTCGATCTCCTGGCCCGCGTCCTGGCCGCGCTGCCGTCCGTGAAACTGGCCAGCCTGCCGCGCATGGCCGACTTCGCCCGCGTCCTTGCGGCCGTGGACCAGGCAATGGGCTGGTGCACCCTGGATGACTACCTCAACGCGTCGTCGAACGTGGCCAGTGACGCCCTGGAAGGCGACCCCTTCGGCTCCGCCGTCGCCGCCCTGGTTGAACAGGCAGGCACCTGGCAGGGAACCGCCGCGCAGCTCCTGGACGCGCTCAACGCGTCCGGCCAGGCCCGCCCGCACGACTGGCCCAAAGACGCCACCCGCGCCGGGGGCAAGGTGAAACGCCTCGCACCGCTCCTGAGGTCCATCGGTATCACCGTGGACGACACGCAACGTAGCCCCGACCGGCACCGTCACAAGCTCCTCATCCTCACCCGAACCGACCTGCCCGACCCCTCAGCGTCCGCACCGCAGGAACAGACCCTGTGGCCCGACGCGACACCTATCGGACAGGGTCACAGGCCGCCTGACCAGCACTGACGTAGCCGGAACGCCACCGGGCCGGGCCGCGAACCAGCGGCCCGGACACGTCACCCGCTGCGGACGCTGAAGCCGTCCAGCGTCCGCAGCGTCCGCACCAGCGTCCGCAACCCTCACCCCAACTGACCTGCACAAACAGAAGGTTGCGGACGCTAGGAAGCTGCGGACGCTGAAATACACCAACTCTCTAGGACGGCACTCGGCACCACTCCCACGCACCGCAACACGGACACGAGGAGTCACCACTCGCCATGGCCACCGACCCCCGCGCGACCCTCCGCGCCGGACTTCCCGACCGCTACCTCACCCCTGAAGACCTCGCCGCGATGCTCGCCGTCCCGATCGAGACCGTCTACCACTGGCGCAAGCGCCGCACCGGCCCGCCCGGCTTCCGCGTCGGCCGCCACATCCGCTACGACCCCACCGCCGTCCGCACCTGGATCGACCAGCAGACCACCCGAGACGCGGCATGAACCGCGCAGCGCGCGGCGGCGCGCGGCAACGCGCGGATGGCGCGCGGAAAGCGCGCGGCAACGCGCGGCGGACCTGCGCGGCGCGCGGAAAGCGCGCGGTTGGCGCGCGGTAGACCGCACACGACGCCGCCTGACACCCGTCACACGTGACGGCCGCGTCACACCCAAACCCCTAGGCGGGAGCGGGTGTGACGCGCCGTCACAGCGATCCATCACACCGCACGTCACGGCGTCACGGCCGCGCGTCACACCCACCCAAATCCTGAGAGGAGTCAGCCTCATGGCTGGCCACGTCCAAGACCGCTGGTACAAGACCGAGACCGACGCCAACGGCAAAGAGAGCCGGGTCAAGAGCGACCGCTACGGCACCGGCCTCCGCTACCGTGCCCGCTACATCGGCCCGGACGGCACCGAGAAATCCAAGAGCTTCCGCGACGGGCAGAAGCGTCTTGCTGAGAAGTGGCTCAGCAAGACCGAGGCCGACATGGACAGTGGACAGTACGTCGACCCGAAGGCGGCCAAGACCACCTTTCAGCAGTACACGGAGAAGTGGCTCAAGTCGCACAGCGTGGACCCGGTGACGATGGAGTCCATGCGGTCTCAACTCAAGCTCCATGCTTTCCCGCACATCGGCTCGCGCCCTCTCGGCTCGTTCCAGCCGGGCCACATCCGAGAGTGGGTCGCGGTGCTCGAAGAGTCCGTGGCCGGGTCGTACGGGCGGACCATCTACGCGAACGTGCGCGCCGCGTTCAGCGCGGCCGTGGACGATGGACACCTGGCCCGCAATCCCTTCTCGGCAGGGTCGGTCAGGCCGCCGGCACTCGATGCGAAGCGTGTCGTGCCCTGGACCGCGGAGAGGGTGTTCGCCGTGCGGCGGGCGATGCCCGAGCGCTACCGCGCCATGGTCGACCTCGGCGCCGGGTGCGGGATGCGGCAGGGTGAGATCCTCGGCGTGCCGGTCGACGCCATCGACTTCGACGCCCAGACGCTCCACGTCGGCCAGCAGCTCAAACTCAGCTACAGCAAGCCCGTGTTCGCCCTCCCTAAGGGCGGCAAGGTCCGAGACGTGCCGCTACCCGGGCCTGTGGCGGACATTCTCAGGGCACACATGAAGCTGTACCCACCCGTAGAGATCACGCTGCCCTGGAGGACCGCCGACGGGCCCAAGGTGACCAAGCGGCTCGTCTTCATGGCACCGGGAGGTAATCACGTCTGGCGCACCTCCTTGAACGAGGAGGCGTGGAAGCCCGCTCTTGTCGAGGCGGGCGTCATCGCCCCGCCGAAGACCAAGGAAGACCGGCACGAGGCTGCCCGCGAGCACGGGATGCACGCACTGCGGCACTTCTACGCCTCCGCCCTCCTGGACGGAGGGGAGAACATCAAGGCGGTCAGTGAGTACCTGGGGCACAGCAACGCGGCCCTGACGCTGCGGATCTACGCCCACCTCATGCCGAGCAGTCAGGAGCGCACGCGGGGCGCCATCGCAAGCGTCTACGATGCGGCCCGGTTCGAGCTCTGACGGCCCACAGACGGCCCACGGCCCCGCTCAGGCAGGCCAGTTGAGGGAAACCTGCTGGTCAAGCCCGTGCGGGGCTGTTCGCCGTTTTCTCCGAGCCGGAGAAGACCAACGCGTACCTTGCCGAGGTCTCCAGGGCGGCGCCGACCGCCTGAGCGACGACAGCGGGGCCGGGAGGGTCGGACCACCGACCGGACCCGGCCCCGCCGTCATTGCCTCGCGCGCCGTCTACTCCCCGGAGCCGGTGGGGGCCGCCGACGACCCGTACCCCGTGTCCGAGCCGGCGGAAGCGCCCTGCGGAAGTCGCGGCGGCCGGTACGTGGCGAGCGACGGGCTCTGCGGGTCGGGCCGTACGGCGCCGAGCAGCGGATTCGACGCCAGCGGCGAGACCTTCACCCACGCGCCCGGCCGGGGCGCCTGCACCACCAGGCCGTTGCCGATGTACAGCGCCACATGCGTGGCCTTCGGGAAGTAGATCACCAGGTCACCCGGCCGCAGCCCGCTCACCGGCACCTTCCGCAGCTGCCGCCACTGCTCCTGCGACGTCCGCGGAATGACCCGGCCCGCCTTCGCCCAGGCCTGCGAGGTGAGCCCCGAGCAGTCGAACGAGTCCGGCCCCTGTGCGCCCCACACGTACGGCTTGCCGACCTGGGCGATCGCGTACCGGACCGCCTTGCCGCCCGCCGCGGACGGCGGCCTCGTCGAGGACAGCGCCCCCGAGGCGGCCAGGGCGCCCTGCGCCTTCCGCACGTCCTGCTGTTCGAGCCGGGACAGCTCGCTGAGCTGGGGGCCGGAGAGCGTGGCCAGCATCGACTCGACGGCCTTCAGCCGCGACCGGACCGTGTCCCGCTGCTTCTTCTGCCGCGTGGCCAGCGCCTGTTGCCGGTGGAGCACCTTGCGGGACTCGGTCGCCAGTTTGTCGGCGCGCTTCTCGGCGCCGGTGAGCCGTTCCACCGCCGCCGCCCGCCCGGCCGCCGCCCGCTGGATCACATGCTCCTGGTCCAGGAGGTGTTCGGGATCCCGGGACAGCAGCAGCCGCAGGTACGCGGAGAAGTCGGACCGCCCCTGGTACTGCTCCCGGGCCAGCCGTCCGGCCTCGTCGCGGCTCTCGGCCAGCGCGGTCCGGGCTGTGACGAGAGCGGCATTCAGCTTTTTCGACTGTGCCTTGCGCTTCTTCAGCTCCGAGGCGGTCCCGTTGTACGTCTCGGTGGCCTCCTCGGCCTGCTGGTACAGCTGCCGCAGGTTGGAAAGGAGCCGGCCGACGCTCTGGTTCGCCCCCGTGGTCGCCGCGGGGTCCGGGGCCGCGGGCGCCGGGGCCGCCGACGAGGTCACCACGAGCGCCGCCAGCGCCGCGGTGCAGACCGTACGCGAGACTCCGCCTGACACGACATCACCTCCGATGACGGGGCGATCATGGGACTACCCCATGAATGAGCGCAACGCGTCCATACGGTCACCCGGTGCCGGCAGATGCAAGAACCGCACGGCGCGGCGGCGGGCGGGTTCGCCCGGAAGGCCGTGGGCGGGCTCCGGGTGGGTCTGCCTGTGAGCCGAGCGCGGCAAGCGCGGCAGCGCCGCTGTGTGTTCGAGGTTCGTCGGCGCCGACCGGAGTGTCCGAGAGGCCGAGCCCCGTGACTCGATTCGTTCGGGCGCGCGAATTTTTCTGTGATCTCCGGCATGCACATGACGGAATGTGTGTATGTTGTGACGGCCCGCATGGGGAGTGCGGGTTTCGTGGTCCTGTTGTGGCTTGTGTGATTGTCCTGGGGGGACGCGGTGCGCGTGCGCGGCGAACGGTTCGGGGTACGACTTTCCACGCGCCTGCGGTCATTGACCGTTGGCGTCCTGGTGCTCGCGCTGGCGGGTGGCGCGGTCTCCGCGGAGGCGGCTCCGGACCCGTCCCGGTCGCCTGTGCCGGGTCCTTCCGCGGCAACCCGTGCCGAGGGGGCGCCGTCGGAGGCCCCCGGTGGCCTGCCAAGTGGCAGCCCGTCGCCCTCGAAGCCTTCACGGCCCGGGACGACCGCGCCGAAGAGGGAGGCCGGGGCGGCCGATGCGCCGACGACCAGCGACGCGGTGTACGCCTACGACGCGGCCGGGCGGCTGGTCGGGGTGACCGATCCGGGTGGTGAGACGGCCCGCTACCGCTACGACGAGGCCGGTAACCGTCTGGGAGTGGACCGCTTCGCCTCCAGCACGCTGTCCGTGCTGTCGGTGGTCCCCGTGAGAGCTGCGGCCGGGGCCAAGGTGACGCTGTCGGGCACAGGCTTCTCCACCACAGCCTCGGACAACGCCGTCTCCTTCGGTGACAAGGCGGCCACGGTCACCTCCGCGACAGCCACCCGGCTGGTCGTGACCGTTCCTGCGGGGGCGGCCGACGGCAAGGTTTCGGTGAAGGTGGGCAGTTCGAGCGCACCGTCGGCCGAGTCGTTCGCACTTGCGCCCTCGGGCCCCGTCGTCTCCACGATGGAGCCCGTATCCGGGGCACCCGGCACGCGGGTGGTGCTGACGGGCTCGGGCTTCGCCTCGGCCGCGACGGACAACGTGGTGCGCTTCAACGGCGGAACGCTGGGCGAACTGGTCGGAGCCACGGCCACATCGGTGACGGTGGAGGTGCCCGAGGGGGCCACCACCGGCCGCGTTCAGGTGGAGACACCGGACGGCATTGCCACGGTGCCGTCGGACTTCAAGATCACGGCCGGAAGCGATGACGGTACGTTCGAGACCACCGTGCGTACCTCGGTGACGGACGACAACCCGCCGACAGCGGCGGTCACGACGCCGGGCAGGCGTGCGCAGGTGCTGTTCGATGCCGAGCAGGGCGACGACATCGGCTTCGGGGTCACTGAGTCGACGTTCAACGCGAACCTGACGCTGCGCCTGTACAACCCGCAGGGTGTCCAGGTGGGTGGCGCCGGCTCGGTGGGTAGCGCGGGTGGCGCCTGGCAGGCCCACGGCCTTGCCACGTCCGGCACGTACTCTCTGGTGGTTGATCCAGGCCCAAGCAACATCGGTGCGGCCACGGTGACGGTGTCCAAGGCGTTCGGTGGTGTGCTGGACCTGCTGGCGCCACCCGCCGACACGCCGATGTTGCGGGTGGGGCAGGAAGGCCACTGGACGCTGTCCGGGAGCAAGGGAGAGTCGCTCAGTGTCGGTATTGACGCGACCGGCATGGCGAAGGACGCGTCCATGCGGGTGGACCTCCTGGGGCCGGATGGCAAGTCTGTCGACGTTGCCTATGTATCGGGGGGATCAACCGGCCGACTGGACGTCGATGCGCTGCCCACCTCGGACCGTTACGACCTGTGGTTGGATCCGGCCAATGGCGCCACTGGTACGACGAAAGTGACGGGTTCGCATTATGTAGATGCTGGGCAGTTGGCTGTCACGGGCCCCGACACAGAACTCACCATTGCTCGGCCGGGCCAGAGCGGTATCGCTCACTTCTCGGCCCAGCTCGGCCAGCACATCTCACTGGGGGCCAAGTCTCAGGGCTTCCCTTCGTACACATCGATCGAAGTGCGAGGGCCGGACGGCAAGGTGCTGGAGAGCAGCTTCATCGCGTCCGCGGAATCCACCAGCGAGTGGGACAGCCCCGCCCTCACGTCGAGCGGCACCTACACGCTCGTGCTGCGGCCGCAGAACATAGGCACCGGCAAACTGACACTGACGCTGTCGAACCCGACGGTCGTCCCCGAGCTCACCACGACCGGGCCAACGGCTGATGTGACCATCGACCGGTGCGGGCAGAACGCTGAATCGACCTTCCAGGCCACGGCGGGAGACGACCTGTCGCTGGGTTTCAGCGGCAACACCTTCACCACGTTCTCGTCCGTCACCGTACTGGCGCCCTCCGGCGCAAAGGTCATCGACGGCGCGACCCTGTCGGTCGGCTCCGCACGCACCTTCCAATTGCCGGACCTGCCCGAGACCGGCCTGTACCGCGTGGAGATCGACCCCTACAAGGGCGCTACCGGAACGTCCAAGCTGGCACTGTCGGCGGACGTGGTGAGCGCACTGACGGTCGACGGTGCCGCGCAGCCGGCAGCCATCACGCGCCCCGGCCAGCAGATCCGTGCCGAGTTCACCGCGCCGGACGCCAAGGTGTTCGGGTTCGCCCTGACCGACAGCACGCTTGCACAGTCGGGTGACGCGTATCTGGTGGGGCCCGCCGGTGGAGAGGGGACCTACCTCGGATACGTCTCCGCCCACTCGCCGGTGGCGTTCTACATCACCGGAGTGACTCCGGGCGCCACGTACGCGGTGGTGATCACGCCTGACAACGTGGCCACGGGTGCCGTCAAGCTGTGGCTGTCGAATCCGGTCACCGCGGGCGAACTGTCGGCGGCTCAGCCCACCGCAGACGGGGACATCACCCGTCCCGGGCAGCAGTTGGAGTTCACCTACAACGCGGCGGCCGGGGACGGAGCAGCCGTCGTGTTCAGCGACAGCACCCTGACCGAGCTGGTCAGAGTGGCGCACTGGGCCCCTGGTGCCGACGCGGACGAGCGTCTGGGCTACATGTCGGACACGACCTTCGACAGTGCGTTGCGGGCTCCGCTGGCTGCCGGCACGCACAAGGTGCTGCTTCAGCCGGATGAGCCGGCGACCGGTCATGTGAAGGCCACCTTGCTGCCCGACGCGGACGGCGGCGCGCTCATCGTGGATGGCGGCAGGAAGACCGCCTCGGTTAGCACGGCCGGGCAGAACGCCCGCTACACGTTCGACGGGACCAAGGGGCAGAAGCTCACCCTCGGCCTTGACACCCCGCCCAGTGGCTGGGAACTGTCGCTGTGGGGCCCGGACGGCAAGTGGCTCTACGACGCCGCTTACATGAACGACACCACGGTGACAAAGGCCCTGTCCGCCTTGCCCGCCACAGGCACGTACACCTTGACCGTGAACCCGTGGTCCTCCAAGACCGGCACGTTCAACCTGGGACTGACGACCACCCTCACGGCCGCCCCAGCAGCCGTCAAGGACAGAGCGAACACCACATCCGATCCTGATGGCGCAACGAAGACGGCGGCCACGAGCGCGGGCATCCTTCCCCAGGGCCCTGATGCCTGGCAGCCCGGCACAGCGAACCTGAAGGGCCGGGACTGGATCACCGCCCGGGGCGGGACGCCGAAGGCCCCCGCGAGGCTCAGGGCTCCGCCGGGCACCACGGCCCTGACCGGCCGCGTACTGAGACTGGATGGCAGGCCGCTGGCCGACGTGACCGTCCGGGTCGACGGCAAGCGCGGGCACACCGATGGCAAGGGCCGCTTCCTGCTGACGGGCATCGACGAGTACGCCACCACTCTGGTCGTGGACGGCGCAAGCGCCAACACCGGGCAACGCCAGTACGGCCGTTACGACATCCGCATCCACCCCAGGGCCGGCCGGAGCACCGACCTCGGCTTCCCGGTGTGGCTGACTCCTCTGGACACCAAGCACACCGTGTCCTTCGACGCCCCGGCGAAGAAGGACATCACACTGACCACCCCACAGATCCCGGGACTTGAGGTACGCATCCCCAAGGGATCGGTGGTGCGGGACGAGAACGGCAAGGCGGTCACCGAGCTGGGGATCACCGCCATCCCCATCGACCGGCCGCCGTTCCCGCTGCCCAGGAACAGCGTGGTCCCCGTCTATTTCACCGTGCAGCCGGGCGGCACCACCGTGTTCCCCAAGGGCGCGCAGATCGTCTACCCGAACTACACCCATGAAGCCCCCGGCGCCCGCGTCGACTTCCTGGACTACGACCCCAAGGGCAAGGGCTGGCACGTCTACGGCCACGGTCAGGTCAGCCCGGACGGCAGGCAGGTCGTCCCCGACGCGGATACTCGCGTATGGGCCTTCCACGGTGCCATGTTCAACATCGCCGACCTCGTGCCATGGGACCTGACGGGGCTCAAGGACGTCATCGACTGGCTGTCCGGCGACCCGGTCGACCTGGCCACGGGGCAGCTCACCGACTCAAGAACCGACCTGGGCATCTCTGACCCGCTCGTTTCGGCAGAGGTGAACCGGACGTACTGGCAGGGCGACACTCATCCGCGCACCTTCGGAATCGGCCGCGACCTGTCATACAACGCCTTTCTGCATTCCGAGAAGCAGTACGAACAAGTGGACCTGTATCTCCCCGGCGGCCAGAAGATCCACTTCACCCGCACGTCGCCGGGCACGGGTTACATCGATGCCGTCTTCGAGCCGCTGGACACTCCGACGGAATTCCGCGGTTCGCGGATTGTCTATATCAACAACCAGTGGGAACTGCGGTTCCGGGACGGCAGCGTGTGGGTCTTCCCGCTGTACTCGCCGCTGAAGGAGATCCGCGACCGGCACGGCAACGCACTCAAGCTGACCCGACTGTCGGGCAACAAGGGCGAGATCACCCGGATCACCACCCCGGGAGGCCGCTGGATCTCCCTCGCCTACGACACCAAGCACCGGGTGCACGAGGCGCGGGACAACACCGGCCGGACCACCGTCTACGAGTACGACAGCGCAGGCCGGCTGATCAAGGTGACGGACCCGGCCGACAAGGTCAGCCGCTACACCTATGACGGCTCCTCGAACCGGATCCTGACCGCGACGGATGCCCGCGACATCACGTACATGACCAACTCGTTCTATCCGGACGGGAGGGTCAAGGACCAGGTCCTCACCGAAGGCGCGAAGTACTCCTTCGCCTACACCCAGACGGGCACCGGCCAGATCACCTCCGCCGAGGTGACACAGCCGGGCGGCGCGATACGCCGGGTCGAGTTCGACGCGGCCGGGTACGGCGTCCTGGACATCGCCGCCCGCGGATCGTCGCTCGAACGCAGGACGCAGTACATCCGGGGACCGAACCACCGCATCGACGCGATCATCGACCCGTACGGACAGCGCACCGAGCTGACCTACGACGCCAACGGCCATGTGACCCGCTCCGTCGAGCAGGCCGGTACCGCCGACGCCCGTTCCTCGGGCACGGCGACCTTCGACGGCCCCTTCGACCAGCCCAGCAGGGCGAGCGACCCGCTGGGCAACGAGACCGTCTTCGGCTACGACGCCCAGGGGAACCTGCAGACGGTCACCGACCCGGAGCACCGCAGGACCACTCTCGCCTACGCGCCGGACGGGCAGCTCAGATCCGTCACCGACAATGCCGACGCGGTCACGGAGTTCACCTACCGCAACGGTGACCTGGTCTCCGTCAAGGACGCCGAGGGCAGGGTGTCGAGCCAGTTCACCGACGCCGCCGGAAGGGTGTCCGCACTCGACGACACGGCCGGGTCGCTCACCACCGTCGTCTACGACAAGCTGAACCAGCCCCGCAAGGTCACCGACCCCCTCGGCCGGTCGACGGGCTTCGACTACGACGAGAACGGCAACCTCACCGCCCTCACCGACGCCCGGAACAACAAGGTCGGTTGGGAGTACGACGACGCGGACCGCCCCAGGACGGCCACCGACGCCATGGGCGCCCAGGCCACGTTCGAGTACGACGCGGCCGGTCTGCTCAGGAAGGCGACCAGCCGTTCCGGGAAGATCGCGCTCGCCACCTACGATCTCCTGGGCCGGGCCAAGACCGCCCAGTACGGCGTCGACATCGCCGGCCAGGCCGAATCCAGTGTCAGTTACGACTACGACGGCCACGACCTGCTCAAGCAGATCAATGACAGCCAGGCCGGCAACCAGTCCTTCGCCTACGACACCTACGACCGGCCCAAGACGGTGACCGGCCCCAACGGCGCCGTCAGCTACGACTACGACGCGGCCGACCGCCGCAAGACGATGACCGCGGGCGGCCAGACGACCAGCTACGGCTTCGACACGGCCGGCATCCTCACCTCCATCACGTCGGGCACCCAGGAAATCGGGTTCGAGCTGGACACGGTGGGCCGGGAGAAGACCGCCACGATGCCCGGCGGCATCACCCGCACCACCGGCTACGACAAGACCGGCACCATCACATCCATCGCCTACGCCCGGGGCACCAGCAACATCGGCGACCTGCACTACACCCGCGACGAACGGGCCCTGCAGACCGGCCTGACCGGCTCCCTCGCGAACGTCGCCCTGCCGGCCGCCGAGACGGGCTCCGCCTTCGGCAAGGACAACCGGCTCACCACCTTCAACGGCCGCTCCTTCACCTACGACGCGGACGGCCAACTCAAGACCGACGGCATCCGCGACTACACCTGGAACGCACGCGGCCGGCTCTCCGGCCTGACCAAGGCCGGACAGAGCAGCAGCTTCGGATACGACGCCCTGGGCACCCGCAGCACCAGGACCGTCGGCGGGACGACGAACAAGTTCCTCACCGACGGCAGCAACCCGCTGGTCGAACAGAACGGCACGGGCGACACCACCGCGACCGTGACCACCTCCGGCCTGGACGAATTCCTCACCCGAACCGAGAACGGCGCCACCCAGATCTACCTGACCGACGCACTCGGCTCAGTGATCGGCCTCGCCAACAGCGACGGCACCGTAGCCACGAAATACGCCTACGACCCCAACGGCCAGGCCACCACCACCGGCACGGCCTCCTCCAACCCGTACACCTTCACCGGACGCGAGAACGACGGCACCGGCCTGCTCTACTACCGCGACCGCTACTACGACCCCGAAACCGGCCGCTTCATCTCCCAGGACCCCATCGGCCAGGCGGGCGGCACCAACCTCTACCAGTACGCCCTGTCCTCACCCACCACCTACACCGACCCCACCGGCGACAACCCCATGATCGCCGCCTGCGCCGTCGGCGGGCTCATGGACGGCGGCATCGACTGGGCGTTCCAGCGACTCTCCGGCCGCAAGGTGAACTGGGGACAAGTCGGCAACGCCGCCCTGACCGGCTGCATGATGGGCATGGCCGGCGAAGCCCTGAGCGCCTTCATGGCCGCCAGGGGCACCCTGCGCTTCGCCGGCTGCTCGCCGCGCAACAGCTTCACTCCCGACACCCCCGTGCTCATGGCGGACGGCACCCGCAAGTCGATCAAGGACATCAAGACCGGCGACAGGGTTCTCGCCACCGACCCACAGTCCGGCGAAACCGGCCCCCGCACTGTCACCGCCCTCATCGAGGGGAACGGCGAGAAACAACTCGTCGACCTCACCATCGACACCGGCCAGGCCCGGGACACGAAGAACGACCACATCACCGCCACCGAAGGCCACCCGTTCTGGGTACCCGCACTCCACCAGTGGGTAGAGGCAGGAAGCCTCAAGGCTGGGCAATGGCTCCAGACGAGCGCCGGCACCTGGGTCCTGATCACCGCCACCGAGCACCGGGCCCAGTCGACGAAGGTCTACAACCTCACCGTCGACGACCTGCATACCTACTATGTGCTGGCGGGCGCTACGCCGGTCCTGGTTCACAACTGTGGCGGCTATTTCCCGGGCCATGCGAAGTCGTGCACGTGTGAAGGAATCGGTGATATCACGCCCAAGGAGGTTCCTCGGGCCGCTAGTCCGACTGATTCCTTTACTGGTCACGCGATGCAGCGCCTGGAGCAGCGTGGGGTTTCGGCAGAGGATGCTCGGGCCGTTCTTGGGAGAGAGCCCTTCTCCTATCATCATGATGATCAGTGGAAAACGGGCTACTACGATCCCAACTCCAAAGTGTTTGTTGCCAAGACCATTGATGGGAATGTGAATACAGTGATGACTGACGTGAGTCAGGCTTACATCAACCGCCTCCAGGGGAGGCGCTGACCATGGTGGACGTCAGAGTCACATACGATCAGCAGGCGGATGCGGCATACGTATATTTCACCGATTCGCAAACGCGCCAAGAGGTGTCGCGCATGTATCCCTGCGATCCAGTCGAGGTTGAAGGCATGATCAACCTCGACTTCGATACGAAGGGGCGCCTCGTCGGTATCGAGGTATTGGCGGCAAGTTCGAAGTTGCCGCAGCGCTTGCTCGATGCGGCGGAGCGACTCGGCGTAGAAGATTCGTAAACCTGGTCCGTATGTTGCCGGGTGACATCGAGGGTGCACTCTGGTATCGCAGGAAATAAGTAGACCGTCCCCACCGTAAATGAATCCGGTGGGGACGGCTGCCGTGATCTGAGGCGTCTGACGGCAGTAGTTGACGGCAACGGCACTGGAGGGACGCAGCGCAAGGGAACGGTGGTTCGTTGCCGTTCTTGGGCCGGGTGGGTGGGACCCTGGAGGCCTTGCGGAAGGTTTGGGGCGCCGCGCGCTGGATGGGGTGTGGCGGGTGACGCCGGTGCGGGCGCGCCAGAGGGCGGCGCTCCGAATGCTGGCGCGGGACCAAAAGACTTTGCTCGGGCCGGAGCAGTATCGCGCATCCGATCATCGGGGACGCTGGGCAAGCTGTTCAAAGTTTCTTTACTTGATCAAGGGCGTCCCGCTGGCGCGGGCCGCCGCGCGCCGGCGGTCGGTGACCGCCGCCCGCTCCTGTCTGCCGCCCCGCTGGCGACGGCCGCCGACCACTCGGCGCGCAGAGCCCGGGAGCGTAGGCCGGACCACCAATCGGAAGACCCGGTCCGACCGTTCAGCAGCAGTGGCTGGGCACCTGAGAGGCTGCCCGGCGGCCTCGCGCCGTCCCGGACGCCCATGCTTGCTGCCTGGCTGGGGCCGTGACGATGGAGATAACTGGGCTGATGCCGGTGCGGGGTTGAGCGAGACACACGTGGCGGGTGATCGGTCGGCGCGCCCGCCGTCGTGGCTGACTTTCTGTGGCAGAGGCCAGAACTCCCACAGTCATGGGCACGGCACGCACGTGAGGGCCCGTCCCTGCCGGGGCTGACGAGTGCGGGGGAGCCTCGATCGGCTGCGCCCGGCAGGGACGGGAGTCGGGTGGGTCAGCGCGGTGCGGCGCCTGGGCGAGCGAGGCGGGTCACGTCTGGCGCCAGGTCCGCCAGGGGCGGGTGACGATCTCCCGGTAGGTGTGGTGGGACGGGTTCTGGCCGCAGTGCCGCAGCACCCAGTCCTGCGGTTCGGCGAAGTCCTCGCTCGCCGGCGAGGTCTCTCCGTCCACGGCGCACTGCATCGCGTAAAGGACCGGCTCCGCGTCCGGCTCGCGGTCGGGCTGGAGCGTCCAGGTCTCGTAGCGCAGGACCGAGCGCGGGGTCACCGTCCCCACCTCCGGTTGGCCACGGCCACCTTCGCGCTCAACTCCTCCGTCGGAGTCGGCGTACGTACGTCCTCGGGCGGCACGTCCACTCCCGGCCACCGCGCGGTGGCCGAAGCTGCACGTACGGCCCCACATGCCCCATCACCACGCCCACCTTGCCGCTCCGCCGGTCGACCACCAGGGCGCCGGCATCGGGTGAGACGGTGTGCCCGTCGGCATCAGGGGTGGGGGCCGTCATCGTGACCACCCCGGCGAGGCGGCGCGCGACCGGGCGTCCAGTCGCAGGGCGGGAACATGGGGTGGCGCTCATTCGCACGGTGACGCTCCTCGGCGGCGTTGATGCGTGCCCCTGGGCCTGTTGGTGCCGCAGGGTCGGCACCGATCCTCACGCCGGTCACCGGGACGAAGGAACCTCCACCAAACCCCACTTCGGGACGTCCCGCACCGTGTAGAACGTCCCTAGTGCCGTCCTGAGACGAAGGGGGAGACTCGTGCCGAACGAGAGACTACGAGCCGTCATGGCGGCGGGAGGCTGGACGTACGCCGCACTCGCTCAGCAGGTCGAGGTCGACCCCAAGTCGGTCGAGCGCTGGGTGAACCTCGGGCGTATCCCACGTCGTGCCACCGCCCTCCAGGCGGCCAAGGCCCTGGGAGAAGACGTGAACGCACTCTGGCCGGCGCTCCGCCAGGCCCGCCCCGCCCGCGCCATCAGCCCTGAGCTGGTGGCGCTCTACGAGCAGCGGGCCGACATCCCCGTCTCGACGTTCACTGACCTGATGGCCCAGGCCCGGGAACGGATCGACATCCTCGTCTACGCGGCCGTCTTCCTCCACGAGGCGTTCCCGCGGCTGAACGAACTCCTCACCGAACGCGCCGCCGAAGGCTGCACCGTCCGCATCGCGATCGGGGACCCCGACAGCGACAACGTCCAAGCCCGTGGCCAGGAGGAGCGGTTCGGCCACGGCATCGAATCCCGCTGCCGCCTCGCCCTCATGCACTACAGGCCGCTCGCCGGCACCCCCGGCATCGAAGTCCGCTCCCACGAGACCACGCTCTACAACTCCCTCTACCGCGCCGACGATCAGCAACTCGTCAACGCCCATGTCTGGGGCGTCAACGCGTACGCCGCCCCCGTATGGCATCTTCGCCGACACGAGACAGGCGGCATGTTCGACACCTACGCGGAGAGCTTCGAGGCCGTGTGGGCGACGGCAACCCCCGTACGAGAGGAAGGCTGACCGTGGCCCGCACCGAGTACTACGACGACCTGAACGCACCCAAGCCGAACAGCATGGTCGTCGCCGCCTCCGCCGTCGTCACCGACGACCACGGGCGCATCCTCCTCCAGCGCCGCCGCGACAACGACCTATGGGCCCTGCCCGGAGGCGGTATGGACCTCACCGACTCCCTGCCAGGCACGGCCGTCCGCGAGGTCAAGGAAGAGACCGGCCTCGACGTCGAGATCACCGGCCTGGTCGGCACCTACACCGACCCGAAACACATCATCGCCTACACCGACGGCGAGGTCCGCCGCCAGTTCAACGTCTGCTTCACCGCCCGCATCACCAGCGGCCAACTGGCAATCTCCGACGAGTCCACCGAACTCCGGTTCGTGCCGCCGGACGAGATCGAGCAGTTGCCGATGCACCACACCCAACGACTCAGGCTCCAGCACTTCCTGGAACAGCGCGAGAAGCCGTACCTGGGCTGAACCATCTGACGGCAGTAGCGACGGCAATAACCCCGCACAACCACGGACACCCACGCACTTCACCGGACCAGCAAACTGCGCTTGACCTGCGAAAAAGCAGGTAGAGGGGCCCGCGTAGCACACGTACTATGTGCTGGCGGGCGAGATGTCGGTGCTGGTTCATAATTCCGGGGGGCTGCGTACGGGCGGTGTACGTGGGCCAAAAGATCCTCTGAGTTTCGGGAGCAATTACACAGAGGTGTCCTGCGAGTCCATGGATGTAGCACGCAGATTCCTTGGGTAGGTACTTGTAGGCTTCTCCGGCCTAATCGACACCAATCATGGTAATCTCGTTGAGTTCGGCGATTTCATCAGCTTGATCGAGAATCATTAGCAATGGGATCGGCGTCGAACGGAAGTTTCTGATCTTCTCGATCAGGCGGGATGGTCCAGCAGAGGCTCTTGTTGCTGTATCCATTGTGCTGGCAAGGGAGTGCAGCGTGTCAAACTATGGCGGCGAAACCGCTGAGGCGCGTGCGGCTGAGATAGTGAGGATGTTCACCGAAGGTGGAGTAATTGATTCGAACATTCTAACGGAATCAGAAGGTGATCGGTGGGATCGCCTGACTCCCAAGAGAATATTGACCGCGGTGATCCAGATAGTTCTTCGCACTCGTTGGGAGAACGGCCTGTCAACGGTGAGTCAGGCGGCACCGAGGTTCGTCAAATCTATCCCCAGAGATGACGTCCTGTCGATGACTGAAATGTTTCTCGGAGGTGTTTCGGATGTCTCCGATGGGCAGTTATCCGGATACTTCACGATGCCCAACGTGGCTGGATTCCTTGCTGCTCTTCTCGGTGAAGAGTCCGAATCCCGAGAAAGCGTGAAGAGCCTACTTTCCGTGGCGGTCGAGGTGTGCCGGGAGTCATTGCAGGGTGATGTTATCCGGAGAGGGCTCGAATCTGGTCCTTGGGATATCGGAGAGATTGATGTGTCCAATCTCGATCTGATCGATATGGGCGGGATTCGAGTCCCTGTATCGGAGGGCATGTCGGTTCTCCCTATTGAGGCAAACGGCGAAATGTTGGCCGTTACGCTGGTTCAAGGTGATACCGCCCTTCAGCTTCAAGCCTTCCGTGCCAATTCGAACGTTCTCTGGGATTCTATTCGGGCGGACATGATTTCCAGGATGCGCGCTCAGGGCGGCAAGGTGAAAGAATGGGCTGATAGGGCCGGTCTCGAAATCAGGGCGTCTGTCCCCGCAGTGACAGAATCTGGCGAATCGGTGACCATGGATGTCAGAGTTCTTGGGAGTGACGGTCCCGGATGGATGCTGAGGGCCGTGGTGAGCGGTGCCGGAGCCGCTCCTGAGAGCGGAAATAGCTGGGCCTACGAAACCTTCTTGGCCACCGTGGTCGTCGGTAGCTACCCCCTGTCTGAGATGGGTGATGTGATTGGGCTGCACCCGCCTGCGGTGTGACGCAAGAATCCATCTATGGGAGACGGGAGCGGGAGTAGATGGATTCTTTAATGGGACTGTGAGAAATTCGAGAATGATGCGGCCGCTGCGGTCATTGTTCGCAGCTTCCGAATCTCTCGCCAGTAACGGGTAGGCTATGCGCACTCAAGGTCGACCCTGGGGTGGGGATGTGGGCGTGAGAAGCAGAAGAGGCATATTGCTGGGTGCGACCGTGGTGGTTGCGGGAGGGGTCGGCGTGATGGCGACGAATGCCTCGCCCTTCCGGACGTCACCTGGTGATTCCACGGGCTCGTTGGCCTCTCTGCGAGGCTCGCTGCCTGCCGCTTGTGCGCGTGTCATGGCCCTGGATCTGGCTGGTGATCCGGCGGGTCGGAAGCCCGCAGCGCTGAAGGCTGCTCTGGCCCGGGTGCAGCAGTCGGTTGCGGCGGTTGACAGGGACGGCGTTCACGCCTGGCTTGCGTTGGGGAGCCGTGTCTTTGCCGGAGGGGTGCCGGGAGGGGCGCAGCGTCCTCGCCAACTGAGGGCGATGCCGCCCTCTGCTGGGGACCTGCTCGACCCTGCTCAGTCGCATGGCGACGTGCTCGTACAGGTGACCGGGGCCGACAAGAGGGCTGTGCGGGAGGCCGCCGAGCGAGTGGTGAGGCAGGCCGCCGGGTGGCGGGTGCGGTGGCAGGTCGACGGGTTCCGGGATGAGAACCGGGTCGAGGACGGCAAGGGGCTTTCCCGTAATCCGTTTCATTTCACCGAAGGGTTCGGGAATCCGGGCACCGAGCGCGAGGTGGCCGATCGGGCCGTTGTGCGCAGTGGCCAGGGCGAACCGGACTGGGCCGTGGGCGGCTGCTATCAGGTGGTACGGATCGTGCGATTCGCGACCGAGTTGTGGGACAAGGATTCCGTGCGCGAGCAGGAGCGCGTCATCGGACGGCGGCGGGACGGCCGTTGGCTCGACGGCACTCCGGCCCATGAGCAGCCCGGCTTCGCGGCGGACCCCAATGGCAGGGCCACACCGCTGGATTCGCATGTGCGGCTCGCCGCCCCCGATCGGCGCAACCCGCCGCCCCTGGTGCGCCGCAGCTACAACTACGACCGGGGCGACGGCGACAGCGGGCTGATCTTCTCCTGCTTCCAGCGGGACCTGGCCACCGGGTTCGAGGCCGTGCAGAAGCGCCTGGAGGGTGAGGCCATGGCCAAGTACATCCTCACCACCGGCGGCGGGTACTTCTTCGTGCCGCCGCCCGGGGGCGCCTGGATCGACGGGCTGTTCGCTCAGGCGACCGGGAACGCGTAGAAGATCCGGCCGCGTTGTACGACGGCCGTGCGGGCGGTCGTCAGGACCCGGTACGGAGCGGTGACCGTGGGGCCCTTCGGGTCCTGGGCGCCGATGTCCTGGAACTTCCACAGTCGCCGCCCGTCCTCGGCGGCGAACGCGGTGACCTGGGAGCCGTCCGCGGCCAGCAGGGTGCGGCCGGTCGCGCTGAGGGTGACGGCGGGGGCGGCGGTGCCGATCGCGGCCTCCGTCGAGCGGCGCCAGCGCAGTCGGCCGGTCTCCCGCTCGACCGCGCCCACCTCCTGGTTGCGGTTGGTGGTGTGGAGTACGGCTCCGGTGGCGACGGGCGTCCCGTACGGGGTGCCGCCGGTGCCGTTCAGCGTCCACTTCGGCTTGCCGGCCGGGGTCTCGAAGGCCTGGAGATCGTCGCCCACCGCCGCGTACAGCAGGCCGCGGTCGTCGCCCATGACCGCCGCGTCCGGGGCGACCGTGCCGAACTGCTTGCTCCACAGCGCCTTGCCGGTTCTGCGGTCGAAGCTCCGGAAGACCGCCTTGCCCTTGGCGGCCCGGACGTCGTCCGGGGCCAGGGTGGCCGGGCTCTGGCGTATCACCAGGTCGTCCTCGCGGACCGCGATCAGCCGGTGGACAGGGGTGGCGGGGCCGCGTCCGGCGGGGACGGGAGTACGCCACAGCTGCTCGCGCCGCACCAGGTCGTAGGCGAAGAGATGGGCCCTGACGACCTGCCTGTCCTTGCCGCGCTTCTTGCCCTTCTTCGGCGGCGGGGCCTTGACGGTGGCCTTCTCGGAGCCGGTGAACCAGATCACCGGCCCGGACGCGCCGACGAACTCCGGCGCCGAGAGCTTCGGTGTCCCGGGGGACAGGTCCGCGTGCTCCACCCGGTGCACGGTCTTCCCGTCCTTCGGCGAGAGCCAGAGGAACCCGGAGGGGGTGGCGACGAAGCAGAGGTCCTCGCCGACGGGGAGGGCGGCCTGCCCGTCGGCGGCGTCCGCGTTCTGCCAGACCCGGCGGCCGGTGCGCAGGTCGACGGCGGTAGCGCCGGACTTGCCGGTGAGCACCAGCAGCCGCTCGTTCCAGACGGCGGCGGTGAGCGGAGCCGGTTCCGCCGCCGGGTGCGTGTACACCCAGCGGGGCTGCGGCGGCAGTCCCGCGACGGTGGGGCCGCTACGGCTCGGCACCGGCTCGGGGCCGTCCGTGTCCCCTCCGCCACCACCCAGGGCGAGTACACCGCCGCCACCGACGACCAGCCCGGCGGCTCCGGCGGCGAGCCCGATCAGCAGCGCGCGCCGGTCCACGGCGGGGGAGGAGGGGGTGATGCTGGTGCGGCGCGTGGGTACCGGCAGCGGACGGGGGGTCACCGGGACCATGGGCGGGGGCACGGCCGGCACCCCGCCGGGCATCCCGGCGGAAGGAGCGGCGGGGAAGGCCGGGGTAGGGCCGGGAGGGAGGGCTGGGACGGAGCTGGAAGGGAGGGCCGGGGTGGCGCCTGCGGGGAGGGCCGGAGTGGCTCCGGCGGGCTGTCCGGTGAGTTCCTGCGGGACGGACAGCTGGGTCGTCGGCCGGTCCGCCCTCGGGGCATGGCGTCCGATGTCCCCGAGCTGGGCGGTCTGCGTATCCGGGGCCGGAGCCGGGGCGGGAGTCGGGGCCGGGATCGGGGCCTGGGGCGGAGTCGGGGCGGATCCGGCGGCGGACGCGTCCGCCGGTGCGCCCTGCGGTATGTCGACCGGTTCGCGGGCAGGGCCATCGGCCTCTGCCTCGATCGCCGCACCGTCCGCCGCCTCGACCGGGCCAACGCCCACCACCTCGGCCGGTGCACCGGCCCCCGCCCCGTCTGCCGCCCCGACCAGCACACCCGCCCCGACCAGCACACCCGCCGCGACCGTCTCCCGTGCGCGTACCCCCTGCTCCGCCACCGCGGCGGCCAGCGCTTCCGGTAGCCAGCCGTCCTTCGCCAGGCCCGCAGCCCCCTCCAGGGCCAGCTCGGCCGCCACTGACCCGGCGCTCGGCCGGTCGGCCGGGGCCTTTTCCAGGCAGCGGGCGATCAGGTCGCGCAACTCCTCGGGGACCGCGCCGAGTTCGGGGGCCGTGCGGGCGATCCGTTCGGCGCCCTCGGCGGCCGGGCCGTCGGCGAGCGGGGTCGTGCCGGTGGCCGCGTACGCCAGCAGCAGGCCCAGCACGAAGAGGTCGGAGGCCGGTCCGGGCTCCTCGCCCGCGACCTGCTCCGGGGTGAGATAGCCGAGCCGTACGGACAACTGGCCGCCGGGCCGGGCCTCCGCGGCGGCCGCGGCGCCCAGCGGGCCGAACGCGGTGAGCCGCGGCCCGTCCTCGGCGAGCAGCACCGTCCGAGGAGCCAGGCCCTGGAACACGGCTCCGGTGGCGTGCACCCGGGAGAGGGTCTCGGCGAGTCCCGCGCCCAGTATGCGCACGCTCCGTTCGGGGAGTGGTCCGGTGGCATCGATCGCCTCGGCGAGCGTCAGCGCGGGTACGTACGTGCCCGCCGTCCACGGCAGCTCCTCGTCGGCGGCGGCGTCCGGGCCGCCCAGCTGCGGCTGGACCCAGCCGCCGGTCAGCCGGTCCGCGGTGCGGGCCTCCGCCTGGAAACGGCGCCGGAACGCGGGCAGCGCGGCGAGTTCGGGGCGGGCGGCGGTGACCACCACCGCGTCCTCGGAGGCCGCGTCGCGCGCGAGGTACTGCACGCTGCCGGCGGTCCCGCGCAGCCGTGCGAGCACGGTGTACGGGCCGAAGCGGCGTGGATCGTCCTGACGCAGCGCCTCCATGGCGCACCCCCCCTAGCTGACCGTGCCTGGGCACCAGAGCGTCGATCTTAGACCGACCGACCGCCACCCCACCGGGCCCGCGTCCGAGGAGCCGGTGGGCGGCCCCGCCCGGCGGGAGGCCACCCGACAGCCTCTCAGTCCGGTTTCGACCAGGGCCACTTGGGGCGGTTCCGCTCCCGGCCCCCGGGGGCGTACTCGTACACCCAGCCGCGCGGCAGCCCCAGCCGCTTGCTGTGACCGGCCGGAACCCTGCGGTACGCGTACACGGTGGCGGGACCGCCGTCGGCGGCAGGCACCGGGACCTCGTACCACTTGGGCGGATGTCCGGTCGGGCCGACGAGGACGGGCAGGACCCGCCCGTCCAGGGGGCCGCCGGTGAAGGCGGTGTTCTCGCTTCGCACGCTTTCAGTCTGACCGATCAGCTCTCGGGGAGCAGATGGGCCGCCTCGCCGAGCACCGGTACCAGCCGCTGTGCCAGTCGCCCCGCCGGCCCCCCGGCGGTCTCCAGCGGCAGCAGCGCCGCCACCGCCGAGGCGGTCTCCACGTCCGTCGCCGCGGTGGCGGCCAGCAGCACGATCAGCTGGTCGACCAGCCAGTCGCGCAGCTCGGCCGCGGCGGGCCGCTTCCCCTCGTCCAGCCAGATCAGGGACGCCGCCTCGACCGCCGCGATCCAGGTGCGCACCATCATCCGCAGCCTCGGGCCGGGTGCCTCCCCATCCCTGCCCAGGTGGAGCAGGATCTGTTCGGCCGCCGCGCGCCGCACCTCGTCGACGATCGCCGAGGTGCGGGAGGTCTCGACGACACAGCCGCCGCGCAGCAGCGCGCTGAACCCGGTGTCGTGCTCGTCGACGAAGGCGAGATAGCGGTCGAGCACCCGGGTCACCCGCTCGGTGGGCGGCCCCACCGGCGGCTCGTCGAAGCACAGGATCAGCTGCTCGGCGGCGGACCTCAGTGCCGCCTCGTACAACTGCTGCCGCCCGCCGGGGAAGTAGCGGTAGACGAGCGGGCGGGACACCCCGGCGACCGTCGCGACCTCGTCGAGCGAGACCTCGTCGGGGGCCCGGTGGGCGAAGAGGGTGAGTGCCGCACCGAGGAGCTGGGCGCGGCGCTCCTCGACGCCGAGCCTTCGGTACGCGCGGGTCGGCGGCGCGGTGGCGGCAGCAGGGGTCATGGGCCGAAGCCTACGGGCTGTCGCCCGTGCCGCGCCGGGTCAGGCCAGCAGGCCGGAGCGCTTCCACAGCCTGCGCCCCACCCCGTTCAGCACCCCGATGTCGTCGAAGAAGTCCGTCAGCCGCTTCGCGCCCGACTGCATGACCTCCGTCCGGTGGCCGCTCGCCTTCACCTGGGCGACCGCCTCGTGGCGGTCCAGGCCGACGTTCTCGTACACCTGCGGGTTGATGAAGCAGACGGAGAAGACGCGGGCCGCCTCGCCGCAGCTCAGCCGGGTCAGCTCGCGCTCCCAGCGCGGGGCGGTCACCATCTGGCGGCGCAGCTCCTCGCGGGCGTAGCGGACGTGCCGTGCCTCCTCGACCACATGGATGCGGGTCACGCCGCGCACCAGCGTCTGGACGCGCTCGTCCGGGAAGGTCAGCCGCTGCATCCAGTCGAGGATCTCCTCGCCGAGCAGGGTCGCGGCGAACGAACCGGGGGTGGTGGAGATGGTCTTCAGCACCCGTGCGAGGTTGTGATAGACGCGCGGCACGGGGTAGTCGGGCGAGCCGCCCCACTTGATCATGCGGCCGAACATCATCGAGTGCCGGCACTCGTCGGCTATCTCGGTGAGGGCGTAGCGGACGTGATTGCTGGTCACCGGCCGGTCGTAGATGTGCCGTACCAGCAGCTGCATCAGGATGATCTCGAACCAGATGCCCAGCGAGGCGAGCGACGCCGCCTCGTGCCGGGACAGCTCCATCCGCTGTTCCTCGGACATCTTCCGCCACAGCGGGGTGTCGTAGAGCGAGACGAGCTCGGGCGGCCAGAACCACTTGCCGTCCTCGATCGCCGCGTCCCAGTCGAGTTCCTTGTCCGGGTCGAAGGAGTGCTTGGCCGAGGAGTCGAGCAGCCGCTCGGCGATCTGCTCGCGATCCCGGAGCGGGCCGAGTGCGTCGCGGAGCAACTGGACGTCGCGTTCGGTCACTGTGGTCATGCTGGAGGCACCTCGCACATGGGGTTACCGGCGGTCACCCCTTATGAGACTCCTCGTCAGTAAGGTCGTCAATCCCTTGCGCGCGACTTGTTGACCCGGCGTCTATCAACGTGTGAACCTGCCAACTGGCGCAACCGCCAAGGGAATTGCCGAAACGTGCCAGGCGAAGGAGTTGTCCGTGTCGACACACGACCTCTACACCACCGCCCCCGAAGTGCCCCTGTGGCAGGTACCCGCCACCGGCGCAGCCCGCTTCAGCTGGGACTACGACGACGGCCGCGAACGCCTGCTCGCCCTCTACCAGAAGGGCAAGGACAAGCAGTGGGACGGCAACAAGCGCATCGACTGGTCCCTGGAGGTCGACCCCGCCGACCCGCTCGGCACCCCCGACGAGGCCCTCACCCTGTACGGCACCCCGCACTGGGCGAAGATGACCGAGAAGGACCGGGGCGAGCTGCGCAAGCACTACACCTCCTGGCAGTTCAGCCAGTTCCTCCACGGCGAGCAGGGTGCCATGGTCTGCGCGGCCAGGATCGTGGAGTCCGTCCCCGACCTGGACGCCAAGTTCTACTCCGCGACCCAGACCATGGACGAGGCCCGGCACGCGGAGATATACGGCCGGTTCCTGCACGAGAAGCTCGGGATGCTCTACCCGATCAACGACAACCTCCAGGGACTCCTCGGCGACACCCTGCGCGACTCCCGCTGGGACATGCCCTACCTCGGCATGCAGGTCCTCATCGAGGGGCTCGCCCTGGCCGCGTTCGGCATGATCCGCGACACCACGACCAAGCCGCTGCCCAAGCAGATCCTCGCGTACGTCATGCAGGACGAGGCCCGGCACGTCGCCTTCGGGCGGATGGCGCTGCGCGACTACTACAAGCAGCTGAGCGATGCCGAACTGCGCGAGCGCGAGGAGTTCGTCATCGAGGGCTGTTACCTGATGCGGGACCGGCTCAGCGGCGTCGAGGTGCTGGAGAACTTCGGCATCGGCAAGCAGGAGGCCAAGGACCTCTCCGAACACTCGGAGTTCCTCCAGCTCTTCCGCAAACTGCTGTTCAGCCGGATAGTGCCGTGTGTCAAGGACATAGGCCTGTGGGGCGAACGGCTCCAGAAGGCCTATGTCGACATGGGCGTCTTCGAGCTCGGCGACTCCAACCTGGACCTGCTCATGGCGCAGGACGAGGAGATAGCCGAACAGCTCGACAAGGACCGTTTCGAGGCGGAGGAGCGGGCCAGGGCCGCCGAGGTCGAGGAGGCCATCGCCCAGGGCACATCGGGGGAGTGAGGGAAGCGGTTCTCTCGCGGGCCCGAAGGGACGTACGCCGTCGGCCGGTGCGGGGGAGACGGATGTACGCCGTCGGTCGGTGTGGGGAGAAGGATGTACGCCGTCGGCCCGTGCGGGGAGTATGGCGGGCATGACGACTCCGGCCCCGCCCCTCGCCGCAGACCCCGCAGCCGCCCGCCGCAGCCTCGAAGGGCTGTCCCTGGGCGACGCGTTCGGTGAGCGGTGGTTCCCGCTCTTCCGCGAGCCCGGCCGGGCGTTCGACGAGATCAAGGCACGCCGCACCCCCGAGGAGCCGGTCTGGCCCTGGACCGACGACACCGCGCTCGCCCGCGCCCTGCAACGCGTCCTCGACGAGCACGGCCGGGTCGAGCAGGACCGTCTCGCGCTCTGCTTCGCGCTCGCCTTCGAGGCGGACCAGGCCCGCGGCTACGGCCACGGCATGCACATCCTGCTGCCCGAACTGCTGGCCCGGCCGGCCGACTGGCGCACCCTGGCCCCCGAACTCTTCGAGGGCGGCAGCCTGGGCAACGGCGCGGCGATGCGCGTCGCGCCGCTCGGCGCCCGCTTCCACCAGGACATCGGGCTCGCCGCCGAACAGGCCGCGCTGCAGGCGGCCGTCACCCACGCACACCCGGAGGGCATCGCGGGCGCGGTGGCGGTCGCGGTCGCCGCGGCGCTCTCGGTCCGCGGCGAGTTCACCCTGGCCGCGGTCGCCGACCGGACCCCGGAAGGGCTCGTACGCGACGGGCTGAGCCGGGCCGCGGACGTACCCTTCGCCACCGAACCCTGGAAGGCGGCCGACCTGCTGGGCAACGGACAGCGGATCCGCGCGGACGACACGGTCCCGTTCGCCCTGTGGACGGCGGCCCGGCACCCGGACGACCTGGAGGCGGCGCTCTGGGCGACGGCCGAGGGCCTCGGTGACGTCGACACGACCTGCGCCATCACCGGCGGCGTCGTCGGCGCGGCCACCGGGGTCGACGGCGCGCCCGCGCAGTGGCTGCGGCGTCGCGAGCCGCTGGACTGAGGCGGGGCGGCCCGTACTCGGCACCAGCC
>NZ_FMBW01000089.1 GCF_900091725.1 Streptomyces sp. DvalAA-43 | reverse complement strand
TTGGCTTCGGTCTTGCAGCGGGCCCAGTAGTCGTGGTCCCCGCGCGTGCGGGGTTGGTCCCCGGCCGGGCGTGAACGACGAGACCCGCGCCGAGTGGTCCCCGCGCGTGCGGGGTTGGTCCCCGGCGAGGACCAGCGCACACTGGGCGCCGGACGTGGTCCCCGCGCGTGCGGGGTTGGTCCCTAGTCAGGTGGCCGAGCGGTTCGATTAACCCAGTGGTCCCCGCGCGTGCGGGGTTGGTCCCCGTGATCGAGTGGACGCTCGACGACGCGGTGAGTGGTCCCCGCGCGTGCGGGGTTGGTCCCAAGTACATGCGGTCGCTGATCTACCTCCGGGCGTGGTCCCCGCGCGTGCGGGGTTGGTCCCGGGGCAACATCGACTCCCCCCGCTTCCTGTGGGTGGTCCCCGCGCGTGCGGGGTTGGTCCCCGATGGCGTGCGGTTACAGGCGCCGGGGCACGGTGGTCCCCGCGCGTGCGGGGTTGGTCCCTGGAAGGCACCGGCGAGAACACCTTCACCCACGTGGTCCCCGCGCGTGCGGGGTTGGTCCCGGCCTGTTGGCGTTCGTCACGCCGGTTATCGGGTGGTCCCCGCGCGTGCGGGGTTGGTCCCTGACACTTGATCAAGGAAGCTGGGTGTCAGAAGTGGTCCCCGCGCGTGCGGGGTTGGTCCCTCGCCCCAACGATCGTTCCGCTGCTGCTCCCGGTGGTCCCCGCGCGTGCGGGGTTGGTCCCTCTCGTTCCTGTTCGCCGGGTTCCAGAACGTCGTGGTCCCCGCGCGTGCGGGGTTGGTCCCGGCGTAGGAACCTGCCTCAGGACCTCTCCGTCGTGGTCCCCGCGCGTGCGGGGTTGGTCCCAGGTGCGGCAGGCGACGGCGTACGTAGGTGTCGTGGCCCCCGCGCATGCAGGGGTTGACCACACACTGCGAGAGCCAGGATTCGGGAGCACAGTTCCCATGTGTACGGGCTCACCCATTCTCGGCAGCCGCTCCCGGCGCCCCCAGGCACGCACACCGACTACCGTATGGGCCACGGGGTGTCCCTGAAGTCTTGACCACTTCAGGGGCACCCCATTTCTGGTGACCCTAATCGACCGCTTCGGTGCCCTCGCGTCCGAGCACGGAATCGCCCCTACGAAGCGCGCCACCAGCGGCTTTGCCTGCGATACGCACGAGCTCCTGCAAACGCCTCAAGTACAGGCACGGCCCAGCCCGACCGCACGCGTCGCACAGCACCGTGTGGTCGAGAACAGCCCGGTGCAGCACCGCGTCGTCAGCCACCCGCCGCCGGTCGGGGTCTATCACCACGTGATCACCACCCACACGATCTTCCCGAACGGTCGTTCTACGACGCCCCATTGCGTGGCCAGGGCCTGAACCAGGTGCAGCCCCCGGCCACGGGCACGCTCGCTGGAGACCGGCCGGGCGCGCGGATGCCTGCGGCGAGTGTCATGCACCTCGACCCGGCACCGCCCCGGTGACGCTTCGACAGTCACCTTCAACGAGTCGCCGGGCTCCTGCCCGTACCGCACAGCGTTGGTCACCAGCTCACTGGCGAGCAGTTCGAGTGTGTCGAGCATGTCGTCCGGGATAGACGGTTCCTGACAAACGGCCGCCTGCACGACGTACCGCCTGGCAGGACGCACCGATTCCGGCTCGGACAGGTAGATCGCCTGCGGAGGCACAGCCGGCGGACCGCAAGAGTGGATGGACGGTAAGGCACGTGAACGCGCAGTCGTCATGCGACTCCCTCATGTACAGAACATGCACAGCCGACATGGCAGCGTCGCGCATCCATGTCGACACCAACGGGATTCCGACTACAGAATGCACCATGAGCATCACCATGAGCAACATGCTCACAGTGAATATGCACATGTGCACTAGCCGATGAGAATGGCTGTAACTAGGGGTCTCCGACGTGACACAGCACGACGCATCGCGGCAAACTGAGCCGACCCCCGTACGAGAGGCGGAATTGGTGAGCGCACCGACGGTGAGACGGCGGCAACTCGGCCGCACGCTCCGGGCCATGCGCGAGCAACTCGGCCTGAAGCAGGAAGATGTGGCGCTACGCACGGATGGGGCTGTCAACCGAGCAAAGCTCTCGCGTATCGAGACTGCCCTCACCGCGGCGACGGCCGCAGACGTGGGGCTGATCCTCGATGCACTCGACTGCACGGAGGACGACCTGCGAACTTCCCTACTCAAGCTGACTCGCGAAGGCGCACGGCGCGGATGGTGGCAGTCGTACCGATCGGTCCTGTCTTCGGCCTATGAAGACCTGATCAGCCTGGAGAGCGAGGCCGATCACCTGAGCGCCTGGCAGCCAACCGTCATTCCGGGGCTGCTCCAAACCGGAGAGTACGCACAGCAGATCATCGCGGCCACAGCCATGAGCACCGCAGCCGAAGACCGCGTCGACGCCTTGGTGGAAGTACGGCTCGCCCGCCAGTCGGTACTCACCCGCGAAGCCCCGCTGAACCTCTGGGCGATCATCGGGGAAGCCGCACTTCGCACGCGCTGCACCGACTCCCAGATCATGTACGACCAACTCAATCGCCTGGTCACCATGTCCGGCCGACCGACGATCACCATCCAGGTACTTCCGTCGAACGCGGCACCGCACGTGGGACAGATGGGGGCCTTCTCCATCCTCGGATACGGTACGCACGCCGACCTGTCGGTCGTGCACGTCGAGTCGCTGACCAGCGCGTTGTACGTCGAGGAACGCACGGACGTGGCCGTATACCAGGACGCAGTTCAGCAACTTCGCGCGGCGGCACTGTCCGTTGACGAGTCCAGGCAAATGATCAGAGAGATAAGGGACCAGCAATGAACACCAGTCCTACCGTTGACAATGCTTCGGACCTGCACGTGAGCTGGTGGAAGTCCAGCGCGTCCGGCGCCCAGTCCGACTGCGTAGAGTGCGGTGTCATCGACACCGAAAGCGTCGCTGTCCGCGACAGCAAGGTTCCGAACGGCCCGGCTTTGATCTTCGGCCGCGACGCCCTCTCCGCCATGGTCGACGCGGTAGCTGGCGGCCTTGTGTGATCCGGCCTCGCCTGCTCCGGGCGGCGTACACGCCAGGATTCATCGAAATGTCCGAATCTCAAGAAGTAAGTAAAAACAGGTTCCGCCCCACATAAACCAGCAGGTCAGCAACTGTGGTCCCCGCGCGTGCGGGGTTGGTCCCGCCCGACTGACGCCGGAGCGCGAGCAGGAGATGTGGTCCCCGCGCGTGCGGGGTTGGTCCCGAGTGGAACGTGACAGCCGACGACGGCACGGTGTGGTCCCCGCGCGTGCGGGGTTGGTCCCCTGCAGCATCAGCTGGTCGATCGGGTCCGGGCGTGGTCCCCGCGCGTGCGGGGTTGGTCCCCTCCCTCCCCCCGCTCCCCCTCTAGGGAGGGGGTGGTCCCCCGCGCGTGCGGGGTTGGTCCCACCTCGAAGAGGCGCGACATCCCCAGGAACTTGTGGTCCCCGCGCGTGCGGGGTTGGTCCCGTCCTACGCCGCCCCCGCCCCGCCGCCGTAGCGTGGTCCCCCGCGCGTGCGGGGTTGGTCCCGCTCCCGCACTACGGGCGACGCAGTCGCCGTAGTGGTCCCCGCGCGTGCGGGGTTGGTCCCCTCTGACGATCGACTGGACTAAGCACCAGTGCGTGGTCCCCGCGCGTGCGGGGTTGGTCCCCCGCACGGGACTGCGACAGGTGGATGTCGCGGGTGGTCCCCGCGCGTGCGGGGTTGGTCCCCGAGCGGGATGCCGTCGTAGATGCTGGTGACGGTGGTCCCCGCGCGTGCGGGGTTGGTCCCAAAGGCCCAACTTCCTGCGCCTTCTGAATGGCGTGGTCCCCGCGCGTGCGGGGTTGGTCCCCAGCTCACCGGTATCCCGATCACCGGAGCTGCGTGGTCCCCGCGCGTGCGGGGTTGGTCCCCGGCCCGCGCTAGGCGCGGGACGTTCGGTCAAGTGGTCCCCGC
>NZ_FMBW01000080.1 GCF_900091725.1 Streptomyces sp. DvalAA-43 | reverse complement strand
ACAGGCCTTTGCCGTCACCCCTGTGCAACCGGCAGGGGTGGCTGAGGGTAAGGTCAGGGGGCATCATTGGCACGTTCTTCACACAGGAGGCCCCCGGGTGGAGGTCCAGGAGACTCGGGTTCAGACGGACCGGGTCCTCACCATCCCCAACATCCTCAGCATGGCTCGCCTTGTCGGGGTTCCGCTCTTCCTGTGGCTGATTCTTCGCCCTGTGTTCGGCGGCCCCCGGAGCGACGGCTGGGCCCTGCTGGTGTTGATGTTCAGCGGCATCAGCGATTACCTCGACGGTAAGCTCGCCCGCCGGTGGAACCAGATCAGCAGCCTCGGCCGGCTCCTGGATCCCGCTGCGGATCGCCTCTACATCCTTTCGACTCTCGTCGGCCTGACCTGGCGAGAGATCCTGCCGCTCTGGCTCACCGCAGCACTCCTCGCCCGTGAGCTGATGCTCCTCGTGATGGTCGGAATCCTGCGGCGTCACGGCTATCCGCCGCCCCAGGTGAACTTCCTGGGCAAGGCGGCCACGTTCAACCTGATGTACGCGTTCCCCTTGTTGCTGCTCAGCGACGGAAGTGGTTGGCTTGCACCGCTGGCCGCTATTTTCGGATGGGCGTTCGCAGGTTGGGGTACAACGCTCTATTGGTGGGCAGGGATCCTCTACGTGGTTCAGGTCCGCCGGCTGGTCAAGGCGGATGTAGTAGCCGATTGAGCTCGTTGACGCGGTGCCGCGCAGTGTGGCCGGCCCGCCGCTGATGACCCGGATGATGCCCCGACGGGCGAAGTCGGCCAGACCGTCGTCTCTTCAAGGAGGACGTTTCCGACATGAAGGCCGTCGTGATGGCTGGCGGCGAAGGCACACGCCTTCGCCCCATGACCTCAAGCATGCCCAAGCCGCTTCTGCCCGTAGCCAATCGGCCGATCATGGAGCACGTGCTTCGGCTGCTCAAGCGGCACGGGCTGAATGAGACCGTCGTAACGGTCCAGTTCCTCGCCTCGCTGGTCAAGAATTACTTCGGGGACGGCGAAGAGCTCGGGATGGAGCTCAGCTACGCCAACGAGGAGAAACCTCTCGGCACCGCGGGGAGCGTCAAGAATGCCGAGGAGGCGCTGAAGGACGACACCTTCCTCGTCATTTCCGGTGATGCCCTCACCGACTTCGACCTCACCGATCTCATCGCCTTCCACAAGGAAAAGGGCGGTCTGGTCACGGTGTGCCTGACCCGTGTGCCGAACCCGCTGGAATTCGGCATCACGATTGTGGACGAGGGCGGTCAGGTCGAACGCTTCCTGGAGAAGCCCACCTGGGGACAGGTCTTCTCGGACACCGTCAACACCGGTATCTACGTCATGGAGCCCGAGGTATTCGACTATGTCGAAGCAGATGTCTCGGTGGACTGGTCCGGTGACGTCTTCCCGCAGCTCATGAAGGAAGGCAAGCCCATCTACGGCTACATCGCCGAGGGCTACTGGGAGGACGTCGGTACCCACGAAAGCTATGTGAAGGCGCAGGCCGACGTCCTTGAACGCAAGGTCGATGTCGACATCGACGGCTTCGAGATCTCGCCGGGCGTATGGGTCGCGGAAGGCGCGGAAGTACACCCCGACGCGGTGCTGCGCGGGCCCCTCTACATCGGGGACTACGCAAAGGTCGAAGCCGGTGCGGAGATTCGTGAGCACACGGTCATCGGGTCGAACGTGGTCGTCAAGAGCGGCGCATTCCTGCACAAGGCAGTGATCCACGACAACGTCTATATCGGCCAGCACAGCAATCTGCGCGGATGCGTGATCGGCAAGAACACCGACGTCATGCGGGCGGCCCGCATCGAGGACGGCGCCGTCATCGGGGACGAATGCCTGATCGGCGAGGAGTCGATCATTCAGGGCAATGTACGCGTCTACCCGTTCAAGACGATCGAGGCCGGCGCCTTCGTCAACACCTCGGTGATCTGGGAATCGCGCGGACAGGCTCATCTCTTCGGCGCCCGCGGTGTGTCCGGGATCCTGAATGTCGAGATCACCCCGGAACTGGCGGTCCGGCTCGCCGGAGCCTATGCCACGACGCTGAAGAAGGGCTCGACGGTCACCACCGCACGTGACCACTCCCGTGGTGCCCGCGCCCTCAAGAGAGCCGTGATCTCGGCCCTCCAGGCCAGCGCGATCGATGTCCGGGACCTGGAGAACGTACCGCTGCCCGTCGCGCGCCAGCAGACCGCACGGGGCAGCGCCGGCGGGATCATGATCCGTACGTCCCCCGGCGTACCAGACTCGGTCGACATCATGTTCATCGACGAGCGGGGAGCGGACCTGTCGCAGGCGCGGCAGCGGAAGCTGGACCGGGTCTACGCACGTCAGGAATACCGCCGAGCCTTCCCGGGCGAGATCGGGGACCTGCACTTCCCGTCCAGCGTCTTCGACTCGTACACCGGATCCCTGCTGCGGAACGTGGATACCGCGGGGATCGCCGACGCGGGGCTCAAGGTGGTCGTCGACGCCTCCAACGGGAGCGCCGGGCTCGTGCTGCCCAGTCTGCTGGGGCGGCTCGGTGTCGACGCGTTGACCATCAATCCCGGCCTCGACGAATCACGCCCCACCGAGACCGCCGAGACCCGACGCTCCGGACTGGTGCGGCTGGGCGAGATCGTCTCCTCGGCACGGGCCTCGTTCGGCGTGCGGTTCGACCCGGTCGGCGAGCGGCTCTCCCTGGTCGACGAGCGGGGCCGGATCGTCGAGGACGACCGGGCGCTCCTCGTGATGCTCGACCTCGTGGCGGCCGAGCGGCGCAGCGGGCGGGTGGCGTTGCCGGTCACCACGACACGCGTCGCCGAGCAGGTCGCGGCGTACCACGGCACACAGGTCGAATGGACGACGACATCGCCCGACGACCTGACGCGCGTGGGACGCGAGGAAGGCACCATCTTCGGGGGAGACGGGCGCGGCGGCTTCATCGTTCCCGAATTCAGCAGCGTCTTCGACGGATCGGCCGCGTTCGTACGGCTCCTGGGGCTGGTGGCCAGGACACAGCTCACCCTCAGCCAGATCGATGCCCGCATCCCCCGTGCCCATGTCCTGCGCCGCGACCTCGCCACCCCGTGGGCCGTCAAGGGGCTGGTCATGCGCCGGGTCGTGGAGGCCGCCGGCGACCGCGACGTCGACACGACGGACGGCGTACGGGTGGTCGAGGCCGACGGGCGGTGGGTGATGGTGCTGCCGGACCGCGCCGAGGCCGTCACTCATCTGTGGGCCGAGGGACCGGACGACGCCTCCGCACAGGCACTGCTGGACGAATGGGCGACGGTCGTGGACAGCGCAGGTCAGTGACGCTGCCTCCGGTGTGCCCGGAGGCGGCCGACAACGCCTGCGGGCACACCGGTGGGGCCATTCGGCGGTAGCGGCGGCGACGTGCGACGATGTGCGGCATGTCGCAGCAGACCCCCGATCGGAGTACCGCCTCGCCACCCGCGCGTCCCGACGCTTCCATGTCGCTGCTGACCAATGTGATGGACCACAGCCTGGACGACGGATACGCCGAGGCATCGGCGCGTCGCAAGGCCGACGGGAGCGCGGGCCTGCCCCGTACGCTGAAGTCGAAACTCGGCCTCGCCGCCTGTCTGGTGCTGGCCGCCCTCGTCGTCACGCTCGGGGCCGCGGAGGCCCGCGTCTCCGCGCCGGTCCTCGCCAAGGAGCGCCAGGAGCTGATCGATCGCATCGACGACGAGACGACGGCCGCCGACACCCTCGAGTCGCAGGTGGACAAGCTCCGGGACGACGTGGGCAGGCGCCAGCGCAAGGCGCTGGAGAAGCACGGCGGGGACCAGGGGGAACGGGTGGCGCTGCTCGCCGGGGCGACCCCGGTGGAGGGGCCCGGCGTGAAACTCGTCGTCGACGACGCCAAGAACACCGACCAGGGTGGCGGCGGACCGAGGGAGACCAGCGGATTCGCCGACACCGGGCGGGTCCGCGACCGGGATCTCCAGAGGGTCGTCAACGGGCTGTGGCAGTCCGGCGCGGAGGCGATCGCGATCAACGGGCAGCGTCTCACCGCCCTGTCGGCGATCCGCGCGGCGGGCGACGCCATACTGGTCGACAACAGACCACTCGTTCCGCCCTATACGGTGCTGGCGGTGGGGAACGGGAAGCGGCTCGGCACCGCGTTCCAGGACAGCGCCGATGGTCAGTATCTGCAGGCGCTCAAGGACACCTTCGACATCCGGACGAGCATGTCCGTGCAGCAGAAGGTCAGCCTCCCGGTCGCGCCGAGCCTGATCGTACGTACAGCAGAGCCTTATCAGGCCGCAGACACCGGCAGTGGTGCGGCAGACACAGGGAAGGGCACATCGTGATCGCCGTACTGGGCCTCGTCGTGGGAGTCGTGGTCGGACTGTTGGTCCGGCCCGAGGTACCGGCCGTGGTCGAGCCGTATCTCCCGATCGCCGTCGTGGCCGCCCTCGACGCAGTCTTCGGTGGCCTGCGGGCCATGCTCGACGGAATCTTTGTCGACAAGGTGTTCGTCGTGTCGTTCCTTTCGAACGTCGTGGTGGCCGCCCTGATCGTGTTCCTGGGCGACAAGCTGGGTGTCGGAGCGCAGCTGTCCACCGGTGTGGTGGTCGTGCTCGGCATCCGGATCTTCTCCAACGCCGCGGCCATCCGCCGGCACATCTTCCGGGCCTGACGCCGATGAGCAACGAAGAACGTCCCGGCGAGCCGGAGCGCGCCGACGAGCGGACGCCCGGCTCCGCCAAGGAACTCACCGGTCGTCAGCGGCTGATCGCCGGACTGTGGCCGCCGAGGGTGACACGGGCCCAACTCGTCGTCGCGCTCCTGCTGTTCGTCCTCGGTCTCGGACTGGCCATTCAGGTGCGGTCCAACAGCGACAACAGTGCGCTGCGGGGCGCCCGGCAGGAGGACCTGGTCCGGATCCTCGACGAGCTGGACGACCGGACACAGCGCCTGGAGGACGAGAAGCAGCGGCTGGCGGCTCAGCGCACGGAGCTGGAGAACAGCTCCGACCAGGCCGAGGAGGCGCGCAAGCAGACGCTGGAGAAGGAGCGGCAACTCGGAATCCTCGCGGGTACTGTGGCGGCGCACGGGCCCGGGATCACGCTCACCGTCAACGACCCCGGCAACGGGGTGAAGGCGGACATGCTGCTCGACGCGCTCCAGGAGCTGCGGGCGGCGGGCGCGGAGGCGATCGAGGTCAACGGGGTGCGTGTGGTGGCCAATACGTACTTCTCCGGTGACGGCGGCAACGTCAGCGTCGACGACCATAAGATCACTGCGCCCTACGTCTTCGAGGTGATCGGCAAGCCCCAGGATCTGGAGCCGGCGCTGAACATTCCGGGCGGCGTGGTGCAGACACTGGAGAAGGAGCAGGCCACCGTGCAGGTCGCGCAGGCCGACGACATCGTCGTGGATGCCTTGCGACCGGCGAAGCAGCCTGACTACGCTCGGTCGTCGTCCCCGTGAAGCCGCGGCACGCGGGGAGCGAAGGATATGGGCGCGAGGTTGCGGGGGGTCGCCGCATCGTATTGGTGGTGCGTGGTGGAAACTGTCGAGTGCATACGGACGTTGTGAAGATGTCCGGGTCGGCAGGTGTGTTCATTCAGGGTTCGTCCTGCCCCACGGGCGGGTCTATTTCGGTCAAGGGGAATCGCCCGTGAAGTTGTTTGGGAAGTTGTTCGGCAAGAGCGCTCGAGACGAGGCAGCCCGCCATCGCGCACCGCGCCATGGCCAGGCGGATGAGCAGGGCACGGATCGCCCGCTCTTCCGTGATCAGGTGCCGGGTACGGGCAGTGACAATTCGGGAGCATCCGGCGCGTCGTCTGTTGACCCTGCCGGTCCCGGCCGCATAGGTTTCGGGGATTCGTCGACCTCGGGTACGGGGGGAGAGTTCGCCCCCAGGCAGGAGGGTTCGTCCATGCCGGTCTGTACGAGGTGCGGGCATCGCAACAGCGAGGCCGGTCGTTTCTGCTCCAACTGCGGTGCACCGCTGAGGGGTGGAGTTCCGGAACGTGCCTCGGAGACGACGTCGACCATCTCCATCTCCGGCCTTGAGGCGTACGAGGCGGAGGCCACCGGGCAGACGGCCCTTCCGTCCCTCTCGCCCGAGGCCCAGGCCGCCGTCGACGCCCTTCCGCTCGGCTCGGCCCTCCTGGTGGTGCGTCGTGGTCCGAACTCCGGCAGCCGCTTCCTGCTGGACGGTGAGCTGACCACGGCCGGCCGTCACCCGCAGAGCGACATCTTCCTCGACGACGTGACGGTGTCGCGGCGGCATGTGGAGTTCCACAGGAACCCGGACGGCAGCTTCACGGTCGGGGATGTCGGCAGCCTGAACGGCACCTACGTCAACCGTGAGCGCATCGACTCCGTCGCCCTCACCAACGGCGACGAAGTGCAGATCGGCAAGTACCGGCTGGTCTTCTACGCGAGCCAGCGCGGTATCTGACCCGTCAGGGAAGGTCCATGCTGAGAACACCGACGGGCGGTGCCGTGAGCGGCACCGCCACCGCCGACGACCGCCCGATGAGCATCGGCACGGTGCTTCTGCGGCTGCGGGAGGAGTTCCCCGAGGTCACGATCTCCAAGATCCGGTTCCTGGAGGCCGAGGGGCTCGTCGAGCCGCAGCGGACCCCTTCCGGCTACCGCAAGTTCCGGGGCGCCGATGTGGAGCGGCTGGCTCAGGTGCTGCGCATGCAGCGGGACCACTACCTCCCGCTGAAGGTCATCCGTGAGCATCTGGATGCCCTCGCCCGTGGTGAGCAGGCCGCCCTCCCGCCCGGGGGCGGCCCGCGGGATCCGGCCGACGGTGCCTGGGCCGCGGTGGCCGGTCGTGCCACCGCGGCCCGGATCGGCCGTGCCGAGCTGCTGGCGGCCGCCGAGGTCACCGAGAGCGACCTCGACGAGTGGGAGTCGTACGGCCTGGTCACTCCGACCGCCGAGGGCGGTTACGACTCCGAGATGGTCACCGTCGCCAAGCTTGTGGCGGATCTGGGCAGGTTCGGTCTCGAACCGCGTCACCTGCGTGCCATGCGCGCGGGCGCGGATCGTGAGGTCGGGCTGATCGAGCAGGTGGTCGCGCCCTTGCGCCGGCACCGGAATCCGCAGACCAGAGCCCATGCGGAGGCCACCGCGAAAGAGCTCGCGGAGCTGTCCGTGAGGCTGCATTCGGCCCTCGTGCAGAGCGCTCTGCACATCCGTCTCCACTGATCGCGCCGGTGCCCGACTACCCAAACCTGCCGGGCACGTCCTAGGGTTGCTGTGTGAACGAGCTCGACGTTGTGGGTGTCCGGGTGGAAATGCCCTCCAACCAACCGATCGTGCTCCTGCGTGAAGTGGGAGGCGACCGGTACCTCCCCATTTGGATCGGTCCTGGTGAGGCGACCGCGATCGCCTTCGCCCAGCAGGGCATGGCTCCGGCCAGGCCGCTGACCCATGATCTCTTCAAGGATGTGCTCGAGGCCGTCGGCCAGGAGCTCACCGAGGTCCGCATCACGGACCTCCGCGAAGGGGTCTTCTACGCGGAGCTGGTCTTCGCCAGCGGGGTCGAGGTGAGCGCGCGGCCGTCCGACGCCATAGCGCTCGCCCTGCGCACCGGAACACCGATCTACGGCAGTGACGGGGTGCTCGACGACGCAGGCATCGCCATCCCGGACGAGCAGGAGGACGAGGTGGAGAAATTCCGCGAGTTCCTCGATCAGATCTCTCCGGAGGATTTCGGTACCAACAGTCAGTGACCGTTCTTCGGGTCGCCGTCAGCGCATCCGGCAAGCCTTTCCCGTTCGTGAGACACGGGAAACCACCCTCAGGGTGATTATCACTCGGCGTGCCGAGTGTGGCGATCGTTGACGCACCCCGAGTGACTGCCTACCTTCGAGATGGCAGGTCAAGGACGGAGGTCGGCGTGGGAAGCAGCGGCGACGGTACGGCAGCGGGTGGGCCGTATCCGCAGCAGGGGAGTACAGCCGACCACACCATCATGCAACCGGTTCAACCGGCGGCGGTGGCGGGGGACGCAGTGGCATCGGCCAACGACATCGGCTACCGCGGGCCGACCGCCTGCGCGGCTGCCGGGATCACCTACCGGCAGCTCGACTACTGGGCGCGCACGGGGCTGGTGGAACCGAGCGTGCGTCCGGCGTACGGCTCCGGCACACAGCGGCTCTACAGTTTCCGGGACGTCGTCCTGCTGAAGATCGTGAAGCGTTTCCTGGACACGGGCGTGGCGCTCCAGAACATCCGCACCACCGTTCAGCACCTGCGGGCACGCGGATTCCAGGATCTTGAGCGGATGACGCTGATGAGCGACGGGGCGACGGTCTACGAGTGCTCCTCGCCCGACGAGGTCGTCAGCCTCCTCCAGGGCGGCCAGGGCGTCTTCGGCATCGCGGTGGGCGTGGTGTGGCAGGACGTCGACGCCGCCCTCTCGCAGCTGCACGGCGAGCGGGTGGACACCGGCGAGACCCTCATCGGGAACAACCCCACCGATGAGCTCGCGCGGCGCCGCAACCGCGCCGGCTGACCCGGCCGACGGCCAGGTCCGGTCCGGCGGATCGGGGCCGGACACGCCCCGGGGCGCGGCGATTGTCAGTGCCGTAGGGCAGCATCGATTGATGTGAGAGCCGCGCCCACCATCCTGCATCTGGACATGGATGCCTTCTACGCCTCTGCCGAGCAGGCGGCGAAGCCGAGCCTGCGCGGCAAGCCGGTCGTGGTCGGCGGACTGGGGCCGCGCGGGGTCGTCGCCACCGCGTCGTACGAGGCGCGGCGCTTCGGGGTGCACTCGGCGATGCCCATGGCGCAGGCGCGGCGGCTGGCGCCCAACGCGGCCTACCTGGTGCCCCGCTTCCAGCTGTACCGGACGGTGAGCGACCAGGTGATGGGGCTGCTCGCGCGGCTCTCCCCGCTGGTGGAACCGCTGAGCCTGGACGAGGCCTTCGTGGACCTGGAGGCCGGTGGGACGGCCGACAGCGCGGCCTCGTCGCTGGAGATCGGTGAGCAGCTGCGTACGGCCATCAGGGCGGTCACCGGGCTCACCGGCTCGGTCGGACTCGCCGGTTCCAAGATGCTGGCCAAGATCGCTTCGGAGGAGGCGAAGCCCAACGGACTGCTGCTCATAGAGCCGGGCACGGAGAGGGCTCTGCTCGCGCCCATGCCGGTGCGGATCATTCCCGGCGTCGGGCCCGCGACGGCGGACCATCTGCGCCGTGCCGGGATGACCACGGTCGACGACCTGGTCGAGGCGGGCGAGGACGAGCTCGTGCGCCTGCTGGGGAAGGCGCACGGCCATTCACTCCACCGCATGGCGTCGGGGTACGACGACCGGCCGGTGGTCGCGGAGCGGGACGCGAAGTCGGTGTCGGTCGAGGACACCTTCGACGCCGATCTGCACGACCGGGTGCGGATCAGGACGGAGGTCGAGCGGCTGGCCGACCGGTGCGTCCAGCGGCTGCGCGGTGCGGGGCGGTCCGGGCGCACGGTGGTGCTGAAGGTGCGCCGGTACGACTTCTCGACGCTCACGCGGTCCGAGACGCTCCGTGGGCCCACGGACGACCCCACGGTGGTCCGTGAGGCCGCCGCACGGCTCCTGGAGGCCGTGGACACCACCGGAGGCGTGCGGCTCCTCGGAGTGGGCGTCACGGGGCTCGCCGACTACACGCAGGAGGACCTCTTCGCCCAGGCCGCCGACGAGCGGGCCTCGGCGGAGGAGCCGGCCGAGGAGAGCACACCGGCGGGGGAGGAGGGGGCCGGGCCGCCGGGTGACCCCGGGGCGGAGGCTCCGGAGACCGCCGAGCAGCTCGCCGCGCGCCGCTGGCCCGCCGGACACGACGTACGCCATGACGTCCACGGCCATGGCTGGGTGCAGGGCAGTGGCGTCGGCAGGGTGACCGTGCGGTTCGAGGAGCCCGAATCGGAGCCCGGCCGGGTGCGTACGTTCCGGATCGACGATCCGGAACTCCGGCCGGCCGATCCGCTGCCGCTGGTGCGGGACCCGGTGGACTACTCGTCCTGGCCGGCCAGCCTGCCGAAGTCCCTGTCCGGGCCCGTGCCCTCGGGCGGGGAGTCCAGACCGTAGTGCCGGTAGAGCTGGAGCTCCTGTTCCGGCGAGAGATGGCGGCCGACGCCGAAGTCGGGTGAGTCCTTGATCAGCGCGCGGTCGAAGGGGATGCGGAGCGTGTCCTCCACGAATTCACTGGGTTCCAGCGGGACGAACGCGTCCCTGCTGAAGAGTCCGGTACGTACGGCTGCCCACTCGGGCACACCGGTCGCGTCGTCGAGATACACCTCGTCCACGGTCCCGATCTTGGTGCCCTTGCGGTCGAACGCCTTGCGGCCGATCAGGCTGCGCGGATCGATGTCGGTCTGCACGGTCCCTCCCACTGGTCGCGGCTACTCCACAAGCACTACAGAAATGCAGATCCGAGTGGTTGGCCACTCGAGAAATCAGCCATGAACCCCGCTGGTAGGCTGGTGGCGGCTGCTGACCCCGTGCGGGAGAGTCCTCCGGAGCTGATCCGAAGGCGCCGAAGGAGCAAATCCTCCCCGGAATCTCTCAGGCCCCCGTACCGCACGGACGAGGTCACTCTGGAAAGCAGGGCGGGTTTCGCGCGGCCGAGTGCCGGTGCGGATCCCTTCCTCACCGACGGTGAAAGCCGGTACGCCGCAGGGTGCGCCGGTGAAGCTCTCAGGTTGAGATGACAGAGGGGGAGGCCGTTCGGGCACCCGCGCCGTGGTGCCCCTCGCAGGTCGTGACAGACCAGGAGGCCTCCACCATGACCCCCCGTCGCACTCCGCTCTCCCAGCTGGAGCAGGGCATTCCGTTCGAGCAGCGCCATATCGGCCCCGATGCCGAGGCACAGTCGAAGATGCTCGCCCAGGTCGGTTACGGCTCGCTGGACGAGCTCACCGCGGCCGCGGTGCCCGATGTCATCAAGAGCACGGAGGCCCTCGGGCTGCCGGCCGCACGCACCGAGGCCGAGGTCCTCGCCGAGCTGCGCACCCTCGCGGACCGCAACCAGGTGCTGGCCCCGATGATCGGGCTCGGCTACTACGGCACCTTCACCCCGCCGGTGATCCTTCGCAACGTCATGGAGAACCCCGCCTGGTACACGGCCTACACGCCGTACCAGCCGGAGATCTCGCAGGGCCGCCTGGAGGCGCTCCTGAACTTCCAGACGATGGTCGCCGAGCTGACCGGGCTGCCCACCTCCGGCGCCTCCCTGCTCGACGAGGGCACCGCGGCCGCCGAGGCCATGGCGCTCTCCCGGCGCGTCGGCAAGGTGAAGAACGGCGTCTTCCTGGTCGACTCCGACGCCCTGCCGCAGACGGTCGCGGTCATCGAGACCCGTGCCGAGCCGACCGGCGTCGAGGTCGTCGTCGCCGACCTGTCCGGCGGTATCCCGGCGGAGATCGCCGCGCGCGGTGTCTTCGGCGTTCTGGTGCAGTACCCGGGCGCGTCCGGGGCGGTACGGGACATCCGGCCCGTCATCGAGCAGGCCCACGAGCTGGGCGCGATCGTCACGGTCGCCGCCGACCTGCTGGCCCTGACCCTGCTCACCTCGCCCGGCGACCTGGGCGCGGACATCGCGGTCGGCACCACGCAGCGCTTCGGTGTGCCGATGGGCTTCGGCGGGCCGCACGCCGGCTTCATGGCCGTACGCGAGAAGTTCGCCCGCAGCCTCCCCGGCCGCCTCGTCGGCGTCTCCGTCGACGCGGACGGCAACAAGGCCTACCGGCTGGCCCTGCAGACCCGCGAGCAGCACATCCGCCGCGAGAAGGCCACCAGCAACATCTGCACCGCCCAGGTGCTCCTCGCCGTCATGGCCGGAATGTACGCCGTCTACCACGGCCCGGACGGTCTGCGGACGATCGCCCGGCGCACCCACCGCTACGCGACGATCCTGGCCGAGGGCCTGCGCGCCTCCGGCGTCGACGTCGTGACCGGCGCCCACTTCGACACCCTCACCGTGCGGGTCCCGGGGAAGGCCGCCGATGTGGTCGCGGACGCCCGCGAGCGCGGGGTCAACCTGCGGCTCGTCGACGCCGACCTGGTCTCCCTCGCCTGCGACGAGACCACCACGCGTACGCAGATCGCCGCTGTCTGGGCCGCCTTCGGCGCCGACGGGGACATCGAGGAGCTGGACGCCACCGCGGGCGACGCGCTGCCCGAGGGGCTGCTGCGCACCGACGAGATCCTCACCCACCCGGTCTTCCACCAGCACCGCTCCGAGACCGCGATGCTGCGCTACCTGCGCAAGCTCGCCGACCGGGACTACGCGCTGGACCGCGGCATGATCCCGCTCGGCTCCTGCACCATGAAGCTGAACGCGACCACCGAGATGGAGTCGATCACCTGGCCCGAGTTCGGCGCGCTGCACCCCTTCGCCCCCGCCGAGCAGGCGCAGGGCTTCCTCACCCTCATCCGTGAGCTGGAGGAGCGCCTCGCCGAGATCACCGGGTACGACGCGGTCTCCATTCAGCCGAACGCGGGTTCGCAGGGTGAGTTCGCGGGCCTGCTGGCCGTACGGGCGTACCACCGGGCCAACGGTGACGAGCAGCGCACCGTCTGCCTCATCCCGTCCTCCGCGCACGGCACCAACGCGGCCAGCGCCGTGATGGCCGGAATGAAGGTCGTCGTGGTCAAGACCGCCGACGACGGCGAGGTCGACATAGCGGACCTCCGAGCCAAGATCGAGAAGCACCGCGACGAACTCGCCGTCCTCATGATCACGTACCCGTCGACGCACGGTGTCTTCGAGGAGCACGTCGCCGACATCTGCGCCGAGGTGCACGACGCGGGCGGCCAGGTGTACGTCGACGGCGCCAACCTGAACGCGCTGGTGGGTCTCGCCAGGCCGGGCCGGTTCGGCGGCGACGTCTCGCACCTGAACCTGCACAAGACCTTCTGCATCCCGCACGGCGGCGGCGGCCCCGGCGTCGGCCCGGTCGGCGTGCGCGCGCACCTTGCGCCGTACCTGCCGAACCACCCGCTCCAGCCCGCGGCGGGCCCGGAGACCGGTGTCGGACCGATCTCGGCCGCTCCCTGGGGCTCGGCCGGCATTCTCCCCATCTCCTGGGCGTACGTACGCCTGATGGGCGGGGAGGGCCTGAAGCGTGCGACGCAGGTCGCCGTGCTCGCGGCCAACTACATCGCCAAGCGTCTGGAACCGCACTACCCGATCCTGTACAACGGCCCGGCCGGCCTGGTCGCGCACGAGTGCATCGTGGATCTGCGGCCGATCTCCAAGGCCACCGGCGTCAGCGTCGACGACATCGCCAAGCGTCTGATCGACTACGGCTTCCACTCGCCGACCATGTCGTTCCCGGTCGCCGGGACGCTGATGATCGAGCCGACCGAGAGCGAGAACCTCGCGGAGCTCGACCGGTTCTGCGACACGATGATCGCCATTCGCGGCGAGGTCGAGAAGGTGGCCTCCGGCGAGTGGAGCGCGGACGACAACCCGCTGCACAACGCTCCGCACACCGCGGCGATGCTGGGCGGGGAGTGGAAGCACGGGTACGACCGCGAGGTGGCGGTCTTCCCGGCCGGAGTCTCGGCCGCCGACAAGTACTGGCCGCCGGTGCGCCGGATCGACGGCGCCTTCGGTGACCGCAACCTCGTCTGCTCCTGCCCGCCGCTGGACGAGTACGACAACTGAGTCGTGAGCGCCCTTGCGTGACGCGGACCTGCGTCGGGGCCGGTTCGGAGAACTCTCCGGGCCGGCCCCCGTTCGTACCGGTCGCGGTCAGGCGGCCTTCATCACCCGGTCGGCCGCCAGGGGCCGGTGCGGGGCGATGATCTGACCGTCCGGAAGCAGCTCACCGGTGTCCTCGAAGAGCAGGACTCCGTTGCACAGCAGACTCCAGCCCTGTTCCGGATGGTGCGCCGTCAGGCGGGCGGCTTCCCGGTCGGCTGAGTCGGCGGTCGGGCATGGTGGCTGGTGCTGGCACATGGCTGGGTTCTTTCGCTGCGTTGTAGTGAATGTCCTGCGGCTGGACGAGGTCTTCATGGCCGCCCCCCGTATCGATCGGTCCGGTCCCAGTGTTGCCCCACGGGCGTCATTCCGCAGGGATTTCGCAGCAGCACTTCTCCTTACCCGGAGGACGCGTCACCCGCGCGGACGGTTCACCGTAATTGCACTGTCCCTTCGGGTGGTTCGGGGTGGTCGGTACGGGCTAGTCCGGACGGGCGGAAAGTGCGCCCCTCCAGCGCGGTGCCCCGCGACCGGGGACGGTGGCGGGGCACGGCGTGCCGCTGAGGGGGCCGGCTCTCAGGCCGGGGAGCCGAGCAGGGGGCCGGGGCCGGAGGCGATGCGCAGCGTCATCACGCGGAGCAGATCGGCGACCCGGTGCGGGCGGTGCGCCGCGATACCCGGTGGGGCGGGAGCCAGCGGGACCAGAAGATCGGCGGGGGCGAGCGCCCCGCCGGAGGCGTCGGCCTCGGTGTCGCCGTGCAGCCACAGCGCCAACATGTAGAGCTCCGGGATGGACAGCAGCCGCGGCTGGTAGGGCGGGGTCACCGTTTCGGCCTGGCGCAGGGCCAGTTCGGTCGAGGCGATGTAGGGGCCCTCGAAGAAGTGCGAGAAGGCCCAGCCGTCCGGAGTGAGCATGGTGTCCGCCGCGGCGACGGCCTGCTCCGAGCCGCGGATCAGGAACCGCCAGCCGGCGAGCCGGGTGGCGGGAGCGAGCCCATTCGGACCGATCCGCTCCAGTACATGGACGGGGAGCGGGAGTTCCGGGCTCAGCGGTCCCTGGGCGGACCGGAGAGCGGGCGTGCGGGCTTCGCGGACTGCGGTGGGTGAAACGAGTGCCGCGAGAACGCTGCGCAGAGCGGGCGCGGGAGCCGGGTGAACATGCAGCGGCATAGTGGGTCGCCTCTCACTTCGGAGACACGGTGGTGCGTGGGCGGGTGCAGACGGCGCTGTCGGCATGCGGGGCCAGAGGAGGCCGGTGACTGGGCCGGTGCGTCAACTCTCTGCCTCGTCCGCGGAGTTTATACGACACGTGTTCACGCGGTGATTCCACTAGCCGTAGCAGGCATTGCCGACAAGGCGGTATCAAGTCTTTATTATGCGGAGAATCTACTGATTCCGTGTCATCGGCGCAGCCGCCGCCTGGGATTTTTCATCCGGCGTGGACGGCCGAAACACGTCGGCGTTTTCACCTGCACCGGGCGGGCAAACGTGTCGTGCATCATGCCCTTGGAATGTGCCTCGGGCGGCCGCCCTCAGATTACTGGGTCCGTGGCGTTCTCGTGGGCGTTATGGATCACCCGCTCTGGGCATTATCGATCGTGACGCGAGCGGCCTGGGCCGCGGGCCGCCCACTTGAGGGAGGGACGCTCCGATGGGGGAGAAGGTCGTGGCGGGCGCCTTTGACCTGTCCGATCGGCAGGGGTACCGGAAGAAGCTCCACCAGTGCCTGGAGGGGTTGGAGAGGCTTCTTGCGGAGCGGAGGTTCGACCGGCCGCGCAACCTCATGGGTGTGGAGATCGAGCTGAATCTCGCGGGTGCCGACGGCATGCCGAAGATGTTGAATGGGGAGGTCCTCCCGCGCATCGCGAGCCGTGATTTCCAGATGGAACTCGGGATGTTCAATTTGGAAGTGAACATAGTCCCGCACCGTCTGGACGGGCGCGTTTTCGATCAGCTGGCCGAGGAGCTCAGGACCGGGCTCGGATATGCCCACCGGAAGGCGGGCGAGGTCGATGCCGGGATCATGATGATCGGTATTCTGCCCACCCTGCGCCATGAGGACCTCGTCCTGGCGAACCTCTCGGACGCGGACCGCTACACACTGCTGAACGATCAAATGGTGGCCGCGCGGGGCGAGGATTTCTCCCTCGATATCCAGGGCGTGGAACGCTTGCTCTCCACCTCCGCCTCGATCACTCCCGAGGCCGCCTGCACCTCGGTCCAGCTCCATCTGCAGGTGACACCGGAGCGCTTCGCGGCCGTGTGGAACGCGGCCCAGGCCATCGCCGGTGTCCAGATCGCGCTCGGTGCCAACTCGCCCTTCCTGTTCGGCAAGGAGCTCTGGCGGGAATCGAGGCCACCGCTCTTCCAGCAGGCCACCGACACCCGGCCGCCCGAACTCCGGAACCAGGGAGTGCGGCCCAGGACCTGGTTCGGCGAGCGGTGGGTCGATTCGGCGTACGAGCTCTTCGAGGAGAACCTGCGCTACTTCCCGCCACTGCTCCCGATCGGCGACGAGGAGGAGCCCCTGCGGGTCCTCGACGAAGGCGGGGTGCCGCGGTTGCAGGAGCTGGTGCTCCACAACGGAACGGTCTACCGCTGGAACCGGCCGGTGTACGGGCTGGTCGACGGCGTGCCCCACCTACGGGTGGAGAACCGGGTCCTGCCCGCCGGGCCCACCGTGACCGATGTGATCGCCAACGCGGCGCTGTACTACGGGCTCGTGCGGTCGCTCGCCGACGAGTCCCGTCCGGTGTGGACCAGGCTGCCGTTCGCCGCGGCGGAGGAGAACTTCGACACCGCGTGCCGTCTGGGCATCGACGCCGAGCTGCTCTGGCCGCGCCCCGGCCGCGCGGGCGGGCTGACCCGGGTGCCGGCCGTCAAGCTCGTACGCGACGAACTGCTGCCGCTGGCCGCCGCGGGGCTCGCTGCCTGGAACATCGCGCCAGCGGACCGCGACCGCTATCTCGGGGTGATCGAGGAGCGCTGCAAGCGGCGGGTGAACGGAGCGTCCTGGCAGGTGGACACCTATCACCGGGCCCGGGAGACCGGGCTCGACCGGCATGCGGCGCTGGCCGCGACCACTCGGCGGTACGCCGAGCTGATGCACGGCGGGGAGCCCGTGCACACCTGGCCGACCGGTCTTCCCAGGCCGTGACGGCGATACGGCGGCCGCCGGGGCCGGTCCCGGCGCCGGTCTCGGCCGGCGTTGCCGCGTTGTGGCTTTGCGGCCGGTCCGGGTCCGGTCCGGCCGCGTCCACGGTTACTCCTGGGTGCCGTGACCGCTCTGGCCGGCCGTCATGATGGCCTGCAGGATCACCGTCTGGATCTCGGCCGGGTCGATGACCTGGTAGCCACCGCCGCCGGTCACCTTCGCTATCTCGTTCACCTCCTCGCGGTCGGCCTCGGGACCGACCGCGATGGCGAGCAGTGGAACAGGGCGCTCCGGGTCGGCGATCCGTTTCAGCTCCGCGATCAGGGCACTGCGGGAGATGGAGCGGCTGTCCTGGTTCGACCCGTCGGTGAGGATGACGACCGCGTTGAACTTGCCCTTCACATAGGTCGCCTGGGCGTCCTTGTAAGCGGCCAGCATGGTGTCGTACAGGCCGGTCGCGCCACCCGGCACGGGCTTCAGCGCCGCGAAGGCCGCGGTGAGCTTCTCGCGGTGGGTGCCGCCGCCTTTCGCCGGGTCGCCGAGCCGGCTGGTCGGCATCAGCCTGCGGTAGTCCTTCTCGCCGTCGAGCGTGGTGGCGAACTCCCAGAGCCCGATCTCGTCGTTCGGGGTGAACTGGTCGAGGGCCTGGATCAGGGACGCCTTGGTGACGTCCATCCGGGACTGGTTGCGCCCCGGGACCAACGTGGCCATGGATCCCGAGGCGTCGACGACCGTGGTCAGCCGGGCGCTCTGCACCGTGATGGTCCACATGCCGAGCGTCTGCTGGAGCGCCTCGGCGGTCGGTGCGGCGGCAGCGGTGGCGTACGGCTGGGGCTTCCTGCCGCCCGCCGATGCGACCACCGACTCCCCGGCCGTGCCGTCGATGTCCCTGAAGCCGTGCTTCTCCAGGGTGGCCTGTGCACCGGGCTCGTTCAGCAGCGTCATGAACCGCAGCGCCGCCCGCCCCTCGGCCGTACTCATCCTGGTCTCGTCGATCAGCGTGTACGGATAGTTGAGGAGCGGGGTGCCGTCCTTGGGATAGAAGAGGTCGAGCTTTCCGCCGCCGGTCGACTCCGCGTTGTGGGCGAAGGCGGCCTGCTCGGAGAGGAGCACCGCCTGATTGCGCTCCGGGTCGTCCTTCTCGTTGTCCGAATCGCTCTGTGCCAGTGTCTTCAGCACCTGGGTGTCACCGTCCGACATGCGCTGCGCGAGCAGTTTGGCGGTTGCCGCGACCCTGGTGTCGCTGTCTCCGCCCTGCTTCTCGGAGGACGCGCCGATGCCGGCGAGCGCCAGCAGGCCGGTGGCGCTGCGCGCCGGGTCGGCCGAGCCCAGGCGTACCTTGTCCGGCTCCATGGCCGCGGCCGTCAACTCCGCCCAGGTGTACTTCTTCTTGGGCCAGCCGAGGCTCTTGGCCGCGGACGGCACCATGGCCAGGGTCACGGGGGAGGAGGCGATGGAGTCGCCCGGCGTGATCGGGACGCCGTCGCCGGAGCCCTTGGCCCGGTCGAGCCAGAGGTCGGAGTCGGGCAGCCAGACCTGGAAGTCCGGGGTGCGGCCGTCGCCGGAGAGGGCGTCGGCGACCTTGTAGGAGTCGCGGGCGACCACCGTCACGTCCAGACAGCGACCGTCGGACCGCACCTCGTCCTCGCGCGCCTTGTCGGCGACGGCGCGAACGGCGGGGGCGATGTCCGGCGAGGCCATCATGGACAGACGGATGGCCGAGTCCTCGCAGCTCTTCGAGAACGACAACAGGCCGCCCTGCGCCGCGACGGCCGTTCCCGCAGCGACCGCGAGTACGAGCATCGTCGCGATCGCGACGGTGCGCCGACGGCGCGGCGGTGATCCGTCCCCGCTTCCGTCGCCGGCGTGCTCGTCGGGCAAGCTGTGACGTCCCATGTCGGTGGTGCCCCTCCTTGAGGATGTACAAGGAAATGGGGGACCACACCATCGGCAATGGTGGTTGTCCCCCGGCCTGTCGCGCATGATCTTCGTACCTGCATTCGAGACCCTAGCCGGGCGGGGAGCAGGATGGGGCGTGAATGCACAACTCAAGGCAGGTGTACAGGTGGAGGCGGGGCTTGTGGCTGATTCTTTCCCCCAAGAGGCTGTGCCGCGACGAATTCTGCGGTCCGAAACGGTCCTCGTGCTGGCTCTCTCGTTGGGGGCCAGCGGGGTGTCTGCCCTGATCAGTTTTGTCGGATCACTGACGAAACCAGGGGGTTTGAAGGAACAGGCCGCGACACTCAACAGTTCGTACGCGCCGGGGCGTCCATGGCTGGATCTCGCCTGGCAACTCTTCGGTATCGCGACGGCTCTGGTGCCCGTCGCCCTGGTCGCGCATCTGCTGATCAGGGAGGGCGCCGGTCTGCGGGCCATCGGTTTCGACCGCACCAGGCCGTGGCCGGACCTGGGGCGCGGCACTCTGCTCGCGGCGGGCATCGGAAGCGCCGGCCTCGCCTTCTACCTGGTGGCGCGGGCCGCCGGATTCAATCTGACGGTGGTTCCGGAGTCGCTGCCCGACGTGTGGTGGAAATTCCCGGTCCTGATCCTGTCCGCGGTCCAGAACTCCGTCGTGGAGGAAGTGATCGTCGTCGGGTATCTGCTGCGCAGGCTGGGGCAGTTGGGGTGGACGCCGATGGCCGCCCTGGTCGCCAGTTCGGTACTGCGCGGTTCGTACCATCTGTACCAGGGGGTCGGCGGCTTCATCGGCAACATGGTGATGGGCGTCGTCTTCGTGCTGCTGTACCGGCGCTGGGGCCGGGTCGGGCCCTTGGTGGCGGCGCATGCACTGCTGGATATCGGTGCTTTTGTCGGGTACGCGCTGCTGGCGGGGAAGGTGGGCTGGTTGCCCACGCCGTGAGGAGCGGGGCCGGAGCGGCGGCGGGGGTGCGGGGGAGCTGAGGAGTGGTCTCGTAAGCTCCCGCCCGTCGTACGCCGGCTCAGAGTTCCGTGAGCAGTTCGCCGTCGATGACGGTCACGGCGTCGCCGGTCAGCAGGGTGCGATCGCCGCGCAGTGAGGTCCGGACCAGGCCGGAACGGGCGGAGGCCTGAAGTCCGGTCAGTTCGTCACGGCCGAAGCGGGCCGACCAGAAGGGTGCCAGCGCGGTGTGGGCGCTGCCGGTCACCGGGTCCTCGTCGATCCCGACGCGTGGGAAGAAGCCGCGGGAGACGAAGTCGTAGCCCCGGGAGGGGTCCTCAGCGGCGGCCGTGGCGACGACGCCCCGCCGGGACACATCGGCCAGGGTGACGAGATCGGGGATCAGCCCGCGTACGGTCGCCTCGTCGTCCAGCTCCACGAGCAGGTCGCCGATGTACGGGCCGGTGTCGTGGACGGAGAGCGGATCCGCGCCCAGGGCGGCGGCCAGTCCGGCCGGGGCGGTCGCCGGTGTCAGTGGGGCCGTGGGGAAGTCGAGGGTGATCGCACCGTTCGGGTGGGTGGTCGCGGTGAGGATCCCGCAGCGTGCCGCGAAGCGCACCGTGCCGCTCGCCGTTCCGGTGGTGTGCAGGACGTGCGCGGTGGCCAGGGTGGCATGCCCGCACATGTCGACCTCCGTGGTCGGGGTGAACCAGCGAAGCGCCCAGTCCGCCTCGCCGCCCGGGGGCAGCGGGTGGGCGAAGGCGGTCTCGGACAGATTCAGCTCCATGGCGATCCGTTGGAGCCGGTCGTCGTCGGCGAAGGTCTCGGAGTCCAGCACCAGGACTCCCGCCGGGTTGCCGGTGAAGGGGCGGTCGGTGAACGTGTCGACGATGCGAATCCTCATGCCGTGACCCTACGTACGGCGCGGAGCCGGAGACCAAGGCCAATTCCGTGCCGCTGGACCTGGAACTGCGATGTCGGGGGGCCAACGGTGTCAGTGGCACCCGGTAGGGTCCGCGTGACGGACCGAGCCGGACCGAGGAGGGCCTGTACGTGGGAACCAAGTGGAGTCTGACGATCGACTGCGCGCAGCCGACGAAGCTGGCCGCGTTCTGGGCGTTGGCGCTGGGGTATACGGAGAAGCCCGCGCCGGCCGGGTTCGGGAGCTGGGAGGAGTGGTTCGCGCACCATGGGGTCCCGGAGGACGAGTGGGACCAGGGTGCGTATCTCTGCGACCCGGACGGGGAGGGGCCCGGTCTGTCCTTCCAGCAGGTGCCGGAGTCGAAGGCCGCGAAGAACCGCCTGCACCTCGATGTGCAGGCCGGTGGCGGTCGTGAGACCCCCTGGGAGGAGCGGTGGCCGCGTGTGGTCGACGCGATGGAGCGCCTGATCTCCGCCGGCGCGACCGTGGTCCATGAGGAGGCACTGGGCGGCAGGCCGGACCATCTGGTGATGGCCGATCCGGAGGGGAACGAGTTCTGCCTGCTCTGACGGTGCGTCCGCCGGACGACGGACACACCGTCAGAGCAGGGTAGTGAGGCGGTGGCGGTCCGGGGTCAGGCGCCCCGGTCGGCCTGCCGGGCGGAGTGCTCCAGCCTGCTGCGGTGGTTCTCCCACCACGTGGAGTCGCCCGGCCCCATGTTCTCGTTGCCCTTGTTCATCCCGACGGCACCGTCGACCAGCTCCCGGACGATATCGGCGTGCCCGGCATGCCGGTGCGTATCGGCTATCACGCGCACCACGGCATGATGCAGTGTCACCTCGCACCTGTGGTCCGGCCACCATGGCACCCTGCCGATCGTGTCCAGCGCCAGCGAGTCGATCGTGGCGTCCGCGTGTGCCCAGGCCCGGTGGTACAGCTCCACCATCTGCTCGCGCGACTCGTCGGCGGTGACCCACATGTCGGCGTTGGGTTCGGCGCCGTCCTGGACCCAGGGCAGCGGCTCGCCCGACGGCCGTCCGAAGGTGTCGCCGAGGTAGCCCAGCTCCACACCGGCCACGTGCTTGACCAGGCCCAGGAGGTTGGTGCCGGTCGGTGTCAGGGGGCGGCGTACGTCGTACTCCGAGAGGCCTTCGAGCTTCCACAGCAGCGCGTCGCGGGCGGACTGGAGATAGAGGTGCAGGTCGGCCTTGCGATCCGATTCGGTCATGGGGGTCAGTCTGCCGATCTTGGGGGCGTGCGGGCCCGGAGGCCTGGGGCCGATCGTGCCGATGTGCTTGTCCGGCCCTGCGGCACCGCACTACTTCGCCGATGTGGATCTCTTCTCACACTCCTGGACGGCGTTGCGTACGGCGGTCGCCGCGCTTCCCGACGAGGACTTCGCGAAACCGTCCGGCTGCGCCGGCTGGCTCGTGAGGGACCTGGTGTGCCACCTGGTCATCGACGCCCAGGACGTCCTGATCACCCTCGCGACCCCCACCCGAGCGGAACCGACCCGCGACGCGGTGACCTACTGGGACGTCGCCGGGGCGCCGCCGACCGGCGGCGATCCGCTGGACGCGCTGACCGTCCGGCTGGCCGCCGCGTACGAGGAACCCCGGCTGCTCACGTTCCACTTCGACGACGTCGGCTCCGCCGCCGGCCGTGCCGCCGCACTCGCCGACCCCGGCCTCCGGGTCGGCACCCGGGACGAGGTCCTCACCGCGGGCGACTACCTTCGCGCGTACGTGCTGGAGTGGACGCTGCACCATCTCGACCTGGTCGCGTACCGTCCGGACGCCGCCGGGCCGCCCGCGGAGGCACTCGCCGGGTCCCGCGACATGCTGGAGAGGATCGCCGGAGCAGCCTTCCCCTCGTCCTTCTCCGACAAGGACGCGCTGCTGGTCGGCACGGGACGGCGTGCCCCGACCGACGCCGAGCAGGCCGAACTGGGAGGGCCTGCCGCGAAGTTCCCGCTCTACCTGGCGTGACCGTTCCGGCGGGGCGGGCAGCGAGATCCCCGGCACCGGCTGCAGCCGGTGGTACCCGCCGCCCACCTCGGGGAACCGGCCGCGTGCAAGGACCTGGCCGCGTACAAGTACAAGCAGTGGACGCACCACCACGCCGCCGAGCGTCCCGGGAACGTCCGGCGGCAGTCCTGCGTCCCGACCCCACTAGGCTCGGCCCGTATGACTGGCATGGGCAGTGCGGACAAGCGCTCGTTTCTCACACTGCACGACTACGGCATGGGCGGGCTGTGGTGGTGGATCCGTGCGCGGACCGCGCGGGAGGTCCTTGAGACGTTCGCCTGGGTCGAGGTGGTCAACGACCCGGAGTCGGTGGCCCGGTTCGAGGGCGAGGAGCTGGCGGTGGTCGACATCGACGATCCGCGGATGCCTCCCGGACTGGACGGCCTGCGTGCCCAGCGGGACGCGCAACGCGGACGCAGCGGATTCGGTGCGCTCGCGGACAGGGACATCGTGTATCTGCGGCGCACTTCGGACGAGGACGACGACGGACCGGCCGTCCAGCTGCTGGAAGTGGGGCCCGACGGGCGCCGGATCCGCCAGGTGGAGCCGGCCGAGGACGGATCCGCCGTGCGCGGCCGCCCCGAGGACTGGCTGTTCGACCCGCCGGTCGCGGACCTCTTCGACCCCGAGCTGGCGGACCAGGAGATCGACCGGGGCGAGTTCGAGGAGCAGTGGGCGAGGGCCCGTCCGGCGGACACCGACCTGTAGCCGGACCTCCGGACGGCTCGGCCTGCCCGGTTGGAGGGGAGCCGGGATGCCGCCCGGCTCCCGGCCGGGCTCCGCTTGACCTTGACACGGTGACAACGTCTTCACTGTGGTCGAGGAGGTGGTCCCGATGACCATGCCGAAAGAGAAGCCGAAAGAGAACACGAGCACGATGCGAGTCCTCCAGGGGCTGGAGCACGGCAGCTCGTCGGTCCGGCTGCAGGCGGCGCTGGCGGCCGGCACGACCCCGGACACGCGGTTCATCGACAGGCTCATCGAACGATGCGCGATCGAGCCCGAGTTCCATGTGCGCGAAATGCTCACCTGGGCACTCACCCGCCACCCGTCGTCGACGGCGGTCCCGTACCTCGTCGACGAACTCCGCTCGGAACGTGCGCAGGCACGGAGCCAGGCGTTGCACACGCTGTCCAAGATCGGGGAGAGACAGGCGTGGCCGGCGATCACACGGGAGCTTCTGACCGACGCCGACGACGAGGTGGCGCGGAGCGCCTGGCGAGCGGCGGTCGTACTCGTGCCCGAAGGCGAGGAACCCGAGCTGGCCCGAGCGCTGGCGACACAGCTCGGGCGCGGCGGGCGGGAGACACGGCTGAGCCTCAGCCGGGCGCTGGTCGCACTCGGTGAGGTGGCCATGCCGACCCTGCGGGCCGCGATGACGGATCATGACCCAGGTGTGCGTCAGCACGTGATCGCCACGGAACGGCTGTTGCGCAACCCGGATGCCGGATTCGATTGGGCGATCGAGGAGGCGAAGCGCATCGTGGCCCTCGGCACGACCGGCCAGGAGGAGTGACAGGCAGTGTTGATCGGTGACGTGGCACGACTGTCCGGGGTCAGCGCCCGCATGCTCAGGCATTACGAATCGCTTGGCCTGGTACGGCCGACGGGTCGTACCGACGGCGGCTATCGGGAATATTCCGACGAGGACATCCGGCGGATCTTCCATATCGAGAGTCTGCGGTCGTTGGGGCTGTCGCTGCGTGAAGTCGGGCGTGCGCTCGATGATCCCGGTTTCACGCCCTCGGGCCTCGTCGACGATCTCATCCGCCGGACGAGAGAGCGCATCGCGAGCGAGACGGAGTTGCTCGCACGCCTCCGTCGGATCGGTGCGGCGGAACCCGCCCGCTGGGAGGACGTCCTCCAGATCGTGGCACTCCTCCAGGCGTTGGGGTCGAAGAACGCCGGAACGCGCCAACGTGCGGCCCTGTCCTCGGTCGAAAAGGTTCCGGGAGCAGTGGAAGTCCTGGTCGATGCAGTGCTGAACGAGACGGACCCGAGTGTCGCCGGAGCCCTTCGATGGGCTCTGGCGCAAGGGGGCGACGGCGCACCGTCCCTGCTCGCGGAGGGCCTCGGCTCACTCACGGCCGAGGTCCGGAAACGTGCCGTCCGGTCCCTCGTGGAGATTCCGGGCAGTGAGGCGACCGCACTGCTGAGGGGAGCCCTCGCGAGCCCCGACAGCGTGGTCCGCAGGTACGCGGCTCTGGAGCTCGGGGCGCGAGGCGTGGCCGAAGCGATCCCGACGCTCATCGACATGATCGCCGAGGAGACGCTCGACGTCGATGCGGCCGATGTGCTGAGCGCGCTGGCGAACGATCCCGCGTCGGCGGACCGGATCGCCAACGGACTCGTCGACCGTCTCGCCCGCAGCACCGGCGAATCGTCCGCCCGCCGCCGGCTGACACAGGCGCTCGCGGACATCCCGGGAGCCACGACGTCACATGCCCTCGCGCAGCTGTCACAGGACGAGGACCGTGCCGTCGCGCTCACCGCCGCATACATTCTCGGGATACGCGGCGCACGGTAACGGATCCCTTCCGGGGCGCTGGGCACATGGGGCCGGGCGGTCGCCGGCCCGGTCGGCCTTGAGGCGGGCGTGTCGCCGTCGTTGCCGCTGACCGACTTCGACCGGTCAGCCGGTCCCCGGCACGGTGAGGGTCGTACGCAGCAGCTCCAGGACGACGGTGGCCGCGGGGCTCGTGGGGCCGTCCGTCCGCCAGGCCAGAGCGACCCGGCCGCGTAGCCGCGGCTCGGTGATCTCCAGCATCTGTAGCCCGAAGGCCGACACCGTGTCGGCGGGCAGGGCCGGAACCACTGCCACGCCGAGGCCGCGGGCGGCGAGTTGGGCAAGGAACAGCGGAGCCGCCGCCTGGAAGGCGATGCGGGGCTGGAACCCGGCCTGCGCGCACGCGCGGTCGAGTACCCCGCGGATGCCTGTGCCGCGTGGCAGGCTGATCAGCGGGCGATCGCGCAGCTCGGCCAATGGAATGCTCGTGCGGTCCGGGGACGTGAGGGCCGGATCGTCCGGGGCGACGGCTGCGACCAGGGGTTCGTCGACCAGGACCTGGAGCGAAACGCCCGGTGGGGGCTCCGCGTTCGCGAGCCCGATCATGGCCATGTCGAGTTCCCCCTGGCGCAGCGCGGTGAGCATCCACTCCGAGGTCTTCTCGGTCAGGGCGATCTCCACCTGGGGGTGGTCCACGTGGAAACGGGCCAGCACGGCGGCCAGGTCGAACTCATGGGCTGCTGCGGCCGCCCCCGCGACGAGGCCGAGGGTGACCTGGCCGCGGAGCAGCCCGGCGAACTCGTCGGCCGTCTGGCGGACCGCCTCGACGGCGCTGATCGCGGCCCGCGCGTACGGCAGTACGGCCTCGCCCACCTCCGTCAGGGTCACCGACCGGCCGGAGCGGTCGAGCAGCTGATGCCCGAGCTCCTTCTCCAGCTGCCGGACCTGGGCGCTGACTCCTGGCTGTGCCAGGTGCAGCCGGGCGGCGGCGCGGGTGAAGTTGGCTTCCTCCGCGACCGTGACGAGGTACCGCAGCTGCCGAATATCCATAACCCATCATTCTAGTTGTGAGACATCCAAACTATTGGACTTATGGTGGGCCTGCCGAGAGCCTTGAAGGCATGGGGAACACGAAGCACCGCAGACCGACGGCGGAGATCAGAGCCGCGATCGCGGCCGAACGCCGCGAACTGGCAGCCATGCTGGACGGCCTGTCGGCCGAGGAATGGGACGCACCGACCCTGTGCGAGGGATGGCGGGTACGGGAAGTCGCGGCCCACATGACGATGGGGTTTCGCTACTCGCTTCCCAGGACGGCATGGGAACTGATCGGATCGCGAGGCAATCTCCACCGGATGACCGATCGCTGCGCCCACAAGGACGCGGCTGCCCATACGACGCGTGAGCTCGCCGCTCTGCTCCGCGACAACGCGGATCACCCCTGGAAGCCGCCGGTCGGAGGGATCGAGGCGGCCTTGGGGCACGACGTGATCCACGGCCTGGACATCACGGTCGCGCTGGGCCTCGACCGCCGGGTTCCCGAGGACCGCGTGCGCATCCTCCTGGAGGGCGTCGACGCCAGGACCCTCAGGTTCTTCCGAGCCGACCTGGGCGGCATCGAACTCCGCGCCGACGACCTCGACTGGTCCTTCGGCACCGGAACGCCCCTGTCCGGCGCCGCACAGGATCTCCTCCTGCTCGCCTATGGCAGACGGCTCCCTCCGGGCCACCTCCGCGGTGAACCGGGCGGCCGCTTCCTCACCGCACAGATGTGACCCCGGTAGTCCCGAACGACCACCTGTATGCCCACAGGTCAACAGCGACACCGCGGGCAGCAACCCGCTCCGACGACCGTCGGTGACGGACCACAGGTCCTGTTCGGGTTCTCCGCCGCCGCTCAGGCGGCATGGCCGTGTCGACGCCGATATGCCCGGCTCTCGCGACCCTGAGGCGGCCGACCGGCCACGCTGCTCCGGGGAATCAGCCGTAGCGGGAGAGCTGATCCGCCCCTATCGGCCCGGCTCTCCTTCTCTGGCGCGGGCGACTCCCGAGCTGTCCATGTAGTCGTGGGCCCGCGTGATCAGTCCGCTCTGGATGTGGAGTATCAGAAGACCGGCGACGGTGAAGCCGGTGCTCCTGGTCGGCAGCGTTCCCACCACGACGTGCTCGGCGATGATCACTTGCGGATCGGCGGTCTCGTAGGCCGAGATCTTCCTGACCTCCTGCACCTGGACGGGGCTCGCGCCCCAGGCCGCCCGGTATCCCTCGCGCACCGCCTCGCGTCCCTCGTAACGCGGAGGGAAGCCGGGAGAGGTGAACGGGAACTCGTGCACCGCATCCATGGCATAGAGATCGGCGAGATCGTCCGCGGACTTGTCGAGCATGGCCTGGTAATAGCGGTTCAGCACCTCGCGAGGGGTGCGAACAGCGGGTGTATCCACATACGGCACTGGGGCCTCGATTCGCTCAACACGTGTTGACTCACTTACCGTAGGGTCGGCCGGAAATTCGGTCAACGGCTATAGAGTGAAGGGGTGTCCACTCCTCGTCAGTCCCGCGCCGACCGTCGCCGAGCGACCGAGACTCGCATTCTCGACGGCGCCCGGGAACTGTTCTCCGAGAAGGGATTCGATCGCACCACCATCCGCGCGGTGGCGACCGCGGCGGGCGTCGACCCGGCTCTGGTCATGCAGTACTTCGGCTCGAAGCGCGAGCTGTTCACCCAGGCCGTGCAGGCGTTTCCCGAACTGCCGACGGCCACCGACACCGACGCGCTCGTCGATCAGCTGCTGGCCACGCTCGACATCAAGCTCGGCGGCCTTCCCGAGGGCACGCTGGTGATGCTGCGCTCCATGCTCACCGACCCGGCAGCAGCCGATCACGTCCGTGTCACCCTCGACCGGCAGATCGACGGCGTCAGCGCTGCCCTGCCCGCAGCCGAGGACGCCGAACTGCGCGCCGCACTGTTCGTCACCGCCCTGCTGGGCGTCACCATCGGCCACCAGTTCCTCCGCCTGGACGTGCTTCGTGACGCCCCGGCCGACCGCATCGCCGCCCTGCTGCGCCCGGCGTTCAAGGCCCTGGCGGAACCTCAGGGCTGAAGACGGCGGCGCCACCGAAGCCGGATGCGCTAGGCCCTGTCCGATGGGTCGCGTGACACTCCCGCTGGGCACTCGTTCCGTGGGACATGGGGCGGGGAGATCTTTCGGATGAAGAGTGGGCTCGACTGGAGCCGCACTTGCCGACGAATCGCGGGCGGGGTGGACGCTGGCAATCTCACCGCCGTGTGATCAACGGGATTCTGTTCCGGCAGCGGACCGGCCTCCCCTGGCGGGACCTGCCTCCCTGCTTCGGTAGCTGGAAGACGGTTCACGATCGTCATCGCAGGTGGTCGGCGGACGGCACGTGGGAGAGGATCCTGCGGGCCGTCCAGGCCGACGCCGATGCCGAGGGCCGGATCGACTGGAGCATGGTCAGCGTCGATTCCACGACCTGCCGCGCTCATCAGCACGCGGCTGGTGCCTCCACCCGTGCCCCGAAAATCCCGGGTCGGCGCACGAGCCTGGAGCGTCACCGTCCCGATGAGGCCCTGGGACGCTCGCGAGGCGGGCTCACGAGCAAGATCCACCTTGCTGGGGAAGGTGGGTGTCGCCCGCTCGGGTTTGTCATCACGCCCGGCCAGTGGGGGGACGCACCGCAGATGATTCCCGTCCTGGAAGAGATCCGTGTGCCCCGGCAGGCTGGTGGACGACCGCGCACTCGGCCCGACCATGTCGGGGGAGATAAGGCGTACTCATCACGCCGTAATCGGCGTCACCTGCGTAGACGCCAGATCAAGCACACGATCCCCGAGCCGAGAGACCAGCGGGCCAACCGCCGGCGCCGCGGCAGCCAAGGAGGCCGGCCCACAGGCTTCGACAAGACGATCTACCGCCGCCGCAACGAGGTCGAGCGGACCATCAACCGGCTCAAGAACTTCCGAGCCGTCGCCACGCGCTTCGACAGACGGGCGTACGTCTTCCACGGGACGGTCACCGTGGCCGCGATCCGCCTATGGCTCCGTCCGCAGTGAAACGCCTCGCACCTGGGTAGTGGTGACGCAGTTCGCTGAGTAGGCGCGCGTCGACAGCCCTGACGTCCCAAGATGAGCTGTCGAACTCGGTCTACCAGGGTGAGCGGGTGTCGCGGCGTGCTTCTGGGGTTTGCTCGGGCAGAGCCGTGTTTTGGTCGGTGCGCAGCAGCATGCCCGGGTCGGGTTCGAAGTCCTCATTAGCCGGTGCCGGCTCGTGGAAACGCTCGGTGCGCGGAATGCTGACTTCCACCAGCCGGCCCTCCTGGAACATCCATAGCCCGAAGCAGTCGTCGTCCTGGTCGCGAAGCAGAACTTGCACCGTATGCGGATGCGGCCACGGCAGCGACTCCAGGTGCCTGAGCAGGCCCTTGCGGGCACGCATTTTCTCGAACTCCAGGGCCCACCCGAACTCGTAGCCCCAGTGCCCCGCTATCGGGACGAAGCGACCTCGCCACGTGCGTTCCGGGTCGTCCTGGGTCAGCGGTTCCATCACCTCGTCCGACCAGCGGGCGAGCACGATGACCTCGGCGTCTCTACTCATGCCGGAATATCACCGCATCCGCCTGATCCACCGCAACCGCATTCCTCAACCGGCCGACGCAGGCAAGGGTGGGCGGATTGGCGACGAGCTCTCAGTGCCAGCGAGCCCGACGACGGCGCCTTCGGAGAAGCTCATCTGCGCCTAAGCCACGGCCCTGATCAGCTCACACGACCCATCGGACAGCGCCTAGTCGACGACGTCCATCGATCCGTCCAGGGCCCGGCGAGCCAGGGGTACGAAACGTTGCCGGCGGCTCTCCACGAGGGCACTCGTCCCGGCGGCGGTCGAGCGATACCGCGCATGCTGCTCATCGCTCAGAGGTCCCCTGCTCAGCTGCATCAGCAACTCGATCGGTGGCGCGATATGCCGATCTACGGCCTTCGCGTACGCCTCGGTGGCTTTATTCACCAGTAGTGCCGTCAGTTGTTCACGGGTTTGGGAGGCACCCAGATCCACGGTCGGGTGATGTTCACGAGTTTCGACAGCACTGGGGTACTTGCCAGGGCAGCATCGGGGTGCTCCTGGTGAAAGGTCCTGGTCATGCCGCAGATGTCCAAGGTCGAGCTGTACGCAGCGATCCGGCGTGATCACCGTGCCGACATGAAGATGCGCGAACTTGAGCGCAAGTACAACGTGTCGTGGCGGACCGTGAAGAAGGCCGTGGACTCGGTCTGGCCAGAGCCCCGCAAGAAGCTTCCGCCGCGGCGGACGGCGCTGGATCCGTACAAGCCAGTGATCGACGACATGCTTCGGACGGACCTCGACGCGCCGCACAAGCAACGGCACACGATCACCCGGATCTTCCACCGGCTGGTCGAGGAGCACAGCGCCGACGTCTCCTACCAAATGGTCCGGCGCTACGTCTCCGACCGGAAGCCGGAGATCCTCGCGGCCTCGGGCAAGGCCCCGGTGGAAGCGTTCGTGCCCCAGTCCCATCTGCCTGGTCACGAGGCGGAGGTCGACTTCGGCGACGTGACGGTGCGTCTGGCCAGCGAGCTGGTGACCTGCTAGTTGTTCTCGCTTCGCTTGTCCTACTCGGGCAAGGCCGTTCACCGGGTGTTCGCTTCGTGCGGCCAGGAAGCGTTCTTCGAGGGGCACGTGCACGCGCTTCGGACACTGGGCGGTGTTCCCCGGACCAAGATCCGCTACGACAACCTCAAGTCCGCCGTCGCCCAGGTGCTGGGGCTGAGCCGGGCGAGGGTGGAGGCCGACCGGTGGATCGCTTTCCGCTCGCACTTCAACATTGAGAGCTTCTACTGCCGCCCCGGCATCGAAGGCGCCCACGAGAAGGGCGGCGTCGAGGGCATGATCGGCTACTTCCGCCGCAACCACTTCACCCCGGTCCCGGAAGTCGACTCCCTCGCCGAGCTCAACGAGATGGTCGACCAGTGGGACCTGCACGACGGGCACCGCCGGATCGGCTCGCGGCCGCGGACCGTGGACGAGTACTTCGCCATCGAGAAGCCGCTGCTGATGCCACTGCCTGAGGAGCCTTTCGAGACGGGCCGACTGTTCACGCCACGGGTCGACCGCTACAGCCAGATCAACGTCCGGACCAACCGCTACTCGGTCCCGACCCGGTTCATCGGAAAACGGGTCCGCGTCGTCCTGCACGCCTCTCACCTGGTGGTTTACGACAGGAACGTTGAGGTGGCCCGGCACGAGAGGCTGATCGCCAAGGGCGGGTTGCGGCTGGACCTGGACCACTACCTCGAAGCTCTCATCCGCAAGCCCGGCGCTTTCCCCGGCGCCACGGCTCTGGAACAGGCCAGGTCGGCGGGCAAGTTCACCCCGGTCCACGACGCCTGGTGGGTCCAGGCCCGCAAGGTCCACGGCGAGCGGGACGGCACCCGAGCGCTGATCGAGGTCCTGCTGCTGAACCGCCACCTCGCCCACGAGCACGTCGTCGCGGGCCTGGCCGCCGCCCTGCGGGCCGGCGCTCTGACCGCCGATGCCGTCGCGCTGGACGCCCGGAAGGCAGCCCAGGCGGAGGACGAGCCGGTCGTCGGCGCATCCGCTCCGCAGATGCCTGGTGAGACGCCGGCGACCGTCACGTCGCTGCACGAGTGGCGCTTGGCACACCTTCCGCCGGACACCCGGCCGCTGCCGTCGGTGACCCCATACGACCAACTGCTACGACGCCGTCGCACCAGCGGCGGCGGCCATCATGAGGGAGAAGCCCAGTGACCCTGCCCCGACAGCGAGGCTTGACTGAGCAGGCCGCCGACGCGGCGATCGACACCGCCTGCCGCCTGCTGCTGCTTCCGTCGATCCGCAACGAGTTCACCGAGATCGCCGACCGGGCGATCAAGGACCAGATGACCTAATCCGTAGTTAGAGCGGTCTGGTTGGACGCTCAAGTGGTGATGGCCGCGCGGGTGCCAGATGGGATGCATCCGGTTCGGCCTGGCCTTTGAGGCCTACGGACAGACTGGGCACGTCTTGGCGTCCGTGGGCCATCACCACGGCCTGCATGTTGACGCTCGTCGGCGCTGGACGTACGCCTACAGATGACTGGGCTGAGAAGGCCTGGCGGTAGACAGGCGCCGTTCAGCGCTGTCGAGCATCAACACCAGACCTTGCTCGTTCGTTGGTGTTGGTGGGACGAGCCCACCTCATGGTGACCTCTTGATAGGCCTGAGCCGTCTGAGCTCCTGCATAGACCGAGGCCCGTGGGGCGAGCTGGTGCCACGAACAGCTACTGAGGTGGCGGACCGGCTGTAGAGGCTGAGTCCTGGGATTAGGTCGCTGCGTGGCCCGCATGAGCTCGTGGACAGGACAGAGCACGGCGGAAGGAAAGCCTTGATCTACTGTGGTATTGACTGGGCCGAACGTACCCATGACGTCGCCTTGGTCGACGACAGCGGCCAGCTCGTCGCCAAACGGCACATCACCGACGATGCCGCCGGCTACCAGGTGCTCCTGGATCTGCTGGCTGAGTACGGCGATACCGAGGAGAGCCCGATCCCGGTCGCCATCGAAACGTCTCGCGGCCTACTGGTTGCAGTACTCCGCACAGGCAGGCGGAAAATATACGCGATCAACCCCCATGGCCGCAGCCCGCTATCGCGACCGGCATGCCGTCTCCCGCAAGAAATCCGACCCCGGCGACGCCCTGGTCCTGGCCAACATCCTCCGCACCGATATGCACGCCCACCGGCCACTGCCGCAGGACAGCGAACTGGCCCGCGCCGTCGCCGTTCTCGCTCGCGCCCAGCAGGATGCCGTCTGGAACCGCCAGCAGATAGCCAACCAGCTCCGTTCGCTCCTACGGGAGTACTACCCTGCGGCTCTCGCAGCTGTTGAAGTCTGGAAGAAGGGGTTGTGCAGGCCGGAAGCTCGCGAGATTCTCCGGCTCGCCCCCATTCCAACACGAGCAGCAAAATTGACTCGCGCGCAGCTGCAGGCCGCCCTCAAACGGGCCGGCCGTCAGCGGGGCATCGAAGCAGAAGTTGAGCGACTCCGCGACATTCTTCGAGCTGACTGGGCTCATCAGCCTCGGCTCGTCGAAGATGCGCTCGGCACGCAGATGCTTGCTCTCCTGCTCCAGCTGGAAGCTGCCTCCAAGGCCGCTGACGATCTGGAACATGCAGTGGAAGAGGCGTTCCCTCAGCACCCGGATGCTGAGATCATCGTCAGCTTCCCCGGTCTCGGCGTCCAGCTCGGTGCGCGGGTACTGGCCGAGATCGGAGACGATCGTCAACGCTTCGTGGATGCCCGCGGCCTCAAGGCCTACGCGGGTGCCTCACCCATCACGCGCGCCTCAGGAAAGAAATCGAGCGTCACCCGGCGGTGGGTGAAGAACGATCGGCTCAACCACGTCGGCTACCTCTGGGCATTCTCTGCCCCGAACGCATCGCCAGGTGCCAAAGCCCACTACCGCAAGCGTCGTGACCACGGAGACTGGCATGCCTCGGCTCAGAGGAACCTCTTCAACCGCCTGCTCGGACAGCTCTACCACTGCCTCCAGCACGGGGCCCGCTTCGACGAGGCCATAGCCTTCCCCGCGGCAGCCGAGGCCCTCGCGGCATGAAGTCCATCAGCCGTTGACCGCGCGGGACCAGCGTTCCTGGATGGCTACCTGCTTCCGCTCAAGCTCGGCATCCATCACCCGGCTGGTGGCCGTCCCCGGAATCGTGAGCGACCGCCCGCGAACCCTGACGACTCGCAGATCACACAAAATCCTGCTCCGGATCACCCGCCGCCGCGTCTCGATACCGGCGACCTCGTTCCAAGGGATGACTCGCCTGCTGACGAAGGTGTGGAACTCCAATCCCCTTGCGGTCAGGAGGACCCTGCCATAGATCAGATTGACCGTGCCGACGAACGCGACCACAGCGAGGACTCCAAGACCACTCACAAACCACCATTTGTTCGGTTCGTGCGTGGTTAGGATCATCACGACCATCGCACCAGTGAGGGCCAGCGTCACGAGGCCGTTCTGCCACCAAGCTCTCTGGCGGTCATCAGAGTTGAAGCCGATCCACACGTCAGGCATGTCCATGATGCTATCGACGTCCATTCGAATGATGACCGGCCTGGCTTGACGACTTATGTACCTGAGGTGTCTACCGCGGCTTCCTCGCCGAGCTGCTGATGACCGAGTGCGACGACCGGGCCAGGCGCCGCTCGGAACGACGGATCAAGGCCGCGGGCTTCCCACGGGAGAAGTCCCTGCGGGCCTTCGACTTCGACGCCAACCCGAACATCGACGCCGCCACCGTCCACACCCTCGCCAGCTGTGAATGGATCAAGAAGAGCCAGCCGCTCTGCCTGATCGGAGACTCCGGAACCGGCAAGTCCCACATGCTCATCGCCCTGGGCACCGAGGCCGCGATGAAGGGCTACCGGGTCCGCTACACGCTGGCCACGAAGCTGGTGAACGAGCTGGTCGAGGCCGCCGACGAGAAGCAGCTGAACAAGACCATCGCCCGATACGGGCGCGTCGATCTCCTCTGCATCGACGAGCTCGGCTACATGGAACTCGACCGGCACGGCGCCGAGCTCCTCTTCCAGGTGCTGACCGAACGCGAGGAGAAGAACAGCGTCGCCATCGCCTCCAACGAGTCCTTCGGCGGCTGGACGAAGACCTTCACTGACCCCCGCCTCTGCGCGGCCATCGTCGACCGCCTGACCTTCAACGGCACAATCATCGAGACCGGCACCGACTCCTACCGCCTCGCCAGCACCCGGGCCCAAGCCGAACAAACCACAGCGGGCTGACCCCCTGAAACCGCTGGACTGCTGGTCAGGACACCTGTCAGGCTCCGCCTCGTGGAGATTCTCGAAGTCCTGACCAGCATGGCGAAGACGGGCCGACTGGGCCCGGTGTTCAGCGGAGCCGACTGGAGCGACGTGACCGCAGCTCTCGGCGAGCCGTGGGAGATCGGAATGATGGGTCGGAACAGAAAGTGGCCGAGGCTCTCCGCCTACGGAGACCTTGAGCTGGGTGTCTGCCGCTGCCGCAAGGTGTCTCTCATCTGCGTCCAGACCTGGCGTGACGTCGTCGAACTCCCCCCGTCAGTGGTCGAGGGGACGGGCACCTTCCCAGCAGGACTCAGCCACGGGGACGTCGTTTCCGCCTTGGACAAGGCTGGCTGTTCCTGGGATCCGTATCCGCCGCTGACCTTCGGCGACCAGTGCTCGCTCGTGGTGATCCCGACAGCAGCAAACTTCACCTTCGAGATCCCTGAGGGTCAGGGACCGGTGTTGAACGTCATGGGCCTGCCCGGCGACGGACACGACTGCAACGTGAAGCGCCGTCAAAACTCGTGAACATTCATCGCTCCAGTGATCGCTAACCGTTGTTCAAACTCGTCGACAAAAGCTGTCCCTGAAGATGAACGAAGCCACCTCGGCGGCCTCGGCGACATCGGTCGGTCCTTCCAGCTGCACCGCGTCGGCTGCGCGGCGAGTCGCGCGAACGGCATCGATGGCCGCGCCCCGCCTGATGTCATAGCGATGCTGGTCGAACGCTTCCGGCGTCAGCTGCCCCAGCTGCCAAATGGCACCTTGGGCCTCATGGGCGGCGTCCATCAGGCTCTGGTAGGCGGCCTGCCTGCGGTCTCTGCTCCACTTCTGATGCTCGGCCCGCAGTTCGCGGCGTTGAGCGCGATCGCGGCCTCATCACGTATCTGCTGTCGCTCCAGCGCCTCGTTCCTGCGCCGATCGGTCCGAGCCGTCACGAACGCCGTCAGGCCACTGCCGAGCAAGGTGCCGAGATCGCCAGGACTGTAGTGATCAAGTTGCTCGACATGATCGGACAGTTTGCCGAACCGCCACACGGCCCCGCAAGGGGCGACCGGTGACGCCCGAGCGGCTCGGGCGGCTGAGAGAACCGCTCGATCGGGTGAGGCGGGACGCGGGCAGGTGCCGTTGGGCGAGGGATTGCCAGGCGATCGGTTCCGATATATCGTTGACGCATCGCGACAGATCAACGATAGAAGGAGCGTAGTGATGCGTTCACATGGACATGAGCACGAGTTCGGACATGGGTACGGGCGCCGCGGCCCCGGTCCTCAGGGGCGTGGCGATTTCGAGGGGCGGCGGGCGGCCTTCGGGCCTTTCGGGCCGCCGTTCGGTGGCGGTCCCTTCGGGGGTGGCCCCTTCGGTGGCGGGCGTGGCCGGGGTGGCGGTAGGGGGAGGGCGCGGCGTGGTGACGTGCGCGCGTCGATCCTGGCGCTGCTGAAGGACCGGCCGATGCACGGGTACGAGATGATCCAGGAGATCGGCGAGCGCAGCGGTGGGGCCTGGCGGCCCAGCCCCGGCTCGGTCTATCCGACCCTTCAGCTGCTGGAGGACGAGGGCCTGATCGTCAGCGCGAGCGAGGGTGGCAAGAAGCTGTTCACGCTCACCGACGCCGGCCGCACCGAGGCGGAGTCGGGGGCCGAGGCGCCTTGGGAGGAAGCCGGGCGCGGTGTCGACTGGGAGAGTGCCAACGAGATCCGGCAGGCCGGTTTCGGTCTGATGGAGGCGTTCGGCCAGGTCTGGAAGACCGGCTCGGCCGATCAGCGCCAGAAGGCCCTCGCGGTCATCGGTGACGCCCGTAAGAAGCTGTATCTGATCCTTGCCGACGAGAGCTGAGCTCGTGGGTGCGGTGCCAGGGGCCTCGCGGCGAGCCGCGAGGCCCCTGGTCCTTGGCGGGGCGGGTCAGGCGGCGACGAGCCCGCCCAGTTTGCGCAGTGATTCGACGAGCGCGGCCGTCGCCGAGTCCTTGAGCTTTCCCGCCATCAGGGAGACCGCGGCGCCGGTGAACTCCCCGTCGATGCGGACCGTGGTCGCATCCCCGTCGGGAGACAGTGAATAGCGCATGGCCAGGTTGACGCCCATCGGGCCCTTGCCCTTGGTGACCAGCAGGCGCGCGGTCTCCAGTTCCGTCACCGTCCAGGTCACCTCGGCCGGGAAGCCCATGAGTTTCATGTTCTCCTCGTAGGTGGCCGCGACTTCCAGTGTCGCCGGGCCGCCCTTGGGGAAGCTGGTGTGGGTGGCGTTCCACTGGCCGTACGCGGTGAAGTCCGTCAGCTGGGCCCACACCTTCTCGGCCGGTGCTTCGATGCGCGCCTCTGCGCTGACTTCGGCCATGCGACCACCCCTTCTCGGCGGGTTACGGTGTCGCGGAACGTAGCCGTAGTGGCCGGAACATTCAATACTGATGAACAGTCAGAACTGGTGAACGGTCAGATCCATCTGGCCGGTTCCTTCCGTCCCGGCTCGCCAGATCAGGGCGTCGTCGAACCGGTCGAAGGCGCGTGGATGCGGGCCGTCGTCGTGGCAGTGGAACGCGGCCCAGAAGAGGTCGGCACGCAGGGCGTCGGCCGGTGCGTGGACCCGGTACACGTACTCCCGCCCGTCGAGGGCCGGCAGGGCGACCAGCCAGGACACGTCCGTGGTCTCCCTTCCGGCTGTGCATGGGGTATGGCCTGTGGGACGTACGGGCACGGCTTCCGGTTGCCCGGAGGGCGCGTGGCAAGGCGGCGCGCGCCCTTTTCTCCGATCGGATCCGGAAATGGCGAGATCTCATCCGCAAGGAGGAGAAACCGTTCGGGTGTGCCCAACTTGCGTGGGATGCCTAGATGAGTCCCTCCGGTGATGTATGGGCGCTCCGGAACTGATGGAGTGGGAGACGTGCACAACCGGACGCCGCGGATTCCTCAGCAGCCCGTTCCGAACCGCGCCGAGCTCGACGCCAGACTCACGGTGGAGCTGGCCGCCGTGGTGACGGGCGCCCGCAGGCGTGCGCTGCGGGACGGTGACCGGCAGATCGACACGGCGCATCTGCTGCACTCCCTCATTGAATCGGACCCCGCGGTGCGGGCGGCCTTCGAGGGCGGCCCCCAACTGGCCAGGGTGCTCGGCTATCTCGTCCAGCGCAGTATCGGGTACGGGCTCCGCTGGCAGGGTGCGGTGGAGGACTCCGGCGCCGTCCCGGTCGTCGTCCCGCACCTGGACTCGGCCGTGCGCGACTCGGGAGTGGAGGGCTGGTCGCCCTCGGCGGCTTCGGCGATGGCCGGAGCGCTGGAGCGGGCGGAGAAGCGCGGCGACGTACGGGCCGAAGGGCTCGACCTGCTCGCGGCGCTGGCCATGGACCATGAGTGCCGGGCCGTCGAAGTCCTGGTCCGGGGCGGGATCGACGCGGACCTGCTCGCCGCCCGGATCACCGATACACCCGACCGGGGTGCGTAGAAGGCGGGAAGTTGACCGCCCGGCATGCGGACGGTCGGGCTGGTCCTGGCACTGGCAGGGAGGTGGCGGGGCCCCACGGTCGACGGCGGGCGTGTCAGGGGTCACTTGAGTGACGCTCCTGACCATAGCTGTCATGATGGGCCGATGCACGCGTCTCAGGGGAGAAGCGCCGGCCTGGGACTAGCCCTGGCCTCGGCGTTCGCATTCGGCGGTTCAGGGGTGGCGGCCAAGCCGCTGATCGAAGCGGGTCTCGACCCGCTCCATGTGGTGTGGCTGCGGGTGGCGGGTGCGGCCCTGGTCATGCTGCCGGTGACCTGGCGCCACCGGGACCTGGTGCGCAGCCGGCCGGTCCTGCTGCTCGGCTTCGGGCTGCTCGCCGTCGCGGGCGTGCAGGCCTGCTATTTCGCCGCGATCTCCCGTATCCCCGTCGGTGTCGCGCTGCTCGTCGAATACCTGGCGCCCGCGCTCGTTCTCGGCTGGGTCCGGTTCGTCCAGCGCAGGCCGGTCACCCGGCGGGCCGCGGCCGGTGTGGTGCTCGCCGTCGGAGGGCTGGCGTGCGTGGTCGAGATCTGGTCGGGGCTGAGCTTCGACGCGGTCGGACTGCTGCTCGCGCTCGGTGCCGCCGGTTGCCAGGTCGGCTACTTCGTCCTGTCGGACCAGGGGAGCGCGGACAGGGCGGACGGCGTCGAACCGCCCCATCCGGTCGGTGTCATCGCCTACGGGCTGCTGATCGGCGCGGTCGTCCTCACGGTGGTCGCACAGCCCTGGGGCATGGACTGGTCGGTCCTGGGCGGCACCGCGGGTATGAATGGCACGGATGTTCCGGCCTGGCTGCTGCTCGTCTGGATCGTGTTGCTGGCGACCGTGATCGCCTATGTCACCGGGGTGATCGCGGTGCGGCTGCTCTCTCCCGCGGTGGCGGGCGTGGTCGCCTGTCTCGAAGCGGTCATCGCCACCGTGCTCGCCTGGGTGATGCTCGGCGAGCACCTGTCGGCACCCCAGCTGGTCGGCGGTGCCACGGTGCTGGTCGGCGCCTTCATTGCCCAGTCGTCGACACCTCGGACGCCCTCGGGACCCGTCGCGTTGGGGTCCGGGGCGTCGGGGGCCGTCGCGGGCGCTGCCGAACGGCCGGAAGCCGACCGCGCGCCCACCGAGGGGGAGTTGTTCGCGGACCGCGCCGCGACGTGAGGTGACATGGCGTGCCGTGATGTGTCACCTCGCGTGGCGGCCGGGCGGTCGGGCTTTTGTGTCGGCCGTCGGTCGTGGCGGTGGTGCGCCCGTCCGTTCCTCGGGGCGGGTCAGAGGGCGGTGATGTAGTCCGGCACCCCGATCGCGGGGTCGAGGTCGTCCGCGGGGAGCGGCGTCTCGTATCCGCGGGCGAGCGGGACGACACCGGACCAGTGGGGGAGCGTGAGGTCGCGGGCTTCGTCGTTGGGGCCGCCCGTGCGGATCTTGGCGGAGACCTCCCGCAGGTCCAGCCGGATCACCGCGGTCGCGGCGAGCTCCTTCTCGTCGGCGGGGCGCGAGTCGGCGGACCGGCCCGGCACCACGTGGTCGACGATGGCATCGAGGGCGGTGCGCCGCTCCTGCGGGTCGGTGACCGTGTGCGCGACGCCGTGGACCACCACGGAGCGGTAGTTGATCGAGTGGTGGAAGGCGGAGCGGGCCAGCACCAGCCCGTCGACATGGGTCACCGTCAGGCACACGGGGAGGCCGGGGTCCGTGCGGCCCGTCTCGCGCAGCGGCCGGGAGCCCGTCGAGCCGTGTACGTAGAGCCGGTCGCCCACCCGGCCGAAGAGCGTCGGCAGAACGACGGGCGCGCCGTCGCGGACGAAGCCGAGATGGCAGACGTACGCCTCGTCGAGTATCGAATGGACCACCTCCCGGTCGTATGTGGCCCTTTCGCGGGAACGGGTCGGAACAGTGCGCTCGGTGGGCTCGTATCCGGCTGCGGCGTCCGGGCCCGTGGTCTGCGGCGATGTGGTGTCCGGCATTGTGTACTCCATTGCACTAGTGCATACTCTTGTTTGTGCTAGGAGAATATCGGATTGTGGGGCGGCGCGCATCGGAAATTGCCGCCAGTGTGGAGAACGGGGTCGGGTCCGGTGAGCTCGAACCCGGGCAAGTGTTGCCTCCGATGAGGGAGTTGGCCGATCGGCTGGGGGTGAATCCGAATACGGTGGCGGCCGCCTACCGCACGCTCCGCGAGCGCGGGGTGATCGAGACGGCCGGGCGCCGGGGCAGCAGGGTGCGGCCGCGCCCCGCGAGCACGGCGCGCGGATCGCTCGGGGTCGAGGCGCCGGAGGGCGTACGGGATCTGGGGGCGGGCAACCCTGATCCTGGCCTGCTGCCCGCGTTGGGGGACGTCTTCGCGGCGGTCGCGGAGGAGTACGCCCGGAAGCCCGGAATGTACGGGCAGGCCCCGGTGGACCCGGAGTTCGCCGCGCTCGCCCGCGCCGCGATGGACGCCGACGGAGTGCCGGCCGGGCCCGTCGTCGCGACCTCCGGATCGCTGGACGCGATCGAGCGCGTGCTGGTCGCGCACCTCAGACCCGGTGACGCGGTGGCGATCGAGGATCCGGGCTGGGGCAGCCTGCTGGATCTCGTACCGGCGCTGGGGCTGCGCCCCGTGCCCGTCGCGGTCGACGACGAGGGGCCGCTGCCCGATGCCGTCGAGCACGCGCTGCACGCCGGTGCCCGCGCGCTCGTGGTCACCGACCGCGCGCAGAATCCGACCGGAGCGGCGATCGGCGCGGGCCGGGCCTTCGAGCTGAGAGCGGTCCTCGCCGGGCACCGCGGTGTCCTGCTGATCGATGACGACCACGGGCACGGCATCGTCGATCTGCCGCTCCATCCCCTGGCGGGTGCCACGGACCGTTGGGCCTTCGTGCGGTCGGTGGCCAAGGCGTACGGGCCGGACCTCCGGGTCGCCGTGCTGACCGGTGATCCGGTCACGGTGGACCGGGTGGCGGGGCGGCAGCGCCTGGGCCCCGGCTGGGTCAGCAGACTGCTGCAACGGGCCGTGGTGCACCTGTGGAGCTCGGGCGCCGTCGACCCGGGCGAAGTCGCGCGGGCGTACGCGAAGCGGCGGGACGGCCTGGTGCGGGCGCTGGCGGAGCGGGGCGTGGTGGCCCACGGGCGCAGCGGGATGAATGTGTGGGTGCCGGTGAGCGACGAGACCGGTGCCGTGACGAGGCTGCTGCACTCCGGCTGGGCCGTGGCGCCCGGGGCGCGGTTCCGGATGACCGCGCCCCAGGGGATCCGGCTGACCGTCTCGTCGCTCGCCGAGGCCGATATCGGGCCACTGGCGGATGCGGTCGCGGCGGCGGCGGGTCCGGTGAGGCCGCTGAACTACGGATGATCCGTGGCTCCAGCTCCAGCTCCAGCCCCGGCCCCAGTCCCGGTCCTGGCCCCAGTCCTGGCCCCGGCCCCGGTCCGGACGCCGGAGGCCCGGCCGCTTCGGGTCCTGGTCTGGGTGAGGGCGGCGCCGGCCAGGACCACGAGGGCTCCGACCGGGGTGTTCCAGCTCAACCGCTCGCCGAGCACGACCACTCCCGCGGCGGTGGCGATGACCGGGATCAAGTAGGTGACCATCTGCGCGGTCGTCGGCCCGACCTCCTCCACCAGGCCGTACTGCATCAGAACCGCAAGGCCGGTGCCGAGCGCCCCGAGGGCCACCACGGCCAGGGTCGGGAGCAGCGGGAAGCCAGCCGGCGCCGAGGTGAACAGCGGGGTCACCAGGGCGAGCTGCACCGTGCCCAGGAAGAGCTGTCCACCGGTGAGCGCCAGCGTCGACGAGCCGTTGCCCGCCAGTGTCCTGCGGACGTAGATCCAGCCGATCGGATAGCTGAGGGAGGCGAGCAGAGCCATGGCCGTGCCGCCGAAGTCCAGCCCGGAGAAGCCCTGCCAGGCGCCGAGCACGGTCAGAACGCCGAGAAAGCCGAGCCCGAGTCCTGCGACACGGCGACGGGTCGGCCGGTCCTCGGAGAGCGCGACGAGTGACAGCGCCATGCCCCACAGGGGCGAGGCCGCATTGCAGACGCCGGCCAGTGTCGAGGGAATGGTCAGCTCGGCATGGGCGAAGAGCGAGAACGGAAGCGCGTTCAGGAAGAACGCCGCGACGGCCAGATGCCCCCAGGTCCGGGCGCCGCGGGGCAGTCGCTCACGCCGGACCGCCATCGCGACGGCCAGCACCGCCGTACCGGACAGCAGACGGCCGAGGGTGACCTGGAACGGGGCGTACCCCTCGGTGCCGACCTTGATCAGAAGAAAGCTGAAGCCCCAGATGAGGGAGAGCACACCGAACCGGATCCGCCAGTCCAGCGCCGGGCGAGCGGCGGGCGTCGGAGCCGGGGCGGAGGGGTTGGCGGGAGGGGCGGTCTGCGGGGTGGTGGCGGTGCTCATGGGCTCCACGATGGCCAGGGCAACCACGTAGAACAAGCGAGATTTTCTGCTCCGGTCTGCGTAGCATTGCTTACATGTTGAATCTGGAGCGCCTGCGCACCCTGGACGCACTGGCCCGGCACGGTTCCGTGAGCGGCGCCGCCGAGGGGCTGCATGTGACCACATCGGCTGTCTCCCAGCAGATGGCGAAGCTGGAGCGCGAGGTGGGGCAACAACTCCTGGCCAAGAACGGGCGCGGCGTCCGGCTCACCGACGCCGGCCGACTGCTCGCCGACCACGCCGCCCGGATCCTGTCCCAGGTCGAGCTGGCCCAGTCCGACATCGAGGCACAGCGCGGCGAGGTGGTGGGCGAGATCCTGCTCTCCGCCTTCCCGACCGCGGCGCGCGGGCTCTTCCCCGCGGTACTCCAAGCGCTGCGAAGGGACCACCCCGAACTGCGCTTCCGCACCCGGGAGCTGGAGCCCGAGGACGGAATCCGCGCGGTGATCAGGGGCGACATCGACCTCGCGGTCGTGCTGGACTGGAGCAACAAGCGGCTGCCCGTGCCCAGTGGCCTGGCCAAGGCCGAACTCCTGGACGACGCACCCGACATCGCGATGCCGACCGGTCACCGGCTCGCCGACCGGCCCGAAGTGGACCTGGAGGACTTCGCCGACGACGACTGGGTGTCCTGGCCCGAGGGTGAGTTCTGCTACGACTGGCTGATGTTCACCCTCCGCTCCAAGGGCATCGAACCGCGCATCGCGCACCTGGCGGGCGAGCATCACACCCAACTCGCCCTGATCGCCGCCGGAATGGGCGTCTGCGTGGCACCGAGGCTCGGCCGGGGACCGGTACCGGACGGGGTGCGGCTCGTGCCCGTACGGCAGAAGATGTGGCGCCACGTCCACGCCGTGTGGCGTACCGATGCCGACCGGCGGCCGTCGATCAGGGCGGCGGTGACGGCCCTGCGCACGGCCGGCCGGGAGTTGGCCGAGCCGTAGGGCCGTACGCGGTCAGGCGGTGGTCGGCCCCGCGAGCTTGCGGAAGTCCCAGGAGGCGACGGCCTGTGGCGTCAGCCGCAGCCAGGCATGGCGGCCGTCGTGCGGCATGGTGTCCATCCCGAAGTACTTTGCCGCGAACAGCCGCTCCGGAACGTCGAGTCCGGGGCACGGCTCGCCGGTACGGGGCGCCTCGCCGACCGGGACGGCCTCGCCGGACAGTTCGACGCCGCGCAGTTCCCCGTACTCCACCCCGTCGTCCACGACCACCGCGATCCTCGGATCGCGGCGCAGCTGGGACCAGCGCAGGCTGCGGGTGATCGAGTACAGCCAGAGCGAGTCTCCGTCCCAGGTGAACCAGAGCGCGCCGATGTGCGGACGGCCGTCCTCGGCCACGGTGGCCACACGGCAGGTGCGCTGCTCGGTGAGATAGGTGTCCCGTTCGGCGTCCGTCATCATGATCCGACGGCCCCGTCGCTGAGTGGCGGCCATGGGCGTCTCCTCCCGTTGACTGACTATGTGTCAGAGATCATGGGGCCTCTTCCCTCATCACGCAATGGCGGCTACCCTCGCGCGCCCGGTCCGCCGCAGGAACGCGCCCGGTCCGCCGCAGAGAGGGGCAGCCGTGCCACCGAAGAATCAGCTCGCCGGGCAGCTCGACCCGGCCACCACCGTGCTTCTGACGGTCGAATGCCAGCAGGGGGTCGTGGGCCCGGGGAGTGCGCTGCCCGAACTGGCCGAGGAGGCCCGTTCGTCCGGCGCGCTGCACCGTGTCGCCCGGCTGGTCGCGGCCGCCCACGCGGCCGGGGTCCAGGTGCTGCACGCGGTGGCCGAACGCCGTCCCGACGGGCGGGGCGCCAACAGCAACGCCCGGCTCTTCCGCGCCGCCGGCCGGCTGCCGGTGCAACAGCACTGCGGCACCACCGCGGTACGGATCGCCGAGCCGATCGAAGTGGCCGCCGAGGACCTCGTCGTGCGCAGACTCCACGGCCTCTCGCCCCTCGCGGGTACGGATGTGGACGCGCTGCTGCGCAACCTCGGCTGCCGGACGCTCGTCGTCACCGGGGTCTCCGCCAATGTGGCCATCCCCAACGCCGTGTTCGACGCGGTGAACCTCGGCTACACGGCCGTGGTGCCGTCCGACGCCATCGCGGGCGTACCGGCCGACTACACCCCCCTGATGATCCGTAACACGCTCGCCCTCGTCGCCACGGTCACGGACACGGACGGGGTGCTGGGCTGCTGGCTGAGCCGGACGTCCCGCAGGGCTGCTCCTGACGACTGACCCGGGGGAGCTCTCGCGGAGAAGGTTCGTGCGGGGGACGGAGAAGGCGGCGGGCGCCCGACCTCACGAAGGCAGGGGCTTGCCCCGACGACCCGACGGGCGGGAGCGACCTCCGCCCCGCGAGCGGCGGTGGTCGGCCCCGCCCGGTGGAGCGGCGGTCAGGGTGTGAGTGTGATCGAGCCGCCCGATACCGAGATCTTCCTGGTGGGCAGTGGTTTGGTGGCGGGGCCGTGAGCCACGGCCCCGGTCGCCGCGTCGAACTTGCTGCCGTGGCAGGGGCAGTCGATGGTGCCGTCCGAGACGCTCGCCACCGTGCAGCCATGGTGGGTGCACGTCGACGAGAACGCCTTGAACTCGCCCGCCTTCGGCTGCGTCACCACGACACCCCGATCGGGGAAGACCTTGCCGCCGCCCTCCGGGATGTCGGCGGTCCTCGTCAGCGTGGTGCCGCTGCCGCTCGTTCCGCTGTTGGACGGTTTGACCTCACTCGAACCGCCCGACTCCTTCTGCTTGCCACAGGCGGCGAGTACGGCGGCCACCGAGGCGGCTCCGGCCGCGACGACGACGGCCCGGCGCCCGGGACGGCCCCCGTGGTTCCGCGATGTGCTCATACTGGATCTTCCTTCCGCAGTGTTCACGACTTCGGCCCTCGCCCGGGGATACGCACGGTGGGATCCCGGTGTCCGGTGCCCGGGGGGCCTCCTGGGGAAGTCCCGAGGCCGGTGGACGACGGCACCCCCTGTCATCGGCAGGTCCGTGGGCCGGCATGAGCGGCCGACGGATTGTCAGAGGCGTCTGCGAGGCTGAGCGGCATGACACTGAACAGCTTCGACGACATCGAGCGGGCCATCCGCCGCAGCTGGGGTGCGGACACCACGACCCCGGCCCACCGCCCGGACTGGACCCCGGACAATCCGGCGCGCGACCAGTGCGGGGTCACCGCGCTCGTGGTGCATGACCTGCTGGGCGGCGAGCTGATCCGCGGCGAGGTGCATGTCGACGGCGAGCAGGTGGACTACCACTGGTGGAACCGACTGGGCCTGGGGATAGAAGTCGATCTCACCCGTGAGCAGTTCGGCCCGGAAGAGATCGTCGTCGGCGGGGATGTGATCGAACGGCCGGCGGAGATCGCGCGGCTCCGTGAGGAGTACGAGCTGCTCCGCGACAGAGTCGCGGCGGCCCTGCGTCCGTAGGCGTCACCCGCATGCCGGGGTGACCTCTGCTGCGGGGAGCCGTGGGGCTCAGGTGCCGGAACCGGCGGGGGAGGTGTCGGTTCCGGACGCGGCCTCCGCGTCGGTGCGGTCCGCGTCGAGCGCGGCGCCGTGCCTGCTGAGCGTGCCGCCCTCCAGGCCGAGTTCGCGTTCGGCCGTGCTGACCGCCATACGCGTGACGACCTCGGGACGGGCTCCGGTCTCGGTGTTGGCGTGCGCGCCGAGGCCGTCGATGACGACCAGGATCTGAATCGTCGTCGCATATGGGTCGGCGGTGCGGAACTCGCCGCGGTCGACGCCCTCGCGGACCAGGTCCTCCAGGCGGCCCCGCCACAGGGCTTCCTGGTGGCTGACCCTGTCACGGAGGACGGGGCGGTAACGGCTCAGATGCCGGGCGTTGATCCACAGCCGGCTGATGTCGTCGTACGCGGCGCCCGTCGCCAGCACGAAGAAGCGCGCGAGGCGGTCCGTGGGCGTGCCCGCCGCCCGGTCCGCCGGCAGCAGGGCGTTCAGTTCGGCACCCGCCGCGGTGCCGAAGGCCTCGGCCACCAGATCCTCGACCGCGGGGAAGTAGTGGCTGATGAGCCCGGGGCGTACATCGAGCTGCTCGGCGACCCGGCGCAGGGTGATGCACTCCAGCCCCTCGGTCAGGGCGATGGCCGCCGCCGCGTCGACGATCTCCGCACGTCGGTCCGACGGCGACTTCCTGATCCGCTTGCGCTGGGTGCCTGACGACATGTCGGCCATGCTATTGGTCGCCCGCCCAATAGGCAATGGCCGGGCCGATTCCCCGGAACCGCCCGCGAAGCCGCCGCCCGAACTGCCGATCGCGGCGGTGCACCGACCCTACCGTCGATTCCCGTAAGCACTGACTGATGCCATGGAGGACACGGATGAACAACAGCATGCGTACCGCGGCCGCCGCCGCAGCTCTCGTCGCCGGTCTCGTCACGGTCGGCGGCACCACCAGCGCCGCAGCCGCCGAGCGTCCGGAACGGATCTCCACCCAGGAGCAGCTCGCCAGGAGCATCGCGCAGGCGGTCGCCACCGAGCAGCAGAAGGGTGCCGTCACGGACGGAGTCATCGGCGGCATAGTGGCCAACTCGACCGCGATCACCCCGCGTTCCTGCTGACGAAGAGGAGGTGAGCACCGTGGACAGCACTGCGGACCGTGCCCGGGACGGGCGGGAAAGCCCCCTCAGATGGTGCCCGAGCGGAGATGCCGACCGCCCGGAGACCGTTGTCCTCGGCGTACGGTCCGGGGAACGCGATCAGGTCGTCTACCTGGCCGAACCTGTACCCGCCGCCGATGTTCTCGGTAGCATTCCGGAGGGGATCGCCCCCAACCGGGTGCTCCGGTTCGCCTCGCACTGCGTGTCGGACTGTGCGAACCGGGTCGGCGAGGCCTGCGGGCTGATCGAACGGATCACGACCGTACCGGCCGAACCGGGACCGGCCGCCGTACCACGGTGCCACCTCCGCCCGCACTGCAAGTGGTGGAACCAGGTCGGTGTCGAGGCCTGCCATCGCTGCCCCGCCCTGACCACCCTGGAACCCCGCGACAACGAACTCGCCGTTCTCGTCGCGGACCCGGCGACCACCCGTGAAGAGCTGGAGAGCTGGATCGCTGCCGAACAGTGAGCGTGGAACGTTCACGGCGTCGGTCGCGGACCGGACCGAGAACATGAGAGAAGGGATGTCGTGGACAACTGGATACGGTGCTTCCGTCCGGCCCCCGACGCCGGAGCGCAGCTGGTCTGCTTCCCGCACGCGGGTGGCTCGGCCAGTGGCTACCACTCGCTGACGACCGAGGTCGCGGGGACGGCAGAGGCACTGGTCGTGCAGTACCCGGGGCGGCACGACCGCATCGCCGAGCCGTTCGCCGAACGGCTCGGCGATGTCGTGGACGCGGTGCTGCCCTCGATCCCCGCGAACGGGCGCCGCCCGCTCATTCTGTTCGGCCACAGCATGGGCGCGCTCCTGGCGTTCGAGACCGCGCGGCGGCTCGCGGCCGAGGGGCGGGAGCCCGCGGCCCTGATCGTCTCGGGCAGCGAAGGCCCGTCGCTGCCGCGGCCCGAGCGGTTTCCCCAGCCGCCCAGCGACGAGGACCTCGTCCGGGAGATGCGGCTGCTGTCCGGTACGGACAACGAGCTGCTGACCCACCCGGAGATCCTCCAGCTCGCGTTGCCACCGCTGCGCGCCGACTACGCCATGCTGGGCGCCCGCGTCCACGTACCCGGGCCGCCGCTGCGCTGCCCGGTCGTCGCGCTGACCGGTGACAACGACCCCCGGGTCTCCATCGAGGGCGTCCAGGCGTGGGAGCGCGAGACCGAAGGCCCCTTCGAGCGGCATGTACTGACCGGCGGTCACTTCTTCCTGGGTGACCATCTGACGTACGTGGCGGATCTCGTCGCCGCACAGGTGTCCGGCCGGTCGGCCCGTACTGTCGCCTGACACCCCGCACCGCACAGGGCTTGGGCCCCGACCCCCTTCCGGGTCGGGGCCCAAGCCCTGTGCGGTATTCCGGCTCACTCCGACTCGAACTCCGCGAGCAGGGCGTCGAGGGACTCGTCGCCCTCGCCGGTCGCGACGATCCGGCGGGCCATCTCGTGCAGTGTCAGCTGCTCCAGGAACAGCGTGATCGGGACGTCCAGGTCGAAGTCGTCCCGGAGGCAGCCGACCAGGTGGACGGCGGTCAGGGAGTCCCCGCCGGCCGCGAAGTACGTCATCTCCGGGTCCTCGGTGTCCGCCAGCCCCAGGGCCTCGGCGAGCAGCGCGCGGACGCCCTGCTCCAGGTCGGCGGGGCCACCGCCCTCGGCCGGCTCCGCCCCGCCGGGCGCGACCGGTGCGAGCGGGACCAGGCGGTACGCGCCGTGGCTCTCGCCGGCGAAGGGGTAGGACGGCAGCGCGACCCGACGGCCGCCGCCCTCCCGCACCACCGACTCGCCCGCCAGCCAGGCCTCGCCGAGCGGGTCGGGTCCGCCCAGGCCGGGCGCGCCGCCCGAGGCCAGCTCGGCGAGCAGCTCCGCGGCCCCCGCCAGGTCCCCGGCCCGCACATAGCCGCGCACGGCCATCGGGGCACGGCCCAGGGACAGCGTGTACGCGGTGTCCGCGAGGGAGGGGGCGCCCGGCGCACGCAGCGCCGCGGCCAGCCGGCCGGCCAGCGCGCGGAGGTCCTCCTCGGTACGGGCGGACAGCAGCAGGACCTCCGGTGCGCCCTGGGCGTCCGGCTCCCCGGCAGCGGCGCGCGGCGGCGCCTCCTCCAGCACCACATGCACATTGGTGCCGCCGATGCCGATCGAGCTCACCCCGGAACGCCGGGGACCGAAATCGGGCTCCGGCCAGTCGGTCGCCCCCTCCACCAGGTGGAACGGCGAGTCTTCGAAGCCCAGTTCGGGGTGTGGCCGGCCGGCGTCGGCGTTCGGCACCAGCGTCGCGTGCTCCAGCATGAGCACCGACTTGATCAGCGCGGCCACGCCCGCCGCCGCGTCCAGGTGGCCGATGTTCGACTTCACCGAGCCGATCCCGATCCGCCCGGTGCCGAGAGCGCCCTTGAACGCCGCGCTCGCCGCGGCCGCCTCGATCCGGTCACCGAGCGCGGTGGCCGTGCCGTGCGCCTCCAGATACTGGGCGTCGGCCGGGTCGAGACCTGCCGCCGCCCAGGCCTCCACGATCGCGGCGGTCTGCTGGTCGACGCCGGGCGCGGTGAACCCGACCTTGGTGGCGCCGTCGTTGGTGACGGCGCTGCCCCGGATGACCGCCCGGATCGGGTCGTTGTCGGCGAGCGCGTCGGACAGCCGGCGCAGCACGACCACGCCCACCCCGTTGCCGGGCACGGTGCCGCCGGCCCGCTCGTCGAACGGGCGGCAGCGGCCGTCCGGCGAGTAGATGCCGCCCTGTTGATGGACGTAGCCCCGCTTGTGCACCGCGTCCACGGCGACGCCCCCGGCCAGCGCCGTGTCGCACTCGCCGAGCAGCAGCGACTGCACCGCGAGGTGCACCGCCGTCAGCGAGGTGGAGCAGGCCGTCTGCACCGTCAGGCTCGGGCCCTCCAGCCCCAGACGGTAGGAGACCCACGGGGCCAGGAACTCGCGGTCGGTGAGGATGCGCACCTGCAGCGCCCCGAGGGACGCGGCGAGCCGCGGGTCGGTCTGCGCGGCCAGCATGTGCTCGGTGGGCCCACCGCCGACGTACACGCCGGTACGGGCCGTTCCGCCGAGCGGGCTGCGGCCCGCGTCCTCCAGTGCGGACCAGGCCGTCTGGAGCAGCAGCCGGTGCTGGGGGTCGAGCGCCGCCGCCTCGGTGCGGTTGAAGCCGAACAGCTCCGCGTCGAAGCGGTCCGCGTCCGCGAGACGGCCCTTGGCCGGTATGTAGTCGCGGCCGCGCACCTCCTGCGGATCGGCGCCGTCGGAGATCAGTTCCTCCTCGGTGAAATCGGTCACCGAGCAGAGCCCACCGAGCAGATTCGCCCAGTAGGTGTCCAGGTCGGGGGCGCCGGGGAAACGGCCGCTCATTCCGACGACCGCGATCGCGGAGTCGGCTGCGAGGGGCTCGGCGGCGCTTGCGTTCTCGGTCATCGTATGGAGCCTTTCCGGTAGCTGAGTCGTCGGGCTGCGGCGGTGCGTCGGGCGTGCCGGTCACCGCCGCGAGCGGCGGCCGTGTCGGCGGAAGCGGGGGCCCCGGCGCCGGCGCCGGCGGCCGCCCGGTCGAGGAAGGCGGCGAGGGAGCTGACGGTGGGGTGGCGGAACAGGTCGACCAGGCTGAGTTCGCCGTACGTACCCAGCTCGCGCAGGGCGGACAGGACGCTCAGCAGCCGGATCGAATTGCCGCCCAGATCGAAGAAGTGGTCGGTGACGGCGACGAGTTCGAGATGGAGCACGCGGGCCCACAGGCCGGCCACCAGCTGCTCGGTCGCGGTGCCCGCGACGGTGGTCGAGCCGTCCGGCCGGCACCGCACGGTGGCGGGTTCCGGGAGCCGGGCCCGGTCGATCTTGCCGTTGCTGCTGAGCGGCATCTCGTCCAGGCGTACGAACACCTCGGGCACCATGGACCCGGGCAGCCGCCGGGCGAGATGGGCGCGCAGCTCCGCGTCCGGCGGAGCCGCCCCGTCCCGGCCCACGACATACGCCACCAGCCGCTGCGCGGTGCCGGTGCCGCGGACGGTGGCCGCCGCCAGGGCGACGCCCGGCGCACCCGCCAGCAGGGTCTCGATCTCGCCGAGTTCGACGCGTACACCGCGCAGCTTGACCTGGAGGTCGGAGCGCCCGAGATAGTGGATGAGACCGTGCGCGTCGATCCGGCCGAGGTCGCCCGTGCGGTACATCCGGGTGCCCGGTGCGCCGTGCGGGTCGGCGACGAACCGTTCGGCGGTCAGGCCGGGCCGCCCGATGTACCCCCGTCCCAGCGAGGCACCGGCCACGTAGATCTCACCGGCGACCCCCGCGGGGACCGGCCGGAGCCGCTCGTCGAGGACGTACACCCGGGCCCCGGGCACGGCGCCGCCGAGTACCACGGGCTCACCGGGGGTGAGCTCCCCGGTGGTCGCGTAGACGGTCACCTCACTGGGGCCGTACGCGTTCACGATCCGCCGGCCGGGCGCGGCGAGCCGCTCGACCAGTTCGGCGGGGCACGCCTCGCCGCCGACCGCGACGGTCCGCAGCTCGGGCAGCTGCCCCTTCAGGTCGGGCAGCAGCATCGCGGCGGACGGCGGCAGGAAGACATAGGTGATGTGGGAGTCCCGCAGCCGTTCCAGCAGCGCCTCGCCGATCCGCTCGTCCTCACCCGGGACATGCAGTTCCGCTCCGGCCACCCAGGGGAAGAAGAGGTCGGACACGGCGACGTCGAAGCCGAACGACACGAATTGCAGCACCCGGTCGTCGGCGTCGACCGGGAAGGAGTGCCGGACCGCCCGGGTGAGGTTGAGCAGTGCCCGGTGCTCGATGGCGACGCCCTTGGGGACACCGGTGGAGCCCGAGGTGAACAGGACGTAGGCGAGGTCCCCGGGGCCCGGCGCGGCACCGGGCGCGACGGGGCCCGGTGCGACGGGGTCCGTGACGGCCGGGCGGTCGACCCGGATGCACGGCACCTCCAGACCGTCCCCCTTCAAAGCGGTCTCCCGGGAGGTCAGCAGGAGCCCGGTGCCCGAACCCTCCACCATGTGGCGGAGCCTGGCCTCCGGGTGGGCCTGGTCCAGCGGTACGTACGCGCCGCCCGCCCGCAGGACGGCGAGGGCGGCGATGCCCTGGTCGGCCGAGCGGGGCAGCAGCAGACCGACCCGGAAGCCCGGCCGGACCCCGGCGGCGCGCAGCCGGGCGGCCAGCGCGTCGGCGCGGGAGAGCAGTTCGGCATAGCTCAGCCGGAGGCCGCCGCAGACCAGGGCCGTGGCATCGGGGCGCTCGGCCGCCCGGTCGGCGATCAGATCGGGCACCAGGCGGTCCAACGGCGCGGCCTCCGCGAGGCGGTCGGCGCCGGCGAGGGTCCGGCGGCGCTCCTCGGCGCCGACCAGCTCCACCTGGGAGAGCGGCGCCGACGGGTCCGCGAGGAGCCCGGCCAGCAGGGTACGGAAGTTCTCCGTCCAGCGGCGGACCGTCGCCGCGTCGAACAGGTCGCTGCGGTAGATGAACTGCGCGGCCAGTCCGGCGCCCCACCGCTCCATGAACAGGTGGAAGTCGAACTTCGCGGTGTCCAGGGTCAGCGGGAGCCGTTCGGCCGTCGCGCCGGCCGGCCGCAGTTCCGGGGCGGCCTCGTCCTCGTAGCTGAGTGCCACCTGCACCACCGGGTCGTGGCTGGTCTCGCGGACCGGGGCGAGGGTGTCCACGACCGCCTCGAACGGCGCGTCCTGGTAGGGGTGCGCCGCCAGCATCGAGGCCCGGACACGGCGGGTGAGCTCGTCGAGCGAGGGGTCGCCCGACAGGTCCACGCGCATCGCCAGGGTGTTGGTCAGCATCCCGACCATCTGCTGGAGTTCGGGCCGCTCGCGCCCCGACGCCGGGTAGCCGATGACCAGGTCCTCGCCGCCCGAGAGCCGGGAGAGGAACGCGGCGTACGCCGCGAACATCGTCATGAACGGGGTGGCGCCCGAGGCCGCGGCCACTTCGGCCAGGCGCTCCCTGACCTCGGCGCCGAACACGAAGCGCTCGGTGCCCCCCGCGGCCGTGCGGACCGCCGGGCGCGGACGGTCGAGCGGCAGTTCCATGGTGGCGGGGGCGCCGCGCAGCCGCTCGACCCAGTGCCGCACGGACGCCTCGAACGCGCCGTCCGCGGCGCGCTCGCGCTGCCAGGCCGCGTAGTCGGGGAACTGGAGCGGGAGTTCGGCCGGCCGGTGGGGCAGGCCCCGGACCGTGTCCCGGTACCCCTCGGACAGCTCCTCCAGCATGAGGCCGAGCGACCAGCCGTCGCAGACCAGGTGGTGGGCGACGAGGAGCACCCGGTGGCTGCCGTCGTCGACCGCGTACACGGTGCAGCGCAGCAGCGGCCCCGCCGAGGTGTCGAACGGGCGGGCGGCCTCGGCGAGCAGCAGGGCGTCCGCACCGTCGGCGGGCACGTCCCGGTGGACGGTGAGCGGCACCCGCCCGACGGCCGAGACCCGCTGCGCCGGGGTGCCGTCCTCCGCGGTCCGGAAGACGGTCCGCAGCGCCTCGTGGCGGTCGACGAGCGCGTCCAGCGCGCGGCCGAACGCGGCGGTGTCGAAGGGCCCGTGCACCGCGAAGGCGACCGGGACGTTGTACTGGGGGGAACCGGGGTTCAGCTGGTCGAGGACGAGCAGGCGGCTCTGGGCGTCGGAGGCGGGGAACTCGTACTCCTCGCCCCCACCGCCCTCCGCGGCGTAGAGGTCGATGAGATCGACGGCGTCGACGGTCATGGGTTTCAGTCCCCTCGGAGGGCGGTTTCGAGGACCGCGGCGATCTCGGCCGCCGGGCCCGGAGTGAGTACGTCGCTGTGACCGCAGTCCAGTTCGTGCACGTCGAGCGCGGCGGCCACGCGCTGCCAGGCCTCGGTCTTCTCGGCCGTGCTCGGCCAGGCGTCGCGCGTCGCGGAGAAGAGCGTCACCCTGCCCCCGTAGCCGGACGGGAGCCACTCGCGTACCAGGGCGGTGTGGTGCGCCCCGGCGTCGACGAGCGTGTGCAGATGGGCGGGGGAGAGGCCGTCGAAGGCTCCTGTGCGGGCCATGGAGAACACCGCGGACCGCTTCAACGGGCCGGTCGGCGGCGGAAGTTCCGGGGCGTGGGAGTGGAGCAGGATGCGCAGCATCTCGTCCTCGACGGCTGCCGGGTCCGGCGGGGTGTGCCTGAACCGGTCCGGCATCGGCATGGCGTCCACCACGGCGAGCATCCGGACCTCCTCGCCGGCCCGGCGCAGCCGCACCGCCAGTTCGTAGGCGAGCGGACCGCCGAAGGACCGGCCGAGCAGCAGATACGGTCCCCGTGGCTGGATCTCACGCACGTTCCGCAGATAGAGATCCGCCAACTCGCCCATCGTGGAAGGGAGTCCGTCGACGCCGGTCAGCAGGGCGGGGCTCTGCAGGGTGTGCACCGGGCGGGCCGGGTCCAGGTGCGGCAGCAGGTTCACGTACGACCAGCTGAGGCCGAGTCCCGGGTGCACACAGATGAGCGGGGTGCGATCGCCGCCGGTCCGCAGGGTGAGCACCGGCTCCAGGCTGTTGTGGTGCGGCTCGTCCGACGTCGTGGACGAGGCGCGTCCGCGCGCGGTGCGCAGCGGTGTCCGGGGAGCGGTCTCCGGGGACGGCGGCGCGTCGAGCCGGGCGGCGAGCGCGGCCGGGGTCGGCGCGTCGAACAGGGCCGAGACCGGGATCCGTACGCCGAGGACCGCCTCGATCTTCGACTTCAGGCGCAGCGCGGTCAGCGAATGGCCGCCCGCCAGGAAGAAGTCGGTGTCGGGCCCGACCGCGGGGACACCGAGCACCGTCCCGAACAGGGCGCACAGCTCCCGCTCGCGCGGGGTGCGCGGCTCCCGTCGGGCCGCCGGTCCCCCCTGGGGCCCGGGGTCGGGGAGCGCCGCCCGGTCCGCCTTCCCGTGGCGGGTGAGCGGCACCTCGTCGATACGGACCCACAGGGACGGCACCAGATGCGCGGGCAGGTGCTCGGCGGCATGGGCCCGTATCCCGGCGAGGGCCCGGTCCCACTGCTCCTCCCCGTCCACCCGCTCCGCCGGAACCAGCCAGGCGGCCAGCAGCTTCCCGCCCGCCGCGTCCGGCCGGGCGGCGACCACGGCCCGCGCCACGCCGGGGCAGCCCGCCACGGCGGCCTCCACCTCGGCGGGCTCCACCCGGAAGCCGCGCACCTTGACCTGGTCGTCGGCCCGGCCCGCGAACTCCAGGACGCCGTCCGGCGTCCAGCGGGCCAGGTCCCCGGTGCGGTACATGCGGCTGCCCGGCGGCCCGTACGGATCCGCGACGAACCGCTCCGCGGTGGACACCGGCCGCCCCAGGTAGCCCTGGGCGAGCCCGCTGCCGCCGAGGTACAGCTCACCGGTGGCGCCCGCCGGGACGGGACGCAGCAGCCCGTCCAGGACCTGGGCGCGGGTGTTGTCCAGAGGACGCCCGATGGGGACGGCGCCCGGCCGCCCCGCCCGCTCCACGGCGGCGGTGTGCGCGGTGGCGAAGACCGTGGCCTCGGTGGGGCCGTAGCCGTTGACGACCACCGTGTCCGGGCAGTGCTCCCGGATCCGGCGCACGGTGTCGGGCGCGAGGACGTCGCCGCCGGACCATACCTCGCGGAGCCCGCAGAGCGCGCCGGGCGCGATCTCCGCGACGGTGCGCAGCAGTTCCGGCGTGAGCATCAGCGCGGTGACCCGCCGCTCGGCGACCACCCGCCCGAGCAGGTCGGGGGTGACCGCCTCGGCGGGGGAGACCACCACGGTCCCGCCGCTCAGGAGCGGGACCCACACCTCGTAGGTCGAGGCGTCGAACGTGTACGGGTTGTGCAGCAGCACCCGTTCGTGGGCGCCGCCCGCGAACCGGCCGTCGGCGGCGAGCTCGGCGATCGCCCGCTGCGGGACCACCACCCCCTTGGGCTCGCCCGTGGAGCCGGAGGTGTAGATCACACAGGCGGCGGAGCCGGGATGGGTGGGGACGCCCTCGAAGCGGGTGGACCCGGACGCCCCGGCGACGTCCAGCACCGGGGTACCGGCGGGCAGCCGGGTCGTGGCGGAGTCCGGCCGGTCGGTGAGGACGAGCGCGGGCGCCGCCGCCGACACCAGCCGGGCCAGCCGTTCCGCCGGGTGAGCCGGGTCCAGGGGGAGCCAGCAGGCGCCCGCCTTGAGGACCGCGAGCTGGGCCACGACCACGGAGGCCGAACGGGGCAGCAGCAGGGCCACGGTGTGTCCCGGCGCGACACCCGCGTGGACGAGGCGGCCCGCCAGCCGGTCCGACGCGGCGTCGAGCCCGGCGTAGCTGAGGGTCTCGCCGTCCGTGTCGAGAGCCGGTGCGTCCGGGGTACGGGCGACCTGGGCGGCGAACCGGCCGGTGAGGGTGGCGGGTTCGGCGATCGGCCGGGACGGGCCGTCGGCCAGGGCCAGCAGCCGGCCCCGCTCCGCCGCGGGCAGCGCGTCGATCTCCGCCACGGGTGTCCGGGGCGAGCGGGCCAGCTGCTCCAGTACGTGCGCCAGACGTTCGGTGACCGCGGCGGCGGAGATGCCCCGGCGGCAGCTCACCGACAGCAGCAGCCGGTCCTCGGCGACCGCCGCGATCGTCACCGGGTAGTGCGTCGCGTCGGACACCTTCGCCAGGCGGACGGCACCGGGGCCGTCGTCGCCCCCGGCACCCCTGGGGAAGTTCTCGAACGCGAGGATCGAGTCGAAGAGTTCACCGGCCCCCACAGCACGCTGCACCTCGGCGGCGCGGGCGTGGTGGTGCTCCAGCAGCCGGGACTGCTCGTCCTGGATCCGGCGGAGCAGCTCCTCCACCCGCTCCCCGTCCCGCAGCCGTACCCGTACCGGCAGGGTGTTGATGAACAGGCCCACCATCGACTCGACGCCGGGCAGATCGTGCGGGCGCCCCGAGACGACCGCGCCGAAGACCGGGTCGCGGGAGCCCGTCAGCCTGGCCAGCACCAGGGCCCAGGAGACCTGCACCAGGGTGTTGAGGGTGACGCCCGTCTCGGCCGCCCGCCGGACCAGCAGCTCGGTCAGGCCGGTCGTCAGCCACAGCCGGAAGCGGTCGGGCACCGTGTCCGGTCCGGAGGGGGCCAGCAGCGCGGGGCGCTCCAGGCCCGCCAGGGACTCGGCCCACGCGGCTTCGGCCTTGTGCCGGTCCTGGCCGCCCAGCCACACCAGATAGTCCCGGTAGGGCGCGGCGGGCGGCAGCGGCCGGCCCGCCACGAGGGCGGCGAGGTCCCGTTCGACGACCGGCAACGACCAGCCGTCCAGCAGGATGTGATGGAAGGACACGACCAGCTCGGCACCCGTGTCGTGCCGCAGGAAGGCGGCACGGACCAGGGGCGGGCGGGCCACGTCGAAGCGGAGCGCCGCGTCCTCGCGCAGCACCTCGTCGGTGCGCACCGCCACCGCGTCCGGGGCGAGACCCGTCAGGTCCACCTCGGTCCACGGCAACCGGACAGCCTTCGGCACCACCTGGACCGGCCGGTCCAGGCCCTCGTGCCGGAAGCAGGCACGCAGATTGGGGTGCCGGTCCAGCAGTGCGGCGACCGCGGCCCGCACCGTCTCCCCGGAGATCGCCGGGCCGGTCAGGAAGCGGGCCTGCACCAGATAGGGGTCGGGGCCCTCGGTCTGCCGGGCGGTCTGGAAGAGCAGGCCCTCCTGGAGCGGGGAGAGCGGCAGTACGTCCGCGATGCGCGCGTTCATCGTCGCTCTCCTTCGCCGCCGGTGGAGCCGGTGTCGTCGAGTCCGGCGTCGAGGTCGCCGAAGTCCATGTCCTGCCCGAGCAGTTCGAGCTGGTCGCCGGTGAGGTCGACGAGCGGGAAGTCGGACGGGGCGTGGGCGGCCCCGGCGTCCGGCCCGCAGTGGTCGGCCAGCACGCCGAGCGCCTCGGACCACGCCCCGGCCAGTGCGCGCACCTCGTCCTCGGTGAGCACCCCCGACGGGTACGAGAAGCTCGCCTCCAGTACGGACTCGCCGTTCTCCTCCCGGGCCAGCACATCCACCTCCAGGGTGTGCGCCAGCGGCACGGCGTCCGGGCCCGGTTCGAGCAGCCGCCCGCCCGCCGCGTCGCCCGGGGCGAACCGGCCCAGATAGTTGAAGCGGACGTCGGGCACCGGGAGCGCGGCCAGTGCCGGGCCCGTGTCCGGGTCGAGGTAGCGCAGCAGCCCCCAGCCGAGACCGCCGGCGGGCACCTCCCGCAGCTGCTCCTTGACACACTTCAGGGCCTCGCCCGGCCGGCCGCCGGGCGCCACCGACGCGGCACCGATGTCCAGGCGGACCGGGTACTGCGTGGTGAACCAGCCGACGGTGCCCGACACATCGACCCGCGCGGAGACGGTCTCGCGCCCATGGCCCTCCAGATGGACGACGAGCGCGGATCCGGTGCCCCGCCGCTCGACGGCCGCCGCTGTCAGCGCGGTCAGCATCACCGCGTCGGGGCGGCAGTTGAAGGCGGCGGGCAGGGTGACGAGCACACCGCGGGTGAGCCCGGGGTCCAGGTCGAAGGTGAGGGTCTCCCGCCGCCCGTCCGCCCCCAGGCCGTCGGCGAGGCGGGCCGTGTCGTCCGCCAGCTGCCGCTCCCACCAGGGGAGTTCATCGAGCCGCAGCCCGGCCTCCTCGGTGAGCAGCCGGGACCACCGGGCGAACGAGGCGGTCCGCGCGGGTGCGGTGCCGCCCCCGGGCCGGCGGTCGAGCGCCGCGGCGAGCTCCTCGCCGAGCACCCGCCAGGAGAATCCGTCCACGGCCAGGTGGTGCACGGTCAGCAGCAGGGCGCCGGGCCGGCCGGAACCGGGGTCGAGCCACACCGCCCGCACCATCTCGCCGTCCTCGGGCCGGAGGGTGAGGGTGCGGGCCAGCTCCGTCGCCCGGGAGTGGAGATCGGTGTCCGCCGGAACGGCCAGCCGGACGGCTCGCGCCCCGGCGGGCGTGCTCTCCTCGGGCACCTGGAGTTCCCAGCCGGTGTCGTCCTCCCGCACCAGGCGCATCCGCAGCGCGGCGTGCCGTGCGACCAGTACGGAGACGGCCTCCTCGATCGCCGCGAGTCCGGTGCCGGACGCCAGCGGGAACAGCATGGACTGGGTGAACGCGGCCGTGTCCTCGACCTGTTCGCGCCACCACCGCATCACCGGGGTGAGGGGCAGCCGCCCGGTTCCGGTGTCCTCCTGCTCCGGGGCGTCGGCCTCCGGCGTGCGGGCCAGCACGGCCAGCCTGGCCGGGGTCCGTACGGTGAACACATCGTGCGGCGAGAGCACCAGACCGGCCGCCCGCGCGCGGGCGGCGAGCTGGATCGCCATGATGCTGTCGCCGCCGAGACGGAAGAAGTCGTCGTCGACACCGGCCTGTTCGAGGTCGAGGAGCTCGGCGAACAGCCCGCAGAGGATCTCCTCGCGCGCCGACCCGGGGAGCCGGACGGTGTCCGCGGTCCGGGCGGCGGGGGCGGGCAGCGCGGCCCGGTCGAGCTTGCCATGGGGCGACAGCGGCAGCGCGTCCAGAGCCACCACGGCGGCCGGGACCATGGCCGCGGGCAGCCGCCCGGAGGCGTGCAGCAGCAGCGCGTCCTCGTCGATCTCCGCTCCCCGCACGGGCACCACGTACGCGACGAGCTGCGCGGCGCCGCCCCGGTCGTGCCGTACGACGGCCACCGCCCGTTCCACGTCGGGATGTTCCACCAGCGCGGCGGCGATCTCACCCGGCTCGATCCGCAGCCCGCGCAGCTTCACCTGCTCGTCGCCGCGCCCGAGGTAGTACGTGCTGCCACTGTCGTCGCGGTGGGCCAGATCGCCGGTGCGGTACATACGGCTGCCGGGCGGACCGTACGGGTCGGCGACGAACCGCTCGGCGGTGAGCGCGGCCCGTCCCAGATAGCCGCGGGCGAGCCCGGCACCGGCCAGGTACAGCTCACCACCGGCCCCGGCGGGCACCGGGCGGAGCCGGTCGTCGAGGACGTAGGCGGTGGTGCCCGCCACCGGGGTACCGATGGGCGGCACCGTCCCGTCGGCGGCCAGCGGCCCGGAGAAGGTGGAGACGACGGTCGACTCGGTGGGCCCGTAGGCGTTGTGGAAGCGCCGCCCCGCGACGGCCCAGCGGGCCACCAGCTCCGGCGGGCAGGCCTCCGCGCCGACGACCAGGGCCCGCAGCTCCGGATGCGGTCCGGCCGGAACGGTCGCGAGCACGGACGGGGGGACGAACGCGCAGGAGATCCGCCGCTCGGTCAGCACCGTCCCGAGGGCCTCGCCCACCAGCGGACCGGCGGGGGGCAGCACCAGGGTTCCGCCCGAGCCGAAGGCCAGGCACAGCTCGCCTACGGAGATGTCGAAGGAGGGCGGCCCGAGCTGGAGCACCCGGCTGTCGGCGTCGAGCCCGATGCCGTCCACCAGGCTCCGGGTGAGCGCGGCCACACCCGCGTGGGTGACGATCACGCCCTTGGGGGTGCCGGTGGAGCCGGAGGTGTGGATGACGTGGGCGGCGTCGTGGGGTGCCGGGCCGCCCGGCGGCAGCGGCTCCCCGGCCCAGGCGTTTTCGTCGAGGACCAGGACCGGCAGATCCGTCTCCGGGGGCGTGGCGCCGGGCTCGGTGACCAGGAGCACGGGAGCGGCCTCGGCCAGGACCCGGCGGATCCGCTCGGCCGGGTGGGCGGGGTCGAGCGGCAGATAGGCGGCTCCGGCGCGCTGGACGGCCAGCGCCGCCACCGGCCAGTCGCTGCCGCGCGCGAGGGCGAGGGCCACGATCCGCCCGGGACCCGCCCCGAGCCGCACCAGCCGGCCCGCCAGCCGGGCCACCCGGTCGTCGAGCCGGGCGTAGCTCAGGGTGTGCCCGGGGGACTCCAGGGCCGGTGCGTCCGGCGTGCGGGCCGCCTGCCGGGTCACCAGCTCGGGCAGCGGGAGGGGCGCGGGGGCGGTGGGCCCGGCGGAGCCGGCGAGCAGCTGACCGCGCATCGCCGAGGGCACCAGGTCGATGTCACCGATGAGCGCGGTGGGGTCGGCGGTGATCCGCCGCAGCAGCTCGACGTAGCACTGCGTCCAGCGGGCCACCGTCTCGGGGCCGAAGACATCGGTACGCAGCCCGAAGCTGCCCTCCATGCCGTCACCGCTGTCCTTCACCACGCCGACCAGGTCGTGCTCGCCGCCGGTGTGGATGCGCTCCGGCTCCGCGAACTCCTTCATCACCGAGACGCTCGGCTGTTGCGTCAGGTGCATGAACACCCACTGGTACAGCGGGGCCCGGCCCGCGCTGCGCTCGGGCGCGGCGGCCGACACGATCCGGCCCACGGGCACGTCCGCGTTGGCCATCAGATCCGGGAAGTCGACGGCGAACCCGGCGAGCACATCGGCGAAGGACCGGTCCGAGGTCACGCGCCAGCGGGTCGGCACGGCGTTCATGACGTACCCGATGACCCGGTCGAGGCCCTTGGCCGCGCGGTTGGCGATGGGGGTGCCGATCACCAGGTCGTCGGCGCCGCTGACCCGGTGCGCCAGGACGGCGAAGGCGGCCATCAGGACGACGTAGACCGAGGCCCCGCGCTCCCGGGCCAGCGCCCGCACGGCGGCGGTGGTCCGCGCGTCGATGTGGAAGGGGACCTGGGCGATGCCGTCACCCCCGTCGGCGGAGGCGACGGCGCCCGGCACGGTGAGCGGACCGGGCGGGTCGGCGAGATAGCGCCGCCAGAAGTCGAGCCGGCTCGCGAACACCCCGGAATCCGCCAGCTCGCTCTGCCAGGCCGAGAAGTCGGCGTACTGGACGGCGGGCCGGGTGAGCGGCGGCGCCAGGCCGTCGCGCAGGGCGCCGTACGCCTGCGCGAACTCGTTCTGCAGGACATCGAACGACCACCAGTCGCTGATGGTGTGGTGCAGGCTCAGCATCAGGGTGGAACGCCGCTCGTCGACCCGGACGAACCTGGCCCGGATCAGCTTGTCCCGGCCGAGGTCGAAGGGGCGGCTGCGGAAGGTCTCGAAGGCCTCGTCGATCGTCCTGCCGGTGCCCCGCAGATCCTCGTGCTCCAGGCCGAAGGTCCCCTCGTCGTGGAACTCGACGTGCAGCTCGCCCGACGGGTCCGTCACGATCCGGGTCCGCAGGATGTCGTGGTGGCTCTGGATCAGCGTCAGTGCCGTCTCCAGATGCGCCGGGTCCACGGGCTGCTCGAAGTGGTAGGCGGCGCACAGGTTGAGCGCGGGGGTACCGGGATACAGCGAGTCGTACACCCACAGGTCGTGCTGGGCGGGGCTGAGCGGCACCCGGCGGGCCGGGTCGCGCGGCGGTATGACGGCGGGTATCTCGCGGGACCGCCCCGCCTCCAGCAGGCGGCGCATCAGGCGGACCCGCTGCTCCCTGCCGAGTGCGCCGAACCGCTCGGCCATGGAAGGGGACGCGGCACCCGGGACGGTGCGCGAAACGGTGGGGGCGCTCATCACAGGTTCTCTTTCAGCTCGGCCAACCGGTGCAGCCCGGCCAGTACGTCGTCGCGTCCGATGCCGAAGTCGATGAAGCAGGCGACCTCGTCGACGCCCAGCTCGGCCAGATCGGCGAGCATCTTGGCGCAGTGGCCGGGGGAGCCGAGCAGGCTGCCCCAGCTGAGGTAGCGCTCGAACGCGAAGTCGGCGAGCATCGCGGTCTGTTCCTCGGTGAGCTTCGCGGTCGCGGCGTCCGCGGCACGGTTGGCCGCGGTCTGGCGGACGTACGAGGCGAGATAGGTCTTGAGCGGGGCGCTCGCCATCCGGCGGACCTCGGCGTCGTCGGTGCCGACGTAGGTGTGCGCCATCAGCGTGACCCGGCCGTGCGCGTCGGTGCCCCGCTGGTCGGGGGCCGCGGCGCAGGCGGTGCGGTAGCGGGCGATCCGCTCGGCCAGCTCGTCCCGGCTCTGCCCGACGGTCGCGCCGAGCACTCCGGCGCGCAGCTGTCCGGCCGCCTCCCAGGTCTCCGGGTTGCCGGACGTGGTGACCCACAGCGGCAGGGTGTCCTGCACGGGCCGGGGCTGGGGCGTGACCTGGACCGGGGTGCCCGTGCCGTCGGGGTACTCGGCGGACTCGCCCGCCCAGAGCGAGCGCAGCCGCGGGATCGTCTCCAGGGCGGCCCGCCGGCGGTCCGCGTACTGCTCGGGAGCCAGCGTGAAGTCCTTGGAGTGCCAGCCGGTGGCGACGGAGAGGCCCACCCGGCCGTGCGAGAGGTTGTCCACGACGGCCCAGTCCTCCGCGACCCGCAGCGGGTGGTGGAGCGGCAGCACGACGCTGCCCGCGCGGATCCCGATCCGCTCGGTGGCGACGGCGAGCGCCGCACTGAGCACCGGAGGGCTGGGGAAGACCTGCCCGACCTGCTGGAAGTGGCGTTCGGGAGTCCAGACGGCGTGGAACCCGAGCCGGTCGGCGGTCCTGGCCACGGCGAGGATGTCCTCGTACGTCTCGGTGTGCCGGGCCCCGCCGGCGGTGGTGCTGTCCGCACCGAAGAACATCACACTGAGGTCCACTGCCACTCCTCCTGCTTTCTGCTGGGCTGGGTCTGGGGTTGCGGACGGCGCGGCACCCTGGGGCGGCGCGGGATGGGGGACGCGGCGGCCGGTACGGGCCGGGCGACCGCCCGCTCCAGCTCGGCGGCGAAGGCGGCGACCGTGGGCGCGGCGAACAGCTGGGCCACGGTCACCGGCCGCCCGGCACCGAGCCGGGCCACGGCGCGCACCGCGCGCAGGGAGTTGCCGCCGAGGGCGAAGAAGTCGTCGTCCGGACCGGCGCTCGGCACACCGAGGACCTCGCACCACACGGCGGCGGTCTCCCGCTCCAGAGCGGTCATCGGGCGCTCGCCCACGGGCCGGTGCCGGGCAGGCGGCACGATCCGGTCGCTCTCCCCGGCCCGCCGGGGCGGCTCGGTGAGGCCCAGCCGGGACAAGGGCGTCCCGGGGTCGGCCGTGGCCGCTGCCAGGGCCTCGGGGAGGGCGTTCGCGAGCCAGTGGACGAAGTCCGCCTCCAGCTCCTCCCCGCGGTACTCGAATGTCAGCGTCAGCCCGTCCGGTGCGCCCTGGGCCGAGGTGGAGTCCGTGACGTCCACCAGGAGTTCGAACCGGGCGGCGCCGGTGCGGACGATCCCGACGCCGTGCTCGGCACCGGGCAGGGTGACCTCGGCCCGCGCGTTGTTCTGGAGCGCCAGGACCACATCGGTGAACGGCTGACGGCCGGGGGAGCGCGGTGGGTTGAGGGCCCCGACCACGTCCTCGAACGGCACGTCCTGGTGGCTGAAGGCGGCGAGGTCCGTCTCCCGGACCCGGGCGAGCACCTCGGCCGGGGTGGGGTCGCCGGACAGGTCGGTGCGCAGCACCAGCATGTTGACGAAGAACCCGACGACGTCCTCGACGCTGCCGTCCCCGGCGCGCCCGGCCACCGGGGCGCCGATCGCCAGGTCCTCGTCCGCACCGGCCCGCACCAGCACGGTGGCCAGCGCGGCGTGCAGGGCCATGAAGAGGGTGGCGCCCCGGGCGCGGGCCGATTCGACCACCCGGGCATGGGCCGCCGCGTCGAGCCGGCGGACCACGACCTGCGCGGCCGGGCCCGGTGCGGCGGGGCGCCCGGCGCGGCGGGGCAGCAGCGCGCCACCGGCCGGCAGCCCGTCCAGCTCCTTGCGCCAGTACGTGAGCTGACGGGCGGCCAGCGCATGCGGATCGGACGCGGAGCCGAGCCGGTCGAGCTGGTGACGGGCGTGCTCCGCGTACGGGACGGTGAGCGGGGGGAGTACGGCCGTGTCCGCGCCCCGCACCCGGGCCTCGTAGGCGCGTGACAGATCACGGAAGAGCGGCCGCAGGGACCAGCCGTCCCCGGCGATGTGATGGACCAGCACCAGGAGCGCGTGCTCGTCCGGCCGTTCCGCGGTGGTGAACAGCGTGGCCCGTACGGGAAGTTCGGCACGCAGGTCGAAGCGGTGGCGGGCCTCCCGCTCGATCGCCCGGTCCACCGACTCCGCGGCGATCCGCAGCTGCTGGAAGGGAGGCCGTGCGGCCGCCCCGCTCAGCACCCGTCGTACGGGGGAGCCGTCGCGCTCCTCGAAGACGGTACGGAGCACTTCGTGGCGGTCGGCGACCTGGGCCAGGGCGTCGTCCAGCGCGGCCGGGTCGACCGTGCCCCGCAGCCGGACCAGCATCGGCAGGTTGTACGCGGCGCCGGCCCCGATCCGGTCCAGGAACCACAGCCGGTGCTGGGCGTGCGACACCGGGAGCGTGCCGGAGGCGGCGCCGGGCAGGGCGGGAGCGGCGGACGGTGCCGGGGGAGCGGTTTCGACGAGCGGGGCCAGCCGCGCCGGGGTGGGCGCCTCGAAGAGCCCGCGGATGTCGATCTCCACGCCGAGCACGGTGTGGATCCGGCCCAGCAGCCGGGCGGCGAGCAGGGAGTGGCCGCCGAGCGAGAAGAAGTCGTCGTCCGGGCCGACCGGGTCCCGGTGCAGCACCTGCGAGAACAGCTCGCACAGGGCGGCCACGGTGCCGCTCACCGACGCCGGGGCAGGGGCCGTCGCGGGTCCGGGCTCCGGCAGGGCGGCCCGGTCGAGCTTCCCGCTGGGGGTCAGCGGCAGCGCGTCCAGGGGCACGAAGACCGCCGGGACCAGGTAGTCGGCCAGTATGCCGCGGGCGTAGGCGCGCAGCTCCGCTTCCCGGAAGGCCCGCCGGTCGCCGCCGCGGGGTACGACGTACGCGGTCAGCTGGCGGTCGCCCGCCGGGTGCTCATGGGCGACGACCGCCGCCCGGTCGATGCCGGGGTGCCGGGTCAGTACGGTCTCGACCTCACCGGGCTCCACCCGGAAGCCCCGGATCTTCACCTGGCTGTCGGCCCGGCCCAGGTATTCGAGTACGCCGTCGGCACGCCGTCGTCCGAGGTCACCGGTGCGGTAGACGCGCTCGCCGGTCGGGGCGGCGACGAAGCGTTCGGCGGTCAGCGCGGGCCGTCCCCTGTACTCGCGGGCGACGCCCGCCCCGGCGGCGTAGATCTCACCGGTGCCACCGTCCGGCACCGGGCGCAGGTCCTCGTCGAGGATGTACAGCCGCTTCCCCGCCAGCGGACGGCCGATCGGCACCGGGCCCTCGCCGAGCTCGGCGAGGGTGACGGGGTGGACGGTCAGGAAGATCATGCACTCGACGGGCCCGTAGCCGTTGCTCAGCCGCAGCCGGGGACTGCGCTCCAGGGCACGGGCCGTGTGCGGTACGGACAGGGCCTCGCCGCCCACTACGAGTTCCCGCAGTCCGTCCAGCACCTGCGGGTACTCGTCGACGATGACGTTGAAGAGGGAGGCCGACAGATACATGGAGGTGATGCCGTGCTCGGCGACGAGCCGCGCCATCACGAAGGGTTCGGGACGCTGCCCGGGGTGCAGGACACAGGTCCCGCCGTTCATGAGCGGGCCCCACAGCTCCAGGGCGCAGGCGTCCCAGGACAGCGGTGCGCACTGGAGCCAGACCGAGCCGGGGCCGAAGGACGCGAAGGTCTGCCCGGTGAGGGTCGCCGTGATCGCGTGGTGCGACGAGGCGATGCCCTTCGGCCGTCCGGTCGAGCCGGAGGTGAACATCACGCAGGCGATGTCGTCGGGCCGGACCGGGACGGCGCCGCGCGGCAGCGGCCGCGCCCCGTGGGCGTCCTCGATGTGCACCGGCACCACATCGAAGGCCCCGGGTGCGGCGTCGCGGGCCGCGACCACCGCGACCACCCGCGCGTCCTCGGCCATCGTGCGCAGCCGTTCGGCGGGGAAGCCGGGATCCAGCATCACGTATCCGGCCCCGGCCTTCAGGATGCCGAGCACCGTCACGACGAGTGCGGTGGAACGCTCCAGGTACACGCCGACCGTGTCGCCGGCCCGGATGCCCTTCGCGGCCAGCAGCCCCGCCATCCGGGCCGCCCGTTCGTCGAGTCCGGCGTAGTCGATCCGTTCGCCGTCATGGATCAGCGCTGTCGCGCCGGGTGTCCGGGCGGCCTGCTCCTCGAACAGTTCATGCACGCACCTCATCCCGCTCACCTCCTCTGTGTTCGGCCGGTTCGGCCGGTTCGGCCGGTTCGGCCTGCTCGGCCTGCTCGGCCGGTTCCTGCGGTGCGTCGAGGTCGGGCAGCAGGTCGTCGATGTCCCTGATCGAGCGGCTGGCGAGTCCCCAGAGGGCGACCCCGGTCCCTCCGATTCCGGCGAGGAGCAACATGGCCGCCATGCCGCTCCCCGGACCGTGGCCGACCAGCGGACCGAGCACGGTGAAGAGCCCGGAGCCCTGGGTGGCCAGTGGTTCGAAGACGTGGTCGGCGAGCGGTCCGGAGACCGCCATGGCCAGCGGGACGGAGATCTGGGAGAGGAACATCACCGCGCCGAAGACCCGGCCCTGCCATTCGTGGGGGACCTTGGTCTGCACGATCGTCTGCATCGAGGCGTTGACCACCGTCATGAGCAGGGCGCCGACCAGGATGGCCAGGCACCAGCCGGCCACGCCGGTCACCAGGCCCATCACCACCAGGCCGGACAGACACATGCCGACCACGCCGAGCATCATGCCCCGGCCCCGGTTGGCGGGGCCGCCCCAGGCCGCCATGAGCAGGGCACCGGCCACTCCGCCGATACCGACCGAGGTGTTGACCGCGGCGAGTGCGCCGTTGCCGGCCCGGAGCAGCACCATCGGCGAGATGAGGGCGAAGCCGAAGACCATGACGAGGTTGACGACACAGAAGTTGATGATCAGATCGCGCAGGCTGGGCACCCGGAACAGGTAGCGCAGCCCCTCCAAGGCGTCGGCGGTGATCCGGCGGCGCGGCGCGTCGGCGTCCTTCTTCGCCACCCGGTCGCCGTTGAAGCGGACGATCCGGATGCCGATGAGGGCGAACGCGTAGCTCGCCAGGTCGACCAGGAGCGTCGGGCCGATCCCGAAGAGCGCGAAGAGCAGACCGCCCAGCGCGGGGCCGCCGATCCCGGCGGCGCTCTTGGCACCGGCCAACAGGCCGTTGGTGCGGTCCAGTTGGTCCTTGCGAACCAGGAGGGGGACGGCCGAGGACAGGGCCGGGAACTGGAAGGCGGCGCAGAGACCGAGCAGTACGGCGGCCGGATAGACCTGCCAGGCATGGAACGCGCCGAGGTAGTGGAGCAGGGCCAGGGTGCCGACGACGAGGAGTCCGCCGGCATCGGCTATCTGGAGGGCGGCGCGCTTGGTTATACGGTCGACGATTGCGCCCGCAATCGGACTGAACACGGCCTGGGGCAGCATGGCACACAGCGAGAGCACGGTGACGGCTGTCGCGTTCCCGCCGGAGGACCACACCTCCACGATGAAGGCGAACCGGACCGCCGCGCTACCCGCCAGCGATACCGCCTGACCGGACCAGACGAGGAGAAAGGGCCCCATTCCCGAGAATCGACCAGGAATGTCCGTTGATATCCGGGTGCCCATCAGGATCCGGGTCCCTTGTGCACCGGCATCCGGCACATCGTGCCCGAGCCGTCGAATGCTTTGGTTGCCACGCCTCAATCCCCCAGGATGTCGCATCCTCTACGGATCACCACGGATCCCTGTCTGAATCGAACGGGGTCATCATGCGGCCATCGCTTACCGCTGCGTTCCCTTAGCGAACGCGGGAACGGGAAGGAGGCGGGAACGATTCGGGAGGGAATCGGGAGCCGGACGAGCAAGGGTCCACCCGTAGTTGTCTGCAGAAGGAGTACTCACGTGAAGGACCCCAGGGATCGTTCGCCCGACGGGACGGAACTGCGTCAGGCCCTCCAGGACCTGTCCACCGTGGAACGGTGGGCCGAGCGTGTGGCGTCCGGTGTCCAGTCCCACCCGTACACCGCGCCGGAGTCCTGGGAGGGGCCCCAGTTGAGCGTCGAGACCAGAACCGAGAACGGCATGCACACGGTGTCCGGGATCGTGGAGTGGCCGCCCGGGGCCGGGGCGCGTCCCGCGGCCCTGGACGAGACGGAGCGCGCCGTGCTCCGTTCCCTCGTGAGATCGCTGCTCGACCTGGCCGGCCATGAGTCGGGAACGGCCCGCACGCGCGTGGTGCTCACCCCCCTCGGGCCTCGGGTCGCCGCCTGCCAGCTCGACGTGGAATAGCCGGTGCCGGTCCGTTCCCGCGGCAGTTCCCGGCGGCGGTATCAGGGCAGGAACGGACCGGGAACGCCGATCAGCAACATCAGTGGTGTCGGGAAGCGGAACACCGCAGAACCTCACAAACACCACTTAGGGGCGGGACCATGGGACGCAAGCTTGCTGGAATCTTCGGGATCGTCGCCGCGACGCTGGCCTTCGGTATCGGCACGGCGGTCGAGGCGGGACAGTCGCACGACTCCCGGGGCATTCAGCAGGTTGTCGCCGACGACAAGGGCCCCACGGTCATCGGCACTCAGGGGACCGACGACGACAAGGGCCCGACCCTGATCGGCACCCACCTCCTCGCCGACGACAAGGGCCCCACGATCATCGGCACGCAGGGCACGGACGACGACAAGGGCCCGACCGTGATCGGCACCCACGTGCTCGCCGACGACAAGGGTCCGACGGTCATCGCCACGCGGGGCACCGACGACGACAAGGGCCCGACGGCCATCGGCACCCAGGGCACCGACGACGACAAGGGCCCGACGTCCCCCGTCATGTGATCCCCCACCGCCTCGACACATGAGCCCCGCACCGGAGTCACGGTGCGGGGCTCATCGATGTCCGTCCCGGGGCGGCGGGCCCGGCCCGGCGGCTGCCGTGCGCGCGCCGCGCCGGGTTCGGCGACGGCGGGTGGCCGTCAGCCGCGGCGGTGGTCCGCCGGCACGCCCATCCCGGCGAAGAGCTCCTCGGCCTCCACCCGGTAGCGGGCCGCGTCCGGGGTGTCCCCGAGGGCGTCGGCCATGCCCGCGAGGGCGTAGGCCTGCTCGATGCGGTAGCTGAGGGACGAAGCGAGTTCATGGGCATGGGTGTGCAGTTCGAGCGCCGCCGCCACATCGCCCTGCCGGCGACGCAGCCGGCCCACCACGTTCTCCACCTTGGCCCGGCGCAGGGGCGAGGAGTTCGTCCGCATCAGGCCGAGGGCGAGCTCCGCCTGGTCCGGAACGCGGGGGGACTTGCCCAGCCGGTGCTCCACATCGGCGGAGAGCGCCAGGGTCAGGGCGAGGTTCACCTCGTTGCCCGTGTCCCCGTACAGCGCTCGGGCCTCCGCCAGACAGCGGTCGGCCTCCTCGTACGCACCCAGTCCGACATGGGCGAAGGCGAGGTCGGTGATGGCGCCGGGCAGCCCCTCGTGCTGCCCCAGCTTCCGGCTCAGTTCGGCCGAGCGCCGGGCCGCGTCCCGCGCCTCCTCGTACCGCCCCCACTGTTCGTAGAGCGTGCTGAGGATGGTCAGGCTCTCGGCCTCCGCGCGCGGCATGTCCAGGTCGCGTTCGTGCGCGATCGCCGTCTCCATGTGCCCCAGCGCCGCCGAGAAGTCGCCGAGCAGGCTGTTGAACTGGCCGAGGATGCTCTCGCTGTGGGCCTGGGTGTGCAGATCGCCGAGCTGGATCGCGACGTCCCGGCTCTTCCGGGCGGCCTCCAGCCCCTCGGTGAGACGGCCGAGCTTCCAGCAGGCGACGCCCAGGTTGGACAGGCTCACGCCCAGCAGCGCCAGATCCTCCAGCCGGCCCGCGGCGGCGACCGCGACCCGGCTCAGCTCGCCGAACTCCTCCAGGAGCCCGAGGTCGTTGAGCTGGAAGACGAGATTGCGGGCCAGACACACCACATAGCGGTCGTGCCCCCGGCGCTCGGCGAGCGTGACGGCCGCGAGAAGTGACGTCTGCTCGCGCAGGAACCACTTCCGCGCCTCCTCGGGAGCGCCGAGCTCGGGCAGTTCGGCCGCGGAGGGTTCGATCCCGGTGCTGCGCCGGCGCCGCCCGGAGTAGAGGAGGTCGCACGCCACCTCGGTGGCGGTCAGGTAGTAGCCCAGCAGCCGCTCCACCGCCCCGGAGTCCTCGGGGGACTCGACGAGCAGGCTCTGTGCGAAGCTGCGGACCAGGTCGTGGAAGGTGTAGAGACCGATCTCCGGCTGCTGCACGAGATGGACGTCGAGCAGCAGCTCCAGCAGGTCCTCCGCGTCCCGGGCGGAGGAGCCCAGCAGCGCACCGGCCGCGTGGACGTCCATGTCGCTGCCCGGGTGCAGGGCCAGCGTCGAGAACGCGTTCCGGCACTCCTCGTCCAGGGCCTGGTACGACAGGCGCAGGGTGGCGGAGACGCTGCGGGCGCCCGAGCTGAGCTCGTCGAGCCGCCGGGTCTCGTCGCGCAGCCGTTCCGCCAGGTACTGGAGGGTCCAGCGCGGGCGGTTGCGCAGCCGGGCGGTGGCGATCCGTAAGGCGAGGGGGAGATGGCCGCAGAGCCGGGCCAGCTCCGCGGCGGCCTCGGGCTCGGCGGCGACGCGCTGGGCGCCGAGCGTCTCGGCCACCAGCATCGCGCTGTCCTCGGGCGGCATCTCCCCGATGGAGATCCACTGTGCGCCGTCCAGATCGACCAGGCGGGCCCGGCTGGTGACCATGACGAGGCAGCCGGGGGAGAGGGGCAGCAGCGGACGGATGGCGGCGGCGCCGGCGGCGTTGTCGATGAGGATCAGCAGCCGCTTGCCGACCAGGGTGGCACGCCACAGGGCGGTGCGGGCGGCCACGTCGTCGGGGATGAGATTGCCCGGGACGCCGACGGCCCGCAGCAGGGTGTCGAGCGCGATGCCGGCGGTCACCGGCTGATCGCCCGGTGTGTAGCCACGCAGATCGATGTGGAGTTGACCGTCCGGGTAGTCCGGGGCGAGCCGGTGGGCCGCCCGCACCGCGAGCGAGGTCTTCCCGCAGCCGCCCATGCCGTCGATGGCCACGATCTGGGGGCCCTGCTCGCCGCCGCTCCTGGCCCCTTCGAGGATTTCGGTCAGCTCCCGGTCCCGGCCGGTGAAGTCCGCGAGGTCGTAGGGGAGGGTGCTGGGGGGTTCGGCGGGCAGCGCCACGGCCACGACGGGGGCGGCCGCCGGTTCGGGGCCGGCCAGTTCGGGGCTCTCCCGCAGGATCCCCTCGTACAGCTTGGTCAGATGGGGGCCGGGATCGATGCCGAGTTCATCGGCGAGCAGCTCGCGCACCTTGCCGTACTCGTCCAGGGCCTCGGCCTGCCGCCCGGACCGGTACAGGGCGATCATCAGCTGGCCGCGCAGGGACTCGCGCAAGGGGTGCTGCTGGACCAGCTCCCGCAGTTCGACGACGAGTTCGGAGGCCTCGCCGAGTGCGAGGTGGAGTTCGAAGAGCTGTTCCGCCGCGGTCAGCCGGCGTTCCTCGATGGAGGTCGACGCCGCCTCGATGACCGGACCGCCGCTCCCCGACAGAACCGGTCCGCGCCAGAGGGCGAGGGCGCCGCGCAATATCTCGGCCGCATCGGCCGTACGGCCGTCGGCCGCCGCGAGCTTCGCTTTGCGTATCAGTAGGCCAAATTCGGCCACATCGATTTCACATTGTTCCTGAGCGACGCGATAACCGGGGCCGTCCGTCACGAGGACGTCGGCACCCCCGGGTATCCGTCTTCGGAGATCCGCAACAGCCTTGCGCACTTGGTGAGGCGCTGTTGGCGGCGGTTCCTCGTCCCAGGCCGCCTCGACGAGCCGGGAAACCGGTAGCACCTTTCCGGGCTCCAGAAGCAGAGTGGCCAGAACTCGCTCCTGTATGACGCCGCCCAGCCGGAGCCGCGTCCCGTTGGACCAACCCTCTATCGGGCCAAGAATGTTGAAGCGCAGCCGAAACTCTTCTGCAGTTGACACGCATCCTCCCCCTCAGCTTTGCGCACCCGACAGCGCTTCACCAGCGCGAGGCGATCGTAGCCCTTGCAGAAGGAACTCGCGGTACTGCACCGGGAAGAGTTCGGGAATGGCTCGATGGAGTCTGTTCATCGACGGCAGGCCTTCGCTGCCACGGACAGCATCGAGCGCACGGAGCGTGAGCGGAGCCGGAAAGATCCGGACCGGGCTGTGTGTTCCGGACAGTCCTGGGCGGCCGGGTAACCGGCCATTGCGTTTTCTGAGCATGTGGAGACCGAGGAGACAATGATGAATTCCCAGCCCGCACCCGGGCTCGACGTTCTGCTGCAGAATGCGCGCCGGCGGGCGGGACTCACTCAGGAACAGCTCGCCGGGCTTTCCACCGTGAGCGTACGGGCCATTCGAGACCTGGAACTGGGGCGTGTCCAGCACCCCCGCAGGGAAACACTCAAGCTGCTCGCCAATGCCATGAGACTGAGCGACGCGCGGCGTGTCGAGCTCGAACTCGCCGTCGATGCAAAGGCCGCGGGGCGTGTCTTCCAGGACATCTACGGAGCGGGCCTCGCCACACCGCCCCCTCCGCTGCGCCCGCTGATCGGCCGACGCCCCGAACTGGAGGCGCTGACCGCCCGGTTGCGCACGGACCACGAGCGGCTGCTGACCCTGGTGGGACTGCCGGGAGTGGGGAAGTCGCGGCTGGCCCAGGAAGCCGCTTCGGTGATTCACGCCCGGGACCGGGTCCCGGTGTTGTGGGTATCCCTGGACGACACGGCCGAAACCGCCGCGGAGGCCGCCAACAACCCGCAGGCGACCGTGACCGGATGGGTCCGCGCACTCGTCCGTGACGGCGAGGAATTCGAGGAACTGGCCGCGCTCATAGGGTCCAAGGCGACCTTGATCGTGCTGGATGGTCACGATGCGTCACCATCTGTCACCCCTCGGCTGCTGAGTCTGCTGCGTGCCTGCGAGCGCCTGAAAATACTCACCACCACCGACCGCCCGGTCCAGCTGCCCGGCGGGCGGCTGCTTCCGCTGGCCCCGCTCGCGGTGCCGACCGCCGCCGATCTCGCCGTCGAGTCGGTGGGCGGCTCCCTCGTCACGGACCGGCATGCCGTCGAGCTGACGCTCTCCCATGTCAGTTACATGCGGCCCGACTTCCTCCCCACCGACTCCGTCGTCACCACCGTGGCCCACATCTGCCGGGCCCTGGACGGCATGCCGCAGGCGCTGGAAGCCGCCGCCTCATGGCTGCTGCTGTACTCCCCCCAGCAGCTCCTGGACATCGCCCGGACCACACCGCTGGTCCTGCTCGACGGCGTCACGCCCGCCGATCCCGCCGCCGGCCCCACCCTGGGCGAGCGGCTCGGCGCCGCCGTGACCGGTCTCGGCCCGCAGGCCGCCGAGCTGCTCCGCACGCTGGCGTCGCTGGAGGACCCGTGGACGGTGGACGGCGCCGCGCGTGCCCGGGGCACCTCCCTCGCCGAGACCGCCCGCGATGTGCACGCCCTGCTGGTCCGTGGGCTGATCCGCCGGCTTCCCGCCACGGCGGGCGAACCGGTCGGCTTCACCGTGCTCAACCTGGTCCGCGCGGTGCTCGACGCGGAGCAGGAGAAGGAGTCCGCCGCTCTCGCCGTCGCCCTGGCCGAATGAGGCTTCCGCGTCTCACGCCCCGTCCTTCCCGCATCCGTACGCCGTCCGCGACCTCTGCGACCTCCTGTTCCCCATACCGCCACCCGGCCCCGACCACGTCGTCACTCCTGCTCCCGCTCCCGCCCCCGCTCCCGTTCTCGTGAAAGGCACCGCACCCATGCGCAACCTGATCTCCCTGGCCGACCTCACCCCCGCCGAGCTGGACCGCGTCGTCCGGCGCGCCGTCACGTTCGGCCGGGACGGCATCGTGCCGAAGCCGCTGGCCGGGCGCCAGGTCGGCCTCTACTTCCGCAAGTCCTCGACCCGCACCCGTACCTCCTTCTGGAGCGCGGCGACCCGCCTCGGCGCCGATGTGATCACCTTCGGCCCGAACGAGCTCCAGCTCAGCACCGGAGAGACGGTCGAGGACACCGCCCGGGTGCTCGGGCAGTACCTGGACGCCCTCGTCGTACGCACCAACGGGGACGTGGAGGAGATCCGCCGGCTCGGCAGCAGTGAGGACCTGGCCGTCGTCAACGCCCTGAGCCTGGACGAGCACCCGACCCAGGCCATCGCCGATCTCGCGACCCTGACCGAGGAGTTCGGATCGCTCGACGGGCTGCACCTGCTCGTCGTCGGCGAGGGCAACAGCTCGGGTGCGGCCCTCGCGCTCGCCGCGGCCCTCACCCCCGGCCTGCGCGTCACCCTGCTGTGCCCGAGGGGATACGAGGTGCCCAAGGAGACCCTGGACCTGGCGGCCGAACTCAGCGGCGGCAAGGCCCTGGTGCGCCAGGTCGTCACCGCCGACGACGTCGAGGGGCCGGTGGACGCGGTGTACACCAGCCGGTGGCAGACCATGGGGGTGACGAAGGAGAACCCCGACTGGCTCCAGGACTTCGACGGCTTCCAGATCGACCGCGCGTTCCTGGACCGCTTCTCCGGCCCGCGCACCGTCTTCCTGCACGACCTGCCCGCGGTCCGCGGCGAGGAGGTCACCGACGAGGTGCTCGACGGCCCGTCGAGCCGGGCCTGGCGGCAGGCCCACCACAAGATGACCGCCGCCGCCGCGGTCCTTGAGTGGTGCGTGACCGGCATCCAGGACTGACGGCCCGCACCGATCGGCTCCTGGCGGACATGGGTTCACGGCCGAGGCCCCCATGTCCGCCAGGAGCCTTCGTGCATGTCCGCCTCCTGTCTGTCCGCCTCCTGTCTGTCTGCGCCCCTCCGGTCCTGCTGCCGGCCGTCCCGCACACGCCCGCGCCTACACCGCGGACATGCCGAAGGGCGGGGGCGGGGCGCATGTCTCGCGCCTCGCACCCGCCCTTCCGGAACGGGACGAACGGCGGGCTCAGCCACCCATGGCCGCGACCACCGAACGCGGTCGCATATCGGTCCAGTTGGCCTCGATGAATTCGCCGCACTCCTGCTTGCTGCCCTCGTCCTTCACCAGTTCCCAGCCCGCCGGCTGCTGGATCCGGGCCGGCCACAGCGAATACTGACCCTCTTCGTTGGCCAGCACTACATAGCGGCCCTGGGAGTCCTCGAACGGGTTGGTTGCCATGATTTCCACCTCGGTTGGACGGAGTTGTACGTGATGTCATCAGGTGCGTGCGCCTGAGTATCTCGGCTGCATCAAATGCTAGGCGCCGAGGGCCGGTTCGCCGGGCAGTAGCCCAGGCAGAACGGCGGCACCCCGCACCGCCGGATCAGGTGAGCACGCGCGACGTCCGGTGCGCACAGGTGAGCGCGACCCCGGTCGCCACGGTGGCCGCGCGCACCGCGCCGAGCGCCTCGCGCACCAGCTCCGAACGCTCCACCGGCATCACTTCGACCCCGGACTGACCTGCGCGGACGATGTTCACCGCGGCTTCGAGCACGGCGACCTGGGCCTCGCCGAGCGCCTCGCGCCGGTCGACCCGTTCCCGTACCTCCGCCAGGACGTCCGCGAGCACGTCCGCCGCACGGACGCTGTGGCCGGTCTCTGCCATGTCATGACTCCTCGGTCTCTCGCCGGCGGGGTGCACGGGCCGGGCGTTGAATTCTGCGGGTGCAGTGCGGCCAGTCTCACGTTCCGCAGGTCGCCCGGCACCCGGCATTCCGTCAACTGCTGCTGTGCTGCCGCCCAGTTGCCGCCGGTGACGCCGGAAACGCCTCCGTGGCGAATCTACGGTTGTGGCCGAAAGGGAGTTCCGGGCACGTCCCGGGCCTCTTTCTCCCCTTGTCATCCAATGATGTGGACGAAGCGAACAATGAAGCCTGCGGAATGGGCGGCTCGTCATCGATCCGGGCCGCTGGACGTTGTTGTCACCGGACTTCAATCCGATGCGCACACCTGGAATCTCATCTACATCCAATTGCTGCTCGAAGACCTCGGGCACAAGGTCGTCAACCTGGGTTCCTGTGTGCCCGAGGACGAGATCGTCGAGTCCTGCTGCAAGTACCAGCCGGACCTGCTGGTCGTGAGCAGCGTCAACGGGCACGGCTTCCACGACGCCGAGCCGCTGATCGGGGCCATCCGGTCGCGCTGGGAGCTCACCCGCCTGCCCGCGGTCATCGGCGGCAAGCTCGGCGTGGCCGGGAACGGGGAGGAAGAGGCCGACGCCCTCAGAAGGGCCGGGTTCGACGCGGTCTTCCAGGACGGTGTCGACATCTCCGCTTTCGAGTCCTACGTCGACTCGCTGCCCAAGGAGGTGGAACGGTGACCGCGCCGGTCCGGGAGGCGTACTCCGCCGGCCGCACCACCGTGCACCGGCGTCCGCTCTCCTTCGGCCGCTTCGTCGCCGGGGCCCAGGCCCGCGGAGCACTCGTCGTACAGCCCCGGATGGGCTTCTCCGACCCCGCACTGATGAGGGCCGGCCTGAAGGCCACCAAGGGAGCGGCCGACGCGGTCGTCGGCACCATGACGATCGACAGCTACACCCGGGTCAACGACGAGGCCTCCGCGGCCCGCGCCCTGGACAGCGGCGTCCCGCTCAACGGGTTCCCCATCACCTCCTACAGCCCGCACACCTCGCGCTGGGTCCTGGACGGCGTCCGCGACGCCGGCTTCCCGGTGCAGATCCGGCACGGATCGGCACGCCCCCAGCGCATCGTCGCCGCGCTCGCCCGGCTCGGCCTGGACGCGACGGAGGGCGGCCCGGTCTCCTACTGCCTGCCCTACGGGCGCACCCCGCTCCTGGACTCCGTACGCAACTGGCAGGAGAGCTGCGAGGTCCTGGCCGCACTGCGCGGCACCGGGGCGGAACCGCATCTGGAGACCTTCGGCGGCTGCATGCTCGGCCAACTGTGCCCGCCCGGACTGCTCGTCGCGATCAGCGCGCTGGAGGCGATCTTCTTCCACCGGGCGGGGCTGCGCAGCATCTCGCTCAGCTACGCCCAGCAGACCAACGTGGCCCAGGACCGGGAGGCGATGCACGCGCTGCACCGGCTGGCCGACGAATTCCTGCCGGACACCGACTGGCACATCGTCCTCTACACCTACATGGGCCTCTACCCGCAGACCCGGCACGGCTCCCTCGAACTCCTGGAGCGCTCGGCCGAGCTGGCCGTGGAGACCGGGGCGGCCCGGCTGATCGTGAAGACCGTGGCCGAGGCCCACCGCATCCCCACCGTGGCGGAGAACGTCGAGGCCCTGCGGGTCGCCGCACGGGCCGCAGCCCGGCACCGGACGCAGCTCGGCGCCCGGTCCGGGAACGCCCCCGCCCCGCTCACCGACCCGGCGGACAACGCGGTCTACGCCGAGGCCCGTGCCCTGGTGGAGGCCGTGCTGAACCTGGACGAGGACCTGGGCCAGGCCCTGCTGAAGGCCTTCGCCCGCGGATACCTCGACGTTCCCTACTGCCTGCACCCCGACAACGCGGGCCGCACCCGGAGTCATATCGACGGGTCCGGCCGCCTGACCTGGTCCGAGATCGGGGCGATGCCCCTCGGGCCCGTCCGCGACCGCGGCCGGCGGCTCACCGCCGCCGGGCTGTTCGACGCCCTGTCGTTCGTCCAACGCCGCCACGACCGCATCGTTCCCTCGTCCGCTTCCCGCCCCTCGCTCCCCACGGCGGCCCGTCGCCCGGCAGCCCATCGGCAGCACACCCAGGAGGTAGCATCATGACCAGCACGATCGCCGAGTCCCACGGCCGCGTCGCACCCCCGTTCCCGGCCTCTCCCGACCAGCACCTGATGGCCGAGCCGACCCGTGCCACGCTGCGGGTGCAGAGCCGGATGCTCGCGGCGACCCGCGCCTTCCTCACCGGGCAGGGATTCCAGGAGCTGCTGCCGCCGGTCATCGGACCGGTCACCGACCCGGGTATCCGGGGCTCCAAGCAGGTGGACGTCGACTTCTACGGCCACAAGTACAAGCTGATGACCAGCGCGATCCTCTACAAGCAGGCGTCGCTGATGGCCTTCGACAAGATCTTCTACATCGCTCCCAATGTGCGCCTGGAACCGCTGGAGACGGCCGTCACGCACCGCCACCTCGCCGAGTTCCACCAGATCGACGTGGAGATCCGCGACGCCCGCCGCGAGGACGCGATGGAGCTCGCCGAGCGGCTCGTCGCCCATGTCGTCGACGAGGTCGTCCGCGAGATGCCGGGGGACCTGGAGCTCCTCGGCCGCGACCGGGACGCCTTCCGCGAGGTGGTCCAGGGGGCGTTCGGGCGCACCACGCACCGGGAGGCCACCGCGGACCTGGTGGCCCTCGGTCACCCGCAGGACCCGGGCGCCGAGATCGACTGGGAGGGCGAGGAGATCCTCTCCGCCAAGACCAGCCGGCCGTTCTTCGTCGTCGACTATCCCAAGGGCTCGCGGGGCTTCTACGACCAGGAGGACACCGAACGCCCCGGCATCCTGCGCAACTTCGACCTGATCGCCCCCGAGGGCTACGGCGAGCTGGCCAGCGGCAGCGAGCGCGAGCACGACTACGCGGCGCTGGTCACCCGGATGCGCGAGACCGGCGAGAACCCCGCGAAGTACGGCTGGTACCTCGACCTGGCCCGCCGCGGCATCCCCGCCAGCTCCGGGTTCGGCATCGGCCTGGAGCGCTTCACCCGGTACGTCACCGGTCGCACCGCCGCCTGGGAGGCCAGCGCCTACCCGAAGCTCCCCGGTGTGGTGTCCGCATGAGCACCGTACTGAGCGCCGCCGGCTTCCCCGAGGAACAGGTGCGGCACCGGGCCCGGGCCGGAGCGGCGGGGGTCTTCCCCGCGCTGGAGTCCTACGGCAGCAGCCTGCTGGGCGCGGTTCCGGCCGGTCACGACCCTTACGACCTGCTGGAACGCGCCAGGATCGTACCTCCGGTGTTCATGCCGGAGCGGCTGAAGAAGCTCATCGACCTGGCCCGTGAGCCGCTGTACACGGACGTCGAACTGGACACCCGGGTCGGCGGGTTCGCCTCCCGGCTGCCGCTCTACGTCTCCGCGTTCGGCTCGACCCAGGTCGCCAGCCACGACCTGGGCGAGGCCGCCGGGCGCCAGGCCGGAAGGCTCGGCATCCCGATGGTCATCGGCGAGAACGTGGTGCCGGTCAACGGCTACCGAGCCGCCGCCGACTCCGCGGCCTCCCCGCTGCTCGGCCGGATCGCCGCCTACACGGCCGCCGCCGACGACGAGCACGGCGGTGTGGTGGTGCAGCAGTCCACCGAGGACGCCGACGCCGAGGTGTGGAACCTGGTCTACAGCGACCCGGTGTCCGAACCGCTGCTGGCCACCGGCCGGCTCGCCTTCGAGCTGAAGGTCGGCCAGGGTGCCAAGCCGGGCCTCGGCGGTCTCACCGTCCTGGGCCGCGAGGCCGGCGGCCGGGTCGCCGAACAGTACGCCATGGACGCGGTGTTCGGTGCCGACAGCGACTCGGTGCTGCGGATCAGCAGCCCCGGCACCTTCACCGAGGAGATCCTGCGCCAGCAGATCCGGCTGATGCGGAACAACTTCCCCCGCGTGAAGGTGTGGGTGAAGCTGCACCCCGGCCGCGACGTGGCCCTCGCCGCGGCCACCGCCTGGGCGGCCGGCGCGGACTCCGTCACGGTGGACGGCGCGGAGGGCGGCACCGCCTGGGCGCCGACCGCCTTCCTCGGCCAGGTGGGGCTCCCGCTCGGCGAATGCCTCACCCGCATCGGCCGCACCGACCACTGCCTGCTCGCCAGCGGGCGGATCTGGGAGGGCGGCCGGGCCGCGAAGGCGCTGGCGCTCGGCGCACGCGCCGTCGGCCTCGGCCGGGCCGCACTGCTCGCCGTGGACGAGGACGCCGAGGCCGGTCTCGTCCGCCTGGCCGAGTCCATCGCCCTGGAACTCCGGCTGCTGATCAGCTCCGTCGGCAAGTACCACGCGAACGCACTGGAAGCGGACGACGTCCTGCTGCCGGCGGACGCCGTGACGGCCACCCGCACCGGCTGATCCCACCCGCTCCACCACTCCGCTTCGCACCAAGTGCACGTCATCCACCGTGGCTCCGTCGGTCTCCCGGCACGCCGCGAGACCACGAGATCCGAGCTACCAAGAAGGTGTCGAGATGTCCCAGCCGCAAACCGATCCAGCTCTCTCCCCCGGCGTCGACGTCCCCGCGCACGTCGCCGCGTACAACGACACGGCCGAGAACCTCCCCGAAGGCGCGCTGCACGCACTGTTCGCCGCGCAGGCGGCCCGCACCCCCGAGGCCGTCGCCCTCGTCCGTGAGGACCGCCGTCTCACCTACCGGGAGCTGGACGGCGCGGCCAACGCCCTCGCACACCGGCTCGTCGCCGACGGCGTACGGCCGGGCGACGCGGTCGGCCTCCTCTTCGACCGCTCGTTCGCCTACGTCATCACGGTCCTCGCGGTACTGAAGAGCGGCGGGGTGTACGTCCCCCTCGACCCCCGCCAGCCCGGCGAGCGCCTCGCCTGGATCCTCGGCAACACCGGGGCCACCCTCCTGATCACCGACCGCCCGGCCGGGGAGACCGCCTTCGCGGGAGACCTGCCCGCCCTGCGGCTCGACGACGCGAGCGCCACCGCGGACACGGCCGCCACCGCACCCGAGGTCACGGTCCACCCCGACCAGCCGCTGTACATGATGTTCACCTCCGGCTCCAGCGGCACCCCCAAGGGCGTCGTGAACACCCACCGCAACGTGGTCGAACTGGCCCTGGACCCCGGCTTCGGCGCCGTCGCCCACGAGCGCGTGCTCGCCTACTCGCCGCTGCCCTTCGACTCCTCGACCTACGAACTGTGGGTGCCGCTGCTCCGTGGCGGACTGGCGGTCGTCCTGTCCGCCCCGAAGATCGACATCGGCGAGCTGGCCGACGCCATCACTCGCTACGGGGCGACCGCCGCCTACTTCACGACCGCCCTCTTCGACGCCATGGCCAGCGAGGCGATCGACGCCCTGGCGCAGCTGCGCGAGATCTGGACCGGCGGCGACGTCCTGTCCGCCACCGCCCTCCAACGAGCCCTCGACCACTGCCCGGACACCACGTTCGTGCACGTCTACGGCCCCACCGAGGCGACCGTCTTCTGCAGCTACCAGGCCTTCACCCCCGAGGTGCGCACCCTCGACCGGCTGCACCTCGGCATCCCGATGGCGAACACCGCCATGTACGTCCTGGACGGCGAACTGCGCCACACCTCCCAGGGCGAGACCGGCGAACTCTACGTCGCCGGACCGCACCTCGCCCAGGGCTACGGCCGACTGCCGGCCCTGACCGCCGAGCGTTTCACCGCCGACCCGTACGGACCGGCCGGCAGCCGCATGTACCGCACCGGTGACCTGGCCGCCTGGAACGAGCACGGCGAGATCGTCTTCCTGGGCCGCGCGGACCAGCAGGTCAAGCTGCGCGGCAACCGCATCGAGCTCGGCGAGATCGAGACCGTGCTGGTCCGCCACCCCTCCGTCGCCCAGGCCGCGGTCATCGTCCGCGAGGACCGGCCCGGCGACAAGCGCCTGGTGGCCTACGCCGTACCCGCCGAGGAAGGCGTCCTGGACGGGGCCGAGCTCCTCCGGTACGCGGCCGAGCAGCTCGTCGAGTACATGGTGCCCTCGGCGGTCGTCCCGATGGGGACCCTGCCACTGACCCCGAACGGCAAGCTCGACCGGCGCGCGCTGCCCGCGCCCCGCGTCGGCGCGGTGCCGGGCGGACGGGCCCCGCGCAACCCCGTCGAGGAGGTCCTCTGCGGGCTGTTCGCCCACTCCCTCGGCCTGCCGTCCCTCGGCATCGACGACGACTTCTTCACCCTCGGCGGCCACTCGCTGCTGGCGACCCGGCTGGTCAGCCGGGTGCGCACGGTCCTGGACGTCCAGCTGACGCTGCGCCAGTTCTTCGAGTACCCGACCGTCGCCCTGCTCGCCGAGTACGTCGCCACCGGCGGCGGCGAGTCCGCCCGCCCGGCCCTGACCGCCCAGGAGCGCCCGGAGCCGCTGCCGCTCTCCGCGGCCCAGCAACGCCTGTGGTTCCTCGACCAGCTGGAGGGCCCGTCGGCGACGTACAACATCCCGCTCGCCGTCCGGGTACGGGGTGAACTCGACATCGCGGCCCTGGAGTCCGCGTTCACCGATGTCGCGGGACGGCACGAGAGCCTGCGCACCGTGTTCGGTCAGGCCGATGGGCAGACCTATCAGCGGATCGTGCCCGCCGACAGCGTCCGGGTGGAGCTGCCGGTCACCCCGGCGACCGAGGAGGACGTCGCCGCGCTGCTCACCGCCGAGTCCGAGCGCATCTTCGACCTGGAATCCGATCTGCCGTTCCGCGCCCGGCTGTTCAGCCTCGGCGAGCAGGAGTCCGTCCTCCTGGTGGTGATGCACCACATCGTCTCCGACGGCTGGTCCTACCAGCCGCTCATGCGCGATCTGAGCACCGCGTACGCGACCCGCTCACGTGGCGAGCGACCCGCCTGGGAGCCGCTGCCCGCCCAGTACGCCGACTACGCGCTCTGGCACCGCGGTGTGCTCGGTGACCCCGCGGACGGGGAGAGCGTCGCCGCCCGGCAACTCGACTACTGGCGCCGCACCTTGGCCGACCTCCCCGAGGAGGTCACCCTGCCCGCCGTCCGGCAGCGGCCGGCCGTCGCCTCCTACCGCGGCGCCACCCACACCGTGCACCTCTCCCAGGACGTCCACTCCTCGCTCGCGGAGCTGGCGCGCGAGGCGGGGGCCTCGGTGTTCATGGTGGCCCAGGCGGCGGTGTCGACGCTGCTGTCGCGGTCCGGTGCCGGGCACGACATCACGCTCGGCTCACCCATCGCCGGCCGCACGGATCAGGCGCTCGACGACCTGGTCGGCTTCTTCGTCAACACGCTCGTCCTGCGCACCGATCTGACGGGCAACCCGAGCTTCCGGGAGCTGCTGACCCGGGTCCGGGAGACGGACCTGGCGGCGTGGAGCCACCAGGACCTGCCGTTCGACCGGCTGGTCGAGGCCCTCAACCCCGAGCGCTCCACCGCCCGCCACCCCCTCTTCCAGGTCATGCTGACCCTGACGGACGCGGCCACGCCGACACTCGTCGCCGAGGCACTGGACACCGATTCGGAGTTCACCTGGCTGCGGTTCGCCAAATTCGACCTGACGTTCTCG
>NZ_FMBW01000035.1 GCF_900091725.1 Streptomyces sp. DvalAA-43 | reverse complement strand
CTCGGCGATCTTCAGGGCTTCCTCGATCAGCGTCTCGACGATCTTCGACTCGGGCACCGTCTTGATGACCTCGCCCTTCACGAAGATCTGCCCCTTGCCATTGCCGGAAGCGACACCCAGATCCGCCTCGCGCGCCTCGCCCGGACCGTTGACGACACAACCCATCACGGCCACCCGCAACGGCACCTCCATGCCCTCAAGACCCGCCGACACCTGATCAGCCAGCTTGTACACATCCACCTGCGCCCGCCCGCACGACGGACAGGACACGATCTCCAGCCGCCGCTGCTTCAGATTCAGCGACTCCAGGATCTGGATCCCGACCTTGACCTCCTCGGCCGGCGGCGCCGACAACGACACCCGGATCGTGTCCCCGATCCCCTCCGACAACAGCGCACCGAACGCCACCGCCGACTTGATCGTCCCCTGGAACGCCGGACCCGCCTCCGTCACCCCCAGATGCAACGGATAGTCACAACGAGCCGCCAGCTGACGGTACGCATTCACCATCACCACCGGATCGTTGTGCTTCACCGAGATCTTGATGTCCCGGAAACCGTGCTCCTCGAAGAGCGACGCCTCCCACAACGCCGACTCCACCAACGCCTCCGGCGTCGCCTTCCCGTACTTCGCCAGCAACCGCGCATCCAGCGAACCCGCGTTCACACCGATCCGGATCGGCGTCCCCGCGTCCCCCGCCGCCCGCGCGATCTCCTTCACCTTGTCGTCGAACTGCTTGATGTTCCCCGGATTCACCCGCACCGCGGCACAACCCGCATCGATCGCCGCGAACACATACTTCGGCTGGAAATGAATATCCGCGATCACCGGGATCTGCGACTTCCTCGCGATCACCGCCAACGCGTCCGCGTCGTCCTGCGTCGGACACGCCACCCGCACGATCTGACAGCCCGACGCCGTCAGCTCCGCGATCTGCTGCAACGTCGCACCGATGTCCGACGTACGCGTCGTCGTCATCGACTGCACCGACACCGGCGCGTCCCCGCCCACCGCAACCGACCCGACCTGGA